>CAWHKW010000024.1:0-115460 GCA_963829995.1 uncultured beta proteobacterium | reverse complement strand
GCCATCTGTGTCGTAGAACGACAGGTGCGACAGTCCAGCCGGATTGCCGCCCGGATTATCCGGTGTGAACCAATCGCCGGTCAGTGGATCGTCCGTGCTAAAGAGGTTAAAACCGGGTCCACCCTTCGCGACATAGAAATTAATCCCAGGATCGCCCACGCCGGGGTTGTATGTCCAAGTCCCGGTCTGGCCGTCGCCGGTGAAGTCGAAACTGAACTCGCTGCCGTCAATCGTCGGGAACAGCCCATTGATATCGTCTACGGTAAATTCGCCGTCCGCGAAATTGAACTTGATGATGATGGGCGTCTCATTCGGATCGATATTTGCGGGAATCCTGCAGTTATCAAAGCCCTGGCCGAACACGCCAGAGCAATCATTTGCGCCCCCGGGTTCATCCGACACAAAGGTCTGAATGAAAGCCGCCGACGCCATTGACGAAAACGCGCTGAAACCGACAACCACTAGCGCTTTTGTGAATTTACTGATGCCCATCTTTACTCTCCTACCATTTGCGATGCCTGCCCTACATAAAGCATTATCCATGCTAGGTATCTAAGTCATTGAATAAATTAAGTATTTGAATGTATGGCAACTGGAGATGTAAAGCGCGCCGACAACGGATCTGTGGGTGCCTCGACTTCAGCGCCTGGCGCGTTTGAAGGAGGCTTTGGATTTGGCAAAAATGGCGCGCAGGGATGTAGCGGTTACACAGGCAAAATTTGGAGAGATTGGCTCCTCGACCAGGGCTCGAACCTGGGACCTGCGGATTAACAGTCCGTCGCTCTACCGACTGAGCTATCGAGGAAGAAGTGGGCGCGGATTATAGGCGACGCTTCGTCATCGCAGGACCGTGGTCATCGCCTTTGCGACGTAGTCGACGTTGCGCGTCTTGAGCGCAGCAACGCAGATACGTGCAGTGCTGACTGCGTAGATATGAAACTCCTCGCGCAGTCGGTCGACGTGCTCGGCCGTCAATCCGCAGTACGAGACCATTTCGTTTTGCTGCAGCACGAAGGAAATCCCGACTGCGCCATGCGCATGCAAGCGGTCCACGAATGCTGAACGCATCTTGCGGATGCGCTCACGCATCCCCGTAGGCTCTTCGAGTGTCTTCAGGAAGTCGATCATCGCCGGTACCCTTCACACGCTTTGGAGTACCAGAACCCGCTCGCCGGACGGCGTGAACTCAACGGTCCCGCTATTGACGAAAGGCGAGCCGCTGACCGCAGAAAATGTGCCGTTGCTCGTGTTGTACCAGCGCGCCTGCACGGCGCTGGGCGCCAGCGCAGACATGTCGACGGTGAAAGCGCCGCCGGTGCTCCAGATCATCGCGAAGCTGCCATCGCTAGCGAGCGCGGGACAGATGCGATTGGTCCCGACCCCAAGACCAGAAGTCACGAGCGATGCATCGACTCTCGGTTGCAACTTCCACCAGGAAAACGTTGTGAACAAAGTTTTCACGTGTGCCATTTGCATCGTCGCGGGTGTACTGAGTGATGTACTCAACGCGCTGGCTGCGCCGGCGCCGCCGTTGCTGTTGGGCTCGCCGAAGCCCCATATCGGGTTGTTGCCGAACATGTGCCCACACGCTCCCGACAAAACGCTCACGTAAGCCTGGCGCCTGCAACTCGCCAGCGATCCGCCGTCTCGCCGTCGTAGAAGCCTTCGATCAGAAAAAATGGCGTCGGACCCGGTCGCGCGTATTCGGTTTCAGCGTAGCCGTGTTCGCTCCCATCGGTGTAGATGGTGTTCAAATTGAAGCCCAACCCGACGAATCCGCTCCAGACGCTGTATGCGGACTGGGGACGCTTGCCATGCGCAGTGACGATTGCGTTCGGATTGACCGAGCGAATTCCGGTCACGATGTTCCACTGCTTGGCAAGCAGGCCGGGGTGCTGGGCGCCGTCATAGTCGCCTCCCAGGCACCAGATCACGCCAGCCGCGGCGTAACGATTGGCGAGCCACGCCCCGTAGTTCTGCAGGTCGGACGCTGTCTCTGCAATCAGCTCCGCGGTCCAACCCGACGCACCGCCACCAAACCCCAGATACGCCGGATTGATGATGCAGATCATGCTGCGCTGATTGGCCTGAGCGACTACGTGGTCAACAACTTGCCAGTAGGCCTCGACGCGCGCCGCGAAGTTGTTGTAGGGAGCAAACGGCAACTGCTGAGCGGCATTCCTCCATGCGGGCGACTGACTGCTGTACAGGTGCTCCACTGCATTAAAGAGAATTGCCGTAAAGCCTTTTGCCTGCCGGTCATCCAGATAGCTCGTGATCTGCGCTGGTGTGAGTTGAACGGCAATCGACCAGGGCGTATCCCCATGGACGAAAAACGGCTCGCCAGAAGCGGTCACAAGATGACGGCCTCCCGCACCGATCGATAACGGCCACTGGCCGACCGGTGGGGGAGGTGGCGGAGGCGGTGGCGGCGAAGGAGGTGAGGGAGGTGAGGGCGCTGGTGGTGACGGCCCGGACGAGGGAGGTGGTGGTGGAGCAGCACCCGGCGCGGGCGGCGGAGGGGTCGGTTGTGAGACGGCGTCGGTGCCACCACCCCCACAACTGATCAGGCCTGGCGACGCAGCGAAAAGAGTCGCAGCGATCGTGACGCGCCGGCGCTGTTTCTGCATCAGGCAAACATCCGTAACGTCACTGGTATGAATCGATACGAAACGGCGAAGTGCAGAGGCGGCATTGTAACGGCTGGCTCGCGCACAGAGCCTTGCGAAACGGACCGTTAGCTCCTGAGCCTGCCGACCGGACTTACGGCGTACGCAAGCGACTCAGTTGGTGTCGGTCGTTCGACGACTATCGCCGCCAGCCGCTTCCGAGTTTCTGTAGCAGCATCGCCTCCGCCCCGACCGGCCTTCCCGCTCGCCTGCCAGAGAATCAGAATCGTCAGGACATAGGCCAACGCGCCAACGAAGGACGCGGCAATGAGGTTTAGCACGCTCCCTGCAAGTTCTGATTGTGGCTCCAGTAAGACCAGACATCGATTGGCCGCGATAAACATCACGACACACGCCACCACGGGCCGCCAGCAGACCCGCCAAACATCGACCGGCCGTATGGGCGTGTTGCGGAAAAAAATCCAGTACGTGATCGGCATACCCAACGCGAGGCTATGGATGAGGATCGCCCACGCCACGCCAATCAGGCCGAAGACATGAGTGGCGTATAGGAGCATCGGTATCAGCAACACTGCATGGATAGCGCCGGTCAACGCGCTCAGCCTCGGCCGGCCGAGCGCGTTGTAGACGGACCCGGTGTTCGTCTGCAAGACATTGGCTGCTCCGGCCAACGCCAGCAGGCTGATCACCGGGATCGTCTGCAGCCACTGGTTGCCGAGGACAACACGCACCAGGGGGTCTGCTACCGCAGCAAGCCCGATGCTGGCGGGCAGGATTACGAGAGCGATCAGGCCGAGTGTTGAGCTGAAACTCTCTCTTAACCCGTCGGTGTCGTGTGCCAGTTGCACGTAGCTTGGAAAGAGCACCCGATTGATCGGCGCCACCATTTCGGTCGACGGCAGGTTCGAGACTTCGTACGAAACTGTGAAGACACCGAGCGCTCCGGCGCCGAGTTGTCGCCCGATGATGAAGTCGGCGCTGCGTACACGCAGGAAGCCGACGACGCTGTTCAACAACAGCCAGCGCGAATAGCGAAACAATCCGCGGGCTTCGGTAAGGCAAAACCGAGGCCGGTGCGGATGCATCACGTAACTCAACAAGGACCTGGCTACAGAGCTGCACAGCATGCCGGCGAGCAGTGCTCGGTAATCACGCAGCCAGTACGCGAGCGGAATGGTGATCAGGATGCCGGCGATCTTCGGGCCCACCTGCAATACGAAGTCGCGACCGAAAACCAGCTGGCGCCGGAAATCGATCGTTCCTGTATTCACGGTGCCGTCGATCAAAAACTTGGCTCCGACCAGAACCATCACGGCTTCCAGGCGGGGCTCCCGGTAGAACGCGGCAGCGGGCACGGCGACAGCGGCGAGCGCGATCGCGAGGCCGAGCCCAAACAGCACGTTCAGCGTCCAAGCTGAGTCGTAATGCGCGCGCAAGATATTGGGTTGTTGAATCAGTGCAGTTTCGAAGCTGTACAGCGTCAACAACTCGAGAGCGGCCGCCACCGCCATCGCCATCGCGACGATGCCGAAGTCCGCCGGCGTGAGCAGACGCGCCAGCACCAGAGTGCTTAATAGACCGAGCAGTCGCACCAGCGCCCGTGCGGAAGTCATCCAGGCGACGCCGACCGCGACCTTGCGCCTCAGGTGATCGGTCATAGCGGGGATTGAACCAGCGCGGAGGGTAGGCGAACGGGGCCGAAACGCCGGCGCAACGTAAGCCGCCTTGAATTAACCGCGCGCAAAAGTCACGACGGCACGATGCGTGTTCTGCTGTGGAGGCTGCTCCGCTGGGCCGGAGCGCGCTGCGAAACCATCTCACCAAGCAGGCCATTGAGGCGCGCCACTCGTGTGTCCCAGCTGTTGGCTCCTGCCATGGCCACCCTCGAGGCGGTGTTTCCGTTTCCGCGGCCCGCGATCGCCGCGGCCAGCGCTTTCTCCCACTCATCAGCGGATCTGGCGATGGCGATCACGTCTGCGAATTCCTGCAGCGCCGGCAAGTTCGTCGCCACGACCGGAAGACCACAGGCCAGATACTCGAGGGCCTTCAGAGGGTAGCCTGCCAGTGTCCACTTCAAGATTCGGTAGCACACCAGTCCGACGTCGAGGTTGAGCAGGATTCCAGCAACCTCGCGTTGCGGAACAGCATCCAGGATATGGATGTTGTGGCACGCGCGGAGCGCTGCGATCAGCTCTGCGTCACCCGGCCGAAGGTTGTCGATTTCTCCGACGAAGACGAATTGCCACGAGGGCCGGCGCTTAGCGAGACCGAGGACCAGTTCAAAGTCAACTTTCTGATTGATCGCGCCCACGTAGCCGATGCGCGGCCGGGGAATGTTCGCAAGTTCAGGCGGCTCTGGTGGCGCAGCACCGGTGGGAAAACGGCTTAAGTCGACACCGTTGCCCAGCACCTCGACGCGCCGGTTGTTACGACTTCGCATGTCAGCCGCAGTTTCTTCGGAAGTTGCGATGACCAGATCGGCGATGTCAAGCAAAGCATTTTCGGCGGGTTCGAGACAATTACCGCGCGGACCCATGAATCGAAACAGGTCGTAGGCGTGATAGACGACGTAGTCAGCTCGCAGACGCTTTAGAAACGGCAGATACTCGGGATGAAAGAGATATGCAACAAGAGGGCCTGGGTAGCGCGCGAGACGATTCCGCCAACGGAAGCACGCCGCCTGAATAGCAAGCTGATCCAGCGTTCGGACGCGCGGAATGCGCATCAGCCAGCTGCTGCGAGTATCGACGCTGACACCATCGCGGATATCGAATCGGCCGAGGTAGGGAGCATGCGCATAGGCGGTGGTCCCGAGATGCCAAGACGCCCAGATGCCGTTCGAATACACGATCTTGTGCTCGCGTGCCAGCCGCGACAGCAGATTCTGACGGTTCATCCACGGGGCATCCCAATCGTTCGGTGCCAGCGCAACGATTCGCATCGGGTGTGTTCGTTCCGGCGGCCGAGAGCCTACCGTCGACGCCATGTTGAGAGCGCGCTCTCGATCGTCTGGCGCGGGTTTAACACCTTGCTCAGTACTAGGTCGCACGCGTGCGCACCGACTCTGACCCACGGAAGCTTGCGGCCGAGAGAAGCGAGCATCGAAGCGTGAAACTCCCAATAGTCGCGCCCCGAAAAACGGACGGCGGCACGCGCCAGCGCGCGTAGATACGAACTCTCCAGCGTTTTCCGGCGCGCCACTAGCTCGGCTGGAGACAAGTAGTGTGGTCCATATTTCTCAACCAATGCCAGGTTGACGAAATTATTTGCGCCGAATCTGAGGAGAGGGCTAGAGATTGAAGCGTCGTCTCGCCGCAGGTAGGCAAGGATCTGGGGGACACGCGCGAAATCGGCATCCATCAAAATCTCGAAGCAAGCAGCCGTGTCTGCGTTGATCTGGTTGGGACCATAAAACGGCTCACGGCGGCGGACGACCGAAGACCGGTACAGCAGACATGTCGGCGAAGCGAAGTAGGTGCCGCCTTGCAACAGTCGGGTGCGGCACGCTTCCTTGCCGCTGAAAACGGATCGGTCGAATGGAAGACCGTCGCCGGCCAGCTCGTTGCCCGCCAGATAACAGCAGCCGACGATCGCGACATTAGGATGCGGCTCCGCCAACGCGACCATATCTGCCAGGCAGTTCGGATGGATCCGGTCGTCTGCCTGTACCACCTTGGTGTACTGGCTGTCAGGTGAAATGCAGCGCAGCGCCCGGTTGTAATTGGGGTCCTGCGCGATGAACTCGGTGTGAACCACCAGGCGAATGCGCGGATCGATCGCTGCATAACGTTGCGCGATCGACAACGACGCGTCAGTGCTGCAGTTATCGGACAGTATGTATTCGAAGTGTTCATACGTTTGCGCCAGCACGCTCTGTATTGCCTGCTCGAGGTAGTCCTCCGTGTTATAGAACGGAGTAACGACGCTGACCATCGGGTGCATGAGCGCCTGCATTACACGATCGCAGCGCCGATCATGCTTGCCGCGGGGCTCAACTGAAGCGTCGAAAAACCGGCTTAACGGAGCGGCCTTCCAGCAATCCCTCGAGTCCGTTCGTTAGAGCCTCACGGTAGACGCGGAGAGCCTCGCCAGCAGCGTCTATCGTCCGGTCAATGTCCGATTCCGAATGCGAGTAACTGACTACGAACGATGGGGCGATCACGCCGCGCTTGATCATTTCCTGCATGAACAAGGTGCGAAAAAGCTGGCTGGGCTGGTGTTCGGCATCGCGAGTCGCAAACACCAGATTGCAGTCGCGACCAAGCAGTTCGAAGTGGCTGCCGAGCCCCGCGGCATCGACAGCCTGGTTGATGCCGCGCCGCAAGCGCGCTCCCCTTGCATACAGAGTTTCCACCACCGGATGGCTTTCGTAGTAACGCATCGTCGCGCAAGCGGCGGCCAGCTCGTGCGTTTGCGCCCCGTGAGTCGTCGACAAAAGGAAAACGCGCTCCCGTGTGTGATCGGTTCCGCCGAGGCGCATGATCTCCTTGCGTCCCGCTAGCGCCGAGACCGAGAAGCCGTTCGCCATCGCCTTGCCGAAGGTGCTCAAGTCCGGCGTCACTCCGTACTCATGCTGCGCGCCTTTCAGGTGCCACCGGAAGCCGGTGATCATTTCGTCGAAAATCAGCAGCGCCCCGCTGGCGCCGACACGGGCTTTTAGCTGCTGCAGGTATTCTGGCGTCGGCTCTTCGGTTCGCGCGGGCTCCATGATCACCGCTGCGATCTGGCCCGAAAATTGTTGCAGCAATGCATCGAGCCCGGCGATGTCGTTGTACCGGAACTTGACGATCTGGCGCCGCGTCGATTCCGGAACGCCCGCGTTCATCTCGGTTGTGCCGATAAACCAGTCGCTTGTTGAAAAAAACGGATGATCGCCGCAGATCGCGAGCATGTCGCGCCCGGTGTAAGCGCGTGCAAGTCGGATCGCTCCGTCCACCGCGTGCGATCCGTCCTTGCAAAATTTGACCATTTCGGCCGACGCGATCAGCGAGTGCAGCAGCTCCGCGCATTCCACTTCGATTGGCGCGGGTCGCGTGAAGTTAATTCCTAGGCTCAACTGTGCCCTGACGGCGGAGAGTACCGGCTCGAAAGCGTGGCCCAGTGTGACTGCGCGCAAGCCCATGCCGTACTCGATAAATTCCGACCCGTGCATGTCCCACACGTGACAACCCGCACCACGCACGATGAACGGCGGAGATCGTTCGGGGAATTGATCGTCGCCCTTCGCATACGTGTGACATCCACCGGGAATCAATTCGTGCGCGCGAACGCGCAGCGCCTGCGTGGGGTCGGTTGGAGGTGGTTCAAGCTTCATGGCCTCACACGACCGCCTTGCGTGAAACGAAGGCTTCTGCGAAGCCGCTGCGCGAATGACATTCGACGCCGCGCAGGCGCATCAGAGCGAGAAATGTGTTCTCGTTGAACCAGGGTTTCGAATGCTGACTGCCGAAGTGTTTCTCCAGGTGGCGCAGCTTGCGGTTCGCAATGGCAGCCGACAATGGAACGAAGAGATTCGGCTGACCCAGGTCTCCTTCGTACTTTGGAATTTCGTATTCAAGTATCAGGTGATCGCGCCAGGTCTGCCACGTCAGTTCCGCAATCAGGCGATGATCCTGATGCCGGTCGGTGAGGCTGTGCGTTAGCACGACGTCGGGTTCCGCGCGCCGGCGAAGCGCACCGACAAACGCTTTGGCACGTCGAAAGTCAGCCGGCAGGTGAGCATCTTCGAAGTCGCCGAGTGCAATATCGACCGTGGCCGCGGCGCGCAGCACTGCGCGCGCGCTGCTGCGCGCTTCGTCCCCTCTCGCGTCAGCCGCGCACAGAACCACCCATGTGACGTCGACTCGCTGATACTCGTGCAGCCATCGCAGCAGAGAGCCGCCACATCCGATTTCGATATCGTCGCTATGCGCGCCGAGGCACAGAACGCGAAGACGCTTGCGATCCTTGCCTAGCTGCAGAGGAAGCATCTAGTCCCTAACGCTTCCACATGGCCCAGGGGCAATTACCACGCGCCTCCATGCGGTCGAATGTGATCTTGTCCTTGAACGTGTCCATCGACTGCCAGAAGCCGTGATGTCGATGCACAGCAAGCTTTCCTTGCTTGATCAAACGCTGAAAGGGTTGCTCGACCAGCTCGTCACCTTCTTCGATCACATCGAAGATCTCGCGGCGAAGACAGAAGAAGCCGCCGTTGATCCAGAATTCCGAGTCCGAAATTTGGCCGAAGCCGGTCACGATTCCGTTGTTGTCCGACTGCACTGAATGAAAGCTTTGCGCTGTTCGGACGGCGACCAGACTTGCGGTGACCTCCCGACGGCGAAAATCTTCGATGTGCGCATTCAAGTCGACGTCGCTCAGCCCGTCGGCGTAATTCGCAAGAAATTCAGATTCGCCGTCAAGAAAGCGGCGTACGCGCAGCAGCCGCTCGCCCAAATTTGAATGCAGTCCGGTGTCGACGAATGTGATGCGC
Organism: uncultured beta proteobacterium; assembly: GCA_963829995.1. Classification (GTDB taxonomy): domain Bacteria; phylum Pseudomonadota; class Gammaproteobacteria; order Burkholderiales; family Burkholderiaceae_F; genus JACCZX01. The sequence goes on along the minus strand of CAWHKW010000024.1, from coordinate 106,358 downwards.
CAGTCGTCGATGTCGGTGCTCAGCATCTCGATCTTTTTGCCACCGCCGGATAGCACGAAGTCATTCGACATGCACTCGTTGTAGCTGAGGAAGTAGTCGCGGATCAGGTCGCCGCGATACCCAAGCGCGAGGATGAAGTCTTTGTGGCCGTAGTGAGCGTAGTAGCGCATCAGATGCCACAGAATCGGCCGATAGCCGACATTCACCAATGGCTTGGGGATCGTGTCCGAGTGCTCACGCAACCGCGTGCCGAGACCTCCGCAGAACAGAACGACTTTCACGGGGCAGGCTCAGGCAATGTCTTAACGAGCCCGCTCTTTTCCAGGGCCGAGGCGGCGCGGTCCAACGACGCGAAGTCCAGGCCCGAGCGCTGCGCGATCGAAAGAAGATCGTGAGCGCCGTCGGATAGGCTCAGCACCCATAACAAGGCACGTTCGCTTTGCCCGACCGATTGTCCGCCACCAAGGCTGGCGTACAAACCGCGATGTCCCAGTTGCGGCTCTCCCTTTGGGCTCATATTCAATAAGCGCCGGTTGCAGTCGATCACCGCGATAAGCTGCGACAGAGCAGCGATCGACTCGGCGAGCGCGTCCGCGCTTATCAGCGATGGATCGTCGGCTGACGTGTGGTATTCGGGGTAGTCACCATGGGTAGCGCGCGACAGTCTTCCTACCGGTAGGTCGAAGCCGGGCGAACAAAACTGGCGCTCGTCGTATCCGTAAGGTTCGAAATCGACCACTCGGCTCGATGTGCCGAACGACTGCACGACGTATTCGCCGGCGCGATCCGTCATCGAATTGCCGCGGCGGCTCCGCTTAAATGTTAACGGCTGCGAATCTCCCATCAGTCCTACTGTGAGGCCGGCGCGTATCGCGGGCAAGCGCTGTTCGTTGCGCGCTAACCACGTTAGTGAACCGATCGTGCCGGGACCGAACACGAAACGCCACGTCAGGCGTGGTCGCTCTTCTCGAAGAGCTTGGGCCAAGAGCGTTGCTACCGCGATGCCGGTCAGGTTGTCGTTGGCCAGCGAAGGGTGACACGTGTGCGTGTAGATAATGGCCTCGCCTGATTCGTAACCCGAAGTCGCGTGCTCCGCGTACGTCAGGCTTCCCGGTCGCAGCGTGGAGTCGATTACTACGCGATACGGCCCCGGCCCAAGCTGCTCGCGATCCCGATGGCGTAGACAAAAGCCCCAGTCTTCTCGGTAGTAGCTGGTGCGGTACGGAATTCGGTCGGGGCGATCTGGCAGCGAATGAAGATGGGGTTCTAGTTCCGCCAGCGACATGGTCTGGTTGATTGGGGTCGAATAACCTACAACGTGCAGATTGCTAGCGCGGAAATCGACGACCCGCCGACCTTGTTCGTCGGCGACGAAAGCGTCGCGGATGTTCCATTCGGGAGGAATAATCCAGTCGAATACCGCGGTTCCGCTCGGAACTTCACTGCGCTCCAGCGCAATCCGCTGCTCGATCAGGTCGAAAGTTCGCCGCACGCCGTCGCCGGTGATGCTGCGGCATATCGGATACATCTCGTTAATCAATTGCAACGCGCTGACGGCGCTGCGCTTCGCTTCGTTCGGGTCTGAAAATTGATTCAGCAGCACGCCGCGAAGCGCCTCCGGTGCGCGGCCGCATCGAAGTCCGGGTACGTCCGGTCGCGCTCGACGATGTTGGTCACCGCCAACGGCCAGGCGATGCCAAAGGCTGGATCGTCGTAACGCACGCCATCGGCGAACTCGGCTCGATAGAAGTCAGTCATCATGTAAAGAACATCGCAATTGGGTACGAGCGTCTGAAACCCGTGCGCAACCCCCGGCGGAATGTAGATCGCATTGCGGGTTTCGTCATCGAGCACGACCGCCAAGTGGTTTGCGAACGCCGGCGAATCGGGCCGTAGATCGACAACCACATCATGGATACGTCCCCGCTCGCAGCGGACCAGCTTGCCCTCGACGGAAGGTGACCAGCTGAAATGCAATCCTCGCAGAGTGCCGGCCTGCCGGTTATGCGAAATATTCGCCTGAACCATCTCGACGACCACTCCGTGCGCAGCGAACTCGCGGCGGCACCAGGTTCGAGCGAAGAAACCCCGCTCGTCTTCCACCAACTCGGGGGTAACGACGTTAACGCCCGGGATCGATGTGCTCTCGCAAATCAACGGGCTCTCCAGAACAGATCTTCGTCCAGCTGACCGGTGCGCTGTAGGTACTTCAACTGCTTCAGCCGCGTGAAAGCACGGAATTCGTGCATTGCTGTGCTGAATTCGATGCGTTCGAATAGCCGTGCCAGTTCGCGTGCCCCTGCCGACGCAGTCCAGCGCGCGGAAAATCCGGGCAGACGACTCTCTATCTTCTCGAAGCAAACGCGGTAGCTGCGATTGTCGGCGCTCGCAGGGCCGGCCGTAATCTCGCAGCCCGGGAACGCTTCAGCCACAATCGCTGCGATCTCGCGGATCCGGTAGTTCTCAGAAGTGCGCCCGACGTTGAAGATCTCACCGTTGACGGAATCCGCCGGTGCCTCGACCGCACATCGCATCGCCTCGCAGATGTCTTCGACGTGCACGATCGGGCGCCATGGGCTGCCGTCGCTCACCATGGCGATCTTTTTTTGGGTGTAGGCCAGCGCGCACAAATCGTTCAGGACAATGTCGAATCGCATGCGCGGCGATGGCCCATACGCGGTCGCGTTGCGCAAGAAAACGACTGAGAAGTTGTCATCCGCCAATGCCGCAAGGTCGCGTTCGACCAACACCTTGCAACGGGCGTATGCGGTTTGCGGATTGGTCGGCGACGTCTCATCTAAAAACACACCGGTCCCAAGACCATAAACGCTACATGACGATGCATACACAAAGCGCCGCACTCCGGCCTCACGCGCGGCGTTTGCAATACCTACGGAGCCTTCGTGATTGATTCTGTATGTAATTTCCGGCCGATTCTCGCCCAACGGATCATTGGAAAGCTCGGCCAGATGAATCACTGCATCTGCACCGGCGAAGTCCGCCGGCGTTACGTTGCGCAAATCCTTGAAACGTGTGGGCGGAGCGAACGGCATACCGATCGAATCGAGATAAAGGCAGCCATCGCGGTAAAGCGCGGTATCCAATCCGAAAACTTGGTGGCCGCGGTCGTGAAGCCACGGCGCGAGACGGGCGCCGATGTAGCCCTCACTGCCGGTGATCAAAATCTTCATTAATGGAGTTTGCCTACAGCACCTGGACCTCGGGAATCGGCACGACGAAGCGGCCGCCCCACTGCCCGATGTATGCGGCGGCGCGCGAAATCTCGTGCTTCAAATTCCACGGAAGGATCAGAACGTAGTCGGGGCGCGCGGCGCGGATCATTTCGGGTGACAGAATCGGAATGCGTGTTCCCGGTGTGTACTTGCCCTGCTTATAAGGGTTGGCGTCGACCGTAAAATCGAGAAAATCGGTACGAATGCCGCAGTAGTTGAGCAGCGTGGTGCCTTTGCCGGGTGCGCCATAGCCGACGATTTTCTTCCCGCGCTGCTTGGCGTCGATAAGGAACGCCAGTAGTTTGCGTTTTGTTGCGTGGACCTGCGCTCCAAAGCCGAGATAGCGATCAAGTGTGAGAAAACCGGCGTCGACTTCTCGTCGACGCAGATTGTCGACACGCTCACCGATGGTCAGCGTCGTGTGCTCGGTGTGGCGGGCGTAGATGCGCAGCGAGCCGCCATGCGTCGGCAGCTCCTCGACGTCGAATACCGACAAGCCGTGAAACGCAAATATCTTTTCGACCACGGCGAACGAAAAGTAACTGAAGTGCTCGTGATAGATCGTGTCGAATTGGTTCTCCGCCATCAGCCGCCACAAGTGCGGAAACTCCATCGTGATCACGCCGTCCGGCGCCAGGAGTAGCTTCAATCCGCCCACGAAGTCGTTCAGATCCGGTACGTGGGCCAGTACGTTGTTACCGATCAAAACGTCTGCCCGGCTGTGCTCGTGCGCGATCCGTCGCGCGGTGTCGCGGCCGAAAAAACAAATGCTTGTGGGAATTTTCTTTTCGATAGCAGCATTGGCGACGTTGGCTGCGGGCTCTATTCCTAGCACAGGAATCGCGCGGGCCGCGAAATGCTGCAGAAGGTAGCCGTCGTTGCTTGCGATCTCGATAACCCTACTGTCGGCGTCCAGCTTGAAACGTTCGATCATTTGGTCCGCGTAGCGCCGGGCGTGCTCGACCCATGACGATGAGTACGATGAAAAATAGGCGTATTCGGAGAAGATATCCGCAGGCGCAACGAACTCCTGCAACTGCACGAGGAAGCACTGCTCGCACACCAACGCATGCAGCGGATAAAACGGCTCCGCTTGCTGCAACTGATCCACACGGATGTGCGTCTGGCACAACGGTGACATACCAAGATCGACGAACGTAGTTCGTAGCGGCGCTGAGCAGAAGCGACAAACAGAAGGGCTCATGTCACGAGCATGTGGATCGCCCGACGAAGTCAATGCACAGAGCTGGCTCCTCGACCAGGGCTCGAACCTTGGACCTGCGGATTAACAGTCCGTCGCTCTACCGACTGAGCTATCGAGGAAGAAGAGAGGCGCGGATTATATGCGAGGCATCGCTACGGCAAGACAGTAGTGATCGCCTTTGCCACATAGTCGACATTGCGACTGTTCAGCGCAGCGACGCAAATGCGCCCCGTGCTGACCGCATAGATATGAAACTCCTCCCGCAGGCGATCCACTTGCTCGGGCGTCAGTCCGCTGTACGAAAACATTCCGTTCTGTCGCAACACGAAAGAGAAATCCCGACCTGCACCCTGTGCCTTCAAACTCTCGACCAAGGCCGCGCGCATGTGCCGGATGCGTTCACGCATCTCGGTGAGCTCTTCGAGCCATGCAGCGCGCAACTCGGGCGTCGTAAGTACGGTGGTCACGACCGCGCCCCCATGCGTCGGCGGCGTCGAGTAGTTCGCGCGAATCACCCGCTTTAGCTGGCTCAAGACACGCGCTGATTCATCCTTGCTGGAATCGATGATCGTCAACGCGCCGACTCTTTCACCGTAGAGTGAAAAGCTTTTTGAGAAGGAGCTCGCGATCAGCAGAGGCAGGCCGGATTGCGCGAACTGGCGCACAACGGCGCCATCCTCTTCGATGCCTTGCGCAAACCCTTGGTAGGCGAGATCGAGAAACGGCAACAGGTCATGCTTGCGCAGCACTTCCAGCAATGCGTGCCACTGGTCCGGCGTCAGGTCGGCTCCGGTCGGATTGTGGCAACAGGCGTGCAGCACGATGATCGTTCGAGGCGCCAAAGTGGTCAGGAAATCAACCATCGCATCGAATCGCACCCCGCGCGTGCTCGCGTCGTAGTACGGATACGCCACCACCGGAAAGCCGGCACTCTCGAACACCGCCCGATGGTTTTCCCACGTCGGATCGCTGATCGCAACGCTCGCGTTGGGCAGCACCTTCTTCAGCAGGTCGGCGCCGATCTTTAGCGCCCCGGTTCCGCCCAGCGACTGCGCAGTAATTGCACGGCCTGCGGCGATCAAGGGGGAAGCAGCGCCTAGCAGCAGTTCCTGCACGGCGGTGTCATAGGCGGCGATACCGTCGATTGGCAAGTATCCACGCGGCGATGCGGCAGCGGCGTGACGCCGTTCAGCCTCGGCCACGGCGCGCAGGATGGGAATTCGACCTTCGTCGGTCAGAGTAGACACCGACGCCCAGATTCACCTTGTTGGGATCGGCATCCTGGTTAAAGGCTTCGGTGGGCCCGAGCGTCGGATCGCGCGGCGCCATCTGGACGCCGTCAAAGAGTGAATTGGCCATTTACCGTGCGAACTTGTCCCGACAAATCAACTTGTTAGAAGGTCTGGTTGGCGTGCGCGCTGCAGCATGAAGGGTGCAATCTTTGCAAAATTTACCAAGTGCGCAGCGCAGGATCACTTAAGGACGTTTCCCGGAACGCGATATAACCCATTGATTCCGAGGGGAGATTCGACACCGAACACTAGCATAGGTATAGGCTTTTCGCGCGTCAACTGTTAGGATTCGCGCTTGCCTTAAATTTACCGCACTGCAAAATAATCCGTGATCGTCACCTATCCCAACTCACCGTTCCAGTTGCATCAACCCTTTGCGCCGGCAGGTGATCAGCCAGAGGCAATCGCGCGCCTGAGCGAAGGGTTGGCGGATGGTCTGGCGTTCCAAACTTTGTTGGGTGTCACGGGTTCGGGCAAAACCTACACGATGGCCAACATCATCGCGCAGATCGGCTGCCCCACGTTGGTGCTTGCGCCGAACAAGACGCTTGCAGCGCAACTGTATTCGGAAATGCGCGAGTTCTTTCCGAATAACGCGATCGAGTATTTCGTTTCGTACTACGACTACTACCAGCCCGAGGCCTACGTTCCTTCGCGCGATCTGTATATCGAGAAGGACAGCAGCATCAACGAGCACATCGAGCAGATGCGACTGTCCGCCACCAAGTCGCTGCTCGAGCGGCGTGATGTGGTGATCGTGGCGACGGTGTCGGCAATCTATGGCATCGGCGATCCGTCGGATTACCACTCGATGGTGCTGACGTTGCGGCACAACGATCGGCTTAGCCAGCGCGACATCATCGTGCGGCTGACGCAGATGCAGTACAAGCGCAGCGACATGGAGTTCACGCGCGGCACGTTCCGTGTGCGCGGCGACACGATCGACATTTTCCCGGCCGAGCATGCTGAGCTCGCGGTTCGCGTCGATCTGTACGACGACGAAGTCGATTCGATTCAGCTGTTCGATCCGCTGACCGGCCGCGTCCGGCAGAAAATTCCGCGCTTTACGTTGTATCCGTCGTCGCACTATGTAACGCCGCGTCAGAACGTGCTGCGCGCGATCGAGACGATCAAGCTCGAGCTGAAGGAACGCATCGAGACGTTCGTGGCGCAAGGCAAACTGGTCGAGGCGCAGCGAATCGAGCAGCGCACGCGTTTCGACATCGAGATGCTGAACGAGCTCGGGTTCTGCCGCGGAATCGAGAACTACACGCGCCATATTTCGGGTGCGATGCCGGGCGAGCCGCCGGCCACGCTGGTCGACTACCTCCCGCCCGACGCGCTGATGTTCATCGACGAATCGCACGTCACGATTCCGCAGCTGGGCGGCATGTACCGCGGCGACCGCGCGCGCAAGGAAACCTTGGTCGAGTTCGGTTTCCGGCTCCCGTCTGCGCTCGACAATCGGCCGCTGCGATTCGATGAGTTCGAACGCAAGATGAGGCGCTCGATTTTCGTGTCCGCGACACCTGCCGCGTACGAGCTCGAGCACTCGTCGCAGGTGGTCGAACAACTGGTGCGCCCGACCGGGCTGGTCGACCCGAAAATTCAGGTGCGCCCGGCGCGGACGCAGGTCGACGACGTGCTGTCAGAGATCAAGCTGCGCACCGACCAGGGTCACCGCGTGCTGATCACCACGCTTACCAAGCGCATGGCAGAGGATCTGACCGAGTTTCTGTCCGAGCACGGCATCAAGGTTCGGTATCTACATTCGGATATCGACACCGTCGAGCGGGTGGAGATCATCCGCGACCTGCGTGCCGGCGTCTTCGACGTCGTTGTCGGTATCAACCTGCTACGCGAAGGGCTTGACCTGCCCGAAGTCTCGCTGGTCGCGATTCTCGACGCCGACAAGGAAGGCTTTCTGCGCTCCGAGCGTTCGCTGATCCAGACCATCGGCCGCGCCGCGCGCCACCTGGACGGCATGGCAATCATGTATGCCGACAAGGTCACCGATTCGATGCAGCGCGCGATCGACGAAACCGATCGGCGGCGTGAGAAGCAAGCGTTGTTCAACGCGGCTAACGACATCATTCCGCGCAGCATCGTCAAGGACGTGCGCGAAATGATCGATGGGGTGTACGACGCGACCGAGTCGCGCCACAACCTGAAAGCCGCTTCGGCCGCGGCCGAATACGAGGTCATGTCCGAAAAACAGGTTTCCAAAGAGATCAAGCGGCTCGAGAAGCAGATGTTCGAGCACGCCAAGAATCTGGAGTTTGAAAAGGCCGCGCGCGTTCGGGACCAGCTGGCGCTGCTTAAAGAGCAGGTGTTTGGCTCCGGCGGGTCGACCAATGTGGTCGCCCTGGTGCCGGGAGAGCGGGCTGCGTAGGGATCCCTTGTTCGGAAGGGGGGAGCCCCGATCTTGTAAATGAGTGCTAGGTGGCGCGAACTTTGCCAAGGTGAGTGGGTCTGCTGAAACGAAGGCGAGGGCACCGCTAAGGGTTATTAGGGTTTTTAGGGCTATTAGGAGCCGGGGCGGTTGGACCGCCACTTGAAAGGCGAACGGGTATGACAAAAATTCTGTTTGTGTGCATGGGCAACGTCTGCCGCTCACCGATTGCGGAGGGGGTTTTCCGCAAGATGGTGCGCGACGCCGGCCTCGAGGACATCGTGCAGATCGGCTCGGCCGGGACGCACGCGTATCACGTCGGCGAACCGCCCGATGTGCGGGGCCAGCAAGCGGCGCGCAAGCGTGGCTATGAATTGACCGATCTGCGGGCGCGCCAGATCACGCAGTCGGACTTTCACGAGTACGACCTGATCCTGGCGATGGATTGGGAAAACCTGTCGCTGCTGCAGCAGCAGTGCCCGCGCCAGCAGAAGCACAAGCTTCATCTGTTGATGCGCTACGCCGGCGAATTCGACGCCGCCACCGTTCCGGATCCGTACTACGGCGGCCCCGAAGGCTTCGGAACCGTGCTCGATTACGTTGAGGACGCGTGCCAGGGACTGCTGGAAGTCGTGCGCAAGCGGGCAACGATGTACGCCGCGGCTTGAATCGCTGATTGACCAAAAGGCGCCGCTAATCCCGGCGCCTTTTTATTGCATGAAGCCTACGGAGGTTCTCGATTTCTGGTTCGGAGCGCCCGGCGATCCGGACTTTGGGAAGACGCGGCCGCTGTGGTTTACCAAGTCAGACGCGACCGACGAACTCTTGCGCAAGCGCTTTGCCAGCACAGTCGAGGCGGCATTAGGTGGCGGGCTCGACGATTGGGCGGCGGTGGGTCCACGCGGCGTACTTGCCTCGATCCTCGTGCTGGATCAGTTCACGCGCAACATCTACCGCGACACGCCGCGCGCATTCGCGGGCGACAGCCGGGCGTTGAGGCTTGCATCAGGCCTGGTTGACCGCAACGACGACCGTTCGCTCGCGCCGGTTGAGCGCTGGTTTGCGTATATGCCGTTCGAGCACTCTGAATTCTTGAACGATCAATTGGAGTCGGTGCGGTTGTTCGAGCAACTTGCGCGCGAAGGTCTGCCTGATCCGCTCCCGTGGGCGATCAAGCACCTAGAAGTGATCCAGCGCTTCGGCCGCTTTCCTCATCGCAACTCGATTCTTGGTCGCGATTCGACGGCTGAGGAAATCGAATTTCTGAAGGAGCAGGGCTCCCGGTTCTAAGTCAATCGTCGATTTCTGCCTTGGCTTGCTCGACGTCCAGCTTCTCCATGGCATCCATCGGATCGCACGCGGCCGCCTCCGCGTACAGCTGCTCGGCCTGCTTCAACGCCTTATTGCCTTCCAGCATCACCAGTCCATTGGCATACTCGATGCGCGCAATGGCCGAGTCAGGATTGAGTTTCAGCGCAGTCTGGTAGTTCTTCATCGCAGCGTCTTTCTTTGCGCCGTAGGTCAGTCCGCCGATCATTGCGCCGACCTTGTCGATGACCTCGGCGTGATACGCACCCAATGCGATGTGCGCATCGGCGTGCTTTGGTGCCAGCTTGATCGTCGTTTCCAACGCCGCCTTGACCTTGCCGCCGATCCCTTGCGCGAGGGCCTTGGCGATCGAAATCCCCTGCGCATAGCGGCCCAGTGCGTAAGCCTGCCAGTAATAAGCGTTGGCGTTCTTCGGTTGATCGCGCTGCAGCCGCTCCGCCCGCGCTGCGACCTCCTCGAACAGCTCGAGTTTCTTCTTCTCGTTCGCTTCCAGATAGTTCGCGTAAATCGCTTGCGACTTGTTGGCGACGTTCGCACCGTCCGCGCCCGCTTTTTCTCCGAGCTCAGCCGCCCTTTGAAAGTCCCCAGCGTGAAACGCCACCCACGCGTCGATGACATCGGCGCTCTTCGGGAGCGGCTCCGCGTCGCCCTTATGCAGCCGGTCCCATGACTTTTTCAATGCGGCGGCCGAGTATTCGAACTTCTTGTCAGCGTGCGGAAACTTAGCCCACGTCTTCGCCATCGGCGCCTCCCTTGTTGTCGTTAGTCGACCAGATACTCACCGGCCAGTCTTTCAAACAGTGCACGTGCGTTGCCGCTCAAGTAAGGCGAAGTCAGCGCCATCGTCTGATAGCACCCGCGCTGCAGCGCTGCGCCGACCACCGCGGGCTCGTTCGAGCGGCGCGGGTCGAGTACATACGAAAACGACAGCCAGTAGGTCGCCACGACGACCATATTCGTGGCCAGCGCCTCGATTTCGCGAGCGTCCGCGGTGAGCTGCCCCGCGCTTTGCAGTCCTTCGCACAGGCGGCGTGCCACTTGCACTTTTTCGTTCAGCAGTTCCTTGAACTTGATTTCGAGCGTGCGGTTATTCGACAGCAGATTGTTCAGATCGCGATAGAGGAAGCGGTACTTCCAGATCTGCTCGAACAACAGGTGCAGAAACAGCCATGCATCCTCAACGTCGGCTGCACGGCCCGTCGGAACCGCAAGCAACTGATCGATCTCCTTTTCGAACTGCTGAAAGATGCAGTTGATGATGTCGTCTTTGTTCTTGAAGTGGTAATAAAGATTGCCCGGTGAGATCTTCATCTCCTCCGAGATCAGCGTGGTGTTGACGTTGGGTTCGCCGAAGTCATTGAAAAGCCGCAGCGCGACGTCAAGAATGCGTTCGCGAGTGCGGCGCGGCGGCTTGCTGTCCATCGCACAAGAATAGCGCGGCGACTTGCCGTTCGTTACTGCAAAGGCGGGGCCGCGGCTCGCTACGCTGAGAGCGTGCGGGCCGCCATCCACCGCTCGAGATCGTCGAGCGAATGGGCAAGCGACCGCGCAGCCGCTGCTCCCCAACGTTCGCTTCCGACGGCATGATTCCGTTTACCGCCGGCTATCAGCGTCAGCGAGCTGTCGCACAGGACTTCAGTGCGGATCTGAACGCCATGGCGTTGCAGCAACGGCCCCAGTTCGTGCCGCCGCCGCCACAAGTCGGCGCGCGTCTTCCGATAGGCATGTTCGGCCAGGCGCCGCCGGTTCGAATACGAGAACAGGTTGCTGAAGAACATGTCGGCATCGGCGCGATCGGGTTCGAACAACACGATGTCGGATTCCGGGTACGCCGAGTTGTAACGTTCCAATCCTGCGGCCAATCTTGAGTGAATGAACGCGCGAAACGTCTGCGCAAGAACGGCCGGCAAACCGCCGTCGGCAAGGCGATCGAGCCGGTGCCTGCGATCGAGCGTGGCATCGAACGGGACGAGCGGGTTGATGCAGATCATCAAGTCGACCCCGTGTTCGAGTGCAACCGACGCATGCAACGTTTTGTGCAGCGCTCCGTCAACAAAGTGCCGGCCATCGATTTCGACCGGTGCGAACAAGCCGGGCAACGCCGCAGACGCCTGCACTGCGCGCGAGATCGGCACGTGATCGAATCCGGGAGCGCCAAACGGCACCGACCGTCCCGTGTCGAGATCGGTCGCAACGACGTAGAGTTTGCGTGGAAGTTCGCGGAAGTCGTTTGTGCAACCGGGCGCAGAAAAGGCGCGCCGTAGATATTGCTCGGCGTCGTGGCCGCTGAGAATGCCGGCGGGGATCGCGCGCTTCAAATGATCCAACGCGCCCGTTAGCGTGCTGGCACGGCGCGCATAGCTCCAAAGCGACGCGGCGAGCAGTGCGGGTACCGACGCCAGCCGCTGCGCGAACTCGGCGTAGGCCGGCCGCAGCAGTATCGACGGGTCGAACCTGGCGTCCGATTGCTCGCCTTCGACGAACAAACGCGACATCGCGCGCGGCGTGAACCCGTTGACCAAGCCGGCGGCGATAAAGCTGCCCGCACTGACCCCGACGTAAACATCCGCGTCGTTGAAGTCGATTCCGTCGAGCACCTCATCGAGTGCGGCGAGCGCACCGATTTCGTAAATCGCACCCAGCGGCCCGCCGCCCGCAAGTGCGAGACCGACGCGGGCGTGACTGGATCGTCTACGCGGCGGCGTTCTCAGGCCGCAGCCTTTTTCGCTGCCTTCTTCGCCGTCTTCGCGCGCTTCGCAGCGGCTTTTTGCACGGGCTTCGCCCGGGTTGCCGACGCCACGTTCCTGCTCAATTCCTCAACTCGCTTGGCCAGCGCGTTGATCTCTCGATTGGTCGGAACGCTTAGGCGGTTCAGCGCGCGCTCGACGCGGGCTTCGAATACGCTTTCCAGTTTGTCCCATGTACCGGTCGCTTGTTTCTGAAGCCCGGCTGCTACCTGCGTGACCTTGTTCGTTACTTCGTTCACGCGGCCGCTGACGTCGCTGACTCTGTCTTCGGTCGCCTTCATCGTCCGTTTTTGCATCGAGCCGCCTTCACGCACCAGCGCTTTGAAAACTTTCTGGCCTTCTTCCTGAGCCTTGGCAAATGCGCCGAGGCCGGCCAGCCAGATTTCTTGCGCCGATTCCTTGATCGCGCCGGCGAGCTGGCTGTCTCCGCGTGATTTGTCCGCCATCGCCTTCAGCTTCTTGACCATTCGCTGCTCCCTCGTCATCAAAATTTGATGTGCGAGTGTAGAAGCGTCCGCGCTTCAGAATGACAACCGATGTAGAACCGCGGCTCTAGTGCGGCGCTAAACTGCCTCTCACATTGAGAACAAACATGCTCTGGGGATACACCCGATGAGTTACTTCGTCACTGGCGCGACTGGCTTCATCGGCAAGCGCCTCGTCAAAAAACTGCTCGCGCGGCGCAATGCCGTGGTCTATTTCCTGATCAGGCCGGAAAGCCGCGACAAGGTGCCCGACCTGCTCGACTTTTGGGGAGCAGACGAGGCGCGAGCGGTACCGGTGGTCGGTGATCTGGTCACGCCGCTGCTCGGAGTTTCCAAGAGCGATATAAAAAAGCTGAAAGGCAAGGTGGAACACTTCTTCCATCTGGCTGCGGTGTACGACCTTAAAGCCGACGCTGAATCACAGGTCGCCATCAACGTTGAAGGAACAAAAAACGCGGTCGCACTCGCGAATGAAATCGACGCCGGCATTTTCCAGCACGTGTCGTCGATCGCGGCAGCAGGAATGTACGAAGGCGTTTTTCGGGAAGACATGTTCGAGGAAGCCGACGGCCTTGATCATCCGTACTTCGCCACCAAACATGAGTCGGAAAAAATCGCGCGGACTGAAGCCAGCATGCCATGGCGCGTGTATCGCCCCGGACTGGTCGTCGGAGATAGCAAGACCGGCGAGATGGACAAGATCGACGGGCCGTATTACTTCTTCAAGTTGATTCAGAAGATGCGCGAATTGCTGCCGCCATGGATGCCGATGGTGGGCCTCGAAGGCGGGCGCATAAACATCGTGCCAGTGGATTTCGTCGTCGATGCGATTGACCACATCGCGCACAAGAAGGGCCTGGACGGCCAGGCCTTTCATCTTGTCGATCCGACGCCGTATCGGGTCGGCGACGTTCTGAACATCTTTGCGCGCGCCGCGCACGCGCCGAAGTTTTCACTGCGCATCAACGCGGCCTTGCTCGGATTCGTGCCGAGCAGCGTCAAGAAAGGGCTGCTCGCACTGACACCGGTACGCCGCATTCGCAATGCGGTGATGAAGGATCTCGGTCTGCCCGACGACATCATCACTTTCGTCAACTATCCGACGCGTTTCGACGCACGGGATACCACGGCCGCGCTGAAGGGCAGCGGCATCTACGTGCCGCGGCTGGAGGATTACGCGTATCGGCTGTGGGATTACTGGGAACGCAATCTCGATCCCGATTTGTTTATCGATCGCACGCTAAAGGGTCAAGTGCAAGGCAAAGTGGTGCTCGTCACCGGCGGCTCGTCGGGCATCGGGCTGGCAGCCGCCCACAAGCTTGCGCAGGCCGGAGCGATTACGGTGATTGTCGGGCGCGAGCAGGAGAAGCTCGACGCTGCGAAGAAGGAGATCGACACCGCGCTGAAAGCAAAGGATGGTGACGCCACCAAAGGCGGCCAGGTCGTCACATTCTCGGCGGATCTCGCCAGCCTTGAAAGTTGCGACACGATGGTCGCGTGGCTGATCGAAAACTACGGCGGAGTCGACGTGTTGATCAACAACGCCGGCCGCTCGATCCGGCGCGGTATCGAGTCGAGCAAGGAGCGCTTCCACGATTTCGAGCGCACGATGCAGCTGAATTACTTCGGGTGCCTGCGCGTGACGATGGGCTTGCTGCCGGGCATGGCCGCCAAGCGCAAGGGTCACGTGGTCAACATCTCGTCGATCGGCGTGCTGACCAATGCACCGCGGTTTTCAGCCTACGTCGCGTCCAAGGCGGCGCTTGACGCGTGGGCGCGCTGCGCGGCTTCCGAATACCTTGACGTGGGCGTGACGTTCACGACGATCAACATGCCACTGGTGCGCACGCCGATGATCGCGCCGACGAAGATCTACCAAAACGTACCTACGCTGTCGCCGGAAGAGGCCGCCGACTTGATCGTGCAGGCGATCGTCTACAAGCCAGTGCGAATTGCAACGCGCCTTGGCGTTTTTGGCCAGGTGCTGCACGCGCTGGCGCCGAGAGTCGCGCAGATCGTGATGAACACGACGTTCAGGATGTTCCCGGACTCGGATGCGTCGAAAGGGGCGAAGGAAGGGGAGAAGACGAAGGCGACGGCGGATCAGATTGCTTATGCCAATCTGATGCGAGGGATTCACTTCTAGGCCGCTGGACCACCTGTATCAGCCTCGCCAGTACTTCATCGCTCGCCGTCATCGCCAAGTGCCCAATCTTCTCAAACCAAACCGCCTCGGCGCAGTCAAGCACTTGTGAATCGCGCGGCACGACCAGGTTGTCGTGCTGACTCGCGAAGCAAATGAACTCGACCGCTTCCTCTTCCTCGGCCAGCCGTAGCACGTAGTCGCATGCCGGCCGCATCTGGCGCGAGTTTTTTCCGTGCGCAAAGCGGGCGAAGACCGTGCCGTGGTGCGGAGTGTCGATCGTGATGACGCGCGCGACTGCACCGTGCCCCTTCGCACGCAAATAGGCGCGTGCAGCGAGCCCGCCCATGCTGTGGCAGACCAGCGTGACACGCTCTGCGCCACTGCTTGCGCGCAACTTCTGAACGGCGATCTGCAACGATTCTGCATACTCTTCGACCGGGGCGTACACGGGTTCCAGACTGATCGTCGCGACGTTCCAGCCGCTTGGCAAGCCTTCAAGAACCCAGCGCCGCCAGGATGCACGATTGCACATGTACCCGTGGACCAGCAGCACGGCCGGACGCGCGGGGTCGCTCACGATCGGTCGCTCCGCAAAATTTGCACGCCACGGCTGGTCGATGTTGAAGACGACGAACGACCGCCATGACTCGACCAACCATAGGCGCACCGCGTCAACCGGACCGAGCCGTGAAGTCGGGCGCCGGTCGATCAACGCACCGGTTATGAACTCGACACCGAGGGGCAACGCGTGAATGGCAAACGGCAGCAGCAAGCCGATCGCGATGGCGAGCCACGGTGCAAGTCCGAGATCAACGAACCACACAGTCAGCACCGTCGCGAGCGCGATGGTGAGTAGCGACGAGATGCGAAGAATGCGGCCGAGCATGTCAGGCCTGGGGGCGCTCTTGAGCGTCGTTGTCAACATCCAGATACGCCCATGCGCGCGTCGTAAATGGGTGCCGCCGATAACCGATCAGCCACGGCTGCGCGAGATCCTGTTGAATTCGATGCAGGTGAAACTTGTACGGCATGTACGCAACCAGTAACCGCGTTGCTTCGTGCATGGCGGTCAACCGCTCTGGACCGTCGGGCAGCACACGCTGGCGCTCGTACAGCCTGTCGTACGCCTTAAGCTCGAAGCGTGCGTCGTTGGCCGAGGCCTTGTTTGGCCCGTAAGACAGCGCAAAGAACAGATCACTGTCGCGCTCGGTGGCCTGCCAGGCAAAATTCCACATCATCAACGTCCCGGCCAGCGACTGTTTCAACAACTCGGGCCACTGCGCGAAGCGGAACTCCATCTTGATGCCGATTGCCGTCATGTAGCGGCGCCATTGCTCGCATATGCGCCGCTCGATCTCCGATGTCGCCGATGCTTTCTCGATTACCAGCGCCGATCCGTCGGGCTGCTCGCGCCAGCCGTCGCCGTTGCGATCGACATAGCCATAGGTATCTAGCAGCGCCTTCGCCTTGGCCGGGCTGTACTCCGACATGGCGGTGCGCCAATGCGACTCGTAACCGAACGTGCCGGGCACTATCGGCGACTGTGCCGGCACCGCATTGCCTCTGTAAACCTGCTTTATGAAGTCGGTTGCGTCAAAGCCCAGACTAATCGCGCGCCGCAGTGCGACCTTCTCCGGCGTGTAGCCGCCGACGACCGGATGTTCCATGTTGAAGTAGCTCATCGCGAGGTCGGCCATCGGCGTCACATCAAGACGCACCCCGCGCCGCGCGAGGTTCGGCGCCAGCTTCCCGTTCGGAGCCACCAGTGTTCCGTATTCGATCGGCACCAGCAGGTGATCGAGCGCCCCCTGGTCGAACGACAGCCAGCGTGGCTGCGCTTCCTCGATGATCGTGACCTCGACACGGTCGACCAGCGGCACGCGTCGCCCGCGCAATTTTTCCACGTCGCGCGCCAACACTCCGGTGCTATCGGGCGGGGCGAAGTCGTAGATTTCCTGTCGGTACGTGGGATTGCGTTCGAGCACGATGCGCGATGACCGCTTCCACTGCGCAAGGCGGAACGGCCCGGTGCCCACCGGGTGCGCCATGATCTGATCGCCGTAGGCCTCAACGACCTCACGCGCAACCGCGCCGAGCGGGTTGGCCAGAGACAGCGTGTAGGCAAAGCGCGGGTTGGGCTCCTCGAGGCGAATCTGAAACGTGTACCGATCGAGTACCTTAAGGCCATCGATCTGCTCCGTGTAGTTGAACGGCTGCTTGTCCTTCAACGCGCGCTGCCGCAGTCGATCGAGGCCGGAAATCTTGGCCGCTTCGAGGATAAACAGCACCTGGCTTTTCCAGCGCGGATCGAAGACGCGCTTGATCGAGTACACGTAGTCGGCCGCGATCAGTTCGCGCTGTTTGCCCCCGAACGCCGCGTCGTCCTGGAAAAAGATACCGGGAGCCAGCCGAACGGTGAACGTTCGAAAATCCTCGGAAACCTGCGGCATTGATGCGGCGGTGTTCGGAATCAACTTGACCGGCCGCGCGAGAAAGTCATAGCGCAGCGGAGCGTCGAAGATGTGGCTGATGATCTGATTTGAGAAATAGTCCTGCGTCTGTGCCGGGTCGAAGCCGGTTTCGGCCGTTTGGAAGCAAACGCGCAGGGTTTTGAGCGCGGGGGCCTGCGCATGACCAAGACGCGATGGTGGTGCGGCCGTAATCGCCGCGCCGGCAGTCAGCAAGTCTCGCCGGCTTACCACGTCGAGCCCTTAGCTGCGACGATTTGGCTGAAGCGACGTGTCGATGTCAACGTACTTGAAAAAATCGCGGGTGAAAGGATGGCGCCGGTATCCGATAAGCCACGGATGCGTCAGATCCGTCCGAAAGCGATGGCCGTGCAACTTGTAGGGCATATACGCCGCGAAGTAGCGCTTCATCTCATGAATCACTGCCAAACGCTCATCGCCATCCGGCAACGCGCGCTGGTGCTCGTGCAGCTTGTCGTACTCGCGCAGCTCGAAACGCGCACGATTCGCATTGCCTTTCAGGCGGCTGTAGCCCATGTCCAGGAAAGTCTCGCAATCGGGAACAGTCGCCCCCCAGCTGAGGCCCCACATCATCAGTTTTCCAGCGCGCGAAGACTTCAGTTGTTCCGGCCACTTTCCATACGAGAACTGGATTCGAATGCCGACGTCATCCATGCACTTCTTCCACAGTTCGTTGTATTGCTTGGAGAGCGAATCGGCTTGCGTCGCATATTCGATCAACAGCGGCGAGCCATCGGGTTGCTCGCGCCAACCATCACCATTGCTGTCCAGATAGCCGTAGGTATCGAGCAGCGCTTTGGCGCGCGCCACGTCGTACGTTGCAGCGTTGGTAAGAAACGCTGCGTCATATCCGAATGTCTGAGGGCCGACCGGCGAAGAGCTGGGAACCATCTGACCTTTTCGTATCAGATTGATTTCGAGGTTCTGGTTGTACGCCAGCGAAATCGCGCGGCGAAGCGCTACGCGTTCCGGCGCAAAGCCGCCGACGATCGGATCGTCCATGTTGAAATAGCTGAAGACGATCTCGGGCAAAGCGACTCGATCCATTTCTATTCCGCGCTTGGCCAAGTTGGGCGCCACACGATTTTGCGGAATAGCTATCCGGATGAATTCGGGCGGAATTGCCTCCAGCATGTCGTGTTCGGCGTTTAGAAACGCCAGCCAGCGTGGCTGGCTTTCATCGATGATGTAGACCTCGACGCGGTCAACCAGCGGTAACTTGCGGCCCTTCATTCGAGCCAGGATGCTTTGCGAACGTTCATCATCGGCGGCAGGCTCGGCGTCGTAGTAGTCGTCGCGATAAGTCGGATTTCGCTCCAGGACGATGCGCGACGAGCGCCTCCAATCGATCAGTCGGTATGGACCGGTTCCGACCGGGTGACCCATCATCTGATCGCCGTAGGTGTCAACCACCTCGCGCGCGACGGCTCCAAAGACAGCGCCGTCCGCGAACTGATAAATAAACCGCGGATCAGGCTTTGCCAATGTGAGCTGAAACGTATAGCGATCGAGTGCACGCAGGCCTTCGATGGGCCGCTCATAGTCGAAACGCCCGGTCTTCAGCGCCGCCGAGCGCAGGCTGTCAGTGCCGACAATTCCCGCGATCTCCAGAAAGGCGTAGCTGGGGCTTTTCCAGCGCGGGTCAAAATGTCGCTTGAAGGAGTACACGAAATCCGCGGCGACAAGTTCTCGCTTGTTTCCCTTGAACGCTGGATCGTCGGCAAAGAAAATGTTTGGTTTGATCTGGAAGGTGTAAGTCCGAAAATCGCCCGAAACTTCGGGCATTGCGACCGTGACATTCGGTTTGAGCTTCGCGGGCCGCGCGAGATAGTCGTAGGCCAGCAACGCGTCGAATATGTTGCGGGCAATCGTTCGCGAATAGAGATCGGAAATCTGAGCGGGATCAAAACCGGTTTCTGCGATAAGGAACGCGAACCGGAACACTTTTTGATTTGTGGGCTGCGCAATAACCGACTTAGGAAGCGCCGCGGACGCACCGACTGCTCCGCTGGCTCGCAGAAAGTCCCGTCTGCTCATCTGACAGCTTTCGCTCGCTCCGCGATATCGATATCCACGTACTGCCAAAACGACAGCCAGTACAGCGGCCGCCGATATCCTTCGACCCAGGGCCACACGAGGTCGGTGAGTATCCGATGCACGTGATAACGATAGGGTGCATACGCTGCCAGCACACGTTTGCCTTCGAAAAACAGATGCTCCCGCTCGGGACCATCCGGTATGACTCTGATGCGCTCGTAGATGCTGTCGAATTTCTTGTCGCTGAAGCGTGATAGGTTCTGGCCGCCTTTGTGACTCGTTGCTCCGCCATCGAAGGACGGCTGACCATCGGGCGCGGCGGCGGAGTACCCCAGACTCCAAATCATCATGTTGCCGGCGCGGGCGTTCTTCAGATTCTCGGGCCACTTGGCTGGATTGAAGTTGACTCGAATGCCAAGCGCGTTCATGTCTTTACGTCGCAACTCGTCACGCTGGCGCGCACGCTGGTCGGGTGTTGTGGCCCACTCCAACACCAGAGGCGAACCATCCGGTTGTTCACGCCAGCCATCGCCATCGCGATCAACGTAGCCATAGAGATCCAACAACGCGCGCGCCTGCGCCAGGTCGTACTTGACTCCGGCCCCGACGAAAGCCGGGTCATAGCCGACGGTGTTCGGCATCAACGCCGATTGCGCGGGGATTGCCTGTCCGCGCCAGTAAAGGCGAATCTCCTGATCGATGTCGATCGCAAGACCGATCGCACGCCGCAACGCGACTTTATCCGGCGAATAACCGCCGACGACCGGGTTCTCCATGTTGAAGTAGGTAAGCGTGACGTCCGAATTCAGTGTCCGATACAACTGCACGCCTTGCTTCGAAAGAAAGGGCGCCAGCTTGCCATTGGGTACTGCGATGTTGACGAAATCGAAGGGCAATGGGTAAATCAAATCCTGCTGCTTATCGAGGAACGAAAGCCAGCGCGGCTGAACTTCTTCGATGATCGAGATTTCGACCCGATCGATCATCGGCAGCTTGCGACCCTTGAATTTCTGCAGCAGCGCTTGTCCTTCGACATCGTCGGGATTCGGCTCCGCGTCATATACGACTTCGCGATAAGTCGGATTGCGCTCCAGCACGATGCGAGATGAACGTCGCCACTCGGCAAGCCGGAACGGACCAGTTCCCACTGGGTGAGAGCCAACTTGATCGCCGTAGGCATCGACAACTTCACGCGCCACCGCGCCATATAAGTCACCTCCCGCGAGCGTCTGTAACAAACGCGGCTGAGGATCGGCAAGTTTGAACTGCACGGTGTAGCGGTCGAGCGCGCGCAGCCCTTCGACCGGCGTGTCGTAGTTGAACGGCTGCTTGTCTTTCAACGTACGTTCGCGAAGCTCGGTCAGACCCAGGATCTTCAGCTCGATCAGCGTCGCAAGCGAAACCGCCTTCCAGCGTGGATCGAAGATTCGTTTCCACGAGTAGACATAGTCCGCTGCGGTCAACTCGCGCTTGACACCTTTGAACGCCGGATCGTCCTGGAAGAAGATGCCAGGCTTGATGCGAACGGTCCAGACACGAAAGTCTTCCGACACCTCCGGCATCGCCGCGGCCGTGCACAACCTGAACTTGAACGGGCGCGCCAGATGATCGTAGTCGTAGAAATTGTCGAAGATGTGTGCGGTGACGATGCGCGAATACAGATCGACGATCTGTGCCGGATCGAACCCGGTTTCGGCAATTTCGAACGGATAGCGCAGAACCTTGACGCGGTTGTTGGGGGCTTGTGCACGCGCCAGCGCAGGCAGCGATGCGGCCGCGGTAAGCGCCTTTAGGGCTACGCGCCTAGACGAAGAGAAAGAACTGCTCTCGCTCACGCAGTACGGCCCGGCTTAATGCTGAGAACCGATTGCTTTAGCCTGGGCATCTGCGTCTATATCGACGTACTGCCACCATTCTTGCCAGTAAGCGCCGCGCCGATAGCCGTGAACCCACGGGTGCGCAAGGTCGGTGAGGATCCGGTGCGACGTCCCCCTTGTATGGGGCGAACGCGACCAAGCAGACGCTTCGCCTCGTCAAACAGCGCCAAGCGCTCGGGCCCGTCGGGCATCACTTGCATCCTGTTCGAAGATTTCATCGAACTCCGCTCTCTTGGAAAGCGCGCGAGGTTCTGCCCACCGACATGAGCAGGAAGCCCGCATCCAGGATCGGCTGGCCATCGGGCGCGCGGCCGACAAGCCCACTCGCCAGATCATGAACTTGCCCGCCCGTGCGCTCTTGAGATTTTCGGGCCACTTTGCGGGCCTGAACACAGTCCGTACGCCGATTGCCGCATATCTTTGCGCTCCAGCTCGGCGTATTGCCGATTGACTTGTGTCCGGCTCCGTCGCGATCTCCACGATCAGCGGCTGCCCGTCGGGTAGCTCCCGCCAGCCATCGCCGTCCTTATCGACGTAGCCGTACATATCCAGCAGCGCTTTCGCGCGCGGCAAGTCTGTACTCGACTATTCTCGCTGCGAAATTCGGGATCGAACCCAGTCGTGTTCGGCATCGATAGGCGACTGTGCGGGTATGGCCTGTCCGCTCGAGCCAGCCGGATTTCCTGATGCGATGTTGGTCGCCAGATTGATCGCGCGGCGCAATGCGGTCTTCTCCGGCGTGTAGCCACCAATGACCGGATCGTCCATGTTGAACACGACTCATGCGTCACGTCCGACGCGAGCGAGCGCGACATAGCTGAATGCCGCTTTCGTGCAAGTTGTGGCGCGACCCGTGTTCCGTTCGGAATGCGCCAATGTTGATGAACTCCTTGGGCGATGCGATCCGATAAGTCTTGCTGCTTCTGTTTAGAAATGCCAGCCAGCGCGGCTGGTTTTCTTCGATGATCGAATATCTCGACGCGATCCACCATCGGCAACTTGCGGCCGCGAAACGCTCCAGCATCGCCTAGGCCCTCCGCATCATCCGCATTTGGTTCGGCGTCATACGTGAGCTCGCCGGTAGTTCGGATTGTTCTCCAGGACGATCTTCGACGAGCGGCGCCACTCGGCCAGACGAAACGGCCCGGTGCCGACCGGCTTCTCATGATCTGGTCGCCATACGCCTCGACCACTTCGCGCGCGACTGCGCCATAGAGATCGCCAGTCGCAATGGTGTGCAGGAAGCGCGGCTGCGGATTCCTTCCAACGAAACTGAACCGTGTAGCTTGTCGAGCGCGCGCAAGTCCCTCGACCGGCCGGTCATAGTCGAACGGTCCCTTGTTCTTCAGTGCCTCTTGCGCACCGGCGCCATGCCGACGAACGTCAGTTCTGCCAGCGAAGCATAGTTGGGCGACTTCCAACGCGGATCGAATAGCCCGCTTGAATGAATAAACGTAGTCCTGCGCTGTGAATTCGCGCGCGTTGACCTTTGAACGCGGGATCGTTGTGGAAATAGATGCCTGGCTGCAGCTTGACCGTCCAGACGTGAAATCGGCGGAATGCTCCGGCATAGCGGCGGCGGTGTTCGGCTTCATTTTGAACGGCCGCGCCAGATGGTCGTAGCTATACAGACCATCGAAGATGTGCGCAGTGACGATGCGTGAGTACAGGTCGGTCACTTGAGCCGGATCGAAGCCGGTTTCGGCGATTGGAAATGCGTAGCGCAGTATCTTGGCTGCTGCGCGCCGCCCGTTGACGGCAGCGCAGCGAGCGCGAGAATCAGAACGACTACCGCGAGGCGCGCAATCATGCGGCCGCCTTTGCCTGCTCGGCGGCATCGATGTCAACGTATTGCCACCAGGGCAACCAATAGGGTGGCCGGCGAAATCCTTTGACCCACGGCCATGCAAGGTCGGTCAGGATCCGATGCACATGAAATCGATACGGCGCGTAGGTAGCCAACAACCGCTTGGCCTCGAAGAAAAGCTGTTCGCGCTCCGGTCCGTCAGGAATGATGCTGATGCGCTGATAGATGCGATCGAATTCTTCGTTCTTGAACCGCGACAGGTTCTGTCCGCCGAAATGCGCGCTGGATCCCGCATCGAGGCCGGGCCGTCCATCGGGTGATGCGGCGCTGCGACCGAGATTCCACACCATCAGTTTCCCAGCCCGTGCGTTTTTCAAGTTCTCCGGCCACTTGGCGGGGATGAAGTTCACACGAATGCCAAGCGCATTCATGTCCTTTCGACGCAGATCATCGCGCCGCCGTGCGCGCTGGTCCGGGGTCGTTGCCCATTGCAGCACCAGCGGCGAACCGTCCGGTTGTTCGCGCCAGCCATCGCCATCGCGATCAATGTATCCGTACGTGTCGAGCAGGGCGCGTGCAAGCGGCAGGTTGTGATTACCGACGGCAGTCCTGAAAGCTGGGTCATAGCCCGAAGTGTTCGGCACCACCGTCGAGTGCGCGGGTACCGCCTGGCCACGCCAGAACAGCCGAATCTCCTGGTCGATGTCAATCGCGAGTCCAATCGCGCGGCGCAAAGCGATTCTCATCCGGCGAGTAACCGCCGACCACCGGGTCTTCCATGTTGAAGTAGGTCAGCAACCCGATGTCGGAAGCCAGAGTGCGATACATCTGCGCACCCTCGCGTGACAAGTTGGGTGCCAGCTTGCCGTTTGGCGCTGCAATGTCCATGTAGGCGTACGGCAGCAGGTAGATCAGATCCTGTTCTTTGTTGAGAAACGACAACCAGCGCGGCTGCTCCTCTTCAATGATGGTGATTTCAACAGCATCAAGCATCGGAAGCTTGCGGCCCTTGAACCGCTGAGCCAGAGCTTGCCCCTCGGCATCATCAGCGTTAGGTTCGGCGTCATAGAACACTTCGCGGTACGTCGGATTGCGCTCGAGCAGGATGCGCGACGATCTGCGCCATTCGGCCAGGCGGAACGGACCGGTTCCGACCGGATGCGCAGGAATCTGCTCGCCGTACATTTCGACGACCTCACGCGCAACCGCTCCCCACAAATCTGACGTCGCCATGATCTGGATAAAGCGGGGCTGCGGTAGCTCGAAAGCAAACTGCACCGTGTATCGGTCGAGGGCGCGCAACCCTTCAACGGCCGTGTCGTAGCTAAACGGCTGCTTTCCTTTCACAGCGGCATCTCGCACCGCCGCCATGCCGATGAGCTTGAGCTCGCTCAGGCTCGCGAGCGCAGGCGACTTCCAGCGCGGATCGAAGTAGCGCTTGTATGCGTACACATAGTCTTCTGCAACGAGTTCCCGCCGCTGACCTTTGAACGCAACGTCTTCCTGAAAGAAGATTCCGGGTTTGACGCGGACGGTCCAGACCCGAAAGTCTTCCGAAACCTCGGGCATGCCATCAGCCGTGTTCGGCTTGAGCTTGAACGGTCGCGCCAAATGGTCGTAGCGATACAGACCCTCGAAGATGTGAGCGGTGACGATCCGCGAATAAAGGTCACTCAGCTGTGCCGGGTCGAAGCCGGATTCCGCTACCTCGAACGGATAGCGCAAGCACTTTGGCGCGGCCGCCATTGATCGCCTGCGCGTTGAGAGCTGAAGGGATCGTCAGCGCGGTTGCGGCCAACGCCCCAAGTGCCTTGCGTCTAGTCGACGAACGCGGATCGCGCTCGCTCATGCGCCGCGCTCGCCTTTAAGGTCGTTGTCGATATCGATGTATTTCCACATCGCGCGCATGAATGAATGGCGCCGATATCCGATTACCCACGGATGAAAAATCGCGGTCTCGATGCGATGGCCAACGAACTTGTACGGCATATAGGCGACGAATAGCTTCTTTGCATCCAGGAACAAGGCGTCTCGCTCGGGCCCATCGGGTAGCGTTCTTTGCAGCGCGTACAGCTTGTTATATGCCGGAAGATTGAAGCGAGCGTGATTCGCCTGCCCAATGTTCAAGCTGTTGCCGAGCGCGAGAAATACATCGCCGTCCGGTTGGGCGGCTACCCAGCCAACACGCCACATCATCAATTTGCCCGCGCGCGAGTTCTTCAGGTTCTCTGGCCACTTGGCTGGTTTGAACGCAATGTTGATGTTGATCGCCGTCATGCTCTTACGCCAGATTTCGTCGAGCTGACGCGAAAGCTGATCTGGCTGGGTCGCCATCTCCAGAATGAACGGCTTGCCGTCGGGAGTTTCGCGCCAGCCGTCTCCATCTTGATCGACGTACCCGAAAGCATCTAGCAGCGCCTTGGCGCGTGCCGGGTTGTAGTCTCCCATTTCACTCTTGAATGCCGAGTCGTAACCCGAAGTGAGTGGGGACACGGGCGATTGCGACGGAATCGATTGGCCTTTGCGCACCAGCCGAATCTCGTTCGGCATCTCATAAGCAAGCCCGATCGCACGCCGCAACGCGACTTTGTCCGGCGTGTACCCGCCGACCAGTGGATGTTCCATGTTGAAAAGCGCCATGTCGACGCTGGCCCGGTAGTCGCGGTCCATCTGAATCCCGCGCTTGACCAGATTCGGGGCGAGCTTGCCGTTGGGCACGATCAGATTCGCCATGTCGTAAGGGATCTCGTCGACCAGATCGTGTTCAGCGTTCAGGAAAGCGAGCCAGCGCGGCTGGTTCTCCTCGACGATGTACACCTCGACGCGATCGATCAGCGGCAGCCGCCGGCCCTTCATTCGTGCAGCCGCCTGCGCGCCGTATTCATCGGTTGGCTGCTCGTCATAAACATCGTCGCGATATGCCGGATTCTTCTCGAGCACGATGCGTGATGAGCGCCGCCAGTCGACCAGCCGATACGGGCCGGTACCGACCGGGTTTGCCATCATCTGTTTCTCGTCGTACATCTCGTCGACTTCCCGCGCCACTGCGCCGAGAAACGAGCTGTTGGCGAGGTACTGATGAAAGCGCGGAGCTGGTTCGCCTAACTTGATACGCAGCGTGTAGCGGTCGAGCGCCCGCACGCCTTCAACCTCCCGGTCGTAATCGAACTTCGCACCTTTCAGCGCTGCCACCCGAATCTCGGACATGCCAAGCAGCTTCGAGTTTTCCAGCAAAGTGACGTTCTGACTCTTGAACTTCGGGTTGTAGAAGCGCTTGATCGAGTACACGTAGTCCTGTGCGACCAACTCGCGCTTCTGGCCCTTGAAAGCCGGATGATCCTGAAAGTAGATGCCCGGACGTATGCGCACGGTGATTGCCGTGAAGTCGGCCGAAATTTCCGGCAGCGCTTCCGCAGTGTTTGTTACGATTTTCGCGGGACGCGCGATGAAGTCATAGGCGAGCGGCGCGTCAAAAATATTGCCGATAATCGAAGCGGAGTAAAAGTCGTTGACCTGCGCCGGGTCAAAGCCAGTCTCAGCCACTCGAAACGCGTAGCGCAGCACCTTCAGTCCGCCGTCGCCGTTGCTCGGCTGCGCACTCGCGGCTGCGGATGCCGCCGCCGGCAACGCCAGCATTGACCTCGTAAACGCCCGCCGACTGTTCGAAACTCGTTTCGTCATTTAAACGTGGTCCGCATCACGCCGACTTGTGCTTAAAGCCGGCAACGGCATAATCCGCGCTTCCGCCGCCTTGGCTCGGAACGAAAGCAGCTCGGTTGGCCGCATACATCTTACGCAGACTATGGCAGATGGTCCCGACGCTAGCCGGGGTCATCCTGTTCGTATTCTTCCTATTTAAGTTCTTTGGCGGCGACCCGGCGGAGATCCTGGGTGGTTTGCTCGCCACTCCAGAGCAGATCCAAGCCATTCGCCAGCAGCTCGGCTTGAACGATCCCTGGTACGTGCAGCTGTGGATCTTCGTCAAGTCGATCTTCACCTTCAACTGGGGCAACAGCTGGGCGACCGGCGAAGCGATAAGCAACATCTTCGCCACGCGGTTGCCCGCGACGTTGACGGTGATGATTCCGATCCTGATCCTGGATACTGTGCTCGGCATCATCGCCGCCATGGCCGTGGCATACGTGCGCGGTTCGGTAACGGATCGGGCGATCATGGTGATTACGACCGTGATGCTGTCGATCTCGTTCCTCGTCTACATCATCGTCGGCCAGTGGCTGTTCGGGTTCTACCTGGGATGGTTCCCGGTGCAGGGATGGAGCGATAGCTTCTTCACCAACCTGACCTATTACGCGGTGCTGCCCGTCAGCCTGGCAGTGTTCGTTTCCCTGGCGCCGCAAACGCGGCTGTACCGCAGCTTTTTCCTCGACGAAATCAATCAGGACTACGTGCGGACCGCACGTGCCAAAGGCGTCAGCGAGAACCGCGTGTTGTTTACGCATGTGCTGCGCAACGCGATGATCCCGGTGCTTACCAACGTGGCGTTGCAGTTGCCGGGTGTGTTCATCGGATCGTTCCTGATCGAAGTGTTCTTCTCGATCCCGGGATTGGGCCGCGAAATTTTGTTGGCGGTCAATCGGAGCGACTACCCGGTGATCCAGGCGGTGACGATTTACTTAGCGGTGCTGACGATGCTGATCAATCTGACCGCGGACATTCTGTACAAAGTGGTCGACCCGAGGGTCGTACTTAAATGATCCCCGCCGCAACGATTGAATCGATCCGCGTGCCGCCGGAGCCAACGCGGTCGCGCGGTGTCTGGGTGACGGCGTGGCGGCGGCTTAAAAACGATCGGGTCGGCGTCGTGTCGCTGGTTATCGTCGTGGGGTTCGCACTGCTCGTGCTGCTGTCGTTCGTTGGCATCGTTGCCGGCGATTGGCAGAAGGAAGTCGCCGTGCCCGACGCGCCCCCGACTTTTATGGGCCCACAGGCGGTGCAGACGGGCACTGATCCGCTCGCGAACGTCGTCGCCAAGGACGCGAAGCCGGTTGATCTCACCGATATCGATCCGCTGGCGCCCAAGTACGAGGAGTGGAAGGCGAGGGCGGCGAAGATTCAAATTGCTGACCCCCCGCGCGCCGACACGCTGACCTTTGGCGCCGACCGGCTCGGTCGCAGCGTGCTCGACAAGGCGATCAAAGGCGCCGAAGTCTCGATCTTCGTCGGGTTGTTTGCCGCGCTGCTGGCGACCGTAATCGGCACGATCCTCGGCGCATTGTCTGGCTACATCGGTGGCAAGGTCGGCGATTTTCTCGAGTGGGTCTACAACGTTTTCACTTCGATCCCGGACATTCTGCTGATCTTCGCATTTGCGGCCGTGCTCGGGCGCGGCATTACCACGGTGATCCTGATTCTCGGCCTGGTCGGATGGACGGGGATGTACCGATTGGTGCGGGCCGAATACATCAAACACCACAACCGCGAGTACGTGCGCGCAGCGGAGGCGATCGGCACCAGTCACCTGTCGCGCATGTTCGTGCACATCCTGCCGAACGTCAGCCACGTAGTCCTCGTGCGGATGTCGCTTTACGTCGTCGGCTTCATCAAGGCCGAAGTGATTCTGTCGTTCCTCGGCCTTGGCGTCCCGGTCGACCAGGTGTCATGGGGCACGATGCTGTCCGAAGCGCAGGCCGAATTGGTGCTCGGGCATTGGTGGCAACTCGCCGCTGCGACGATTTTCATGGCGACGTTCGTCACTGCGTTTTCGCTGTTTACCGACGCGCTGCGCGACGCACTGGATCCGAAATTGCGATGAGCAACTTAGTTTCAGTGCGAGACTTGCACGTCTCTTTCCGGCTCGGCAAGCACAAGATCGCCGAAGCGGTGCGCGGCATCAGCTTCGATGTTCCGGAGAATTCCACCGTTGCCCTGGTTGGCGAATCCGGCTCGGGTAAGAGCGTCTCGGCAATGGCGATCGTCCAACTGCTGCCGGAAAATGCGATCGTCGGACCGACGAGCCGAATCGAGTTCGACGGCCATAACGTCTTGACCGCATCGGACAGCGAGCTGCGCGCGATCCGCGGCAACGACATCTCGGTCGTTTTCCAGGAGCCGATGACGTCGCTGAATCCGGTGTTCACGGTCGGCTGGCAGATCTCCGAAGTGTTGAAGCTGCATACGGATCTATCAGGTCGCGGCCTGAACGACCGCATCATCCAGTTGCTGAATGAGGTGGGTATTCCGGAGCCGAAAGCGCGCGTCGATGCGTATCCGCACGAATTGTCCGGCGGGCAACAACAGCGCGTGATGATTGCGATGGCAATCGCGTGCGAGCCCAAGCTGCTGATCGCGGATGAACCGACGACTGCGCTCGACGTCACCGTGCAGCGGCAGATCCTTGAGTTGATTGCTCGACTTGCAGACGAAGCACCGGATGAGCGTGCTGTTCATCAGCCACGATCTCGGCTTGGTCGGCGAGATCGCAGATCACGTTGTTGTGATGCGCGAAGGCACTGTGCGCGAGTCGGGCCCCGTCGAGCAAATCTTTGGAGCGCCGCAAGACGCGTACACGAAAGCGCTGTTGCTGTGCCGCCCGCGTCTCGACGTCAAGCCGAGGCGCCTGCCCGTGATCGATGACTTCATGCGCAACCAGGCGGTGGCGCAAATTGTGCTGCAGTCACGGCAATCACGTCCGCAGGAAGGCACGCCGCTGGTTGAAGCGAAAGGCTTGCGCAAGGAATACCGTCTGAAGACCGGCCTGTTTGCGCACAAGACTGTCGAGGCGGTGAAGGAAGCGAGCTTCAATTTGTATCCCGGCCGCACGCTCGGCGTCGTCGGCGAATCAGGCTCGGGTAAGACCACGGTCGGCATGATGCTGATGCGGCTGACGCCGGCGACCAAGGGGCAGGTGTTTTACAACGGCGTCGACTTGTTGACCCTGTCTGACCGCCAGATGATGGAGTACCGGCGCAAGATTCAGATCATTTTTCAGAACCCGTACGCGAGCTTGAATCCGCGCTTTACCGTCGGGCAGATCTTGACCGAACCGATGAAGATTCACGGCATCGGTGCCAGCGATCAGGAGCGGTTTTCGCTTGCGGTTGCTCTCGCGCGGCGCGTCGGACTTGCCGACGACAGCGTGCACAAGTATCCGCACGAATTTTCGGGCGGGCAGCGCCAGCGCATCGCTATAGCGCGCTGCCTATCGATGAAGCCCGATGTGCTGATCTGCGACGAATCGGTTTCCGCGCTCGATGTGTCAGTACAGGCTACGGTGCTTAATCTGTTGCTCGACCTGCAGGACGAGTTCGGCATGACCTACATCTTCATCAGTCACGATCTGGCCGTGGTCAAGTACATGGCCGACGACATGCTGGTGATGAATCAGGGCGCGATCGTCGAGCGCGGCAATGCCGACGCGATCTACGCCGCGCCCCAGAACGAATACACGCAGAAACTCTTGAACGCGATTCCGCGCGGCTACGCAGGGCCAAGCGCGAGCCTGCAAGCGCTCGCCGCCACCGCAACTTAGCTTCACGCATGAGCGGCCGCAAGCTTGCCGACGCGCTCGGCCGCGTGATCGCACTGCGCTCCGAGCTTGCAACGGACGCGCAACACAAAAAGCGCTGGATGGCGCTCAAGCAGTGGCAGATCCAGCGCCTGCGCACCACCTATGCCGACCTGCTCGCGGCCCCTCGTTACCAGGAGGCGGCCGAGTTCTTCCTCGAAGAGCTCTATGGGGCGAAGGACGTCGATCAGCGCGATGCCGAAGCGCAAAAGGTGGCGCCGAAACTGGCGGCCATGCTGCCCGGTCGTGCGGTCGACGCGCTGTTGCTCGCGGTGCAGCTGGAAGAGATCGCTGAGCGGTTCGACATTGAAATGTCGCGCAACATCGAATTGCCGATCACCGAGAAAAGTTATGCGGAGGCGTATCGCGCAACGGGCACGGAGGCCGAGCGGGTTCGCCAGATCGAACTGGCCGACCGGATCGGCAAGGCGCTGGAGAAGCTGGCCAAAGTGCCGATGCTGTCGACGATGCTGCACATGATGAAGGCGCCGGCAGCGATGTGGGGATTGTCCCATCTGCATCGTTTTTTGCAGCGCGGATTTGACGCCTTTGTCGGTATGCGCGGTGCACGTGAATTTCTGGAAAAAACCAATCGCCGCGAGCTCGCCATCAACGAACGGTTGTTTGCGAGTGATCCCGAGCCGTTTCGTCCGGTCGATTAATTGATTAGGCTTCCTGCTGCTTTGCAACCCCGGGAGGAAACATGAACAAGAAATTCCTGATCGCATGGGTCGTGCTGTTCATCGCATGGATGGCGGGTGACTTTCTGGTGCACGGCATCCTGCTGAAGCCGGATTACCTGCAGCAGGCAAGGCTGTACCGATCGGACGCTGAATCGCAGGCGTATTTCCATTGGATGCTGTTCGCGCACGTTCTAATGGCGGGCGCTTTCGCATGGATTTACGCGCGTGGCAGGGAAGCAAAGCCGTGGATGGCGCAGGGTGTTCGATATGGGATCGCCGTTGCGCTGCTGGGTGTGATCCCCGGATATCTCATCTACTACGCAGTGCAGCCGCTGCTGGGAGCCATGGTGATCAAGCAGATCATTTTCAGCGGCATCCTCATCATTGTTCTTGGAGTAATCGTCGCGTGGCTTTACCGCGATACGGTGACGCGCTGATCTTTGCTGCCAGGCGGCACGCGCACAATGCGCGTGCCGGTCCAGCGGTCATGCAGCAGACGCCGCTGATCGTCGGTCTGTGCAGGAATCAACAAGAGCGCGAAACCGCCCGCAAGCGCAAGCAGCGTCCAGACGGCAGTGTTCGGCAGTAACGCAGCGATGGCCAATCCCGGCAGCCAGAGGTGCCAGGCGAGCAGGTAACGCGCCACCGCGCGTCCGCGACTGGGCGGCCGGCCGCGGCTATCGACAACCTTTAAACGCCAGGCTCTCAGGGCGAGCGTCTGGCCCGCCCGAGTCCAGCAGAGGACGAAGTAGACACCGATGGCAAGGAACAGTGCGGCTTGCAGCACGGCGCGCTGAGCGAATGACAGCGGATAAGACCATTGCTGTGATGCGAGCACGAGGTAACCGACCGCGAACAAGACGCCGAGGACAAGAACCGCGTCGTAAATCATTGCGGCGAGCCGTAAGACCAATCCTGCCGGAGGAAGCGTTGCAGGATGCACAGACTCGTCGGTCACTCAACGAGTCTATCGGCTTCGCTAGTTCGTAGTTGGAGCGGGTGTCGGAGACGGCGGAGGCGGCGCGACTTCCTTCTTGGCCGCTTGATCCGCCAGCGCGCGCTTCTTGTCTTCCGGTAGCTCCTGGTAACGCTGAAGTTTTTCCTGCCGCTGGTCGGCAGGCAGTTCGTACGCTCGGCGAAAATTCTCGCGGGCAGTCACGCGCTGCTCGGGGGACAGTCGCGCGTACTCGCCCATGCGCTCGTGCATCCGTTTTTGCTTTTCTGGCGTCAATCGGGAGAATCTACCGGCCATCTCCAGCCACTTTTGTTTGCGGTCAGCGTTGAGCGTTTCCCACATACCTGAAAGCGGCGCAAGTGCTTCGCGTTGTGCGGAGGACAGCTCATCCCAACTGGGCCGCGAGGGTTGAGTTACGGCAGGGGTGTTGGCGGAAGGTGCTGGCGGTGTGGGAGAGGTTTGCGCGACCGCCGCACCGATGCCGTGCGCCACGAACGCGCCTAGACAAGATCAAAAGTATCGAGGCGTGCAAGGAGGTGGCGCCTACAAATCTTCCGTTTCACCGCGCAGCAGCGCGCCGAATCCCTTGTCGGCATACGCGCCGATCGGAGTTTCATCCATCAGCACGGCAAAATCCATAGCCGCCAGATCGGACATACGTTCCGGCATCTGCGGTTGCTGCCATTGATAAATGGCAATGAAACCGACGATCAGAGCAACCACCGGTGTCGCCACGCCGAAACTACCGAACCAGCCAAGCCGCGAGCCGCTGTCCGAGGAGCGCCCGCCGGCCGTCTGGAGCGCCGGCGCTCGCACCGGCGCGGTGGACTCGCGATGACGTGCCAGCGCGGCAGCACGAGCCTGTTCGAGCCGGTAGGCCGCCTTGTAGTCGATTCCCGCGGCAGCCTCGTTGAGCGCCTGGCGGATCTGATATCCGAATTCTTTTTCGTTCATAGCTGTATGCCCCGTGCTTTTAAGGCCCGCGCCAGAGCGTGCGTAGCACGCGAGCAGTGGGTTTTGACGCTACCTTGCGAGCATCCCATGACTGCGGCGGTTTCCGCCACGTCCATATCTTCCCAGTAACGCATTAAAAACGCCTCTCGTTGACGGGTCGGCAAACGCGCCACTTCCTCTTCAATGATCGCCACGACCTGGGAGCGCTCCACCTGGTCCTCTGCGCTCTCAGCCGCCAGGGAGCCGGGCATTGCCTCCAAAGTCTCCAGCGGATCGGAATTGTCGTCCTCGTGGCCAGGTGACAAAGCCGAGAAAAGCGTCACCCAGGTCGACCGAACCTTCTGCCGTCGAAAAAAGTCGTAGGTCGCGTTTTGCAGGATGCGGGTGAAGAGCAAAGGCAACTCGGCCGCTGGCCGATCGCTGTATTTCTCCGAGAGCTTCATCATCGCGTCCTGCACGATGTCGAGCGCGGCATCCGAGTCTCGAACGGCGTATTGAGCCTGCTTGAACGCCCGCCGCTCGACGCTTGCAAGAAAGTCGGAAAGTTCCTGACGCGACGCCACTAGGCGGCCTTAAAGTGCTGAAGGATTGCCACGAACGATTTGCACAATGTGCTGAGGTCCCGTATCTTCCCGCGCTCTTGTAAATCAAAACAGCAAGATAGCTTATCGATTGCAGCTTATCCGCTTATTAAGCAGTAAGTAGGCGCAGAGCGCCGCCGCACCACCCGC
Organism: uncultured beta proteobacterium; assembly: GCA_963829995.1. Classification (GTDB taxonomy): domain Bacteria; phylum Pseudomonadota; class Gammaproteobacteria; order Burkholderiales; family Burkholderiaceae_F; genus JACCZX01. The sequence continues at coordinate 72,472 of CAWHKW010000024.1, read as the reverse complement.
CACGAGCGGGCATGGAACGGCAACCAATCAATTTCCTGTGGACTTTGAGAGGGTTCGAGAAATGGAATTATCCGGCGCCGAAATCGTCGTTCGATGTTTGCAGGATGAGGGAGTCAAGCACGTCTTCGGGTACCCGGGCGGCGCGGTCCTCTTCATCTACGACGAAATTTTCAAGCAGGACAAGTTCCTGCACATTCTGGTACGTCACGAGCAGGCTGCAGTGCACGCGGCCGATGCGTATTCGCGCTCGAGCAATCGCATCGGAGTGGCGCTGGTCACCAGCGGCCCGGGTGTGACCAACGCGGTTACCGGCATCGCGACCGCGTACATGGACTCGATCCCGATGGTGATTTTGACCGGCCAGGTGCCGACGCATGCGATCGGACTCGACGCCTTCCAGGAATGCGACACGGTCGGCATCACGCGCCCCTGCGTCAAGCACAACTTCCTGGTGAAAGACGTGCGCGAACTCGCTGGAGCGATCAAGAAGGCGTTTTATATCGCGCAAAGCGGCCGGCCCGGTCCGGTGCTGGTCGACATCCCCAAGGACGTGACGGTGGCGCGCTGCGAGTACGAATACCCGCGCGAGGTCTCGATGCGTTCGTACAAGCCGGTCGCAAAGGGCCATTCCGGCCAGATCAAGAAAGCAGTGCAGTTACTGCTGTCCGCCGAGCGGCCGATGGTCTACACCGGCGGTGGGGTGATCCTGGCGAACGCTGCCGATCAGTTGAATCGCTTCGTCAATCTGCTCGGATTTCCGTGCACCAATACGTTGATGGGACTCGGCGCATTCGAGGCCAGCAACGAGAAGTTTGTCGGCATGCCCGGCATGCACGGTACCTACGAAGCGAACATGGCGATGCAGCACTGCGACGTGCTGATTGCGATCGGTGCACGTTTCGACGATCGGGTGATCGGCAACCCGAAACACTTCTCGACCAACCCGCGCAAGATCATTCATATCGACGTCGATCCGTCGTCGATTTCGAAGCGTGTGAAGGTTGACATTCCGATCGTCGGCGATGTGCGTGAAGTGCTTGATCGAGCTGCTAGCCCAGGTCGAAGCGACGGCGGTAAGGCCCGACGCGGCCAAGTTGGCGGCGTGGTGGCAGCAGGTCAACGAGTGGCGCAAGAAAGACTGCCTGCGCTACGAAAAAAATGGAGACGCGATCAAGCCACAGTACGTACTCGAGAAGCTGTGGGAAGTCACCGGCGGCGACGCGTTCGTCACGTCGGACGTCGGCCAGCACCAGATGTGGGCGGCGCAGTATTACCGCTTCGACAAGCCGCGGCGCTGGATCAACTCGGGCGGGCTCGGCACGATGGGCGTGGGCCTGCCGTACGCGATGGGAGTGCAGATGGCGAACCCCGGCGCCGAGGTCGCGGTGATCACGGGCGAAGGGTCGATTCAGATGTGCATCCAGGAGCTATCGACCTGCAAGCAGTACCGACTGACGCCGAAGATCATCAATCTGAACAATCGGTACCTCGGCATGGTGCGGCAATGGCAGCAGATCGACTACGGCGGTCGCTATGCCGAGTCCTACGTCGATGCGTTGCCGGACTTCGTCAAGCTCGCCGAAGCCTATGGCCACGTAGGATTTCAGATCGACAAGCCGGCCGACGTCGAGCCGGTATTGAAAGAGGCATTCGGCAAGTACAAAGACCGACTGGTGTTTCTCGACTTCATCACCGACCAGAAAGAGAATGTTTGGCCGATGGTGAAGGCGGGCAAAGGATTGACCGAGATGCTGTTAGGCAGTGAGGATCTATGAGGCACATCATCTCGGTGCTGCTTGAAAACGAACCAGGCGCGCTGTCCAGGGTGGTCGGACTGTTTTCCGCGCGCGGCTACAACATTGAAACATTGACGGTCGCGCCGACCGAGGACGCGTCGTTGTCGCGGATGACGATCGTCAGTGTTGGCTCCGATGACGTGATCGAGCAGATCACCAAACACTTGAACCGCCTGATCGAAGTGGTGAAAGTGGTCGACCTGACCGAGGGCGATTACATCGAGCGCGAGCTGATGTTGATCAAACTGCGCGCGGTCGGCAAGGAGCGTGACGAGATCAAGCGGATGGCCGATATTTTTCGCGGCCGCATCATCGATGTCACCGAGCGCACTTATACGATCGAGCTGACGGGCAACGGCGCGAAACTGGACGCCTTCATCAAGGCGGTCGATCGTGCGGCAATTCTCGAAACGGTACGTACGGGCGGCTCCGGAGTGGGTCGCGGTGAAAGAATCTTGAGGGTTTAGTTCAGTGAAACCGCCGAACTTCGCGCCCGCTCGTCCGCGCCTCGCCCCGCTGGGCGTTGTTGCAAATGCTCGCCATAGGCACCGCTATGTCTGCGCTTTGCGCCTAGCCCAGCGAGTCGCTGCGCGGCCGCTCGAGCGCGAGTTGACGGTTTTACTGAACTGGGGGGAACAATGAAGATCTACTACGACAAAGACGCTGATCTGTCACTCGTGAAGGGCAAGCACGTTGCGATCATCGGGTACGGATCGCAGGGCCACGCGCATGCGCAGAACCTGACCGATTCGGGCGTCAAAGTAACGATCGGCTTGCGCACCGGTGGCGTGTCATGGAAAAAAGCCGAAGGCGCGGGCCTGAAAGTCAAGGAGGTCGCGGATGCCGTGAAGGGTGCAGACATCGTGATGATCCTGCTGCCTGACGAAAATCACGCGCAGGTTTACAACGAGTCGGTCGCGGCAAACATGAAACAAGGCGCTGCGCTCGCGTTCGCGCACGGGTTCAACATTCACTATGGGCAAATCCAGCCCCGTGCCGATCTCGACGTGATCATGATCGCACCCAAGGCACCGGGCCACACCGTGCGCTCGACGTACAAGCAGGGTGGCGGTGTTCCATGCTTGATTGCGATGCATAAGGATTCGTCCGGCATGGCGCGCGATCTCGCGTTGTCGTACGCCTGCGCAATCGGGGGCGGCAAGGCCGGGATTATCGAGACGAATTTCCGCGAAGAAACCGAAACCGACCTGTTCGGTGAGCAAACTGTCCTGTGCGGCGGCGTTGTTGAACTGATCAAGGCCGGCTATGAGACGCTGATCGACGCCGGCTACGCGCCCGAAATGGCGTACTTCGAGTGCCTGCACGAGGTGAAGTTGATCGTCGACCTGATCTATGAAGGCGGGATCGCCAACATGAACTACTCGATCTCGAACAACGCGGAATACGGCGAGTACGTGACCGGACCCAAGATCGTCACGGCGGAGACGAAGAAGGCGATGCGCGCCGCGCTCGACCGCATCCAGTCGGGCGAGTACGCACGCGACTTCATCCTCGAGAACCGCGCCGGAGCGCCAACCCTGACGGCACGACGTCGCATGACGGCCGAGCATCCGATCGAGCAGATCGGCGAAAAGCTGCGCGGGATGATGCCGTGGATCAAGGCCAACCGACTGGTGGATCAGGCCAAAAATTAGGCCCGGGAGCAAACGATGAGACGAGTTTTGGCAAGCGTTGCAGTTGCGCTGGCAGCGCTTGCGCCAGCCATTGCGCAGGCGCAGCCAGCGACGATGCCTCCCGCTGGAACGCTCGTATTGATGACGGGCGCGGCCGAGGTCGAGCTGGCCAACGACGAGGCTGTCGCCAATTTTTTCTACGAAGCGCAGGATGCCGATCTCACGCGGGCGCAGTCGCTGGTCAATCAGCGCGTGGGCGATGGAACTGCTGCGCTGAAGCGCGCCGACCCAAAAGCACAGGTGGAGACCTCCGGGTACAGCAGCTATCCTGTGTATTCAAGCGGTACCAATCGCGTCATCACCGGCTGGCGTGTACGTCAGGGGGTGACTGTGAAGACCGAAAATCTCGGCGTGTTACCCAAGACCGTTGCCGCGGCTCAGCCGTTTCTGGCGCTGGGTGGCGTCGATTTCAGGCTGTCGAAAGCTGCGCGCGAGAAGGTCGAAGCGCAGTTGATTCAGCTTGCGATGGCCAACCTGAATTCGCGCTTCGGCGCGGCGGGGCAAGCAATGGGTGTTCCGCCGAATCGCATCCGGATCGAAGAAGTCAATTTCGGCGTGCGCGAAACGGGCCCGCCGCAACCGATGATGATGAGAGCCCAGGTTGCCTCGGATGCCGTGACGTCGCCGACGTTTGAGTCGGGCCGCTCGATCGAACGCTTGACCGTCACAGGAAAGGCGCGATTCTTGCCGTAGTCTTGCGTCCTTGCCGCTTTGACACTCTTCGGGACCAGCTGTTGAACTACCCGCATCCCATTCTGGCGCGTGAAGGTTGGCCGTACATCGGGGCCGCGATTGTGGCCGCGCTTCTTGTCGCCGTTTTCGTCGGGTTCGCATGGTCGCTGCCGTTGTGGTTGATTGCGATTTTCATCATTCAGTTTTTTCGCGACCCTCCGCGCGCGATTCCCACGCAACCGAATGTGGTCTTGTCACCTGCTGACGGGCGCGTTGTTCGAGTTCAGAAAACGGTTGATCCGTATACGAAGGCCGATTCGTTGCTGGTGAGCGTGTTCATGAACGTATTCAACGTTCACAGCAACCGTTCACCGGTCGACGGCACCATCGAGAGGGTCGAATATCAGGCCGGCACATTCGTCAATGCCGATCTTGACAAGGCGTCAACCGAAAATGAGCGCAACGCGCTGGTCGTGAAGCTGCCGGACGGGCAGCGGATTTCGGTGGTGCAAGTCGCCGGTCTGATCGCGCGGCGCATCCTGTGCTACGTGAAACCGGGTCAAGCGCTGGCACGCGGTCAGCGCTATGGTTTTATCCGCTTTGGCTCCCGGGTCGATGTGTATCTGCCGTTGTCGGCGCGGCCAAAGGTTGCAGTCGGCGACAAGGTGCACGCGACCACCACGGTCATCGCCGAACTCTGATGCGCTTCCGTCGCCGCAAACCGCGCCCGTTCGGCTTGCAGGCTGCGCCGATCCTTGAGGAGGCGCCACGCATTGCGCCCCGCCGGCGTGGCATCTACTTGCTGCCGAATCTGTTCACTTTGGGCAACCTGTTCGCGGGATTCTTCGCGATCGTGCAGGCGATGAATCAGCAATTCGAGCTCGCGGCGATCGCGGTTTTTGCCGCACTGGTCCTCGACGGCATGGACGGGCGTGTCGCGCGCCTGACTAACACGCAAAGCGCGTTCGGTGAACAGTTCGATTCGCTCGCCGACATGACGTCGTTTGGCGTTGCGCCGGCGTTGGTGATGTACGAGTGGGCACTGCAGGATCTGGGCCGTTGGGGATGGGCAGGCGCGTTCGTGTATTGCGCGGGCGCCGCGTTGCGCCTGGCGCGCTTCAACGCAAATCTCGGCGTCATCGACAAGCGTTTCTTTCAGGGGTTACCAAGTCCCGCCGCGGCAGCGTTGATTGCAGGTTTCGTCTGGCTCGCCGTGGACAACAAGTTTCCGATCCGCGAAGCGTGGTTGCCTTGGGCAGCATTTATCCTGACCGTTTATGCCGGCTTCACGATGGTTTCGAGTGCGCCGTTTTACAGTGGCAAGAGTTTCCAGCTTGGCCGCAGCGTGCCCTTCTGGGTTTTGGTTGCCGCGATTGCCCTGATCTTCTTCGTGTCCTCCGATCCGCCGATCGTGCTGTTCACGCTGTTCTGCTGTTACGCGCTCTCAGGCTACGTGTACTTGGCGTGGCGCTGGTATCGACACCAACCGAACCCGGTCAAGCCCGTGCCGCCTGCGAAGCCGCCGCCGGCACCTCAGGATGCGGCTGCCGGGTCCGAATAACACGGTTGTTTGTAAAACGCTTTGGCCGTAGACTCGCTGCGAATGAGCCGCCTCATCACTCGTACCACTCGAATCTCAGTCGCGCCTCGCTTGCCGCTGGCGCTGCTACTGCTGCGCCCCGCGCGCAGATAACTCACTCCCACAATTTGTGTACTACCGCGCCTGAGCCGCGAGCCGGGCGAGGAAAGACCACGACTGTTTTTGCTGGAGACCCACATGTCCGACCGTTTGATCATTTTTGACACCACCTTGCGCGATGGCGAGCAAAGCCCAGGCGCTTCGATGACGCGCGAGGAAAAGCTGCGCATTGCAAAGCAGCTTGAGCGCCTGCGAGTCGATGTGATCGAAGCGGGCTTCGCAGCATCTTCAAATGGCGACTTCGATGCGGTCAAATCGATTGCCAATGCGATCAAGGACTCGACCGTGTGTTCTTTGGCGCGCGCCAACGATCGTGATATCAGCCGCGCCGCGGAAGCATTGCAGGGCGCCAGGTCGAAGCGCATTCATACCTTTATTGCAACTTCGGCCCTGCACATGGAAAAGAAACTGCGCATGTCGCCGGAGCAGGTGCACGAGCAGGCAAAACTTTCAGTGCGCTTTGCGCGGCAATTTACCGACGACGTCGAGTTCTCCCCCGAAGACGGCTATCGCTCGGAGCCGGATTTTCTGTGCCGCGTGTTGGAAGCTGCCATTGCGGAGGGCGCAACCACGATCAACATCCCAGACACGGTGGGGTATGCGGTGCCCGAACTGTACGGTCAATTCCTGCGCATGCTGCGCGAGCGGGTACCCAACTCGGACAAGGCCATCTGGAGTGTGCATTGCCACAATGACCTCGGCATGGCCGTCGCGAATTCGCTCGCGGGCGTGATGATCGGTGGGGCGCGGCAGGTCGAGTGCACGATCAACGGGCTCGGTGAGCGGGCGGGCAACTGTTCGCTGGAAGAAGTTGTCATGGCGGTGCGCACGCGACGCGACTTTTTCGACCTCGACGTCGGCATCGATACAACGCAGATCGTGCCGGCATCAAAGCTGGTCGCCAGCATCACCGGCTTTGCCGTGCAGCCAAACAAGGCGGTGGTCGGCGCCAACGCGTTTGCGCACGCATCGGGCATTCATCAGGACGGTGTGCTGAAGGCGCGCGATACGTACGAGATCATGCGGGCCGAGGACGTCGGCTGGAGCGCCAACAAGATCGTGCTGGGCAAGCTGTCGGGCCGCAACGCATTCAAGCAGCGCGTTACGGAGCTCGCGATTCCGCTTGAGAGCGAAACCGAGCTGAACGCCGCCTTTGCCGCATTCAAGGAACTTGCCGACCGCAAGTCAGAGATCTTCGACGAAGACATTCAGGCGCTGTTCTCCGACGAATCGGTCACGCCGCACGACGAGCACTTCAAGTTGATTTCGATGATGCAGCAGTCTCAGACCGGGCAGCGGCCGCACGCGAGGATCGTGTTCTCGATCGGCGCCGAGAAAGTGTCGGCAGAGTCGGAGGGCGACGGGCCGGTCGATGCGTCCCTGAAGGCGATCGAGAGCCAGGTCAAAAGCGGCTGTGAGCTGCTGCTTTATTCAGTGAATGCCATTACCACCGGCACTGACGCGCAGGGCGAAGTCACGGTGCGGTTGGGACGCGCCGGCCGCATCGTGAATGGCACCGGCGCCGATCCCGACATCATCACGGCATCGGCGAAGGCTTATCTGAATGCACTGAACAAGCTGTACATGACGGGCGAGCGGCTCAACCCGCAGACATCGCTGGTTGCCTAACGTACTTGCGGAGGCTCGTTGAAGCACGCATGGGCCGCGGTTGTTTGCGCGCTGCTGAGCGGTGCGGCAACCGCACAAGGTTTGCCACCGGCTCCCATCCGATTGGGGATGATCGAGGCGTTCTCGGGTCCATTCGCCAACGCTGGTGAGGCAGTCGCGCGCAACCTGTTGTTTGCGGTCGAGCGCATCAACGCGCGCGGAGGGGTCAGGCTTCCGAACGGCGCACGTCCGCTCCGGCTGGAGCTGTTTGATTCAAAAGGTCAGGTGGAAGAAGCGTTGACGCAGCTGCGGCGCGTTACCGATGCCCGCATCGCGATCGTGCTGCAAGGCAACTCTTCGGCCGTTGCGGCGGCGTTGATCGATGCGGTCAACAAACATAACGAGCGAGTTCCTGCAGACCGCGTGCTGTTTTTGAACTACTCGGCTGTCGATCCCGCATTGACCAATGAGCGATGCAGCCCGTGGCATTTCCGCTTCGATGCGCATGTCGAGATGCGCATGGCGGCGCTGGTCGAGGCGCTGGCCGCCGACGCAACCGTATCGAAGGTCTATCTGCTGAATCAGGACTACAGCTTTGGCCAGCAGGTCGCGGCAAATGCGCGTTCGATGCTCGCGCAACGCGCGCAGCGGGTCAGGGTCGTCGGGGACGAACTGCATCCGGTCGGCAAGGTGCGCGACTTCGCGCCGTATGTGGCGAAGATCAGGGACAGCGGCGCCGACACGGTGATCACCGGCAATTGGGGCAACGATCTGACGCTTCTGGTGCGGGCTGCACGTGAGGGTGGGCTGGGCGCGAGCTTTTATACGTTCTACGGCAACGGACTCGGCGCGCCCGCAACGATCGGTGATGCGGGAGTCGGGCGCGTGCATGCAGTAGCCGAATGGCACCCGAACGCCCTGCCTGCCTCGATGGAGCACGTCTATCAGGAATTCCGCCGCCGATTTCCCGATGCACGTGACGACTTTTTCCAAGCGCGATCGATCGTGATGATCGAGATGCTGGTGCGAGCGATCGAGGCGGCAGGAGCCGACGACGCGCTCGCGGTGGCGCGCGCGTTGTCCGGCATGAAGTTCGAAGCGAGCGACGGCAATCCAATCGGAAACGTGACGCTGCGGGCCGCGGATCACCAGCTGATTGGCCCCTTGGTCGTGTCGGTGATGGAAAAGCAGGGGTCGCCTGGCGTGCGATATGACGTCGAAGGAAGCGGCTACGGTTTCCGCTCGCGGCTTATCGTTACGCCAGCGCAGAACGAACGTCCGACCCGCTGTGAGATGACTTGGCCGTTGCGGTAGTTCGTTTAGTTCTCATGCAGCAGCGGCTGGCGCAGCTGCGCCGCCTACGTCGTCGGGCACTAAAGTGCCAACCACTGCGGTACTCACGCCAGCGGCGGGCCTGCAACTCGCTGCGCTCAGACAGGCAGGCCCTTAACCGCCCCGCTGGCGCTCCGTTCCTCGGGCGACGACTCAAAGGCGGCGCAGCTGCGCCAGCCGCTGCTGTCGCGACACTGCCTCGCACGAGGTGTTTTTTTCCTTCCCCCCACCAAGTGAGACTGTCTCAAGCGCAAGCGTTGGGCGGAGCTGGCCTGCCTTCGGGGCGTCGCCCGAGGAACGGAGCAACGCCGGGGCTGTTAAGCGAAATAACGCTTTAGCCTTATTTCGCGCCGGCGTTGTGAGTACCGCAGTGGTTGGCACTTCAGTGCCCGACGCCCAGGCAGGCCAGCTCCGCCCAACGCTTGCGCTTCGCGACGCAGCCAGCTCCGCGACGCTGTTACAATCGCCAGCTTTTCACGGCACGGCCATCCTTCCGTGTCCGCGAGTCGCAATTCAACGAAAGGGACGCCATGTCAGTTGCAGATATCAACAAGTCGGAAATCGTCGCCAAGTACCAGCGCGCGCAGGCCGACACCGGATCGCCCGAAGTGCAAATCGCGCTGTTAACCGCGCGCATCAATGAGTTGACCGACCACTTCAAGGCGCACGTCAAGGATCATCACTCACGCCGCGGTTTGCTGAAAATGGTCAGCCGCCGCCGCAAGTTGCTCGATTACTTAAAAGGCAAGAACCCCGATTCGTACAAGGGGCTTATCGATAGCCTCGGACTGCGCAAGTAGTGTCCGGTACGAAACACCTGAGCCCGCACGGAACGGTCCGCGCGGGCTTTTTGCGTTCTGTCGATCTGATCGGACGCCGCGAATGACAAAGGAATGAGAATGTTTGAGAAAGTCACGAAGAGTTTTTCATATGGCGCGCATACGGTAACCCTTGAAACGGGCGAGATCGCCCGGCAATCTGACGGCGCGGTGCTGTGTTCGGTCGGCGACACCGTGGTGCTGGCGACGGTCGTCGCACGCCGAGTGGCGAAGCCCGGGCAGGATTTCTTCCCGCTGACAGTCGACTACGTCGAGAAAACCTACGCAGCCGGCCGCATTCCGGGTGGGTTTTTCAAGCGCGAAGGCCGCCCGTCGGAAAAGGAAACGCTGACGTCGCGCCTGATCGATCGTCCGCTGCGTCCGTTGTTTCCGGATGGTTTTTACAACGAAGTGCAAGTCGTGATTCATGTGCTGTCCGTGGACGCCGAGATCGACCCGGATATCCCGGCGCTAATCGGCGCTTCAGCGGCGGTGTCGCTGGCAGGAATTCCGTTCAAGGGCCCGATCGGCGCAGCGCGCGTCGGCTATGTCGATGGTCAATATGTGATCAACCCGACCGCGACACAGCTGAAGACTTCGCAACTGAATCTGGTCGTTGCCGGCACGGAGCGTGCGGTGCTGATGGTCGAGTCAGAAGCCGATCAGTTGCCCGAGGATGTGATGCTTGGCGGCGTGATGCACGGCCACCAGCAGATGCAGGTCGTGATCAACGCGATTCACGATATGGTGCGCGACGCAGGCAAGCCGGCGTGGGAATGGCAGCCTGCGGCGAAGAATGAAGCGCTGATGGCTTCCGTCGTGCAGAACGCCGGCCAGGCGCTGCGCGAGGCGTATCAGATGCGCAGCAAACAGGCGCGCCAGAATCGCATCAAGGAAATTTACGCATCGACTATTAGCGATGCAGCAGCGAATGCCACCGCCAACGGTCAGCCGGCGGTCGACGGCAACGAGCTAAGCAACATGATGTTCGATCTCGAGGCCAAGATCGTTCGCAGCCAGATCCTCGACGGCGAGCCGCGCATCGACGGTCGCGACACGCGGACCGTGCGGCCCGATCGAGATTCGTCTCGGTGTATTGCCGCGTACGCATGGTTCGGCTCTCTTTACGCGCGGCGAAACGCAGGCGCTGGTGATCGCAACGCTCGGCACCAAGCAGGACGAGCAGATCATCGACGCGCTGCAGGGCGAGTATCGCGAGCGCTTCATGCTTCACTACAACATGCCACCGTTTGCGACCGGCGAAACCGGCCGCGTCGGCGCACCGAAGCGGCGCGAGGTCGGCCACGGCCGCCTGGCGAAGCGCGCACTGGTGGCGTGCCTGCCGTCGTACGAAGATTTTCAGTATTCGCTGCGGGTCGTCTCCGAGATTACTGAATCGAACGGCTCATCGTCGATGGCGTCGGTGTGCGGCGGGTGTCTCGCGCTGATGGACGCCGGCGTGCCGATGAAGGCGCACGTGGCCGGGGTCGCGATGGGGCTGATCAAGGAAGGCAACAAGTTCGCTGTGCTGACCGACATTCTCGGTGACGAAGATCATCTAGGCGACATGGACTTCAAGGTGGCGGGCACCGCGACCGGAGTTACCGCGCTGCAGATGGACATCAAGATTGAAGGCATCACGCGCGAGATCATGCAGGTCGCGCTCGCACAGGCGAAGGAAGCGCGCATGCATATCCTGCAGAAGATGCAGGATGCCATCGGAGCTTCGCGCGGTGAGCTGTCCGCGTTTGCGCCGCGCATGATCAAGATGAAGATCAATCCGGAGAAGATTCGCGATGTGATCGGCAAGGGCGGTGCGGTAATTCGCGCGCTGACCGAAGAGACCGGCACGCAAATCGACATCGAGGACGATGGCACGATCATCATCGCCAGCGTCGATCAGGACAAGGGCCGTGAGGCGCAGCGCCGCATCGCCGAGCTGACGGCGGAAGTCGAAGTCGGCCGGGTGTACGACGGCACCGTGCTGCGCCTGCTCGACTTCGGCGCGATCGTGCAGATCCTGCCGGGCAAGGATGGCTTGCTGCACATTTCGCAGATCGCCAACGAGCGAGTCAACGCGGTTGCCGACTATTTGAAGGAAGGCCAGGCGGTCAAGGTCAAAGTGATCGAGGCCGACGAAAAAGGGCGCGTGCGGCTATCGATGAAGGCAGTTGGGGGCGACAACCCCGCCGCAGCAGCACAGCAGCAGTAGTTTTCATTGGGCTCCGGCGCCTTCAACGGCGCCATTGTCTGCATGCGTCGCGACGTTACGAGAATTCTCTTTCTGATCGCCGGCGCTGCGTGGGTCAGCGCGGTGCCGGCGCAGGCTGCCATGTCCAACGAACTCGCCGACACGTATCTTTGGCTCGAAGAAGTTGACAGCGCGCGCGCTCTCGATTTCGCGCGCGCGGCGAGCACTCGCACTCTGTCGGAGCTGCGCGAACGCCAGGAGTTTGCGCAGATCCGAGACCAAGTGCTTGACGTGCTCGACTCGCGCGAGCGCATTGCGCACGTTGCCGCGCATGGCGATCACCTCTACAACTTCTGGCAGGACGCCGCCAATCCGCGCGGCCTGTGGCGCCGCACGACGTGGGCCGAATATCGCAAGCCGCAGCCCGTATGGGAGATCGTGGTCGATGTCGACGCACTCGCGCGCGACGAGAAGGAAAACTGGGTTTGGAAAAACGCGCAGTGCCTGCCGCCACGCGGTGACCGCTGCCTGATCAGTCTGTCGCGTGGCGGCGGCGACGCGATCGTCGTGCGCGAGTTTGATCTCTTCAACAAGCAGTTTGTAGCTGACGGGTTCGTCGTGCCCGAGGCCAAGTCGGATGTCGAATGGCGCGACCGCGACACGCATCTACGTCAGCTCCGACTTCGGCCCTGGCAGCATGACCGACAGCGGCTATCCGCGCATAGTGAAGCGTTGGCATCGCGGCACGCCGCTGACGCGGGCCGTCACAGTCTTCGAAGGGCAACGCACTGATGTCGGCGTTGACGCGTGGGTCGATCACGACGTTCGAGACGGCACGATGCGGATCACCGAAGGCGTGCGGCGCTTGATCGCGTTCTACGACGGCGAGACGTTCGTGCTGCGCGACGGCGCACCGGTGCGGCTGGCGGTGCCTAACGACGCGGCCGCGCAAGTTGTCGGCCCGTGGCTGATAGTGCGTCTTCGATCCGCCTGGAACGTCGGTGGCCGTGCGTATCCGGCGGGCGCGCTGATCGCTACGCGCACACAGGACTTTCTGCAGGGTAGGCATGCGTTCGACGTGCTTTTCGAACCGAGCGCTCGCACTGCGCTGCAAAAGGTCTGGTCGGCGACCCGCAACGCAATCGTGCTCGACGTGCTCGATAACGTGCGAAGCCGCTTATTCGTGTTGACGCCGACAGATAGCGGCTGGCAGCGGCAGGAGGTCAACCTGCCGTCGCTGGGCGCAGCCAGCGCGCACCCGGTCGATCGCTACGCGTCGGATCAGATTTTCATCACGTATCAGGATTTCCTGACGCCCCCGACGCTGTTCGTCGGCACTGCCGGTGAGCCGATCGAAAAGTTGAAGTCGATGCCTGCGTTCTTCGACGCTTCGCGCATGACGGTGCAGCAGTTCGAGGCGAAATCGCGCGATGGCACCGGCGTGCCGTACTTCGTGGTCGGTGCGCGCGGAGCGAAAAACGCGCCGACCATGCTGTATGGATATGGGGGTTTCGAAAACGCGCTCGAACCGTTTTACAGCGGCGGAATCGGCCGCGCGTGGCTGGCGCGCGGCGGCGTACTGGTGGTGGCCAACATTCGTGGCGGCGGTGAGTTCGGACCGGCGTGGCATCAGGCCGCGTTGAAGGAAAAACGGCAGAACGCGTTCGACGATTTCATAGCAATCGCCGAGGACCTCGCGCGGCGAGGCATCGCGCAGCCGAAACAGATCGGAATTCGTGGTGGAAGTAACGGTGGGTTGCTGGTCGGTGCCGCGCTGACGCAGCGGCCTGAACTGTTCGGCGCCGCGGTGGCGCAAGTGCCTTTGCTGGACATGAAGCGCTACAGCAAGTTGCTGGCCGGTGCGAGCTGGATGGCCGAGTACGGCGATCCCGATGTGCCCGAGCAATGGGCATACATCAGCAAGTACTCGCCGTACCAGAACGTGCGCAAGCAAGCGATCTACCCGCCGACGCTGTTCATTACGTCGACACGCGACGATCGCGTCCATCCTGCACATGCACGGAAGATGTTTGCGCGGATGCGCGAACAGGGACACGACGCGTGGTATTACGAAAACATCGAAGGCGGGCACGGCGTTGCTTCGAACAACGAACAGCGTGCGTTGATGGCCGCGATCGAATACACGTTCCTGTGGAAGCACCTCGGAGGTAAGCCGTGAGCGCGCGGTCGATGCAGGCCATTGAAATCTCGCAGCCCGGCGGACCTGAAGTGCTGCGGCTGACCGAACGTCCTGTTCCGCAGCCGGCGGCAGGTGAAGTCCTGATTCGAGTCCAGGCAGCTGGCGTGAATCGCCCCGATGTTCTGCAGCGTAAAGGCGCCTATGCGCCGCCTGCCGGAGCCTCCGATCTACCGGGGTTGGAAGTTTCGGGCACGATCGAGAGCGGCAACGTGGGAAGCTCGGGCTTCAAGATCGGCGATGAAGTGTGCGCGCTGGTCGCAGGCGGTGGCTACGCGGAATTTTGCGTTGCACCGGTTGCACAGTGCTTGCCGAAGCCACACGCATTGTCCTTTGCCGAAGCGGCCGGGTTGCCCGAAACCTACTTCACCGTCTGGAGCAATGTGTTCGACCGCGCGCGGCTTGTGCCCGGCGAATCGCTGCTGGTGCAGGGTGGCTCGAGCGGTATCGGCGTCGCCGCGATTCAGTTGGCGGCGGCGCTTGGAAGCACCGTCTTTGCGACGGCCGGCAGCGACGAAAAATGCCAGGCTTGCGTCGAACTCGGCGCGAAACGGGCGATCAACTACCGGACCGAGGACTTTGCGGAAGTCATCAAGGCAGAGACGAACGGTCGTGGCGTCGATGTGATCCTCGACATGGTGGCCGGCGACTATCTGCCGCGCGAAATCGCATCATTGGCCGACGACGGCCGGCTGGTCTTCATCGCGCTGCTCGGCGGCTCCAAGGCGACCTTGGATCTGAATGCGGTGTTGCGCCGTCGGTTGACGGTGACCGGATCGACGCTGCGTCCGCGCTCGGTCGCTTTCAAAGAGGCGATCGCCAAGCGTTTGCGCGAAGTGGTGTGGCCTTTGATCGAGTCTGGGCGCGTCAAGCCAATGCTGTTTCGCACCTTTCCGCTCGAGCAAGCGGCCGACGCGCATCGGCTGATGGAATCGAGCCAGCACGTGGGAAAGATCGTGCTGACGGTCCGGGCAGACGCGGAGCGCGCAAGTTGAAGCCGCGCCGTTCATTGGTCGCAGCGAACTGGAAAATGAACGGCTCGCGCGCGTCCAACGATCTCTGGTTGAACGAATTTGCCGCGCAGAAGGCGGCGTTGGCGTGCGATTTCGTGGTGTGTGCGCCGTATCCCTATCTGGAACAGCTGCAGCGTGCACTGAGTCCGGACGAGACTGGAGCGCAGGATGTATCTGCGCATCAGCCAGGTGCCTACACCGGTGATGTCGCGGCTGAAATGCTGCGCGACGCGGGCTGCGGCTGGGTCATCGTGGGACATTCCGAACGCCGCCAGTGGCACGGAGAAACCGACGCGAGCGTCGCGCAGAAAGCCGAGCGAGCGCTGCAGGCGGGACTGCGGCCGATCGTCTGCATCGGCGAAACGCTGCAGCAGCGCGAAGGCGGGCATACGCATGCAGTGCTGGGCGCGCAGCTCGCGGCAGTGCTGCAGCGAATCGGCGCGGGACGATTATCGAGCGGTGCGCTGGCCTACGAGCCGGTGTGGGCCATCGGCACCGGTCGCACCGCAACGCCCGACCAGGCGCAGGAAGTGCACGCTGCCTTGCGGGCGCAGGTCAGCGGTGACGACGCGATGGCCGCACGCAGCTTGAGAATTTTGTATGGCGGCAGCGTCAAGCCGGCCAATGCCGCGGAATTGTTCGCGCAGCCGGATATCGATGGCGGGCTGATCGGCGGTGCGTCACTGGTAGCGCAGGATTTTCTGGCGATTTGTGCTGCCGTACCCACGTAGAATTCGGTTTATGGAAAAAAGGGCTTCAAAATGGCTTGGTTAACTACATTGCTGATCGTCGTGCAGGTCATCGCGGCGATCGCTGTCATCGTGCTGGTGCTGCTTCAACACGGTAAAGGCGCGGACATGGGCGCCGCGTTCGGCGGCGGTGCGTCGGGCAGCCTGTTCGGTGCGACGGGGTCGGCAAACTTTCTGTCGCGCAGTACCGGCGTTGTTGCAACGGTGTTTTTTCTCGCCACGCTTGGCCTGGCGTACACCAGTACCGAGAGCAAGCGCCCCGCATCGGACACCGGCGGCGTGATGGGAGTGCCCGCGACCACACCGGCTCCGGCAACCACGCCGAAAGACATTCCGACACCGAGCGGGCAGACGCCGCAAAGCGCGCCCGCCACGGCCCTTCCAGCGACGCCGGCTCCGGCGACGACCGACTCTCCGCCGAAGCCGAGCGACATCCCGAAATAGACGTGCTGCGGCGAAGGTGTACGCGCTGCACCCGCATGTAAAATCTCACGGGATTTCCACTGCCCACGTGGTGGAATTGGTAGACACACCATCTTGAGGGGGTGGCGGCGAAAGCTGTGGGAGTTCGAGTCTCCCCGTGGGCACCAGTGTTTTGCAAGTAACACCGGCTATAACGTGAATCTCGCGTGATCCTCGAAAACTATCTTCCGATTCTGCTGTTCATCCTGGTCGGGCTCGCGATCGGTGCGGCACCGATGCTGATCGGTGCCGTGCTTGGACCGCGTAACCCGGATCCGGAAAAATTGTCTCCGTATGAGTGTGGCTTCGAAGCGTTCGAAGACGCGCGCATGAAGTTCGACGTTCGTTACTACCTGGTCGCGATCCTGTTCATCATCTTCGATCTGGAGATTGCGTTCCTGTTCCCGTGGGGCGTCGTGCTCGGCGATCTTGGCGTGTGGAGCGCGGGATTCTGGGCAATGATGTTGTTTCTTGCCATCCTGACCATCGGCTTCATTTATGAATGGAAAAAAGGCGCGCTGGACTGGGAGTAGACGATGGCACTTGAAGGTCACCTCAACGAAGGATTCGTAACGACCAGCGTCGACAAGGTGCTGAACTGGTCGAAGACGGGGTCGCTCTGGCCGATGACGTTCGGCCTGGCGTGTTGCGCGGTCGAGATGATGCACGCCGGCGCGGCACGCTATGACCTGGATCGGTTCGGCATCTTCTTCCGCCCGAGCCCGCGGCAATCGGACCTGATGATCGTCGCTGGCACGCTGTGCAACAAGATGGCGCCGGCATTGCGCAAGGTCTACGACCAGATGGCCGAGCCGCGCTGGGTGATCAGCATGGGTTCGTGCGCCAACGGCGGTGGTTATTACCACTACAGCTACTCGGTAGTGCGCGGCTGCGACCGCATCGTGCCCGTCGACGTCTATGTGCCGGGATGTCCGCCGACCGCAGAAGCGTTGATCTACGGAATCATTCAGTTGCAAAACAAGATTCGTCGTACAAACACCATCGCTCGTTGATGAACCGTCTGGACGAGCTCTCCGAACGTTTGAAGTCGGCGCTGGGCGACAGGCTGCAGCGCCTTGTCATCGCTCTCGACGAAGTGACCGTCGTCATCAAGGGCGAAGATCACCTATCGGTCGCTCGTACGTTGCGCGACGACAGCGGCCTTGCATTCGAGCAGATGATCGACCTGTGCGGAGTCGACTACTCCTCTTATGGTGAGGGCGCCTGGGACGGCGCACGTTACGCGGTCGTACTGCATCTGCTGTCGCTTACCCATAACTGGCGCGTGCGCGTTCGTTCCTTCTGCGCGGACGATGACCTGCCGCTGGTGGCATCGGTTACCGGAGTCTGGGCGGGCGCGAACTGGTTCGAGCGCGAAGCGTTCGATTTGTACGGAATCGTGTTCGAGGGCCATCCCGATCTGCGCCGGATCCTCACCGATTACGGTTTCGTCGGCCATCCGTTTCGCAAGGACTTCCCGATCTCGGGTTACGTGGAAATGCGCTACGACCCCGAGCAGAAGAGGGTTATCTATCAGCCGGTGACCATCGAGCCGCGCGAGATCGTGCCGCGTGTGATTCGTGAAGAAAACTACGGCCACGGACGCGAATAATGGCCGAGATCAAGAATTACACGCTCAATTTTGGCCCCCAGCATCCTGCCGCCCATGGTGTGTTGCGACTGGTGCTGGAACTCGACGGCGAAGTGATCGAGCGTGCCGATCCTCACATTGGGCTTTTGCATCGCGCGACCGAGAAACTCGCCGAAACGCGCACGTATCTGCAGTCGGTGCCGTACATGGACCGGCTCGACTACGTGTCGATGATGTGCAACGAGCACGCGTACGTGATGGCGATCGAGAAGCTGATCGGCGTCGACGTGCCCATTCGCGCGCAATACATCCGTGTGATGTTCGACGAGCTGACGCGCTTGATGAATCACCTGCTGTGGATTGGTGCGCACGGGCTCGATGTCGGCGCGATGGCGGTTTTCCTGTACGCGTTTCGCGAGCGCGAAGACTTGATGGACATGTACGAGGCGGTATCGGGCGCGCGCATGCACGCCGCCTACTACCGCCCCGGCGGTGTGTATCGCGACCTGCCGGATGCGATGCCGCAGCACAAGAACACCAAATACCGCAGCGAACAGGACATCAAGCGCCTGAACGAAAACCGCCAAGGCTCGCTGCTCGACTTCATCGAGGATTTCACCGACCGCTTTCCGAAGCACGTTGACGAATACGAAACGTTGTTGACCGACAACCGGATCTGGAAGCAGCGTCTGGTAGGTATTGGCGTGGTGTCGCCCGAGCGTGCGCTGCAGCTCGGTTTTACCGGTCCGATGCTGCGCGGCTCGGGAATCGAATGGGACCTGCGCCGCAAGCAGCCGTACGAGGTGTACGACAAGCTCGATTTCCAGATCCCGATCGGCAAGAACGGCGACTGTTACGACCGCTACCTGGTGCGCGTGGCGGAGATGCGGCAAAGCAATTCAATCATCAGGCAGTGCATCGCCTGGTTACGCGGGCATCCCGGTCCCGTGATGACCGACGATCACAAGGTTGCACCGCCGTCTCGAGTCGATATGAAGACGGGCATGGAAGACCTGATTCATCACTTCAAGCTGTTCACCGAGGGATTTCACGTACCGCCGGGCGAGGTGTATGCGGCGGTCGAGCACCCGAAAGGCGAGTTCGGCATCTATCTGATTTCGGACGGCGCGAACAAGCCGTATCGGCTGAAGATTCGCGCCGCCGGCTTTCCGCACTTGCAATCGCTCGATGAAATGGCGCGCGGTCACATGATTGCGGACGCAGTGACGATCATCGGCACACAGGACATCGTGTTCGGGGAGATCGATCGATGAGCGCCGCCGGGCCGCTCCCAAGGCGCTCGCTCCCCCTCGGGGGGACCGGCGCGCAGCGCCGTAGGGGGCAAACATGCGCCGCCGGGCCGCTCCCAAGGCGCTCGCTCCCCCTGGGGGGACCGGCGCGCAGCGCCGTAGGGGGCAAACATGAGTGCGCTTCCACAAAGCGCCTTGGTGCTGTCCGCGAATGCATATCAAAAGATCGATCGCGAAATTGCAAAGTTCCCCGCTGAGCGGCGCCGTTCGGCGGTGATGGCGGCGCTCGCGATCGCGCAGGACGAAATCGGCTGGCTCTCGAAGGAGGCGATGGAGGAAGTCGCTGGCTATCTAGGCATGCCGCCGATCGCGGTTTATGAAGTCGCGACGTTCTACAGCATGTACAACCTGAAGCCGATCGGCCGTCACAAGATCGCGATCTGCACCAATCTGCCGTGTGCGCTATCGGGCGCAACGCGCGCCGCCGAGCATCTGAAGCGACGGCTTGGTATCGGCTTTAACGAAACTACCGCCGACGGCGCGTTCACGCTGAAAGAGGGCGAGTGCTTTGGTGCGTGCGGTGACGCACCCGTGCTGCTGGTCAACAACAAGCGCATGGAAAGCTTCATGAGCAATGAGAAGCTCGACGCGCTGTTGTCTGAACTGGAGTTGGCGGCGCGATGACCGCACAGACCTGCTTCCACGGCCGCCACTTGAGTCCGATGATCCTGGAAGGCCTCGACGGCAACAACTGGGGCTTGAAGGCGTACGAAGAGCGCGGCGGATTCAAGGCGCTGCGCAAAGTCTTCGATGACAAGCTGACGCCCGATGCCGTCATCGCCGAAGTGAAAAAGTCAGCGTTGCGCGGTCGCGGCGGCGCCGGTTTTCCGACCGGCCTCAAATGGAGCTTCATGCCGAAGCAATACGCGGGGCAGAAGTACCTGGTCTGCAATTCGGACGAAGGCGAGCCCGGCACGTTCAAGGATCGCGACATTCTGCGTTACAACCCGCACATCGTCATCGAAGGCATGGCGATCGCCGCGTATGCGATGGGAATCTCGGTCGGCTACAACTACATTCACGGCGAAACCTGGGCCGAGTACGAGCGCTTTGAAGAAGCGCTGGCCGAGGCGCGCGACGCCGGCTATCTCGGCCGCAACATCCTGGGCTCCGAATATTCGTTCGAACTGCATGCAGTGCATGGCTACGGTGCATACATCTGCGGCGAGGAAACCGCGCTGCTCGAGTCGCTCGAGGGCAAGAAGGGATTTCCGCGTTTCAAGCCGCCCTTTCCGGCAAGCTATGGCCTGTACGGCAAGCCGACGACGATCAACAACACCGAGACGTTCGCTGCGGTGCCGTTCATCATCACCCACGGCGGCGACAAATTCCTCGAGATCGGCCGCCAGAACAACGGCGGCACCAAGATCTTTTCGGTGTCGGGTGACGTGACGTACCCCGGCAACTATGAAGTGCCACTCGGTACACCGTTTGCAAAGTTACTTGAGCTGGCCGGTGGCATGCGTGACGGAAAAAAGATCAAGGGCGTGATTCCGGGTGGCTCGTCGATGCCTGTCGTCCCGGGCGAATTGATGATGGCGACCGACATGGACTACGACTCGATCGCCAAAGCGGGATCGATGCTCGGCTCTGGCGCGGTGATCGTGATGGATGAGACGCGTTGCATGGTTAAAGCGGCCGAGCGCCTCGCGTACTTTTATTTCGAGGAGAGCTGCGGTCAGTGCACACCGTGCCGTGAAGGAACGGGTTGGTTGTACCGGATCATTCACCGGATCGAACACGGGGAAGGGCGCACTGAAGATCTTGATTTACTGAATTCGCTGGCCGACAACATTCAAGGCAGGACGATCTGCGCGCTAGGTGATGCGGCCGCGATGCCGGTACGCGCATTCGTCAAGCACTACCGGTCGGAGTTTGAGCAGCACATCAAGCACAAGCACTGCATCGAGCACATGCCGGAGTACGCGTGATCGAAGTCGAGATCGACGGCCGGAAAGTCGAGGTGCCGGAGGGCAGCATGCTGATGGATGCTGCCAGCAGGCTCGGCATCTACATCCCTCACTTCTGTTACCACAAGAAGCTCACCATCGCAGCCAATTGCCGCATGTGCCTGGTCGAGGTCGAGAAGGCTCCGAAACCGCTGCCCGCGTGCGCGACACCGGTCGCCAAGGGCATGATCGCGCGCACGCAGTCAGCGTTTGCCAAACAGGCTCAACGCTCGGTGATGGAATTTCTGCTGATCAACCATCCGCTCGATTGCCCCATTTGCGATCAGGGCGGTGAGTGTCAGCTGCAGGACCTTGCCGTCGGCTACGGCGGCTCGGCGAGCCGCTATACCGAGCCCAAGCGTGTGGTGTTCCACAAGAGCATGGGGCCGCTGATTTCTGCCGAGGAGATGATGCGCTGCATTCACTGCACGCGCTGTGTCCGCTTCGGTCAGGAAGTTGCCGGCGTCATGGAACTCGGCATGGCGGGGCGCGGCGAACACGCAGAGATACTGAGCTTCGTCGGCCGCTCGGTCGACTCGGAACTGTCGGGCAACATGATCGATATTTGCCCGGTGGGCGCGCTGACCAGCAAACCGTTCCGCTACGAGGCGCGTTCGTGGGAGTTGTCGCGCCGCAAATCGATCAGTCCGCACGATTCGCTCGGATCGAATCTGATCGTGCAGGTCAAGAACAACGAAGTGCTGCGCGTTCTGCCGCTCGAAAATGAAGAGGTCAACGAATGTTGGCTGTCGGATCGCGATCGGTTTTCCTATAAAGGCCTGAATGCGCCTGATCGCCTGCTCCGGCCGATGCTGAAGCAGGGTGGTCGATGGAGCGAAGTCGATTGGACCGTCGCGCTCGAATATGCGGCACGGGTCCTGACGCAGGTGAAGGCAGAGCACGGTGCAGCGGCGATCGGTGCCCTTGCGTGGCCCGGTAGCACGCTGGAAGAGTTGCATCTGCTGACGAAGGTCATGCGTGCCTTT
This sequence comes from uncultured beta proteobacterium, assembly GCA_963829995.1. GTDB lineage: Bacteria > Pseudomonadota > Gammaproteobacteria > Burkholderiales > Burkholderiaceae_F > JACCZX01. Next base: position 50,405 of record CAWHKW010000024.1, on the reverse strand, counting down.
GGCTCGGACAACATTGATTTCCGCTTGCGCCAGTCGGACCTTTCAGTCGATGGCGTGCCCTGGCTCGGAATGAAGATCGCCGATGTTGGCAAGCTGGACAGCGTGTTGCTGATCGGCTCGTTCTTGCGCCAGGACCAGCCGCTGCTATCGGCGCGACTGCGCGCAGCAACCAAGCGCGGCTGCAAGGTGAACGTGCTGCACGCGGTCGACACCGATCTGCTGATGCCGGTCGCAAACAAGGTGATTGTCCGACCGGGCGAGTGGGCGCAAGCGCTGTGCGAGATCGCAGTGGCAGTTGCCGGTGAGCGCGGCGAGCGTGCGCCGATCGACGGAGTCGCCGCCGGCGATCGAGCCAAGGCGGTTGCCAAAACCCTGTTGACGGGCGAGCGCAAAGCGATCCTGCTTGGCAACGCCGCGATACAGCATCCGGAGGCGACGCAGTTGCGCGCATGGGCACAGTGGATTGCGAAGGCGACCGGCGCCACGCTCGGCGTACTGGGCGAGGCTGCGAATACGGTCGGTGGCTATGTCGTCGGTGCGCTTCCAGGTCACGGCGCAAAGCAGGGCGGCTTGAACGCGCGCGAAATGATCGAGCAACCGCGCAAGGCGTATCTACTATGGAACGTCGAGCCCGACTACGACCTTGCCAATCCCGCTGCAACGGCGCGAGCGCTGCAATCAGCGGACTCCGTGATTGCGTGCTCCGTGTATCGCAACGGCGCACTCGACTACGCGGACGTGATATTGCCGATCGCCCCATTCACCGAAACTGCGGGCACGTTCATTAACTGTGAAGGACGCGTGCAAAGTTTCAATGGCACCGTGCGGCCGGCAGGCGAAGCGCGGCCTGGCTGGAAGGTGCTGCGCGTTCTCGGCAATCTGCTGAACCTCGAAGGCTTTGAGTACGAGACGTCCGATCAGGTCCGAAGCGAGGCGGTGCCGGCCGATGTCAACGCGATGCTGTCGAACGAAACTTCGATCGCGCCGGCGAAGCCGTCGAGCGTGCAGCGCAACGCAGGCGCAGCGGAAAGAATCGCCGATGTTCCGATTTACTTCAGCGACGCGATCGTGCGCCGCTCGACGCCGCTGCAGGAAACCCACGCGGCAAGGCCGCCGAAGGCGCGTGCGAACGCGCAAACGCTGCAGTCGTTTGGTGTTGCCGCCGGAGACAAGGTGCGCGTGCGGCAGGGCGACGCATCGGCGTTGCTGGAGGTCGCACTGGACGAGAGCATCGCCGAAGGTGCCGTGCTCGTATCCGCGGGCCACGAATCGACCGCAACGCTCGGCCCCATGTTCGGCCCGATCACGCTGGAACGTGCCTGATGGATGCGCTGACCGCCTACGGTAGTCAGACGCTCGGCGCCGCCTGGCCGGTCGTATGGTCGCTGGCGAAAATTATCGCGATCGTGCTGCCGATCCTCGGGCTGGTCGCATATTTGACGTTGTGGGAGCGGCGGCTGATCGGCTGGTTCCATATTCGCCTAGGTCCCAACCGGGTCGGTCCACTCGGACTGCTGCAGCCGATTGCCGATGCATTCAAGCTGCTCACGAAAGAAATCATCACGCCGTCGCAGTCGGATCGGTCGCTGTTCTTCCTGGCGCCGGTCGTGATTCTGATGCCCGCATTGGCGGCGTGGGCAGTGATTCCCTTCGGCCCGGGCATCGTGCTGGCCGACATCAACGCCGGCCTGCTGTTCGTGATGGCGATCACGTCGGTCGGCGTGTACGGCGTCATCATCGCGGGCTGGGCGTCGAACTCGAAGTACGCATTTCTCGGGGCCATGCGGGCAGCGGCACAAATGGTCAGTTACGAGATTGGAATGGGCTTCGTGCTGGTCACGGTGCTGATGGTTGCCGGTACGTTGAACCTGACGCAGATCGTGGTGGGGCAGAACACCGGCACGTTCGCTTCGATGGGGCTGAACTTCCTGTCGTGGAATTGGCTGCCACTGCTGCCGCTGTTCGTGATCTATGTCGTGTCGAGCATCGCTGAAACCAACCGGCATCCTTTCGACGTCGTCGAAGGCGAATCGGAGATCGTCGCTGGCCACATGGTCGAGTACTCGGGCATGAGCTTCGCGATTTTCTTTCTGGCCGAATACGCGAACATGATCCTGCTGTCGACCGTCGCCACGATCATGTTCCTCGGCGGCTGGGCGGCGCCGATCGACCTCGGGCGATTGCTTGGATTCGACGTGCCGAGCTGGGTCGCCTCGCTTTCGGGCTGGTTCTGGCTGTTTGCGAAAGTTTTCTTCGTCGTCTCGCTATTCATCTGGTTCCGCGCGTCGTTTCCGCGCTATCGCTACGACCAGATCATGCGGCTGGGCTGGAAGATATTCATTCCATTGACGCTGGTGTGGCTGGTGGTGATTGCGGTCTGGATGCAAACGCCCTGGAACATCTGGAGCAAATAGTCGATGGGCGCCGTCCGGGAATTTTTCGATAGCCTGCTGTTGCGGGAGTTGGTCAAGGGCCTCGCACTGACCGGCCGTTATGCGTTCTCGCGCAAGATCACTATCCGGTATCCGGAAGAGAAGACGCCGATCTCGCCGCGCTTTCGCGGTCTGCATGCGCTGCGCCGCTACCCGAATGGTGAAGAGCGCTGCATTGCCTGCAAGTTATGCGAAGCCGTGTGCCCGGCGCTGGCGATCACGATCGAATCCGATCAACGCGAAGACGGCACGCGCCGCACGACCCGTTACGACATCGATCTGACCAAGTGCATTTTCTGCGGCCTGTGCGAAGAGAGCTGCCCGGTGGATTCGATCGTCGAGACGCACATCCTCGAGTACCACGGCGAGCAGCGCGGCGACCTCTACTACACGAAGCCGATGCTGCTGGCGATTGGCGATCGCTATGAAAAGGAAATCGCAGCGGCGCGCACGGCCGACGCGGCATTCCGCTGATGGACGCTCAATCCGCCCTGTTCCTGACGTTTGCCGGCGTGATGCTGATCGCCGCGTTGCGCGTGATCACCGCACGCAATCCGGTGCACGCGGTGCTGTTTCTGGTGCTGGCATTCTTTTCCGCCGCGGCGCTATGGATTCTTCTGCGAGCCGAGTTTCTCGCGATCGCGCTGGTGCTGGTGTATGTCGGTGCCGTGATGGTTCTTTTCCTGTTCGTCGTGATGATGCTCGACATCAACATCGACAAGCTGCGCCAGGGGTTCTGGCGCAACGCGCCTTGGGGGTTCGGCGTCGCCGCGTTGATCGTGCTGCAAATGTGGCTCGTGTTGTCGCAACCGCAATGGCAGGGCATGACGCGGTCCGGCCCGGGCATTGCGAATGCCGACAACACACGCGAATTGGGCATGCTGACGTTCACTGAATATGTATTCCCGCTGCAGATTGCCGGCGTCATTCTGCTGGTGGCGATCATTGCGGCGATTGCGTTGACGCTGCGCGGACGCAAGGATTCGAAGAAGCAGGAGCCATCGCAGCAGGTGCAGGCGCGCAGCGAGGAGCGGGTGCGGTTGGTCACGATGGCGACTGAAGAGCGCGTCAAACAAGAATCAATTAAGTAAAAGGAGCGTCGTGGTATCGCTGTCCTGGTATTTGGGTGTCGGCGCGCTGTTGTTCGCGATCAGCGTCGTCGGTATTTTCCTGAATCGCAAGAACCTGATCGTGCTGCTGATGGCGATCGAGCTGATGCTGCTCGCGGTCAACATCAACTTCGTCGCGTTCTCGCACTATCTCGGCGATTACCACGGGCAGGTCTTCGTGTTTTTCATTCTGACGGTCGCTGCCGCCGAGTCCGCGATCGGGCTGGCGATTCTGGTCGTGCTGTTCCGCAATCTGTCGACGATCGACGTGCAAGAGCTCGATCTGCTTAAGGGCTGAACGATAGTGCGGGGCCTCTATCTCCTCGTGCCGCTGGCACCGCTTATCGGAGCGCTGATCGCAGGGCTGGCGGGCAAGGTCGTCGGCCGCACCGGCGCGCATCTGATTACGATCGCCGGCGTTCTGATTGCGACGGTCGCGTCATTCATGGTGCTCTCCGACGTGATGGGCGGCACCCGCTTCGACGGCACCGTGTACACGTGGGCGGTCGTCGGTGGTCTGAACCTGGAAGTCGGCTTTTCTGATCGATCCGTTGACGGCTCTGATGATGGTCGTCGTCACCTTCGTGTCGCTGATGGTGCACATCTACACGATCGGCTACATGGCCGACGATCCCGGCTATCAGCGGTTCTTCTCGTACATCTCGCTGTTCACGTTCAGCATGCTGATGCTGGTGATGAGCAACAATTTTCTGCAGCTGTTCTTCGGATGGGAGGCGGTCGGCCTGATGTCGTATTTGCTGATCGGCTTCTGGTACGAGCGGCCGACCGCGATCTACGCGAACCTGAAGGCATTCATCGTCAATCGGGTCGGCGATTTCGGCTTCGTGCTCGGCATCGGGCTCGTGTACGCGTACTTCGGCACCTTGCACTATGCCGAGGTCTTCGCCGCGGCGCCTGGCATGGCCCAGCGTGCGATCGAGCTGATTCCGGGCACGCCATGGCTGCTGATGACGGTGATCTGCATCTGCCTGTTCATTGGCGCGATGGGCAAGAGCGCGCAGTTTCCGCTGCATGTTTGGCTGCCGGACTCGATGGAAGGTCCGACGCCGATCTCGGCGCTGATTCACGCCGCGACCATGGTGACCGCCGGCATCTTCATGGTCGCGCGCATGTCGCCGCTGTTCGAGCTGTCGGACGTCGCGCTGTCGTTCGTCATCGTGATCGGCGCGATCACGGCGTTCTTCATGGGCATCCTGGGTATCGTGCAGAACGACATCAAGCGGGTCGTCGCGTACTCGACGTTGTCGCAGCTCGGCTATATGACGGTTGCACTCGGCGCATCGGCCTATGCGGCCGGCATCTTCCATCTGATGACGCATGCGTTTTTCAAGGCGCTGCTGTTTCTGGCCGCCGGCTCGGTGATCATCGGCATGCATCACCACCAGGACATCCGACACATGGGCGGGCTGTGGAACAGGATGCCGGTCACATGGATTACGTCGCTGATCGGGTCGCTGGCGCTGATCGGTTTTCCGTTTTTCTCGGGCTTCTATTCGAAAGACTCGATCATCATCGCGACCCACGCGGCAGCGAACGCGGGGCAATGGGGCGCCACGGTCGCGTACTGGGCGCTGACGATTGGCGTGTTCATTACCGCGTTCTATTCGTTCCGGATGTTTTTCCTGGTCTTTCACGGCAAGCCGCGGTGGGATCAAAAGCCGCACGACGCCGGGCACGGCGACGATCATGGTGACGAGCATCACGGCGAACCGCACGAATCGGCCAGCGTCGTCACGGTGCCGCTGGTGCTGCTTGCGATTCCGTCGGTAGTGATCGGCTTCGTCGCGATCGAGTGGATGCTCGGCGGCGATTTCTTCGGGAGTTCGATCGTTGCCGACGTTGCGCGACACCCTGCAATGGCGCAGCTTGCAAAAGAGGCGCACAGCGCGGTAGCCATGGGTCTGCACGGGCTGGTTTCCGCTCCGACTTATCTCGCCCTCGCAGGTGTAGCGCTCGCGTGGTTTTTGTATCTGAAGCGGCCAGACCTCGCGGCTGCGTTGAAGCAGCGGTTTGCGGGCTTGCATCGACTGCTCGATAACAAGTATTACCTCGATCGCATCAACGAGGTGGTCTTCGCTGCCGGAGCGCGCAAGCTCGGCTTCGGCTTATGGCGCGGCGGTGACGTCGGATTGATCGACGGCATCGCAGTCAATGGCAGCGCGAAGGTCGTCGGATGGATCGCTGGCGCTTCGCGCCTGCTGCAATCCGGCTACATCTATCACTATGCCTTCGGCATGATCGTCGGCATCCTGGTTCTGGTGACGTTGTTCGTCACGCTGAACGTCGTGCGTTAGCCTGAAACCAACAAGAATAAAAAGCCGAACGTGACCCACTGGCTCAGTCTCGCGATCTGGATTCCGATCGGCTTTGGTGTCGCGATCCTGGCGGCTGGCCGCGATCGCAACCTCGACGTGATTCGTGCCACCGCGCTGATTGGCAGCGTACTCAGCTTCCTGGTGACGATTCCGCTTTACATCGGCTTCGACGCTTCCAGTGCGTCGCTGCAGTTCGTGGAAAACGTGGCCTGGATCGAGCGCCTGAACGCCAACTATCACCTCGGGGTCGATGGCATCTCGATCTGGTTCGTGTTGTTGACTGCGTTCATGACCGTGATCGTGGTGCTCGCAGGCTGGCAGGTGATCGAAACGCGCGTTGCCCAGTACTACGCCGCCTTCCTGATCCTGTCGGGATTGATGGTCGGAGTTTTCGCGGCCGCGGACGGTTTGTTGTTCTTCGTTTTCTTCGAGGCCACGCTGGTCCCGATGTACGTGATCATCGGCATCTGGGGAGGAGCGAATCGCATCTACGCAGCGATCAAGTTTTTCCTGTACACGTTCGCGGGGTCGTTGCTGATGCTGGTCGCGCTCGTTTATCTGTACTACGCATCCGACGGGCGCTTCGGAATCTTCGATTGGCATCAGGTCCGTCTTGGCATGACGGCGCAGACGTTTCTCTTTGTCGCGTTCCTCGCGGCGTTTGCGGTCAAGGTGCCGATGTGGCCCGTGCATACATGGCTGCCCGATGCCCACGTCGAAGCACCGACCGGCGGCTCGATCATTCTGGCCGCGATCATGTTGAAGCTTGGCGCCTACGGCTTCCTGCGCTTCTCGCTGCCGATTGCTCCCGATGCCTCGCACGAGCTGGCAGGGTTCATCATCGTGTTGTCGCTGATCGCCGTCGTTTACATCGGCCTGGTTGCGCTCGTGCAGTCGGACATGAAAAAACTCGTTGCCTATTCGTCGATCGCGCACATGGGTTTTGTGACGCTCGGGTTTTTCATCTTCAACCCGATGGGAATGACGGGCGGAATCGTGCAGATGATCTCGCACGGCTTCGTCTCGGGCGCGATGTTCTTCTGCATCGGTGTGATGTACGACCGCATGCACTCACGCGAGATCGCCGACTATGGCGGCGTCGTCAACACGATGCCGAAGTTCGCTGCGTTTTTCATGCTGTTCGTGATGGCGAACGCCGGGTTGCCTGCGACCAGCGGCTTCGTCGGCGAGTTCATGGTGATCCTGGGCGCGGTTCAGTACAACTTCTGGATTGCGCTCATCGCCGGGACGACCCTGGTGCTGGGCGCCGCGTACTCACTGTGGATGTACAAGCGGGTCATCTTCGGTGACGTGGCGAACAAGCATGTCGCCGGGCTGGTCGATGTCAACGGCCGCGAATTCGCGATCCTGACGCTGCTGGCGGCGGCAGTGTTGTGGCTGGGCCTGTATCCGAAGCCGGTCACCGACCTGATGGATGCGTCGGTCACGCAGTTGCTTAAGCACGTTGCGGTGTCGAAGCTGCCGCTCGCGACCGGAGCGGTTCAGTAGATGAGCTCGCTCGGCCTCATCGTCGCGCTTCCAGAGATGGTGCTGCTCGCCTTGGCCAGTATCGTGCTGGTGGTCGATCTGTTCGTTTCCGATGAGCGGCGCAACATCACGTACGGCATGACGTTGCTGGCGCTGGGGCTGGTTGCAGTCGCCGTCTGCTTGGCGCTGGCACGAAACGAAGTCGTGGTCGGTTTTGGCGGGATGTACATCGCAGATCCGATGGGCCACGTGCTGAAGCTGTTCGCAATCTTCTGCTGCGGCTTCATGCTGATATGCGCTCAATCGTATGCACGCGCGCGCGGCATCTGGAAAGGCGAGCTGTTCAGCCTGACGCTGTTCATGCTGCTCGGGATCATGCTGATGATCTCGGCGAACAACCTGCTGGTGATCTACCTCGGCCTCGAGCTGCAGTCGCTTTCGATGTATGCGCTGGTCGCGTTGCGGCGCGACGACCCGCGCGCGAGCGAGGCCGCGATGAAGTATTTCGTGCTGGGATCGCTGGCGTCCGGTTTTTTGCTCTACGGCATGTCAATGCTGTACGGCGCCACGGGCACACTCGAAATCGACGAGCTGGCACGACGCGTTGCAGGCGGGCAAATTGCCAGCCGCGCTGCGCTGCTGCTCGGGATTGTGTTCGTGATCGCCGGGCTGGCGTTCAAATTCGGCGTGGTGCCGTTTCACATGTGGGCGCCGGATGTGTATCAAGGCGCACCGACTCCGATCACTTTGCTGATCGCCTCGGCGCCCGAGCTTGCAATCTTTGCGATTGCCTTCCGCATTCTCGTCGAAGGGCTGCTGCCGCTGGCCGTCGACTGGCAGAAGATTCTCGCGCTGCTGGCTGTCGCTTCACTGGTACTCGGCAATCTGACGGCGATCGCCCAGACCAACCTGAAGCGGATGCTGGCCTATTCGACCATCGCGCAGATGGGCTTCGTGCTGCTCGCAATGCTCTCGGGCGTCGCCGCCGGTGACCGGGCATCGATCGCAGGCTCGTACAGCGCTGCGATGTTCTACCTGATCACCTATGCACTGACCTCGCTCGGCACGTTTGGCGTCATGCTGCTGCTATCGAGGCAGGGATTCGAAGCAGAAGAGATCTCGGACTTTCGCGGGCTGGCGAAGCGCAGCCCGTGGTACGCATTCGTGATGTTGCTGCTGATGTTCTCGCTGGCGGGCGTTCCGCCGACGGTCGGCTTTTATGCGAAGCTGGTGGTGCTGCAGGCATTGTTGAGCGAGGGCGCCACCGTCGCGGCGGTGTCATTGGCTGTGATAGCCGTGCTCTTTTCGCTGATTGCAGCGTTCTACTACCTGCGCATCGTCAAGACGATGTACTTCGACGAGCCGACGCCGGAGGCCAGCGCGATTCCGATCGTTGCGCCGACCGACATGCGGGTGGCGCTGTCGGTCAATGGCCTGCTGGTGCTGGTCCTTGGCATTCTTCCGCAATATCTGCTGCAGCTGTGCGCGAACGCGGTGACGCGCACGCTGGGCGGTTAGTTGTTGATCACAGCATGACGCGGCCGGGCGGTGACGATTCGCTGGTCGAGCAGACGCTCGAGAGCCGGCTCGCTTTTCAGGGCGCATTTCTGCGGCTTTACGTGGATGACGTTCGCGCGGCGGATGGCCATGTCGGCACCCGCGAATACCTGCGCCACCCCGGCGCGGTGATGATTGTTCCGTTGCTGGCCGACGGCCACGTCGTGCTGGAGCGCCAGTTTCGCTATCCGCTGAAGCGCACCGCGATCGAGTTTCCGGCCGGGAAGATAGACGCGGGCGAAAAGCCGCTCAAGTGCGCGCAACGCGAGCTGCTGGAAGAGACCGGCTATCGAGCAGCGCGCTGGAGCTACCTGGGTGGCATGCACAACGCCATCGCCTATTCCGACGAAAAGATCGAAATGTTTCTCGCGGAAGACCTCGTGCACGAAGGTGCGACTCTGGACGCCGGCGAAACTCTCGAAGTGTTCACGGCGCCCTGGCAACAGTTGCTGCAGTGGGTGCGCGAAGGCACCGTGACCGACGTCAAGACGATGCTCGGAGTGATGTGGCTCGAGAAGGTGCTGGCCGGTGAGTGGGAGCGGCGCGGCGACGCGCAGCAACGCGATCCTTAACCGGCGATCTGCGTGCTACTCATCTACTACATGTTCACGTAGTTCGGCCCGCCGCCGCCTTCGGGCGTGACCCAGACGATATTCTGCGTCGGGTCCTTGATGTCACACGTCTTGCAGTGAACGCAGTTCTGGAAGTTGATCTGCAGGCGTTCGTTGCCATCGGCGCCCTTCACGAACTCGTATACGGCTGCCGGGCAGTAGCGCTGCTCGGGTCCCGCGTATTTGGGCAGGTTGATTGCGGTCGGTACTGACGGGTCCTTCAGCGTCAGATGCGGCGGCTGATTTTCTTCGTGGTTCGTGTTCGACAGGTATACGGAAGACAGTCGATCGAACGTGAGCCGGCCATCGGGTTTCGGATACGCAATGGGCTGGCATTCCGCCGCAGGTCTCAGTTTTTCAAAGTCGGCGAACTTTCGATGCAGCGTCCACGGCGCGTTGCCGCGAAAAACAATCTGATCGATGCCGAACATTACAGAGCCGAGCAGCAGACCCTTGTCGAGCCACGGCTTGAAGTTACGCGCGCGATAAAGCTCGTCGTGCAGCCAACTCCTTTCAAAAGCTTGCGGATACGACGCGAGCTCGTCGTGGTGGCGGCCGGCTGTCAGCGCGTCGAACGCCGCCCCGGCGGCGAGCATTCCACTCTTCACTGCCGCATGGCTTCCCTTGATGCGTGGCGCATTCAGAAAACCAGCGTCGCAACCGATCAGCGCGCCACCTGGAAAAACCAGCTTCGGCAACGACTGCAATCCGCTGGCGTTGATCGCGCGCGAGCCATATTCCAGGCGCCTGCCGCCTTCCAGATAAGTGCGAATCGCAGGATGTGTCTTGTAGCGCTGGAACTCGTCGAACGGAGACAGATACGGATTCGTGTAGCCCAATCCGACCACAAGGCCGACCGATACGAGGTTCTCGCCGAAGTGATACATCCAGCCGCCGCCGTATGTGGCGTGGTCGAGAGGCCAGCCGGCGCTGTGCAGCACCAGCCCCGCGTTGAACTTTGCAGCATCGACTTCCCAGATTTCCTTGATGCCGATGCCCCACGTCTGCGGATCGCGCCCGTCACTCAGCTTGAAGCGCGGCAGTAACTGGCGCGCCAGGTTGCCGCGCGCGCCCTCGGCAAACAGCGTGTATTTACCGTGCAGCTCAACGCCGGGCTGAAAATTTTCGGTTGGTTTGCCGTCGCGGCCGACGCCCATGTTGCCGGTCGCGACACCTCTGACAGCACCGCCTTCTTCGTACAGCACTTCAGCGGCAGCAAAGCCGGGAAAGACTTCGACCCCGAGGGACTCGGCTTGCTGGCCGAGCCAGCGAACCAGGTTGCCCAGGCTACCGACGTAATACCCGGAGTTTCTCAACGACTGCGGAAGCCAGCCGTGCGGAACTTCACGCGCACCGGTTGCGGACATGAACAGGAAGCGCTCGTCGCCCACCGGCGTCTTCAAAGGGGCGCCGCGCTCCTTCCAATCGGGAAACAGCTCGGCGAGCGCAATGGGATCGATGACGGCGCCCGACAGGATATGCGCACCGATCTCAGAGCCCTTTTCGAGCACGCACACGCTGACCTCGCGCGAGCGCTCTGCTGCAAGCTGCTTCAGCCGAATCGCAGCCGCCAACCCCGCCGGTCCGCCGCCGACGATGACCACGTCGTATTCCATTGATTCGCGCTGCACGTCTGCGTCTGCCATGGCTCGTTCCAATGTCCGGTCAAGGATTGTAGGAGCGATCGACTATGCGATCATCGACGCACTGCCTCACCTCACCTTATGCGAACCAACCTGAAAGAAAAAGTCGCGCTGGTCACCGGCGCCAGCAGCGGGCTCGGAGCACGCTTCGCACGCGTGCTGGCGGCCAACGGCGCGCTGACCGTGCTGGCTGCACGGAGACTGGAGCGCCTGAAGGACCTGCGCGCCGAGATTGAAGCTGCCGGCGGCGCCGCCCACATCGTTGCGCTTGACGTGACCGAACAGGAATCGATCGAAGCTGCTATCGAGCAGACCGAGCGCGAAGTCGGGCCGATTGACATACTGGTCAACAACTCCGGTGTGTCGACGGCTCAGCGGCTCACCGAAGTGACGCCGGTCGATTACGACTACATGTTCGATACCAACGTCAAGGGCGCTTTCTTTGTCGCGCAGGCGGTGGCCAGTCAAATGATTGCGCGTTCGAAGCAGCAACAGGGGCTGCGCGGCCGCATCGTCAACATCGCATCGATTGCCGGCATGCGGGTGCTGCCCGATATCGGCGTGTATTGCATGTCCAAAGCGGCGGTGATCCACATGACGCGCGCACAGGCGCTCGAATGGGGGCGTTACGGGATCAACGTCAACGCGATTTGTCCCGGTTACATTCGCACCGAAATGAACGATGCGGTGTGGGATACCGAGCGTGGCGCAAAGTTGCTGGCCCGCTTGCCTCGCAAGAGAGTCGGCACGCCTGAGGAGCTCGACGGCGTGCTTTTGCTGCTGGTGGCAGAGGAGTCGCAGTTCATCAATGGCGCGATTATTGCGGCCGACGACGGAATGTCGGTGGCGTGAAGCGGTTTGTCATCGAAGTGCCCCTGCGATGGGGCGACATGGACGCCATGTCGCACCTGAACAACGTGATGTATTTCCGTTTGATGGAAGAAGCGCGCATTCAGTGGTTCGAGCGCTTCGGTTTTCCGACCCTGCCGGTCGGCGAAGCGCCGATCCTTGCGCACGCTGGTTGTGATTTTCTGAAGGCGATGACCTATCCGGGCATTGCGATCGTCACTCAGGAAGTCACCCGACTCGGGCGCTCCAGCGTCGAGATGACGGTGAAGATCGAAAAAAAGGATGAACCGGGCGTCATCTACGCCACCGGCCGCACGGTGATCGTCTGGTACGACTACAGCGCCGGCAAGTCAGCGCCGTGGCCGGAAACAGTGCGCGCAGCGATCACCTAAACTCTGCGCAAACAGGCGGAGAAATCGATGAACAAAGTGTTTCCGTCGGCCGCCAAGGCGCTGGCCGATGTGGTGAAGGATGGTCAGATCGTTGCCGTCGGCGGCTTCGGTCTGTGCGGCATTCCGGAGTCACTGATTGTGGCTCTGCGCGACAGCGGCGCGAAAAAACTTACTTGCGTGAGCAACAACGCCGGTATCGACGGAGCAGGACTCGGGCTTCTGCTGACGACTCGGCAGATCGGCAAGATGATCTCGTCGTATGTAGGCGAGAACAAGGAATTCGAGCGCCAGTATCTGGCAGGCGAGCTGGAGCTTGAGTTCACTCCGCAGGGAACACTCGCCGAGCGCATGCGTGCCGGCGGTGCCGGTATTCCTGCGTTTTTTGCGCGCACCGGGTTTGGGACGATCGTTGCCGAGGGCAAGCCAACGAAAACGTTCGATGGTGTGTGGGGCGACAAGGAATACGTGATGGAGCGCTCGATCCGCGCCGACTTGTCGCTGGTGAAGGCGTGGAAGGCCGACAAGCAGGGCAATCTGATCTACCGCAAGACCGCGCGCAACTTCAATCCAGTCGTTGCCATGTGCGGCAAGGTCACCGTCGCCGAGGTCGAAGAGATCGTCGAAAACGGTGCGCTCGATCCGGACAACGTTCACACACCAGGTATCTTCGTGCAGCGCCTGGTGTTGAACCCGAAGCCGGAGAAGCGTATCGAGAATCGCACTGTGAGGAAGAACTGAGATGGCGTGGACTCGCGAACAGATGGCCGCGCGCGCGGCACAGGAGTTGAAGGACGGCTTCTACGTCAACCTGGGCATCGGTCTGCCGACGCTGGTGGCGAACTACATCCCGGCCGGCATGGACGTGATGCTGCAGTCGGAAAACGGATTGCTCGGTATCGGCCCATTTCCGCTGGAAGAGGAGGTCGATCCTGATTTGATCAACGCCGGCAAACAACTGGTTACCGCGCTGCCGGGCTCGAGCTACTTTTCCAGTGCCGATTCGTTCGCGATGATTCGCGGCGGCCACATCAATCTGGCGATATTGGGTGCAATGCAGGTGAGCGAAAAGGGCGATCTGGCGAACTGGATGATTCCGGGCAAGCTGGTCAAGGGCATGGGCGGCGCGATGGACCTGGTCGGCGGGGTCGAGCGCGTGGTCGTGCTGATGGAACACAGCGCGAAAAACGGCGAACACAAGATCTTGCAGCACTGCACGCTGCCGCTGACGGGCAAGGCGGTGGTCAATCGCATCATCACCGAGCTCGGCGTGTTCGACGTGACCAAAGAAGGTTTGCAGGCCACCGAACTTGCACCCGATGTGTCGCACGAAGAGGTCCGCATGAAGACCGGTTGTCACGTGGACTTTGCTTCCGTCACGGCCGCTGCTTGACTCCCTCGACACGGCGGAAGCCGTGATCGCTGTGCATCATCACCGACATGACGAGCTCAGCGCGCATCATCGCGGCGATAGCAGCTATACGCATCGCGCACGCGCCGCGGGCGGTCGAACGCTGACGATTGCTGTCGCCTTGACGCTCGGCTTTGCGGTGGTCGAGCTGATCGGCGGCCTATGGTCCGGGTCGCTAGCCCTGCTGGCGGATGCTGGGCATATGGCGACCGACTCGGCTTCGCTGTTGTTCGCATTGATCGCCAACATCATCGCGCGCCGACCGATCTCAGCAAGGCACTCGTTCGGGCTGGCGCGAGTCGAGGTCATCGCTGCATTCGTCAATGCACTGTTGATGGTTGCGGTGGTTTTTTGGATCGCCGTGGAGGCGTTCAATCGGATCAACGCGCCGGTGCCGGTGCAAGGTCTGGCGGTGATCGGAGTGGCGGGCATCGGGTTGCTGGTGAACATCGGCGTCGCGTGGACGCTTTCCCGCGATCGAGAAAACGTCAACATCCGCGCTGCCCTCATTCACGTCATGGGCGACCTGTTGGGCTCGGTCGCGGCAATCATGGCGGGCGCCATCATCTACTTCGGCGGGCCAGTAATGGCCGATCCGATTCTGTCGCTGGTCGTTGCCGCGCTGATCGTGCGCTCGACGTTTGGAGTGCTGAAAGAAACGACGTTTGTGCTGCTCGATAGTGTGCCGGCCGGCGTCGATTACGGCGCGGTCGGCGCCACGCTCGCCAAGCTGCCTGGCATCGTCTCGGTGCACGACCTCCACGTATGGTCGATGGTGCCCGGAAAATCGGCGCTGTCCGCACACGTGTTGGTCGACGATATCGAAAACTGGCCGGTGATCCTGCACCAGGCGCGCCACGTGCTGAACCGCGACTTCAACATCGATCACGTCACTTTGCAGCCCGAATGGCTGCGCCGCGAGCCGGGTGTGATCAGCATTCGGAAGGCCGAGTAGGGGGATCGGAACTGATGGGTGCTTGACAGCGGGTGCCTATATTGGTACGTTTCATGTATCAATTCGTACAGCACTGTTTTCTCAGGCAAATTTATGGCCGCCTTGCCGCAACGAGCCGTTCCGCGTGCCGACGCAATCGATGTCAGCAGCCGTGACGCGCGCGCGCGACTGGCCGCGATGGTCACCAAGCTGCTCGATCACTGGCATCTGACGGCCGCCGAACAGTCCGCGCTGCTGGGGCTCTCGACCGCCAGCCGCAGCACGCTGGCGCGTTACCGTGAAGGCGAACCGCTTGCCGACAGTCGAGACCTGCTCGACCGCGCGGGTCATTTGCTCGGCATTCATAAGTCGCTGCGTATTCTGTTTCCATATGACCGCGACCTGGCCTATGGCTGGATGACGCAATTCAATCGCCGGCTCGGCGCGCGTCCGGTGGATCTGGTCAGCGAGCGCGGCTTCGAGGGTTTGCTTGCGGTAAGGCGTTATCTCGATTTCCAGCGTGGTTAGTGAACTGTTTTCGGCCAACGCTGAGTTCCATGGCGATCTGATTCGAAACATCCCGGGGATCCGCCGATCGCAGAACCTGTTCGACGACCTCACCGCCGACCCTGCGGATTGGGCGATCGCAGTCGCAGCCGAGGAAAGCGGACGGATTCCGACCACCGCCGCGCTAGCAACGCGCCCGTTCGACTACGGCAGCGTCATCAGCTACAGCTTCGACGCGTCGCATTGGCAGTCAACCCGATTCTCCGACGGCACGCGATACGGCGTCTGGTATGGCGCGCTGGAGATCGAAACCACGGTGTTCGAGACCGCGCATCACTGGCGACGCTTCTTGCTTGACAGCTACGGTGAACTCGATCGCTCCATTGTCACCGATCGGCGCGTATGCGACGTGCGCTGCGACGCGCTGTTGATCGATCTGCGCGGCAAGCATGCGGAATTTCCGGACCTCGTGCGTCGCGACACGTATTCGTTCACGCACCAGGTGGGGCGGATCGTGCACGAGCAGGATCTGAGCGGCCTGCTGGTGAAATCGGCACGTTGCGAGGGCATCAACGCTGCCATTTTTCGTTCTGAGCGCCTGTCCAACGTTCGCGAAAAACTGTTCGTCACCTACAAGACCAACGTCGTGCGCGATACGTTCATCGCCGAAAGAACGCGTGGCCGCACGTGGATGTCGTTTGCGCCCAGCAGCCTCGAGTGATCAAGCGCCCAGCTTGCGGAGCAGAGTCATCGCGCCGAGCAGGATTGGCTGGTGCACCAGATAAACGGTCAGAGCCCAGGTGCCGAGAAAGAGCAGCCAGCGGGGCGCGCGCTCATTGAGCGGCATCAATGCTGCCGGAACGCGCCATTGCCTGCGTTGCCAAAGCGCTGCTAAACCGCCGCCGACCAACACCACGCCGATCCACGGGAACAGCGGTACGTAGTCCTCGGTGCGGGGTTTGAACGTCATGAATCCGATGACGGTTGCGGGAGGCGTGTTGAAAAACTCGTTCGCATAGAAAAGTCCGAGCGTGATACATGCAACGCCGAGCACGATGTTCCATGCGCCGAGCGGCAGCAATGGCCGCGCAATCAACAGCGAGGCAGCCACGAAGTGAAGAATTCCGAAGTAGATAAAGCGCGGGCCGAACACGAGCCAGCTTCCGGCAGACACCAATAGCGCGGCAGCGGCAATCTGCGCCCAGCGTTTCCAAAAGTCACCGGCCGACGGCTTGAACGAGGTCCGCAACACCAGACTGACGCCGACCAGCAGCAGAAACTGCGTAACGATCGCGGTGCGCCATGCGACCCACGGCTGATCGCGCGTCATGGCCAAATCGACCCAGCCGAAGTAGGCGAGGTCGTAGATGAAGTGATAGACGATCATCTGCGCCACTGCAAAGCCGCGCAGTGCGTCAACCAGCGCGAGGCGCGGAGCCGGGTTCGTTGCGGATGGAGATGGCGGCATAATCGTGCGAGGCAGTCTATTCGTTCCGAGGTGCACGCAATGCTGATGTCGTCGCAGGATTATCGGGAGTCGCTGCGTCGGTCGCGGCCGCGCGTCTATGTCGACGGGCACGCAGTCGAATCGGTCGCCGACGAACCGTCGCTCGCGCCCGGCGTCAATGCACTCGGATTGAGCTACGACTACGCATTGCGCGAAAACCTGGCGCCCGTAATGCGCGCACGTGCCGGCACGCACGAGATCAATCGCATGAACGCGATTCCCTCCTCTAACCAGGATTTGCTGAACAAGCTCGAAGCCGTGCGTCTGTTGTGTCAGGAGACCGGCTGCGCCCAGCGCTATCTGGGCGGTGACGGACTCGCAGCACTGCGGCAGGCGACACACCGCATCGACGCCGACAAAGGCACTGAGTACTCCGCACGGCTTGACGCGTACGTCGAGCGCGTCTATTCCGAAGATCTGAGCCTCGGCATCGCAATGACCGATGGCAAGGGAGATCGATCGCTGCGTCCGCACCAGCAGGCGAATCCCGATACCTATGTGCACGTCGTCGAACGTCGCGCCGACGGTATCGTGATCTCGGGTGTCAAAGCGATCGTGACGGCGGCACCGTACGTGCATGAACTGCTGGTGATGCCTTGTCGCAACATGACGCAGGACGACGCCGACTTTGCGGTGTGTTGCTCGGTTCCGATCGATGTCGACGGCCTGACGATCGTCGCGCGCCCGGCCGGCCGCCCCGGCGAGAAAAGCGCGCTATTCAGCGGACGCTACGGCCAGTCGACCGGCGTCGCCATCTTCGAGCGCGTGTTCGTCCCGTGGGAAAGCGTGTTTCTGGCCGGCGAATGGGAACACTCGGGGTTTCTCACCTACAGCTATGCCACGCATCATCGGCAGACCTGCATTGCCGCGCGCGCCGGGTTCGGGGATCTGCTGATCGGCGCCGGCGCGTTGATGACGGAGGCCAATGGCGCTGATCTCGATCAAGCGCACGGCTTGCGCGATGCGATGGTTGATCTGATCAAGATCGTCGAAGGCTTTTACGCCTGCGGCGTGGCAGCGTCGGTGTACTGCACCCATGATCCTTCCGGTGTCGCGATGCCGGACCCGGTATTCGGCAACATCGGCAAACTGTTGATGGCCACACAGATCTACGACATGCATCGGCTCGCACATCAGGTGTCGGGTGGATTGATCGTGACGCTGCCGGGGCCGGACGAAGACCACAACCCGGCGACCGCCGGCCGCCTGTCTGAATTGTTGACCGCGCGCTCCGACATTCCGTACGAGAAGCGGATCGAAGTGGCGCGCTTCGTCGAAGACTTGACGGCGTCGTACCAGGCGGGCTGGTACTCAGTCATTTCATTGCACGGCGGCGGATCGCCCGATGCGATGAAGATGGAAATCTGGCGCAACTATCCACTCGGCAACAAGGTCGACTTGGTGGAGCGCTTGCTCGAACGCGGCGTGCTGACCGATGACGTGCGCAAGATCACGCGCAACCGGCAACCGGGGCGCTGCTGCATCGAGGGATGTCAGGTGCCGGCCGACGCCGGTGGTCGTGCCGCTGCCGCAGATCGGCAGCGCGCCTGTTCTATCGCCGCTGCCGCTGCGCAAGACGGGTACCGGGAACTAAGGCGTACGGTGCGCCTGCGATCGGAGCAGTCCTTTCTTTTGGTAGTCGACGTGCAGGCGCAACTCGCTCCGCATGTTGACGGAGGCGAGCAGGTCGTTGCGAAGTGCGCAGCGCTGGTGCGCGCGGCGCGGTTGCTGCAACTTCCGGTTCGAATAACCGAACACTGTGCCGACCGCATCGGCCATTCGGTGCCGCAGATCGCCGCGCTAGCGCAGCCGGGCGAGACGTTGGCGAAGACGCATTTCTGCTGTACCGACGAGCCCGGCGCGATTGACAACTTCAACGCGCTGGGACGCAAGCACGTGGTGATTGCGGGCATGGAAGCGCACGTGTGCGCAATGCAGGCTGCGCTCGGGCTCGCCGACCATGGCTATCAGTGCTTCTTCGTCGAAGATGCGTCCGGGTCACGGCGCGCGTCAGATCACCAAGGTGCCATCGAACGTCTGCGAATGAGCAACGTCCACATTGTCACCACCGAAATGGTGATGTTCGAATGGTTGAATCGGGCCGATGTGCCCGAATTTCGCGAGCTGTTGACGATCGTCAAGAGCGTTTGATAGCGGGCAGTCAATGGCGGGCACACTGAGGCAGGCAACGCGCGCCGACATCCCGGCGATCCATGCGGTGCGCATGTCTGTACGCGAGAACCAACTCACCCGCAGCAGCGCCATTACCGAGCGCGACTACGTTGAGCATCTGGAGACTTTGGGACGCGGTTGGGTGATCGAGGTTGCGGGTCAGATCGTCGCCGTTGTGGTCGGAAATGCGCAGAGCGGAAATATCTGGGGCCTGTTTGTGCATCCGGAGTTCGAACGACGCGGATTCGGCAGGCGTCTGCTCGATACCGCTGTTGACTGGCTGTGGTCTCAAGGACTGACCAGGCTATGGCTGACCACCACGCCGGCCACGCGCGCGCAGTCGATTTACGAATCTGCGGGGTGGATTAACGCGGGGACAACCGAGCACGGCGAGATACGTTTTGAGCTGAAGCGGCCAAGCGCGTGGCAGTCGAAGATTCCTCGTCCGCCGGACCATCGATGACCCGCGCCTCCACCGCCGCGCCTGATCTTTTCGGTGCGTCCTCGCCGTGGCCGGCTGGACTGGTCTACACGCCGGATTTCATCGACGTAAATGAAGAGCGCCGATTGCTTCTGGCGATACGGGATGTGCCGATGCATGACGCCCAATACTACAAATACACGGCGAAGCGACGCATTGCGAGCTTTGGTGCCAGCTACGACTTCGAGTCCCGCCAGCTGCACGACGCAGCGCCGGTTCCGGAGTTCCTGATGCCGCTGCGCCGCCGCCTTGCCGAGATGGTGTCGGTGGCCGACGATTCGTTTGTACAGACGTTGATTACCGAGTATCGACCCGGCACACCGCTGGGCTGGCATCGCGATGCGCTGAACTACGAGTTGGTTGCCGGTGTTTCCTTGGGTGGCCGATGCCGGATACGCTTTCGGCCATACCCGCCGCGCGGTGGACGCGACCCGAACACATTCGCGATCGAGCTGGCACCGCGTTCCATCTATGTGATGCGCGATGAGGTGCGCTGGAAATGGCAGCACAGCATTCCCGCCACGCCCGAGCAACGCTGGTCGATTACATTCCGCACGCTGCGAAACGCGCCGGCCGTTTCCTGACTCCCGGCGCGTATTCTCGCCGCGAACTGACGAAAGGAAGTGGATTGAAAAGAGCAATCTGGATCGTCGCCGCAGTGGCGTTTGCCTGGATTGCGCTCAACTTTGTTCCCGGGTGCTCCGATCTGTGGACGGATTCCGCAACCCGCGCGGCGTATGACCTTGAAGAAGCGGCCGGTGCCGCGCAGAGATCATCGGCACCGATCTACACACTCGTGCATCGGCCGAAAGCGTCCCCTGAGGGCTGCTCGCACGACTATTCTTTTCAGCTGAGCCGCCAGTCCGCGCTGCTGATGTGGTGCAAGTCGCCCGATGGCACGAGCAACGTCGCGAGTCATTCCACCACTTACCACCTGCGCTACGTCGACGTGCCGGAACAGATCAACCTTGAGAAGCGTGCGGGTGAGCCGGTGACGATCGAATTGCAGAAAACGGCAGGCAAGCCGAAGGTACTGCGTGCTTACTAAGGTCGTAGTGTTGGCGTTGGTGGCGACGATCACTTCCTCTGCAGCCGCGGTCGATCTGCAAGGCCATCGCGGTGCACGCGGCCTGGCCCCGGAGAACACACTGGCGGCGTTCAAGGCCGCGCTTGCCATCGGCGTGACGACGCTGGAGACTGATCTGGCGCTGACGCGCGACGGTGTGCTGGTGCTGTCGCACGAGCCGCGGTTGTACGCGGCCTTGACGCGCGGCGCCGACGGCCGCTGGCTGACGGAAGATGGCGCGGCGATCTTCTCGTTGACCGCTGGCGATCTCGCTCAATATGACGTCGGCCGCCTGAATCCCGCGCACAAGTACGCCGCGCAGTGGATTGATCAGAAAGCGAGTGACGGCGAGCGCATTCCGACTTTGCAGCAGCTGTTCGATCTGGCGCGCGACGCCCGGTCGCCCGGCGGGAGGCCGGTGCGCTTCAACATCGAAACGAAAATAACGCCCGCCAGCGGCGACACGACGCCGGACCCCGAGCGCTTCGCGCGCGCCGTTGTCGATGCGGTGCGCGCGGCAAAGATGAGTGAACGGGTCACGGTGCAATCGTTCGATTGGCGGACGCTGCGCGAGGTGAAGAAGCTCGCACCCGGGATGTCGACGGCGTGTTTGACAATTGAATCGCAGAACATGAACACCGTCACGCCCGACACATCCGGCGCATCGCCCTGGCACGCGGGTCTAAAGCGCGGGGATCACGAGGGATCGCTGCCACGCATGGTGCAAGCCGCCGGCTGCAACATCTGGTCACCGTTCTGGCGCAATGTGACTCGCGAGAACATCGCCGAAACGCACGCATTGAAGCTGAAGATCATCCCGTGGACCGTGAACGATCCGGCGGAGATCGAGCGCCTGGCAGCGCTCGCGCGTCGACGGCATCATCACCGACTTCCCTGACCGGGCAAGGCGCGCGCTGGCCGCCAGCAACATCCCCATCGATTAACCGCGCATCGAGCGATGAACCGCAGCGCGGCAGCGCTGTCGGTTCGATCGCGAGAAATTATTCGACCGGCGCAGCCGTGTGGAATAATTCGTATTTCCGGCTCGGACCGCGATGATCAAGTACGTGTTCGTTACCGGTGGCGTGGTTTCCTCACTCGGAAAAGGGATCGCCGCCGCCTCCCTTGCCGCGATCCTCGAATCGCGCGGCCTCAAAGTCACCCTGATAAAGCTGGACCCGTACATCAACGTCGATCCCGGCACGATGTCGCCGTTTCAGCACGGCGAAGTGTTCGTCACCGAAGACGGCGCCGAAACCGATCTTGACCTCGGGCATTACGAGCGCTTCATCTCCGCCAAGATGCGCAAGGTCAACAACTTCACCACCGGTCAGATTTATGACTCGGTGATCAAGAAGGAGCGGCGCGGCGAATATCTTGGCAAGACGGTGCAGGTCATCCCGCACATCACTAACGAGATTCAGGACTTCATCGAGCGCGGCGCGCGCGCCGCCTGGGATGGCAAGGCCGACGTGGCGATCGTCGAGATCGGTGGCACTGTCGGCGACATCGAGTCGCTGCCGTTCGTCGAAGCGGTGCGGCAGATGAAGCTGCGGCTGGGCCAGTCGTCGGCGTGCTATGTCCATCTGACGCTGGTGCCGTTCATTCCTTCCGCCGGCGAGCTGAAGACGAAGCCGACGCAGCACAGCGTGCAGAAGATGCGCGAGATCGGCATCTCGCCGGACGTGCTGCTATGCCGCGCCGATCGGCCTATCCCCGAGGAGGAGCGTGCCAAGATTTCTTTGTTTTCGAACGTGCCGATCGACGCCGTGATCTCTGCGTGGGATGTCAGCTCGATCTACAAGATTCCGTCGATGCTGCACAAGCAGGGGCTCGACGAGATCGTGTGCTTCAAGCTGGGCATCATCGCCAAGCCTGCCGATCTGTCGAGCTGGGACAAACTGGTGTACGCGCTCGAGCACCCCGAACACGAGGTGACGGTCGGCATGGTCGGCAAGTACGTGGAGCTGTCGGACTCGTACAAGTCGCTGGTCGAAGCGCTGATGCACGCCGGCATCAACACCCGCACCAAGGTCAAGATCGAGTATCTCGACTCCGAGCAGATCGAGACCGATGGCATGGCATTGCTCGACCGGGTCGATGCGGTGCTGGTGCCGGGCGGGTTCGGTAGGCGTGGTACCGAGGGCAAGATTGCGGCGATTCGCCACGCGCGTGAAAACAACCTGCCGTACCTGGGCATCTGTCTCGGCATGCAGCTCGCGACGATTGAGTTTGCGCGCAACGTGTGCGGCCTGGCGGATGCCAATTCGACCGAGTTCGATCCCGACACGCCGCATCCTGTGGTTGCGCTGATTACCGAATGGACCGATCGCACCGGCCGCATCGAGCGGCGCGATGCGCAATCCGATCTCGGCGGCACGATGCGGCTTGGCTCGCAGAAGTGCCCAGTCGAGCGTGGCACATTGGCGGCGCGCATTTACGGTGCGGAGGTCAACGAGCGCCATCGTCACCGCTACGAGGTGAACAACGCCTACGTGCCCCAGCTCGAAGCGTGCGGCTATACCGTCTCCGCACGTACGCCGAGCGAGAAGCTGACCGAAATCATGGAGCTGCCATCGCATCCGTTTTTCATCGGCGTGCAATTTCACCCGGAGTTCACCTCGACCCCTCGGCATGGGCATCCGCTGTTCAAGGCGTTTATCGAAGCGGCGCTGGCAAGCCAGCAGTCGCGCTCCCCCACGGTCAGTGAAACTCAGGTCTCGCCCATTGCTCACAAGGCCGCGGCGTGAGCGCAGCGCCGGGCCGTCCCAAGCAGCGCTCGCGGTCCCCCTCGGGGGGACCGCGCGCAGCGCGAGGGGGCAACATGAAGCTGGCAGGCTTTAACGTCGGACTCGACCAGCCGCTGTTCCTGATTGCAGGGCCGTGCGTGATCGAATCCGAGCAGATGGCGATCGACACCGCCGGCCGCTTGAAAGAAATCACAAGCGCGCTCGGCGTGCCGTTCATCTACAAATCAAGTTTCGACAAGGCCAATCGCAGCTCGGGCAAGAGCTTCCGCGGCCTCGGCATCGATGAGGGGTTGCGCATTCTCGGAGCGGTCAAAAAGCAGGTCGGCGTGCCGGTGTTGACCGACGTCCACGACGAAGACGAGATCGGGCCGGCCGCCGAAGTGGTCGACGTTCTGCAAACGCCCGCGTTCCTGTGCCGGCAGACCGATTTCATCCGTGCGTGCGCGGTCAGTGGCAAACCGGTCAACATCAAGAAGGGCCAGTTTCTCGCGCCCGGCGACATGAAGAACGTGATCGACAAGGCGCGCGATGCTGCACGCGAGGCCGGCTTGCCCGAAGACAGCTTCATGACGTGCGAGCGCGGCGCATCGTTCGGTTATAACAATCTGGTATCCGACATGCGCTCACTTGCGATCATGCGCGACACGAATGCCCCAGTGGTGTTCGACGCCACGCACTCGGTTCAGCTTCCGGGCGGGCAGGGCACGACCAGCGGCGGGCAGCGCGAGTTTGTGCCGGTGCTGGCGCGTGCCGCGGTTGCCGCGGGTGTTGCGGGCGTGTTCATGGAAACGCATCCGAATCCCGCCGAAGCTAAATCCGATGGCCCGAACGCGGTGCCGCTCGACCGGATGCGCGAGTTGCTGGGTACGCTGGTCGAACTCGACCGCGCGGTGAAAAGACAGGGTTTTATCGAGGCAAGCTTCGCATGAGTGGAATTGTTGACATCATCGGCCGCGAGATTCTCGACTCCCGTGGCAATCCCACCGTCGAATGCGATGTGCTGCTTGAAAGCGGAGTCATGGGACGCGCGGTGGTGCCGTCGGGGGCATCCACGGGTTCGCGCGAAGCGATCGAGCTGCGCGACGGAGACGCCAACCGCTACGGCGGCAAGGGCGTGCTCAAGGCGGTCGAGAACGTCAACACCGAAATCTCTGAAGCGATCATGGGGCTGGAGGCCAACGAACAGGCGTTTCTTGACAATGCGCTGATTGAGCTCGACGGCACTGAAAACAAATCGCGGCTGGGTGCCAATGCGATGCTGGCGGTGTCGATCGCGGTCGCCAAGGCGGCCGCCGAAGAGTCGGGGCTGCCGCTGTATCGCTACTTCGGCGGCAGCGGCGCGATGCAGATGCCGGTACCGATGATGAACGTCATCAACGGCGGGGCGCATGCCAACAACAACCTCGATCTGCAGGAGTTCATGATCGTGCCGATCGGCGCGCCGACTTTCTCCGAGGCGGTGCGCTACGGCGCAGAAGTTTTTCACGCGCTGAAGAAGTTGATCGACAAGGCAGGTATGAGCACGGCGGTGGGTGACGAGGGCGGGTTCGCGCCGAACGTGAAGAATCACGAGGCTGCCATCCAGATGATTCTGCAGGCGATCGATGAAGCCGGTTACACCGCCGGCAGCGATATCGCCGTCGCGATCGACTGCGCCGCCAGCGAGTTTTTCAAAGACGGCAGCTATCGCCTCGAAGCCGAAGGACTGACGTTGTCCGCTGCCGAATGGACCGCTACGCTCGCGGCCTGGTGCGACAAGTATCCGATCGTGTCGATCGAAGACGGAATGGCAGAGAACGATTGGGCCGGCTGGGAAGAACTGACTCGCAAGCTCGGCGACAAAGTGCAGTTGGTCGGTGACGACGTGTTCGTGACCAACACCACACTACTGCGCGAAGGAATCAGCCGCGGCGTTGCCAACTCGATTCTGATCAAGATCAACCAGATCGGCACCCTGACCGAAACGTTCGCCGCGATCGAAATGGCCAAGCGCGCCGGCTACACGTCTGTGATCAGTCATCGATCGGGCGAAACCGAAGACACGACGATTGCCGATATCGCCGTCGGCACCAACGCGCTGCAGATCAAGACCGGCTCGATGAGCCGCTCGGATCGCGTCGCGAAATACAACCAGCTGTTGCGCATTGAAGAAGACCTGGGAGACGTCGCCAGCTACCCAGGGCGCAATGCGTTCTACAACCTGCGCTGAACGAGGTCGATAAAGACTATGCGGCTGCTCGCCATTGTTCTCGCGGCGCTGCTGATTGCGATTCAGTGGCCGCTGTGGTTTGGCAAGGGGGGGTGGCTGCGGGTGTGGGATCTTGACCGGCAGCTGCTCGCGCAGCGCGGCGTGAACGGCGCACTCAATGCACGCAATGCCGAGTTAGCGGCAGAAGTTGCCAGTCTGCGCGAAGGTCGCGAAGCGATCGAGGAGCGCGCGCGGCACGAGTTGAACATGGTGCGCGACGGCGAGGTGTTCTTTCAGATCGTAGTACCTAAGACAGAAAGCGCTGCGAACAAGATCCAGCCGCCGAAATGAACCTGCATCGGTTGCTTAAGGAACGCGAATCGCTTGGCACACCGCTGCGCGTCGGACTGATCGGCGCCGGCAAGTTCGGATCGATGTATCTGTCGCAGGTGCGCCATACGCCCGGCGTGCGCGTAATTGCAATCGCCGATCTGGATCCGACCCGTGCGCGTCAGTCTCTGCGCAGGGTGGGCTGGTCCGATAGCGCCATTTCATCACTGAGTTTTTTCTCTGACGCTCGGGCCTTGATCGAAACGCAGGACATCGACGTCGTGATCGATTCCACCGGCTCACCGGCTGCCGGAATTGCGCATGTGCTCGCCTGCTGCGAGCACCGCAAGCACATCGTGATGGTCAACGTCGAAGCCGATGCGTTGGCTGGCCCGCTGTTGGCACAACGCGCGCGCGAAGCAGGCATCGTCTACTCGCTAGCCTACGGCGACCAACCCGCGCTGATATGCGAACTGGTCGATTGGGCGCGCGCATGCGGGTTCGAAGTCATCGCGGCCGGCAAGGGCACCAAGTATTTGCCCGCTTATCACGCCTCAACGCCGGACACCGTATGGGGGCACTACGGACTCACCGCCGAAGATGCACGGCTCGGCGGATTGAACGCGCAGATGTTCAATTCATTCCTGGATGGAACCAAGAGCTCGATCGAAATGTGCGCCGTGTCGAACGCGACCGGCTTGCTGGCGCCCGACGGACTGTCGTTTCCTCCATGTGGTGTGGACGATCTACCGCAAGTGTTGCGCCCACAGACCGAAGGCGGTGTGCTGCATCACCGCGGGCAAGTCGAAGTGATTTCGAGCTTGCAGCGCGATGGATCACCGGTACAGCGCGACTTGCGCTGGGGCGTGTACGTCGTGTTTGCAGGCGGCAGCGAGTACGTTGAGCGGTGCTTCAGGGAATACGGGCTCGTGACCGATGCGAGCGGGCAATACTCCGCTCTGTACAAACCCTTCCATCTAATCGGGCTCGAGCTCGGCATCAGCGTCGCCAGCGTGGGGCTGCGCAATGAGGCGACCGGTGCGCCGATTGGGTTCAATGCAGATGTCGTAGCCACGGCGAAGCGCGATCTGGGCGCGGGTGAGGTGCTGGACGGCGAGGGCGGCCACACGGTCTACGGGAAGGTCATGCCGGCAGAGGAATCGATGCGAATCGGCGGCCTGCCGCTCGGCCTCGCGCACAAGGTGAAGCTTGTCAATGCGATAGCGGCAGGACAGCAGGTGCGCTGGGACGATGTGGAAATCGACGAAAGTCAAAGCGCAGTCGCGTTCCGGCGTGCGATGGAGCGTGCGACGGCAATGTTCGAAGACGAAGCGATCGCCAGCAGTGCGTGAGCGCGCGGCTCACTGGTCACGGGTTGACAACTCCCTCGACAGCGACCAGCGTTGAGATGGCTGTTCGCTGGCGGAGCTCAATCAGTGGGCGGTATTCGGGCGATTGATACCAGGCCTTCAGTTGAGCCATGTCGGGGAACTCCAGGATCACCATACGCTTCGGCGTCCAATCACCCTCCAGCACCTCAGTTGCGCCACCGCGCACCACGTAGCGCCCGCCATGGGCTTCGATCGTCGCAGAAACACGCTGCCGGTACTGCTCGTATCCCGCGGCATCGGTGACTTCTACGTTGGCGAATAGATACGCGGACATTCGGTTCTCCCTTTGGTGTAAAGCGATGAGTACGAATTCAGGCGCAAACCGGTATGCCGTGCGCGACCCATTCGTATTTGATGTCGTCGAGCTGCCACGTCGGTTCGAAACCACGCGCGATGATCTTGAATCCGTGTCTTTCATAAAACGCGCAAGCGATCGTATTGCGGGCAAACGCGAAAAGCCAAAGGGTTCCGTTGGACTGTGCCTTGGCCCAGGCGAGAAGCCGGGTGCCGATACCGCAACGGTGATGTCCTTTGCGCACGTAAAGATGGGTGATTGACTCGTTCGTTGCCGCGATGAAGCCAACCAGCTTGCCGTCCAGCAGCGCCATGCGGATCGTGTTATTCGGAAGGACGCTATCAACAAAGTGCGCCCGCTGGTCTTCAATCGGGTGCGGATCGACAACCCCGACGCCCAACTCGAAACTCTCTCGCCACATTCGGACAAGCTCGTCGGTCCGCCTGGCGTCGAAATCTAGGATGTCGAACTGGTCAGCCGCTCGCACTGATGAGTCGTCAATGGGCGGAGCCACGCTCGAGACTTCCCACCTCGGCGCTTCCTAGGCCAGCCGCAAACAAGTGCGCAGCATCGACCGGGTCGAATGAATACCGGCGGCCGCAGAATTCACACGTGACCGTAACCGACCCTTGCTCCGCGAGAATCGATTCGACCTCTTCCTGCCCGAGCGAAATCAGCATCTTGCCGATGCGCTCGCTCGAGCAACTGCACTCGAAGCGCGGCGTCAGCGGAGCATAGTTTTCTATCGCTTCCTGCCAGAACAGTCGATGCACCACCTTGTCGGGTGCGAGATTCAGTAATTCGTCTGACGTAACGGTCTGCGCCAGTGCGAGCAAGTGCTGCCACGCGTCATCGTCGCTCGCGGAGGCGGCAAGTGCGCCATCGCCGGGCAGGCGCTGTAGCAGCAAGCCCGCCGTGGCGTCATCGTGCGACGCAAGCCATAGCCGTGTCTCGAGCTGCTCGCTTTGCCGCATGTAAGTCTGCAGGATTTCGGCGACGCTATCGCCTTCGAGTGCGACGATGCCCTGATAGGGTTGCTGCCCGGGCAACGGATCTTTCGGGTCAAGCGTCATCGCGAAGCGTCCACCCTTGCCACGATTCAGCAGATCTTGCAGCGAAATATCGTCGGCCATCGGCTCGTCGCGCACCTTGGCCGTGGCACGCAGCGCAAGATCGGACTGGCATTCAACGACCAGCAATTGCAGCGGGCCATCGCCGTAGACCTGCATCACCAGCGCGCCGTTGAATTTGATGTTGGTGGCCAGCAGCGCGGCGGCGGCGACCATCTCACCAAGCACGCGCATCACTGGCGGCGGATAGCGGCGGTGCGCGGTCATCTCGCGCCACGCAGTGTCGAGTTGTACCAACTCGCCACGCACGCGGGCGCCGGTGAAAGCAAACTTCAGCAACCGGTTCGACATTACGGCGAAAGCATCAGGCCCAAGCTCAACTGATGCGCTTCAGATCGCGACGATATGCAGTCGCGCGATGCACATAGCTGTCGGTGTCGCGCCTCATCCGTTCGATGTGAGCGGGCTCGAGCTGCCGCACGACTCTCGCCGGCGAACCGACCACCAACGAGCCGTCCGGAATCTGCTTGCCTTCGGTGATCAGGGCGCCTGCGCCGACCAGGCAGTTGCGACCGATCACCGCGCCGTTCAGGATCACGGCCTGGATTCCGATCAGGCTGCCGTCGCCGATCGTGCAGCCGTGCAACATCACCTGATGTCCTACGGTCACTCTGCGGCCGATCGTCAGCGGGAACCCGGGATCGGCATGCAGCACGCAGCACTCCTGAACATTGCTGTCATCGCCGATTTCGATCGGCTCGTTGTCGCCACGCAGGGTTACGTACGGCCAGATACTGACGCGCGCTCCGAGAATGATTGTGCCGATCAGAGTGGCAGTGTCGAAAACGTACGCGCTGGGATCGATTTGCGGGACGCGCTCGCCCAATTGGTAGATGGCCATGCGTTGAGTTTAGCGGCGCCAGTGTTCGCAGCTGATTTGCGATAGTTTGTCCGCACTAACTTGATCCCTAAAGCCGCGGATTAGGCCATGCGCGCGATCACACTCAAGGGGGATCGAATCGAAGCAGACCGACCGATACAGTGCGTTATCGAAGGAGGCAAGATGAATTGGGAATCGCTGTTGTATGCGCCGGTGGGCCAACTGCTATGGAAAAGGAAGCAGAACCTGGGCGTTCGCGAAACAAGCAAACCGGCGATCGGCGCCACGATCTGTTGTTCCGGTATGCGGATGTCCGTTCAAGCCGGGTTAAGTGACGATTTATGGCACTGGCTGGTTAGCTTGGGTTGGCGCGAACTGGCACCAGGCGCCAATCGCCTGCAGCTCAAGCCTCTGCCCACAGCGCTCGTGACGAGGCTGTTCGACGCGCAGCCCGTAGAGCGCGAGCGTGTCCTGATGAATGCGATCCGCCAGATCACGCGCCGGTCCTCGGCCAAGCTGGCTGAGCGCGCATCGGTTTCGTAGGAAAAGCAACGTCTCATCTAGCAGATTTGGGGGATACGGCGCGTAGCCAGCGCCGTTAAATTCCGCCTCATAGCTGGAGGTTGCACTTTGGAGCTCGATTTCGTCGCCCACGTCCGCGATCAGGTTCGCACGTTGCTGAAGATCCGCTGCGAACGCGAGATTCCCTCGGAAGGTAGTAAGCCCGGATTCGGCGCCAAGCTGGTGTGCGGCGACATTCGGATGACCGTGCGGTCTGGAATGACGGATCAGCTCTGGCGCTGGTTGCTGGAAACCGGATGGCGTGAAGTTGCAGTTCGCCCCGATCGGCGCCGGTACAAAGATATCCCGACGACCTTCGTGACGCGATTGATCGACGCGGTGACCAACGAAGAGCGCGCCCGCGTGATGGACTTCGCGGTTGCCAATGCGCAGTATCGGCCGAGCATGACGCGCGATGGACGCATCATCCCGGTCCGCAGAGATCACACCACGAAGGGCGACTTGCCTTAAGCGCTCTTGCTAGCGCGCTCTCGCTCTTTCTCGCGCAACACCCGCCGCTGAACTTTTCCCGTCGTGGTCATCGGTAGCTCGCCGATGAACTCGATTTCTTTCGGATACTCGTACGGTGCGAGTTTGCCGCGCACGTGCAGCTGCAGCTCTTCGATCAACGCCGCCGACGCGGCGTAACCTGCGGTCAGCACGACGAACGCCTTGACCACCGCACCGCGCTCGGCGTCGGGCTTCGGCACCACGGCGGCGTTGGCCACCGCCGGATGCTTCACCAGACAATTTTCGATCTCGCTCGGCCCGATGCGGTAACCGGCGGCCTTGAACATGTCGTCGGCGCGGCCCTGATACCAGAGGTAACCCTCGTGGTCGGCACTGGCCAAATCGCCGGTGCGGCACCAATCGCCGCTGAATTTGTTGCGCGTTGCGCTCGCGTTGCGCCAGTACTCGAGAAAGAAGATCGGATCGGCGTCGCCGTGAACGTCGCGGCGGTGAATCGCAACTTCGCCGATCTCGCCCGCCGACACAACGTTGGCACCGTCATCGATGACGGCCACTCGATGCCCTGGATACGGCCGCCCCATGCTGCCGGCGCGTGCCGGCCACTTTTGATGCGAATTGCCGACGATGTAGTTCATCTCGGTCTGGCCGAACATTTCGTTGACCGTGACACCGAGCGCATCACGGCACCAGTCGAAGACGGTTTCGCCCACTGCCTCGCCGGCGCTCATCAACGAACGCAGCTTCAACTGATACTTTGTGCGCGGCTCCGGGACCGATTTCATCATCATCTTCAGAGCGGTCGGAAACAGAAACGCACTAGTGACGCTGTGCCGCTGCATCAGCTCGAATGCGCGTTCTGCCGCAAAGCGGCCTCGATAGCCCACGATCGGAAATCCGAAATACATCGTCGGCAACAATGCATCCATCAAGCCCCCGGTCCAGGCCCAATCCGCAGGCGACCAGAACACGTCGCCCGGTTGCGGAAACCAGTTGTGTGAGGCGACGAACCCGGGCAGGTTGCCGATCAGCGCGCGATGCGGCATCAGCGCACCCTTCGGGGGGCCGGTGGTTCCACTGGTGTAGATCAATAGCGCGGGATCGTCCGCGAGGGTGCGCACCACTGAGAAGCCGTCGCTGTGGCTCGCCAGCAGCGCGCTCCATTCATGCGCCAATTCGTGGGCGCCGGAGTCGCCTACGACGATCAGGTCGCGCAGTTCAGGGCAGCGGGCTTGCACTTCTTCGATCGCGGCAACCGCGGCCGAATCGACGATGGCGACCACCGCTTCGCTGTCTTGCAGCCGATATTCGAGCGCGTCCGGTCCGAACAGCAGCGACAACGGCATCGCGATCGCGCCCATCTGATAAACAGCCATGTAGGCAATCGCCGTTTCCGGCCGCTGCGGCAGCACGATCGCCACGCGCTCGCCGCGCTTGACTCCAAGCGCCTGCAACGCATTCGACAGCCGGTTCGCGTCGGCCTGAAGCGCCGCGTAGGTGAACGATGCATGTGCGCCGGATTCGTCCTCGTAGTGCAGCGCTATGCGCGTCGTTTCCTGCGACCACCGGCGGCAACACACTTCGGCAATATTGAATTCGCGCGGCACATGCCAGCGGAAGTTTTCGTACAGCGCGCGGTATTGGTCGCGCATCAGACTCTCCAAATTTATATCTCGACTGCCCCGTTCCTATAATCGCCGAACCCTCGCATGCGCGCAAACGCCGCTCTCAAATGACGCCTTCACGTTCCCGATTTATCGATGTGCGAGGTCTGCGCTACCACCTGCGCGAGTGGGGCGCCGGCGCCGACTCGGCTCGCACTTTGGTGATGCTGCATGGCTGGATGGATGTGTCGGCGTCGTTCCAGTTCGTCGTCGATGCGCTCGATCGCGGTTGGTGCGTCGTTGCGCCCGATTG
The DNA here is from genome assembly GCA_963829995.1 of uncultured beta proteobacterium. Taxonomy (GTDB): domain Bacteria; phylum Pseudomonadota; class Gammaproteobacteria; order Burkholderiales; family Burkholderiaceae_F; genus JACCZX01. Next base: position 18,063 of record CAWHKW010000024.1, on the reverse strand, counting down.
GCGTGGCTTCGGCCTCAGCGAGCGCGCAGCCGGGCGATTGCTACTGGTATCCGGACTACCTGGCCGACCTCGAATTCATCCTCGATGACGTCGCGGGGGCAGAGCCGGCCTGGCTGGTCGGCCACAGCATGGGCGGCAATGTCGCGCTGATGTACGCCGGTGCGCGGCCGCAACGTGTGCGCGCAGTCGTCAATCTGGAAGGATTCGGGCTGCGGCCGACGCACCCGGAGCAGGCGCCGGGACGCTACGCGCAGTGGATCGAACAATTGAAGCAGGGCGGAGCGCTGCGCGATTACGCATCGCAGGACGAAGTCGCCGCGCGCTTGATGAAAAACAACCCGCGGCTTTCAGCCGAGCGCGCCGCGTTTCTCGCGCAGCACTGGTCGCAACCCGACGGCAAGGGACGGTATCGGGTTGCGGGAGATCCGGCGCACCGGATCGTCAACCCAACGCTGTATCGAATCGACGAAGTGCTCGCTTGCTGGAGGTGCGTCGAATGCCCGGTGCTGTGGGTGCGCGCCGCTCAGACCGACGTGCTGCGGCACGTCGGCGTCGATCGGGACGCAGCGCTGCGCGAAGTCGAGGTTCGGAAAGGTGCGCTTCGCAACGTGGAAAGTGTGGTGGTGGAGGATGCGGGCCACATGCTGCACCATGATCAACCCGCTGAAGTCGCGCGCTTGATCGATGATTTCGCTCGTCGATGCGCGGACGTCGACAAGCCCTAGAATGCTTCCGATGCCCGATGTAAACCGCGCCGGCGTTCACTCGCTGCGCGCCGACCTCCATTCACATTCGATCTACTCCGACGGCACGATGCAGCCGGGTGATGTCGCGCGGCGTGCGGCCCAACAGGGCGTCCAGCTTTATGCGTTGACCGACCACGACGAAGTATCCGGGCTGGCGGAAGCGCAGGCTGCGGCCGCCGAAAGCTCGCTGCCGTTTGTTCCCGGAGTGGAAGTGTCGGTGACCTGGGGCACAACGACGATCCACGTGATCGGCCTCGGCGTCGACGGCGATGATCAGACTCTGCGCGACCGGCTCGCGCATGTGAGGTCGGGCCGAACTCGACGCGCGCAGGAGATCGATGCGAGTCTGGCGGCAGCCGGAATCAGCGGCGCGTTCGAAGGCGCGCTGCGGCATGCCGAAAATCCGCGAATGATCGGCCGCACCCACTTCGCGCGATTTCTCGTCGAGCAAGGCGTCTGTCGCGATGTGGGCCAGGTATTCAAGCGCTACCTGGTCGAAGGCAAACCGGGCTATGTGCCGCACCGCTGGGCAACGCTGGCTGAGGCGGTCGAGATGATCGACGACGCGGGTGGCGTGGCGGTCATCGCGCATCCGGCGCGTTATCGGATCGACGAGCTGGCGTTACACGCACTGCTGCAGGAATTTCGCGCCGCCGGCGGCACTGGGCTCGAGGTCATCACGAGCAATCACACACCGGACGACGTGCGCCGCTTCACCAAGCTGGCCCTTGAATTTGGGTTCGAGGCTTCCAGCGGTAGCGACTTTCACGGCCCGGGCGAATCGGCGAACGTCGAGCTTGGCCGCGTTCCGACGCTGGCATCGGAGTTGACTCCGGTGTGGCATCGATTCGTGTGACCGCGCGGTGGCGCAACTATTTTCGATTCACCCAATCGACCCGCAGGTGCGCCTGCTGCGGCAGGCCGCGCAGATTCTCGATCATGGCGGCGTCGGCGCGATCCCTACCGACTCGTGTTATGCACTCGCGTGTCATCTGGACGACCGCGCCGCGGTCGATCGCATACGCGCGATTCGCCGCATCGACGAGCGGCATCTGCTGACGTTGATGTGCCGCGATTTGTCAGACATCGGGCAATACGCCAAGGTCGACAACCGCCGCTACCGGTTGCTGAAGAATGCAACGCCCGGGCCGTACACGCTGATTCTCGAAGCGACCAAGGAAGTGCCGCGCCGTCTGTCGCACCCGTCGCGCAAGACGATCGGGTTGAGAGTGCCCGATCACCGAGTTGCGCTGGGATTGCTCGATGTACTCGGGCAGCCGCTGCTGACGACGACCCTTCAATTGCCGGGCGATGAGCTACCGTTGAACGAAGGCGGACACATTCGCGAGCGGCTCGATCATTTGATCGACTTTGTTCTCGACGCGGGTGCCTGCGGCGTGCAGCCGACGACGATCGTCGATCTCACTGGTCCAGAAGCCGTGCTGGTACGTCAAGGCCGCGGCGATATCGCAGCTTTAGGTCTTTAACGAACGCGGCGTGCGGGCGATGAGTCCCCTGCTGTTGTACTGCGCGCGTACGCGCGGCCGCTCCGAAGGGAGCGCGCCTCACTAATCGCTGACGAGTGCACGTGCGACCGCGGCAGCGGTCGCGTACACGAGGAGCGCATTACTAGCTAGACTCGATTCAATGGAAAATGTAATGCAGGCGATCGCGGTGTACGCGATCCCGGTGCTGTTCGCGATCACAGTGCACGAGGCGTCGCATGGTTACGTGGCGCGCATGTTCGGCGACAACACCGCCTATGTACTCGGCCGCGTCACATTGAATCCGATCAAGCACATCGACCCGCTGGGCACGATCGCGATTCCGCTCGGCATGGTGATCCTGACCGGCTTCATGTTTGGCTGGGCCAAGCCGGTGCCGGTTGATTGGTCGAGTTTGCGGCGGCCCAAGCGCGACATGATCTGGGTTGCTGCCGCGGGGCCGGCGGTGAACCTCGTGATGGCGATTCTGTGGGCGCTCCTGTTTCGCGTCCTGCAGATGGCCGGCGTCCAGGAGCAGTTCTTTCTCGAAGTGGCGCGCGCGGGAGTGCAGGTCAATCTCGTGTTCATGGCGCTGAACCTGTTGCCGATCCCGCCGCTCGACGGTGGACGCATCGTCGCCGGGCTGCTGCCGCGCAATCTGTCGAACGCGTATTCGCGCATCGAGCCGTTCGGACTTTTCATCATCATCGGCCTGCTGGTGACTCAAACCCTGAACGTTGTGCTGCAGCCGTTTCTGGCGGTCGGCGAGGCCATCGTTCGTTTGTTTTCATAGATGCGGCTTTTTTCGTGATGCTGTTTCCCGATCGCGTGCTATCCGGCATGCGCCCGACGGGTGCGATGCACATCGGCCACTACCACGGCGCGCTGAAAAACTGGGTGCGGCTGCAGGACGAATATCCGTGCCTGTTCTTCGTTGCCGACTGGCACGCGTTGACGACGCATTACGAGCAAACGCAAAAGATCACCGACGACGCGTGGGACATGGTGATCGACTGGCTTGCCGCCGGCATCGATCCAGCAAAAGCGACGATCTTCATTCAGTCGCGCGTGCCCGAGCACGCGGAGCTCTTCCTGCTGCTGTCGATGGTGACGCCGCTGGGCTGGTTGGAACGTGTGCCGACCTACAAGGATCAGCAGGAAAAGTTATCCGATCGTGATCTGTCGACATACGGATTTCTCGGCTATCCGCTGATGCAGGCGGCCGACATCCTGATCTACCGCTCGACGATGGTGCCGGTGGGCGAAGACCAGGTGCCGCACATCGAGATGACGCGCGAAATTGCGCGTCGTTTCAACCACGTCTTCGGCGCCGAGCCCGATTTCGAGGCGAAGGCGAAGGCCGCTGTGCGCAAGCTTGGCGCCAACGCGAAACGCTTTGCCGAGCTTCGAGCGTGCTATCAGCAGGAAGGCGGCGCGGATTTGCTGCTGCAGGCGCGCGCATTGATTGACACGGCCTCGGATCTACCGCTCCAAGATCGCGAGCGCTTGTTCGGGTACGCCGAAGGCGCGCACCGCGTCATTCTGGCCGAGCCCGCCGCACTGCTGACCAAGGTGTCGAAGATGCCCGGGCTGGACGGGCAAAAGATGTCGAAGAGCTACAACAACACGATTGCGCTGCGCGAAGAGCCTGAAGCGGTTGCGAAGAAAATTCGCACGATGCCGACCGACCCGGCGCGCGTGCGGCGCAGCGATCCGGGCGAGCCCGAGAAATGCCCGGTGTGGCCGTTGCACTCTGGTGTACTCCGACGACGCCACCAAACAATGGGTACAAACCGGTTGCCGCACCGCCGGCATCGGCTGCCTGGAATGCAAGCAGCCGGTGATCGATGCCATCGTGCGCGAGCTCGCGCCGCTGCGCGAACGCGCACAGCATTATCTGGACGATCCGAAGCTTGTGCGCGACATCGTGACCGAGGGCTGCGTCAGGGCGCGCGCGATGGCAGGAGAAACGATGCGCGAGGTGCGGCAGGCAATGGGGCTGGTGCGCGATCGGTGACCGCTGACGCACCTTCGGCGTGGGTGGTCCGATGGACGGCTCACCTGGGCGCAGGAAGCTCCGTATTGGATGTGGCGTGTGGCAGCGGCCGTCATGCGCGTTTGTTAGCCGAGCGCGGCTGCAGAGTTACCGCGGTGGATCGTGATCCTGCATCGGCGCAAGCGTTGGCGAATGAGCCGAACGTCGAATTTGTTCAGGCTGATCTGGAAGTGAATGAGTGGCCCCTGGGTAACAAGACGTTCGACGCGATCGTCGTTACCAACTATCTGCATCGCCCGCTTTTCCCCGCGCTGAAACGAGCACTCGCCCCGGGCGGCCTGTTGGTGTACGAAACGTTCGCGGCCGGCAATGCCGAGTTCGGCCGGCCGAGCAATCCCGATTACCTGCTGCGTCCACGCGAGTTGCTGGTTGCTTTTGGCACGGACATGCGCGTGCTCGCGTTCGAAGACGGTTTCACAGCGCAGCCGAAGCGCGCGATGGTGCAGCGGATCGCTGCGCGCAAGGGCGACGTCGCCGCCGTCCTGTCTGCGGAGAAATGCCATCTGTAACGGTCGTTTCGCGCGTCTCTCACCTGTAGAATCCCGCGCTACTTTTACAACCGAAAAGCGAAGCCGCCCGCCATGATCAGAGGAAGTCTCGTCGCCATCATTTCGCCGATGCACGACGACGGTTCGCTCGACTTTGACGCCTATCGCCGCCTGATCGATTGGCATGTTGCGGAAGGAACAAGTGCGATCGTCGCGGTGGGCACTACGGGCGAATCGCCGACAGTCACACCCGGTGAGCATGGTGAGCTGATCAAGGTCGCGGTGGAAGCGGCGCGCGGGCGCGTTCCGGTGATCGCCGGCACCGGCGGCAATTCGACGGCCGAAGCGATCGAATTGACGCGGCATGCGAAGCAAGTGGGTGCGGACGCGACGTTGCAGGTCGTCCCGTACTACAACAAGCCCACGCAGGAAGGCTTGTACCGTCACTTCCGCAAGATCGCCGAAACGGTCGATTTGCCGGTCATTCTGTACAACGTGCCGGGCCGCACCGTCGCCGATCTAAGCACTGAGACCACGTTGCGGCTGTCGCAGGTGCCAGGAATCGTCGGGCTGAAGGATGCAACGAGCGACCTGGCGCGCGGGGCGGAACTGTTGAAGCATCTGCCCGCTGATTTTGGGCTGTACAGCGGTAACGACGACACTGCGCTTGCGCTGATGCTGCTTGGTGGCCACGGGGTGATTTCGGTCACGGCGAACGTCGCGCCGCGCCAGATGTCAGAGCTGTGTGCCGCAGCGCTGGCGGGTGATCTGAAGCGTGCGCGCCGGATCAATGCGCAGTTGTTGCCATTGCATTTCAAGCTGTTCGTTGAGCCGAATCCCATTCCGGTCAAGTGGGCGTTGGCAAAAGCGGGACGCATCGGAGCCGGTATACGGCTGCCGCTGGTGCCGCTTTCCAAACAAAACGAAGCCGTGGTCCACGGTGCACTACAGGAAGCCGGATGCTGGAGTTCGTTGCAGGAGTTGGAACATGAGTCGATCAAATAGCGCGCGCAACGTCGCAGCGGTAGCAGGAACGCTGGCGGCGACGTTGCTTGCGGGCTGCTCCTGGACTGGAAGTCTTTTTACGTCGGACAAGGTGCAGTACGAAACCGCCCAGACGCGACAGCCGCTTGAAGTTCCGCCCGACCTGTCGCAATTGCCGCGCGACGAGCGCTTCCTGGTGCCGGATCGCCCGCAAACGATCACTGCATCGGGCCAGGGGCAGCGCCCCAGCGCTGGACCGGTTGCCACCGGCGCTCCTGTCGTGCCGGCGGGTGCGGTAGCGAAGCTTGAAAGGCAAGGCAATCAGCGCTGGCTCGCGGTCAATCTGCCGCCCGAGAAAGCATGGCCGGTGTTGGTCGAGTTCTGGCCGAGCATAGGACTCAAAGTAGAAAAAGCGGATCCGAACGCCGGCGTGCTCGAAACCAACTGGGCGGAAAACCGCGCCAAGCTGCCGCAGGACATCATTCGCCGCACGCTCGGCCGTGTACTCGATTCTGTCTACTCGACGAACGAACAAGACAAATACCGCGCGCGAATCGAGCGCACCGGGCAAGGCACGTCCGAGATCTACATCAGTCACCGCGGCATGGAGGAGGTCTACGCCAACCCGCAGCAGGACCGCACCGTGTGGCAGCCGCGCGCGTCCGATCCTGAGCTGGAAGCCGAGATGTTGCAGCGACTGCTGGTTCGATTCGAAGAGCCGACGAAGCGCGTCGTGACAGCGAGTGCGTCCGGCGCCGGAGCGACAGGTGCCACTGCGGCAGGCGCTGCAGCACCGTCGGCGGCGCCGCAGATAGCGCGCCTGGTGACGGCGAGCGATGGGCGCCTCGAGCGACTCGAAGTCGACGAAGCTTTTGACCGCGCGTGGCGCCGTGTTGGGCTGGCGCTCGACCGCGGCGGATTTACGGTCGAAGATCGTGATCGTGCGAAAGGGTTTTACTTCGTGCGCTATCTGGATCCGGACTTCGAAGCCAAAGCCAAATCCGAGCAAGGCTTTTTCAGCAAGCTTTTCGGTAAGGAAAAGCCGATTCAAGCGCCGCAGTACCGCGTCGGCGTACTTAGCCAGAGCAATACGAAGACCGATGTGCAGGTGTTTGATTCGACGGGCAAGCCCGAGCGTTCGCCCACCGGAGACCGCATACTGAATTTGCTGAACGAGCAATTGCGGTAAGTGCTGCGCGTTTGCAGCCTGGGCTCCGGCAGCGGTGGCAACGCGTTGGTCGTCGAAGCGCGCGATGGCTTGTTCTTCACCCGCGTCCTGGTCGACAACGGTTTCAACGTCAAGCAGCTGGGTCGCCGCCTCGAACGCACCGGTCTGTCGCTACGCGACATCGACGCGATCATAGTCACGCACGAACACTCGGATCACGCAGGTGGAGTTGCGCGGTTTGCCTGTAAGGCAGGGATTCCCGTTTACTGCTCGCGCGGCACTGCGCACGCGTCCGGCCTTCAGGACAGTGGTGTCGAGCTGCATGTCATCCGCGCCGGCTCGCGGGTCGAGATCGGGCCGCTCGCAATCGATCCGTATGCGGTTCCGCACGATGCGTCCGAGCCGCTGCAGTTCGTGTTTACCGACGGCGATCGGCGAGCGGGGCTGTTGACGGATGCCGGGCAGTGCAGCGACATCATCGTGCGCGCGCTAAGCCGCGTTCATGCGTTGCTGCTCGAATGCAACCATGACGAGACGATGCTGCACTCGGGCTCGTATCCGCATTTCCTGAAGACCCGCATCGGCGGCGCACTCGGACACCTTTCGAACAATCAGGCGGCGAAAATCCTGCGGAAGCTCGATTGCAGCCGGCTGGAATGGATTGCCGCTGCTCACCTGTCGAAAGCCAACAACACGCCGTTTCTGGCTCAGCTCGCGCTTTCCGTAGCGCTGGACTGCCAGGTAAGCGAAATCGCGGTGGCGGATCAGGACGACGGGCTCGCCTGGCGTGCTGTTTAGCGTCGCCAAAAAAAAGCCGGCATGCGCCGGCTCTTTTTTGGAACATTTCTTATTACGGCTTCACTGCAGGCTGCGCCTTCTTGTTGGCGTCCTCAACCGCAGTAGCTGCCGCGGCCTTGTTCGCGTCTTCGACCGGGTTTGTCTTCATCGCATCCATTTTCATCGAATCGGCGGGCGCCGACGAGGTCGTGGACGGTGCAGTCGTTGGGGCAGGTGCTGGAGCTGGCGCCGGTGCCGGCGTCGGCGCTGGGGCCGGAGCGGGCGCCGGAGCCGGTGGGGGTACCGGATCTTTGCTGCAGGCGGCAAGCGCAACGACCATCATCGAAGCGAGCAAGAGCGACTTATTCATTTTGTACGAACCCTTCATGGTTATCCGGTAACGGTGTGTGTTTTGGTTGGTTGTGGTGAAACTGCTCGCGAGTATATCCGCGCAGTCGTCTCCACCTGAGCAAGATCGATGCCAGCTGTCGCCCGCACTCAACCCAAGCCCAACGGCACGACCGGCAGGTTATGCGCTGCCGCTTCCCAGCGCCGGTCAAACGCCGCGATCAGCGGCTGCGCGTGCGGCTTGTTGTTGAGCCACAGGTCGCCACGGGCCTGCGCAGTCGGTCGCATGTCAAGAACATTGCCGTCGTCGGCAATCAACATCGCGTCGTCGCCGACGGGGTCATCGAGTGAGGCAACGCGCATTTCGAGCGCCAGCGGAAATCGTTGCTGCAAAGCACGCAAACGGGCCGCACGCGTATCGAGCCAAACGGCATCGTCGACCAGCAACTTGGCCCGTGCAGTGCGGTGTGCGAGCAGGAACTTGGCGAGCAGATCAACGACGTCGGTCCGCGAGAGGTCGAATATCGAGAGGTCGGTGTGCAGGCACAGCAAGCGGCGTTGCGCCACTTCGATCGTGCGCAAGACGGCCGCATGCGTCTCATCGCGCGAAGTGATCAGGCTCCGCTGTGGGGCCGGCGGGGTGGGAGGAGCTGTGGATGGCTGTTCAGGATCCATCGCAAAAGCTTAATCGACGACCTCGATCCAGCCGGCTCTGTACCAGCCGTGCAGCAGCTTCCAGGCGGAGGCGGGAGCGCGCTTCGCTTGCAGCGCAGACAGCGCGCGCTGATCGGCGAAGGTCTTCAGCGTTGCCATTGCACGCGGTGGCGGCGTCGTCCACTCGCCGTTGATGCCGATCGCTGCCTTGGAGTAAATGACTCGAGTCCTGCGGTCGAGCTGCAACCCGCGCGAAGCAGCCCGTCGTTGAAACGCAGTCGGCGACAGGGGCGCCTGCGGTGCGTCGAACACCGTGGTTGCTTTTGGTTCGCTCATGTGTCGCAGCAGGAAGCGTTCTGTGTCGCTTCGGCCGGGCGTGTGGCGTGCGAGCTCGGCGTGAATCAGTCGCGTCATTCCTGGAGGCAAAGCTGCAGGCCGTGTTACAGCGGCGGCTTTGATATCGGCGTATCGGCCCCGCGGAGCTGCATGTTCGGCGTAGTCCGCGAACCAGGGCTCGAGCAGCTGCTGGTAACTCGGCGCACGGAATCCAATCGAATACGTCATGCACTCACCGATGGCGGTGCCCTCGTGCGCAATCCCCGGAGGCAGGTAGAGCATGTCGCCGGCATCGAGCACCCATTCGCTTGACGCTCGAAAGCCCTCAACGACGCTGATCGGTGAGCCGGGTTTCGCGCGAAGATTGCGTTGGCGGCTGAGTCGCCAGCGTCGCCGCCCGAACGCTTGCAGCAGAAAGACATCGTACGAATCGACGTGCGGCCCGACGCCGCCACCGTCGGTGGCGAAGCTCACCATCAGATCGTCGAGCCGCGCATCGGGCACGAAGCGAAAGCGCGACAGCAGGCTTCGAGCTGCATCATCGAGCAGATCCACACCCTGTACCAACAGCGTCCATCGCCTGCGCGTGATAGGAGGCAGGCGAAGGAACGGTCCGTGCTTCAATGATCGGCGCCGATCGAACGCTGTCAGAAGGCGGCTTTCGGCTTGTGGATCCTGCGCAAGTTGAAACAGGCGCGCGCGATCGATCGGTGGAACAAAGTCTGGAAATGCGGCGCGAATCAACAGCGGCTTGCGCTGCCAGTATTCACGCATGAACTGCCGCACGCTGATCGGACCGAGCCTGCGAAGAATTGCGGGTTGATTCACCGAACGATTATAGAAAGGCGATGATTTACGATCCGAAGTCGCTATGAAGATCGACGACGACACCCTGGTCAGCATCGAAGTAGAGATGTATGACGCGCAAGGCAACCTGCTCGAAAAATCGGACGAGCAGTTGACCTACCTGCACGGCCACGGCGACATCTTTGGCCGTATCGAGGAAGAGTTGCGCGGCAAGGAAGAGGGCGCTGACGTGTCGGTTCACCTCGAGCCCGAGGAAGCGTTCGGCGACTACGACCCCGAGCTGGTCACGTTGGTAAGTGTCGAAGATTTAGGCGAAGGCGCGGCAGTTGGCATGCGCGTAGACGGCGCAGGCATCGGCGCGTCCACGGTTGTGTACACGATTACCGACATTGCCGAGGGCATGGCGGTGCTCGACGGCAACCATCCGCTCGCAGGCTTTGCGCTTCGGTTTGAAATCAAAGTGATGGAAGTGCGTGCCGCTACTTCCGAGGAAATCGAGTCAGCGGATGCGCCGGCGCTGCCGGATTTTTTGCGCGTTGCCGAGCCGTCGGGAAGGACGCTGCATTAGTCGCCCTGTGACTGTCGCTGCAGTTCTTCCAACAGCATATGCGCGTCGCGCGGAGACATGCTGTTGAGGTCAAGCGCTTGCAATGTTGCGCGCAGTTGATCGCCGGGATTCGCGACTCGCGATGATTGCTCGGGTATCGGCGCAAAGAGATCCAGCTGCGGCCGGGTGCCGAGCGCTCGCTCCTCGAGCTGCGCAAGTAACGAACGTGCCCGTCTGACCACTGCCGCCGATACGCCGGCGAGCTGCGCCACAGCCAGACCGTAGCTTTGATTCGCCGGCCCCTCGCGGACGGCGTGCAGGAACACGACTTTTCCATTCGCTTCGGCTGCGGCGACGTGAACGTTGGCGATCTCCGGGTGCTGTTCGGCCAATTGCGTCAACTCGAAGTAGTGCGTCGCAAACAATGTCATCGAGCGATTTTTCTCGACCAACTCACGTGCGATGGAAGCGGCAAGGGCCAGGCCGTCGAAGGTCGAAGTGCCGCGGCCGACTTCGTCCATCAGGACCAGACTGCATTCGGTGGCGGCATTCAGGATCGCGGCTGCTTCGGTCATTTCGACCATGAACGTCGAGCGGCCGCGTGCGAGGTCATCGGCGGCGCCAATGCGTGTCTGGATGCTGTCGATCGGTCCCAGCGTCGCGGACGTGGCAGGAACGTAGCTGCCCGCATAGGCCAACAGCGTGATCAGCGCGATCGAGCGCATATAGGTCGACTTGCCGCCCATGTTCGGGCCTGTAATAACCAACAAGCGCCGTCGCGCGTGCAGCGTGCAGTCGTTCGGCACGTAGGTTTCACACTCCTGTTCGACTACGGCATGACGCGCGTCGCGGACGTCGATCTGCGGGGTGTCGATCAATTGCGGCCGCACCCAGCGCGCTCGCTCGGCATGGTTTGCAAGCGCGAGCAGTGCATCGATCGATGCCAGCGCATCGGCGCAGCGCTGTAGCTCCGTTACGTGCTGCGCGGCTTTGGCCACGATGTCTTCGTAAAGGACCTTTTCGCGCGCGAGCGCCCGGTCGCGGGCCGACAGCGCCTTGTCTTCAAACGTTTTCAGCTCGGGCGTGATGTAGCGCTCGGCGTTCTTCAGTGTCTGGCGGCGGCGGTAGTCGTCGGGCACTTTGATCGTCTGGCCATGCGTCACTTCGATATAGAAACCGTGCACGCGGTTGTATTCGACGCGCAGGTTGCCGATGCCGGTGCGGGCGCGCTCGCGCGCTTCGAGGTCGACGAGGAACTGGCCGGTGTGATCGCGTAGCCCACGGAGTTCGTCGAGTTCGGCGTCGAAACCCGCGGCCACGACGTCGCCGTCGCGCACCGCATACGCCGGCTCGGCAAGCAGCGAGTCGGTCAGCAACGAATGCAAATCGTCAGGTACAGATAGCTGCTCGCACAGTGCGGTGAGTAAAGAAGCCGTCTCACTGGCCAGCAGCGACGCCGTGCTGATCACGTGCGGCAAGGCTTGGCGCAATGCCACCAATTCGCGAGGGCGAACCGAACGGAGCGCAATGCGCGCGGCGATGCGCTCGACGTCGGGCACTTGCTTGAATTCCTTCGCCAGTTGCTGACGTAGAGACGCGTGTCCGAGCAGCCCTTCGATGGCTTCGTGGCGTGCGGCGGCTACGGCGCGGTCGCGCAATGGATGGTGCAGCCAATACCGCAGGCGCCTGCTGCCCATCGTCGTTGCGCAATGGTCAAGCAGCTTGAACAGCGTCGGTCCGTCCTCGCCGCGCAGCGTCTCGGTGATCTCCAGATTGCGACGCGTGACCGGATCGAGCGCGATGAAATCCGAGATCGATTCGCGCTTCAGCGATGCAATGTGCGGCAGCCGGCGGCCCTGCGTCGAGTGCGCGTAATCGAGCAGCGCGGCGCATGCGGCGAGAATCTCGGGCGCATCGGCGACTCCGAAGGCATCCAGCGCGGCAACCTGCAGCTGCTCCTTCAGCATCGATTCACCGCGCGCGGCGTCGAAGTGCCAGTCGGGCCGCGACTGCGCAGCGCACGGCAGCGAGTCGATCAACTGATGCAGCGCGTCGCTCCAGCTCTCGGCGATCAGAATCTCTGAAGGATCGATGCGCGCGAGCTCCGACGCCAGTCGCGCCGCCGGGATGCTGGTCGCACGCAATTCGCCCGACGACAGCGTCAGCCAGGCCAACCCGACAGCGCCATTGCGGCGCGTCGGGGGTGCGAGCGCCAGCAATGACGCATTCGATTTTTCATTCAGCAGCGACGTGTCGGTCAATGTGCCCGGCGTAACGACGCGCACGACCTTGCGTTCGACCGGCCCCTTGCTGGTGGCCGGGTCGCCGATCTGCTCGCAAATCGCGACGCTTTCGCCGAGCTTCACCAGTTTGCCGAGATACTGCTCGACGGATACCACCGGTACGCCAGCCATCTTGATCGGCACGCCGGCCGACGCGCCGCGGGTAGTCAGCGTCAGATTCAACAAGACGCGAACCGCGCTCGGCGTCGTCGTAAAAGAGCTCGTAGAAATCGCCCATCCGATACAGCAGCAGCACGTTCGGATGCTCGGACTTGATGCGCCAGTACTGCTGCATCATCGGCGTGTGTACTCTTTGATTTCGCTGCTCACTTTGTCTAAGCGTCAAAGCACTGTCTAAGATGTGGCCAGTTTAGGACCCGCCACGACCTTCGCTTTGCGGTTGCGCAGATAGGTCTGCGTTGTACGCGCGTCATCATGGCCGAGCAGATTCGTGGCACTGAATTCCCTGTTCGTCTGCATCGGTGCCCGACTTTGCACGCAGGTCATTCGGTCGTGCGTCCTTGATCCCCGCCTTGGTCGCTGCACGGCGGAACGCGTCTGCCATGCCCTTGTACGAGTACGGCTTGCCGTGCGCTGTGCGATCAGGTAGAAGCCCCGCACCTTAGCAACTGGCGCGCTTCGGCGATGGTCTCGTGCAACTGCGGCGTCATCTCCACGATGAGCAGCTTGCCAGTCTTCTGCTGGCGCGAAGCGACACTGATGGCCGGACCGACCTTTCTTTCCGAAGAGTGGGTGTGACCACCACAGCGCGGGAGACGATCACCAGCACGACCAAGGCGAATCGGCACGCTCAATACGACCAGAGCACATGCCGACGGCCTCGGGCGGCTCCACTGGCCATCCGACACCGCTGACTGGCCAATCCGACGAACCACTGGCCATGACGTACTGGCCTAGCCGAGAGTTCTACCGTCGCTCGGTCCGACCGGACTACACTTCGCCGGCACCTTGGCGGCGCACTCTTTGTTCGGCAAGCAAGGCAAGGAATGGAGTCTCGGTGCTTGGGCTGGCAAGGCTTGGACTGGCAGGCAAGGCAGAAGGGGCGGCGATGAGTCGCCCTTCTCTTTTTGGGTGGAGGGGACTCGTCGAGACATCGGTTTGCTGACTCGCCTAGCTCCCTCGCTTCGCTCGCTCGCTAGGCTCCGTCTGCACGGCTTCAGGTGCGTAGACTGACAAGATTGATGTTCGGCAGATAAACAAGGAGGGTGCGATGACTAACGACACTAAAAAGACGCAGGGTTCAGCAAACGAAGACATTACCCATGTTGAAGCGCAGAAGCAGGACCTGCGGAATTCTCCATCAAACGAGTTGAGGACGCTTTGAGTAAGTGCTATTGGAACGGCACCCTCTTTACGGAATACTCTCGTTGCATGAGTAATCAGCTCTACCAGGCACGCACATGCAGGACGCCCATTCGCGCAACGCGCGAGATCGGTGGCGTTCATGCGCGACCGGTGAGTGGCTGGCTATTTCGTGTACTGCCGATGCACGTCGCCGACCAGCTTCAGGAGCTGCGGAAAAATCTTCGGTGACGCGCAGACGATGCGGCCGTCTTCCATGAAGCCGGGATCGCCTTCGAAATTGGAAACGAGGCCACCCGCTTCGAGGATCAACAGGCCGCCAGCTGCCATGTCCCATGGCGACAATCCCATTTCCCAGAAACCGTCGAGGCGGCCGGCAGCGACGTAGGCAAGGTCCAGTGCGGCGGCGCCGGGGCGGCGGATGCCGCACGTGGCTTCGGTGATGCTCTTGAACATCTGCACGTACTCTTCCAGATGTTCGAGGGAACGGAACGGAAAGCCGGTGCCGATCAGGCAGTCGGCCAACCGTTCGCGCTTCGAAACGCGCAGTCTTCGCTCGTTCATGAAGGCGCCGCGGCCACGCGTCGCAGTAAACAGCTCGTTACGCGTCGGGTCGAAGACGACCGCCTGCGTCACGTGCTCGCGATGTCTGAGCGCAATCGATACGGCGTACTGCGGAAAGCCGTGAATGAAGTTCGTGGTGCCGTCGAGCGGGTCGATGATCCACGTGTATTCGGACTTTCCGGAAGCGCCGGATTCTTCTGCGAGGATCGCGTGGTCCGGATACGCCTTCGACACTATTTCGAGAATCGCCTGCTCGGCTGCCTTGTCGACCTCGGTGACGAAATCGCTGCGACCCTTGTTCGAAACGCGGATTAAATCCAGATCGAGGCTGGCGCGATTAATGATCGAACCGGCCTTGCGTGCGGCCTTGATGGCCGTGTTGAGCATTGGGTGCATGAAGGAGCGCGCTCATGAGAGGCGAGCGGCGATTAGACTGAGCGCGCAGTTTAGTGCATCGACCGTCCAACTCCTTCTCATCACGTGTTCGACCGCATCCGCTTCGTGCTTGTGGCCCCCAGCCATCCCGGCAACATCGGAGCGGCGGCGCGGGCTTTGAAGACGATGGGGTTTCAACGACTGACGGTCGTGAACCCGCGTCTTGCCGACTATCGCGATCAACCTGAGGCGGTGGCATTGGCAACCGGCGGCATCGATGTGCTGCTGGCCAGCGAGAGCTGTTCGACACTGGCGGAAGCGTTAGCCGGCGTCACGACTGCTTTCGCAATGACCGGATATGACCGGCAGTTCGGACCGACGCTGATCGACCTGCGACGCGCAGCGTTGTTGACTGCGGAAACCTTGACTGCGCGCGCCGAGGGCGACATCGCTTTCGTATTCGGCACCGAGCGTGACGGGCTTCGGAATGAAGATGTTGAGCGTTGTCAGTTCTGCTGCGCGATTCCGGCCAGCGCGGAATTTTCGTCATTGAATCTGGCGCAAGCGGTACAGGTGACCGCCTATGAGTGCCAGCTTGCGCTGAGAGGCGACGCGGACGTTCAGCCTGAACAAACGCGCTTTACCGATGACGAGGCGCCGGCCAGTGTCGACGCACTCGAAGGCTTGTATGCGCATCTCGAAGAGGCGTTGGTGGCGATCGGTTACCTCGACCCCGCCGAGCCCAAGCGCTTGATGGCGCGACTGCGGCGGCTGTTCAATCGGGCGCGCCCGACGCAGACCGAGCTCGATGTCTTGCGCGGCATCAGCGCGGCGATCATCGAGTCGCGCAGCGAGCGCGCGGGACGCAAGAAAGTCCGCTAGCTACAATCGTTCGATGTTTACCCAGCTACGCGAAGACATCGATTGCATCTTGCAGCGCGACCCCGCGGCGCGTTCGGGCTGGGAAGTCTTGACGTGCTATCCGGGCGTGCACGCGCTGTGGATGCACCGTCTTGCGCACGGCTGCTGGCGAAGCGGCTTCACGTGGCTCGGGCGTTTCATTTCGCACCTCAATCGTTTTTTCACCGGCATTGAGATTCACCCCGGCGCGCAGATCGGCCGCTTCGTCTTCATCGATCACGGCATGGGCATCGTGATCGGAGAAACCGCGGTGATCGGCGATGGCTCGACGATCTATCAAGGCGTGACGCTGGGCGGAACATCGACGATGAAAGGGGCAAAGCGGCATCCGACGCTCGGACGCGACGTTATCGTCGGCGCGGGTGCGAAGGTGCTGGGCGGATTTACAGTCGGCGACCGTGCGCGCATCGGTTCGAACGCGGTCGTGGTGAAGGAGGTGCCGGCGGGCGCCACCGCGGTCGGCAATCCGGCGCGCATCCTGCACAAGGAAACCGAGGCGCAGCGTGAAGAGGCGGCCAACGCGATGGGGTTTTCGGCTTACGGGATTACGCAGGAAGGAGACGATCCGCTGACCAAGGCACTGCACGGCTTGATCGATCACGCGGCCGCGCAGCAGCGTGAGATAGAGCGATTAGTGGCGGCGCTTGAACGCAGCGGAATTTCGCTCGATGACGTGACCGCCGAAGTGCCAAAAGTCGACGCTGCGCAGTTGAATCGGCTTGTCGATGAGTGATCGCTAGTCGTCGAAAAACACCAGCCGCGGCCGGCCATCGACAAAGTCGAGAAAGCCACCGCGCGGCTCGGAGTCGTCCAGATCCCAGTCGGGCAAAACCCAACGCTCAGCGCTTGCACCATCGAGGTCGACCACATGAGCGGCCGGGCGATGCGTGTGGCCGTGAATGATGCGTCGGACGCCCGCGTCCCTCAGAGCGACACCGATCGCCTCCGGCGTGACGTCCATGATGTCCATTGCCTTGATCGACTTTGCGGCGTCGCTCGCCATGCGTGCACTTTTCGCGACCGCGATCCGTTCGGCCACTGTTTTCGCCAGGAATCCGCGCTGGAAATCGGGGTTTCTCACCATCGCGCGAAACTGCTGATAGGCGACGTCGCGTGTGCACCACGCATCGCCGTGCGACAGCAACGTGGTCGTGCCCGCAACTTCGGCGATGATCGGATCAGCCAGCAGCGTTGCGCCGGCCGCAACTGCGAAATCGTGACCCAGCAACGGATCGCGATTGCCGTGCATCAGGAACACGCGTTGTCCGGCGCTCGAGGCTCGCGCCAGCGCGTCGATCACCGGCTGCGCGGGAGGCGAAGCATCGTCGCCGATCCAGAATTCAAACAGGTCTCCCAGGATCACGAGCTCACGGTGCCGCGGAGCGTCGGCCTGCATGAAACGAAAGAAGCGTTCCAGCGTCGCTGGGCGTTCGGGCGCCAGATGCAAGTCGGAAATGAAGATCGGATCGACCAGCGGCTCGATCGATTGCGTGACCGCCAGCGCGGGCGGCGGATCTATTAGGCTAAAAGCCATCTCAAAAACGTAGCGAGCGGCCCCGAGGTTGCCGCGAGGAGCGCACCCGTACGGATGCTACGGCGAGCACCGCAGCGGCAAGATCGGAGCGCGCAGTAGTTTTGGAGATGGCTTTCAAATGATTTCGGCGCGCTCGACCAGCACATTGACTTCGGGCACGTCCTGATGCGAGCCATGGCGGCCGGTGCGCATCACCTTGATCTTGTCGACCGTCTCGGTGCCCTCGATGACCTTGCCGAACACACAGTAGCCCCAGCCCTGCGGCGTCGGCGCCGTGTGGTTGAGGAATTCGTTGTCGGCCACGTTGATGAAGAATTGCGACGACGCCGAATGCGGGTCGCCGGTGCGCGCCATAGCAACCGTGTACTTGGTGTTGCGCAGCCCGTTGCGAGCTTCGTTCTCGATCGGGTCTTCGGCGGTCTTCTGCCGCATTCCGGGCTCGAAGCCGCCGCCCTGGATCATGAAGCCGTTGATCACGCGATGAAACAACGTGCCGTCATAGAACCCGTTGCGCACGTAGCTTTCAAAATTCGCCGCCGATTTCGGTGCGCGCTCGTGGTCGAGCTCGATCGTTATCGGGCCGTAGTTGGTGTACAGACGAACCATTGTTGCTCCTGCAATGGATTACGGTTACTTGACGATGCGGGCGGTCTTGATCGTGATCGGTGC
>CAWHKW010000023.1:0-18058 GCA_963829995.1 uncultured beta proteobacterium | reverse complement strand
GTCGCCCTGTGACTGTCGCTGCAGTTCTTCCAGCAGCATATGCGCGTCGCGCGGAGACATGCTATTGAGGTCAAGCGCTTGTAACCGTTGCGCACATTTGATCGCCGGCATTCGCGATTCGCGATGACTGCTCCGGTATCGGTGCAAAGAGATCCAGCTGCGGCCGGGTGCCGAGCGCGCGTTCCTCGAGCTGCGCAAGTAACGAACGTGCTCGTCTGACCACCACGCCCGAAACGCCGGCGAGCTGCGCCACAGCAAGACCGTAGCTTTGATTTGCCGGCCCCTCGCGGACGGCGTGCAGGAACACGACTTTTCCATTCGCCTCGGCTGCGGCGACGTGCACGTTGGCGATCTCCGGGTGCTGTTCAGCCAGTTGCGTCAACTCGAAGTAGTGCGTCGCAAACAACGTCATCGAGCGGTTTTTCTCGACCAGCTCGCGTGCGATGGAAGCGGCGAGGGCCAAGCCGTCGAAGGTCGATGTGCCACGTCCGATCTCGTCCATCAGGACCAGACTGCATTCGGTCGCTGCATTCAGGATCGCGGCTGCTTCGGTCATTTCGACCATGAACGTCGAGCGGCCGCGTGCGAGGTCATCGGCGGCGCCAATGCGGGTCTGGATGCTGTCGATCGGTCCCAGCGTCGCGGACGTGGCAGGAACGTAGCTGCCCGCATAGGCCAACAGCGTGATCAGCGCGATCGAGCGCATATAGGTCGACTTGCCGCCCATGTTCGGGCCTGTAATAACCAACAAGCGCCGTCGCGCGTGCAGCGTGCAGTCGTTCGGCACGTAGGTTTCACACTCCTGTTCGACTACGGCATGACGCGCGTCGTGGACGTCGATCTGCGGGGTGTCGATCAGTTGCGGCCGCACCCAGCGCGCTCGCTCGGCATGGTTTGCAAGCGCGAGCAGTGCATCGATCGATGCCAGCGCATCGGCGCAGCGCTGTAGCTCCGTTACGTGCTGCGCGGCTTTGGCCACGATGTCTTCGTAAAGGACCTTTTCGCGCGCGAGCGCCCGGTCGCGGGCCGACAGCGCCTTGTCTTCAAACGTTTTCAGTTCGGGTGTGATGTAGCGCTCGGCGTTCTTCAGTGTCTGGCGGCGGCGGTAGTCGTCGGGCACTTTGATCGTCTGGCCATGCGTCACTTCGATGTAGAAACCGTGCACGCGGTTGTATTCGACGCGCAGGTTGCCGATGCCGGTGCGGGCGCGCTCGCGCGCTTCGAGGTCGACGAGGAACTGGCCGGTGTGATCGCGTAGCGCACGGAGTTCGTCGAGTTCGGCGTCGAAACCCGCGGCCACGACGTCGCCGTCGCGCACCGCATACGCCGGCTCGGCAAGCAGCGAGTCGGTCAGCAACGAATGCAAATCGTCAGGTACAGATAGCTGCTCGCACAGTCCGGTGAGTAAAGAAGCCGTCTCACTGGCCAGCAGCGACGCCGTGCTGATCACGTGCGGCAGGGCTTGGCGCAATGCCACCAATTCGCGAGGGCGAACCGAACGGAGCGCAATGCGCGCGGCGATGCGCTCGACGTCGGGCACTTGCTTGAATTCCTTCGCCAGTTGCTGACGTAGAGACGCGTGTCCGAGCAGCCCTTCGATGGCTTCGTGGCGCGCGGCGGCTACGGCGCGGTCGCGCAATGGATGGTGCAGCCAATACCGCAGGCGCCTGCTGCCCATCGTCGTTGCGCAATGGTCAAGCAGCTTGAACAGCGTCGGACCGTCCTCACCACGCAGCGTCTCGGTGATCTCCAGATTGCGACGCGTGACCGGATCGAGCGCGATGAAATCCGAGATCGATTCGCGCTTCAGCGATGCAATGTGCGGCAGCTGCCTGCCCTGTGTCGAGTGCGCGTAATCGAGCAGCGCGGCGCACGCGGCGAGAATCTCGGGCGCATCGGCGATTCCGAAGGCATCCAGCGCGGCAACCTGCAGCTGCTCCTTCAGCATCGATTCACCGCGCGCGGCGTCGAAGTGCCAGTCGGGCCGCGACTGCGCAGCGCACGGCAGCGAGTCGATCAACTGATGCAGCGCGTCGCTCCAGCTCTCGGCGATCAGAATCTCTGAAGGATCGATGCGCGCGAGCTCCGACGCCAGTCGCGCCGCCGGGATGCTGGTCGCACGCAATTCGCCCGACGACAGCGTCAGCCAGGCCAACCCGACAGCGCCATTGCGGCGCGTCGGGGGTGCGAGCGCCAGCAATGACGCATTCGATTTTTCATTCAGCAGCGACGTGTCGGTCAATGTGCCCGGCGTAACGACGCGCACGACCTTGCGTTCGACCGGCCCCTTGCTGGTGGCCGGGTCGCCGATCTGCTCGCAAATCGCGACGCTTTCGCCGAGCTTCACCAGTTTGCCGAGATACTGCTCGACGGATACCACCGGTACGCCAGCCATCTTGATCGGCACGCCGGCCGACGCGCCGCGGGTAGTCAGCGTCAGATTCAACAAGACGCGAACCGCGCTCGGCGTCGTCGTAAAAGAGTTCGTAGAAATCACCCATCCGATACAGCAGCAGCACGTTCGGATGCTCGGACTTGATGCGCCAGTACTGCTGCATCATCGGCGTGTGACGCGCGAGATCGGTGGCGTTCATGCGCGACCGGTGAGGGGTTGGCTATTTCGTGTACTGCCGATGCACGTCGCCGACCAGCTTCAGGAGCTGCGGAAAAATCTTCGGTGACGCGCAGACGATGCGGCCGTCTTCCATGAAGCCGGGATCGCCTTCGAAATTGGAAACGAGGCCACCCGCTTCGAGGATCAACAGGCCGCCAGCTGCCATGTCCCATGGCGACAATCCCATTTCCCAGAAACCGTCGAGGCGGCCGGCAGCGACGTAGGCAAGGTCCAGTGCGGCGGCGCCGGGGCGGCGGATGCCGCACGTGGCTTCGGTGATGCTCTTGAACATCTGCACGTACTCTTCCAGATGTTCGAGGGAACGGAACGGAAAGCCGGTGCCGATCAGGCAGTCGGCCAACCGTTCGCGCTTCGAAACGCGCAGTCTTCGCTCGTTCATGAAGGCGCCGCGGCCACGCGTCGCAGTAAACAGCTCGTTACGCGTCGGGTCGTAGACGACCGCCTGCGTCACGTGCTCGCGGTGCCTGCAGCGCAATCGATACCGCGTACTGCGGAAAGCCGTGAATGAAGTTCGTGGTGCCGTCGAGCGGGTCGATGATCCAGGTGTATTCGGACTTTCCGGAAGCGCCGGATTCTTCTGCGAGGATCGCGTGGTCCGGATACGCCTTCGACACTATTTCGAGAATCGCCTGCTCGGCTGCCTTGTCGACCTCGGTGACGAAATCGCTGCGACCCTTGTTCGAAACGCGGATTAAATCCAGATCGAGGCTGGCGCGATTAATGATCGAACCGGCCTTGCGTGCGGCCTTGATGGCCGTGTTGAGCATTGGGTGCATGAAGGAGCGCGCTCATGAGAAGCGAGCGGCGATTAGACTGAGCGCGCAGTTTAGTGCATCGACCGTCCAACTCCTTCTCATCACGTGTTCGACCGCATCCGCTTTGTGCTTGTGGCCCCCAGCCATCCCGGCAACATCGGAGCGGCGGCGCGGGCTTTGAAGACGATGGGGTTTCAACGACTGACGGTCGTGAACCCGCGTCTTGCCGACTATCGCGATCAACCCGAGGCGGTGGCATTGGCAACCGGCGGCATCGATGTGCTGCTGGCCAGCGAGAGCTGTTCGACACTGGCGGAAGCGTTAGCCGGCGTCACGACTGCTTTCGCAATGACCGGATATGACCGGCAGTTCGGACCGACGCTGATCGACCTGCGACGCGCAGCGTTGTTGACTGCGGAAACCTTGACTGCGCGCGCCGAGGGCGACATCGCTTTCGTATTCGGCACCGAGCGTGACGGGCTTCGGAATGAAGATGTCGAGCGTTGTCAGTTCTGCTGCGCGATTCCGGCCAGCGCGGAATTTTCGTCATTGAATTTGGCGCAAGCGGTACAGGTGACCGCCTATGAGTGCCAGCTTGCGCTGAGAGGCGACGCGGACGTTCAGCCTGAACAAACGCGCTTTACCGATGACGAGGCGCCGGCCAGTGTCGACGCACTCGAAGGCTTGTATGCGCATCTCGAACAGGCGCTGGTGGCGATCGGTTATCTCGACCCCGCCGAGCCCAAGCGCTTGATGGCGCGACTGCGGCGGCTGTTCAATCGGGCGCGCCCGACGCAGACCGAGCTCGACGTCTTGCGCGGCATCAGCGCGGCGATCATCGAGTCGCGCAGCGAGCGCGCGGGACGCAAGAAAGTCCGCTAGCTACAATCGTTCGATGTTTACCCAGCTACGCGAAGACATCGATTGCATCTTGCAGCGCGACCCTGCGGCGCGTTCGGGCTGGGAAGTCTTGACGTGCTATCCAGGCGTGCATGCGTTGTGGATGCACCGTCTTGCGCACGGCTGCTGGCGAAGCGGTTTCACGTGGCTTGGGCGTTTCATTTCGCACCTCAATCGTTTTTTCACCGGCATTGAGATTCACCCCGGCGCGCAGATCGGCCGCTTCGTCTTCATCGACCACGGCATGGGCATCGTGATCGGAGAAACCGCGGTGATCGGCGATGGCTCGACGATCTATCAAGGCGTGACGCTGGGCGGAACATCGACGATGAAAGGGGCAAAGCGGCATCCGACGCTCGGACGCGACGTTATCGTCGGCGCGGGTGCGAAGGTGCTGGGCGGATTTACAGTCGGCGACCGTGCGCGCATAGGTTCAAACGCGGTCGTGGTGAAGGAGGTGCCGGCGGGCGCCACCGCGGTCGGCAATCCGGCGCGCATCCTGCACAAGGAAACCGAGGCGCAGCGTGAAGAGGCGGCCAACGCGATGGGGTTTTCGGCTTACGGGATTACGCAGGAAGGAGACGATCCGCTGACCAAGGCACTGCACGGCTTGATCGATCACGCGGCCGCGCAGCAGCGCGAGATAGAGCGATTGGTGGCGGCGCTTGAACGCAGCGGAATTTCGCTCGATGACGTGACCGCCGAAGTGCCAAAAGTCGACGCTGCGCAGTTGAATCGGCTCGTCGATGAGTGATCGGCTAGTCGTCGAAAAACACCAGCCGCGGCCGGCCATCGACAAAGTCGAGAAAGCCACCGCGCGGCTCGGAGTCGTCCAGATCCCAGTCGGGCAAAACCCAACGCTCAGCGCTTGCACCATCGAGGTCGACCACATGAGCGGCCGGGCGATGCGTGTGGCCGTGAATGATGCGTCGGACGCCCGCGTCCCTCAGAGCGACACCGATCGCCTCCGGCGTGACGTCCATGATGTCCATCGCCTTGATCGACTTCGCAGCGTCGCTCGCCATGCGTGCACTCTTCGCGACCGCGATCCGTTCGGCCACTGTTTTCGCCAGGAATCCGCGCTGGAAATCGGGGTTTCTCACCATCGCGCGAAACTGCTGATAGGCGACGTCGCGTGTGCACCACGCATCGCCGTGCGACAGCAACGTGGTCGTGCCCGCAACTTCGGCGATGATCGGATCAGCCAGCAGCGTTGCGCCGGCCGCAACTGCGAAATCGTGACCCAGCAACGGATCGCGATTGCCGTGCATCAGGAACACGCGTTGTCCGGCGCTCGAGGCTCGCGCCAGCGCGTCGATCACCGGCTGCGCGGGAGGCGAAGCATCGTCGCCGATCCAGAATTCAAACAGGTCTCCCAGGATCACGAGCTCACGGTGCCGCGGCGCGTCGGCCTGCATGAAACGAAAGAAGCGTTCCAGCGTCGCCGGGCGTTCGGGCGCCAGATGTAAGTCGGAAATGAAGATCGGATCGACCAGCGGCTCGATCGATTGCGTGACCGCCAGCGCGGGCGGCGGATCTATTAGGCTAAAAGCCATCTCAAAAACGTAGCGAGCGGCCCCGAGGTTGCCGCGAGGAGCGCACCCGTACGGATGCTACGGCGAGCACCGCAGCGGCAAGATCGGGGCGCGCAGTAGTTTTGGAGATGGCTTTCAAATGATTTCGGCGCGCTCGACCAGCACATTGACTTCGGGCACGTCCTGATGCGAGCCATGGCGGCCGGTGCGCATCACCTTGATCTTGTCGACCGTCTCGGTGCCCTCGATGACCTTGCCGAACACACAGTAGCCCCAGCCCTGCGGCGTCGGCGCCGTGTGGTTGAGGAATTCGTTGTCGGCCACGTTGATGAAGAATTGCGACGACGCCGAATGCGGGTCGCCGGTGCGCGCCATAGCAACCGTGTACTTGGTGTTGCGCAGCCCGTTGCGAGCTTCGTTCTCGATCGGGTCTTCGGCGGTCTTCTGCCGCATTCCGGGCTCGAAGCCGCCGCCCTGGATCATGAAGCCGTTGATCACGCGATGAAACAACGTGCCGTCATAGAACCCGTTGCGCACGTAGCTTTCAAAATTCGCCGCCGATTTCGGTGCGCGCTCGTGGTCGAGCTCGATCGTTATCGGGCCGTAGTTGGTGTACAGACGAACCATTGTTGCTCCTGCAATGGATTACGGTTACTTGACGATGCGGGCGGTCTTGATCGTGATCGGCGCCACCGGAACGTTCTGATGCGGTCCGCGGCTAGCGGTGGGCGCGGCGCGGATCTTGTCGACCACGTCCATGCCTTCGACGACCTTGCCGAACACTGCGTAGCCATTGCCGTCAGGTTTCGGATAGTCAAGATTCGCGTTGTCGACGACGTTGATGAAGAACTGCGCGCTTGCGGAGTCCGGATCTCCGCGTCGTGCCATTGCCAGCGTGCCGCGCTCGTTTTTAAGGCCGTTGCGGCTCTCGAGCGGGATCGTGCCGCGCGTCGACTTTTCTTTCATGTCCGCGGTAAAGCCGCCACCCTGGACCATGAAGCCGGGAATCACGCGGTGGAACACGGTGCCGTCGTAATGGCCGCTCTTCACATACGCAAGAAAATTCTCGACGGTTTTTGGCGCGGCCTGCGGCGCCAGCTCGACAACGATTTTTCCTTCGCTGGTCTCGAGTGCTACTCGCGGCGCCGGCGCTTGCGCGCCTGCGGTGAAGGCGGCGACCGCGAGTGTCGCCGCCAGCAAATGTCTACGTTTCATTGCATTCCTCATCAGGTTCAGCGCGGGTTGCGCGCCTTTGTGATCATTTCGCGAGTCAGAGCCAGTTTGGTCGATAACGACCGATTAGCCGGTTGCAGCGTGGCAGCTCTTTGGTAGGCATCGGCTGCCATCTGCAAATAAACGTCGCCCATATTTTCATGCGCCGTGGCGTAGTCGGGCCGGGCAAGCAGCGCCATTTCCAGTGCTCCGCGCGCGCGATCGAGCTGCCCGTCGGCGGCATAGAGCACTGCGAGATTGTTGTAGGGCTCGGGCAACTCGGGGAAGTCTTCGGTGAGCTGCTCGAACACCCGGCGCGCCGCAGCGGTGTCGTTCATGTCTGACAAGATGACGCCGCGTACAAAGCGCATCTGAGCATTGCGCGGGTTCTTGACCAGCTGTTCGTCGGCAAACGCCAGCGCCTGCTTGGTTCGTCCGGCTGCGATCAACTTGCGTACTTCTTCGAGCGGTCTCGCGTCGCCCGGATCGACCGAAATGTCGCCCACGATCGGCGGAGGCACGGGTTGCGCGACTGCCGTGCTTGCGAAACCGAGCGCTGTTGCGACAAGAAAAAAGCGCGCCCAAAGAAGCGAAACGTGGGTGGACATTGGAGTGACGGTGCGGGTGATGCTTGACGGCATACTGCTCGTTACACTGCGCGCGATTCTACAACCGCCTGAGTCGAAGCGATTAACAACAGATGACGTTAGAGATCTACAACACGCTGACCCGAAGCAAGCAGCCGTTGCAGCCGATCGTGCCTGGACGCGTGGGGCTGTACGTCTGCGGCATGACCGTGTACGACTACTGCCACATCGGCCATGCGCGCCTGTTCATGGCAATGGACATGGCGCAGCACTGGATGCGGGTTCTGGGGTTGGAAGTCAGTTACGTGCGCAACATCACCGACATCGAAGACAAGATCATCAAGCGCGCTGCCGAGAATGGCGAGACGCCCGGTGAACTGACCGAGCGATTCATTCGGTACATGAACGAGGATTTCGCTGCCCTCGGACTGAGTGTGCCCGACGCGGAACCACGCGCAACCGAATACGTCCCGCAAATGCTGGGGCTGATCGAACTGCTGCAGGAAAAAGGGCTGGCCTACCAGGCCGACGACGCCGCGGGGAGCGGAGATGGACAGGGCGACGTCAACTTCGCTGTGCGCAAGTTTCCCGGGTACGGAAAACTTTCAGGCAAATCGCTCGACGACCTCCGCGCCGGTGAGCGCGTGGCGGTCGAGCGCAGCAAGCGCGACCCGCTTGATTTTGTGTTGTGGAAGCAGGCGAAGCCCAGCGAGCCATCGTGGCCGTCGCAGTGGGGTGCGGGTCGGCCGGGATGGCACATCGAATGTTCGGCGATGGCCAGCGAAACGCTGGGCAAGACCTTTGACATTCACGGCGGGGGTCCGGACCTGATCTTCCCGCATCACGAGAACGAAATAGCCCAAAGCGAAGGCGCGCATGGCGTGCCGCTCGCCAATGTCTGGATGCATTGCGGCGCGTTGAGAGTCGGCGACGAAAAAATGTCGAAGTCGCTCGGCAACATGATGACGATTCGCGACGCGCTAAAAAAGTACGACGCCGAAGTGCTGCGGTTTTTTCTGTTGCGCCCGCACTATCGCAGCCAGATTGCGTTTACCGAAGCGTTGATCGTCGAGGCGCGCACTGCGCTGAGTCGGCTGTATACCGCGTTGCGAGACACCGAAGCCGACGCGCTGCCGCTCGATTGGGAAGAGCCGCATGCGCGGCGTTTTCACGATGCGATGAATGACGATTTCAATACCCCGATCGCCTTGGCCGCTCTGTTCGACCTGGCCAGCGAAATCAATCGAAGCAGGTCGTCGCGTTTGGCGGCACAACTGCGCGCCCTTGGCGCCACACTCGGAATACTGCAGCAGGATCCGGCGCAGTTTCTGCGCGGCTCCGACGAGGACACTGCCGGAATCGAACTGCTGATCTCGGTGCGCGCGACGGCGAAGAAGGAGAAGAATTACGCGGAAGCCGATCGGGTTCGCAAAGCACTGCTCGATAAAGGTGTCGTGCTCGAAGACGGCCCTGACGGTACGACGTGGCGTCGTCAGTAGCCTTGCCCGGGTCTTCCGCATCGGCTCCACTCGCGGCGCGAGTACCGGGCGTTTCTCCCACGTACTGGACGCGAGCCAAGCGCGCGCTGGCAGCAAAAGACCTGACGATGGCGCGCATCATCGCGGCGCATCCGCGTGTCAAACTGCAATCGCGAGGCGATGCTTTCGTGACGCTGGCGCGCGCTATCGTCGGCCAGCAGATTTCAACTAAGGCCGCTGCTGCGGTATGGCTTCGGTTCTGCGCTGCGTGCGGAGAAACGACGCCCAAAGCGATCCTGCGCCGCCGGCCGGCAACGTTGCGACGCTGCGGATTGTCTGACCGGAAGGTCGAGTACATCCGTGACCTGGCAGCGCACTTTGTCAGCGGCCGCGTCGATCCGTCGCGCTTCGGCGAGCAGGAGGATGAGGAAATCATCGCCGAGCTGGTCGATATTCGCGGCATCGGCCGCTGGACCGCCGAGATGTTTCTGATGTTCAATCTGCTGCGTCCGAATGTGCTTGCCGCTCGACGATTTGGGCTTGCTCAAAGGCGGTCAGTGTCAATTATCTTGACGGCGCATCAGTAGCCGGCCGGGAAGGACGTGCTGCGCGTGGAGCAGGTGGCCGAAGTCTGGGCGCCCTGGCGCAGCGTGGCGACATGGTATCTATGGCGTAGTCTTGATCCGATTCCAGTGACCTATTAGAACAATGCCAAAGACCGCGTTTCTGGACTTCGAACAGCCGATCGCCGAGCTCGAGGCGAAAATCGATGAGTTGCGTTTCGTGCAGGACGACTCGGCCGTCGATATCTCCGAGGAGATCGACCGCCTGCAGGAGAAGAGCGATGGGCTGCTGAAAGAGATCTACGCGAAGCTTTCGCCGTGGCAGGTGTCGCAGCTGGCGCGCCATCCCCAGCGGCCTTACACGCTCGATTACGTCAACGACATCTTCACCGACTTTCACGAGCTGCACGGAGACCGCTCGTTCTCCGATGACCTGTCTATCGTCGGAGGTATGGCGCGCTTTAACGGCCAGGCGGTGATGTTGCTCGGGCACCAGAAGGGCCGCGATACCAAAGAGCGCGCGTTGCGCAACTTCGGCATGAGCAAGCCCGAGGGCTATCGCAAGGCATTGCGCCTGATGAAGCTCGCAGAAAAATTCGGCTTGCCGCTGTTCACGTTCGTCGACACGCCAGGCGCGTACCCCGGCATCGACGCCGAAGAGCGCGGCCAGTCCGAGGCGATCGGCCACAACCTGTACGAGATGTCGCAGCTGAGGGTGCCGGTGATTACGACGATCATCGGCGAGGGCGGATCGGGTGGGGCGCTGGCGATCGCCGTCGGTGACACGGTGCTGATGCTGCAGTACGCAACCTACTCGGTGATCTCGCCCGAAGGCTGCGCGTCGATTTTGTGGAAAAGCGCGGACAGGGCCGCCGATGCGGCTGAGGCGCTCGGTCTTACCGCGCACCGGTTGAAGGCGCTTGGCGTGATCGACAAGATCATCGCCGAGCCTCTCGGCGGAGCACATCGCGATCCGAAGCAGATGGCCGTCATGTTGAAGCGAGCGTTGGCTGACAGTCTGCGGCAGTTTCAGGGGATGAAAACCAAAGACCTGCTGGCGGCACGCCACGCGCGGCTGTTGGCATATGGCAAGTTCAAGAGCACGGTCGAAGAAAACTGATCCACTCGAGCAGCAGTTGCTCGATACCGTCCGCGTATCGGTCGCGCGCGCAGTCTCGCTGGACAACGACGCGGCAGCAAAAGCGGTTGAGCCGCTGAAGCGCCAGGTTCAGACCCCACGGCGCGCCCCCGCCGCAACCGTTGCACTCGGGTTGAGCGGTGGCCGCGACTCGATGGCATTGCTCGATCTCCTCGCGCGCCTGGTGGCAACGCGTGGCACCGGCATTCGGCGTGTCGTAGCGATTCATGTGCACCATGGGCTGAGCCGCAATGCCGACGCCTGGGTGGCGCATTGCGAAGCCGAATGCGCGCGTCGAAGCGTTCCGCTGATCGTCCGCCATGTCGAAGTGAAGCGGCGCGGGCGCGGCATCGAAGCGGCAGCGCGCGAAGTGCGTTACGCCGCGTTGGCCGAAGCCGCGCGCGAGGCCGACGCACGCATCGTGATGACCGCGCACCACCGCGACGATCGACTCGAAACGTTTCTGTTGCAATGGATGCGCGGCGCCGGCCTCGACGGTCTGGCCGCGTTTCCAGCGGCGCGGGTCTTCGATGGCGACCTGCAGTTGTTGCGCCCGCTGGTCGATGTCGCGCGTGCTGATCTGGAACGCTACATTGAATTGCGCGCGATTTCCTATGTCGATGACGACACCAACGACGACGCTTCGCTGTTGCGCAATTCCGTGCGGCGCGACGTGCTGCCGCGCCTCGATCGCCTGCGGCCCGGATTTCGCGCGGCCGCGGCCCGATCGGTAGACCTGATCGCCGAAGGTGCGGAAGCGATGCGCACGGTGGCGGCCTCCGATCTCGACGGCGTGCGCCGAAGGAGCGCCGGAAGGCATGCTGTGGCTCGATCGCCTCGCGGCACTGCCGGCCGCGCGCCAGACCGGAGTGCTGCGAGCGTGGCTGGCAGACCAGGGGCTTGAACCGCCGAGCCGTGCGCGGTTGCTCGAGGTGCTGGATCAGGCGCGCCATGCGCGCAGCGACGCGCGTCTGCTGGTGCGACTGGGTAGCCATGAAGTGCGCCGCTACCGTGGCCTGTTGCTGCTGAAGCGCGCAGACGACGCGAGTCACGACTCATTGGTGTTGCAGTGGCAAACCGAGGACGAAATACCCGTGCCCAGCTGGGGCGGCGTCCTTAAATTCACTGAGGTCAGCGGCGAAGGGTTCGATCCCGAATGGCTGCGCGCGGAGCCGCTGGAAGTTCGGCCACGCGGCGGCGGCGAGCGCTTCAAACCGCACCCGGCACGCCCATCGAAAACTCTGAAGCGCCTGTTCCAGGATGCCGGCATCGCCGAGTTCGAGCGTGGTCGATTGCCGCTGCTGTGGCGCGACGGGCAGCTGATTTTCGTCGCGTCGCTCGGCGCCGACGTGCGCTTCACGGATCGCGACGGTCAGCGCATCGTGATCGAATGGGAGCCCGATGCAGCGCTGATCGAGCCCTAGCTTTTTTCAGGCTCTGCCAAAGCGGCTGCCTATAATCGCGCGCCGCATCGGTCCCGGACACCACATCACGCAGCATGGCGCTCATCGTTCACAAGTACGGCGGCACGTCGGTCGGATCGGTCGAGCGCATCGGCAATGTGGCGCATCGCCTTGAAAAGTGGCATCGCGCGGGCCACCAGCTGGTCGTCGTCGTGTCGGCGATGAGCGGAGAAACGGATCGGCTGATCAATCTTGCCAAGAAAGTGCAGCAGTATCCCGACGCGCGCGAGCTCGACGTTGTTGCTTCGACCGGCGAGCAGGTCACCGTCGGCTTGCTGGCGATGGCGTTGCTCGAGCGTGGGTTGAAGGCCAAGAGTTACACCGGTTCGCAGGTGCACGTACTGACCGACAGCGCGTTCAATAAAGCGCGCATCCTGAGCATCGACGAAAGAAAAATTCGGGAAGACCTGGACAACGGAACGATCGTTGTCGTCGCCGGATTTCAGGGCGTGGACGAACGCGGCAACATCACGACGCTGGGTCGTGGTGGCACCGACACCTCGGCCGTCGCGCTGGCGGCTGCACTCCGGGCGCAAGAGTGTTTGATCTATACAGACGTCGACGGCGTTTACACGACCGATCCGCGGATCGTTCCCGAGGCACGGCGAATGGCGCGGATAACGTTCGAAGAAATGCTGGAGATGGCAAGTCTCGGCTCGAAGGTGTTGCAGCTGAGATCGGTTGAGTTTGCCGGCAAGTACAAGGTGCCGCTGCGGGTGCTGTCCAGCCTGACCGACGCCGGCATGCCGCTCGAGGAAGAAGCAGCGTCAGGCACGCTGATCACGTTCGAGGAAAATATCCAAATGGAAAAGGCGGTTATCTCAGGCGTCGCCTTCGCGCGCGACGAAGCGAAGATCACTCTGACGCGCGTGCCGGATCGTCCCGGTATCGCATACCAGATCCTCGGGCCGATCGCGGATGCGAACGTCGACGTTGACATGATCGTGCAGAACATCAGCGTCGACGGCACGACCGACTTTTCGTTCACAGTCCATCGCAACGAGTACGAGAAGGCGATCGGCGTGCTGGAGACCAAGGTCAAGGATCACGTCGGCGCCAAGCAAATCGTCGGCGACCCGAAGATCGCCAAGGTGTCGATCGTCGGTATCGGCATGCGATCGCACGTCGGCATCGCAAGCTTGATGTTCCGTACGTTGGCGGAAGAGGGCATCAACATGCAAATGATCTCGACCAGCGAAATCAAGATCTCGGTGGTCGTCGAAGACAAATACATGGAACTCGCGGTGCGTGCGCTACACAAAGCTTTCGGACTGGAGCAGGTCGCCGCATAGCTTCGTTGCTGGCCAATCCGGCAGCGACTAAACTCGCGGCCTCGCAAAGTTCGTGAATTTTCCCGGAGGCGTGGCCGAGTGGTCGAAGGCACTCCCCTGCTAAGGGAGCATGCGCGCAAAAACGTGCATCGACGGTTCGAATCCGTCCGCCTCCGCCAGTACAGGCACATCGTTTGCGTTTAAACATCGTTTGCGTTTAAAGACACGATGGCCGACGACCTGCAGAAGTATTGGACCAAGCGCAACTTCGGAATCACATCGGAACCGAAGGGCGCCGTTACGCGGCCGGGCAAGGCGCTCAGCTACGTCATCCAAAAGCATGCGGCGCGGCGCCTGCACTACGACTTTCGTCTGGAGCTCGACGGCACGCTAAAGAGTTGGGCGGTGCCGAAAGGTCCGAGCCTCGATCCTGCCGACAAGCGCATGGCGGTGCATGTCGAGGACCACCCGCTGGCGTATGCCACGTTCGAAGGCGTCATCCCGCCGGGGCAGTACGGAGCCGGCACGGTCATCGTCTGGGACCGAGGCGAGTGGATTCCGACCGGCGACGCACGCGAAGGCTACCGCCAGGGCAAGCTGAAGTTCGAGTTGCGAGGTGAAAAGCTGCAGGGCCGTTGGACTCTCGTACGGATGCGCGGCCGCGGTAACGAACGCCAGGAGCCGTGGCTTTTGATCAAGGAGCGCGACGACACTGCGCGACCTGCGGCCGACTATGACATCACCGAAGCGCTGCCTGACAGCGTAAATGCGAACAACGGCGCGCCGGCTTCAAAAAAACGGGCAGGACGCAGCGCCCCAGCGGAGAAAAAGGCGAAGGAGCGAGGGACGACCACACTGCCGCTTCCCGACGCGGCGCGCAAGGCGAAACTGCCGCTTGCGCTTGCGCCCCAGTTGGCAACTCTGGCCAGCTCCGCGCCCGCCCATGGCGATTGGATCTACGAGATCAAGTTCGACGGCTATCGTGTGCTCGCTCGCGTCGAAGGCGACGACATCCGACTCTTCACTCGGCGTGGCCACGACTGGACATCAAAGCTCAAGCACTTGGTACCCGCGATCGCGGCACTGAAGCTTCCGAACGGATGGATCGACGGCGAAATCGTGATCGAGTCAGGGCACGGCCGTACGGACTTTCAGGCGCTGCAGAACGCCTTCGATGCTGCCGCTACAGGGGACATTCACTACCTGGTGTTCGACCTGCCGTACTACGCGGACCACGATCTACGCCAGGTACCGCTGCGCGCGCGGCGAAACTTGTTGCAGCAGCTGATGGCCGGCAATTCCTCCGACACTTTGAAGTTCAGCGAAGACTTTGAAGCCGACGCCGATTCGTTGTTGGAGGCCGCGTGTCAGCTTCGTCTCGAAGGCGTGATTGGCAAGCGCGCCGATTCTCCCTATGTATCGGCTCGATCGCCCACATGGATCAAGTTGAAGTGCACGCAACGGCAGGAGTTTGTGATTGGCGGCTATACGGATCCGAAGGGGAGTCGAACGGGAATAGGCTCTCTGCTACTGGGCGTGCACGATCCGCAGGGACGCTTGATCTATTCGGGCAATGTCGGCACTGGGTTCGACCATAAGACGCTCAGCGATTTGCACGCCAAGCTAAGTGCGTTGAAGGTCTCGAAGCCGCCGTTTCATCAACTTCCGACCAGCATCAAAGGCCATTGGGTCAGCCCAAAACTGGTGGCGGAGGTGTCATTTGGTGAATGGACGCAAGACGGGCGGATACGGCATTCGGTGTTTCACGGCTTGCGAACCGACAAGGAGCCCGAAAAAATCACCAAAGAAAAGGCAGTGGTTCCGGAGGATGCACCCGTGAAACGCGCGACCGTAAAAGGCAAATCGAAAGCCGCCGCCAGTGCGACCGCGCTCGGCGTCAAGGTCAGTCACGGCGACCGCATCATCGATGCCAGCACCGGGCTCACCAAGCTCGACCTGGTGCGGTACTACGAAAGCGTCGCTGAATACATCCTTCCGCACTTGAAGGGCCGCCCGACCTCACTGGTTCGCGGGCCGAGCGGGATCAGCGGTCAGTTGTTTTTTCAAAAGCACGTCGACACGTTGCGGATTCCGGGAGTGAACGAGCTCGATCCTTCGTTCCTTCCGGGGCACCCTCCGATGCTCGAGATCGCAACCGCGACAGCATTGGTACAGGCCGCGCAACTGAACGTGATCGAATTTCACACCTGGAACGCGACGGTCAAGTCGATCGAGAATCCTGATCGCCTGCTGTTCGACCTCGATCCGGGCGAGGGTGTGCAATGGCGGCATGTGGTCGAGGGAACGATGCTGACCAAAGCATTTCTGGATGAGCTGAAGCTGAAATGCTTTCTGAAAACGAGCGGCGGCAAGGGTCTGCACGTCGTCGTCCCGCTGAGTCCAGTCGCCGAACTGGGATGAAGTCAAGGACTTCTCCGAGGCGATCGTCGTTCATCTGGCGCGCACGGTGCCGCAACGCTTCGTTGCGAAAAGCGGCCCGAAGAATCGTATCGGCAAGATCTTCATCGATTACTTGCGCAATGGTCGTGGCGCGACGACCGCTGCGGCCTTCTCAGCCCGTGCCCGGCCGGGATTGGGCGTGTCGATGACGTTGGCGTGGGACGAGCTCGACGGCCTGAAGAGCGCAAGCCAGTGGAACATTACGAATGCGCACAGCCGTTTACAAAAGCAGCGGATCGATCCGTGGCAGGATTACAAGCGCACGCGCCAGACGATCAAGCGCGCGTCGCAAGATACTTGCGGGTGTTTAACAGGGGGAGACGATGGCAACAGTACTGAACAAGGAATTGAAGCGCGAGATTTTGATCAAGGACAAGCCGTTTACGCTGACGCTCGGACCCGCCGGCCTGAAGCTGACCGAAAAGGGCCACCGCAAAGGCATCGATCTCAAATGGGAGGATCTCGTCGGCGGCGATGCAGCGCTCGCTGCGGCGCTCAATGCATCGGTTCAGCGCGACACGTAATGCGCAGCCGATGATAAACTCCGCGCCCTTGCGCCCGTAGCTCAGTTGGATAGAGTACTTGGCTACGAACCAAGGGGTCGTGGGTTCGAATCCTGCCGGGCGCGCCAAACATCAAATGGGCCTGCAATCGCTTGCAGGCCTTTTCTTTTGCGAGCGCTCCGACAATCGGTTGACTAGGTGGAAGGATTCCCACAGGCTTTCTACAGTGACACGGCATGCCGGCCGTGAGGGCGGCGATAGCAAGATGAACAAACTCAACCTGGAGCGTTCTTGCCGACCCTAGTCGCGCCGCACGGAGGAGGTGCTCTTAAGCCGCGGATGCCGGCAGGAGAGGCGCTCGCGGCCGCGCGTGCGCGGGCGGCAACACTTCCCGCGATCCGCGTCAGTTCGCGCGAGAAGGGCGACCTGATCATGCTCGGTATCGGCGGCTTCACTCCGCTCGACGGTTTCATGACGCGCGCCGACTGGGAAGGGGTTTGCGATGGGTTTCGCATGGCGAATGGCCTTTTCTGGCCGATTCCGATCACGCTGTCGGTGGATGCGACGGCCGCCGATTCAATCCGCATTGGCGACGACATCGCACTCGCTGGTGAGGATGGCGACGTACTCGCAGTGATGACGGTTTCGGAGAAGTACTCGATCGACAAAGCGCACGAGTGCTTGTCCGTGTTCCGAACGACGGACCTCGAGCACCCTGGCGTGAAAATGGTCATGCAGCAGGGAGACGTAAATCTCGCGGGCCCGGTGCAAGTGCTTTCCGACGGCGGCTTCAAGGCGAAGTACGGCGCGTTGTTCATGACGCCTCCCGAGACTCGCAACGAATTCGAGCGGCTCGGTTGGTCGCGCGTCGCAGCGTTCCAGACGCGCAACCCGATGCATCGTTCGCACGAGTACCTGGCCAAGATCGCAATCGAGGTGTGCGACGGCGTCCTGGTGCACTCGCTGCTCGGCAATGTGAAGGCAGGTGACATTCCGGCCGAGGTGCGCACCCGAGCAATCGCCGCGCTGATCGAAAAGTATTTCCGTGCTGGCACCGTGGTGCAGGCCGGTTATCCGCTGGACATGCGCTATGCCGGCCCGCGCGAAGCGCTGCTGCACGCGCTGTTTCGACAGAACTACGGCTGCTCGCACCTGATCGTCGGGCGCGATCACGCCGGCGTCGGAAAGTACTACGGTCCGTTTGATGCACACCGCATCTTCGACGAGATACCGCCCGGTTCGCTACAGACCCAGCCGCTGAAGATCGACGTTGCCTTCTGGTGCTATGCGTGCGGGGGAATGGCGTCGGGCCGCACGTGTCCGCACGGCGAAGAGGACCAGCTGCAGGTGTCGGGCACGCAATTACGCAAATGGCTATCCGAAGGCAGCGAGGTGCCGCCGGAGTTTTCGCGGCCGGAAGTTCTAGAAATTCTCCGCGAACATTACGCGGGGCTCGCGGCGTAGTCATAAGTGGCCGCACTGCACAGCGGCGCCGCGCTCATAATGCCCGGGCGTACCGTGCGCAGTTGTTACTGTCGCGACTAGCCAATAGCTTATC
>CAWHKW010000022.1:0-509954 GCA_963829995.1 uncultured beta proteobacterium | reverse complement strand
TTTGCCGCCGTTGACGATAGCGAAAAGCGGACGCCATTCTGCGTAGACAGCGGACACTGGACGGAGAGCTGAGCTAGGCGTACTCGCTGAGGCCATGAACGACAAGAAGAGCCGACGTGCCGGCCAGTAGGCCCTCGCAACCTGTATCACGCGTTCCGAAAGCTGCGAACGGGCGTGCTGCGGCTTATGATGGGCATGAGGATCCAGTATGGGATCGCCGACAAAACTGAGAGGCCTTCTGAGCGGCGACCAGGCTGAAGCGCCAATGCTCACGCTCTTCGGCGTACCGAAGCTGCAGGTCGGGCGCAGATGTGTCGTGTTCACGACTGAGCGCCCGTTCCAGTTGCTGGCGTATCTGGGATGCCGCCGTCGCTGGGTGCCGCGCGACGAGTTGGCTGACATCCTCTACCCAAACCGCGATTTAGCACGCGCGCGCAGCAACCTGCGTAAGGTCATCCTTCTCGCCGGTCGCTTGGCCGGAGTGGAGTTCGAGCGAAACGGCGATCTTCTTCGCTGGCTGCCGGCTACCGACATCTCGGCATTCGAGGCAGCAGTCGAGGCAGGTCGTCTCTCCGACGCGATCGGCATGATCGTCGGCGGGGTGTCGCTGCTGGAAGGATTCGACTCTGCCTTTCAAGGTGTTGGCGCAACGTGGCTGCTCGGCGAAAGGCAACGGATTCACAGCCTGTGGCAATCGGCCTGCGTATGTCGACTAGCGGAACTGACAGACCGACCCACCGATGCTATTCGCTTGGCGCGAGTGATGCTCGAGCGCGATCCGCTTGATGAAGCGGCTGTGAAATCATTGGCGCAAGCGATGCTGACACTGGGCGATCAGCGGTCTGCCACGGTCGCACTTGAGATCTATGCGAAGCGGCTCGCTGAAGACGTCGGGCTCGAGCCCCCGTTGGCGATTCGCGAGCTGACCGAGGCCTCGCGGACGCGCTCAACACAGGGAACGACACCTTCGCGTAGCACTGTGCTCCCTGATACCACGTTCATCGGACGTCGCGCTGAGAGAGCGGTCATATGTGAGTTGCTGGGTCAGCCCGGTACCCGCTTAGTGACGATCACCGGCCCAGGGGGGGTCGGGAAGACCGCAATAGCCAGCCAACTCATCGGGTGGCTAATGCCCGCCGTCTTCAACTCGGTCGTTTTCGTGCCGCTTGCGGACCTGACCGACGGCGAGCAGGTACCGGGCCGAATCGCCGAACGGCTCGGGCTGATGCTGTCGGGCGATGCCGCGGCCTGGACACAACTCGCGGCCGCAATAAACAGCAAGTCACTTGCTTTGGCGCTCGATAACGTCGAGCACCTCGACATCACCTCACCGATTGAGAACCTGCTCGCGGCAACGTCGCGACTGAAGATCGTTATGACTTCCCGCACGCGTCTTAGCATTGCCAGCGAGACGGTAGTCCCGCTTGACGGGTTGCCGCTTCCTGACGAGGACGAGACGGATGCTGACGTCCTGCGCTGCTTTGATGCCATGATCCTGCTCGAATCACGTGCCCTAGCCGTTTCGCGCAAGTTCAACCTGAAGGCACAGGCACGCGGTGCGGTCCGGTTGGTGCGTGCGGTCGAAGGGCTGCCCCTCGCGATCGAGCTTGCCGCCATCTGGACGCGTCTGCTGCCGGCGGACGAAATCGCCGACGAAATCGTTGATTCACTCGAGTTGCTTGGAGGAGATACCGAATCCAGTCGCGGACTGCGCGCCAGTTTTGCGCAATCCTGGCGGCTGCTCAGCCCAATCGAGCGGATCAGCCTGCCGCGCCTTGCGCAACTTCCGGGCGATTTTGCCCGCCCGATGGCTCAGCAGGTCGCGGAAGTCTCGCTGCCGGTGCTCGCTGCCCTGGTTGACAAGTCGCTTGTTCGAGCTGATGGCAACGGTCGCTTCTCCATGCACCCTTTGATACGAGTCTGCGCCCTGGAGCACGCCCCGCCGGGGGACGAGTTGAAGGCAAAGCATGTCGCCTTTATGCGGGACTGGATGAGCGATTGGAACGGAGAGGCTGCTTCTATGCAGCTGCTAATCGCTCGAGTCATTCTCGAGCTTCCCCATGTCCGAGCGGCATGGTCATGGGCAGTGGCCCGAGCTGATTCGTGGTCACTATCCCTTATGTGTCGTCCGCTGCAGAACTTCTACGAACAGCAGGGGTTGTGGACTGAGGGAATGGCTGCGCTCGGAGACGCCATTGACATGCTGCGACGCATGGAACCTGTCGACGAGCGTGCGCTGGGAGTGGTGTATCGAGGATTAGCAATCCTGCAGCACCGCATGGGCGCCTGGGAGGACGGCGTCGAATCTGCAGACGAGATGCTCAGGGTTGCCCGATCCACGGAGAACATTCTGCTGAGACGATTTGCGCTGAACATGCGTGGTATCTGTCTGCAGAAGGGTGAACGTTATGAAGAGGCCCGCCCGTGGTTCGAGCGAGCACTGGCACATTCGATTGAAGAAGGATCCGCGCCCAGCACTGCGATGAGCACTGGGAACTTAGCTGCGACCGACGCGTGTTTGGGGAGGTACGAGCGCGCAAATGAAGGATACGAGCGCGCGCTGAACATGTACCGCGATCAAGTCAACGACTACATGGCCACTACCCAGCTCATTGGAATGTCCGTCTTGCTGCGTGCGCTGGGCAAGCCTGAGGAAGCGGTGATTCGTCTCAACGAAGCACTCGCTGAATGTGCTCGGCATAGTTTCAAGGCGATGCGCTGCACGGCCGCCCTGCACCTAGGGCTTGCCCTCTATGACCTCGGACAACGAGATGCCGGCGCGACCTGGCTGTCCACTGCACTGTGTGAATCACGCGAGCATGGCGATGCTGAAGCGGAGATTCAGGCGTTGCTGGCCTCCGTCCGTCTGCGCCGTGCGGGCGAGGGAACTGCAGCGACTCGTGCGCAGGTATTGGATGCTCTAACGAAGGCCGAACGCCGCAGGGCCAAAAACCTGCAGGCGCAGTGTGTTGCGGCCCTCGGCGAAATCTTGCTATCCGAAGAACGGCCTGTGGACGGGTTCGCACTGCTCGAGTGGGCAGCCGCGCAACAGATCGATCAAATCAGCAAGGATCTGATCTTGCGGCGAAGCGCAGCTCTCCGCAAATGCCATCAAAGTCCTTTCGAGTCACGGACACTGAATTCGGATCTGCCGTTGCAGGCGGTTGTCGCAATTGCTGTCATGCCAGTTGCGTTGGGCGAGGTCGCGATTTGATGCGGCGGAAGGCTAATGGCGCTAACGCTGTAGCATCGTTTCACAGACGCGGGTAACAGGTAGTGCCGGCGCCGCATCGATCG
This sequence comes from uncultured beta proteobacterium, assembly GCA_963829995.1. Classification (GTDB taxonomy): domain Bacteria; phylum Pseudomonadota; class Gammaproteobacteria; order Burkholderiales; family Burkholderiaceae_F; genus JACCZX01. The sequence continues at coordinate 506,657 of CAWHKW010000022.1, read as the reverse complement.
AGCAATTGACGAGGTCGCAAACCACAAATTTGCTACCGGCAGGCCGGGCGAATCACCAGCGAGAGGTGCGGTCCTATTCGAGCGGACTGTAATCGCTCAGCGAACGAGGAAGATCCGCGCGGAGGTGGCGGCGTTGAGAAACCTCAATGCGCTACGGAATATCAATGCATTGAGCGCAAAGGCCTTGGACGGCCACCGGATGCGATTTTATAGTCGCAGTGGTGGCGAACTCTCCGGACGTTCAGACCAAATGCGCGAGGGCCACGCCCCACAGCGGTACCGTTACGAGTGCGATCGAGGCGCCGAACGCAGCAATTTCAGCCGACAATTCGGCTTCAAACTCGTATTCGCGCGCCAACGCGATAGAGCTGAGAAGTGGTGGCATTGCGGCCAACAGAACCAGCAATTTACCGTGGTCTCCAAGTTCGGAACCGATCAGCGACACGCCCAGTAAGACGACAGCGGGTGCAACCACAAGCTTGAAACTCAACGCGGCAGCGATTGGCGCTAACCGCATGCGCGCTGGCCAGCTTCTCAAGTGCATGCCAGCCGCGACGATTGCGAGCGGTGCCAAAGTCGCGGCCAGATCGCGTACCGCCATCTGAGCAAACTCGGGCAGCGCAGCCTCCGGGAGCAGCAGTCCGACTGTCAGGCCAACTAATGGCGGGAACGTGATGACTCGGCGGCTAATGATCTTGAGGCAGAGTCGGCCTTGCGAAAGCACGCAGCTGGTCGCCACGCCGAGCACGCTGAACGCGAGCGCGGTTCCGAGCACCGACAGCACGATGGCCGTCGCAACACAATTAGCACCACAGTAGGCCTCTATGAAAGGTAAGGCAAAGCCGGCAGTGCTGCCAGTGCCGGCGCCCAGCATCACCGCGCCTGCTGTCGGCCGGCGCAGGCCAAAGGCCATGATCCCGATAGCGATGGCAACTATGGCCGCCGCAAATAATGCCCAGAGCCAAGCGACCCCGAACCATAGTGCACTGTCCGGGCGAACGATCTGGGCACTTTGAAGTGCTGCCGCCGGCCACGCGACATACAGTACCCAGCACATTAGAGCGGAGGCAGTGTCGCGCGGCATCCGTCCTATCGACACGAGCACCCTACCTAGCATCAGAAACAGGGCGACTTCCAACAGCGCGCTCATCGCGCTTTCCCTGCGGTGCCGTTATCCGAATTTGCGCTTCTTGCCGGATCGCCCCTGGGGGTCGCCTCGGGCGAAGGTCCCCGGGGGATCTCCGACGGCCTAGTCAGCCCCGGTTCCGCGTGCACTGCAACGGCTTTCGCCATATCTGGAGCGCGACGTTCGTCCCAGGCCACCGTCATCACACCCAAACCCAGCAAAGCTGCTGCGAGGCCGAAGCACCGCCGAAACAGCAAAGGATGCACGCTGGTGCAGCCCCGCGGGTTGATTGCCGCCCCGCATGCTGAGGCTCTCGAGCTCGTTTTCCCCATGACCGCCTCCATCGCCGGTCGCCGCGCACCGCGGCGTGATCCTTACGGCATGTCGTCAGCGTATGAAGGCGGCGTTTCGTCGCCGTTTCGCGGTCGGAGTTCTCAGCGATTATGAGAGGCAAACATAGCAAGCATTGAGGCGACTGGCGTCTCGGGTGACACCTTTATCGACTCAGCGTCATCGCTCAGACGCTGCAGGTAAGCGGCGAGGCGACGCTTCTGATGTCGCGGCCGACGCGCTCGAACCCCGGCTGGTAAACGACCCAACGAATCATCGCCATGCCGTCGGCACCTCTCCTTCCGCTTCCAGAATCTCCCCGAACACGCGCACACTCGACCCGAATCGGTATCGATTGCAGACATCAGCCATGGAAAGCGCCCGCTAAGACTTGAGCCGCGCGCGCCTGTCCTCGGAAGCAAAGACCTATATCAGTGGCGAGTAAACCGAGGCGCGGCACCGATGCGTTAAACGACCAATCGGTGTCCGCTTTACAGCAATTTCACCGCTGTGGTCCAGCGGCTGCTGTTGGCCGACAGCAGTCCGTAAGGGACCTAACATGCGTGCAGAATAATCGCGTAATAGACATCTGCCGGCTCCGGCGATAGACGGGGACCAGCCGAGATACACCTTGTCGTTTTGGCTCGTTCAACTTGAAGGCGAACAAATGGACCTCGAGGAGGTCGCATGCCACTTTGACACTGAACCAATGCGGGCGATCAAAGATGGCGACAAGTACTACCTTTGCGGACAGTCCTTGGCCAAACTAGACGATGCGACAGTTGTAAGAGACACCGCCCAGTCCTGGTTGGATGAGGCATCGGCCGTTATTTCCCTGCTGTGGCCAGGGTTTCGCAAACCCAGCGTTGGTAACGTGTTTCGACAGCACGAGGACGGCAATCGGGATGCGTGGATATTCGTACATGCAGGGGAGATTCGGTTCCACGCTGGCGGGAAGCTCACCGCGGTTGGGGCCGAGGGCCAGCAAGTGCCAACGGTTCCGGTTGCAGTCATGATGCTGAACGCTGCGCGAGCGGACAGGCACCTGCATCGTGCGCTGCTACTTTGGTCCGACAAACCGCGCTCTTGGAACCGGCTGTACGTAGTGACAGACGAACTTCAAAATTATGTGCAAGGCTCGCTGGCGGCGGCTGGCCACTGCTCGTCGACAGACCTGGATCGCTTCGCACATACTGCGAACAACGCAGAAGCCGCAGGACTCGATGCGCGTCACGCCCTCAATCCAAAACAGCAGGCGCCTATGAATCCAATGACACTCCAAGACGCGGAGATCTTCGTTCAACGAACCATGAGCTCGGTGCTTCGGCGGGCAGCGGGGCTCGCTTAGACCTCACGCTCTAGCGCGTAGGAGCAATTTCAGGTGAGTGCAGCAAACCGTAGCTCCGAGCGTCCGCAACCGGCCGCAAGCAGCTCTATGCGGTGAACATGCTGATCAAAGTTACGCAATCGCCTTAACTACGAAGGCAAACTTCGACGCTGCTCACGTCTCCTTCACCCCGACTAAGAAACCTCGTCGATCCACGCCATCTGGATCGCTTCCAGAATCTTCTCGCCCGAGCGTTTCGGATCATCCGAAAAACCATCGAGCTCGCATACCCACCGGTGCAGGTCCGTGAACCGCACGGTACGCGGATCGATGTCCGGGTGCATCTCGGATAAAGCGATTGCGATTTCCAGCGAGTCGATCCATTTCATGACGATTCTTTCTGTTCGATTTCCTTGGCGTGATTGATGCTGTACTTCGGAATCTCGATCGTCAGATCTTCGTTCTGCAAGATCGCCTGGCACGATAGGCGCGACAACGGGGTCAGCCCCCAGGCGCGGTCGAGCAGGTCTTCCTCGTTGTCCTCGGCCGCGGGCAGCGAATTGAAGCCCTTGCGAATGATGCAGTGACAAGTGGTGCACGCCGCGACCTTGCCGCAAGCGTGTTCGATATCGACGTGATGATCGAGCAACGCGTCCGCGACCGAGACACCGGATTTCGCTTCGAACTCTGCACCCTGCGGGCAAATTTCCGCGTGCGGCAGCACGGTGATTTTTGGCATGTTATTTAGCGGCGCGGCCTACGCTCGCGAGATCGTCGATGCGTCGGCCTGCGAGCGCCGCACGAATCGAGCGATCCATCCGGCGTGCGGCGAAGTCGTCGGTCGCCTTGGCCAGCGCTTCGATCGAAGCCTTGATCGCACCCGGATCATCGCCCTGCGCCCGATCGTTGAGCGCCGCGATCAGCGCGTCCACCTCCGCGCGCTCATCCGAAGCGAGCAGATCGGCGTCGGATGCGAGCGCGGCTTTCGTTGCTTCGATCAACCTTTGCGCATCGACCTGCTGCTCGCGCAGCGCGCGTTTGCGCATATCGTCGTCGGCTGAGCCGAACGATTCCTGCAGCATGCGTGTGATGTCGTCATCGGCCAGCCCATATGACGGCTTGACGACGATCGACGCCTGCACGCCGCTGTCGACCTCGAGTGCGTTGACGTCGAGCAAGCCATCGGCGTCGACCTGAAAGGTGACGCGGACTCGTGCGGCGCCCGCCGGCATCGGCGGAATGCCGCGCAGTTCGAAGCGCGCCAGCGAGCGGCAGTCGGAGACGAGCTCGCGCTCCCCTTGCACGACGTGAATCGCGATCGCGGTTTGCCCGTCCTTGAAGGTCGTGAACTCCTGCGCACGTGCGACGGGAATCGTCGAATTGCGCTCGATGATCTTTTCGACCAGACCACCCATTGTCTCCAGCCCGAGCGATAGCGGGATCACATCGAGCAGCAGCCAATCGTCACCGGCCGCCCGGTTGCCGGCGAGCAAGTTCGCCTGAATCGCCGCGCCCAGCGCGACCACTTTGTCCGGATCGATGTTCGTCAATGGCGCCTGACCGAAGAACTCACCGACCGCGTGTCGCACGTGCGGCATGCGCGTCGCCCCCCCGACCATCACCACGCCGTCGATCTCGCTGATCTTGAGGCCGGCATCACGCAGCGCATTACGGCAGGCAGCGAGTGTCTTCTGCACCAGCGGTTGCGTCATCTGAACGAAGTCGCGGCTGGTCAGCGTCTGGTCGATGACTTCGCCGGTCGACAGCACTGCGTTCACCCGCACTTCGGGCTCGGCGGACATACGCTCCTTCGCCTCGCGCGCCTTGACCATCAACAGCCGCGTGTCCTGCGCGGACAATGGCAGCAGTCTCGAGTGCTCGACCAGCCAGCAGAAAACACGCTGATCGAAGTCATCACCGCCGAGCGCGGAGTCGCCGCCGGTTGCGAGCACTTCAAACACGCCCTTGGTCAGCCGAAGAATCGAAATGTCGAACGTTCCGCCGCCAAGGTCGTAGACGGCATACATTCCCTGAGCGCCGTGATCGAGTCCGTACGCGACCGCGGCCGCAGTCGGCTCACTCAACAGGCGCAGCACGTTGAGTCCTGCCAGCCTCGCAGCATCTTTGGTTGCCTGCCGCTGCGCGTCATCGAAGTACGCGGGGACGGTCACGACCGCGCCGATCAGATCGCCACCGAGCGCCTGCTCGGCACGCTTGCGTAGTTTCTTCAGGATCTCCGCGGACACTTCGACCGGGCTTCGCACGCCGGCCACGGTTCGAAGCTGCACCATGCCGGGCGCGTCGACGAAGTCATACGGCATGTTCTCGATGTGTTCGACGTCGTGCATTCCGCGGCCCATCAGGCGCTTTACCGAAACCACCGTGTTGCGCGCGTCGACCGCTTGCTGCTTCTGCGCCGCGTAGCCGACCTCAGTTGTTCCATTTCCCTGAAACTGGACTATGGATGGCAACAGCGAGCGGCCTTCGGCGTCATCGAGTACGACAGGAATGCTGTGACGGACGGTGGCCACCAACGAGTTGGTCGTGCCTAAATCGATTCCGACCGCGAGCCGATGCCGATGCGGATCGGTCGATTGCCCTGGTTCGGCGATCTGCAACAGCGCCATTACGCCGACGCGCGGCTGTCGCGCAATGCTTCTACCGCGGATGCAATCTCGGTTCCGAACTTCTCGATGAACATCAGCTGCCGCACCAGCGAAGCGGCGCGTGCAGGGTCGGAATCAATGTCGAGCGCGCAGCCGATTTCCGCGAGCAAACGGTCGCGCGCACCGGCCATGTCGTCGTCCAGCGCCTGCAATGAAGCACGGTCGCGTTTGTCACGCGCATCGTCCAGCGCTTCACGCCACTGCAGCTGCTGCATCAGAAATTCGGCCGGCATTGAGGTGTTCGATTCGGCGTCGATCGGAGCGCCGGCGCGCTCGCACAGATACGCAGCGCGTTTCAGCGGCGACTTCAAGGTTCGATAAGCCTCGTTGGCCTGCGTTGCCCATTGCATCGCGACGCGGTTCTCGGCGGCCGTGCCCGCAGCAAAGCGGTCGGGATGAACGTGCCCCTGCACGCTTCGGTACGCGTTATCGAGCGCGGCCAGGTCGAGCGCGAAGCGCGCTGGCAAATCAAACAGTTGGAAGTGATCCGGAGGAAGGAGCATGCCAGCGCGCCGGGACGCGCCCTTGATCAGATGTTGAAGGACTCACCGCAACCGCAGCGGTTCTTTTCCCTCGGGTTATTAAATTTGAAACCTTCGTTCAATCCCTCGCGCGCGAAATCGAGCTCGGTGCCGTCGATGTACGCCAGGCTTTTCGGGTCGACGAAGATCTTCACGCCGTGGCTTTCGAACTGTCGATCCTCGGGCTGTGCAACGTCGGCGTATTCGAGCTTGTACGCCATGCCCGAGCATCCGGTCGTACGCACACCAAGCCGCAGCCCGATGCCGCGGCCGCGCTTTGCGAGATAACCCGCGACGTGCTGCGCCGCACGCTCGGTCATCGTGACTCCCAGTGCTGCTTCACTCATGCCGCTTGCTTCTCCACTCGCACTTGCTCTGCTCCGCCGTGCTTGGCACGGTAATCGTCGATGGCAGCCTTGATCGCATCTTCGGCCAGGATCGAACAATGGATCTTGACCGGAGGCAATGCCAGCTCTTCGGCGATCTGCGTGTTGCGAATCGTGCCCGCCTGATCGAGCGTCTTGCCCTTGACCCATTCGGTCACCAGCGACGATGACGCGATCGCCGAACCGCAGCCGTACGTCTTGAACCGCGCGTCTTCGATGATGCCTTGTTCATTGACGCGGATCTGCAGTTTCATCACGTCGCCGCACGCCGGTGCGCCGACCATCCCGGTGCCGACCTGCTCGTCGCCCTTGTCGAATGACCCGACATTGCGGGGATTCTCGTAGTGATCAAGAACTTTCGTGCTGTATGCCATTTCGATTACCTCAATGTGCAGCCCATTGGACCGTACTCAAATCGATTCCATCCTTATACATCTCCCACAATGGAGACATCTCGCGCAGCCGCGCCACCTGCCGCGTCACCAGATCGATCGTAAAGTCGATCTCTTCGAGCGTCGTAAAGCGCCCGACCGTAAAGCGGATCGAGCTGTGCGCCAGTTCGTCGCTGCGCCCCAGCGCGCGCAATACATAAGATGGTTCCAGACTGGCCGAAGTACAAGCCGAACCGGACGAAACGGCGACGTCTTTCATCGCCATGATCATGCTTTCGCCTTCGACGAAGTTAAAGCTTGCGTTCAGGTTGTGCGCCACGCGACGTTCCAGGTCACCGTTCAAAAATACCTGTTCGGTTTGCGATAGGCCCGCCCACAAACGGTCGCGCAACATGCGGATGCGCTCGTTATCCGTCGCCATTTCCTCACGCGCCAGGCGAAACGCTTCGCCCATGCCGACGATCTGATGCGTCGGTAGCGTGCCCGAGCGCAATCCGCGCTCATGTCCGCCGCCGTGCATCTGCGCTTCGAGCCGCACGCGCGGCTTGCGCCGGACGAATAACGCGCCGACGCCCTTCGGCCCGTACGTCTTGTGCGCCGAGAACGACATCAGGTCGACCTTCAACTGTGCGAGATCGACAACGATCTTTCCGGTGGCCTGCGCCGCGTCGACGTGAAACACGATTCCACGCGAGCGCGTGAGCTCGGCGATAGCAGCGATATCTTGGATGACGCCGATCTCGTTGTTGACGTACATCACCGAAACCAAAATCGTGTCCGGCCGCAGTGCTGCTTCGAGCTTGGTGAAATCGACCAGCCCGTTTTCCTCGACATCCAGATACGTCACCTCAAAGCCGTCGCGCTCGAGCTCGCGCATCGTGTCCAAAGTCGCCTTGTGCTCGGTCTTCACCGTGACGAGGTGCTTGCCCTTTTCTTTATGGAAATGAGCGATGCCTTTGAGCGCGAGGTTGATCGACTCGGTTGCACCCGACGTCCAGATCAACTCGCGCGGATCGCAATTGACCAGCGCAGCGACCTGCTCGCGCGCCTGATCCACAGCCTTTTCGGCCGTCCAGCCGAATGAGTGACTGCGCGATGCGGGGTTGCCGAAATTTTCGCGCAACCACGGGATCATTGCGTCAACCACACGCGGATCCACCGGCGTCGTCGCCGAATAGTCGAGGTAGATCGGAAGTTGCATGGCTTACCCTGAAGCTTGCTCGTTAACGACTAGGTCTTTCTTTGCCCGCGGTTGCAAACGGCTATCGTGCAAAACCGCCACTGCGAGTCTTTCGTTCTTGGCTTTTTGTGTCTGCTGCTCGACGAGATCTGCCAGCGTTACCGAGTCCAGATAGTCCAGCATGCGCGTGTTCAAAGTTGCCCATAAATCGTGCGTCATGCAGCGTTGGTCGTCATGGCAGTTCTCTTTGCCACCGCACTGCGTGGCATCCAACGGCTCATCGACGGCGAAAATGATGTCGGAGACCGTCGTCTGATCCATCGGTCGCTCCAGCTGATAACCACCGCCGGGCCCGCGCGTACTGACCACCAGGCGGCGCCGCCGCAATTTGCCGAACAATTGCTCAAGGTAGGACAGCGAAATCCGCTGGCGCGCGCTGACTCCCGCCAGGGTCACCGGCCCCTCGTGCTGACGCAGGGCAACATCCAGCATCGCCGTCACCGCAAACCGCCCCTTGGTAGTCAATCTCATAAATCGCTTCGCTTACTGGGAACCTTGAATTCGACCTAGGCCGACCTCAAAAATTCCCGATCAAATTAGTCGGAATTGTACGGCGACCGGGCTCGGGGGTCAATCGCGGCGCGGCTGGCGAGCCCCTCCGGACGCCAGAGCCTGTGCCAGATCCCGCTTTAAATCGTCAACCGATTCGAGGCCGACGGCCACGCGGATCAAACCTTCGCTGATGCCTGCGCGCTCGCGGTCTGCCTGGGCGATCCGACCGTGCGTGGTGGTCGCGGGGTGGGTGATCGTCGAACGGGTATCGCCAAGATTGGCAGTGATCGACATTGTGCGAACCGCGTCGATGACACGCCAGGCTAGTTCGCGCTGCGACAGCGGGTCCGAATCGTCGGGCTTGACCTCAAATGCGACGACCGCGCCAGCCTGCGACTGTTGCTGCCGAGCCAACGCTGCCTGAGGATGCGATGGCAGGCCGGGAAAGTGCACGCGCGCAATCTCGGCGCGAGTTTCAAGCCACTCGGCCAACGCCTGCGCCGAAGCACTCTGCGCCCGCATGCGTATCGGGAGCGTTTCCAACCCCTTCAGCAACACCCATGCGTTGAAGGGCGAGAGGCTCGGTCCACTGCTGCGAAGCACCGGCAGCAACTGATCGCGAATGAAAGCTCTCGAGCCCAGCACGGCGCCGCCAAGCACTCGTCCCTGCCCATCAAGATATTTCGTCGCCGAATGAATCACCACGTCCACGCCGAATTCAAGTGGCCGTTGCAATACCGGCGTGCAAAAGCAGTTATCCACGACCGACAGTGCGCCAATCGATCGCCCGAAATCACCGAACTGAGCCAGATCGACAAGCTCCATCAGCGGATTCGACGGCGTTTCGCAATAGAGCAGCCGTGTGTTTGCAGTAGCGGCCGCACGCCACGCGCCGATGTCAGTGGCATCGACGTAGGTCACCGCGATCCCGAACCGCGAAAGCAGATTCGAAAACAACTGGATCGTCGCGCCGAAAACATTCGCAGCGCAAATCACGTGATCCCCAGCCCGCAGTGTCGCCAGGCAGGTCGCCATGATCGCCGCCATGCCCGAGGCGGTGGCCAAGCAGTCCTCGGCGCCTTCGAGCGACGCCAGGCGCTGCTCGAACATCGTCACGGTCGGATTGGTAAAGCGGGAATAAACGTTGCCGGCTTCGGCGCCCGAAAAGCGTGCAGCGGCTTGCGCAGCGCTATCGAACACGAAACTTGACGTCAGAAACAGTGCTTCGCTGTGCTCGTTGAACTGTGACCGTTGCGTGCCCGCGCGAACCGCACGCGTATCGAAACCAGCCGCCTCGTCGATTTCTTTGGACATAAAAAACCCGCCTCAACGTAAATGTCAGCTAGGCGGGTGTCTTCACCATCGCTTTAGCCGAATTTGTTAAGCGCCCGCAAGCTGATTCAAATCGGCGCGTGCGTGAACTATACCTACATCAGTCGGCCTGCGCGAGGTTCAAATTCAATTGCGAGTAAGGATCGCTCTCGGCAATAGCGGCCAGCTCGCGCGCGGCTTCCAGCCGGTCGAGATATTCGGGCGTCACATCGCCGGTGACGTAGTTGCCGTCAAAGCAGCTTGCTTCGAAGCTAGTCAGATGAGGTCCGAGCTCGGAAACCGACCGCTTCATTGCATCGATGTCCTGGTATACAAGTCCGTCGGCCTCGATCAAGCGCTGGATCTCGTCGTCGGAGCGGCCGTGCGCGATCAGCTCACTGCGAGTCGGCATATCGATGCCATACACGTTGGGATAGCGCACCGGAGGAGCCGCCGACGCGAAGATCACCTTATGGGCGCCGGCTTCGCGCGCCATGTTTACGATCTCGCGCGATGTGGTTCCGCGCACGATCGAGTCGTCGACCAGCAAAACATTCTTGCCCTTGAACTCGGTTGGCAACGCGCTCAGTTTCTGTCGGACGCTTCTCTTGCGCACCGCCTGGCCCGGCATGATGAACGTGCGACCCACGTAACGGTTCTTGAAGAACCCTTCACGAAATTCCAGGCCCAGCCTGGCCGAAAGTTGCATCGCCGCCGGGCGCGACGTATCGGGAATCGGCATCACGACATCGATGTCGCCGGCGCGAACCTGCTTGCGAATCTTTTCCGCCAGGTACTCGCCCATCTTCAGACGCGAGCTGTACACGCTGACGCCGTTCATGACCGAGTCCGGCCGCGCGAAGTAAACGTATTCGAAGATGCACGGATTCAGCGATGCGCTCTCGGCGCACTGCTGCGAATAGAAGTTGCCGTCGATGTCGATGAAGATCGCCTCGCCGGGCGCGACGTCGCGCACGAATTTGAAACCCAGCCCTTCGAGTGCCACCGATTCGCTGGCGACCAGATACTCGGTCCCTGCATCGGTTTCGTTGACGCCGTAGACAAGGGGACGAATTCCGTACGGGTCGCGAAACGCGACGATGCCGTGGTCGGCAATGTGCGCAACGCACGCGTAGGCGCCACGTACGCGTCGATGCAGCGCCGCGACCGCGCGAAAAATCGTCGACGGGTCAAGCGTATAGCTGGACGTTCCCTCCTGCAGCTCGTGCGCCAGCACGTTGAGCAGGATTTCCGAGTCCGAATTCGTATTGATGTGACGGCGATCGATGCGGAACATTTCGCTTTTCAGCTGTTCCGCGTTGGTCAGATTGCCGTTGTGTCCGAGAGTGATGCCGAACGGCGCGTTGACGTAAAACGGCTGTGCTTCTTCGACGCTGAACGCTGAGCCGGCAGTCGGATAACGCACATGAGCAATGCCGACGTTTCCCGTCAGATTGCGCATGTTTCGCGTGCGGAAGATCTCCCGCACCATGCCCTGGCCTTTCCACATCGAAAACGAGCTGCCCGCGCCGGTCGCAATACCCGCCGCATCCTGACCGCGATGCTGCAGCAGCTGTAGCGAGTCGTACAGCAGCTGGTTGACCGGGCCGGTGGCCACTACACCGACAATGCCGCACATCGAGTGTCTCCTCGCGCTGTCGCGATGGGCATGGTACGCAGGGTGGGCATCGATGCAATAGGCCCGTCAGAGAGTAATCAAGTTGGCAGTAATACCTTGCGCTTTCAAGCGAGTACGTACATCGTCGGCTTCATCGCGTGACGCGTACGGGCCAAGCCGCACTCGATAGCGTGCACCCTGCTTCGTATCCACCTTTTCCATATATGGGGCAAAGCCCGTTTTTTTCAGCCGCTCTGCAAGATCTCGCGCTGCGGTCTCGCTCGCAGGGGCTGCGGCCTGCACGGCGAACCTGGCGACCTTATCGTTTGCGCCCGCCGAGCCTGCCTTCGATTTGCCTTCAAGCAGCGCGCGTGCACGCTGCTCTTCGACTTTCTTGCCGTCGACGGCCTTGCTAGGCAGCTCTTCGGCCTTCTCTGCCGGCGGTGCGACCTCAGGCGGCGGGGCAACCGGGACGTTCTCGGGCGCGGGCACCGGCGGCAACACCAGTCGCGGCGTAAACGGCGTTTTTTCGCTCGGAATATCGATTGCGATGTTGTCGGATGCGGGTTTGGGCTCGGGGTCCAGCACCATCGGAACCACAATCGCCACCGTGAGCAGCAGCGCGGCCGCCCCGATCAGTCGGCGCCGCGCGCGCACGCGCACGATGTCGACCGGCTCGACCCGCTTCGAAGCGTCGTCGGCCGAGCGTGTGGACGCTCGTCTTGGTGGGGTGCCGGCTGCGTTGTCTTTTCGGCGCCAGAAGGCCATGAATACTCCGTGCGGGACTGGCGCTAGTGCGATTGTGTTGCTTGCGAAGGGGCCGCTAAGACCGTTCCGCTCGTTTCGGCGATTGCGCGCATCGCTTCAGCCACAGAAACGAAAGAACCGAACGCCAAAATTCTATCATCGGGAGTCGCGCGTTCACGCGCTGAAGCAAGCGCGGCTGCAACGCTTGCATGTTCGCTCACCGACGCAGCTGGCATAGCCGCCCGGATGTGTCGTGCGATGGTCGCAGCAGATGCACCACGTGCACCGCTCGTGGGTGCGACATACCAGTGATCAATCTTGTTACCGACCTTCGCGACGACGCCGCCAACATCCTTGTCATTCAGCATTCCAAACACTGCATACGTTTGCGGATAGAAGCCCATCATGTCGAGGTTCTGCGCAAGAACCGCAGCAGCGTGCGGATTGTGAGCGACGTCAAGAACGATCGCAGGCTTGCCGGGCAATACCTGGAAGCGCGCCGGAAGGTGAACGGTTAATAACCCTTGCCGCACCGCTTGCTGCGATACCGGCAGCCTCGACGCCAACGCTTCGAGCGCGGCCAATGCTCCCGCGGCGTTCAGTAACTGATTCGCACCGCGCAACGCCGGGTACGGCAAACTCGCGCGCCGCGTGTGGCGCCCTGCATATGCCCACTGCTGCCGATCGCCCTGGTAGTTGAAGTCGTGGCCGAAGCGCCACAGGTCTGCGCCAATGGCGGACGCATGCTCAAGGAGCGCCAGCGGAGGCTCGGGATCGCTGCAAATTGCCGGCCGTCCGGCACGATAAATGTGAGCTTTTTCGGCGCCGATCAACTCGCGCGTCGCGCCCAGGTAATCCATGTGATCCATCGCCACCGATGTGACGATCGCGACATCGGCATCGAAAAGGTTGACCGCGTCGAGCCGGCCGCCGAGCCCGACCTCGAGCACGGCGGCATCCAACTTCGACTGGGCAAACAGCCGCACAATGGCCAGCGTCGTGAACTCGAAGTACGTCAGCGTCGTATCGCCGCGGGCTTGCTCGACCGCTTCGAACTGGCTGATCAACGCCTCATCGCTAGCGTCGATCCCGTCGATTCGCGCGCGTTCATTGAACCGCAACAAGTGGGGCGATGTGTAGAGCCCAACGCGATAGCCGGCAGAGCGCAGGATTGCATCGAGCATCGCGCACGTCGATCCCTTGCCGTTGGTGCCGCCGACAGTGATGGTCGGAAAGTCGAGCCGCAGACCGAGACGATCCGCAATCGGCTCGCACCCGATCGAGACCAAGATCGATCGGCTTTGCATGCAGCCGCTCGATTCGCTCAAGCCAAGTTGAAAGGTTCCGGCGGAGCCGGCCGCTCTGCGTCCGGCAACGGAATTTTTGTCAGACTGATCAGCTCAATAGCCTCTAACGGGTTGCTTCAGCAACAATGCCAACAGACCCCGCGATCTCATCGCGCATTTGGCGCCGGTCGACGATCATGTCGATCGCACCTTTCGTCAGCAAGAACTCGGAGCGCTGAAAACCCTCGGGCAATGTTTCGCGCACGGTTTGCTCGATCACGCGCGGGCCCGCGAATCCGATCAGCGCTTTTGGCTCGGCGATCACGACGTCGCCCATGAAGGCGAAGCTCGCCGACACGCCGCCCATCGTCGGATCAGCCAGCACGCTGATGAACGGAAGCTTCGCGTCGGCCAGGCGCGCAATCATCGCGGTGGTCTTCGCCATCTGCAGCAGCGAGAGCAGACCTTCCTGCATGCGCGCACCGCCGGTCGACGTGATGCAAATGAATGGCACCTTCTGCTCGATCGCCGTTTGCACGCCGCGCACAAATCGCTCGCCGACCACCGAGCCCATCGAGCCGCCCATGAAGTCGAACTCGAAACATGCGGCCACGACCGGCAGCGCGCGAATCGAACCTCCAATGACGATCAACGCATCGGTTTCGCCGGTGTCTTCCATCGCCTGCTGCAGCCGCTCCGGATATTTGCGGCTGTCGCGAAATTTCAGCGCGTCAACCGGAAGGATCTCCTGTCCGATTTCATATCGGCCTTCGGCGTCGAGCAACGCATCGAGCCGCGCGCGTGCGCCGATGCGCATGTGCTGCGCGCATTTCGGACAGACGAACAGGGTTTTTTGCAGCTCGGCTGTGTAGAGCACTGCCTCACAGCCTGGACACTTGGTCCATAAGCCTTCGGGCACTGTCTTGCGCGCTGCACCCTCCTCGCGTTTGATGCGCGGCGGCAAGATTTTGTCGATCCAGCTCATCGTTTGTCCGTCTGTCCTTAAGCAGCGCGCACGACCGGCGCGTTGTCGATCGCGATTCGAATGCCGGCAACGAACTGTTCGGCGGCTTGTGCGGCGCGCTCGTTCGAAACGGCTTCCATCTCCTCAATAATGCGCGAGCCGATCACGACTGCATCGGCTACTTGCGCCACCGCTTGCGCGTTCGCGGCGTCACGGATGCCAAAGCCCACTGCAACCGGCAGGCCGGTGTAGCGGCGGATCACAGGCAACCGGGACGCAACGGCCGCAACGTCGAGATGTCCAGCACCGGTGATGCCTTTCAAGCTGACGTAATACAGAAACCCTGCCGCCTGCGCCGCGATTGCCGCTATTCGCGCGTCAGTCGTCGTAGGCGTCACCAGGAAGATCGGATCAATGCCTGCACCCTTCAATTGCGCCGACCATTCAACCGCTTCCTCCGGTGGATAGTCGACCACGATCACACCGTCGACCCCGGCAGCCTGTGCGGCACGCGCGAACTCGGCGCGCCCCATACGCTCGAGCGGATTGGCGTATCCCATCAGAACGACCGGTGTGACCTTATCCGATCTGCGAAACTCAGCAACCATCGCGATCGTGTCTTTCAGCCCGACGCCATTGCGAATTGCACGCTCCGCGGCACGCTGGATCACCGGGCCGTCGGCCATCGGATCCGAAAACGGAACGCCGACCTCGATAACGTCGGCGCCCGCGCGCGCCAGCGCATGCATCACCGGCACGGTTGACGC
The DNA here is from genome assembly GCA_963829995.1 of uncultured beta proteobacterium. Taxonomy (GTDB): domain Bacteria; phylum Pseudomonadota; class Gammaproteobacteria; order Burkholderiales; family Burkholderiaceae_F; genus JACCZX01. The sequence goes on along the minus strand of CAWHKW010000022.1, from coordinate 491,484 downwards.
GCGTGTGGGATCGCCCGCACACACGTACGCAATCAGCCCCTTGCGACCGCGAGCGCTTAGTTCATTAAAGCGGCCCGCAATGCGCGACATCAGAACTTCATACCTTGTCGGTCAGCGACGATGTGCAAGTCTTTGTCGCCGCGACCCGACAGATTGACCAGCAGAATCGAATCCTTTGGCAACGTCGGCGCGAGCTTGCCCGCGTGCGCCAGCGCGTGGCTGGATTCGAGCGCCGGAATGATGCCTTCGATGCGGCAGCAGTCGTGGAACGCCCGCAGCGCTTCTTCATCGGTGGCGCCGACATACTCCGCGCGGCCTTCGTCCTTCAGCCACGCGTGCTCGGGACCGACACCCGGGTAGTCGAGCCCGGCGCTGACCGAATGCGTTTCCATGATCTGTCCGTCGTCGTTTTGAAGCAGATAGGTGCGATTGCCGTGCAATACGCCGGGCACGCCACGCTGCAGGCTCGCCGCGTGTCGCATGCTCGCAAGCCCTTCGCCTGCCGCCTCGACGCCGATCAGCTTCACATCCTTGTGCGCGATGTAGTCGTAAAAAATTCCCATTGCATTGCTGCCGCCCCCAACGCACGCGATCACCGCATCGGGCTGACGCCCGGCGATCTCGGGCATCTGCTCGATGCACTCCTTGCCGACGACTGAATTGAAGTCGCGCACCATCATCGGGTACGGGTGCGGGCCTGCGACTGTGCCGATGATGTAGAAAGTATTTTCGACGTTGGTGACCCAGTCGCGCATCGCTTCATTCAGCGCATCTTTCAGCGTGCGGCTGCCGCTGCTGACCGGCACTACCGTCGCCCCCAACAGCTTCATGCGATAGACATTGGCCGCCTGCCGCGCCATGTCTTCCTCGCCCATGTAAACGACGCACTCCATCGCGTAGCGAGCGGCGACTGTCGCGGTAGCAACACCATGCTGGCCGGCACCCGTTTCCGCGATTACGCGCGGCTTGCCCATGCGCTTCGCGAGCAGCGCCTGCCCGACAGTGTTGTTGATCTTGTGCGCGCCAGTGTGATTCAGATCTTCGCGCTTCAAATAAATTTGCGCGCCGCCGAGCAGTTCGGACCAGCGCCGCGCATGGTAGATCGGGCTCGGGCGCCCGACGAAGTGCTTCAACTCATGCTGAAATTCAGCGACGAACTCGGGATCGTGTTGATACTTCAAATAGGCCGAGCGCAACTCGTCGAGCGCATGCATCAGCGTCTCGGCAACAAAGATTCCGCCGTAGGGACCAAAATGGCCGTGCGAATCAGGAAGGTCGTATGGCTTCATGCGCGTTGATCGGCACGCCGTACCGCGGCAATGAACTCTTCGATCTTGGTCGTGCTCTTTCTGCCCGGTTGCTGCTCGACGCCGCTGCTGACGTCGACTGCGTACGGATGCACCTCGGCAATCGCGGCGCTGACGTTATCGGTGTTCAGCCCGCCCGCGAGCACCAGCGGCTTGGCGCGCTTCTTGGGCAGGCGCGACCAGTTGAATGTCTGGCCGCTGCCGCCGAAGTCATCGGTGGGGGCGTCGACCAGCAGCGCAGCCGCTGATGCAAATTCGCTTTCGAAAACAGCCAGATCGGTTTCATCAGTCATCGCCACCGACCGGATGTACGGGCGCTTGTACCGGCTGCACGCGGGTTCGTGCTCGTCGCCATGAAATTGCAGCAACGCATTGGGCATCATTTCAAGCGCGCCTTCGACCAAGTCGGAAGCAGCATTGACGAACAGCAGTACCGGTGCCGCGAACACACCAAGTTCACGGCCCAGAGCACGCAGCCGGATCGGTGCAACGTAACGCGGACTCTTTGGATAACAGACGAACCCGATCGCATCGGCGCCGGCCGCTACGGCGGCGGCCACGTCAGCCTCCCGCGTTAGCCCGCAAATCTTGATTCGTGTACGCATTAATCCAGATCGGCTCTGCACCCGGAGCCGGCAAGCCCAACGCAGGATCGTACTCGACCCGCGCCAGATACAACCCGGCGGCTGAAAATGTGGGCGCACCTGCCGTCCGGTCACGCGCCTGCAGCACGTCTTTGATCCAACTGTGCGGCCGCCTGCCGACGCCGACGTAGACAAGCCCGCCTACGATGTTGCGCACCATGTGATGCAGGAATGCATTCGCGGTGACGCTAATGCGGACCAACGGCCCCCTTCGCTCAACCAGCAACTTTTCAAGCTGTCGCACCGGCGTGGCTGCCTGGCACTCGGCCGAGCGGAACGATGTGAAGTCATGTTGGCCAACCAAGTACGTCGCCGCCTGCACCATTTCATTCTCGTTGAGCGGTCGAAAAACCCAGCCTGCGCGTGTGTGCGCTAGCGGCGACCGCACCGGCGTATTCAAGATCCAATAGTCGTAGCGGCGGCGGCGTGCACCGTAGCGAGCGTGAAATTTCTCGCCAACCGGTCGCGCCCACCGAACCGCCACTGACGCCGGCAAGAACCGGTTGACGCCGCGCACCCAAGCCGTCAATGGCCGAGTGGCATCAGTATCAAAGTGGACGACTTGATCGAGCGCGTGAACACCGCTGTCGGTTCGGCCTGCGCAGATGGTTGCAATCGCGCTGCCAGCGATCTGTGCCAGCGCGCTTTCTACGGCGTCCTGCACGCCCCGCCCGCCGGTTTGGGTTTGCCAGCCGGTAAACGTCGCGCCGTCATATTCGATGCCGAGCGCGATGCGCATCGGAAGGGACTGTGAGCCGGCAATGCCGGCCCACAGTTTCTAGCTTTCGATCTGCTTGATCAGATCGACTGCTGCCTGGCGCTGCTCGCGCGTGCCGTCGCGCATTACCTCGTCGAGGAGCTCACGCGCACCGTCTTTGACGCCCAGATCGATGTAACCACGCGCCAGATCAAGCTTGGTGGCCATTTGTTGCGCCAGCGCACTACCCGGCTCGGTTTCACCGCGCTTGGTGGCAGCGTCGAGACTGACCGCCGACAAGTCGAAATCGATCAGCGGCACTGTCGCCTGATCCGTGTTGGCCGTTAGCCGTGCGGCTTGTTCGTCCGGCAAGCTGCCGACCGACGATGAGCTTTTCACGCCAATGACGGTCGGGCGCGACAGGGCTTCTTCCATCATGGCCGAAGGCGCGACCGGCATGCGGGTCGGCTGTGCCACCGGCATCCGGGTGGACGGCGGGATGTTCAAGTCCAGATCGGGAATCGCACCGACACCGGTCGCAGTCGGCGCCATCGGCTGATACTTTTCCTTCGGCAGCGCAAAGTCCATATCGGACACTGCGGGCGGCTCGGCTCGCTGCGGAGTGGTCGGCGCAAAGGGCTCCGGGTCGGAGCGGTCAGGCGCGGAGTCCAGAGCCGGCATGCGTGTGGCAACCTCAAGGTTGCCCATGCGGGTCGGGCCCAGGTCGAAATCGAGCGAGCCGAAGTCGGTTGCAGCGTTGGTCGCGGGACCGGCAGCGCCGTTCTTCTGGGCGGGCTCACCGCCCGGCAACGTCGCACGAAATTGTGTCGTGGGCGCTGAAGTCGTCTCCGGACCCGACAGCTTCGTGTCCGCCGGCATCTTGGTCTCGAACTGCATCTTGCTGTCACCCATGCGGGTGTCGACCACCATCTGGGTCAACGGCGGCACGTTTGCGCTCGTCGTATCACGCGCCATCACCGAGCCACCGGCGCCGGTCAACCCACCGAGATCGAGTCCGCCGGTGGCGCCGCCGCCCAATGTCGACGGGCGCGACCGCGTGTTCGGGTCGATGCGGAATCCGGTCGTAGGCCCGCGCATCGCGTCGCCCGCTGCTGCACCAACGAGTGCACCGGCGAACATTGCATGCGCTGGATCGACGGTACGGCCCAGCTTGACGCCGCGCTCCCAGTCCTCGCCGGTGGCGCCGGTGCGCTCGCGCAGTTCCTCGGCCACGGCCATAAACGATGTCTTGTCGCCGCGGCGCGCGTAGATCTCCATCAGCTTGACCCGCACCGCGTGGCGATCGGGCTGCAGGCGCAGCGCTTCCTTCAAAATGTCTTCCGCCTGTTCCTCGCGGCCATACGCTATATAAACATCGGCCTCGGCAACGGGATCCACTTCGTTCGAGTCGAGTTGCGACGCGGCCGGGATAAAGCTCGAATTGAACGTGCTGGTGCCGGTGTCGACGCTCTGACCGCCGGTGGCGCCGAACAGCGAATTGGCCTGCGCGCCTTCGCCCGTGTCCTTAAAGCGATCCGAGCTTTCGGCTCGACGCTTGCGATACCAGCTCCAGCCCAACAACGCCGCAAGCAAGGCCACGATGCCGATTAAGCCCGCCATTGTCCCGGTGTTGCTAAAGAAGTCGGAGAACATCCCCGGCTCTTCACGCGGCGGAGCCGGCGGAGGTGCCGCCTTTTTGACCGGCGCCGGCGCTGGCGTTACGGCTGCGACAGGGGGTGCCGGCGTCGCGGCCGGAGGAGCGACTGCGGTCGGTGCCGATTTGCTGCTATCGATCGGACTTGGCGTAACGGGCGGCACGCCCGGAGGCGAAACCGGCGCCACCGGCGCGGGCGTCGGCGTCGGTGCGCCAGGAGTGACTGCGGGTGGCGTCGGGGCCGGCATGGGCGCCGGGGGTGCGGCAGCTACGGGTGTGGAAGTAACGGCGGGGGACGCAGTGGTAGCTGCGGGCGTACCCTTTTCGGCCTGCTTTTGCGCGGCCGCCCCTGCTTTACTTTGAACCTGTAGCGCTTTCTGGATCGCCTCGTTCGTCTTCTTCAACTGCGCGGCGCGTTCCTGCTCTTCGCGAATCGCGCGCGCCTTGGCCGCCGCTTCGTCAGCTTTCGCAGCCGCGGTGGTGGCCGCGGCCGACTTCTGCTCAGCCCGGGCAATCTTCAACTGATCACCCGAGGGTACTGCGGGTGCGGACTTATCCTGCACCCGCGTCGTCACGCGGCCCGAGCCAGCGGCAGCGGCGGGCGCGGTTGCGACAACCGGCGCCGACCCTGCGGCCTGGGCCAAGCGGCTTCTGTATTGGGCAAAGTCAGCACTCTGCGCAACAACTTCGCGGCGGGCGTCCGGCTGCGCTATCGCGGCAACTTCTGACTCCGACGGGAAGGTCAACGTTGCGCCGGCCTTGAGTCGATTCACGTTTTTGGCAACGAACGCGTCGGGGTTGGCACGCAGCAGCGCGATCAGCATCTGATCGAGCGACACTGAAGCCGGCTTGTTGCGACCCGCGATGGCGCCCAGCGTGTCACCCGATTTGACGAGGTACGAACCCTCGCTCGGCGAACTCGGACCCGCCGCCGCCGCTGTTGGCGCGGGCTTGGTCGAAGCCGCGGGTGCCGCCGGCGGAGTTGAAGCTGTCGTCGAGGGTGCGGGCGCCGACGGAGTGGTCGAGGGACGCGTAACCGGCGGCAGCGCTGACGGAGCCGTCGGGGTCGATGCCGCCGCCACCGGTGGAACAACCGGAGCGTCAGCGCGTAGCGAAGGCGGATCGAGCAGCACCGTGTACTCGCGAATCACGCGCCCGGTGGACCACGTCAGCTCGACCATCAGGTCGAGGTAGGGCTCGTTGACCGGTTGTGCGGAGCTGATGCGGACGACGTAGTTGCCATCGGGCCGCTTGTCCAGCGCGAATCGCAGATTGGTCAGCGCCGGATTGAATTCGAGATTGGCCGCCCGAAACGCGGCCAGCGGAGCCATTCTTACCTGTAACGTCGGCAGCTCATCGCGCCCCACGGAAGTGACCTCGAGCTCGGCCCTTAAAGGCTGCCCCAAACCGGAGGTGACGTTCAAGCGACCGAGTCCGGCGGCATCGGCCTGCGGGCTGACGACGGCTAGACCAAGCGCAAGTGAAAGCGCGCACCAGAGTGGCGCGCGCGCGAATTTATTGTGGGATGGCATTCCGCCCCCTGAAGGGATGCAACGTTTTTCGAACATAACATCATGGACTTACCGTCGCAAGCTTAGAAATAGCCGTAACTCACGCCTTTATGTGAGAAATACGGACGGTGGAAATAGGATGGCGAACGGTTGTCAGAGCTTGTTCAACAACAAACGCAACATGCGGCGCAAAGGTTCTGCCGCACCCCACAGCAACTGATCGCCAACGGTAAACGCCGATAAATATTCGGGTCCCATTGCGAGTTTGCGCAAGCGGCCGATCGGAATGCTCATCGTGCCGGTGACCTTCGCCGGCGACAGTTCTCGAATGCTGTCATCGCGATTGTTCGGAATCACCGTGACCCATTCGTTAGCGTCTGCCAGAATTTTTTCGATCTCGGACAACGGCAAATCAGCGCGCAGCTTGATCGTCAACGCCTGGCTGTGACACCGCATCGCGCCGACGCGCACGCACAGTCCTTCGACAATCAACGAACCCGGCTCGCCCATCGTAGGTCGACCGAGAATCTTGTTGGCCTCGGCACCGGCCTTCCGTTCCTCACCGCTGATGCCATCGCCAAGATCGGTGTAAATCCACGGAATTAGGCTGCCCGCGAGCGGCGCGCCGATGCTATGCGCACGCAGCTGATCCGACAGCAGCGTCATCGACACCGCATGGTCGATTTCAAGAATCGCAGACGCCGGGTCGGACAGCAAGTCGCGCGCAGACCCGTGCAGTTGCCCCATTTGCTCGATCAGCTCGCGCATCTGCGGCGCGCCAGCGCCGGATGCGGCCTGATACGTCATCGCCGTCACCCACTCGATCAGGTCCGCCTTCAGCAGCCCGTCGAGCGCCAACAGCATCAAGCCCACCGTGCAGTTGCTGCCGATGTAGTCCTTGACGCCGCGCGCGAGCGCGTCCTTGATCACAGGAAGGTTCACCGGGTCGAGAATGATCACCGCGTCGTCGCTCATGCGAAGTGCCGAGGCGGCATCGATCCAGTAGCCGGTCCAGCCGGCGGCGCGCAGTTTCGGAAACACGTCGTTGGTGTAGTCGCCGCCCTGTGCAGTCACGATCGTGTCGCACGCGGCGAGCGCTTTGAGGTCGCTCGCATCCTTCAGCGTGCGCTCAGATCGTGCAACCGGCGGTGCTTCTGCCGCCGGCGTTGGACGTGCTGAAGAACACCGAGTCGAATAACTCGAAGTCCTTCTCCGCGCGCATGCGCTGCATCAGTACCGAACCCACCATGCCGCGCCAGCCGACGATCCCTACTCTCATCATTTCCTCAATGCACTGATCACTTCGTCGCCCATTTCGCGCGTGCCGACTTTGCGCGTCCCTTCACTCCATATATCCGGCGTCCGCGCACCGGCCGCCAGCGCACGCTTGACGGCGCTCTCGATGCGCTCCGCCTGATCGACACGGTTCAGCGAGTAGCGCAGCATCATCGCCGCCGACAAAATCGTTGCCAGCGGATTGGCCACCCCTTTGCCGGCAATGTCTGGCGCGCTGCCGTGCGACGGCTCGTACAAGCCTTGCCCACTGTCGTTCAGCGAAGCTGACGGCAGCATGCCGATCGATCCGGTCAGCATCGCCGCTTCATCCGACAATATGTCGCCAAACATGTTGCCCGTGACGATCACGTCGAAGCTCTTCGGCGCCTTGACCAGCTGCATCGCGGCGTTGTCGACGTACATGTGATCGAGCGCGACATCCCGATAACTTGCATGAACTTCACTGACGACTTCGCGCCAGAATTGAGACGTTGCCAGCACATTCGCCTTGTCGACGCTGGTCACCTTGCGTTTGCGCTTGCGCGCGGCATCAAACGCGGTGCGCGCGATCCGCTCGATTTCGGGCCTGCTGTAACGCATCGTGTCGAACGCCTCGGGTGCGCCGGCGAACGATCCGTCGGGCGAATCACGCCGGCCTCTGGGCTGACCGAAATAAATGTCCCCGGTCAGCTCGCGCACGATCAATAGATCCAGACCGGACACCAGATCCGGCTTTAGGCTTGAAGCATCCGTCAATTCGGGGTAGCAGATCGCCGGACGAAAGTTGGCGAACAGCCGCAGCTCGCTGCGCAAACCGAGGATGGCCTGCTCGGGTCGCAGCTGGCGCTCCAGCGCGTCGTATTTTGGGTCGCCGACAGCGCCAAAGAGAACCGCGTCGGCTGAGCGCGCCAGTTTTAATGTCGGCTGCGGCAGCGGATGGCCATGCACTTCGTAGGCCGCACCCCCAACGTCTGCGAATTCAAACTCGAATCGCTGATCAAGCGCTTCAAGTACTCGGACGGCTTCGGCAACAACTTCCCTGCCGACGCCATCGCCCGGCAACACGGCGATGTTCATCGGCGGGCCTTAGCTCGTTTTTACGAGCCAAGGCTGCTCGGTCAGGCGTTTCTTCTCGAACGCCGCGATCTTGTCCTTGTGGCGCAACGTCAATTCGATGTCGTCGAATCCATTCAGCAGGCAATGCTTGCGAAACGGCGCGACTTCGAATGGATGCTCGGCGCCGTCGGGCTCGACGACCCGCTGGCGCGGCAGGTCGACCGTCAGACGGTAGTTAACGTGTGCCGCCACCTCGTCGAACAGGCGATCGACAACTCCCTGGGGCAGTACGACCGGCAACAAACCATTCTTCGTGCAATTGTTGAAAAAAATGTCGGCAAAGCTCGGTGCGATGACGGCGCGAAATCCGAATTGCAGCAACGCCCACGGCGCGTGCTCGCGTGACGATCCGCAGCCGAAATTCTTTGCCGCCAGCAGGATCGAAGCACCCTTGTAACGCGGCTGGTTCAACACGAACTCCGGATTCAGCGGTCGCTTGCTGTTGTCCATTCCGGGCTCGCCGCGATCCAGATAGCGCCACTGATCGAATAAATTCGGCCCGAACCCGGTCCGCCGGATCGACTTCAGGAATTGTTTCGGGATGATCGCGTCGGTATCGACGTTGGCGCGAGGCAGCGGCGCCACCAATCCGGTGTGGACTACGAACTTCTCCATCTGGGTTATTTCTTCGCCTTCTCTTCGATCTTTGAGCCGAGCTTCTCAATGTCTTTACCAAAACCCTCCATCGTGTTGCAGGCCGACAGCGTAAATAACGCGGCCAGCATGATCAACAGCGTCTTCATCGCAACCTCCTCACGTCAACCGGCGAACGTCTGCGAAGTGCCCTTCAATCGCGGCCGCCGCCGCCATCGCCGGTGAAACCAGATGCGTACGGCCACCCGCGCCCTGGCGGCCTTCGAAATTACGGTTGCTGGTCGATGCGCAACGCTCACCCGGCTCGAGCCGATCAGCGTTCATCGCCAGACACATCGAGCATCCCGGCTCGCGCCACTCAAAGCCGGCGCCCCGAAAAATCTTGTCGAGACCTTCGCGTTCGGCCTGTGCTTTGACCAATCCCGAGCCCGGCACGACCATCGCAAGCTTGACGTTGGCCGCCACTTGTTTGCCCAGTCGCTTGACTACCCAGGCGGCTTCGCGCAAATCCTCGATGCGCGAGTTGGTACACGAACCTATAAACACCTTGTCGAGGAAAATGCCGGTCACCGGTGTCTTTGGTTGCAACCCCATGTAGTCGAGTGCACGCTCGATACCTTCGCGCTTGACCGGATCGCGTTCGGCCTCCGGGTCCGGCACCGAGCCGTCGATCGTCGTCACCATTTCCGGCGACGTGCCCCACGTGACCTGCGGCTTGATTTCCTCTGCCCGCAGCTCGAGGGTACGGTCGAATTTCGCGCCGGCGTCCGAACGCAACGTCCGCCACACCCTGGCCGCCTGCTCGAACTGATCGGCCGACGGAGAAAACGGCCGGCCACGGACGTATTCGATCGTCTTTTCGTCGACCGCGATCATGCCCGCGCGCGCGCCGGCTTCAATCGCCATGTTGCACACCGTCATCCGGCCTTCCATCGACAGCGCTTCGATCGCCTCGCCCGCGAATTCGATCGCGTAGCCGGAGCCGCCCGCAGTTCCGATGCGGCCGATCACCGACAGCACGATGTCCTTCGCGGTGCATCCTGTCGGCAAGCGCCCATCGACATTGACCAGCATGTTCCCGGCCTTTTTCGTCAACAACGTTTGCGTCGCCAATACGTGCTCGACCTCGCTGGTGCCGATGCCGAAAGCCAGCGCGCCAAAGGCACCATGCGTGCTGGTGTGTGAATCGCCGCAAACGACCGTCATGCCCGGCAGCGTGGCGCCCTGTTCGGGCCCCATCACGTGCACGATGCCCTGACGCTTGTCGAGAAACGGAAAGTAGGCGGCAGCGCCGAAGCTGCGAATGTTCGAATCGAGCGTGACGATCTGCTCCTTCGAAATCGGATCGTCGATACCGCCGTAGCCTCTTTCCCATCCGGTTGTCGGCGTGTTGTGATCGGCCGTGGCCACGATCGAGCTGATGCGCCACGGCGCGCGCCCCGCAACGCGCAACCCCTCATACGCTTGCGGGCTCGTGACCTCGTGCACCAGGTGACGATCGATATAAAGCACCGTCGTGCCGTCGTCTTCGACGTGCACGACGTGGTCTTCCCACAGTTTGTCGTAGAGTGTGCGAGGGGCATTCCATGCTCGAACGATTATGCCATTCGAGAGCGGAACATCGGCGCGCTACGCACGTCTTATGCGCAACCAGGAGAACATCATGAACACGAGGCCGAACAACGCAAAGACGCTACAGCGTCGCCACTTTCTCGCAGGCACGGCGGGCACGCTGCTCACGCCGTTAGCCGTGGCGCAGACACCGTCGGCAGCGGTGCGAGTCAGTCCATCGCAAACCCTCGGCCCGTTTTATCCGCGCAATGCGAGTGAGCGGCCCGCCCAGACAGATGCCGATTTATTGCGCGTCGAGGGTGATCGGGTGCTAACCAAGGGCGTGCCGATTTACTTGACCGGCCGCGTGCTCGATCGGCGCGGTCAACCGCTGACCAACGCTGCAATTGAAATCTGGCAGTGCGACGCGAACGCGGTGTACCACCACCCTGCCGGCGGCGCCGAAACCGAGCGTGATCCCAACTTTCAGGGCTATGGCGCAGGGCGCACTGATGCAACCGGCGCTTTCCACTTTCGAACGATCAAGCCGATCGCGTATCCCGGCCGCACGCCTCACATTCACGTTAGGGTGCAAGCGCCGGGCGCGTCAGCGTTCGCGACGCAGCTGTATCTGGCGGACGATCCCGGCAATCGACGCGACTTTCTGTTTTCGCGCATGAGCGCGGACGAACAAGCCGCGTTGACGCTGAAGTTCGAGCCGACCGCGGCGGCAAGCGCGTCGCATGCGCTGGCGCGCGCCACGCAAATGGTCGCGCGCGCGGACCTAGTGATCGCCTAGCGTTTGGCCGCCTGATAGAGAGGCATCACCTTATCGACGTAGGTTTGCAGGTCTCGCAGCCGTGTCGCGCCGCTCGGATGGGTCGATAGAAATTCGGGCGTGCCACCGCCGCCGCTGACCTGCCCCATCTTTTGCCACAGGCTGAGCGAGGCGCGCGGGTCATAACCAGCGCGCGCCATCAACTCAACGCCAATCACGTCGGCTTCCTGCTCGTTTTCACGGCTGTTCGGCAGCACAAAAACGGCCTGACCGACGGTGCCGACCAGTTGCGGGTCAATTTGTACGCCGGTAAATATTTGAAGCGCGATAGCGCCAATGGTCGAGGCCGTCTGCGTTCCCATTTGCCGGGCGATGCGCTCGCGCGCGTGCTCGCGCAATGCATGCGCAATTTCATGGCCCATCACCGCGGCCAACTCGTCGTCGGTAACGTTCAAGCGCTCGATCAGGCCGGTGTACACGGCCATCTTGCCGCCGGGCATCGCCCAGGCGTTCACGTCCTTCGACGTCAGCACGTTGGATTCCCACTGCCATCCGGGCGCGTCCTGGCGGAACACACGAGTCTGCGGTATCAGTCGCTGCGCGATCGTTTGCACACGCTGAACTTGCTGCGGATTACGGTTAAGAAGGCCTTTTTTTTGGGCTTCGGCCATCACCTGCGCGTACTCCTTCGCAGCCATCTGCTCCACTTCCTTCGAGCTGACGACTGAGGTGACCTGCTGCTTTCGCGTGACTCCGACTGCGCCAGCGTCGGTGGTTTGAACGGTCTCGCAGCCGGCGAGCAAAGTGAGGGCGGCAAAAGGTACGGCACGTAGTAGAACGTTCATAACGCAAAGCTCCTCGCGGACTACGGTTACAGCGTCAACTGTTACCGCGTCAACTGTTAGCCGGCGCGCGCAGCGATCGCTGGTGTCTCGTGCGATACATCACCGTTTTGCGCGCGGTGCAGCAATACATGATCCATCAGGACCAAAGCCAGCATCGCCTCCGCAATCGGCGTCGCGCGAATTCCTACGCAGGGATCGTGCCTGCCGTGCGTTTCGACGACGGTCGGAGCGCCGTCCCGTGTGATTGAGCGCCGTGGCAGCCGGATGCTCGAGGTCGGCTTCAGCGCGATCGACACTTCGATGTCCTGCCCCGTCGATATGCCACCGAGCACACCTCCCGCATGATTGCTGGCAAAACCGCCCGGCAGCATTTCGTCGCCGTGCTCTGATCCTCTTTGCAGCACCGCTGCGAAACCAGCGCCAATCTCAACCCCTTTGACGGCATTGATTCCCATCATTGCGTGAGCGATGTCAGCATCGAGCTTTGCAGCGAGCGGTGCGCCCAGCCCGACCGGCACATGGGTGGCCACCACTCGCAACCGCGCGCCGACCGAGTCGCCGCTTTTGCGCAGCGCGTCCATTGCCTCTTCCAGCCGAGTGACGAGGCGGGAATCCGGCGCGAAGAACGCATTGGTCTCGACATCGGCCCAGCTGACAAACGGAATCTCGATTTCGCCGAGCTGCTGCATGCAACCGCGCACCTGGGTGCCGAACTTCGCGTGCAGCCACTTTTTGGCGACGGCCCCGGCGGCAACCATCGGTGCGGTCAAGCGTGCCGAGGATCGACCTCCGCCGCGTGGATCGCGCAGCCCGTACTTGCGCCAGTAGGTGTAGTCGGCGTGCCCCGGGCGAAAGGTATCGATCAGATCCTCGTAGTCGCGCTCCTTCGAATCTTCATTGCGGATCAGCAGCGCGATCGGGGTCCCCGTGGTCTGTCCCTCGTAAACACCCGACAGGATTTCAACGCGGTCGGATTCGCGCCGTTGAGTGACGTGCCGGGACGTGCCCGGCTTGCGTCGATCCAGGTCGTGTTGCAGATCGGCCTCGGCCAGCGGCATTCCCGGCGGGCAACCATCGATCACACAGCCGATCGCGGGGCCGTGCGATTCGCCAAAATTGGTCACACGAAACAGGTGGCCGAACGTGGATGACATCGATTTAGATTGTGCCCGGTTTCGCAGCCGCCGCTACTTCTCCGCTCCGCGCAACTGCTGCACGCGTTGCATCAACAATTCCGGAGTCGCAATAGCGGGCGGTACCGGCTCACCGACCACAAATTCAAGCCTGGAGCGGAAACCGCGCCGCAGCCTCGCATCGAGCGGCAGCGAGAACGCCTCGCCGCCGTAGCGCGAAAAGAAAGAGCCCCACAGCCCGCGCAGCGCCATCGGAATCACCGGAACCGGATTGCGCTCGACAATGCGCCGCACGCCCTGCTTGAACGGAGTCAGCTCGCCGGTGTCGGTGATTCTTCCCTCCGGGAAGATGCAAACCATTTCACCCTCGTCCAGAGCGCGCTGAATACTTTCGTGAGCCCGCTGCAGCGTATCCGGATCGTGTTTGGCTGAAGCGATCGGGATCGCCTTCAGCTGATTGAAGAATGTGCGAAGAATCGGGATCTTGAAGATGCGGTGATCCATCACGAAGCGGATCGGCCGCGGGCTTTCGCCCATGATGACAATCGCATCGACAAAGCTGACGTGGTTGCACACCAGCACCACCGGCCCGGCCTCCGGCAACCGGTCCTTGCCGATCGAACGGACGCGATACAGCACGTGCGCGACGACCCACGCGATGAAGCGCAACAGAAACTCCGGCACCAGCAGGTAGATGTATGCGGCCACCGCGGCATTCATCAGCGCCGCCACCAGAAAGAGCTCTGGAATTGTCAGTCCGCTGCCCAGCAGTACCGCGGCCGCGATCGACGCCACCACGATGAACAACGCATTCAGGATGTTATTGGCGGCTACGATGCGCGCGACGTGCGTCTTCTGCGCGCGGCTTTGAATCAACGCGTACAGCGGCACCGAATACAAGCCGGCGAAGACCGATAGCAGTGCAAGATCGGCAACGATGCGCCAGGCGCCGTGCAGCGCGAAAAAATCGCGAACCGTGCCGGACGGCATCGGAACAATGGCGCGCGCTGCCAAATACAAGTCGAGCGCAAACACGGTCATGCCGATCGAGCCCAGCGGCACGAGTCCGATTTCAACCTTGCTGCCCGATAAACGATCGGTCAGCAGCGCACCGATCCCGATGCCGATCGAAAACACCGCGAGCAGCAGCGTAACGACGCCTTCGTTGCCGCCCAGAACATCGCGTGCAAACGGAGCGAGGCTGGTCAAAAAGATGGAGCCGAAAAACCACAACCATGAAATACCGAGGATCGAGTTGAACACCGTCCGATCCTGGTGCGCGATTTTCAGATTCGCCCACGTCTCTGAAAACGGGTTCCAGTTGACCTTCAGCGCCGGGTCGGCCGCCGCCGAGAATGGAATGACCTGTGCGGCCGCCCTGCCGGCGATCGCGAGCACGACCACCGCAGCCGCCACCACGGCTGCACCGCGGTCATCGAAGCTGTCCAGCAACACGCCAGCCGCAATAGTGCCGAGCAAGATCGCGATGAACGTCGCCATTTCGATCAAGCCGTTGCCGCGCGTCAGCTCGCCAGCGTTCAGATGCTGCGGCAGATACGAATACTTTACCGGCCCAAAGACAGTCGATTGCAGGCCGATCAAGAACATCGCCACATAAATCAGCACCGGCCATTGAAGCGTCAGACCGAGAGCAGCCAACCCCATCACAACGATCTCGGCATCCTTAAGCCGCCGTATCAGCCAAGATTTTTCGACCTTGTCCGCGATCTGCCCGCTGGTGGCCGAAAACAGAACGAATGGCGCTATGAACAAGGCGCCGATCAGGAAGCCGGCATAGCGCGGATCAACATCACCCCAGGTGGCCGCTGCATACGTTGCTAGCAGCGTGAATGCGAACTTGAATACGTTGTCGTTGGCAGCGCCAAGAAACTGGACCCAGAAGAGCGGCGCGAAACGCCGCTGGCGCAGCAGCGCAAACGGGCGCGGCAATCTCAAGGCACGAGCGACGCGCCGAGCGCATCGCCGGATAAGTACGCGCCTTCAAAGCGCGGACCCTGGCACCAGTCACCTACCGCGCCGATGCGCGTCTTCGCATCCCACAGGTAGCGCTCCAGTAACGGGCGAATAGGCGTCGCATAAGGCCATCGATGCGCCGCGACGTAGGCCGGACGGAAACCGAAGTTAAAGCGCTCAGCGAGCGCCTGCGCGAGCAGCGATGCCACATCGTCACTCGGCATGTTCAGATGAGTGACGGTCCAGTCCGGCGTGGCGTGCAACACCCAGCGCTCGGTACCCGATTCATCGCTTTCGCGCGCGACCCACGACAGCGCTGAATGGTCGTTTACGAAGGCGCCCGCAAAATCGAAGCCGCTCGCCACCTGCAAGGTCAACAGCGCCGCCCAACAGGGGCGCCACTCGACCATCCGCAAATGTTGCACCAGCGTCGGTGGAACGCCTGCCAACTGCGCCGCTTGCGTCGACGGCATCGCGAGCACTATCGCGTCGAAACCGCCCGGCGCCGGCGAACGTTCGACTTCATCGAGCAATGACCAGCGGGTCCCCGTGCGCAGTACAGAGCCGATGCGGGTATCGAGCCGGACATCGAGCCCTTCGGACAGATGCTTTGCAATCGCGATCATTCCGTCGCCGCCGGTGTAACGCGTCGCCGATGCGGTCTTATCTTCAGTCGCTCCACCTTCAAGCGCGATGATGCGGCCCGACCAACGCTGGGCAACGCCAGCTTGCAGCCATTCGGCGACCGTGCGCTCGAACGCATGGCTTTGCACGGTGAAGTACTGCGCGCCGTGGTCGAAGTTGCCGAACTCGGTGCGCAAGGTGGTCGCGCGGCCGCCCGGCCGGCGGCCTTGCTCGAACACGGTCACCTTGGCGCCGCGTGCAGACAACATCCGCGCACACGACAGGCCGGCGATTCCGGCGCCGATAACGGCGACGCGAAAGTTTTCGGAAAGTCGGCCGGGCTCCGGCTTCGTCAGCGGATCTGTCCCGTGCGGCCCCACTAGCTGCGGGCTTCTTCGGTCTCGCGGTAGTCGCCGATGTACGCCTTCAGCATCTTGTTCTCGAAACTTTGCTCTTCGAGCACCGCCTTCGCCACATCGTAAAAAGAGATCACCCCCGCCAGGGTGCGTCCGTCCATTACCGGCAGGTATCGCGCATGCCGCTCCAGCATCAGCCGGCGCACTTCCATGATGTCCGTATCCGAAGTGACCGTCAGCGGCGCCGGGTCCATCGCGGCGCGGGTCGGGATGTCACCGATCGCACCGCCGTTGGCGTGCAGCCGATTGATCACCTCGCGGAACGTCAACAACCCCGCGAGCTCTCCGAACTGCATCACGACCGCAGAGCCGATATCCAACTCGGCCATCAGATTGACCGCGTCGGCGAGCGGCGCGTCAGGCGCAACGGTGTAGAGCGCCGTGCCCTTGACGCGGAGTATGTCGGCGACTTTCATGGGTCCTCCTGTCGCAGTTGCGGTGATGCGAACCATCGTAGCCCCGCGCGCGCGAACGAACAAGCGCTGGGGCTCCTTCAGGCGAACAATCGGCCGGTATCGGCTATCGCGCAAGGTGCAGTTTCATACGGTCAACCTCCGCGACCACCGTGGCGCTGACGGACGGCTCCCAAACGGAATGCCCGGCGTCGGCCACCACCGTGTACTTCGCGGTAGGCCACGCGCGCGCCAGCTCATCGGCATTGACGATCGGGCACACCATGTCGTAGCGCGCCTGCACGATCGAGGCCGGCAGATGACGAATGCGATCCAGATTGTTCAGCAGCTGATTGGGCTCGAGAAAACACTGGTGCGCAAAATAGTGCGCCTCCATGCGCGCCAGGCCGAGCGCCTCATCGGCGAAGTGGCGCACCAGCTCCGGATTCGGCAGCAACGTCGAACACGACCCCTCGTACTCGCTCCACGCGCGCGCGAACGGCAGATATACGCGCGGATCGGTGTCGAATAGCCGCTTCAGATAGCCTTTCAGCAAGTCCTTGCGCTCCGCCGGCGGCAGCATGTTGGCAAATCGATGCCACGCTTCCGGAAATATCGTGCGCAGCCCATACAAAAACCAGTCGATCTCGCTTTGCCGGCCGAGAAAGATGCCCCGCAGCACGAATCCTGAACACCGATGCGGATGCGCTTGACCGTAGGCCAGCCCGAGCGTGCTGCCCCACGACCCGCCAAAAATCAGCCAGCGCTCGATGTCCAAATACGCACGCAGTTTCTCGATGTCGGCAATCAACTGAACCGTGGTGTTGCCAAATGCTTCGCCGACCGGAGTCGAAGCCCCGGCCCCGCGTTGATCGAACAGCACGATGCGAAAGAACTCAGGATCGAAAAAGCGCCGGTGCTCGGGCGAACACCCGCCACCGGGTCCGCCATGCACGAACAGCACCGGCGCGCCGGCCGGATTGCCCGACGTTTCCCAGTACATCGTATGCACGTCGTCAAGAGCCAGCATGCCTTGGTCGTACGGCTCGACGGGCGGATGAAGAATTGCTCTGGTGTCCATAAATTGCGGTGCGAGTTTACGCAACGTTGCTGCTTAAACGTCGCGGTGCGCAAGCGTTGGGCGGAGCTGGCCTGCCTGGGCGTCGGGCACTGAAGTGCCGACCACTGCGGTACTCACAACGCCGGCGCGAAATAAGGCTAAAGCGTTATTTCGCTTAACTGCCCCGGCGTTGCTCCGTTCCTCGGGCGACGCCCCGAAGGCAGGCCAGCTCCGCCCAACGCTTGCGCTTGAGACAGTCTCACTTGTTGGGGGGAAGGAAAAAAACACCTCGTGCGAGGCAATGTCGCGACAGCAGCGGCTGGCGCAGCTGCGCCGCCTTTAGTCGTCGCCCGAGGAGCGGAGCAACGCCGGGGTCTTTGAGCAAAAAAGCGCTTTAGCCCTTTTTTGCGCCGGCGTTGTGAGTACCGCAGGGTTGGCACTTTAGTGCCCGACGACGTAGGCGGCGCAGCTGCGCCAGCCGCTGCTGCATGAAGGCGTTGCGTAAACTCTTCGCATGACCGTCCGCTATCCTGGCTTCGACACGCTTGCACTGCATGCCGGCCAGCCGCCGGACCCGACCACCGGCAGCCGCGCGGTGCCGATTTATGCGACGGCGTCGTATGTGTTCGAGGATTCCGATCACGCTGCCGGGTTGTTCAACATGGAGCGCGCGGGTCATGTGTACTCGCGCATCTCGAATCCGACGGTCGCAGTATTTGAAGAACGCATGGCGGCGCTCGAGAAAGGCGTTGGCGCGATCGCGACTGCAAGCGGGCAGGCAGCGCTGCATCTGGCGATCGTCACTCTGATGGGCGCGGGCTCGCATATTGTCGCCAGCCGTGCGCTGTATGGCGGTTCGCACAACTTGCTCGGCTTTACCTTGGCACGCTTCGGTATCGACACGACGTTCGTCGATCCGCGCGACCTTGATGCATGGCGCGCGGCGCTGCGACCGAATACGCGTTTGCTGTTCGGCGAAACGCTCGGCAATCCCGGGCTGGATGTGCTCGACATACCGGCGGTGGGCGCCATTGCTCACGACAACGGGGTGCCGCTGCTGGTCGATTCGACGTTCACTACGCCCTACTTGATGACGCCGTTCGATCATGGCGCCGACCTGGTCTATCACTCGGCGACGAAATTCATAGGCGGCCACGGCGTTGCGATCGGCGGTGTGTTGATCGATGGCGGCACGTTCGACTGGTTGGCGAGCGGCAAATTCCTGACGCTGACGCAACCCTACGTCGGCTTTCACGGCATGAACTTCGCAGAGGAGAGCACGGTCGCGCCATTCTTGTTGCGCGCACGGCGTGAAGGGCTGCGCGATTTCGGCGCGTGCATGAGCGCGCATACGGCGTTCTTCCTGTTGCAGGGCCTGGAGACCTTGCCACTGCGTATGCAGCGGCACATCGACAACACGCGCAAGGTTGTGGCATTTCTTGCCGAGCACCCGATGATCGAAGCAGTCGCGTATCCGGAGCTGCCTTCGCATCCCGACCACGCATTGGCGCAGCGGCTATTGCCGCGCGGATGCGGCGCGGTGTTCAGCTTCAACCTGAAAGGGTCACGCAATGCCGGCCGCGCATTCGTCGAGGCGCTGCGCGTGTTCTCGCACCTTGCCAACGTCGGCGATGCAAAGTCACTGGTCATTCACCCGGCATCGACGACGCACTTTCGAGTTCCCGATCACGAGTTGCAAGCCGCCGGCATTACGCAGGGAACGATCCGGCTCTCGGTCGGACTGGAAGACGCCACCGACTTGGTCGATGACCTTCAGCAGGCACTGAAGCGCGCCGCAAAGACTGCATAGCGTCGGCGAATGGATCTCATCGAGACGCCGCGCCTGTACGCCTACACCGGCGGCAAGACGTTCGATCCGGCCCTGCCGACGATCGTATTTCTGCACGGCGGCGAGCACGATCACAGTGTGTGGATTCTGCAGAGCCGGTATATGGCGCATCACGGCTACAGCGTGCTCGCGCTCGATCTGCCGGGGCACATGCGCAGTGCAGGCCCGGCGCTTACCACTATCGAATCGATGGCCGAACACGTTGCCGCCGCGCTGAAGACCTGCGGCGCAGAGCGGCTGCTCGTGGTCGGGCACAGCATGGGGTCGCTGATCGCGCTCGAGGTGGGAGCACTCCTGCGCGACAAAGTGCATGGCGTCGTCCTGATTGCGACCGCTTCGCCGATGCAAGTATCCGACGTACTTCTCGACGCCACCAGGAATTCGACGGCGCAGGCGATGGACATGATCAATGTCTGGTCGCACAGCGCCTCGATCGATGCATTCGATCGAAAGCCGTCGAGCCCGGGTCCCGGCTTTTCGAACGTGTGGAGCAATCTGCGATTGATGCAGCGAGTCGCACAGCGCAATGGCGCCGATGTTCTGCACGCAGACTTCGCCGCATGCAACGCTTACCGGCGCGGCGCGCAAGCTGCGGCTGAGCTGACGTGTCCTGCGCTGTTCATCCTGGCAGTGTCCGATCTGATGACGCCGGCGCGTGCTGCGCAGCCGCTGATCGACGCGTGCCGTGATGCGACGGTCGTGACGCTGGCCGGCGCTGGTCACTCGTTGATGGCTGAAAATCCGGACGGCGTGCGTGAGGCTTTGCGCCATTTTGCTGCGCGCGCATTCGGACGCGCCGCTGCCTGACGAAGACGTGCCATCGTTTTTTGCCGCGCTTGACGTTGCTGCGATCAATTGGGACACGTACTGGCTTTATCTGCTGACCGAAGCGGCTTTGTCGTTGTCGCCGGGCCCCGCGGTGATGCTGGTAATTGCCTATGGCCTGACGCATGGCGCGCGGCGTTCGCTGTTCGCCGCGCTCGGCGTGCTGTCGGCCAACGCGCTCTACTTCGCCGTGTCCGCCACCGCGCTCGGTGCCGTGATTGTCGCTTCCAAGCCATTCTTCGTTACCGTGAAATGGCTCGGCGCTTTGTATCTCGTTTACATCGGAGTTTCGGCCGTCCTCGGCCGCCCGTCGCCGATCACCGCTTCAAACACGTCGACCCGCGACCGCTCTGCCCGCTCGATTTATCTTTCCGGCTTCTATTTACAGCTGGCCAATCCGAAGACGCTGATTTTTTTCGTCGCAATCCTGCCGCAGTTTGTCGATCCATCGCTGCCGGTCGGCGTGCAAATGATCTGGCTTGCGATCGGGTCGATCGTGCCGGAGCTGCTGATCCTCGGCGGCTATGGCTATCTGGCGTCGCGCGTCGCCCACCTGGCAACAGACCCGCGCTACGCCAGGATCACCGATCGGATCGCAGGTGTGCTGGTACTTGGAGCCGCCGCGCTGGTGCTGACTGTGGCACCGTCTTGAGCGCTGCGCAAAGAAGCGCTAGATTGAAGCTGATGAGCGAAAGTTCGACGTCTCCGCAGCGATTCGCGACCTTTCGCGAGTTTTATCCCTTCTACCTGTCCGAGCACCGCGACCGCAACTGCCGGCGCATGCACTTTGCCGGCTCATCATTGGCGCTCGCATTCATCGGCGTGGCAATCGTGACGCGCAACCCCTGGTGGCTGCTCGCCGCTGTCTTGTCCGGTTACG
Organism: uncultured beta proteobacterium; assembly: GCA_963829995.1. Lineage (GTDB taxonomy): Bacteria > Pseudomonadota > Gammaproteobacteria > Burkholderiales > Burkholderiaceae_F > JACCZX01. The sequence goes on along the minus strand of CAWHKW010000022.1, from coordinate 470,359 downwards.
GGTTCGCGTGGATCGGGCATTTTGTTTTCGAGAAGAACAGGCCGGCGTCGTTCAAGCAGCCGCTCTACAGTTTCATCGGCGACTGGGTGATGTACCTGAACACCTGGCGCGGCAAGATCCGGCTTTAGCCGCTGACTGCGGCCGCCTGCTTCTCGTCGGCGAGTTCTTCCGCCAGCGGCGCCTGCAGCCAATCCGACTGAAACCAGCGCGTGCGCAGCGCACGCAATCCGAGTGCATCGGTCGTCATCAGACTGTTCGTGGGGTCGACCGCAAAATGCTCGAACAACGGCTTTAGCGTCATCGCATTTTCGTCGCACGTCAGCATCCAGTCGTGTTCGCTGCGTCGGCCGGCGCGCGGACCGGGTGCATGCACGGCCAGCCGCCTGACGTATCCCAGCTTTTCCAGTGCTTCGAGCAATTGCTCGGTCTCGTCCGTCGACATTCGAATCTGCCGCGCGAGCGCCATTGGCCGCACCGCCGGCGCCTTGCGCTGTTTCGCCTGCAGCAGGACCTTGAGCAATGCCACCGAGGTGATGAACTGGTTGCCGGCCAGCAGTTCATCCGAAAAGCGAGTCGCGCGCAGCCGCGGCAATGTGGCGGTAATAGCGGCGCCAAACAGGACGACGTACCACGACAGGTAAATCCAGATCAAGAACAGCGGCAGAACCGCGAAGGCTCCATAGATTGAGCCCGTTGTCCCGCGCGCCACGAATTCGCCGAACGAGTGCTTGAACAACTCGGCCAGGATGGCTGCGATAAAGCCGCCGATCAGCGCGTCGCGCCACGCAACCACCCGATTCGGTACGAACACAAAGAGCGCGGCATAAGCGAAGCCGCTGATGATCACCGGGGCGTAGTCGAGCGTACCCCGCATCGACCTTGGTAATTGCGTGACCGTATCGCTCGACATCGACCACACGTACGAGCTTGCGCTCAAGCTGGCGCCGATCAGCAGCGGCCCCAGGGTCAGGATCGCCCAATAGATCAGCACGCGCTGCGTCAGCGGCCTTCGATTTTTCACGCGCCAGATGTCGTTCATCACGCGATCGAACGTCACCATCATCGCGATCGCAGTGACTGCGAGGAATATCAACCCGACCGCGGTCAGCCGCGTCGCCTTCAGCGCAAACTCGTTGATGTAGCGCAGCACCGTGTCTGAGATTTGACCGGGCAAGGTCTTCAGCACGGCGTTCTCGACGGACCCGCGAAACTCTGCGAACAGCGGAAACGCGGTGAACAGCGCCAGCGCAACCGCGAACAGCGGCACGATGGTCAGCGTGGTTGTAAACGTCAAGCTGCCGGCGACCTGCGCCATTTTGACGTCGCGCGCGCGGCGCCGGGCGAAGATCGCAACGTCGTGCGCCCTTTTGAACCATGAATAACGGTCTCGCCACGGGGTAAGGTTCAAGCGCATCGTGCGGCGATAATAGCGAGCGCATCGCCTGCTTCTTCTACACAGCACTCAGAATCACCGACGACAGCCCGCTTGGATATCCTGATTCTTTACTACTCGCGTACCGGCGCCACGCGGCTGCTGGCCGAGGCGATCGCGCAGGGAGTCGATCAAGTCGACGGAACCCAGGCGCGGCTGCGCACGGTTCCGCCGGTAGCCGCGGTAGTCGAGACCGCATCCTCATCCATTCCACCCGACGGCGCGCCGTTCGCCGATCTGATTGATCTCGAGCAATGCGGGGGACTCGCGCTCGGCTCGCCTACGCGCTTCGGCAACATGGCCGCGCCGCTTAAACATTTCATCGACTCGACATCGGCTCAATGGCTGGCGGGCGCTTTGGCGGGCAAGCCCGCCGCCGTGTTTACGTCGACGACGTCGATGCACGGCGGACAGGAGTCGACGCTGCTGTCGATGATGTTGCCGTTACTGCACCAAGGCATGCTGGTGCTGGGTGTTCCATATACCGAGCCGGATCTGATGGGCACCACCAGCGGCGGTACGCCGTACGGCGCGAGCCACGTCGCACCGCGGGGCGCGCCGGTACGCCTCACCGACGAAGAACGGCGTCTCGCGGTCGCGCTTGGAAGGCGCCTCGCTACGGCGGCATTGCGTCTGGCTGCACATTGATGTTGCTGCAGCGCTTACGAAACATCGGCGCGTCGCGACTGTTGACGGCACCCGAAGATACCGCCCCTTATCTAACCGATTGGCGGGGCCGTTTCACCGGTCGTGCGCAGGCAGTCGTGCTCCCCGCGACGACCGACGAGGTGGCGGCAATCGTCAGTGCGTGCGCTGAGCATCACACTCCGATTGTTCCTCAGGGGGGTAACACCGGGCTCGTGGGTGGCGCTACCCCCGATACATCGGGCGATGCAATCGTGCTGTCGCTGAAGCGCTTGAATCGTGTGCGAGAAGTCGACGCCATCAACGGCACAATCACCGTCGAAGCCGGCTGCGTGCTGTACGACGTGCAACAAGCGGCACACGGCGCCGGCCGGCTGTTTCCGCTGTCGCTCGCCGCGGAGGGCAGCGCCACGATCGGCGGCAACCTGAGCACAAATGCCGGCGGCACGCAGGTCTTGCGTTATGGAAATGCACGTGAACTCGCACTCGGACTGGAAGTCGTGCTGCCAAGCGGAGAAATCTGGAATGGCTTGCGCGGTCTGCGCAAGGACAATACCGGGTACGACCTGCGCGACCTGTTCATCGGCGCCGAGGGCACGCTCGGAGTGATCACAGCGGCCTGCCTGAAAACGTTTCCTCTACCGCGCGCCCAAGTCACCGCGCTCTTCGCGCTCGACAAAATAGCTCCGGCGCTCGCGCTGCTGGCGTTGGCGCAGTCATCAGCGGGCCCAACGCTGACGGCGTTCGAATTTTTTTCCGCCACCTGCCTGCAACTGGTGACGCGCCATTTTCCGGACCGGCGGTCGCCCTTCGAACGCGCTCATGCGCAATACGTGTTGCTGCAACTGAGCGATCACGAAGACGCCGAGCACGCGGCGGGGCTGCTGCAAGCGCTCGCCGAGCAGGCACTGGACAAACAACTGATCGCAGACGCCGCCATCGCACAGTCTGCAGCGCAAAGCGACGCGTTATGGAAGCTGCGCGAGCTGATCTCGGAAGCGCAGGCGCGCGAGGGCAAGAACATCAAGCACGATATTTCGGTACCGATTTCCTCGATCGCAAGATTCATCGACGAAACGGACGCGCTGCTGTCGCAACGTTTCCCCGGCGTTCGGATGGTGACTTTCGGCCATCTTGGCGACGGGAATCTGCATTACAACGTAAGCGCCCCACCCGACATTGCAGAAGAGCGTTTTCTTGCGCACCAACCTGCGATCTACGAATGCGTGCACGACCAGGTAACGCGCTTTTCAGGCTCGATTTCCGCCGAGCACGGCATCGGGCAGTTGAAGCGCGACGAAAATGCGCGCTATAAGTCGGCAGTGGAGATGAATCTGATGCGAGCTATCAAGCGCACTCTGGATCCGCTGAATATCATGAATCCAGGCAAGGTGGTGTAGTCGTTGGGCTTTCAACTTGAGTCCCACCTTCGCGGGAGAATTACCACCGTTTTTCGGATCATCGCGCTTACGCGCGTTCGCTTACGATCCGACTGGTTTGAACGTATCAGGAGATCAGCCGAATGCACCTCAATATCAAAGTCGCGGTTTCACTGGTCGCGCTGACGCTGGCCGCCGGCGCCGGCGCCACCGAGCAGTCGACCGAACTTCAGACCTATGGTCCCTTGAAGCAGCCGAGGCCGGTCCGCGGTGCGAAAGCGCTGCCGAATCCCGGCCTCGAGGCTCTGCAGGGCGAGGGCATTTATTTGATCAACGGCGCACGCGTCGCGAACCTGCGCGCCGCCGACAAACCGGGCGCCGAAAATCGTTTCGCGCTGACTGAAACGACGAACGACGCCAAGACCGGCGCCGTTCACAGCAACATCGACGCCGGCAACTTCGTATTGAACGGCGAGCGCCGCCCGGTGGGTCGCCCGAACTTTGCGATCCCCGCCCCCGACGGCACCGTGTATCTGATCTTCTCGGGCCAGAATCCGCTGCGGGTGGCGGTCACGTTGCAGGCCTTCGACGTTTCGGGTCTGCACATGCAGCCATTCTTGCGCACGCCCGACAATTACCTGAAACAGGAAGCAGCCAAGGTGGGAAGCGCGACGTTCCCAGCCGGCTCGGTCGCCTACCTGGTGATCGCGCGCTTCATCGACGACGTGCTGATACTGCCGGCGCGCGAGTCGTTCACCGGTGCCAGCAACACCACTCAGTTCGTCGGCAACTTCTCGAAGCAGATTCCCTACTGCCTTGCGTATGAAGATCGCAAAGGCGCGAAGCCGTATGCGATGCTGTTCAAGCCAGGCGCCGTGAAGAAAGGCTCGGTCGAGCTGTTTGCGGCCAAGACCGGCACGCTCTTCTGCGATCGTGACGGCGTCAAGGCACTCGACGAGGGCGAATGGGAAGAGAAAACGATCGCGGGCACGCGTGCGGTCGTGCTGTCGTTCCCGGCCAACGTTGACCCGCTCGACACCGGCGTAACAAATGTGGAGCGCGAGTCCGCCAAGATCGCATTCATCGAGCCGAGCAAGGGAACACCCGGTGTCCGTCCGGGCAAGCTGTATCAGGCGGGCGCGAAGATCTATGACTATCAGTACCGGTTCAACAAGACGGCGGCCGATTCGGTGCGCAGTGCGTTGTCGGTTCAGTAACAACCCTCACTCTTGTGCTGGGGACGGCGGTTGTTCGATAGACTCGTACGGCTAGAAAAGCGACTGCAGATGTCGCGTTCCGATCTGATTTGCGCATTGGCTGCAACCCTGTTTGCAAGCGGTGCGCTTGCACAGCAGATGCAGGTGCAGCGTTGCGAGGGGAAGAACGGCAACGTCACTTACTCCAACCGCGAGTGCCCGGCGGGCACATCGCCGGTGCGTAAGGTCAACACCGCGCCGTCGGTCAGCGTGCCCGACGAAAAAGCCGCCAAAGATCGCGCCAAGAAGGACGTGGCCGAAGTCAAGCAGATCGAAAAAGAACAGAAGAAACAGGCGGAAGAAGAAAAGCGCGCCGCCGAGAAGCGCAACAAGGCTGAAGCAAAAGTTGCCGATCGATGCGAGCGCGCGCGGCGCGATCTCGCGCGCGCTATCGAAATGCGCAATGCCGTGGACACGCGCACGGCAACAATCGAACAGATGCAAAAGGCCAGCGGAGAAGTCAGCCGGCGCGAAGCCGAATTGCCCAAGGCATGTCCCACATGAACGCAGGGGCTTACCGCCCGGGACTTTCCGGTAGTGAGCTGCTAGGCGCGCTTCCTAGCGCGATGTAGCCGGTAAGGATAGCCCTCCAACCGCATTGAACTACTGCTGCGCGCGTTCGACCTCCGACTCCACCGCGCTGGCAGGAAAGCGACGAGAGAGCGCTCACAGCAAACGCGACAATCAGGCCTACCGATGCTTACCGGATAGTGCCGCCGAGCGTGCCGACTCATGACGGCAGTTTGCAAATAGATCGAGAGCTCGATCTCTGTCAGGCGTTTCAATGTCGAGAACGCCGGTAATCGAGTGAAACAAATAGTCGTGACTGACGTCGTCGCGGGCGCGCTGACGTAGGCATGCCACATCGATGTTGCGATGGCGCACGAACTCGGGCGACATCCACCACAGCATCGGCACTTCGAGTTGCTCCCTAGGTGCGATTGCGTACGGCATGCCGTGCAGGTACAGCCCACGCTCACCCAGAGACTCGCCATGGTCCGATACGTACACCATCGCGACGTCGTATCTATCACGCTGCTGCTCGAGAAACGCGATCACGCGCGCGATAACGTGGTCCGTGTAGCGCAACGCGTTGTCGTACGCATTGACGATCTGCTGCTGAGTGCAACGATGGAGCGCGTCGGTCTGGCAGGTTGGCTCGAAGTGCCCGAACGCAGAGGGATAACGCCGGTAGTAGGCGGGACCGTGATTGCCGAGCTGATGAAGGACGACGAACAGGTCGGAGGGGCGCTCGCGCACCAGCGCATCCATTCCGTGCAGCAACACTTCATCGAAGCAATGGCCCGACGTACACACCCCCGCCACATTCACATCGTCGAAGGTATGTACTTCCAGTCCATTGCACACCCCCTTGCAGCCGCTCTGGTTGTCGCGCCATACGACCCGAATGCCGGCACGCGCGAGCTGCTGCGGAAGTGATTCGCGACGAAGAATTTTCGCCTCATCGTATGAACGCCGGCCGAACGGCGAGAACATGCACGACAGCGATACTTCGGTTGACGTTCCGCATGCACGCGCGTGCGAGAAGTTGATGATGTCGAGCCTTGCGAGTTCCGGATTCGTATCGCGCGCGTAGCCGTTTAGTGAAAAGTTGGCAGCCCGCGCGGTCTCACCCACAATAAACACGAACAGGACGGGACGCTCCGATGCAGCGGCGATACCGCGCGAAACAGTGGCAGGACCCTCGCGCACCACCGTCACATAACCCGCTCGCTGACGCAGCGCGCGGGCTGTGGACACCAGCAAGTTCGCCGGCGTCACCATGTTGCGAATCTCAGGACGATTGCGCAATGTGGGTGCGAGATCCTTGAATCCCAGAAAGGCGACGACCACCGCGGTAATCGCTGCTATTGCGATAGTCATGCTGCGGAATGCGAACGGCGGTCGTCTAGGCGCGGCGATGCGGGTAAAGACAACAAGGGCGATCGGTAGCACGGCCATCGGCAGAAGCGTCACCACGACGTCGATGCCGACAAGCTCGATCGCCTCATGTGCATCGGTCTGCAGGACGTTGCGCATCATCGACGTGTCAATCACGACGCCGTAGCGAGAGATGTAGTGCGCCACGACCGCGCCGATCAGCAATGCAGCGCACAGCACGGGTTTAAGAGTCACTCGCGTCGATATCGACGCCAGCAAGGCGTAGTACACAGATGTCAACAGCAGCAGCGTCAAGACCGCCAAACCCCAGCTCGATGCACTACTCAAGTCGCGCCCAAGTAGTACCGCCCGCCAAAACGGTATGTTGTCGGCGGTCGCAATGAATGCCACGACCAACAGGATCAGCGTTTCTGCAGAGGCAACGGGCTTCCAGCGTGTGTGCGCGCGCCGAGGATGTATGGCCGGCACGATTGCGCTCATGTTCGCTTTCTAGCCAACAGCGGGGTAAACACGAGCGCGGCGGCAAACCAGTCGATGGCTGCCGCCCACAGGTTGTGGCTGATGAAGTGAGCACCCTGAGCGACGCGCACGGCGGAAAGCGCGAAACCGACAACAATCGCCCCAGTCAATCCGATGCGAGCAATGCGTGGCCGGCCAAGCGCGTGGCCCAGGAAGTACAGCGCGATCAGGGCAAAGCCGGCCGACGCATGACCGCTAGGAAAACAACGGCCGGCATCGGCGGATGCAACGAACCAGTCGCGACTGACATCGGCGAAGCCGCCATACGCCTGCAGATCCCATGGGCAGTGATGACTGGTGGTGTGTTTCAGCGCCGAAACCATCAATGGGCCGAGCGCCATCGCGAGCACAGCAAGGCAAATCGCGCGCTGTTCATTCGGGTTGTGCCGAATGCGCTCGGTTGCAAAGGCCGCGATTGACGTGCCGAGCGCGACAACCCAGATGGCAATCTTTGGGACGCGGTGGCCGAGCAGCTCCAGCCAATAGCTGTCGTGCGCCGGGAAGCGCGCCAGAGATGCGTCGTAGAAGAGTTCGGTGACTGTCCGGTCCAGGCCGCTGTACGAAGCGAGCCAGGCGAGCAGAACCAGCGCAAGTGGCACAAATGCCAAGTGCAGTGCGACAGAGATTCGTGACGGAGCGGACACAGCAGCCGAGGCTAGCTATGCACGCGTCAAGGTATCGTCGTTAGCTCGTTGAGTTTTCGTTAAGTCGACGCGCCGGGCGACAGGTTTAACGAAAAGCACGTCCCGGATTCCGGCGTCGATTCAACCGACAGCCGCCAGCCGTTGACCTCGGCCGATTGCTTTGCGATCGCGAGCCCGAGGCCGCGCTCGGAAGCTTCCTGTCTCGGCGCGTCGTTCAAGCGCCCACTGAAATAGCGCTCGAAAACGAATGGCAAATCGGCGGCTGCGATGCCAGGCCCATTGTCGGCGATCGTCAGACCACAGCCATTGCGCCGGACCACGCACGTCGCGCGCCCGGCGTGCTCGGCAGCGTTGCGCAGTAAATTGCGCAGAATCGTCAGCAACGCATGCCGGTCGCTCAGAATGACTTCGCCGCGTGGCACCTCATTGACGAGGCGCAGCGGCGGTTCATCGCCGTCCTGAGGCAAGCTGCTCCATGCATCTTCGACCAGCTCGTGCAGATCGATGCGCTCCAATTTTCCTGGTTGACTCGAAGACAACGCATGCAGCGATTCGAGCGTGCTGGCGGCGGCATCGATCGTCGCCATCGCCCTGCTCAAGCGCGCGCGCTCGTCTGCGGCGAGCTGTGGCGATAGCGCAGCTAACTCAATATCGGTCCTGACGGCAGCCAAAGGGGTACGCAACTCATGCGCGATGTTCGCGGCGAACTCGCGTTGGCGGGTTGCCGCTTCTTCGAGACTGGAGCGCACGCGGTCAAACGCAGCGAGCAAGGCGGTTTCTTCATTGTCGCTCGACGTCGATAGCGTGGAGCTCCCTGGGGCCCAGCGCGCAAGGCGCTCGGTCAGCCGCTTCAGGGGCTCCACCACCAGTCGCGCCAGAATGTTTGCCAGAACGATGCCCAAACCGATGCACAACGCGCCAATGATCAGCAGTTGGATACCGAACTCGTAAACCAACTCCTCGTTCAACGTCGCGTCATATTGCACGATCAATCGCCCAAGTGACGTGGGGGCAACAACAATGTGGAATACCTGATCTGCCTCGTAGATCCGATGCGGTCCGGCAGACAACGCGCGCGCGCGAGCGGGCAAAGAAGCGGGATCGGCCTGATCGCCTGCCAGCAGCCACGCAGAAAAATTGCCGCCAAGCGCAATCTCCGCAATTCCCGGCACAATTTTGAGCTCACCGCTATCGACGCGGGCCACCAGCCGTTTGGTTTCCAACAGTACGATCTCGTCGACCAGCGTGTCTTCCTGTTCTTCGAGCGACAAATAAGCGAGCACGCCTTGTGCGACGACAAACAGTGCCACCAGCGCACCGAGCGCCCAGCTGATCCGGCGCTGCAGAGTCATTGCGATGCGCCTTCCGGACGAAGCCGGTAGCCGACGCCGTGCACTGTTTCCAGACCATCGTAGCCGGCATCTGACAACGCGCGTCGCAACAGATGAATCTGGCTGCGCAGTACGTCGCTTTCGCGCTCGCCATCCGGCCACAGCAACGACTCGAGCTCCGGACGGGTCACGACTCGCCCCGGATCACGCAACAAGCAATCGAGAATACGCATCGGACGCGGCGGCAGATGCACCGGTACACCCTGCACTGAAACCAATCGCGTGCGGCGATCCAGTCGAAGCTCGCCGGCGATCGCAACATCTTCGACGACCGCACCGGTCGCTCGCCGATGCAGCGCTGCGACCCGCGCTTCCAGCTCAGCCAGCGAAAACGGCTTGGCAAGATAGTCGTCGGCGCCGAGCGCGAAGCACGCAAGCTTGCTATCGAGCTCATCGCGCGCGGTCAGAATCAGCACCGGTGTGGCCAGCGACAGCTCGCGCCGCAGATGATCGAGCACGCGCTTGCCGTCGATTCGCGGCAGTCCGAGATCCAGGACCACAACATCAAACGTGTCGCTCGCCAGCCGCGCAACGGCGGCCGCACCATCGTGGGCTATATCAACCGAATAGCCCTGCAGCTCGAAGAAAGAAACGCAATTGCGCGCAATGGTCGCCTCGTCCTCGACGATCAACACGCGACAACTCATTGACTCTTTGCGGGGTGCGCGGCCATCCATACCCCACACTGTTTCATATTTTCCGAGGTCATGCGTCCGTACAAAGCAGCGCTGGCTCCCTAACGGCTTCAAACGCGACCATCAGCACGTCTGCTCCGTGGCGCTGCAGCGCGTCGGCGTCGCTCAACGTTCGACGCCATTGCCGGGCGCCGCGCAAGCCCTGAAACAATCCGAGCATATGCCGCGCGATATGACGCGGCGCAGTTCCCACCCGCGTCTGTCGCCGTAGGTACTCCGTCATCTTCAACACGACTTCTTCGCGCGTAGGCGCCCGCGATGCGTCGCCAAAGATTGCCTGATCGACGTTGGCGAGCAAATAGGGATCGTGATACGCCGCGCGGCCCATCATCACGCCGTCGACCGCCTCAAGATGCTCATCCGCCAAACTCAGCGTGGTGATGCCGCCGTTCAAGACGAATTTCGCCGCCGGGAAGTCCCGCTTCAATTGATGCACACGCAGGTAGTCGAGCGGCGGCACTTCCCGGTTCTCCTTGGGGCTTAGCCCTTTCAACCAGGCGCTGCGTGCATGAACGATGAACACGCTGCACCCGGCGACGTGCAACGCGCCGACGAAGTCGCGCACGAATCCGTAGTCGTCGCGACGGTCGACGCCGATCCGGTGCTTTACCGTAATCGGGATTGCGACTGCATCCTGCATCGCCCGGACGCAGGCCGCCACCAGGGACGGCTCGGCCATCAAACACGCGCCGAACGCGCCGCGCTGTACGCGCTCAGACGGGCAGCCGCAATTGAGATTGATTTCGTCGTAGCCATAGCGCGCTCCGAGTTTCGCGGCGCGCGCCAGCTCTTCGGGCTCGCTGCCCCCTAATTGCAGAGCAACCGGATGCTCGTCGACGTCGAAGGCCAGGTGCCGTGCGGCGTCACCATGCAGCAGCGTTCCTGTCGTCAGCATCTCGGTGTACAGCCGTGCATGCCGCGACAGTTGCCGATGAAAGTATCGGCAGTGCCGATCAGTCCATTCCATCATCGGCGCGACGCAAAAACGATGCGGATTGCGGCGGCCGCTACTAAGGGAAGTGACATCGATCATCGAGGCGAAAGGATACCGATGCGACCTGACACGTATACAGGTCAACCATCCTTCCGCGGCGGTTTAGAAAATCACATTCGCAGCCAAGGAAGCACATACGCCGCGCCATCTTCCACGCCGCGCAGCGCACGAACGCGGTAGGTGGCGTGCAGATGGTCATCGGTTAGTACCTCTGCCGGCGTGCCCGCTGCGGCAACGCGGCCACGATCGAGCAAGACGAGGCGATCGCAAAAACGCGCGGCGAGCGTAATTTCGTGCAGCACGACGATCACCGTTTGGCCAGCGTCGGCGCGCGTGCGCAGAATTTCCATCACTTGCAGTTGGTGATACGGATCGAGCTCCGCCACGGGTTCATCGGCCAGCAGCGCCGCGCCTGCGACGGCAAGCGCACGCGCAAGCAAAGCGCGCGCGAGCTCGCCGCCCGATAGGGTGTCGACGACTCTTTGCCGCAAATGCAGCGTGTCGGTATCCGTCAGCGCGCCCTCGATCGCCGCCGGACCTTGCGCGTCCCGCTGGCTCCATGCCTGCAGGTGCGGCAGGCGCCCGAGTGCGACCAGTCGTTCGACCGTCAATGGCCATGCCACCGGACCGCGCTGCGCGAGGTACGCCAGTTGTTGCGACAGTTTCGTCAAACCGAGTTGTCCGCGTGCGATGCCGTCGTAACGAACCTGGCCTCGCGCACTGTCGCGCAAGCCGGCCAGCGCGCGCAGCAAGGTGGACTTGCCCGCCCCGTTGGGCCCCACCAGCCCGAGTAACTGGCCGGGCTCGGCGGTTACGCTGACGTTATCCAGCAACGTTGCAGTGCCGGCAACGACGGTGATGCCTTCGGCAGAGATGCGCATCAGATCGTTTCGCGTCTCAGCCGCATCACCAGCACCAGAAAAAACGGGGCACCGATCAGTGCGGTCACGACGCCCAGCTTGAGCTCCGGCCCAACACTGATCAGCCGGATTGCGATATCGGCCGCCAGTACCAGCACCGCCGCCGCAAGAGCACTCGCGATCAACAAGCGTCCGGGTTGGTGTGCAACCCAGGGCCGCATCAAATGCGGTGCCACCAACCCGACAAATCCGACAGCGCCGGTCACCGCAACGCCGCTGCCGACCGCCAACGCAGTGCCCAGCACCAGCATGAATCGCAGTCTGGCGAGCGGCACGCCCAGGCTGGCCGCGGTGTCCTCGCCCAGCGTCAACGCGTCGAGTGCGCGGCCGCTCGTCAACAGCAGCGCCCCGCCCAGGATCATCAGCGGTGCCGCGAGCTGCAGATGGCCGATGCTGCGATCAGCCAGCGAGCCCATCATCCAGAACACGATCTCGGTCGCCGCGAACGGATTCGGCGAGAGATTCAATGCAAGCGCAGTGGCCGCCGCGGCGAAGCCGTTGATTGCGACGCCGGCCAGGATCAATGTCAACGTACTCGCGTCGCGCCCGGCAAGCGCATACAGCAACACCACAGCGACCAACGCCCCGGCGATGCCTGCGAGCGGCAAAGCGAGCGGCGCTGCCACCGAAATTCCGCTGTAGAACGCAATCACCGCGCCGAAGGCGGCGCACGACGACACGCCGATGATGCCGGGCTCGGCCAGCGGATTGCGCAACAGACCCTGTAACGCAGCCCCCGCCAAACCGAGACTGCCGCCGACCAGCACGGCCAGCAGCGTGCGCGGCACGCGCAGTTCGATCAACACCAATGTGGCCAACGTAGATTCACCGCGTAGCCACTGCGCGATCGCCTGCCCGACGTCGAGCGGCGCGCGCCCGACCGCAAGTGATGCCGCACACAACACGAGCAGGATCAGAACGAGCGCGACAAGCAACAGCGCCGGTGCAGCGGGTGCGGCGGCAAATATCACGGCGCTGTGCGCGGCGCGTGCACGCTCATCGTGCCGATGTCGACTGCGGCGGCAACTGCTGCGCCGCTTGCTGCAAGCGCTGGACGGCATCGACCAGATGCGGGCCCGGGCAGCTCCACCACGCCGACGGCACACTTACCACGCGCGCACCGTTGTAGCGGTGAGCGAGCGCAGGATGACGCAATACTTCATAGGCCAGGGCGGGTCCGCGGTCGCCAGCCGCATTCATCACCAGCAGATCGGGCTGAGCGACCAGCAGCACCTCGAGCGGCAGTGCGCCGTAATTGTCGATGCGCCGTTCAACGGCAAGATTGCGCAGTCCCGCTCGCTTCAACAAGTCGTTGATCATCGAGCCCTGACCGATCGTGAATCCGTTGGGCTGATACACGGCAGCGATTGGCTGCGCGGACAACGGCGCGGCGGGCAGCAGTCCTGCAAGCCGCTTCTGAATATCGGCCACCAACTGTGCCCCGCGCTCGTCGGCTCCGAGTGCGGCCGCGACCGTCGTGATCTGCGCCAAGGCTTCTTCAATGGTGCCGGGCACGCCAATTTCGAGAACGGGCACGCGCAGCCGCTGCAGCAGCGCCACCGCCGTCCGCGAGGTATACGTACCCGCGATCACGAGATCAGGCGCCAGCGGCACGATGTCCTCTGCAAGCCCCCGATTGACCGGTACCGCTTGCGCCAACGCCGGCACGTTGGACAGCACAGGATCGCGTGCCAGCCACGTCACCGACTTGACCGTGCCCGGCGCCGCGAGTCGCAACACCAATTCGTCGGCACACAAATTGAGCGACACGATGCGCTGCGGTGCTGCGGCGCTGGCGGTCGCCGCAACGGCTAACGAAACCACGAAAACGGCGCACCGAATCATCGCGCCCACCTAGAATTTCGCCTGCACGCCAGCGTAAAACGCGCGCCCACTGGGCCGGTACGAAAACACCTCCTCATAGTCCTGATCGAGCAGGTTTTCCGCGCGCGCGGTCAAACTCACGTTGCGAGTGATTGCGTAGTGGCCCGCAAGACGCACCAGCGTGTACTCGCGCAACGTGACGCGCGCAGAGTTGAAGGTCCGAAAGTCGAGATCCTCCTGGCGTCCATTGTGATCGACTGCGAGCGTTATCGCCGCCGGTGCACCTGGCAGCGCGTAAGTGATCGCGGCCGAACCGATGTGACGGGGGCGCCGGACTTCGATCTGCCCGTCGGGCTGCTTCGAATCCGTGTACGTGTATGCCATCCAAACGGTCGTGTTCGCGCTCGGCGAATACTGCGCTTCCACTTCGAACCCGCGTCGCTTGCTCTTGCCGCTCAAGTTGGTGACGCTCGAGCGAAACGTAGTCGAGTCGAAAGTGCCTGCGATCTCGTTTTCCAGATCGGCGTTGAAGTAAGTGAGGGAGAGGCGCCCGCTTTCCGCGATAGCGAAATCTGCGCCGATGTCGAACCCGCGCGATTCTTCCGGCTTCAGATCAGGGTTGGGATCGAAGCTCGCGGGTATGAAGCCGAACAACTCGAAAAACGTGGGATTCGCGATGCCCGTGCCGTAACTGGCGCGCAGCTTGACCGTTTGCCCAATCGGTTGAGCCACAGTGAAGCGATACGTCGTCGCATCCTCGAACAGCTGATGATGGTCGCGCCGCGCGGATAGCGTGAGAGCCGTCAACGATGGCAAGCGCGCGCGATACTCACCCGCGAGTCCGGTCTTGTCATTGTCGCGAGTCTGGTTTTGCGCAGATGCCGGCGTCGGTCCCTTGCTTTCGAACTGCTGACGCTCGTGCTCGGCAGCGATTGTCAGCGCTTGCGGAATGCTGGTCCCGCCGAAGCGCCACGTTCCCTGATAGTCGAAGCGGCTGCGTTCACCTTCGAATCCATTCGAAAAAACGCTGTCGGCAAACGTGTCTTCCTCGGTTTGCGTGCGAGCAAACCCAAGCTGATGCTCAAGCGAACCGGTCGCCAGGCGCGCGCGCAGCTGTACGTCGAGTTGATCGCCTTCGCTTCTCCGATCGCCATCGACGATCAATCCGAACGTCGGCCCCGGAGGAAAGCCGAAGTCCTGCGGATCGAACTGACCGCGGCTGTCGCGATAGCGCACCGACCCGTCGAGCGATGCGCCGGTGACTGGCGCCCACGCGGCGCGCGCATAGAGCGTTCGATTGCGGTAGCCATCGTCTTCGGAGCCGAAGCGCGAAACGTTGGTGCCATCGGTAGACAACGCCGTTGCCGACATCGCGTAGTTCACGTCGCCGGCGATTCCGCGCAACGCGGCCGCGCCATCGTAGGTGGAAAACGATCCAGCCTCCGCCGACGCGTCGATCTGCATTCCGGGCGCTCCGCGCTTCGTGAAGATACTGATCACGCCGCCGATCGCTTCGGAGCCGTACAAAACACTTTGAGGGCCGCGCAGAATTTCGATGCGATCGATCTGCGCGGTAAGCAAATGTGCGAAGTCGACTTCGGAGGTGAACGGGTCGTTGATCTTGACCCCGTCTATCAGCACCACGGTGTGATTGGCTTCGGCGCCCCGAATGCGGACCTGCGTAACCGTACCGGCCGGACCCTGACGATTCACGGCGACGCCGGGCACAGCACGCAGTGCGTCGGAGACGAAGCGAATCTGGCGCTGCTCGAGTTCCTCGCCGGTGATCACGCTGACGGCTGAGCCGGTATCGGCCAGGCTCGCTACGGTGCGGCTGCCGCTGATAATGATCCGATCGAGAGCAGCGCCCGCAACGGGCACGTGCACTTGCGCACTCGAGATGCCGATCCATCCACCGGCGCATACGACCGCAAGCCCGCGGCGAAACCGCGCGGAATGATTCAATTTCGAGATTTTTTCTCATCGCTCACCCGCGTCAATGCATGCGAGCGAGGAGGCTTCGGTTGATGCAGCAACGGTGCTTGCTGCACACCATCGCCCACCGCGACCGCGCTGCTGAAGCCGCCACACGATGCGGCGACTCGCTCGCCAGGCCGGTCTCCGGACTCGTCAGCAGGCGTTGGTGACAACGCGCTACGGATCGCACCTTCCCGCACCTGTCGATGCAGTGGCCTACAACCGATCCGCTTTACTGACTTACCGTTGCGGGGGCAGTGCCGGGCTTGATGTCTCCACCTCACCGGCTTCCCGTTTCACCCGAGGCGTTGACCATCGGGCACCTGACGCGCCGCGACTATAGCGCCGACCCGAATGCGCGCGAACGGCACCCTTCTTGCTGCGATTCAATCTCTGATGTCCTTTCCACACGGAGCCAACGAATGCCTACCCCCACAGACCGCCGCGAACACTTATACGATTTGCTGAAAGACTTCGACACCGCCATGCTCGTCACTCGTTCTGCCGACGGGCACATGCATGCGCGCCCGATGGCAGTAGCCGAGATGCGCCCGGATGCGGATGCGTACTTCGTCACCGGCATCGATTCGCCGAAGGTCGCGGAGATCAACGCCAACCCGGATGTCACCCTGACCTTTCAAAGCAAAACTCAATTTGCGTCGGTCAGCGGCCGCGCAACGATCGTCCGTGACCAGGCGTTGATCGATCGGCTTTACAAAGAGGATTGGAAGATCTGGTTTCCGAAGGGCAAGAGCGACCCATCGATTTCAATGCTGAAGTTCAACGCGCAAGACGGCGAGTACTGGGATAACGCCGGAGCGCAGGGCTTGAAGTTTCTCTTCAAGGCGGCGAAAGCGTATGTCAAAGGCGAGCAGCCGACGGAAGATCAGAAGCAGCATGCCAAAGTCGATCTTTGATGGCGGCTGTAGCGAAGCCGCCTACTGAGAAGGGTGCGTTGCGCAACCAATGTCGGCGGCGCGGCGCCGTCTTCAGCTTGGACTAACGCGACGCAGCTTCAAATACGCCGCAGCTGCCACTAAACCGAACACTGGATGAATCAAGGTAGGCACCAGACCGCTGCGCTGAACACTTAGCCAAGGAAATAAGAGCGGTGCAAATACGTAGTAGTTGATGACATAAATTCCGAAGCCCACCGCTACCCCGATCATCACGCCAACAGCCCATCCGGACTTGCGCACGAACCACGCGACGATCAGCCCGTAAACCAGCGACAACCCGAAGTGCACGATGGTGGAAGCGATGAAGAGCAGCAGATCGAACGTCGCGGGTGGCGGCAGCACGCTGGTGCCCATCAGGATCGCTGCCGTCATGCGCATGTTGACCCAGACGCTATCGCCCTGCGCCCATGCGCTTGCTGCCAGAAGAGCCAGATCGACGATGCCGGCAAGCAGCCCCGCTAGCAGCGCTGCCTTGATATCAACGCCTTGCCAGTGAGCGCGACTAGTACTTAAGCTCGACATAGGCAGCGTTTATACAACACAGGCCCAGCGCCCTGGCAGGCAGCGCATCGCGCGATTCACACCGCGCTGTTCTAGTTTGACCCGACTCCACCGGCGCCGGCAGCAGCCGAGGCCGCCGCGTACGCGGCAGTTCCCGCCGCCGGAATCGTCCAGAAATAAACCGCTCGCCCACCGACATCGAGCGTGCGTTCAGGCTTCCAGTCGCCCATTGCAAAGGCGTGCGAGACGATGCGTGTGCCCGGCTTCAGCTCCTTCAGCAGCTTCGGCAACAACTTGACGTTGAGCGCCGGCAGCAGGTAGAGCGTCACTACTGTTGCATCGGAGAAATTAGCCTCGAACAAATCTTCGTTGCGAAAGCGCACGCGGTCGCCGACACCCGCCGCCGTTAAATTGCGCTGCGCTTCCTCGATGCGGTCCGGGTTGATCTCGATGCCTGTGGCGCGTGTCACGTTGTACTTCTGCACCGCCGTGATCGGGATGCGGCCGTCGCCAGAGCCAAGGTCGTACAGTACGTCGCCCTGGCGCACGTTCGCTACTTTCAACATCGCGTCGACGACTTCCGGCGGGGTCGGGACGTACATCACGTCCGGTGAGCGAAGTGGCTTGGCTGTCGCAGCCGGCGGCGCTGTCGTCGCAGGAGCCTGCTGAGCCGACGACTGCGCACGAAGATCGGACGCTGCGACGCTCAAACATAGCGCGCTTGCCATCGCGAAGAGTTTTCCGAATAGCTGCATGTTGAATTGCTCCTATGTAATTTTTCCCAAACTACGAATATAGGCGGATGACTACACACGTTTGGGAATTAGCACCGGCGCTTCAGCACTTCGTATACCTGCCGACTCGGAGGGTACGAGCTTTGCCCGCTTCAAACTTGTCACATCGTTTGGAGAACCGAGGCGACGCAAACCCCTGATACGAAGTCCCGCCGCAACGAGTGATGCGATGAGCGTATGCGCATCGCTTGCGCTATCAATCCACATCGATCCCACATTCCGAGCGCTTCATCCCCGGCGATCTGCAATTCGTCGCACGGCGATGTGCTACCCGTCGCCCTCCTCGTAGAGTCCTAGTTTCCCCATGGAGGAAAACCAATGAAAAAGTACCTCATCGCCCCGCTTTCAGTTGCGGTTCTTGCGAGCTGCGCCTCAACGATGCCGGGCAGCTCATCGGCCGAACAGCAGTGCGTCAACTTTGCGCGCAACGAAGGTCTCAAGGTGGTACGGGTCGACGGAGTGGATGCGGCTGGCAGCGGACAGAACGTCCGGTTGCGATTGGAAGACTCGCTTGGCCGCGGCTTTAATGCGACCTGTGCTTCGGCCACCGCAGGACAGGCCCGCTGGATGCAACCGCTGCCTTCGAACGTCGTGCGAGGCTGACGCGTCGCTTTTAGCGGCGCGCCAAGGATGTGCGGCGCGCCGCGACCAGTTCATTGAATAGCAGCGCGGACAGCACCAGCGCGCCGCCGAACAACGCGCTCGAAGCCGGGATCTCGCCTGCGCCCAGCCACGCCCAGAGCGGACCGAGCACGACTTCGAGCAATGCCAGCAATGCCACTTCGGTCGCAGAGAGCTGGCGCGCGGCGATCACCAGCAACATGCACGGCAACCCGAGCTGAAAGAAGCCGAGCAAGGCGAGCAATGCGATGTCGCGCGCATCGGCCATGAAAGGCCACGCAAACGGGAGCACGAGCGCTGCGGAGATCGTCCCGCCCAGAAACACGGCAGGAAGCAAATCGACGCTCTTGCCGCGCTTCTTCAGAATCACGACGTTGATCGCCCCCGCGAGCGGCGTCGCGAACGCGATCAGCATCCCGAGCACCGCTGCCCGGGATTCGATGCGCAAACTGTCCGCGAACATCGCGCCGATGCCGACCATCGCGATCGCAATCGCAGCCCACGTTCGAGGCGGTATCGGCGCCTTCAGCACTGCGCGAGCGAGCAGAGCGGTCGTCAAAGGCCCTATCGCGAGCACGATCAGCGTGTTGGCGGTCGACGTCAAAGTCAACGCCAGCATGAAGCATGTGAACATGATCGCCCACATCGCGCCCGACAGCAGCCCGGCAATGCCGGCTCGGCGCAGCGAGCCAGCGAAGTCGCGCTGCACGAATAGCAGAAAACCACCGACGAAAATCGCGGCGAACACACTGCGCCAGAACGTAATTTCAAATCGGCCGTGTGCTTGAAGCTCCGGCGATAAGTGGCGAGTGACGACGCCGGCGATGCTCCAAAGTGTCGGCGCGATGATCATCAGGATGATCGCGCGGCGATGCGCGGAATTCGGCAAGCTGTTCACGGGTCGAATCCCCTCCCTCGCGGAGGGAGGGCTAGGGAGGGAGCCTCGAACTGCCGTCCTTTAGCGGCATGAACGCGCAGCGTTCAAGCCGCCTCTCGCTGCGCACGCTTGCGCTCGTGTTCCTTTAGATATCTCTTCCGCAGGCGAATGCTGTGCGGCGTGATCTCGACCAACTCATCATCCGCAATGAATTCGACCGCGGACTCGAGCGTCAGCGCGATCGGCGTCACCAGATCGATGTGCTCGTCCTTGCCCGACGCTCGAACATTGGTGAGCTTCTTCTCGCGTACCGGGTTGACTACCAGGTCGTTGTCGCGTGAGTTGATGCCGATGATCATGCCTTCGTACAGCTTGTCGCCGGGGCTGACAAACATCCGTCCGCGCTCCTGCAACTTCCATAGCGCATAAGCGACCGCCTCGCCGTCGTCCTGGCTGATCAGCACGCCATTGCGGCGCTCGCCGACGTCGCCGATTCGAACCGGCCCGTATTCATCGAACACGTGGCTCATCAAGCCGGTGCCGCGCGTCAGCGTCATGAACTCGCCCTGGAAGCCGATCAAGCCGCGCGCCGGAATTCGATACTCGAGCCGCACTCTTCCGCGCCCGTCGGGTTGCATGTCCTGCAGATCGCCTTTGCGGCGGCCGAGCTCCTCCATCAGCGCGCCCTGGTTCTGCTCCTCGATGTCGACCGACAGCATTTCGTAGGGCTCGAGCCGTTCGCCATCGACCTCCTTGAACAACACGCGCGGTCGCGAGACCGCCATTTCGTAGCCTTCGCGCCGCATGTTCTCGAGCAGGATCGTCAGATGCAATTCGCCGCGCCCGGCGACTTCAAAGATCTGTTCGTCGGCGGTTTCGCGCATCCGCATCGCGACGTTGGATTTGAGCTCGCGTTCGAGCCGCTCGCGCAGCTGCCGGCTGGTGACGTACTTACCTTCGCGCCCCGCCAGCGGCGACGTGTTGACCTGGAAGTTCATCATCAAGGTCGGCTCGTCAACCTTCAGCAGCGGCAGTGCGTCCGGGAAATCGACCGGAGTCAGCGTGCAACCGATGCCGATATCGTCGATGCCGTTGATCAGCACGATGTCGCCGGCGATTGCTTCGTCGACGACCTGCCGCTCGAGTCCCTTGAACGTCAGGACCTGGTTGATCCGGCCCTTGGTAGTCGGCGCGTTCTGCGCGCCTTCCGGGCCGTGCATCACCAGCACGTCCTGCCCGGCACGCAGCCGCCCGCGGCTGATGCGGCCGATGCCAATTTTCCCCACGTAACTCGAGTAGTCGAGCGAACAGATCTGCAGCTGCAGCGGCTTGTCGGGATCGTCGTCGCGCACGCGCACATGCGCGAGGATTGCGTCGAACAGCGGCTTCAGATTCCCTTCGCGCACGTCCGGCGACGTACCCGCGTATCCATGCAATGCCGATGCGTAGATCACCGGAAAGTCGAGCTGCTCTTCGGCTGCACCGAGTTTGTCGAACAAGTCGAAGGTATGGTTGACAACCCAGTCGGCGCGCGCGCCAGGCCGATCGATCTTGTTGACGACAACGATCGGCTTCAGACCTTGCGCAAGCGCCTTGCGCGTCACGAAGCGCGTCTGCGGCATCGGACCCTCGACCGCGTCGACCAGCAGTAGCACGCCGTCGACCATCGACAGAACGCGCTCGACTTCGCCGCCGAAGTCCGCGTGCCCCGGAGTGTCGACGATGTTGATGTGCGTGCCTTCGTAATCGACCGCGCAGTTCTTGGCGAGAATCGTGATTCCGCGTTCGCGCTCGATGTCGTTGCTATCCATCACGCGTTCGGTCACCTGCTGGTTCTCGCGAAAGGTGCCGGACTGCTGCAGCAGCTTGTCGACCAGCGTCGTCTTGCCATGATCAACGTGCGCGATGATCGCGACGTTTCGAATTGGGCGTTTCATCAGAGGCTCTCGTTCGTTTTCACTTGTGCTCAGTTGTTCGTCACCAGTCGTTCCGGCTCGACGACACCCCACTCGCTGATGGTCGCCGTGCCGAGCAATTCATTGGTACCACCATAGACGCGCACCCGGTGGCCGCGCGGTTCGGCGTCGAGGGCCAGGCGCTGCCCCTGCCGAAATCGCTCGGTGTGCGCAGCGTCGAGCCGCACCGTTGCCAGCGAAGCCAGCAGCTCGTCTTCCGGCAGCAAGAGCGCGCGCCGCTCTTCCAGCGCCATCGCCTCCAGCACTGACATTGAAACCGCATCATCAATGCTCAATCGCCCCGCCCGTGTCCGGCGCAGCGCGCTCAAATGCGCGCCACAACCGAGCACCCGCCCGATGTCTTCGGCGAGTACCCGCACATAGGTTCCCTTGCTGCAATCGACCTCGACGACCACTGCATCGCCACGATGGTCGATCAACGCCAGGCGATGAACCGTGATCCGCCGCGGCGCTCGCTCGACCTCGGCGCCGGCGCGCGCCAGTTCATACAGCGGCCGGCCATCACGCTTCAGCGCCGAATGCATCGGAGGCACCTGCTCGATCGTGCCGACGAAGCGTGACAACACGGCATCAACGTCGGCGCTGGTAACGGCGACGCTGCGCGTCTCTAACACCGTGCCATCGGCATCGCCGGTGCTGGTGGTCGTTCCCAGCTGCAGCGTTGCTCGATACGACTTGTCGGCATTCAGCAGATCAGCCGAAAACTTGGTCGCCTCACCAAAAGTCAGAGGCAGCAAGCCGGTGGCCATCGGATCGAGCGTTCCGGTGTGCCCCGCCTTCGCCGCATTCAACAGCCGCCGCGCGGCCTGCAATGCGGCGTTGGAAGTCATGCCGCCCGGCTTGTCGAGCAACAGCACGCCGTTTATTCGTTCCCCACGTGCGCCGCGCGACTTGCTCACGCGCCCTCCTACCCCGATGAATTCTTGTTGGCCTGCTCGATCAAGCGGTCGATCTCGATGCCGCGCGACACCGACTCGTCGTGCACGAACGTCAACCGGGGAATCGTGTGAATCGTCAGCCGTTTGAAGAGCAGCGAATGAAAGTGCCCGGCCTTGCCGTTCAACACGTGCTGCGCGGCCTCGACCGGTGCACCGATGGTGGTGAAGTACACCTTGGCGTGTGCGTAGTCGGCAGAAACTTCAACGCCCGTCAGCGTGACTAGCCCCGCGCGCTCGACCGAAACCTCGCGCTGAATCATCTCCGCGACATCGCGCTGGATTTGATCGGCAATGCGCAGACCACGGCCGGGTTTGGTTGCTGGCTTCATAAGTCAGGCTCACGACAATGTGCGCGCCACTTCCTGCATCTCGAAGATCTCGAGCTGATCGCGCTCCTTGATGTCGTCGTAACCTTTCAGGCTCAAGCCACATTCGAAGCCTGCCTTGACTTCGCGCACGTCGTCCTTGAAGCGCTTCAGCGAATCGAGCTCCCCGGTCCAGATCACGACGCTGTCGCGCAACAACCGGGCCTGTGCCGTCCTGCGCACCAACCCGTCGAGCACCATGCAGCCGGCGACCGCGCCGACTTTCGGCACGCGGAAGATCTGCCGGATCTCGACCAGGCCGAGCACGTGCTCGCGGTGCTCCGGAGCGAGCAGGCCCGACAGCGCATTTCTGACTTCATCGACCGCTTCGTAGATGATGTTGTAGTAGCGAACGTCGATGCCGTTGCTTTCCGCGAGCTTGCGCGCCGACATATCGGCACGCACGTTGAAGCCGATGATGACCGCCTTCGACGCAATCGCAAGGTTCACGTCGCTCTCGGTGATGCCGCCGACCTGCCCATGCACGACTTGCACCTTCACTTCATCGGTCGATAACTTGACGAGCGCCTGGTTCAGTGCCTCCTGCGAGCCTTGCACGTCGGCCTTGATGATCAACGGCAGCACTCGAACCGCAGCAGCACCCTCAGCACCGGCCTCGAACATGCCTTCGAGCTTGGCTGCCTGCTGCTTGGCGAGCTTCGTGTCGCGGAACTTGCCCTGACGGTACAGCGCGATCTCGCGTGCCTTGCGCTCGTCGCCCAGGACGATCAGTTCGTCGCCGGCACCCGGCATATCCGACAGGCCCTGAATTTCGACCGGAATCGACGGCCCGGCCTCGGTCACCGGCTTGCCGGTCTCATCCAGCATCGCGCGTACGCGCCCGAAGGCAGACCCGGCGAGCACGATGTCGCCGCGCTTCAAGGTTCCACTCTGCACCAGCACCGTTGCGACCGGACCGCGCCCTTTATCGAGCTGCGACTCGATCACCAGGCCCTTGGCTGGACCATTCCTTACGGCTTTCAATTCGAGCACTTCGGCTTGCAGCAACACGTTCTCGAGCAACGTGTCGACCCCTTCGCCGGTCTTCGCCGACACCGGAACGAACGGCGACTCGCCGCCGTACTCTTCAGGCACGACTTCGTTCGTCACGAGCTCCTGCTTGACGCGGTCGGGATTGGCTTCGGGCTTGTCGATCTTGTTCAGCGCGACGACGAGCGGAACACCGGCCGCTTTCGCATGCGCGATCGCTTCCTTAGTTTGCGGCATGACGCCATCGTCGGCAGCCACGACCAGGATGACAATGTCGGTGGCCTTTGCGCCGCGTGCACGCATCGCGGTGAACGCCTCGTGGCCTGGCGTATCGAGAAACGTGATGATGCCGCGCGGCGTTTCGACGTGATACGCGCCGATATGCTGCGTGATGCCGCCCGCTTCGCCCGCTGCGACCTTGGTGCGGCGGATGTAGTCGAGCAGCGAAGTTTTGCCGTGATCGACGTGACCCATGATGGTGACGACCGGCGGACGCGGCTCGAGTGGGGCTTCGCTTGGCATAACCACCGATGCAGACTCGGCCAGCAACGCTTCCGGATCGTCGAGCTTCGCGGCGTGTGCCGTGTGCCCCATTTCGCCGACCACGATGATGGCGGTGTCCTGATCGAGCACCTGATTGATCGTCACCATCTGGCCGAGTTTCATCAAGGTCTTGATGACCTCCGAAGCCTTCACCGACATCTTGTGGGCAAGCTCCGCAACGGTGATCGTTTCGGGCACTGCCACGTCGCGCACGACCGCTTCGACCGGCATCGGCGTGGCCGCCGCTCCGTTACTGTCCTCGTGCCGGTCCTGCTTGCGGTTGCCGCGTGGCCCACGCCACCCACCGGCACCGCCTGATGTATCGCCGCGCGTTTTCAGCAAGCGTTTTTTCTGCTGCTCTTCCGACCAGCTCGAGGCCAGCTTGCCGGACTTGATTTCCTTGACGCCCGGCTTTTTGTCGTCCTTCTTCGCACCGGGTTTGACTTCGGTTTTCGCGGCGGGCTTGTGCAGCGTGCCTATCGGCGCCGCTTCCGGCGGTTTCGCAACTTTCTTCGGCGCCGCCATCATCGACTTGATGGCGGCGACTTCGTCTTCGACCACGCGCTTGGCGCGCTGCTGCGCGTCAGCCGCTTGTTTGGCGACGAGCTCGGCTTCCTTTTGCGCGCGCTCGGCCTTCACCAGCTCTTCGGTGGCTTCGGTCTGCCGTGCCTGCACCGCCTTCAGGTCTTTTTGTTCTTTCTGTTGCGCATCGGCCAGATCGCGTTGCGCACGGTCGACCTTTTCGCGTGCCGCTGCGGTCTGGCGCGTAATCAACTCGGCCTGACGTCGCGCTTCTTCCTCGCGCTTCGCAAGCTCGGCTTCGTCGATGATCGGCGAAGCGACTGGTTCCGCGCTAACCGCGGGTTCGACTTCGGGCGCGGCGCCATCGCGCTTGACGAACACGCGCTTCTTGCGCACCTCAACCTGGATCGTGCGCGCCTTGCCCGATGCATCGGCCTGCTTGATTTCGGTCGTCTGCTTGCGAGTCAGCGTGATCTTCTTCTTCTCGCCCCCAACGCCGTGCGCCTTGCGCAGCGATTCGAGCAGGCGCGACTTATCGTCCTCGCTTAACGCATCGGACTCGGCCTTTTTCAAGACGCCGGCCGCGCTCAATTGCTCGAGCAGCAACTGCGGCGGAACTCGAAGCTCCGTCGCAAACTGGGACACGGTTGTACTTGCCATAAATGTCTTAACCCTACCTTCCCGCTACTTCCTGCTCGTGCTCTTGTTCTTGATTCTGATCATCGGCAAACCAATGCGCGCGCGCCGCCATGATCAGCGTCTTGGCGCGCTCGTCGTCGATGCCGGTCATTTCGGTCAGCTCATCGACCGCGAGCTCGGCCAGATCATCGCGCGTGCGAATTGCGTTTTCTGCCAGCTTCGTCGATAGCTCGGCATCCATGCCGTCGAGCTCGAGCAGATCCTTTTCAGCCTGTTCGACGTTCTCCTCGCGCTTGATCGCCTCGGTCAACAGCGCGTTGCGCGCGCGGGTGCGAAGCTCCTCAACGGTTTCTTCATCGAACGCGTCGATTTCGAGCAGCTCGTTGACCGGCACATATGCGATCTCTTCCAGGCTGCCGAAGCCTTCGCCGATCAGGATGTTGGCGATCTCTTCGTCGACGTCGAGCTTCTCGACAAACGTCGCACGCACTGACGATTGCTCGCCTTCCTGCTTCGTCGACGACTCCTCGGCGGTCATGATGTTGATCTGCCAGCCGGTCAGCTCGGAAGCGAGCCGCACGTTCTGACCGCTGCGGCCGATGGCGATCGCCAGATTGTCTTCGTCGACCACAACGTCCATCGCATGCTTGTCTTCGTCGACCAGAATCGACGAGACGTTGGCCGGCGCCAGCGCACCGATCACAAATTGGGCCGGATCATCCGACCACAAGACGATGTCGACCCGTTCTCCGGCGAGCTCGTTGGTGACCGCCTGCACGCGCGAGCCGCGCATGCCGACGCAAGTGCCGATCGGATCGATCCGCCGGTCGTTGGTCCAGACGGCGATCTTCGCGCGTACGCCGGGATCGCGCGCCGCGGACTTGATCACCAGCAGTCCCTGCTCGATCTCCGGCACTTCGAACTCGAAAAGCTTCATCAGAAATTCCGGA
The DNA here is from genome assembly GCA_963829995.1 of uncultured beta proteobacterium. GTDB lineage: Bacteria > Pseudomonadota > Gammaproteobacteria > Burkholderiales > Burkholderiaceae_F > JACCZX01. The sequence continues at coordinate 444,106 of CAWHKW010000022.1, read as the reverse complement.
GAGGTGCGCGACAAAATGACCTGCGGACCGCGCGCGGTGCGGTCGACCTTCTGCACAAATGCGCGAATTCGGTCACCGATGCGCAGATTTTCCTTCGGGATCATGTCGCTGCGCGGCAGGCGCGCTTCGACCTTGCCGACTTCGATAATCGCGTCGCCCTTGTCCATGCGCTTGATCGCGCCGCTGACGATCAGATCACCGCGCGCAAGAAAGTCGTTCAACGTCTGTTCGCGCTCGGCATCGCGAATCTTTTGCAGGATGACCTGCTTGGTGTCCTGCGCAAACCGGCGGCCAAGATCCTGCCGCGGCAATTGTTCTTCGATGTGCTCTTCGAGCTCGATATCGGCAATCTGCTCGCGCGCGTCGGACAAGATGATGTGATGACCGGGCTCCTGCAGGCCGGCTTCATCGGGCACAACCAGCCAGCGGCGAAACGCGTCGTACTCGCCTGTTTCGCGATCGACTGCGACCCGAATGTCGACGTCTTCTTCGGCGTACAGCTTCTTCGTCGCAGTTGCAAGCGCAAGCTCCAACGCGCCGAACACGACATCTTTCGGCACGTTCTTCTCGCGCGCCAGCGCATCGACCAACAACAAAATCTCACGGCTCATGTACTTCGCTCCCCAAACTGCCCGTCGTGCCTACTTCTGTGCGTTCTATCGCACCGGCTTTACGCGCCGGGCGGAAATCCAATTCCGGTACCAACCGCGCCTTGTCGATATCCGCCAACCTGATTTCGACAACAGTCGCAGACACCTCAATCGGTGTTCCACGCTTCCGGCTGCGAAGGTCGCGCTTAGCTGCGCCGCTCGCCTCCGCCTCGTCCGGCATCAGCTGCAACTGCAGCCGCTCTTCACCGGCGCCGCCAAGTAGCTGCAGCAGGCGGCCGCGCAATCGCTTGCGACCTCCGGCAGCGGCCGACGGCGCGTAAAGAGAAACGTTGATCTCTTTGCCAACAAAGCGCTCGTAATCCTCAACTTTCCGCAAGCGGCGATCCAACCCCGGCGAAGACACCTCGAGCCGCTGATAATCGACCTGCTCCACTGCCAACAGGTGCGACAGATGGCGGCTTACGCGCTCGCAGTCTTCCAGCCCGATTCCCCTTTCAGCGTCCAAGCTCACACGCAGCAGCCCGCCGCCCAATCGCTCGACGTCGACCAGCTGGTATCCCAGCCCACCCACTGTGCGCTCCACGGTCTGATACAAATCGCTCGCCACTTCCGCCATTTAACTTTTCAACTGAGCCAAAACGCCGCAGTGCCCACAAAGCAGGCGCTGAAATAAAAAATGGGCCGTAAAGCCCATTTCTTAACCCACTCTTATTCTTAACAGGCCTGCTATCGCCCGGCTTGTTCCACTCGCCCGGTTCTGTCAAAAACGCAGCCGCGCATTATATGGGGCATGGCCCATTCGTAACAAGCGCCGTGGCGCTGGCCGGGATGCGTCGTTTCAAAAGCTGCGCGGCGGCTTGCCGCGCTTGAAACGCGCAGGGCGACCATTGTTCGGGAGGCCGTGCCCGGCTGCAATGTAGGTGACGCTGCTCGTCAGTGGATCGGGCTGCCGCGGAGGACGATTGCCCTGCGGTTTACCGCGCCCGCGACCCGGTCCTTGGCCCTGCCCAACACCGGGCTGGCCGTTGCCGGGGCTGAAGTTCTGCGAAGGCTGTCGACCCTGCGCGCCAAATTGCCCATCCCGATTGCCATGGCCACGGCCGCCTCGGCTCCGCCCGCGGTGGCCTTCGGAGGAGCTGCCCTGGCGCTGCCGAATTTCATCGATGCCAATGCCGAGGTCGTGCACCCAAGCCTGTACCCATTCGGGCGCCAACTCCTGAAAGCGGCCACGCGCCAGCGAGCGCGGCAACTGGATCGCTCCATAGCGAATGCGAATCAACCGACTGACCGTAAGTCCGATCGCTTCGAAAATGCGGCGCACTTCGCGATTGCGCCCCTCGCTGATCGCCACCCTGTACCAGCGGTTCGCACCATCCCCACCCGCCTCGTCAATCCGCGAAAACTTGGCCGGCCCGTCCTGCAGCTCGACACCATCCAGCAGCTTCTGACGCTGTTCCTCGGTGACCTCGCCCAGTACTCTGACCGCGTATTCGCGCTCGACTTCATAACGCGGGTGCATCAGGCGATTCGCCAGCTCCCCCGAGGTGGTAAAGATCAGCAACCCCTCGGAGTTCAAGTCGAGCCGGCCGACCGCCACCCAACGGCCACCTGAGACCTTCGGCAGCTTTTCAAAAACGGTTGGCCTGGCTCCCGGATCATCCTGCGTCACGATTTCGCCGACAGGCTTGTGATACAGCAACACGCGCGGTGCGCGGCCAGGCGCTTTGCGCGCCAGCGGCTTGCCGTTTACGCGCACCTGGTCGCTTGCCAGCACGCGCTGGCCGATGTGCGCCGGTTCTCCGTTAACCGACACACGGCCGGCGATGATCATTTCCTCCATGTCGCGGCGTGACCCGATGCCCGCATCGGCCAGTACTTTGTGCAACTTGTCCGATTGCGCTAGCTGTGTTTGTTTGGCAGCGCGGCGGCCGCGCTCGAGTAGCTCGCGCGATAACGCCGAGTCAGCCATTGCAGCCGGATTGATGTCGTCACCATCGCCCGCAAGCGGCGGCAACGGACCGGCGGGTACGGCAGCAACCCCAGTAGGCGCCGCCGGCTGTTCCGTTCGCTCGGTTCTCTCGGTTCGATCACCACGGTCACCACCGCGGCCTCGACGACGACGGCCCCGGGGGCGCGCGGTCCGTCCATTGCCTTCTGCCGGTCGCGCACTGCGATTTCCATCTACCTGCTCGCTGCGATTTCCATCGGCTTCGTCGACTTCGCCATCGTCCGACTCGTGCACGTTGCCGTCGACGCTAATGTTGCCGTCAACGTCGTTCTCTGCAGGCGCATCGGGCATGCGTACAGCGGCCGGTTCGGCGGGGTTGTGATCTTCGGGAGTGGAAGCGCTCATCAAGACACAGGGAGGAAAGCGGTTTGGGGATGGGAAGATTCGGCCGCGGCTGACACTGGATTGAAAATGGGACGCGTCCCATGTTCAGACGGCGTGACGTCTGATGCTCCGGTCAGCTGCAACTCTAATTCCACCGCGGCGTCTCCAATACTGTCCGGCAACGGCGGCAATTCTGCGAGCGCACCTAGACTCAAGTCGTCCAAAAACTCTTTGGTAGTGCCGAACACGGCTGGCCTCCCAGGCACTTCGCGATGACCGATCACTTCGATCCACCCGCGCTCTTCGAGAGTCTTTATCACGGAACTGGACACCGTCACACCGCGCACGTCTTCGATATCACCGCGCGTAACCGGCTGCCGATACGCGATGATCGCCAGCGTTTCCATTACGGCGCGCGAGTATCTTGGTGGACGCTCGGGATTCAGACGATCGAGATAATGGCGCATGGCCGGCGTGCTTTGGAACCGCCAACCCGACGAGAGTGCGGCCAACTCCAGTCCGCGACCGGCCCAGTCGCTTCGCAACTGATCGACCAGCACGCGCACCGTATCGGCGTTCAGCTCGTCATTCAACAAGCGACGCAGATCAGGCATCGATAGCGGCTGCTCGGCGGTGAGCAGCGCTGCTTCAATCACGATCTTGGCTTCGTGAGTATTCATCGGCTCCGAGCGGAGGTTGCGGCTGTGCCTGACCGCGGGGGCAATCAAAGCGGCCCGCCGTTTCAAGCACGACCTAGCTTACAAAACAAGGTGTTTGAAAATTTTCGGATTACGTACGCTTCGTGCGGCTGAATTTCACTTCAAGAAGCCGAGCGCGGAATCGGACGATCCGGCAACGCTGCGGCCACAAGCACAAAGATCTTGCTGCTGTGACCGACTCAACCTGGATGGCTAAAAGTCTATCACGCTCACGTCATTAAACAACCCTCGGCGAAGCCCAAAGTTACGTCGCGCACGCGGCATCGTCTTGCTTTTTTGGCCTCCACTGTATACATTAACAGTATCCATCCCACCCGATCGTGAACCACGATGAATTCACAAGCTACTGTTGCAGCGGTTTCTGATCCCACTCCAAGGCAGACGGAGATACTCGAATTCATTCGACAAACCTTGACCGAGAGCGGCGCGCCGCCAACACGCGACGAAATTGCGCAAGCCTTTGGCTTTCGCTCTTTGAATGCGGCCGAGCAACATTTGCAAGCGTTGCAGAAAAAAGGGCTGATCGAATTGGTGGCGGGCACCTCGCGCGGTATTCGTCTGAAGGACAGCGTGCGCGAGTTGATGCTGGCGTCACAGGAGAGCGGGCTACCGGTAATCGGCAAAGTAGCGGCGGGCAGCCCTATTTTGGCGCAGGAAAATGTGATGGCAACGGCAGCGGTGGACCCGGCGACCTTCAAACCTTACGCGGACTACCTGCTTGAAGTGCGCGGCATGAGCATGCGTGACGCGGGGATTTTTGACGGTGACTGGCTGGCGGTGCACAAACAACCCCAAGCCCGGTCGGGCCAGGTGGTCGTTGCGCGGCTGGGCGATGAGGTCACGGTGAAGCGACTGAAATTGCGGGGTGCGCGCGCTGAGCTGATCGCCGAGAACCCGGAATACAAACCCATCATCGTCGATTTGAGACGCGAGCCTTTTGCGATCGAAGGCATTGCAGTCGGGGTGATTCGGGCATCGCTTTAGTTCGAGCACCAGGCGGCACCGCCGTCAGGTATCTGACTTGCACATGGTGCGGTGTGCGATGGTGGCTTAGTGCGAGGCCCAACATGGGACTGCCGACGATGCTCGAAATACCGGGATCGACACCGCCGGCGAACTTTGGTGCGGGCGAGGCCCAGCGCAAGCTCTTGGATCAATGCCGCAACTGTCCGCTTTGGCAGTATGCAACTCAGGCTGTGCCGGGCGAAGGGCCGAATCCCACGCGGTTGATGTTGGTGGGTGAGCAGCCGGGCGACCAGGAAGACCTTGCCGGACGCCCGTTTGTCGGTCCGGCGGGGCAACTGCTCGATCGCGCGCTGGCGGCCGCCGGCATCGAGCGTGCACACGTGTATGTGACCAATGCCGTCAAGCATTTCAAGTATGAGTTGCGCGGCAAGCGGCGATTGCACAAGAAGCCGGCCGAGCAGGAAATCGCTGCGTGCCATGCGTGGTACGAAAGTGAAGTGGCGGCAGTGCAACCTGCATTGATCGTCGCACTGGGAGCGACTGCGGTGCGTGCGGTTCTCGGACGCGCGTTGCCGATCCTCGCGCATCGCGGAACGCTGATCGAAGCGCCCAACGATCTTGCGCCATCGGCTCGCGTGTTAGTAACCGTGCATCCGTCCTATCTCCTCCGAGTGCCCCCTGAGGCACGCGACGCCGAGTTCGGCAAGTTCGTCAAAGACCTGCAGATTGCAGCGAAGTACATCCGCGACCAGCGCTGACGCTGCCGGTGGCTAACCGCGCGTTAATCGTGCGTGATGGAACCGCAGGTGGTCTTCGACGAAGGTCGAGATGAAGTAGTAGCCATGGTCGTACCCTTCGTGATAACGAAGCGTCAGTGGCTGACCGACGGCTCCGCACGCCGCTTCGAGCGACGCCGGATACAACTGCTCGTTCAAGAACGGATCGGCTAGTCCCTGGTCTATCAGCAGGCCTTGCGGAAACGGTGGCGTCGGGCGTCGGCTCATCAAAATGCTGGCATCGTGCTGCGCCCAACGTTCAGCGTCATCACCAAAATATCCGCTGAACGCTTTCTTGCCCCAGGGCGCCTGCGTTGGGGCTGCGATCGGCGCAAACGCAGAAACGGAAGCGAACCGGTGTGAATGTTTCAAGGCGAGGGTCAATGCACCGTGACCTCCCATCGAATGCCCAAAGATGCCGATGCGCGATGCGTCGATACCGAACGATTCGACCGCGAGCGGCAACAGCTCTTGCATCAGGTAGCTTTCCATGCGCCAATGTTTGGCCCACGGCTCGCGAGTTGCATCCAGATAGAAACCGGCGCCAACGCCAAAGTCCCAAGAGTCGGACTCACCTGCCACGTTAGCGCCGCGCGGACTCGTATCGGGCATCAAAAGCGCGATGCCGAGCTCAGCCGCCACCCGTTGCGCCCCTGCCTTGATCGTGAACGTCTCCTCGGTACACGTCAGACCGGCGAGATAAACGAGCAGCGCCGACTCTTCCGACACGCGCGGCGGCATGAACAACGCAAACCGCATCGGCAATCCGATCTCTGCAGATGCGTGCCGATAGAAAAACTGCCGGCCACCAAAGCAGCCGTGTTCGCTTAACAGCTCGAGCTGCGGCACCTTCAGAATTCCGCAGCTAAAACTCAACCACGCTGCGAATCGACTCGCCCCGCTTCATCAGATCGAACCCTTCATTGATGCGCTCGAGCGGCAGATGGTGCGTGATCAGATCGTCGATGTTCAGCTTGCCTTCCATGTACCAATCGACGATGCGCGGAACGTCGGTGCGGCCGCGTGCGCCGCCGAACGCGGTGCCCTTCCACACGCGTCCGGTCACCAATTGGAATGGCCGTGTGTTGATCTCCTGACCTGCCCCCGCGACGCCGATGATGATGCTTTGGCCCCATCCCTTGTGGCAGCACTCCAGCGCCTGGCGCATCGTCGCCACGTTGCCAATGCATTCGAAGCTGTAGTCTGCGCCGCCGTCGGTCAACTGCACGATGGCATCGACGACATTGTCTGTGCTGCGCGGATCGATAAAGTGCGTCATGCCGAATTTGCGGCCGAGCGCCTCGCGCGCCGGATTCGTGTCGATGCCAATGATGCGGTCCGCACCGACCATCTTCGCTCCCTGAATCACGTTCAGGCCGATGCCGCCGAGCCCGAACACGACGACATTGGCGCCCGCTTCGACCTTGGCGGTAAAGATCACGGCACCCACGCCGGTCGTGACGCCGCAGCCGATGTAGCAGACCTTGTCGAACGGCGCGTCCTCGCGAATCTTCGCCAGCGCGATCGCCGGCACCACGATGTGATTGGCGAAGGTCGAAGTGCCCATGTAATGCAAGATCGGTTTGCCGTCGATTGAAAACCGCGATGTGCCGTCGGGCATCAATCCCCGGCCCTGCGTGGAGCGGATCGCCTGGCACAAATTGGTCTTGCGCGATAAACAGAATTTGCACTGCCGGCATTCGGGCGTGTAGAGCGGAATGACGTGATCGCCCGCCTTGAGTCCGGTCACACCGGCGCCGATTTCGAGCACCACCCCTGCGCCCTCGTGGCCGAGGATCGAGGGAAATATTCCTTCTGGATCGGCGCCCGACAATGTGAAGTAATCCGTGTGACAGATGCCGGTCGCCTTGACCTCGACCAGCACTTCGCCCGCGCGCGGCGGTTCAAGCTCCACGGTTTCAATGAGCATTGGCTCACCGGCTTTCCACGCGACGGCCGCTCTTGTTTTCATCTATGTCTCCTTCGCATTCAATCCCGCGACAAATGCGCGGGTCAACGGCGCTCCTGGATCGACCAGCGCCCGCAGATCCGCGACAGTATCAAGGTCGTGCCACTGCGGCAGTTCCGCCAGGTTCAGTGCCGCTTCGCCAGCACGTTCGCGGGTTTGCTGAGCGACAGCATCGGTGCTCCAGTCGATCCTCTCGAACAGAGCCGGCTGCATCGACCTCATGCCAATCAGGTAGTAACCGCCGTCATTGGCAGGACCGATTACCACATCGATGCGGTCGCGCAGCAGGTCGAATGCGCGGGTAAGGAACGCTGCCGGCAAATCGGGACCATCGCTTCCTATCATCACGACCGGACTGAAACGCGACAGCAAGCGCGCCAGTGTGTCGCCCAAACGCTCGCCCAACGTCGCACCCGATTGCGGCATCAGAAGAAACGTCGGGGCGATGTCTGCAAAATAGCGGCGCGCATCGTCGGTCGGTGGGGTATAGGTCAACGCGTGCGTGACATCGCTGATCGACAGCGCCAACGCCAGCGTGTCAAGCAAGGCGCATCGGTACAGTTCGGCGGCCCGGGCATCACCGAGCACCGACGCGATCCGCGTCTTGACTTTGCCAGGCTCAGGCTGCTTCGCCGCCACCACCAAGCACGGGCTCACGCCGCCCGCCGCGCAACGAACATCATCATGATTCCGTCGGGTGCCGACCGGCGCGCTACTGGGCTGGGCGGATTGATCTCGCGCATCAGCAAGCCAGTGGTTGAAATGCGCAGTTCGATTTCCGCCGGACGCGAAACCGCAACGTAGCTCGCCGATCCGTATTCCGCGTCGAGCAGCGGCGCCAGGAATGTGTAGCGCTGCCGCAGATCAAACAGGTCCAGCGGCTTGTCGCGGCTCAGCGGAAACACGGTGCGTGTCGCCGAGCGCTCGTTCTCGATCGCACGATATCGCCCGGCAATACGATCAAGCTCATAAGCGGTGTGCAGCCCCAGCACGTTGGCCATCGGTTTCCATTTGAGAATTTGCGCATCGACGTAGACCTCGTCACCCGCGAGTTCAAATTTGACCTCGCGCAGGTCGGGATAGCGCACCGTCGCCGTAAATCGCTGCGGACCGGTTGGCTGTACCAGTAGCTTTGCCGCAACATCTTCGCGAGTCAGCGCCGTGTAGCCATGCGTACCGATCGCGATCGTTGCTGCCAGTGCGCCGACTGCCAACAGCAGCAAGCCGAAGATCGTGCGTGAAATGAATCGAACTGGGCGTAACCGAAGCAGCGCGCCGAGGCCCGAGAGCAGGAGCAGCGCGCCAAGGATTCCGAAGGCAACGGCCGCCAGTCCAAACGGTGAGGCCCAAAGTTGTGTCAGTGCCATTAAGTCAATGAGGCTGGAATGATCTTTGCGTGTTTGCCGATTACGGGCACTTGCCGTTTGTCAGGTTGGCCGGCAATGCCATATGGGTGTGGCAAACTTTCTGTCGCTGTACTTCACCTTCACCGGGAGAGAGAAACATGAATTTCATCATTTGGTTGGTTGTCGGCGGTTTGATCGGCTGGGTAGCAAGCATGATTATGCGCACCGATGGGCAGCAGGGCATCTTCCTCAACATCATTGTCGGCATCGTCGGCGCAATGCTTGGCGGCTGGCTCATCTCTCCACTGGTGGGCGTACCCACGATCAATCAGGGAGCGCTGAGCGTAGGCGCATTGGTCGTTTCGCTGCTGGGCGCTGTCATTCTGCTGGCGATCGTCAATCTGTTTCGCCGCGGTACTGCGCGTTAAGAGCGTGTAAGGTGTGAAGGGCGGGCATATGCCCGCCCTTTCTATTTGTGCAGTGACTTTTTGCTCGGTCTGCGGCCACACCACCGTCTCGCGCGTCCCGTCCGGCGACAATCGCCTGCGTGACTGCTGCGACCACTGCGGTGCAGTGCACTACATCAATCCACGCCCCGTGGTCGGCACGATTCCGGTTTGGGGCGACCAAGTCTTGTTGTGCAAGCGCGCGATCGAGCCCCGACTTGGCAAGTGGACCCTGCCCGCCGGTTTCATGGAAATCAACGAAACCACCGGCGACGGGGCGCTGCGCGAAACGCTGGAAGAGGCCGGTGCGCGCGTGAAATTGGGCCCGTTGTTTTCAATGATCGATGTGCCCCACGTACAACAGGTTCACATTTTCTTCCGCGCCGAGCTGCTCGACACCCACTTCGCGGTCGGCACCGAAAGCCTTGAAGTGCGGCTGTTCGATCAAAGCGAGATTCCGTGGGATGAGATTGCGTTTCGCACCGTTTCCACAACCTTGGAGCTTTACTTCGCCGACCGGGTGCGTGGCGAGTTCGGTGTGTACACACGCGCGATCGGCGCAGCACCGACTGCCCGCGCCGTCAGCGCATGATTCCCTGGCTCGCACCGGGCCAGCCTTTCCCGCCAGTTTCCGCCGCGCTCCAAAGTCCGAACGGACTGCTTGCCGCAAGCGCCGAGTTGACTGCGGAGCGTCTGCTGGCAGCGTATCCACATGGGATTTTTCCGTGGTATTCGGAGGAGGAGCCCGTTCTATGGTGGTCTCCGGATCCGCGCATGGTGTTGTTCACGGACGAGCTGAAAATCTCCCGCAGTTTTGCGAAGACCTTGCGCAAGGCGGCACGCGACCCTTCTCTCCGAGTTCGAGTGGACGCCGATTTTGACGCTGTCATTCAGGCGTGCGCGGCACCGCGCGGCGACGACGCGGGCACCTGGATTACCGATAGCGTTGCCGAGGCCTACATGGAGCTGCATCGCCGTGGCCTGGCTCATTCAATCGAAACGTGGGTGGGCGGCCGCCTTGCAGGCGGTTTGTATGGAGTAGCGCTCGGCCGGATGTTCTACGGCGAGTCGATGTTCTCGCGCCTGCCCGATGCCTCGAAGCTTGCGCTCGCCGCGCTCGTTCGCGTGATGCGAATCGAACGAGTGCGAGTGATAGACTGCCAACAGAACACGCGACACCTCGCATCACTCGGAGCACGCGAGATTTCGCGCCGCGAGTTTGTGGCGCATTTGCATGCAGCGGTGCGAGCAGCTCCGATCAACTGGGCGGCATATACGGATCGTTCGCTCAATGCGCTGCTGGATACTTTGGATTCGAGCCCGTAGCTGCTACTCATCACGACTTCGACTTGACTGACTAATCGACTGACGTGGCCAATCTCAAGGAGCTGCCCTTTTCGGCGTTGCAGTTTTATGCGACTGCGCCGTATCCGTGCAGCTATCTCGAGCATCGGCAAGCGCGCTCGCAAGTCGCCACGCCGGCACATCTGATCAACGCCGATGTGTACAGCGAGCTGGTCAAGATGGGATTTCGGCGCAGCGGGATCTTTACCTATCGCCCGTATTGCGACGGTTGCCGCGCGTGCGTCCCGGTGCGTGTGCCGGTCGCGGAGTTCGAAGCGAATCGCACGCAACGCCGCGCGTGGTTGCGGCATCGCGCGCTGACGTCGCGGGTCGCGTCGTTGGCGTTCGATCACGAACACTACGATTTGTATCTGCGCTATCAATCGACGCGCCATGCGGGCGGTGGCATGGACAACGACAGCCGCGAGCAGTATTCGCAGTTTCTTTTGCAGAGCAAGGTCAATACACGGCTGGTCGAGTTTCGCGATCCAGCGCCGCCCGGAGTCGAAGGCGTAGGAACCTTGCGCATGATCTCGATCATCGATGTATTGAACGACGGGCTCTCGTCGGTCTATACATTTTTCGATCCGGACGAGCTGGCAACCAGCTACGGCACTTACAACATCCTGTGGCAGATCGAACAGGCCAAAGCGTTGTCCCTGCCTTACTTGTATCTCGGCTACTGGATCTCGGAGAGCCCAAAGATGGCCTACAAGGCGACGTTTCGGCCGGTCGAGATGTTGAAAGGCGGCCGCTGGGAGCGGCAAAGCGACATGCTGGGTGCGTAGCGGAGCGACTCGTAGAATCCGCGGGTGCTCTACACACTTGCGCGTCCGCTTCTCTTCTCGCTCGATGCCGAGGTCGCGCACGAGTTAACACTCTCAGCGTTGCAACGAGGCTACGACCTCGGCGCCGCACGCTGGGTTGCAAGGCGCATCAAACCGTTGCCCGTCAGCGTGATGGGACTGAATTTTTCCAATCCGGTCGGCCTCGCCGCTGGCCTCGACAAGACCGGCGCGCACATCGATGCGCTTGGAAGCTTCGGATTTGGTTTTATTGAAGCGGGAACCGTCACACCGCGACCGCAGCCGGGCAACCCGAAGCCGCGCATGTTTCGCCTGCCACGGTCACACGCGCTGATCAACCGGCTGGGCTTCAACAACGAAGGCGCCGACCAGTTCGTCGAAAATGTGCGTCAGCAGCGGGCTTTTCGTGATCGCGGCGGCATCGTGGGCCTGAACATCGGCAAGAACGCAGACACGCCGATCGAGCGTGCGCTCGAGGACTATCGAATGTGCCTGCGCCGGGTGTACGACGACGCCGATTATGTGGCAGTCAACATTTCGTCTCCTAACACGACGGAGTTGCGCTCCTTGCAAAGCGTGCGGCAACTGGCCGCGCTGTTGACCGGACTTGGCGAAGAGCGCAAGAGTCTGCAGGATCGGTACGGAAAACGCGTACCGATCGCGGTGAAGATCGCTCCCGACGTCGCGGATGCGTCGGTGCCCGAGATCGCCGACCAACTGGTCGAACACGACATGGACGCAGTGATCGCGACGAATACGACGGTCGCCCGCGATAAAGTGCGCGGTCAGAAGCACGCCGATGAGTCGGGTGGGCTCTCGGGGCGTCCGCTAACGGAACGTGCAACTCAGATCGTGCACTTGCTGGCGCGTCACCTGCAAGGGGCGCTGCCGATCATCGGCGTCGGCGGCGTCATGAGCGGTGCTGACGCGGTCGAAAAGATCCGCGCTGGTGCTTCGTTAGTGCAGATTTACACGGGCTTTATTTACTCGGGCCCACGGCTGGTGGCGGACTGCGTCGAGGCAATCCGCGACAACGGATGCGCTGTTTCATCGCCGCCTGGCCCGGCCCACTCACGCGCGTAGCGCTGGCCGCGGTTGCGGATGATGTGCGGCAACGCGTTGCATATCGGCGAGCCACGCGCATCGATGATCTGCACCTCACACTGGCGTTTATCGGCAAGCTAGGCGACGAAGACGCGTTCGCTGTTGCAGACGCCATTTCGAAAATACGTTTCAGGCCGTTCAGCTGGCGGCTCGACACGCTTGGATTCTTCGGCGACGCGGGTGTCGTCTGGGTAGGTGCGGCTCGCCAGCCCGTCAAGCCGCTGGTGGCACTGGCCGATCGCGCCCGAGCCGTCCTCGATGGGTTTGATCTCGACTACGACCGACGACCTTTGGCACCCCACGTCACATTGCTGCGGGGTGTCCAACGGTTCCACGTCGAGCGAGTTGCGCCGATTACATGGCGCATCGACTCGATCGCACTCTATCGCTCCGCCGCCGCTGGCGAAGCCGCTCGCTACACGCGGGTGGTGCCTTAGGAGGCAGCAACCTAGCGTTGAGGCAGCCGCGCGGTACCACTTGCGAAACGTCCCGATTGCGCTTCAGACGAATAGCGCAGCATCCGTCTTTTCGTATCGTGATATAAAACGCGCAAATGCCGCGTCGCACAACGATCCTGAAGCCATCGCGCGATTTGCCACTGGACGCCGCGCAAACAACGGCTGTTCGCGGGCCCACCGCTATCCAGGTGATCGAGCGCATGATGGCGCTGCTCGACGCGTTGTCCGCGCACTCCGATCCGGTCAGCCTCAAGCATCTCGCCCGCGCGACCGGATTGCATCCATCAACGGCGCATCGAATCTTGAATGACCTCGTCGTTGGTCGTTACGTCGATCGCGCCGACATCCCGGGGTCGTATCGACTCGGCATGCGCCTGCTCGAACTTGGCAATCTGGTGAAAGCGCGTCTGTCGGTACGCGAAGCGGCACTCGAGCCGATGCGCGAGCTACACAAGCGAACCGGACAAACCGTCAACTTGTCGGTGCGCCAAGGCGACGAAATCGTCTACGTCGATCGCTCGTACAGCGAGCGGTCGGGAATGCAGGTCGTGCGTGCGATCGGTGGGCGCGCTCCGCTGCATCTGACGTCAAGCGGCAAGCTATTCCTGGCGCTAGACGATCCGCGATTGATACGCGCGTATGCGACACGCACCGGTCTGGCAGGACACACACGCAACAGTCTGACCGACGTCAGCAAACTCGAGCGCGAGCTTTCGATGGTGCGCACGCGCGGCTACGCGCGCGATAACGAAGAACTGGAAATCGGGGTGCGCTGCATCGCGGCGGGCATTCGCGACGATTCGGGGCGGCTCGTGGCAGGGCTATCGGTGTCGGCGCCGGCGGAACGCATGCAGGACGATTGGATTGCCGAGCTGCTGCAAACCGCTGGCAGGATATCGTCAGGACTGGGATTCGTTAGCCAGGCGAGCGGAGCGCCGCCGCCTTGACTCGCGCTACATCGTGCGCTGTGCCGGGGTCGCGATAGCAGCCGGTTTCGACTTTGCAAGCCCGGCGGACTCGATGAAGTCACGAATGCGCTCGGCGTCGCCGAGGCGCGAATATTTTCCGACGGAGTCGAGCAGCACCATCACGACGCGCTTGCCCTCGATCACCGCCTGCATCACGAGGCAACGGCCGGCGGCGGAGATGTAGCCGGTCTTTTGCAGGCCGATATCCCATTCGGGATTGTCGGTAAGACGATTGGTGTTGCGGTAACTGACGGTGCGTCTACCGACCGGCAATTCGAGCTCGCCGCTTACCGAGTACTGGCGGATGACATCGTGTTCATAGGCAGCCTTGACCAGGCGCACCAGGTCGCTTGCGCTCGACCGGTTCTCGGGCGACAACCCGGTGGGGTCGGCAAAGTGCGAGTCATCCATCCCCAGCAGTCTGGCCTTCGCATTCATCGCTTCGACGAACCGCGCTACGCCACCGGGATAAGTGCGGCCTAGCAGCTGGGCCGCGCGATTCTCCGACGACATCAGCGCCAAATGCAGCGCGGTGCCGCGCGTCATTTCGAATCCAGGCCGCAGATTGGAGCGAATCCTCGCTCGCACCATCTCGTCCTGAGAGACTTGCAGTTCTTCGCCAAGCGGCAAATTGGCGTCCAACGTCACCAACGCCGTCATCAGCTTGGTGACCGAAGCGATTGGAAGGACCGCATCCTTGTTCTTCTCGAACAGGACCTCATTCGTATCCTGATCGACGACCAGCGCAACGGAGGACCTCAAATCGAGCGGGTCGTCGCCGCGATGCAGGCCCGCCAAATGGCCTTCGGACGGTCTCAAGATGCGCGCGATCAGCGGCTTCTTTTTACGGGTTGATTTGATCGGCGACCGGCCGGCTGGAATCGTGCCGCGCACACGCGTTTGTGCCTTCGCCTTGGTGATCGTCTTGGCTGCGTCCGACTTGCCACCCGCTGTCGTGGCTGCGCCGGCCTCGCGCACGCTCAATCCAATTGCGAGCACGGACACCACGATCACTGCTGTGACGGTCAAACGCAAGTCAGCCTCCGCTGGGGTACGTCCGCTGCAACTGGGACGCTGCAGCCTGCCAAGGTGTGAAGCAGACCACAACTCGATGCTGGCCGACACTGCGTTAATCGGCGTAAATACCGGCCTTCTTGATGACCGGCCCCCACTTGTCGATCTCACTTTTCAGATGAGACGCCAACGCGGCAGGGGTGATCTGGTCGACCGGATAAACCGTCGCGCCAAGCTCCGACATACGGGTGCGAAAGCCGGCATCTTTGGACGCTTCCTGCATTGCGGCGACGAGCTTGTCGACGGCAGCCTTAGGCGTGCCCTTCGGCGCGTACACGCCATGCCAAATGCCGACCTCAAACCCCTTTAATCCACTCTCCTGCATCGTCGGCAGATCCGGCAACGTCGGCACTCTCTTGGCACTGGTGACGGCGTACGCCTTCACCGACCCGGCTTTGATTTGACCGGTCGTGTTGGTGGTTTGGTCGCACATGAAATCGACCTGCTTGCCGAGGATCGCATTCATCGCGTCGGCCGTGCCTTTGAACGGGACGGTCGTCACGTCGGCTTCAATCGCGCTTTGAAACATCAGTCCACACAGGTGAGAAGCTGCGCCAAGCCCGGCGTTGGCCAGGTTGAGCTTGGTCTTGTTGGCCTTGACGTACGCGACGAACTCCCGGAAATCCTTGGCAGGGAAATCGGAGCGCGCAATCATCGTCATCGGTACGTCGACGATGAGCCCGACTAATTCGAAATCTGTTTGCGGGTTATAGGCCAGCTTGCGGTACAAAGCCGGCGCTGTCGACATTCCGATGTGATGTAGCAAGACGGTGTAACCGTCGGGCGCTGCGTTCTTGACCCGCGTCGCGCCGACCGTTCCTCCGGCGCCGCCGACGTTTTCAACCACGACGCTTTGCCCCAGCGGCTTGCTCATCGCCTGCCCAAGTGAGCGCGCCACAGTGTCGGTCGGCCCGCCCGCAGTGAACGGCACAACGATCGTGACCGGCTTATTCGGAAACCCCTGAGCAGCGACAAGGCCTACCGCTGACAGCAACGCAATGGCAGCCAGCGGCCGCAGTCCCTTGATCATTTCGTCTCCTAGTGTCCCGGTCTTTCGAATGCAGCGTCGCCAATCTCGCGTCTGGCTTAGCCGTTCAGCGCGGCGATTCTAACCGCGCTTTGCTGGTGTTAGGTTGCAAAATCACCGCACCCCTATCGGGATTAACGCTTGCGGGTCCACTACTTGGCGCAACTACTTCAAGCAAACTCACGCCGACTCGGGCCGACGCGCGCGATCAGCGATAGATGTAGTCGCGCGTCAGCGGACTATCGCTCGCGCCCGGACGCGCCTGGCGCGAACCCAGAAGTTGATAGACGGACATCCAACCCTGTGCAAATCCATGCGCCGATCCGGCGAGATACGCGCGCCAGATGCGCAGCGTGCGGTCGCTCACCGACCGTGCCGCCGCCTCCAGATGCGCATCGAGGCGCCGCGACCAGTGCTGCAGTGTTTTCGCGTAGTGCGGGCGCAGGGATTCGACATCAAGGATCTCGAAGCCGGCGCGCGCCATTTCGCGTGTGGCGACGTGCAGATGCGGCAGCTCGCCATGCGGAAAGACATACTTGTGGACGAAGTCGCCGACGCCGCTGCCGATCGGACGGTTATCGAGATCGCTCGACGTGATTCCGTGATTCAAAAATAGCCCGCGATCGCGCAAAACATTGGTGATCGACTCGAAGTACTCGCGCAGATTTTCGAGTCCGACATGCTCGAACATCCCGACGCTGGCGACCTTGTCGAACACATCGCCGCCGAAGCGCTCGCGCAGCTCGCGATAGTCGAGCAGCAGGACTTCAACCCGATCGGCAAGCTTTTCGGTTGCAATGCGCTCGCGCGCGAGTTCGAACTGGTTCTTTGACAGCGTAATTCCGACGGCGCGCACGCCATAGTGCCGCGCCGCGTGCAGGACCAACCCGCCCCAACCGCAGCCCACATCCAGAAAGCGTTCTCCCGCTGACAGCTGCAGTTTCCGGCAAATGTGATCGAGCTTTGCACGCTGCGCTTCGTCGATCGATTCCTCGCCCGTCCTGAAGTAGGCGCACGAGTAAACCATGCGCTCGTCAAGCCAAAGACGGTAGAAATCATTACCGACGTCGTAGTGGTAACCGATCGCCGCCCGATCCTCGCGCGACGAGTGCTTGAGCAGCAGGCGGGCGAACCGTTGCGCGGGACTCGAGCCCGCTGCGGCGGCGATCTGCTCGGCCATTGGAATCGCTTCGAGCAAATCACCCTGCACGTCGATCCGGCCCTGCACATAGGCTTCCGCCAGCGAAGCAAGCGTCGCGTCAGCGAGCTGCGCGAGCGTTGCGTGGTCTCGAATCACAAACTTGACGCGCGCCGGCAGTCCGAATCCGATGCGCGACCCATCGGGAAGTACGACTTCGAGAGAAGCGCCGCCGGCAGCCATGATCGCCTGCGCGAGGCGAGTCACACCGGAGTGCACTGCACGCTCCGCGATGCCGGTTTCGGATATCAAACCGCTAGCGATCCACATGACCACCCCTCTAAGTCGAAGAATGTGCGGCCGGATAATCTAGCTCGGACGTCGGTCCCTGCCAAGGGATCGCCGCAGCCCCTTACCCCCTTCACCACGCTCAGATTGCTGCCGCGATTGCCTTGCCCAAGTCAGCGGTGCCGGCGGTACCGCCGATGTCGCGGGTCAGAGGAGCACGCTTCGGGCCCGCGGCCAGCGTCGACTCGACGGCGGCCAAAACTGCGGCACCCGCGTCCGCATGACCGAGCCAGTCCAGCATCATCGACGCGCTCCAGATCTGCCCTATTGGATTCGCAATCCCTTGTCCCGCGATGTCGGGCGCCGATCCATGGACCGGCTCGAACAGCGACGGCGCCGAACGGTCCGGATTCAGATTGGCCGACGGGGCGATACCGATCGTGCCGGTGCAGGCGGGGCCGAGGTCCGACAGGATGTCGCCGAACAGATTCGACGCGACCACGACATCGAACCAGTCCGGATTGCGCACGAAGTGTGCGGTCAGGATATCGATGTGGAACTTGTCGACACGGACCGCGGGGTGACGGCTCGCCATTTCTTCGACTCGCTCATCCCAGTACGGCATCGTGATCGAAATGCCGTTACTTTTGGTGGCCGAAGTCACGTGCTTCCTCGGGCGCTTGGCCGCAAGTTCAAATGCGAAGCGCAGCACGCGGTCGACGCCGTGGCGCGTCATGACTGTCTCCTGCACAACGAACTCGCGCTCGGTTCCCTCGAACATCCTTCCCCCGATCGATGAATATTCGCCCTCGGTGTTCTCGCGCACCACGACGAAATCGATTGCCGCGGGCGGCCACGGATTCCCGTTGCGATCGACCAACGGTGAACGGATACCCGGCATCAACTTGCAGGGGCGCAGGTTGACGTATTGATCGAACTCACGCCGGAACTTGATCAGTGAGCCCCACAGCGACACATGGTCCGGCACGGTCGCCGGCCAGCCGCACGCGCCGAAGAAAATTGCGTCAGCTCCTTCGAGCCGGGACTTCCAGTCGGGCGGCATCATCGCGCCGTGCTTTGTGTAGTAGTCGCAGCTCGCGAAGTCATGGTGTTCGAAAGCAAGATCGATTGAGAATCGGCGCGCCGCAGCGTCCAGAGCGCGCAAACCTTCCGGTACTGTTTCCTGCCCGATGCCGTCGCCGGCGATGACTGCAATCGTGTGCCTCATCACTTCTCCCGCATCTTCTCCGCATTACTCCTCGATAAAGCGCGCAAAGCCTGACACTGGCTCGCGCTCGGTGACCAGCGTATTTTCGATCTTCGACATATCGGCATACCCGAGAGACATGCCGCATACCACCATCTGGCTCTCGGGAAGTTCCAGTTCGCGTGCGATCACGCGATGAAACTGCGTAAAGGCCGCCTGCGGGCATGTATCGAGTCCGCGCGCGCGCGCGGCCACCATCACGTTCTGCAGGAACATGCCAAAGTCGAGCCAGCTGCCCTGCTCCAGAATGCGATCGATCGTGAAAATGATGCCCACCGGTGCGCCGAAGAACACGTAGTTGCGGCCGTGCTGCGCGTGCATCTTTGCCTTGTCTTCGCGGCCGATATCAAGCAGACCGTATAGATCCCAGCCGATTTTGCGGCGTCGAGCAAGGTAGGGATCGACCCACTTCGTCGGGTAGTACGCATATTCCTCGATGTGTTGTTTGCGTTCTTCCGAGTCGTTGTAGACCGTCAGAATCGCGTCGCTGAGCCGCTGCTTCGCCGCGCCAGTCAGGACGACAGCCCGCCACGGCTGCGTGTTCGTCCCCGATGGCGCCCGCGCCGCCACCTGCAGAATTTGTTCGATCGTCTGTCGCGGCACGGGAGTCGGCAGAAACGCGCGCACCGACTGCCGCGTTGCGATCGCGTGGTCGACGATTGCCGCCTCCCCGATTGGGCGGCGATCATCACCAGCGCCGTCGTTCATGCCTCGATCCTTCGCAGCGCAGCGAGTAACTGTGCCGGCAGCGGCACCGGATTTCGCGCTGCGCGATCGACGTAGACATGCACGAAGTCACCTTGCGCACTCGCAGTTTCTGCGTGCTCCGCAAAAATAGCTATTTCGTACCGCACGCTAGACGTTCCGATGCGGCGTACTCGCAGACCGGCGTCGATCCGTTGCGGAAATGCAAGCGGGGAAAGATAGCGGCACCGCGTTTCGACGACGAACCCCACCACGCTGCCGTGTTGCGGGTCGAGCACCTGCGAGCGAATCAGATATTCGTTAACTACGGTATCAAACCAGCTTAGATAGACGACGTTGTTGACGTGGCCATAGGCGTCGTTATCCATCCAGCGAGTTGAAATGGAATGAAAGTGCCGGTAGCCGGCTCGCCCGTGCGGCGACTCGCGCTCTTCGCTCACAAAAATGCGTCCGAATCCCCTGCGCTAGCCATGCCTACGCTCGCCCGTTGTCAGCACCAACGCCACCCCCGCCATCGTGACCAGCAAGCCGCCCCAGGCGAGCACGCCGAGCGTTTCGCCGAACAGCAGCCAGGCGAGCGCAGCGGTGGCTGGTGGCGTCAGGTACATCAAGCTTGTCACGTCGGTGGCGCGACCACGTCGGATCATAACGAGCAGCAGCGTGATCGCCACCAAGGAGAGGGCGACGATCGACCACGCGAGCGCCAGCCAGAATTCGATTGTGAAATCGACTCGCATGGATTCGGTTGTAATGGCAAACGGCAGCAGCACTACGAACGACGCCGCAAACTGGATAAGGCTGCCGGTACGTAAATCGACATCAGCGACATGCTTTTTTTGATAGAGCGTGCCAACCGTTATACCGGCGAGTGCCAGGAAGTTAACCGCCAGCGCCGGCAGCGTGACCCCGGCCAAGGTCAAGCGGTCGGACAATACAAGCGCGATACCTGCAAAGCCGACGATCAACCCGGCCCATTGCAAACGCGACGCACGCTCTCCGACCGTGAACACCAAACCTGCGGTCAACAACGGTTGCGCCCCGACCAGCAGCGCGGACACACCGGCTGGCATTCCCAGCGCAATCGCCACCCACACACCACCTAGATAGGTGGCTTGCAGAAGCACCCCAACGATCGCGACGTCGCGCCATTTGCTGGCAGTGCGCGGCCATGGTGCCCTCGTGACAGCGATTATGGGAAGCAGGATTGCGATGGCGCCGGCAAAGCGATACAGCAGGAACGTTAGCGGCGGCGCGTGAGGGGCGGCGTATTTGGCTACGATGAAACCGGTGCTCCACAGAAGCACGAACACCAGCGGTGCCGCCGCCAGCCACGCGGGCGCTGGCAGGCCGCCCTTGACGCCCTCACCCACGGGCGCTGGTATCCGAACAGCATTTCAATGGCATCGAACCATTTTAGTGCATCGCACCAAAACCCCTTGACTTGGCCCTCATAGCCCCTAAAATTCGCCTTGTGCAATGCAGCAATCGCATGAGCCGGCCCTCAAGAGGGGCGAGTCTTTTATCCACCATGAGGAGTACTTGAATGTTTGCAACCCCCGCGCAATTTACGGAAATTCAAAAAGGTCAGATGGACGCTGCGATCGCGCTGAGCCAAACCTGGTTTGACGCCGCTGAGCGTTTTGTAGAACTCAATATCGCCGCCGCGAAGGCCACGTTGGAAGAATCAGTTGAGCGCACGCAAGCGCTGCTGTCGGCCAGAGACGTGCAAGAACTGCTTGCTCTGTCCGGTGGAATGACGCAACCGACGCTTGAAAAGGCAGTCAGCTATTCGCGCAACGCGTACAGCATCGCCAATGGTGCCAGCACGGAAGTGTCACGCATCGTTGAAGCGCAGATCGCCGAGAACAACAAGCAAGTCGCGAATCTGATTGACTTCGCTGCGAAAAACTCACCGGCCGGCTCCGAGCCCGCGGTGTCAATGCTGAAAAGCGCCGTCGCCGCCGCCAACACCGCGTATGACACGTTCGCTCGCGCAACGCGGCAAGCGGTTGAGATGGCAGAGTCGAATGTGTCGGCCGCGACGTCGGCAACGATGAAAGCCGCATCCGCCGCGAATGACTCGGTCAAGACGTCCAAGCGGAAGGCCGCTTAAGCAAGAAATCCCAAAGGCGCAAAGTTGGCCGAAAAACTGGACCAACTCTGTAGCTTGAGAGGCGATGAAGGAGCGTACAAAGACACCGTAACGGCTGTCTCCTTGGCACCACTGTCTGGCTAATCGCCAGGCTCCTTCTGTCTCCTCCTTGGGTGGTGCTTTCCGAGCCCGATCCTCACAGATCGGGCTTTTTTTGTCCCCTCACTTCTGAGCCGAATCCGGAAGCCTTATTACGGACCGACCTCCGCTCCCAGTGCCAACACGCTCGCACGCAGCTGGTCGAATGCTTGCTCCACGATCGATGCGTCGCCGCGCACCCCGAGCTCAACGTGCCGCCGCGCAGGCTTTCCATCCTGGCCGTCACCGACCGAAGGCAGACTGAACGAGCGCACGTCGGGAAAATTTTGTTCGATTTGTTCCATCAGCGGCGCCAGCAGCGACTCCGCTACTTCGAAAACGATCAATGAACGCTCTGCGCGTGATTGGCTGTTGAAGTACTCGGCGTAATGCGTATCGAGCAGCCACTCGATCATTGGCCAGGCCATCACCGGAAAACCGGGCAAGAACCAGTGATTGCAGACGGAGAAGCCCGGAATTCGGTTGAAAGGGTTGGGAATGATTGCCACGCCGGAGGGGAAATCTCCCATTTTTAAGCGCTGCTGATTCTCCGGCGTGCTCATGTCTGCGCTGCCCATCCCCTTCCGGGCCATTTCGGCACAGCGTTCGGTGATCAAGGAAGCGGCTTCGGGGTGCAGCTGCAGCGGGACGTCGAGCGCGGCGGCAACCGCCTGTCGCGTGTGATCGTCCGGAGTTGCGCCGATCCCGCCACAGCTGATGACCATATCACCGCTCGCAAATGTGCGGCGGTAGAGTTCGATCAGCGCTTCGCGATCATCGCCGATGTAATGGGACCATGCCAGCTGCAGGCCGCGCGCACCGAGGAGCTCGATGACCTTGCTCAAGTGCTTGTCCTGGCGCTTGCCGGACAGAATCTCGTCGCCGACGATCACTAGTCCGAAGCGAACGCAACCTCGTGGGCCCGTCATGCACCAGGCCTCAGCGCGTGCAACGCAAGCCCAAACTGCGGCTGATCATCGGCCTTGAAGCCCTGCTCCCCTGTCTGCATCAACTTCCAATTTACTTGATGGTGGCGAAAAGAATAAAGGTTTGCAACGCGCACGCGCCTTGCCGGTCCAAAGCGCAAGGACGGTAGACGCTAATGCATCATTCCGAACGATGCACGATGCTTTTCTGTGATTTAATCAAACGGCCTACAAGCACCGGCCGTTATTTTCGGAGGTAGACGATGGCATCCGGCGTAATGTCGATAACTGTTTTGGCTGCCGCATTGATCGCCGCGGGCTGCGCATCGCAGAACCCTGCAGGCGACGGCGCAACAAGGGCTTCGTCTAGCGGCGACCTTAAAGCGCCGACAGCGCAGATGCCGGCGGTGGATGTGCAAGTCGTCACCGCGCAGTTCGGCGTATTTGGTGCCGATCCGAACGGGCGTCGCCTGCTGTATGAAACTGACAAGTTTCCAGCGATACCTGCCGCACCGTACGGGTGGTACATCCTCTTCAAAACGAGCAAGCCCACCGTCGTTTGGCGCGAGGAATTTGAGTTACCGGAGGCACCCCCCACCTGGGGACCGGGCGAAGCAATGGGCATCTTCACCATCTCGCCGGATCGCAAGACTGCTGTCACAGAACGCATTATTCCGACCCGGCTTGGCTTCATCGGGAACGAATGGCGTTATGCGCCGGGCGACCCGATCGGTGCCCATAAAATGCGCGTCTATATCGACGGCCAGCTGATTCGGGAATTCAGCTTCGATATTGAAAAAGGTCCGGACGACCCGCGCGGAACGCGCCGCGGCCCGAATCGAAGCGAGTCCAAATCCAAGACGTAGCTGACTGACTTCCCCAACTCGCTGCGCTCGCTATTCGACGCAGCGCACCACGGACGCTACTTCCGCTCGCTACCTGAGCGGTGTTCCGCAGTCGCCTTTAGCGGCTCCCACTCAGCATCCTCGGCGCGCGTCGGCGGCTGTGCCCGCCGGCGGCCCTCGTCTGTGACGTTCGGCACATCGGTCGGACGAGGCCCGGTGACATCGTCTGCTTTCCCGCCTGGACTCTGGCTCTTTACCCGCGCGCGCTCGTCTTCGCGCAGCGCATCAGTTGCGCCTTCGATCGGAGCCGCCAGCGCTGCCGTCCAACCTTGAATCGCTTCGCTGTCGTCGGCCACACCCGGCGTATGCGACCGGTGTGTATCGCGCGCCGCCTCGGCATTCTTCACCGCCTGTTGCTGACTCAGCTCGCGTGCACTGGCTTGCTTAGCCGGCCGGTTGCCCGATTTGGCGGCATCCGGCTTGTCGTTCGGGTTTCGCATTGCAGCTCCTTCGTCGACGAATCAGCAACTGCACTGGCAACGCGTATGCCCAGCCGCGTCAGCGGCTCGTACTCTCCCAGAATTTCTGCAACCGCTTCACGCTTACAGGCATAGGCGTCTTCAACTCCTGGGCGAAAAGTGAAACTCGTAACTCTTCGAGCAACCAGCGAAACTCGTCGAGTCTAGGATCGCTGACGCCTTTGCGCGCACCGAGAGCGCGCTGCCAAAGGACAGAAAGCGCCGCGACATCACTTGTCCGTGCCGCATCTCGGTCTGGATCGCCTTTCACCTTGTCCATACGCAATTCGATCGCCTTCAAATAGCGTGGAAATTGAGCCAGCTGCAACGGCGGCGTTGCGACGATGAACTCCGGCGTAAAGAGTTGAGATAGCTGCTGTTCTATGTCCGCGACCGACCGCGGAAACGCTTTCATCGCCTGTAACTTGCGTGCGACTGCCACCGCCTGTTCGACGATCGCCGTGACCAGGCGCGCAATCTCCTGTGCGATCAAGCTGAGTCTGCCTCGCGCATCATCCTTGCGATCGACGAAACTTCCGCGATCGGTGGGCAGCGGCGGAACCAGGCACGTGCGGTCGACCGCGGCCTTTACGATCTGTTCTCGAATTTCTTCGTAGCTCGGAAGCGCTACCTGAAGCCAGGCGACAGTCGATGCACGCACCTGCGTCATCTGCAAACTCGACAAGCTCTTCTCGAGAAACTTGACCTGATCCTTCAGTTGAAGCTGAAACAGGCGGCGCAAGCCTGCCCGATGCTGCGCGTGGGCTCGCGCCGGCGCATCGAAGACCTCGATCGAACAATGCGTGATTTGATCAACCAGCGCTGGGTAGCCGACCAGCGTCTGACCGCCACGTCGAAGTTCGAGTACCTCGGGCAACTCTCCAAAGTCCCAGTCGGTGATGCGATCGTGCATGCCTTCGGCAGCCGGGGCGTCCAGCTCGACGGCGCTTTTAAACATCGCTCGTGCCGCCGGTCCCAGCTCCGATCTCAAATGCGCAAGGTTGCGGCCCATTGCCAACTGCCGGCCTTGCTCGTCGACGACCTTGAAGTTCATCTGCAAGTGTGCCGGCAGCGACTCGCGCTTGAAGTCCGCAGATTGGCAGACGATCCCATGCTCGGCGCGGATATCCGCGATCAGTGCATCAATCAATGAGTGGACGGCGCTTCGTCGTGCGCGTTCAACGAACGCGGCTGCATAGTCCGGCAGAGGTACCAGGTGACGGCGCAGCTTTTGGGGCAATGATTTGAGCAGCAGGTGCACTTTCTCCTTCAACATGCCGTGCACCAGCCATTCGGCTTCCTCCGCGCTGATCTGATTCAGCGCAATCAGCGGCACCGTCATCGTGACCCCGTCGCGCGCGCTGCCAGGTTCGAAGTGATACGCCAGCGGCAATCGCAACTCTCCGCCGGCGCCGTGCAACACCATCTGTTTCGGGAAAAGATCGGTTGTGATGCCGGCCGCTTCGTGGCGCATCAGCTCGTCGCGCGACAGGAACAGCAGTTTCGGGTCGCTTCGCTCGGCGTCTATCCGCCAACACTCAAAATCCACGCCGCTACTGATCCCTGGTGGCACCAGGCGGTCATAAAAAGCGAAGATCAGCTCCTCGTCGACCAGAACATCGAGTCGCCTCGTCTTGTGCTCGAGCTCGCGAATCTGGCGCAGCAGGCGCAGGTTGTGCAACAAAAACGGCGCTTTCGTTTCGAATTCACCCTCGACCAGCGCGTGACGAATGAACAGATCGCGCGCTGCGGCCGCATCGATTGCACCAAAGGCCACACGACGCTGCGCATAGACCGTCAGTCCGTACAGCGTCGCGCGCTCGAATGCGACCACTTCGGCGCGCTTTTTTTCCCAATGCGGGTCGGCATGGCTTTTCTTCAACAGATGAGCACCGACTCGTTCCAGCCAGATCGGTTCGATCGACGCCACCGTGCGTCCGTACAGTCGCGAGGTTTCGACCAATTCCGCGGCGACGATCCATCGTCCGGCCTTCTTTAGCAGCGCCGACCCGGGCCAGACGAAAAACTTGATGCCACGCGCCCCCGTGAAAGGCGGCTCGCCGCGCTCAGCTTCGACAACGCGCGTGCCGATGTTGCCGAGCAGTCCGGCGAGCAGTGCCAGATGAATTTGCTCGAATGTCGCCGCGGACGAATTTGTCCGCCAACCGTGCTCGCCCGCGATCGTCGCCAATTGAGTGTGCACGTCCACCCACGCGCGAACCCGGCGCGGGCTGAGGAAGTGCGCCTTCAGCTCGTCGGTAAGTTTGCGATTCGATTTCTTGTGCGCGAGCTTCTCCTGCACGAATCCCCACAGTTTGACCAACGAAAGAAAGTCGCTCTTTGAATCGGCGAATCGGCGATGGGCGTTATCGGCAGTCTCCTGCGCGTTGAGCGGGCGCTCGCGCGGATCTTGCACCGACAAAGCGGCGGCGACGATCAGCACTTCGCGCAGGCAATGCTGTTCGCGCGCGGCGATCAGCATGCGTCCCACTCGAGGATCGAGAGGGAGCTTCGCAAGCTCATAGCCGATCGCCGTCAACTCGTTGCGGTCATCGACCGCGTTCAATTCAGCCAGCAGTTGGTAGCCGTCGGCAATCGCACGCCGCGGCGGAGGCTCCACAAAGGGAAAATCCGCCACGTCACCCAGGCCGAGCGACTTCATACGAAGGATCACACCAGCGAGGGAGGATCGCTGCATCTCCGGATCGGTAAAGCGCGCACGCCTTGCGTAGTCGACCTCGCTGTAGAGCCGGACGCAAACGCCGTCGGCGACGCGGCCGCAACGGCCGGCGCGCTGGTCGGCCGCTGCTCTAGAGATTGGCTCGATCTGCAATTGCTCGACCTTGTTCCGGTACGAGTACCGCTTCACCCGCGCAAGCCCGGTGTCGACCACATAACGAATACCGGGCACCGTCAGCGATGTCTCAGCGACGTTGGTCGCGAGCACGACACGCCTGACACGCGACGACGGCTTGAACACGCGCTCCTGTTCTTCCGCCGACAGCCGCGCATAAAGCGGCAGGATCTCAGCGCCGGCCGGGTGATGCTTGCGCAACGCCTCGGCCGCCTCGCGGATTTCGCGCTCGCCGGGCAGGAACACCAGAATGTCCCCATGCCCGGCCGTGGCGACTTCGTCAACCGCGTCGACGATCGCCTCCATCAGCGTACGGTCATCGACATCGTCTCCGCCGTCTGCGTCGACCAGTGGTCGATAGCGCAGCTCAACCGGGTACAACCGTCCCGACACTTCGATGATCGGCGCCGGGCCCGAAACTCCGGAAAAGTGATTGGCAAATCGATCTGCGTCGATCGTCGCCGATGTGATGATGACTTTCAAATCATCGCGGCGCGGCAAAAGCTGCTTGATGTAGCCCAACAGAAAGTCGATGTTCAACGAGCGCTCGTGCGCCTCGTCGATGATCAGCGTGTCGTAGGCCCGCAGCAGAGGGTCACCCTGCGTCTCGGCGAGCAGAATGCCATCGGTCATCAACTTGATCGATGCGCCTGGCCGCGTATGGTCAGTGAACCTCACCTTGTAACCAACGACTTCGCCCAGCGCACTGCCGAGCTCCGCCGCGATGCGGCGCGCGATGCTAGACGCCGCAATGCGCCGCGGCTGCGTGTGACCGATCAGCCGATCGATGCCGCGGCCCAGGGCGAGACATATTTTCGGCAACTGCGTCGTCTTACCGGACCCGGTTTCACCACTGACGATGATGACCTGGTGCGACTCGATCGCGCGAGCAATCGGCTCGCGTGCGCCGGAAACAGGTAGATCTTCTGGGAACTTGATAACCGGCAGCAGCGCACGCAGGCGAGTGGGCTGGAGCGTGCCCTGCGCACTGGCCTCGCGCATTACTTCATCGGTTGGCTGCATCAGATCGTCGCGCACATCAGCGCGGCGCTGTCATGGGTTGATGCCGAAAGGCAAAGCGTTGTATGCGCGTCATCATGTGACAACGTCGCGCTCACGTGACCGATAAGTATACTTTTGAGATGGACGATACTGCCACCGCAGCGCCAACGACCGCGCCAACCGCAGCCAGCGGTGACCATGCGCGTTTCGTCGCCTGGCTGCGCGAAGTGGCGCCCTACGTGCACGCGCATCGCGGCAAAACGTTCGTAGTGGGTTTTGCAGGCGGCCTGGTCGAGGCCGGTCATCTGGTGACCCTGGTCCAGGACCTGTCGTTGCTCAATGCGATGGGGATTCGTCTGCTGATCGTGCATGGCTCGCGCCCGCAAGTGCAAGCGCAACTCGCGCTGAAGGGAGTCGAGGCGCGATTCGCGAACGACGTACGCATTACGGATACGCCTGCGCTCGAATGCGCGAAGGAAGCATCGGGCGAGATTCGTCTGGATATTGAAGCGGCTTTTTCACAAGGCCTGCCATCTACACCGATGGCGCATTCGAAGGTGCGAGTGGTGAGCGGCAATTTTGTGACCGCCCGGCCGCTCGGTGTGATCGACGGTGTCGACTATCAGTTGACTGGCGTCGTGCGCAAGGTGGACGCCGATGCGTTGCGCTTCACGCTGGCGAACGGTGCGATCGTTCTGTTGTCGCCTTTGGGTTTTTCCCCCACCGGCGAAGCGTTCAACCTGACGATGGAAGACACCGCCTGCGCAGTCGCCACTGCGGTGAAAGCCGACAAGCTGATCTTGTTGACCGAGACCGATGGCGTACGCGGCGGCGACGGCGAACTTCGCAGCGAATTGACGGTGCAATCGGCGGAAGCGTTGCTGACTACCGGCGAAGTCCGGCCCGACGCCGCATTCAATCTGCGCTACGCAATCAAGGCCCTGAAGGGTGGCGTCGCACGCGTTCACATCCTTTCCTATGCGCTCGACGGCAGTGTGCTCGCGGAGCTTTTCACGCACGAAGGGGTCGGCACGATGGTCGCCTCGGAGGACCTCGAACAGTTGCGCGACGCGACACCCGACGACGTTGGCGGCATCATCAAACTGATCGAGCCGCTGGAAGCCGACGGGACGCTGGTCAAGCGCCCGCGCGAGCTGATCGAACGCGAGATCGATCGCTTCGTCGTGCTCGAGCACGACGGCTTCATTTTCGGCTGCGCAGCGTTATATCCGTTCCCGCGTGAACGCATGGGCGAACTCGCTTGTCTGACCGTACATCCTGACTATCAGGCGTACGGCGACGGCGAGCGACTGATGAGGCGCATCGAAGCGCGCGCGAAAGCGGCCGGCATCGCGAAGTTGTTCGTGCTGACGACACGCGCCGCACACTTCTTCATCAAGCGCGGCTACAAACCCGCGGCGGTGGACGAACTGCCGTCGCAGCGGCAGAACATGTACAACTGGCAGCGCCGCTCGCAGGTGCTGCTGAAGCAGCTTTAGGAGCAAAGATGGCAAGGATGGTGAACTGCGTAAAACTTGGCCGCGAGGCGGAAGGACTCGATTTTCCTCCGGTGCCGGGTGAGCTGGGCAAGCGGCTTTGGGAAAACGTTTCGAAGGAAGCATGGGCCGGCTGGCTGAAGCATCAGACGATGCTCGTCAACGAGAACCGGCTCAATCTTGCGGATACTCGCGCACGGAAGTATTTGCTGACGCAGATGGAAAAACACTTCTTCGGCGAAGGTGCTGATGTGGCGCAGGGATACGTTCCGCCTAGTGCTTGAATTCTTGTGCTTCGTCGCGGCGCGCAAGCGTTGGGCGGAGCTGTCCTGCCTGGGCGTCGGGCACTAAAGTGCCAACCACTGCGGTACTCACAGACGCCGCGCGCGAAACTAGGGCTAAAGCGTTATTTCGCTTAACTGCCCCGGCGCTTGCTCCGTTCCTCGGGCGACGCCCCGAAGGCAGGCCAGCTCCGCCCAACGCTTGCGCTTGAGGCAATCTCACTTGTTGAGGGGAGGGGAACAACACCTCGTGCGAGGCGGTGTCGCGACAGCAGCGGCTGGCGCAGCTGCGCCGCCTTTCGTCGTCGCCCGAGGAGCGGAGCAACGCCGGGGTAGTTAAGCAAAAAAGCGCTTTAGCCCTTTTTTGCGCCGGCGTTGTGAGTACCGCAGTGGTTGGCACTTTAGTGCCCGACGACGTAGGCGGCGCAGCTGCGCCAGCCGCTGCTGCTCCTACAAATCTCAACTACTCATTGATCTTCTGCAGTTGATAAAACAACGCAGTATCAAACGGCGCCCACAGTGGCGCACGCACACCGGCGTCGCGCAGCGCGCTTCGCACCCAGTCGTTGCATGTGAACCAGAACTTGTAGCCGCTGCTCGCATCGTAGAACGCGTCGGTTGAAAAGTAACCGGGCAAGTTGGTGCGATGAGGGCGGCCGGACGCGTCACGCTGGAACGACGCTCGAATGAACGCGACCAGTCGCGCATATTGTTCCGCGCTGATCTTTATCTCACGCGCCTTGTACGCGCGCGGCGACTCGATGTACTCGACGTGCATCGCTCCGGGACCTAGCCCGCTGACCGCCATCAGCGCAGTTCCCGGTCGCAGATCTGCCCACGTAGGAGTGCGCGCAAAAAACCCGCGGTCGCCCCAGCCGAACGCTATCCATTCGAGCGGCTCGGCAAGCGAACGCATGTGCGCCGACGGATGCTCGGCGCTCCAATCGACGCTCGCAGCGCGTGTCGGCACCACCAGTTCAGCGTGCACGCCGTTCGTCCGGACGTAAATCGATATTCCTTCGGGCGCTTCTTCAAACGACGAATTGACCGGAATCGCGCCCAGCGCGATAGCGGCCGTCACATACGTTGCCGCAACGATGATCAACGCAGCCACCAGCCACCCGACCGCGCGCAGAAGAGCGCTGACCAACGAACGCCTGCCGTAGCGGTTCAGCGTCCGGGCTGCCATGGTCCGTTCTCGCGATCATCCGGCCGCCGCGACTCGATCACGCCGCCAACGGTGCCCAATAACAGAACATCGGCGCCACGTGCCGCAAACAGACCATTGGTCA
Organism: uncultured beta proteobacterium; assembly: GCA_963829995.1. Classification (GTDB taxonomy): domain Bacteria; phylum Pseudomonadota; class Gammaproteobacteria; order Burkholderiales; family Burkholderiaceae_F; genus JACCZX01. The sequence goes on along the minus strand of CAWHKW010000022.1, from coordinate 413,318 downwards.
CGACGCCCGCAATGCTGTCGATGCGTTGCTCGAGCGCGCGCGCGTCACGAATCTCCGGATCATGCACGTCGATGATCGCGTTGCCGTTATCGGTCATAAATCCGGATCGCACCTTGGGCACGCCATAGTGCGCGAGCTCGCGCATCACATAAGCACACGCGATCGGAATGACTTCCACCGGCAATGGAAAGCCGCCGAGTGTCTCGACTCGCTTGCTTTCGTCCGCGATGCAGACGAATGTCTGCGCCACCGCGGCCACAATCTTCTCGCGCGTCAGCGCACCGCCGCCACCCTTGATCATCGAAAATTTGGCGTCGATCTGATCGGCGCCATCGACGTAGACCGATAGCGATTCGACGTCGTTCAGATCGAACAGGCGAATCCCGTGGTGAGCGAGCCGTATCGCGCTGCGCTCCGAGCTCGGCACGGCGCCGGCAATGTTGCCTTTCAGCGCTCCGAGCTCGTCGATGAAATAGTCGGCTGTCGAGCCCGTGCCAACGCCGATTATTTCGCCACCCTTGACGAAGCGGATTGCGGCTCGCGCAACCGATCGTTTCAGTTCATCTTGTGTCGACATGCTGCGCCCGCGGCTGCACCGGGACGAATGATACGGGGCGTAACGGAGTGCGGCGTGCCTAGTGAATGGCCGCGCGCGCGGTTGCGGACTGAACGATCCAGAACGCGCGCGGCCGGTGCTCGCAGTAACTGCGCATTTTTTGATCGGCGAAGCGCACCACGCGCGGTCGCAACGCCAGGTTCGTCGTGACGAGCTGAGGCGAGTTGTCTTCGCTCTCGACGATATAGCCGTGGCCATACGGCTTCATCACCACGTTGCCGCTGATGCGAACGTGGCGCGAGCCCACCGACACGATGCCGCGCTGATACGACTGATGAATCAAGCAGCCGACGACCGAGCTGTCTTCGGCGTCGCCGTTGTCGTGCCAATGCAGCGGGTAGCGGCCGGGGCGGTTGAACTGGCCCATGCGCCGGAATTCGACGCCGGAAAAACGCGCGCTCGAAGCGTGCTGGGGTTTGTCGGGCGAACCCGTAATCAGGCAATACGCTCCAACGCTGTTGCGTTCCGAGTCGGCGCATCCTTCGATCACGATATTGCGCGAGAGCAGCACCACTTTGCCGATCGATCCCGGCAACACATGCCGCAACGGCGCGTGCTTGCCATGATGCCGATGCCACACCGGCGCCGCGAGACGGACCGTCAGGCAATCGGTGCCGACATCGTCGATCGTGCGTTCCTCGAGCAGGCAATGATCGGCGCCCGACGCGACTGCAATGCGCTCGCCGGCGCGCCAGTCGACCGGCTGCGCCAGGCGCAGCGTGATGTGACCCGGAGCAGTGCTGCTGCCAAGCGGCACCCACGACGTGCGCGGCCTCGCCGTGCAAATCGATCGTCCCGCCGTTGATCGCCGCCAGAAATTTGCTGCCGAGCTGCGGATGTGCCGAGGCACTTTGCTCGTTTGCGCTCGAACACAGCGTGATATGAAGTCGCTGTTTGAACGGCTGCTCAGCACTGCCGGCAATCAGCGCGCCAGCGCCTTCGACCAGGATCCAATTGGCGCCGATCGAGACGTCGCGTCGCTCGACGATCACCGTGCCCTTGATGTGCAGCGAGCCTACATCGAGGTCCTGGTCGACGATCAGCGTGCGGCCCATCTCGACGGTGACCGCTTCGCCGCGAGCCGGGAGGTGGCCGCCCCAAGTGTCTGGGTCAGACCAGCGCACTGCATCATCGGGGAAGTCATCGGCTGTGACCGCTTCCGGTGCGGCGCCTGCGGCGAGAAATTCGAGAAAGCCCATCGCCCGATGACTCTGATTAGGAAAGCTGAGGCTCTATAGCGTACGGCTTGCCGATGACAAATCAATCGCGCCGCACGCATCCGGACGGACGAGGTCGCTGCCGGTCGACTGACAAACTATTACCTACGCTGCGGTGGCAAGTCGGTACACGTGCCGTGCGCCACTTCGGCCGCCATCCCGATCGACTCACCGAGGGTCGGGTGCGGGTGGATTGTCTTGCCGATATCGACCGCATCGGCGCCCATCTCGATTGCGAGCGCAACCTCGCTGATCAGGTCACCCGCGTGGGTGCCGACAATCCCGCCGCCGATGATGCGGTGCGTGGCCTCGTCGAAGATCAGCTTTGTAAATCCCTCGTCGCGGCCGTTGGCGATCGCGCGGCCGCTGGCCTGCCAGGGAAACTTTCCGACTTTGACCTTGATGCCCTGCGCCTTGGCTTCTTCTTCGGTCACACCCGCCCACGCGATTTCAGGATCGGTGTATGCGACCGACGGAATGACTCGCGCGTCAAAGTAGCTTTTTTCTCCGGCAGCGACTTCTGCCGCTACGTGGCCTTCGTGCACTGCCTTGTGCGCGAGCATCGGGTTGCCAACGATGTCGCCAATCGCAAAGATGTGCGGCACATTGGTGCGCATTTGCCGATCGACCTCGATGAATCCGCGGTCGGTCACCGTGACGCCGGCTTTATCGGCGGCAAGCGTTTTGCCATTTGGCGAACGGCCCACGCTCAGCAATACCAGGTCATACAGTTGCGGGCCGCTGGGCGCTTGCTCGCCGTCGAACCTGACCGAAATCCCATCGGACTTGGCCTCAACCTCGACGGCCCTGGTCTTGAGCATCACTTTGTCGAAGCGTTTCTCGTTAAATTTTTGCCAGACCTTGACCAGGTCGCGGTCGGCGCCGGTCATCAAGCCGTCCAGCATTTCCACGACGTCGATGCGAGCACCCAGCGTTGAGTACACCGTCGCCATCTCGAGCCCGATGATCCCACCGCCGATGACCAGCATGCGCTTCGGCACTGCGCTTAGTTCCAATGCGCCGGTCGAGTCGACAATCCGGGGATCGTCGGGCGCACTTTTCTCGATGAACGGGAGCTTCACCGACTGCGACCCGGCAGCGATGATCGCCTTCGCAAAGCGCACCACTTTCTTCTCGCCACTGGTGGCGCACCCGTCACCGGTGGTCAGATCGACCTGCAAACGATGCGGGCCGATGAACCTGCCCGCCCCGCGCACTACGGTCACCTTCCGCGCCTTGGCCATCGTGTTGAGCCCGCCGGTCAGCTTTCCAACGACCTTCGATTTATGCGCACGCAGCTTGTCGATATCGAGCGTCGGCTTTGCAAAGTTCACACCAATGCTCTCGAAGTGCGCGGCTTCATCCATCACTGCGGCCACATGCAGCAGCGCTTTGGACGGAATGCAGCCTACGTTCAAGCAGACGCCACCGAGGGTCGCATAGCGCTCCACCAGCACCGTCTTCTTGCCCAGATCCGCGGAGCGAAACGCGGCCGAGTACCCACCCGGGCCGGCGCCGAGCACGAGCACATCGCACTCGATGTCGGGCTGATCCTCGTTGATGGAACCTGCCGCGGATGCATCAGCCGATGCTGTCGCCGCTGCCGGAGGCGCCGCTGGTGCAGAGGCGGTCTCGGCTGCGGTTGCCGACGCTTCGATTGACAACACCGCGCTGCCCTTGGACACCTTGTCGCCCAGCTTGACGCGCAGTTCCTTCACAACGCCTGCGGCCGACGACGGAATCTCCATCGACGCCTTATCGCTCTCAACGGTTATCAGGGATTGGTCCTTGACGATTTCGTCGCCCGGCTTGACCAACACTTCGATGACCTCAACGTCTTTGAAGTCGCCGATGTCCGGAACCTGAACTTCTATGGCGCTCATTGCGTTTGTTGTTCTGGCTCGCGGCCCGCGGCAGAACCCGTTTGAAAACTGAACACGCGCAGCGGCAGCGAGGAGCTCTTGTCGAACTCGGCACCCGCCTTTATTCCTATCTCTGCAACGTTGCGTGCGTTTCTCGCGCGGTCATACGTCGCGTGCATCGCACCCAGCGCAAAGTTGCGGCCCGAGCCGATGCCCCAGAAGCGGTCGAAGCTGAACACCTCGCGGTACGAGTACACGCCGTAAATTCCCGAAGGGTTCGCGATCAATGCGGTGATCTGCGATGACTCGTACGGATCGGAATCGTCTTCTTTCGGGTTCAGGAAAAACTTGTCTTTCAAGATCACGTGCAGGCGCTGAAAGGTGCTGAACACCTGTTCGCGGCTGTAGAGCTTGCACTCGTCGGCCAGATGCCGCATAGCCTCGGCCAACACCACGAAGTGCGCGGTACTTCCCGCCAGGCCGATATACGAATCGCCGATCGAGAAAATCTTCTCGTTGACTTCGTATCCGTGCGGCAGCCGCGTTTCGCCGAATGTCACTAGCGCATCGGAAGCAATCGCAATCTCCTCGTTCTTCTTCACCACAACGATTGTCGTCATCGCTTCACAAAAGCACGCGGCGAAAGTCGGCCAGTACTTGAGCGAGGTACGCGTTGAAGCGCGCAGCACCGGCACCGTCGACAACGCGGTGATCCCAGGAGAGCGACAGCGGCAGAATCAGGCGCGGTGCGAACTGCTTGCCGTCCCACACTGGCCGCGTTTGCGAGCGGCATACCCCGAGAATCGCAACCTCGGGCGCGTTGATGATCGGCGTGAAATAGGTGCCGCCGATGCCGCCTAGCGATGAGATTGAAAACGTGCCGCCCTGCATGTCGCTCGGGCCGAGCTTGCCGTCGCGCGCCTTCGCCGCCAGCGCGGCCGTTTCCTGCGCGATATCGATGACGCCTTTCTTATCTGCATCCTTAACGACTGGCACGACCAGTCCATTCGGCGTGTCGGCCGCAAACCCGATGTGGAAATACTCCTTGAGGATCACCGCGTCCCCGGTTTCGGCATCGATCGAAGAATTGAACTCGGGAAATTTCTTCAGCGCAGCAACACAGGCCTTGATTAGAAACGCCAGCATCGTGAGCTTCAGACCGCTCTTTTCGTTCTCCTTGTTCAGTTGCACGCGGAACGCTTCGAGCTCGGTGATATCGGCATCATCGTGATTGGTGACGTGCGGAATCGACACCCAGTTGCGCGTCAGCGCGGGACCGGAAATCCGGCGGATGCGCGACATCTCGACGCGCTTGATCGGACCGAATTTGGCAAAGTCGACCTGCGGCCACGGAGGAAGGTTTGAGGGCACTCCGGCGGAAGACGCGCCGGCAGCCGCTGCTGGCCGTGCGCCACCGGCCATCGTCGCCTTTACATGAGATCGAACGTCGTCTTCGGTGATCCGCCCCTTTGGCGCGCTGCCTCGCACCGCTGTCAAATCGACGCCAAGTTCTCGTGCGAACCTGCGCACCGATGGCGATGCGTGCGGCTTTGCGCCGGGCACGGGGCCAAGATCGAGAGGCTCGGGACGCGCTCCCATTTCGGTGGCAAACGCGTGCGAGCGCGTGGGCGACGGCTCCGCCGACTTCGGTTCTATGGCGGCCGTGGCAGGTGCGGCTGCGGGCGCGCCGGCAGCTTGTGCAGGTTCCTTCGCTACCGAAGGTTGTTGCGATGCCGGCGCAGGCTGTTGTCCTGTCGTGGTCACGATCGCGAGCAGTGTCCCCTTGGACACCTTGTCGCCGAGCTTGATCTTCAGTTCCTTGATCACGCCTGCATGCGACGATGGAATTTCCATCGACGCCTTATCGCTTTCCACCGTAATCAGCGATTGATCCTTGGCGACGGCATCCCCGGGCTTGACCAGTACCTCGATGACTTCGACCTCTTTGAAGTCGCCGATGTCGGGAACGGTGATTTCGATAGCCTCTGACTTGGCTGCGGCGCTTGCAATCGGCGCCGGCGCCGATGGTGCGGGCGCGGTCGGCTTGGGTGGAGCGGCAGCGGCACGACCTGCTTCAGTAGCCGGTGGCGAAGTCTTCGCAGCGGGGGCGGTCTGCGCGTCGCTGTCGACCACAAGCAACGGCGAGTCCTTTGAAACCTTGTCCCCCAGTTTCACCATCAGCTGCTTCACGATGCCTGCCGCAGAAGACGGGATCTCCATCGACGCCTTGTCGCTTTCGACCGTGATCAGTGACTGGTCTTTCGCGATCGCGTCACCGGGCTTGACCAATAGCTCGATGACCTCGACGTCTTTGAAGTCGCCGATATCCGGGACTTTTACTTCGACTTGTTGTGCCATCGCTCGGCTCTAGACAGTGACTGGATTGGGCTTGTTCGCATCGATGCCGTACTTTTTGATCGCATCGGCAACTTTCGCCGCCGGCACCGTACCTTCATCGGCCAGCGCGCGCAACGCGGCGACCGTGACATAGCGGCGATCGACTTCGAAGAACTCGCGCAGCTTCGCGCGCGTGTCAGAGCGCCCGAAGCCGTCGGTACCCAGCACTCGATAGTCGCGGCCGCGAGGAACGTACGCGCGGATCTGATCCGCAAACAAGCGCATGTAGTCGGTAGTCGCGACAATCGGCCCGGCGCTCTTTTCGAGCGCTTGTGTTACGTAAGGCTTACGTGGCTTGTCGTTGGGATGCAGCAGACTCCAACGCTCCGCATCGATGCCATCGCGGCGCAGTTCAGTGAAGCTCGTGACGCTCCACACGTCACCGGAAACGCCCCAGTCCTTCTCAAGCATGTCGGCGGCAGCGATCGCTTCGCGCAAGATCGTGCCACTGCCCAACAACTGCACGCGTGGAATCGATTTCCCCATTCCGCTTCCCGCCGGGCCTTCGCGCAACAGGTACATCCCTTTGAGAATTCCCTCTTCCTGTCCCTTCTTCAGCCCAGGCTGCGGATAGTTCTCGTTCATCAGCGTGATGTAGTACCAGACGTTTTCCTGGTTCTCCACCATGCGCTTCAGGCCTTGCTGGATGATGACCGCCACTTCGTGCGCAAATGTCGGGTCGTAGCTGACGCAATTGGGGATCGTCGAGCTCATCAAGTGCGAGTGGCCGTCCTGGTGCTGCAACCCCTCGCCGTTTAATGTCGTGCGTCCTGCCGTTGCGCCAAGCAGGAATCCGCGCGCCTGCATGTCGCCGGCAGCCCACGCCAGGTCGCCGATGCGCTGGAAGCCGAACATCGAATAGAAAATGTAGAACGGCACCATGATGCGGTTGTTGGTCGAGTACGAAGTAGCACCCGCAATCCACGAGCTCATCGCACCTGCTTCGTTAATGCCTTCCTCGAGGATCTGACCCTTCTTGTCCTCGCGGTAGTACATCACCTGGTCTTTGTCGACCGGCTCGTATAACTGCCCCTGAGACGAGTAAATGCCGAGCTGGCGAAACATGCCTTCCATGCCGAACGTGCGCGCTTCGTCCGGAATGATCGGCACCACGCGCGGACCGATATTTTTGTCGCGTACCAGCTGCGTCAGCGAACGCACAAACGCCTGTGTCGTCGAGATCTCGCGGCCTTCGGAGGTGGGATCGAGCACCGCCTGGAAGGTGTCGAGTCCGGGCGCCACGATTTTTTCGTCGGCGGTGCGACGGCGCTGCGGCACGAATCCGCCGAGAGCGCGCCGCCGCTCAAGCAGATACTTCATTTCGGGTGAATCGGCCGCGGGCTTGAAGAACGGAACCTCGTCGAGTCTGTCGTCGGGTACCGGGATTGCGAATCGATCGCGAAACTCGCGAATCGCAGCGTCGTCGAGCTTCTTCAACTGATGCGTCGGATTCTTTCCCTCGCCGACCTTGCCCATGCCGTAACCCTTGACGGTCTTGGCAAGGACCACCGTCGGCTGTCCAGCATGCTTGGTCGCTGCCGCATAGGCTGCGTAGATCTTGTGCGGATCATGGCCGCCGCGATTGAGCCGCCAGATGTCGTCGTCGCTCATGCGCGACACCATTTCGAGCAGCTTTGGATCCTTGCCGAAGAAATTCTTGCGCACGAACGCGCCGTCGTTGGCCTTGAAGTTCTGATACTCGCCGTCGACCGTGTCCTCCATCACGCGCAGCAACCGGCCTTCGTGATCGCGCGCAAGGAGTGGATCCCAATACGATCCCCAGATCAGCTTGATCACATTCCAGCCGGCGCCGCGAAAAGTACCTTCGAGCTCCTGAATGATCTTGCCGTTGCCGCGCACCGGTCCGTCGAGCCGCTGCAGATTGCAGTTGACGACAAAGATGAGGTTGTCCAGCTTTTCACGCGCGGCCAGTCCAATCGCGCCAAGCGACTCCGGCTCGTCCATTTCCCCGTCGCCGCAGAACACCCATACTTTGCGTCCTTCGGTGTTCGCGATTCCGCGCGCGTGCAGGTACTTCAGAAAGCGCGCCTGATAAATGCCCTGAATCGGGCCGAGGCCCATCGACACGGTCGGGAACTGCCAAAACTCCGGCATCAGCTTTGGGTGCGGGTACGACGTCACACCTTTGCCGTCGACATCGCGCCGGAAGTTGACCAGCTGCTCTTCAGTAATCCGTCCCTCAAGAAATGCGCGCGCATACACACCGGCGGCGCAATGTCCCTGGAAGTAAATCAGATCGCCGCCGAAATCGCCCGATGGTGCGCGCCAGAAGTGGTTGAACCCAATTTCCATCAGCGTGCTCGACGACGCATAGCTCGCGATGTGCCCGCCAAGCTCGCCTTCGCCGCGATTGGCCCGCACCACGATCGCCATTGCATTCCAGCGGTTGTAGGAGCGAATACGCTCTTCAATCGAGGCGTCGCCCGGCGAATGTTCTTCCAGGTGCGGCGGAATCGTGTTGATGTAGGCCGTGTTCGCGGAATACGGAAGGTGCGTTCCGGAGCGGCGCGCTTTATCGATCAATGCTTCGAGCAGAAAGTGCGCGCGCTCCGGGCCTTCGCGTTCGATCACCGTTTCGAGGGCATCGAGCCACTCTGCGGTTTCAAGCGTGTCAGGATCGTTGGCCGCTTGCTGGAATAGTGCGGACATGCAGTCTCCTATCGTTTTGGGCGACGATACCAGCCATTGCTGTAGTTTCAAATAGCGGCATTCATTTCCGTAATGCGAAATGAGACGAATTACCGGCCGGCGTGCCCATGGCGTTGTGCTGTTCATAATAGGCTCGCTTAGCGGCTCTCCGCCGCCGTAAAGGACGAACGAGCACAGATGGGTGCACGCTTAACTCCGACCGACTCCGTGCTGCTTGCGTTCGATCCAGCGCGCGCCAAAGAAGGCCGGTTCAATCTCAGCCGTTACGCACACTTGCTGGCGATTTTGTTGCTGGCCGTCGCGATCGCAGGCCTGGCTTATCTATTGATCATCGAAGACCGCGCGATAAAGCGCGATGCGCTGACGCGCGACGTCGATACGGTCGTTCAGTCGCTATCGCTCCGGCTGCAAACGATCACCGAAGCAACCACCAGCATCGGGCTCGAAATCGGCGACGCGAAATACAACGAGGATCGATTCGCATCGACCGGCCGCGAGCTGATGATGTCAAAGCCCGAGCTGTTGCATCTGGCGTATGTTGACGGCGGCAATCGTGTGCGGTGGTCGGTGCAGTCGCCGAGTCCTCTCGCCGACTGGGCACGACCTGCGGCGTCCGAGATCGGCGTGGAAGTCACGCGCTCGGGGATCAAACGAGCGCGCGAAACGCATGCGACTTTTTTTTCGCCGCCATACGAAGACCAATCGCGGCCGAGCTCCGATCACGGCAGCCCGTTTACTGACCTGATTGCGCCCATTTTCAGCGACGACCGTTATGTCGGTGCGTTGCTGGCGCGCGTCTCGCTGCCGGAACTACTGCGCCAGACCGTTAAACCCGAGCTGGGACAGCGCTATCGAATCGCGCTGCGCGACGATGGCGACACGGTACTCGCGGCGTCGACCAGCAGTGAGGTTCCGGCGGACGAACCGCGTTACGCGGTTCGCGTGCCGCTGCTGTCCGACGGCATCATGGTTCAGGCGTCGCCGTTTAGACAACGCTCTCCCGTGCTGGGAAACGCGCTTTCATGGCTGGTCGTCGGTTTGACGCTGGTCGTGATGGCCACGCTGGCTGCGCTCGCGCGGCGCGACGTCAAGCAGGCCCAGGTGGAGCGTGTGCTGCGCACTGAGACGGCGTTTCGCCGCGCGATGGAAGATTCTCTCGCGACCGGCATGGGCGTGATTGACCGCAATGGCGTGCTGCGGCACGTCAACCAGGCGTTCGTTCAGATGACGGGCTGGTCGGTCGAGGAGCTGATTGGAAAGTCGCCCCCGTTTCCGTACTGGCCGCGCGAGCGGTGTGAAGAATATCTGGCCAAGCTTGCAATCGTGCTGGCCGGCAAGGCGCCGGCCAGCGGCTTCGAGCTGAAGGTCATACGGCGCGACGGCACGCTGTTCGACGCACGCATGTACTTTTCGCCGCTGCTGGCCGAAGACGGCGAGCAGCTCGGCTGGATGTCCGCGATGGCCGACATTACCGAGCCCAACCGCATCAGTGAACAATTGGCCGCTGCGCACGAGCGATTCACGACGGTGCTCGAATCGCTCGACGCAGCCGTGTCGGTCGTAGCCGACGAGCCGGGCGACGAACTGCTTTTCGCGAACCGCAGTTATCGAGACCTGTATGGCTCGACACCCATCGGCCACCTACGGTTGCGAGCGGCGCTATCCGCACAAGCGGTCGCCGGCGAGGCTTTCGACGCGCACGTCTCACGCTGGTTCGATGTGCGAACGCGCAACGTTCGCTGGGTCGATGGACGTGATGTCACGCTGCAAATCGCCACCGACATTACCGAACGCAAGGCAAGCGAGACCATGGTGCGACAACAGCAGGAGAAAGTGGAGCTGACCTCGCGCCTGATGACGATGGGCGAGATGGCGTCAACTTTGGCGCACGAGTTGAACCAGCCGCTGACAGCGATCAGCAACTACAGCCTGGGCGCAGTGACGAGGATGAAAGACGGCGGCATGTCGAATGACGAGCTGCTGCCGGCGCTTGAAAAGACCGCCGGGCAGGCGCAACGCGCAGGCAACATCATTCGTCGTATCCGCGAATTCGTGAAGCGCTCCGAGCCAAGGCGGCGGCCGACCCAAGTCGCACAGATCGTCGAGGACGCGATCGGTTTTGCCGATATCGAAGCAGCGAAGAAGGGAATCGTGATTCACACCGACGTGCAGGCGGGACTACCTCCACTTGATGTCGATCCCATATTGATCGAGCAACTGCTGCTGAATCTGCTGAAAAATGCCGTCGATGCGATGGACCGGGCGACGGTGCGCAGGATCGATCTGGTCGTCCGGCTCCAGGACGACATGGCCGAGTTTTCGGTGATTGATCGAGGCTCGGGCGTTTCGGAACCACAGCTCGCCAATCTGTTCCAACCGTTTTTCAGCACAAAGTCCGAGGGGATGGGGATGGGCCTGAACATCTGCCGTTCAATCGTCGAGTTTCATCATGGCCGCCTGACCGTAGACCGCAATCCCGACGGTGGCGGCGCGATTTTTGTATTCACACTCCCGCTCGCTGCATCGAGCGCAACAAAAGAGGACGTCTAGTGAACGAGCTAGCGAGTCAAGTCGCGGAAACGATGGGCGTGGTGTACGTCGTCGACGACGACGATGCGGTGCGCGACTCTGTGCAGTGGCTGCTGGAAGCGAGCCACTACCGGGTCATTGGTTTCGACAGCGCGGAAGAGTTTCTGGCGAAGCACGATCCCGCCGCGATCGCCGTCGCCATTTTGGACGTCCGCATGCCGGGAATGAGCGGGCTCGAACTGCAGGAGCAGCTGATCACTAGAAAGTCGCGATTGCCGATCATTTTCATCACCGGCCACGGCGACGTGCCGATGGCGGTCTCGACAATGAAAAAGGGCGCCGTTGATTTCATCGAAAAGCCGTTCGATCAGGCAGCGCTGAAGGCGTTGGTCGAGCGCATGCTCGCGGAAGCGCGCGCGCACGCCTCGGCCACCGAGCGGCAAAGGTTGAGCGAAGCGTTGCTGAGCAAGCTCACTCCGCGCGAGCAACAAGTGCTGGAACGCATCGTTGCCGGCCGCTTGAATAAACAGATTGCCGACGACCTTGGCATTTCGATTAAGACCGTCGAGGCGCATCGAGCCAACATCATGGACAAGATGAAGGCCAACACGGTGGCCGATCTAATGCGCACCGTACTGACGGGAGGGGCGCTGCGTCAGTAGCCCTCGTAAACTCGCGGGCTGCTCAAGGAACCGAAAAACGGAATGATTGCGTGACCGCTCGCATCATTGATGGCAAAGCGCTGGCAACTGAAGTACGGAATGGGCTTGTCTCACGCGTCGCGCGTCTGACCGCCGCCGGTCATCGCCCCGGGCTTGCGGTCATCCTGGTCGGCGACGATCCGGCATCTGCGGTCTACGTCCGCAATAAAGGTTCAGCTTGCGAGCAAGTCGGCATTCGCTCATGGATTGACCGTCTGCCGGGCGACGTCGCCGAGGTCGCGTTACTGGCGCGCATCGGGCAGCTCAATGCGGATCCCGATGTACACGGCATTCTGGTGCAGACGCCACTGCCGAAGCACCTTGATTCGGCGAAGATCCTGGAATCGATTGCGTTCGAAAAAGACGTTGATGGCCTGCATGCCACCAACGCCGGCTTGACTTTGATGGGCACTCCCTACTTCCGTTCGTGCACCCCATACGGCGTGATGAAGATGCTGGAATCGATCAACGCACCAATTGCCGGCCGTCACGCCGTCGTGCTCGGGCGCTCAAACATGGTCGGGAAACCGATGGCGATGCTGCTGCTTGCGGCCAACGCCACCGTCACGATTGCGCACAGCAAGACCCGCGACCTCGCTTTGCATACGCGCGCGGCCGACATATTGGTGGCTGCGGTAGGCAGACGCAATCTGGTGACAGCGGACATGGTGAAGCCGGACGCGATCGTCATCGACGTCGGCACCAACCGATCGCCGGAAGGAAAGCTCACCGGCGACGTCGATTTCGAAAACGTCAGCCAGGTGGCCGGGTGGATTTCGCCGGTGCCGGGCGGCGTCGGCCCGATGACGATTGCAATGCTGTTGACGAACACGGTGGAAGCGGCCGAGCGCCACACCGAGATCGAAACTCACTGAACGACTTATGGATATGACCTCAACGACCACCCACCCACGGCAACCGCAGCGCGCGAACAGCGCTCATAACCCGCTGCTCGACTTCAGCGCGCTGCCCCCTTTCGATCGGATCCAGCCGGAGGACATAACGCCTGCCATCGACACGCTGCTTGCCGAAGCACGCAATGTGGTTGCGCGTATCACGACAGACGCGGCCGCCGCCACTTGGGACTTGGTGGTCGAGCCTTTGAACGAGGCGACCGACCGGCTCGCGCGATCCTGGGGTGCGATTTCGCACATCAACGCCGTCGTTGACACGCCGGAGTTGCGCAAGCAATACAACGCCAATCTACCGAAGCTCACCGCGTTCTGGACCGAGCTGTCGCAGAACGAGGCGCTGTACAAAAAATTCAAGATGCTCGCTTCCGCCGCGGACTTTCCCGATTGGCCCGCGGTTCGGCGGCGTGTCGTCGAAAACGAGCTGCGCGACTTTCGGCTGGGCGGCGCCGACCTGACGGCGGAGAACAAAGAACGCTTTAAGGACGTGCGCGAGCGTGAGTCGCAGGTGTCTACCCGTTTTGCCGAAAATGTACTCGACGCCACCAACGCCTTTGCGCTGTACGTCGACGACGCAGCCGCGCTGGCCGGCGTGCCTGAGGACGCTCTGCAGATGCTTTCGGAAGCCGCTCACGCAGAAGGCAAGAGCGGCTACAAAATCTCTCTTCAGTATCCGAGCTACTCGGCGATCATCGACTACGCGCACGACCGCGCGTTGCGCCAACAGCTGTACCGCGCGTACTCGACCAGGGCGTCCGAGTTCGGCAAGCCAGCATGGAACAACGGTCCGCTGATGGTCGAGCTGCTGAAGCTGCGGCGGCAGCACGCGCAGCTGCTCGGCTACCAGAGCTTCGCCGAAGTTTCTCTGGTGGCAAAGATGGCTGAAGACCCGGCCGAAGTTCTTGGCTTCCTGCGTGATCTTGCGCGCCGAGCCAAGCCCTACGCAGAGCGCGATGTGTTCGAGCTGCGCGAGTTCGCCGCGCAGCATCTTGCCATTGCCGATCTGCAGCCGTGGGATGTCTCGTATGCCAGTGAGAAGCTGCGCGAGCAGCGCTATTCGTACTCCGAGCAGGAGCTGAAACAGTACTTCACAGAAGAGCGCGTGCTCGCAGGCCTGTTCAAGGTTATCGAGACCCTGTTTGCCGTCGCAATTCGGGAAGAAACCGCACCCGTCTGGCACCCGGATGTGCGCTTTTACCGGATCGCCAATCTGCAGGGTGACCTGGTCGGTCAGTTTTATCTTGACTTGTACGCACGCGACCACAAACAAGGCGGCGCGTGGCAGGACGACGCACGCAGCCGGCGCGCACGCCGCACGGGGCTCGCTACGCCGGTTTCGTTTTTGACCTGCAACTTTTCGCGGCCGGCGGGAGGCAAGCCGGGGACGTTGAAACACGACGAAGTGCTGACGTTGTTCCATGAATTCGGCCATGGGCTGCATCACATGCTGACGCGCGTCGACGAGCCGTCGGTATCCGGAATCCAGGGCGTCGAATGGGATGCGGTGGAATTACCGTCGCAGTTCATGGAGAACTTCGCATGGGAATGGGAGGTTCTGCAGCTGCTGACCGGCCACGTCGATACCGGTGCGAAGCTGCCGCGCGGACTGTTTGAAAAAATGCTGGCGGCCAAAAACTTCCAAAGCGGGATGTTCACCGTGCGCCAGCTCGAATTCGCGTTGTTCGACATGCTGTTGCACTCAGGCGCGGAGTGGACCGGTGAGGGACAAGTCCTGAAGCTGCTGGCGGACGTCCGGCGTGAAGTTTCGGTGTTGCTTCCGCCCGAATACAACCGTTTTCCGCACGCTTTCTCGCACATCTTCGCGGGCGGTTACGCCGCAGGCTATTACAGCTACAAATGGGCCGAGGTTTTGTCGGCCGATGCGTACTCGGCGTTCGAAGAAAGTCAGAGCGGTGGCGTGTTGAACGCCGCGATCGGCCGCCGGTTTTTGGATGAAGTTTTGGCCGTTGGCGGGAGCCGCCCGGCGATGCAGTCCTTCGTGGCGTTTCGCGGCCGCAAGCCGACGATCGATGCGCTGCTGAAGCACAGCGGCATGGTGAGTTAGGCAGATGTATTCAAGGTCGTACCAGATGGGATTGGCGAGCGTTACCCTGGCTTTGCTTGCAATGGCCTGGCCGGCGCACGCCCAGTATCGGTGGAACGACCCCAGCGGGCAGGTCAACTACGGCGATGCACCTCCGGCGGATGCAAGAAACCTGGGGCGCATCGATGGCCGCGCCAAAGTCGAAGGCGTTGATCCCACCGGCGGCGTTCCGTTTGAGTTGCGCAAAGCGATGTCGACGTTTCCGATCACGCTTTACACCGCCCTCGATTGCGGTCCCTGTGAATCGGCGCGCGCCTGGCTGCGTCGTCGCGGCGCGCCGTACCAAGAGGTCGTAGTCGACACCGATGTCGACGCCGAAGAATTGAAGCGGCGCGTCGGAACGACGTCGGTGCCGGTGATGACACTCGGCCGCACGCCGCAGCTCGGCTTCAATCAAAGCGCCTGGGCAGCGGCTCTGAGCGCAGCGGGCTATCCGGCACAAATTGTGATGCCTCCGACGTATCGCGCTGAACCGCCCAAACCGATCTTGCCGCGTGAGGCCGCAGATCGTCCACCGGCTGCCGCTTCGCCGGCCCCAAAGAGTTAACCCGGAGTACTTGATGCGATCGCCGATTTCATTGCTTCGATTCATCGCCACCGCTTTGATGTGCGCGTTACTCGCCTCCGCCATGGCGCAAGCGCCAACCGAAGCCGACAAGGAGCGTAAGTATCTGTATCGCTGGACCGATGCTCGTGGACAGATCAACTACGGAGACCGCCCGCCGCCTGACGCGCAAAACCTGCTGCGAATCGATCTGCGCCAGATCGGACAACAGATCCAGTCGATGCTGCCGTACCAGGTGCGGCGCGCGTCGTCGATGTATCCGGTCATGCTGTTTACCGCAAGCAAGTGCCCACCCTGCAACACCGCGCGCGAATTTCTAGTCAAACGCGGTATTCCGTTCGCGGAACGCACGATCGAAACCGGTGACGACTCGGTCGAACTCAAGCGGCTGACACAGGCCGAGGGCGTGCCAGTCGCGACGGTCGGCACCGCCCCGTTGATCGGATTCGATCCCGACGAATGGAACATCACGCTCGACGCGTCCGGCTATCCAAAGACGTCGCAGCTGACGGTCAACTTCCGGCAAGAGCCTGCGCGACCGCTGACACAGAAAGAGAAGACGCCGCCGGCGGTGGCAGCAACGCAGTAGATCTTGTGGGATGCGGTAGCAGCAGCGGCTAGCGCAGCTGTCGCGACACCGCCTCGCACGAGGTGTTTTTTTCCTTCCCCACACCACGTGAGACTGTCTCAAGCGCAAGCGTTGGGCGGAGCTGACCTGCCTTCGGGGCGTCGCCCGAGGAACGGAGCAACGCCGGGGCCGTTAAGCGAAATAACGCTTTAGCCTTATTTCGCGCCGGCGTTGTGAGTACCGCAGTGGTCGGCACTTCAGTGCCCGACGCCCAGGCAGGCCAGCTCCGCCCAACGCTTGCGCGCCGCGACGACTCTGGCCTACTCGGTTTGATCTTCTGCCGCCGCCGTCTGCCTCGATCTCCTGACGTTTGCGATACGGTGTGATCACCTGCTTGTCCAGCCAGCGTGAAAATTTGTGGGCGACGGGATCGGTGCGGCGATCGAGCCAGGCTTTGATTCCGATTTCGGAAAACGCCAACAGCCGCGTCCCAGGCGGTTTGACCAGACCGTCGCGTCCTGCGATTTGTCGGACGCGCGCAGCGTCGCGTTGGCGGCCATGCAGATCGAGCGCATCGAACACGTCAGCGGCGGCGATCCAGATCGAATCGCCCTGCATCAGCATCCGTATCTGACGACCGTCGAATTCGTAGTAGGTACCGTTCCATTCGGCAGACACGCTGTCGGATTGCCACCGCCACCAACGACGCACAGCGCGGTAGGCGGGCCAGACAAGCCACAGTCCCCAGAAGGGCGCGACCAACACGAGGCTCAGCGCCCCGGTGCCGGCCCTGACATCGGTTAACAGCAGAGCGCCACCGATAACGCCCCACGCTGTCCAAATCATCCAGCCCCATCGAACGATGCGCTCGTCCGGGTCGTGTTCAAGCCAAGAGACCGCGCGCGTCATGAACGGGAGCGACTCGGATCAGCCACCCCGCCGGCGCTCTTCCTCAATCAGTTCCTTCAGCCGACGCTCTTCCCAGTCGCGTCCCAGCAACCCGATCAGCCCAAAGGCGGACAGTGCATGCACCGCGATGCCAATGCCCCAACCAACCGCCGGCCAGACGAACCACCAACGTCCGTGTCCAGTGAGTACGTTGATGATGAACAGTCCGGCGATCACCAAAACGTAGGTCACCAGGTGAACGTAGAAGCCCTTCTCGGATACGAGCCTGCGGCGCGCTCGTTCTGCGCTCGCGGATTCATTCGAATCGATTGATCCTGCAGGTTCAGTGCTCATCGCGTCGCTCCATCGGAAGAGGGCGATTATGACTAGGCTTTATCGGCGGGCTGGTGCCTAAGAGCCGGGGCGCCTTGACGGCGTCCCTTCAAGCGCCGTTCCAGCGCATCCAGATAGGTGTAGATCACGGGAACCACGACCAACGTCAACAACGTCGATGTGATTACACCGCCGATAATGGCGCGTCCCATCGGTGCCTGTTGTTCTGAACCTTCGCCGAGCCCGATCGCCAACGGCAACATTCCGAAGATCATCGCCGCCGTGGTCATCAAGATCGGACGCAGGCGAACTTGACCCGCAGCGAGCAACGCGTCGTTGCGCGTCAGGCCCTCGCGCTGGCCCTTGTTCGCAAAGTCGACCAGCAAAATGGCGTTCTTCGTCACGAGCCCCATCAAGAACACGATGCCGATCATCGAAAATATATTCAGCGTGGTATTGGTCACCAGCAGTGCGAGCATGACGCCGACAATCGACAGCGGCAGTGACGCCATGATCGCAAGCGGTTGCAGGAAGCTGCCGAATTGCGAGGCGAGCACGATGTAGATGAAGATCACCGCGAGTGCGAGCGCCCCGAAGATTGCCGCGTTGACTTCCTCCTGCTCGCGGATCTGGCCGCCGACATCGAAACGCAGGCCCGGCGGCAGTTCGTAGGCTTTCACCATCGCCTGCACTTCCTTTCCCGCATCGCCGGACGGGCGTCCCTGTACGTTGGCCCACAAGGCAATCCTGCGTTGCAAGTCCTGGCGCCGGATGTTTTCCGGATTAAATGTGCGCTCGATCGTGGCAATCGCGCGCAGCGGAATCACCTCGGGCGTGCCGTCGGTCATCTGCCGCCCGGTCGCGATGTTCATTCCGGAGATATCGTCGACGACGGTACGACTTGCGCGCGGGATCTGTGTGATCACTTCGTAGTTCTGGCCGTCCGGCGCGAGCCAGTAACCCGAATTTTCGCCGCCGATCAGAGCGCGCAGCGTCGTACCAAGCTGCGCATACGTAACGCCGTACTCGGACGCCAGCTCGGGCTTTAGACGAACCGACAGCGCTGGTGTGCCCTCCTTCGCTGACACTTCAATATCGGTGATGCCGCGAATCGACAGGATTTTCTGTCGCAGGTCGGCAATCACACGCTGCATTTCCGCATCGTTATTACCGAGCAGCGCGATATAAATCGGGCCGCCCCAGCCCACTTTCATTTCGATCCCGGGAATCGCAGCAAGCCGCTGTCGAATCTCCTGTTCGAGCTTTTTCTGCGAACGATTGCGCTCCGAGCGCGGTACCAGTTTTAGATTGAGCCGGCCGGTGTTCTTCGCGCCCTCAGTACCGACGCCCGTATCGATCGAGTCGATTTCCTTGAACTCGCGCAGCGCCTCCTCCACGCGCTTGACGCGCTCGTCGGCGTATTCAAGGCTCGAGCCGACCGGCATCGTCAATCGCACGCTGGTAAAACTTTGGTCGCTCTCCGGCATCATCTCGGTGCCTACGACCCCGGCAATCGGAATCGCGAGCGCAAAACTCAGCGCCGCAATCCACAGCGTGATTCCGCGCGGGCTGATCGTGGCAAAGCGCGGTTTCAGGTGACGGGCGTCGAGCGTGCGCAGTGCGCGCCAGACTCCGAACGACGGCAAACCGACGGGAACATTGACCTTCGGCACAGTGGTGCCAAGCGTCCACTGGCGCGGCGACAGCACCCAGCCGAGCAGGCGCCCATAAATCGCATGCACGCGATCCATGAATCGATCGAAGCCGCGCAGCACAGGGCCGACAAAGCGCGCATCGTGCATGCCGCGCGGCGGATCGCGCCACACGGCAGAAAGCATCGGGTCCAGCGTGAAGCTGACGAACATCGACACCAGCACCGCCACCGCAACGGTGATACCGAACGGATAAAAAAACTTCCCGACGATGCCGCCCATGAACGCGATCGGCACGAACACCGCCACGATCGAGAACGTCGTGGCCAGCACCGCAAGTCCGATCTCATCCGTTCCCTCGCGCGCGGCCGTGTAGTGGTCTTTTCCCATGTGGATATGCCGCACGATGTTCTCGCGCACGACGATCGCGTCGTCGATCAACAGACCGATGCACAGGCTCAATGCCATCATCGTCATGTAGTTCAACGTAAAGCCGAACACCCTGAGTGCAATAAACGTTGCGATGACTGCGATCGGCAAGGTGAGCCCGGTGATCACGGTGCTGCGCCAACTGCCCAGAAACAGGAAAACGATGAGCACCGTCAGCAGCGCGCCTTCGATGATCGTCACCTTGACGTTGTTGACCGCGCCTTTGACAAAATCGGAAGTCGAGCGCAGCAGCTTCAGCTCGGTACCTGCCGGCAACAGCTTGCGGATATCTTCGGCAGCGATCTTCAGGCTATCGCCCACCTGCACGATGTTGGCGTCCTGCGCCTTGAAGACGTAAAAGCTGATCGCCGGGGTCCCGTTGATGCGAGCGATCGAGCTGCGCTCGCGCTCGGTATCGAATATCTCAGCGACCTGCGACAGCAGGATCGGCGCGCCGCTTTTGCGCGCGACGATGATCTTGCCGAAATTGGCAGGCTCTTCGATACGGCCGTCGACGCGCACGATCGCTTCGACCGTGTTGTTGCTGATCGTGCCGACCGGTACGCTGACATTCGCATTGCGCAGCGCAGTGACGACCTGATCGACGGTCAGGCCGAAAGCGGTCAAACGCCCGGGGTCTACCCGCACCTGGATCTCGCGCGTCACCGTGCCGCTGAGCGACACGCGGCCGACTCCGCTGACGCGTTCAAAGCCTTTCTGGACGACCTGCTCGCCGAGCGTCGTCAACTGGCGCTGCGACAGGCCCGTGCCCAGCAGTGCATAGAAAGCTACCGGCTCGTCGTTCTCGTCGCCACCGCGTTGCACGACAGGATCTTTGACGTCGCGCGGAAAACCTGCGCGGATCTGCGCAATCTTGTCGCGCACTTCCTGCGTCACGCGGTCGGTGTCGACATCGAGCCGGAACTCGATCCATGAATATGAGATACCTTCGTACGACGCCGACAAGATGCGCTTGACGCCGGCGACGGTGTTGACCGCATTTTCGATCGGCTTGGCGATGTCGTTTTCAACTTGCTCCGGTGACGCGCCCGGATAGCGCACCTGGATCGACACCAGCGGCGGACGCACGTCGGGCATCGCCTCGACCCCAAGCTTGGCGTACGAAAACAGCCCGAGCACGGTAAGAGCGACCATCACCATCGTGGCAAACACGGGATGGTTGATGGAAACGCGCGTTATCCACATCGGCGGGCTCTCGGGGCTAGTTTCTCGCCGGCGCCTGGCGATTTCTGTCAGCGACGCTCGCATCAGCAGCCAGGCTGATCACCTTCGCGGCGAGTCCTTCCTTCAGATTGTCGAACTTGGTTGCGAGCACGACCTCACCCGGCGCCAATCCCGAAGTCACTTCGACCAGCTGGGCACGCTCGTCACGCTTCCCGGTGGCGATACTGCGACGGGCGAGTTTCTCATCGACGACGACCCATACGAAAGTCTGCGCAGCTTCCGTGCGCACTGCCGATAGCGGTAACGCAGGGACTTCGATTTCCGGAGAAATCGTCAGCAACACGCGCGCGAACATGCCGGCCTTCAACAAGGAATCCTCATTCGCCAGCGACACGTAGATATTGATCGTGCGCGTTCCTGTCTCCGCGCTTGGATTGATACGCTCGACCCGCCCTTCGAACTTGCGAGCGTCAATGCCCTCGACGCTGATCTGAGCCGGCATGCCCTTGCGAATCTGGCTGACGTCGGAAACCGGCACCTGCGCCTGCACCTCCAACTGCGCCAGGTCGACGATCGATAGCAACGGCGCGTCGAAGGCTACTTTCTCGCCCGGCTGCACATGACGCTTCGATACCGTCCCGGAAATGGGTGCACGCACGACGGCGTCGGTCATCGACAGTTGGGTCAACTCCAGCTGCGCCTGCGCGGTCGCCACCGCCGCAATCTGCACCTGATGTGCGCTACTGGCGGTATCGAACGCGTTCTGCGAAATGAAGTTCTGCTTGAGCAGTTGCGCGTTTGCCTGCCGCGTGCGGTCGGCCATCGCCAGCTGCGCACGCGAAGACTCGAGCGCTGCTTTGCGCTCGGCCATTTGCGCACGCAGCTGCGCAGTGTCGAACTCCGCGATCGACTGCCCGACTGTGACGCGGTCGCCTTCACGGACCAGCACCCGCTTGACTTCCGCCGACAGCTTCGCGCGTACGGTCGCCTGCGAAACGGCGTGCACCGACCCGGGCACCGCAAGCTCAACTGCCAGCCGCTTCGGTTGCAGCGAGACGACGTCGCGCTGAGCGAATTCGAGCGCTGGACGCTCGCGCTTCTTTGCCGCATCGGCCTCCGACTTCTTCGCCGAAATCGCAACCGCGGCGCCCGCGATCACGATGGCAGCCAATGCCGCGGTCAGTATCCATCCTGTGCGCTTACGCATTCCAAGAATCCCCCTGGCATGCATGACTCGTGGCCAGGCATCCGTAATGGGGCGCGATTATCCTCGACCTGGGACAGGCGTCGTGGTCGCTGCGACGAACTGCGGCAAGGTGCGACGAACTGCAGGGACTTCAGGCCCAGCGCAACGCGTCTAGTCTTCCAGCCCGAGGTCCTGAATCTTGCGAGTGATCGTGTTGCGCCCCAGGCCCAGGCGCGTAGCGGCATCGATCCGCCGCCCGTGGGTGTGCTTTAGCGCAGTGCGGATCACGGTTGCTTCGAACTCGCGCGCCAGCGCCTCCATCACGTCGGGGGTGCCCGCCTTCAGCCGACGTTCGACTTCTGCGGTCAGTGGCGTCAGCCAGTCTTGATCCGGCCACGCCGTACTAGGCGGTACCAGCGGCGGCGGAGCTCCGTTGACCGCAGTCGCTGCCGCTGACGGCGCAACCACCATGGCTCAGTGGCGATCCAGTTTCATGCCGGACTTCCATCGGCAGATCTTCGACTTTGACGATTTGCGCCGGAGCAAGCACCGTCAACCAATGACAGAGATTCTCGAGTTGCCGCACATTGCCGGGAAACGGTAGCTGGCTGATAAAAGCCAATGCCTCGTCAGATAAGCGCTTGGGTTCCACCGCAAGCTCGGCTGCGCTTTTGGCGAGAAAATGTCGCGCAAGCAACGCAATGTCTTCGCGACGCTCGCGCAGCGACGGTAGCCGCAGCTTGATCACGTTCAAGCGGTGGTACAGATCTTCACGGAAGGAACCCTGGCGCACTCGCTCTTCGAGGTTCTGATGCGTGGCGGCGATCACGCGGGCAGCAGCCTTGATCGGCTGATGCCCGCCGACGCGGTAATACGTTCCGTCCGACAACACGCGCAGTAAACGCGTCTGCAGTTCGGACGGCATGTCGCCTATCTCATCAAGAAAGAGCGTCCCGCCTTCGGCCTGCTCGAAGCGGCCCCGCCGCATCGCCTGCGCGCCGGTGAACGCGCCGCGCTCGTGACCGAATAATTCGCTTTCGAGCAAGTCGCGCGGAATCGCCGCCATGTTGAGCGCGATAAAAGGCATCTGTGCACGCGGGCTGTGTTTGTGCAGCGCGCGCGCGACGACCTCCTTGCCGCTGCCCGATTCTCCGGTCAACAGCACCGTCACGTTCGACTGCGACAGCCGTCCGATCGCGCGAAACACTTCCTGCATCGACGGCGCCTGCCCCAGAATTTCAGGAACGTCGGACGGGGACTCGTCGGCCTGCGATTCGCGCACGCTTTCATCGACGGCGCGCCGGATCAACTCGACCGCCTTGTCCACGTCGAACGGCTTCGGAAGATATTCGAAAGCGCCCCCCTGAAACGAAGACACCGCACTGTCGAGGTCCGAGAAGGCCGTCATGATGATTACCGGCAGCGCCGGATGCTTGCGCTTGACCGCCCGCAACAGCTCGGTGCCATTGACGCCGGGCATGCGGATATCGGACACGAGAACCTGCGGGATGTCGTGCTCGAGTTCGGACAACACTTCGTGCGCGCCGCTAAATGCCTTGCAGGGGATGTTCTCGCGCGCGAGCGCTTTCTCCAGCACCCAGCGTATCGAGCGGTCGTCGTCGACGATCCAGACGGGTTTCATGCCAGTGGGATCAGGATCCGGAAATTCGTGCGCCCGGGGCGACTGTCGGCTTCGATCATGCCGTCGTGTTGCTGGATGAACGTTTGCGCAAGCGTCAGGCCGAGCCCGTTGCCACCGTCGCGGCCAGAGACCAACGGAAAGAAAATCCGGTCCTTCAGATGTTCGGCAATCCCGGGGCCGTTGTCGATGACATGCAGATCGAGTGCCAGCCGGTGGCGCGCGCGCGCAATCGTCACTTGCCGCGCGACGCGGGTGCGCAACACGATTTCGGCGTCGCCGGCCGCGATGCGCCCGTCGAGCGCCTGCGCGGCGTTGCGCACGACGTTCAGCAGAGCCTGAATCAGCTGCTCCTTGTCGCCGCGAAACTCGGGCGCGCTCGCGTCGTAGTCGCGGGTGATCGTCAGTCCGCGCGGGAATTCCGACACCATGATCAGTCGCACCCGCTCGCACACTTCGTGAATGTTGACATCAGAGACCACGCGCGGCGAGCGATGCGGCATCAGCAGGCGATCGACCAGCGCATGCAGCCGATCCGCCTCCGCGATGATGACGCGCGTGTATTCGCGCTGTTCGCTGCTTGCAAGCTCCGCTTCGAGAAGCTGCGCGGCGCCACGCACGCCACCTAGCGGATTCTTGATCTCGTGCGCAAGATTGCGCAGCAACTCGCGATTCGCTTCGGTAAGGCCGATCTGCCGCTCTTCGCGGTCGACCTTCAGTTGCTGCTCGATCTCGGTGATTTCGAGCACCAGCGGAATGTCGTCGACAAACTGAACGGCGGCGATGACACGCACCGGCAGTGGATCACGCCCTAACCTGCGCAGCTCCATGATTTGCTTGCGCTGCCCAAAGGCGTTGGCTTGCGCGTCCGCAACCAGGTGCTGCATCTCCGCGTCATCGCCCAGCACCCGGCACGCGAGCTGACCAACCAGGGTCTTGCGCGATGTATCGAACAGCAGCTCGGCGGACTGATTGACGTGGGCAATCCTGCCGCCACTGTCGACCAGCAACACCGCGGTCGACAGCAGGTCGAGGCCGTCGTACGGCTGCTGAGTCAGTGCGAACAGCTCGACCGCGCTCATGCGCGGTCCAGTCTGGCGAGGAAAACCGACCTACTGGATTTTGAGAAGCGACATCTCGCGCGCGAGTGCGCGCACGTTGTTCTCGGTGCGAGCGATGTCTTCCTGCAAACGCTGCGTGCGCTCCTTGTAAAGCGCGAAGTTGCGTTCATCGCCGCGCCGCTCGGGCTCGCCGTTGTTGAACTCGGACTTGAGCTTGGCCAGACGCTCTTCTTCCGCTTTCAGCTCGTCTTCCAGAATTCGCCGCCGGTCGCTGTCGCGTGTGCGCTGCGTGTCGCCATCGACCCGCGGAAAGCTGGCGGGTGATACCGATGCGCGCGGCTCGGTCGAGGGTTGCACCGCGCCGCCCCTGGACTGTGGCAGACGCGACGCCGGAACCGTCAAGATCGGCTGCACGTCCATGCGCTTGCAGCTTTTGACATTGCCGGTGTTGGTGAACTGTTTCTCGCCATTTTCGCCGACACAGACGAAAATTTCGGACGATTGTGCCGACGCGCCGGTCAGCAATAAGGCGCAGGAAACGAAACCGAGGACCGAGGCAAGACGCGTCACGGGGCGATTCCCTGAGAGGCGAGAGGCGCGCAGTGTATGTCAGTACTTCGCTCTTATATCCGCGGAGTAAGCCTTCTTGACGGTCCAGTTCCCGCATTCGTGGGAGGGGCTGTTGCTCCAATGAGCCGCCCCCGGTTTTCCTTTGCGCAACGGCGGGTTACGAGCTGTAGTACATGTCGAATTCGAGGGGATGAGTCGTCATCCGGAAGCGGGTGACCTCGTCCATCTTCAGCCCGATGTAGGCGTCGATCAGGTCGTTGCTGAACACGCCGCCACGCGTCAAAAATTCACGGTCGTTGTCCAGGTACTCGAGTGCCTGTTCAAGCGACGAGCACACGGTCGGGATCTTCGCGTCCTCCTCGGGCGGCAGGTCGTA
Organism: uncultured beta proteobacterium; assembly: GCA_963829995.1. Taxonomy (GTDB): domain Bacteria; phylum Pseudomonadota; class Gammaproteobacteria; order Burkholderiales; family Burkholderiaceae_F; genus JACCZX01. The sequence continues at coordinate 387,859 of CAWHKW010000022.1, read as the reverse complement.
CAGATTCTTGTCGGCCGGCTCACCGGGATGAATCTTGTTCTGCACGCCGTCGAGTCCCGCCATCATCATCGCGGCAAACGCCATATACGCGTTCGCGGTCGGATCGGGAAAGCGCACTTCGATGCGCCGCCCTTTTGGGTTCGAAACGTACGGAATACGGATCGACGCCGAGCGGTTGCGCGCCGAGTACGCCAGTTTTACCGGCGCTTCGAACCCCGGGACCAGCCGCTTGTACGAATTGGTGCCCGGGTTGGTGATCGCATTCAATGCGCGCGCATGCTTGATGATGCCGCCAATGTAGTGGAGTGCGAAGTCCGAGAGACCGGCGTAGCCGTTGCCGGCAAAAAGGTTCGTGCTGCCGTTCCAGATCGACTGATGCACGTGCATGCCCGAGCCGTTATCACCCACGACCGGCTTCGGCATGAATGTCGCCGTCTTGCCATAGCTGGCCGCGACGTTCCACACCGTGTATTTCAGGATCTGCAGCCAGTCGGCGCGCTTGGTGAGCGTCGTGAACTTGGTGCCGATCTCGCACTGTCCCGGCGCCGCCACTTCATGATGATGCACCTCGACTTCGACGCCCTGCTGTTCGAGCAGCAGGCACATCTCCGAGCGAATGTCCTGCAAGGAGTCAGTGGGCGGCACCGGAAAGTAGCCGCCCTTCAGCGCAGGGCGGTGCGCCAGGTTGCCGGCTTCGTAGTCGATGCCGGTCGACCACGGCGCTTCTTCAGATTTGATGCGCACCATCGAGCCCGACATGTCGACACTCCAAGTGACGGCGTCGAAGATGAAGAATTCGGGCTCGGGCCCGAAGTACGCAATGTCGCCCACACCTGTCGACTTCAAATAAGCCTCAGCACGTTTGGCAAGCGAGCGTGGATCTCGGTCATAGCCTTTGCCGGTCGACGGCTCAATTACGTCGCAGGTGAGGATCAGCGTGTTCTCCTCACGAAACGGGTCCATCCGCGCGGTGTCGGGGTCTGGCATCAGCAGCATGTCGGACGCTTCGATCCCCTTCCAGCCGGCGATCGACGAGCCATCGAAAGCGTGCCCCAACTCGAACTTGTCGTCCTCGAACGCTTTGACGGGCACTGAGACGTGCTGCTCTTTTCCTTTGGTATCGGTGAAACGAAGGTCGACGAACAACACTTCGTTGTCCTTTATTGTTTTCATTACGTCTTTGGCCGTCGCCATTTCCGGGTTCTCCTACCGTTAGGTGTGTGACGCGATAGTTTCTATCGCAATTTCGCTGCTGCAGCGCATCGCATTAATTGTGCCAAAACGAAGCAATTGCTGGCTGAGGCCGCACTATCCGTTGTGCATCAAATGGTTAGCGCGTCTCGATCAGGCTTTGTGACGCCAAAGCCCACGGAAAGCCGCCCTATTACAGTGCAGTATGCCCTCAAACCGGGCGTTAGGAAGCACTCGGCTAGGGCGCCGGGGTTGCCAGAAAAAGCGCCTGCAGATCCGACAGGAACCGCATTCCGAGGGAGGTTGGACCGAGCATTTGGTGGTCGCGAACCAGCAGACCACGCTGTTCCGCCACGTTTAGCTTCTCTTCGATCGAGCTCAGTGAAAGGCCGGTTCGCTGATAAAAGGAATCGCTCGGAACCCCATCGGTCAACCGCAAGGCGTTCAGCATGAATTCGAACGGCAGTTCCTCACGCGACACTTCGTGGCTTTGGGCCACGAATTCGCCGCGCGCTGCGCGTTGCAGATAGGACGCCGGTTGGCGAAATCGCACCTGGCGGACGACGCGATGCGGAAAAGAGATTTTGCTATGCGCGCCAGCGCCAATGCCAAGGTAATCGCCGAACGACCAGTAGTTCAGGTTGTGCCGGCAGTCGCGGGCTGGCGTTGCGTATGCCGACACTTCGTAGCGCCGATACCCGGCGCCCGACATCCGTCGCTCGAGCCAGTCATACATCGCTGCCGAGGTGTCCTCGTCAGGTAGCGCGGGCGGATGTTTCGCGAACACGGTGTTCGGTTCCAATGTCAGCTGATAAAGCGACAAGTGTGGCGGCTGCGCTGCGAGCGCATGATTTACATCGTCCTGCAACTCGGCGAGAGTCTGACCCGGAAGCGCGTACATCAAGTCCAGGTTGAAGTTCTCGAAGTGCCGGTGTGCGATTTCGATCGCAGCGAATGCCTGCGCGCGATCGTGTATCCGACCGAGCGCCGTGAGCTTCTGTTCGTCGAAAGATTGGATACCAATCGACAACCGATTCACTCCCGAGGCACGGTACGCCGCGAAACGTTCCGCTTCGAACGTGCCCGGGTTGGCCTCGAGGGTTACTTCGCAATCGACTGCGAGCGGCAGCAGCGCGCGAACATCCGATAGCAGGCGGTCGACCGCTTGCGCGCTCATCAGGCTCGGTGTTCCGCCGCCGACGAAGACGCTGATGATGCGGCGTCCCCAAACAAGTGGCAGCGCGGCTTCAAGATCCGCGCGCAGCGCGTCCAGATAGTCGCCTTCGGGAGCGCCCTGCAGGCTCGCCTCGTGCGAGTTGAAATCGCAATACGGACACTTGCGAACGCACCACGGGTAGTGAATGTAGAGCGACAGCGGCGGCAGTGCAGGCAGGTTGATGCTGCCGGGGCGAAGATAGGTCGATACGTCCGCAACCTGCGCCGCCGCCGGCTCCGGTTTGATCTCGATAATCGAAGACATCAACGCCAATCGGCCATCTTTTGCGCCAGGGCCTGCAGAGCCAGGCCTCGATGACTGATCCTGTTTTTGTGCGCAGGATCGAGCTCGGCGGCGGTCACACCGAGGCCGGACAGATAGAACAACGGGTCGTAGCCGAAGCCGCCGCTGCCGCGCGGCGCCTGTGCAATCTCACCGTACCAGCGCGCATCGACGATCAGCGGCTCTGCGTCGTCGGCCGTGCGGACAGCAACGAGCACGCAGGTGTAATGCGCCTGCCGGTCTGTGACACCGGCGAGTCGCCGCAGCAGCTCCGCGTTGTTGCTCTGATCAGTCGCCGAATCGCCCGCAAAGCGCGCCGAGAAGACGCCGGGTGCGCCATTCAACGCATCCACGCAGATTCCTGAGTCGTCGGCCAGAGCTGGCATATCAGACCATGCTGACGCGTGGCGCGCCTTGGCAAGCGCATTTTCGACGAACGTCGGATGCGGCTCGTCGGCCGCGCCGACGCCTAATTCGCCTTGCGCCACGGCGTCCCAAGCCGAGCCGTGCAGCATCGTTGATATCTCGCGCAGCTTGGCAGCGTTACTCGACGCCAGCACGATACGGCGCCGCCTCACAACTCGAGCGCGTGTTTTTGCGCGGCGATTAGCGAGCGGATGCCGCCGCCCGCCAGTCGCAGCATCGCCTCCATTTGTTGCACGGTGAACGGCGCGCCCTCCGCGGTGCCCTGGACTTCAACGAAGCCGCCGGTGCCGGTCATCACCACGTTCATGTCGGTATCGCAGCTCGAATCTTCGATGTAATCGAGGTCGAGCACGGGCACGCCAAGATGCAGACCGACTGATACCGCCGCGACGAAGTCAGACACCGGCACGTTGTCGATCATGCCGCGCGAGCGCAACCAGCGGCACGCGTCATAGGCCGCGACAAAGCCACCCGTGATCGCCGCGGTGCGCGTGCCGCCGTCGGCCTGAATGACGTCGCAATCGATGTGCAGCGTCCGCTCGCCGAGCGCCGCGAGATCGAACACCGCGCGCAAGCTGCGTCCGATCAATCGTTGAATCTCCTGCGTACGGCCGCCCTGCTTGCCGCGCGCGGCTTCGCGGTCCGAGCGCGTATGCGTCGAGCGCGGCAGCATGCCGTACTCGGCGGTGACCCAACCCTCGCCTTTGCCCTTCAGGAATGCAGGAACCCGCTCTTCGACGCTCGCAGTGCAAATGACGCGCGTATCCCCGAACTCGACCAGCACCGAGCCTTCCGCATGTTTGGTGAAATTGCGCAGCAGTCGCACCGGACGCAACTCGTCGGCACGCCGGCCACTAGGCCGTGAAGTTGAAACCATAGTTGTTGCGTGTGGCGAAGCCACACGCGTCCCTGAGTCGTCGCAAAGTTTACTTTGCGACGAGCCTACCGCTGCGCTGAATCGCCTTCTGAATTTCGGCCACGGCGTCGTCGATCTGCTCTTCGGACAGTTCCTCGTCGACGCCCGGCTCCCCGACTCTCGGCATTTGGATCGTCGATGCCACCGTTCCCTCGGGAATCAGCAGCGTCGATACAGGTGCTTCGCTCGGAGGCACCATCTCCATCGACTCGGTGCCGGCCCAGGTCATCGCAACACCGGTGCAGTTATCCGACTCGGGTCCGCCCAACTCCAGCGCCACCTCTATTAACTCGGGCACTGCACGCATCACCGTCTTGCCGATGAAGGCGTCGGCGACCTGACGATCGTTCAACGTGCCCCACAGACCATCGGAGCACAGCAGCAGCGTGTCGCCGTTACGCAAAGCTACCGGGCGGCTGATCTCGACAGTCGGCGCGACGTAGGCGCCGATGCAGTTAAAGATGCGGTTGCGCTCGGGGTGATCCTTGGCGTCTTCAGCGCGTATCAAACCCGATTGCACCAAGTGGTGCACGCGCGAATGGTCGATCGTGCGATCCAGAATACGACCGCCGCGAATCATGTACAGGCGCGAGTCACCGACATGCGCCCAAATGGCAACCCCTTGCTGCACGATGCACGCCACCAGCGTCGTACGCGGCGCTTCGGGCAGGCTGTGCTCGGCACGGTACCGATGCAATTCGCGATGTGCGGCCAGCACCGAATCTTCGAGAAAGCGCACCGGATCAGGCAACAATGGCTTGGCATCGCGCTGATAAATCGATGCCAGCGTTTGCAGCGTCAGCTGCGAAGCCACCTCACCGCGCGCGTGACCGCCCATCCCGTCGGCCACCAGCATCAGCATCGAATCGCGGGTGTACAGGTACCCCATGCGATCCTGATTGATCCGCCGGCCGCCCTTCTTGCTCTCCTGATAAACCGAAAAACGCATGGATGACGATACTCAAACGAGCCCACGCCGGAGCGGGTTCAACGAGGCCAAGTGTCCCGCTTTTTCGAGCAGTTGACCTAAAAAAATCGTCTGGCTTTGCCAGCGATTTTTTGGAAACTAATCAGGCGAAAGTAGGGGTGTACTTTCGCCTGTCAAAACCACGTTATGTTGTGATCCTTCATGAAGCGGGAAACCCGCTCCTGCAAGTTGCGCCAGCGCGCACCGGTGCGCTCTACCATCGAGAACTCGGGCCGCTCGGGAACGTTTTGGAGCAGTTCTTTTTGCACCGCGAACACGGTTTGCGGCCGTTCCAATGAATTGAGCCGCAAACAGCGCTCAACCATTGAGATCAACTGATTCGAGTACAAACCGCGAAACGAGCGCAGCGCGGTCGGCATCTTGTCCTCCTTGAGCCGATGATCCGATTCCTGCGGCGGCATGCCCGACATGCAGGCATAAACGCACGATCCAATCGAATACACGTCGGTCCAAGGACCAAGCTCGGCATCGCGCTTGTACAGCTCCGGCGCGGCGAAACCCGGCGTATACATCGGATAGGTCTTGCTGATGTCTCGCTGCAGCGTCTGCCGCGCGGCCCCGAAATCAAGCAGGATCGGTGTGCCGTCCATCCGCAAATAAACGTTGGCCGGTTTGACGTCCAGGTGCAGCAAGCGGTTCGAATGGACCTCACGCAACCCGTTCATCACCTGCGCGAACACGCGCCGGATGAACCGCTCAGACAAGACGTCTTTCTGGTCCTTGTTCCGGTTGCGCAATACGTGTTCCTGCAAAGAGCGACCGGATTCATAGTGCATCACCATGTACACGGTCTCGTTTGCGCGAAAAAAATTGATTACGCGAACGATATTCGGGTGATAAATGGACGCGAGCGCCCGGCCTTCCTCGAAGAAACACTTCAAGCCGATACGGTAGGTGTTCAGATTCTCCGGTGCAATGTACGGCGACAGCTCGCCCGGTTTTCGTTGCGCCAGAGCAGCCGGCATGTATTCCTTGATCGCCACCGAGTTGCCTTGCTCATCGGTTGCCAGATAGACGATCGAGAATCCGCCTGAAGATATCTTCTTTACAATGCGGTAGCCGCCGACCTCAAGGCTTTCAGGTAACGATGCGTTGGTTTGCGCGGGCATGGTGTTGCATCTTGGGAACCGCGGCGATTCTAGCCAATAGGACTCGGTCGACCGTAACAACAATAAGGTGCGTTTTCGCCTGTTTTCGTCTTAAATCCGCGCTAACCGTCTCCAATATCCCTTGATAATTTGCCCGTGATGATGTTGCTTTCCCCGCTTTCATCGTTGCATTCCCGTTGACTCCGCCGTGAAGCCCGTCGCCAGCATGACCGGTTTCGCGAGTGCTGCGCGGCCGACTGCTCTGGGGCGTCTGACGCTCGAACTGCGTTCGGTGAACTCGCGCTTTCTCGACCTGTCGCTGAAAATGCCCGATGACTTGCGGGGTACCGAAGCCGTGGTCCGCGAGACGATCGGCGCGCAGATTGCACGCGGAAAAGTCGAGTGCCGCATCTCTATCGCGCGCGGTGCGGGCGAAAGCGAGCCGCAACTGAATGCGGCGGCATTACAGCAGCTCGCTACCCTCGCGGCGCAGGTTGCGCGCACCTTGCCCGCGGTCGCGCCAATCAGCACAGCCGACGTGCTGAACTGGCCCGGTGTCGTGGAAACGCCTGGCGCAGAGCCCGACGTGCTGCGCGTGCAAGTGTTGGAAGCGCTGATCGAAGCGCTCGCGGCATTGGCGGAATCGAGGCGTCGCGAGGGCATTGCGCTGAGCACTATCTTGCAGGCCCAGTGTGAGCAGATCGAACAGATTGCTGCGCAATTGAGTGCGCGTGCGCCCGAACTGATCGCGGCCGTCGAGCGCAGGTTGAATGAACGGCTGGAAAAAGCTCTGGGGCCTGCGCTGTCGGGAGCATCAGCGCTGACGCGTGAAGAAGTCTCCGAGCGCATCCGGCAAGAGGTGACCCTGTACGCGCTGAAAATGGATGTCGATGAGGAGATCAAGCGCCTTGCCACGCACGTGGTCGAAGTGCGGCGCGTGCTGCGGGCGGGTGGCGCCGTCGGGCGACGGCTCGACTTTCTGATGCAGGAACTCAATCGTGAGGCCAATACTTTGGGATCGAAAGCCGCTGCGATCGAGATGACCAACGCGTCGGTTGAGCTGAAAATCGTCATCGAGCAGATGCGCGAACAGATCCAGAACCTCGAATAACAGCCGCCGATGGCAACCCCATCCTCAGTTGCACATCCATTCGATGATCGTGACGCAGGCAACCTGTTCATGGTGGTCGCACCGTCGGGCGCCGGAAAATCAACGTTGGTCAATGCGCTGCTCGCGCGTGAGCCCAATATTCAGCTGTCGGTTTCATTTACGACCCGCGCGCCCCGCCCCGGCGAACAAAGCGGGCGTGAGTACCACTTTGTTGGAGTCGATGAATTCCAGCGCAGGCGCGCCGCCGGCGAGTTCATCGAAAGCGCAGAGGTGCATGGCAACTACTACGCGACTTCGCGTGTCTGGATCGAGGAGCGGATACGCAGCGGAATCGATGTTCTGCTCGAAATCGACTGGCAGGGGGCACGGCAGGTCAAGGCCCAGTTCACACATGGTGTTGGAATTTTCATTCTGCCGCCTTCGATCGAAGCGCTTGAAGCACGCTTGAAAAAACGCGGCCAGGATTCACCGGCCGTGATCGCGCGCAGACTGTTGGCCGCCCGCAGCGAAATGGAGCACGCACCCGAGTTTGACTACATCGTCATCAACGAGGATTTCGAGCACGCCCTGTCCCATCTGATGTCAATCGTGGCTGCGACGCGGCTGCGATTCAGCACTCAAAAGGTCCGCCATCGAGAGTTATTCACGCAATTAGGGATCGGATAGCCCCGATTTGATAGCACCAACACACCGCGCTCGGCTAAAATGGCGTCATATCCAAAGAAGGTACCGCCATGGCTCGCATCACCGTTGAAGATTGCCTGAAACAAATCCCGAACCGTTTTCAGCTCGCCCTCGCAGCCGCGTATCGCGCGCGCCAACTCGCGCAAGGCCACACACCGAAGATCGATACGCGCGACAAGCCGCCGGTAGCCGCATTGCGCGAGATCGCTCAATGCAAGGTCGGTATCGAGATGCTGCGCAAGGTTCCGACTTAGAGCGAAGTACTGCTCGAGCCCATCAGCTCCTGACCCCCTTCGTGGCCGGCGCGGCTGATGGACTCGCAAGATCCCCCAGTTGCATCAAATGTCGCTGAGCCGGCGTCGCCCGGCTTTGCCCGACGCGCAGCGCAGGCATTCAGAAAAGCGGTCTGGCGCTCCGAGCCGGACGCCGAACCTGCCAGCGCAGTAGCGACAGTTGCAACGCTGACCGACCGCGTCAAGAAATACCTGCCGTCTGCCGACGTTCAAAAAATCAAGGACGCCTTTCGCTTCTCGGACGAGGCGCATCTAGGGCAATTCCGGCGCAGCGGTGCGCCCTACATCACGCATCCGCTCGCAGTCGCGGAGATACTCACCGAATGGCGCCTGGACAGTGCGGCTATCCAGGCGGCGCTGCTGCACGACGTCATCGAAGACTGCGGTATCGAACAAGCGCAATTGATCGAGCGCTTCGGTTCGACCGTCGCGGATCTGGTCGATGGCGTATCGAAACTGGATCGACTCCAGTTCTCGTCGACCGAACAGGCCCAGGCCGAGAACTTTCGCAAAATGTTGCTGGCGATGGCGCGCGACGTACGCGTCATGCTGATCAAGCTCGCCGATCGGCTGCACAACATGCGCACCCTCGAAGCTGTCGATTCGGGTCGCCGCCGCCGGATCGCGCGTGAAACCCTTGAAATCTACGCGCCGATTGCGCACCGCCTCGGCTTGAACACGTTGTTTCGGGAGCTCGAGGAGCTGAGCTTCGAGCACCTGTATCCGCTGCGCTATCAAGTGCTCAATCGAGCTGTGCTGGCGGCGCGCGGCAACCGGCGCGAAGTGCTGGGCAAGATGATGGTGGCCGTGCGCAAGTCGCTCGCGGATGCAAAACTGAAGGCAGAAGTGCAGGGACGCGAGAAGACCGTCTATGGCATTTACCGCAAGATGGCCGACAAGCGCCTTTCGTTTTCTCAGGTACTCGACATCTACGGCTTCCGCATCGTGGTCGACACGCCGGCGCAGTGTTATCTCGCGCTGGGTACGTTGCACAGCCTCTATAAGCCCGTGCCGGGCAAGTTCAAGGACTACATCGCGATTCCGAAAGTCAACGGCTACCAGTCGTTGCATACGACGCTGATCGGACCGTACGGCACGCCGGTGGAGTTTCAGATCCGCACGAAAGATATGCACCACGTCGCCGAAACCGGCGTCGCCGCGCATTGGCTTTACAAAGACGACGATTCAGACCTGTCTGAATTGCAATCGCGCACGCACCAATGGCTGCAGTCGCTGCTGGAGATCCAGCGTCAGACGGGAGATTCGAGCGAGTTTCTCGAACACATCAAGGTCGATCTATTCCCCGACAAGGTTTACATATTCACTCCGAAGGGCCGCATCGTGGCGCTGCCGCGGGATGCGACGCCCGTCGACTTTGCCTACAGCATCCACACCGACGTTGGCAATAAGACCGTTGCAGCCCGCATCAACAACGAAATCCAACCGCTGCGCACGCAACTGAAAAACGGTGACATGGTCGAAATCGTGACCGGGCCCGAAGCGAAGCCCAATCCGGCATGGGTGTCATTCGTCAGAACCGGCAAGGCGCGTTCGGAGATCCGCCACTTTCTGCGCACGATGAGGTTCGGCGAATCGGTCGAGCTGGGTGAGCGTTTGCTTGCGCAGGCAGCTCAGCAGTTCAGCCTGGCACTCAGCGATATCGGCGAGGAACAGTGGAGCAAGGTCGTCCAACAATCGGACACAAAATCACGCGAAGACTTGCTGGCCGATATCGGACTGGGCCGCAAGCTGCCGGCTGTGGTCGCACGTCAACTGGCACTGGATTCCGCCGAGAGCGAGGATCCTCAGAGTGCGGGTCCGATTGCGCAAGCCAGCCAGCTACCGGTCGCTGTGCGCGGCACTGAAGGCATGGCCGTGCAGATGGCGACCTGCTGCCATCCGATCCCGGACGATGCAATCGTCGGACACATTCGAAAAGGGCAGGGGCTGGCGGTACATCAGGCCGAGTGTCTTCACGCGCAACGCGCTCGGCGCGCCGATCCTGACCGCTGGATCGAATTGCAATGGGCCAAGGATCCGGCCAGCAACTTTACTGTCGGGGTCGACGTCAGCGCGCTCAACGAGCGCGGTGTCCTGGGCCGGATCGCGATCGCGATCGCCGAAGCAGAGTCGAACATCCTCAACGTGCATCTTGAAGACGAGGACGCCCGGCTCGCATTGATTCACTTCAAAATTCAGGTTCACGATCGCGCGCATCTGGCGCGCGTGATCCGTGCCTTACGCCGCGTCAAGAACGTGCAGCAGATCGTACGTCCGCGCGGGGGCGGTACCAGCAACTCGCGCGCACACGCTCACGATCTGGCGTAATTCACGTCGAGCACCTCGAGCGTTTCGGTGCCGGCCGGAGTGCGCAACGTGACTGTGTCGCCGGCATACGCCTTCAGCAGCGCGCCCGCGATCGGCGAAATCCAGCTGACATAACCGCGTGCCGGATCGACTTCGTCGACGCCGACAATGGTCACCGTGTTTTCGTTGCCGTCCTGCATTGCGTAGCGCACCGTGGCGCCAAAAAAGACTTGATCGGTGACTTCACGTACAGCAGGGTCGACGACTTCGGCTACATCCAGCCGCTTCGTCAGGAACCGGATGCGGCGGTCGATCTCGCGCAGCCGCTTCTTCCCGTAGATGTAATCGCCATTTTCAGAGCGATCGCCGTTCGACGCTGCCCAGGAAACCGTTCGCACGACTTCCGGCCGCTCGACGTTCAAAAGTTGAACCAGCTCTTGCTTTAACCGCAAGTATCCGTCGGGGGTTATGTAGTTGCGAATGCCCGCGATCTGCGGCAGTTCGAGCTCGTCGTCGTCATCGTCATCGTCGGCTTCCCTAACGAACGCCTTGCTCATCGCTCGACGACCTTAAGCGCTGCTTACCAAGCGTCCAGGCACGCGCCCGACGCGCTTACTTCCGGCCGCTCTTGTTGGTTTCAATGTCTTCCGGTCTATCGAGCAACGGATCTTCATCCTTTGCGCGCTCTCTGCCCGCCTGCTCGGCGCGCTCGATTTGCTGCTGCTCTCCCGCACTTTGCGGCTCGGCATCTCGCGCGGCTCCAGCGACGTCTTCCTCTTTGACAAACTCGCGTGTCGCTTCGTTGTACCTCCGCGCAGCCTTGTAGTCGCCTTCGCCTTGCACTTCGCCGCTTTTCTTTGGTTGAGTCTTTGGTTGATTCTCAGCCATCACGTTCTCCCAGTTAAGGCGACGCGACCGTATTGGCCGCGTCGCTTAAACAAGATGCCTGTTTACTCTGCTACGGCTTCTTGGGCGGCGTCGTTTCGTTGGGCGCCGGTGTGGCGGCCGGGGAAGTGCCCGGCGGCTGCGTGCCGGGCACCACGCCCGGCGCGGCACTCGCGCTCGCTGTCAGGTTGTTCTCGACCCGCTGTACGCCCTGTACGCCCTTGGCGACTTCAACCGCGCGAGCCACCTGGGCCGGAGAATCGACCGTGCCCGTCAGCTTGACGCTGCCCGCGTTGGAATCCACGTTTATCTGAGTACCTTTAACCATTTCGTCGGCAATTAGCGCTGCCTTCACTTTAGTCGTCAGCGCAGCGTTGTCGACCACATTGGCGGTGGCGTTGGTTGCCTGTTTAGCTTCAGTGCGCACCTCCTCACGCTCGGAACGCGAGCAGGCGCCAAGGACAAGCACCGCCGCGGTGGTCACGACCACCGCTCGTAATGTGTGACGTGCAGCTTTCTGCATCATTTGTGGCTCCTCTGAGTAAGTTAATTATCGAGCCCTTGCTTGCATGTCGACGGGCCCATGCCTCGCGCAATTACAAGCTTCGGCGCAAGCAGACTAGAGAAGTCGGCAAGTTACATGCCCGATCCGCGACCGCGACGGACCCATACAGAGTTACCGAGGTTAGGCGGCGCGGCGCTCTTTTGGAGGTTGATTCCCTTCGCCGCCGTATTCCTTCAGCCGGTTATAAAGGGTCTTCAAACTCACACCCAACGCGGCAGCAGTCCGTTCCTTATGCCCCTCAAAATGCTCGAGCGTCGCAAAAATCAGCTCACGCTCCACATCAGCGAGGGTCGTGCCGATTCGAATCGACAGGATCGACTCCGCGTTGGCGGGCGAGGAACGCCCGGCCTGCAGTTCGAGCCACTCGTCATTGATCGTCGCGCCTGACGCCATTACGTACGCGCGCTGCACAACATTGCGCAGCTCGCGGACGTTACCCGGCCAGTCGTACTCATTCATACGCTCGTACGCGCTCTTGCTCAAACGCTTTTCCTTACCTTCCTCTTTACAAATTTCCGCCAGGAAGTGGTCCGCGAGCAGCGCGATGTCCTCTCTTCGTTCCCGCAGCGGAGGCAAACGGAGAGGAAAGACATTCAATCGATACAGCAGGTCCTCGCGCAGCTTGCCGTCGACGACGGCGCGCTCGGGCACCCGGTTAGTCGCGCCCAGCACTCGCACATCGGCGCGCTGCGTCTCGGTCGATCCGACCCGGTTAAACGTGCCGGTTTCCAACACCCGCAACAGCTTGACTTGGAGGTCGGGCGGCATTTCGGTGATTTCATCCAGAAACAGCGTTCCCCCGTGGGCGCGCTCAAAGAAGCCAAGATGCTGCCGATTGGCACCGGTGAAGCTGCCCTTCTCATGACCGAAGATTTCGCTCTCCATCAGGTGCGGAGATATCGCGCCGCAGTTGATCGCGAGAAACGGCCGGCTGCGCCGACGGCTCAGCGAGTGAATCGTTTGCGCCACCAATTCCTTGCCAGTCCCGCTTTCGCCCTGTATCAACACCGTTACCGCAGTCGCCGCCACTCGCGACACCTGCTCGTAGACGCGCTTCATCGACGGCGAACCGCCCCACATATCTCCGAATCGCCCGCTGCGATCGAGTTCGACGCGCAGATCGGAAATTTCTGCCTGCAACTGCCCGGGACGCATGACCCGTTCCAGGATTCCCTGCACTTGACCGGGGCTTACCGGCTTGATCAGGTAATCCGTCGCGCCCAGGCGCAGCGCTTCAATGGATGTCTCCAGGCTCGCATGCCCAGTGATCAATACGACTTCGGTGTCGGCCAGCGCTGCCTTGTCGTTGAAAAGCTCAGTTCCCTTGCCGTCGGGCAAGACGAGATCGAGGAACACGACATCCGGAACGCTGGTCGCCAACTGGCGCCGCGCATCGCGCATCGTGCGTGCAGTCGAAGCAGTAAACCCTTGGCTGGCGACGAGTTCCGCCAACATTTCCGCCGTATCAGAATCGTCGTCGACAATGAGTGCGTGACTCATTACTTCCCCTTGTTGTCGCACGGCGGGGTGCTCCTGCGCTCGTGCTGTAGCACCAACGATACCGCAGTTGAGGTTCCCGCCCGAGAACAGCCGCAGCTAAACCTAGGGAAGCGGCGCAGCCGTAGAGTTGCGACTGCGCCGCGTTGGACCAAGTGCGGATCCGCTACTGAAAGCAGCCGCGAGACAGACTACCCGGACCCAGCGTTAAACGACGTTGCGACCCGCCTCAACCACAGTCAGCAAAAAATTGTGGCGACCAAAAGCGTGGGCAAGATCGGCGGCATAAGCAGCGGCCGCCGGCAACGAACTCAATACCGCGCCGGCTATCAACTTTCCTTGATAGCCGACGACCCAGCACCCCTTGCCGAGCCTGGCCAGCAGGAATTCATTAGGCCGCGACTTGGCTTCCACCCATCGTTTTGCACGCGCTTTATCCGATGCTTTCATCGTTGCTCCAATGTTCAGTTCGGCGGAGACCCTTTAAGCAAGGTACGTGCCAGAATGCGGGAGCAACACAACCTGATGCTTTCAGCGGACTATCTAGGCATGAGGTTTGCTTTTGAAGCCCATCGCGGTGACGCGTCCGCTGCGTCACTTTATAAAACCGGGGCATTTAACCAACCAACTCGAGGTAAACGTAATGATTAATTTCATCATTTGGCTCATCGTGGGCGGCGTCGTTGGCTGGCTTGCCAGTCTGATTATGCGGACCGATGCGCAACAGGGAATTTTCCTCAACATTATTGTCGGCATCGTGGGTGCTGCGCTGGGCGGATGGTTGATTTCTCCGCTGCTGGGTGTTCCTTCGATCAATCAGGATGCCTTTAGTTTTGGAGCTTTGGTCGTGTCGCTAATTGGCGCGGTCATCTTGCTCGCGATCGTCAACTTGTTTCGTCGTGGCTCGGTCCGTTAATCACGAGCCGCTGTGAGTGACCGGCCCGCGCGAGCGGGCTGGAATCGAAAGAACACATTAACCACCAGCAACGGGAGCACAAATGGAAACCACCACTCCGAATACCGGCAATCTCGGTTCGACGAGTAGCACCGGAAAACTGAACCCCAACCAAGCGGCAGACCGTGCGCATACCACGGTTGATCGGGTCGCCCAAGGGGCGCATGACACTGTCGATCGTCTTGCGTCGAAAGCTGCGCCAATGCTCGATCGCGCGCGATCAGCCGCTGCTGATGCGCAAGACACGCTGTACGCCAAGTACGACGACTTCATGGCGATGGAAGAAGAGTGGGCGGAATCAGCGCGCGATCAAATCCGTGCCCATCCCTTGGCCGTCGTAGGCATCGCCCTCGTTGCCGGATTGCTGATCGGGCGCTTGTCGCGCTAGTGCGAACGACGACTGCGTACTGAACCGGTGGATATCGCACGCGATACGGCAGTTGGCGGAGGTGCGTCGGCGCCGTCAGCAGCCGGCCCCGGCGAGAGCACGGAGCCGCGTGCGCATGCGACATCGGAGGCATCGCCCGCCTCAGCTAGGCAGTCATTCCGCCAGTCAGCGCGCTCGTCCGGTCCCCCGCCCCCGCGGCCGAGCGTTGCGCAGTTTGTTCGCGAGATACGCGCGGCGTTCGGCGCACGTTTTCATTTATTCGAACTCGAAGCGAAACGCGCGGCGTGGTCTGCCGCGTACATGCTCGCGTTCGGTGTTGGAGCAGCTCTGCTGGGAGTCACGGCTTGGCTGATCCTGATCGCAGGACTTGTCTATGGGGCAGTGGTGGCAGGGGTGCCATGGGTTGTTGCAGGCATAGTCGCTATTGCTTTGCACGCAGTCGCCGTTTTTTTACTGGTGCGCGCAATCCGCGCCATGGTCGAGAACCTGACATTTGCCGCGACGCGCCGCACCCTTTCGGAATCCTCAACGGCCCACGATGACAGCGGCGCTTGACGTTCTGAGGACCGACATTGAAGCGGCCGAACGCGCAGTTCGATTGGCCGATCAGCGTGCCGCTAACACGGGTCGCGCATTGCGCGCGAGCTGGAAATCAAAGGGCCCGACGATCATGGGAGTGGCAGGAGCCGCACTGCTGCTGCGCCAAGTGCTCCGGGCGCGGCGGAAGGTGCCCAGAGACCGGGTGCGAGGACAGGGCCTTGGTGGCTGGCTGCGCGCTTATGGCCCATATGTCTCGGCCCTAGGACCGCAGGCTATTACTGCGATCAGTGCGTTGGTCGCCGCGATGGTCGCCAAAAAAGCGAAGAAGGCTTTGGCAAGCGCGGCGCACGTCGATCTGGATCGTTTCGTAGGCAGCTGGTTCGAGATCGCTCGCTTGCCGCGTGGATCGGATGCGGAATGCGTATCGGATGCGCGCGCTACCTATGCAAGGACGAAAGACGGTCTGCGTTTGTTAAGCCTATGCCGGCGCGAAAACGGAAGCACCAGGCGCTCGACAGGCCGCGCAAAGCTGGCAGACGACGCAACGCAAGCTCGCTTCAAAATTTCTTACTCGCATTCGGCGCTCGATCCTCTCCCATTTGTGTGGTCGGACTACACCATCATCGATGTGGCAGATGACTACAGCACTGCGATCGTCGGTGCCGCCGATCGGAAGCACCTATGGCTGCTCTCCCGCCAGCCGTCGGTAGGAGACTCAGTCCGGCAGGACTTCCTGAACAAAGCGCGTGCACAGGGGTTCGATACCAGCGCGTTGATTTACACGCGCCATTCGGCCGCTAACACCGCCGAGAGTTAACGTCTAAGAAGGAGATTCAAATGTCACTACTCGTTCGTGCCGCCTTGCTGGGCGGCCTAGCCTATGTGGTTTCGCGTGCGGTCCGGAACAGTCAGTATTCGCTGGGCTCGTCCCGCGCCGAAACGCAGCGCCTGGCGCGCACCGCAGATTACGAGGAAGAAGAACTAACGCCGTCCGGCAATGCACGTTCGGTTATGGATACTTCTGCGTGAATGTGAAAAATTGGGGGACCGAGGTCCCCCAATTTTCTGCAACTGCAACTCTAGCGGTCTTTCTTTCGCGAGCCACTTAAAGTATCGCGATCCGAGCCCGTAGATTCAGAACCCTGGGGTCGATTGGTTTGCTGATCCGTCTTCGAAGAACTGCTCGTTCCATACTGGGTGTCCAACGCACCCTGCCGCAGCTTGTCGGAAGACTGCTCGCCCGCCTGGTTCATCTCAGGAGACTCGTCGTCGTTGTCATTCGACCGGACGCCCTGCTGGTTGCTCGTTTGACCTCGCTGCGAGCCTTTCTGTGATCCGGCGCTGCCTGAGCGGGAAGAATCGCTTCCGGATCCTTGATCCGATTGGCGCGCGCCCGGCTGTCCTTGCGATCCTGGGTTGGTACCCGGCTGTCCCTGCGACTTCTGGCCACCCTGCTGCTCGGGATTTTTTCCGCGCTGCGAGTCGTTCTGCTGTTGCTGTTGGTCCTTCTGTTGTGGTTGTTGCTGATTCTGCTTCGTCATGGGTTGCTCCTATGTGTCAAAGCGGGCGATTGACCGGAGTTGCTTCGTCTTCACCCGTAGCAACATTCCCGCAAGCCTTATGCCCATACGCTGCCAAAAAAGACCGCGGTCATGCGGGGGCGCAATTCAATCGTCTTGGGAATGCGACTTGCCGCGCAATCCGCCCCTATCGGTGCAAGAGCGGCCCGTCACGGCGGTGCTAACGCAAAATGAAGACGACGACAGTTATTTCCGACACCGACAGGCGATGTGGGGCGCATTGGCTCGCAAACCTTGACGCTGCGGGCCGAACGGCATTGATGACGGCGGTGGTCAGCCGCTTCAATCATGATCTGCGCACTCCCCTGAACACAATTCTCGGCTGGACACATTTGCTGCAGCAAGGCAGCCTGGACGCGGTTCGCGCCAAACATGTAGCGGATGTCATCGCCCGCAACTCGCGCGATCAAACACAGTTGCTGGAGGACTTCGTAGACGATGGCCGTGCCATTCTTGGCGCGCTGGAACTGCAACGGGTTGAGCTGAACATGGACGAGCTGCTGACAGCAGCGATCACGCGCCTGAATCCATTGCTGACCCTGCACGGCGTCTCGCTGGACACAAACTTCGACGCCACTGATGTCTCAGTCACCGGCGATCTGCGCCGTCTGACGCGATTGGCATACCGGTTGCTGACTATCGTTACGCGACGCGCGCGTGAAGCGACAAAGATCGAAATTGAAACAGATGTCGATAGCGGGCAATACGTGTTGGCGATGTCGGGACACGCATACGAGCCGGATTGGTCGGATGCAGCGCTGTTGGATTTGCGCATTAGCACTCTGGTCGCAGCGCTGCACCAGGGGGAATTGCAGGTGGGTGCTGACGCAACGCGACCGTGCATCATGCTTAGATTGCTGTGTTAGCTGACGCAGCACGCCGAATTTCGACTTTCCTAGCGGGATGTTTTCATGGCTGACAGCACACTCGATTTGGAACTATCGACTCCTCCCGTCACGGACAAGGGGCACGGAACGCGTGCGCTTGGACCCAGCGATACGTCGGATAGCGGCAGCGACCTGCAGGGCCCGGGCCTCTACGAGACCGATGCCGACCTGATTGGCCTCGATACAGGCACCAATGAAGACGCAGCGCATAGCGCGGGCGCCGGGCGCGACGTCGGCGACGCCAATCTCGACAGCGACAGCGACGCGGGCGGCACCGGCGAGCGTGCCAGCGCGGGACGCGATACGGAAGTGGAGGCCGGCAGCGACATCGCTCCCGATCGGCTCATTGGCTCTGCGATACCGATGCCGGCTGACGCCCTCGATCGCATCACCGTTGACGCTGACAGAGATCTCGAAGACGACGACACGTCGCCCGACGGCGATCAATAACAAAAAAGGAAGTGCTGGCCGCTAGCGAATGCGCGGCCGCTGAGTGCTCGCGTGCCGCCGAGCACACTATGCTTCGGCATATGGTCACGAATGTGAGCGGCGTCAAACCCTCCTTTCGCATCGAGCACGACACGTTCGGCGACATCGAAGTCGCCGACGACAGGTTATGGGGCGCCCAGACTCAGCGCGCCCTGCACCACTTCGCCATCTCCAGCGAACGCATGCCTCCGGAATTGATCTTCGCGTTGATGCTGGTCAAGCGCTCGGCAGCGTTAGTGAATTCGGAGCTCGGCGTAATCGATCCGGCGCACGCGGCCGCGATTGCGGCCGCGGCCGACGAAGTGCTCGCCGGGGCGCATTCCGATCAGTTTCCGCTTTCGCTGTGGCAAAGTGGCTCGGGCACGCAAACGAATATGAACGTCAACGAAGTGCTGGCGAATCGCGCGTCCGAACTGCTCGGTCATCCGCGTGGCGTCGGCCGTATCGTGCACCCCAACGACGAAGTCAATCGCGGTCAATCCACCAACGATGTCTTCCCCACCGCAATCAGCGTCGCGGTCGCCAAAGCGCTGAGCGAACGGTTACAGCCTGCCCTATCAGCGCTGCGCAACACGCTGCTTGCCAAGGCTGAGGAGTTCAACGACATCATCAAGATCGGCCGCACGCACTTGCAGGATGCGACGCCGCTGACCTTGGGGCAGGAATTCTCCGGCTACGCAGCGCAGCTCGAATTTGCGCAGAATGCTGTTCAGCAAGGCATTGACAGTCTGCTTCCGCTCGCCATCGGCGGCACCGCAGTCGGCACCGGTATCGCGACGCATCGCGAGTTTGGAACACGCGTCGCCGCGCAACTTGCTGCCGCCACCGGTCTGCCGTTTGTTGCAGCCCCGAATAAGTTCGCGGCGCTCGCGGCAAGTGACCCTCTGGTGTTTGCGCATGGCGCGCTGAAAACGCTCGCGGCTGCGTTGTTCAAAATCGCCAACGACGTTCGGCTGCTCGCCAGTGGGCCGCGCTCCGGGATCGGAGAGATCGCCTTACCTGAAAACGAGCCCGGCAGCTCGATCATGCCGGGCAAGGTGAACCCGACCCAAAGTGAAGCGCTGATCATGGTCTGCATGCAGGTGTTCGGGCATGACGTGACAATCAACTTTGCTGGCGCCTCGGGCAATTTTGAACTGAATGTCTGCCGTCCCGTGCTTGCCCACAATGCGCTGTCGAGCGTGCGGCTGTTAGCGGACGCGATGTCAAGCTTCGACCGGCACTGTGCGAGCGGCATCTCGGCTCGCCCTGACCGCATCGCCGACATGGTCGACCGGTCGTTGATGCTGGTAACGGCGCTCGCGCCGCAGATCGGCTACGACAAGGCAGCGCAGATAGCTCAGCGTGCGCACCGGGAAGGCACGACCTTGCGTGCAGCG
This sequence comes from uncultured beta proteobacterium, assembly GCA_963829995.1. Taxonomy (GTDB): domain Bacteria; phylum Pseudomonadota; class Gammaproteobacteria; order Burkholderiales; family Burkholderiaceae_F; genus JACCZX01. Next base: position 368,192 of record CAWHKW010000022.1, on the reverse strand, counting down.
GCGATCGCGTCCGGCCACGTCAGCGCGGAAGACTTCGATCGATGGGTCCAGCCGCGATCAATGCTCGGCGGCTAGCAGCCGCGCCCTACTTTTTATCGGTGGTCTTGCTATCGCTGCCTTGAGCGGCCCCGGTGCCAGCACCACTGTCGGTTCCCGTGCCCGGCTTTCCACTGGAAGCGACCGTGCCAGCCTCACCACCGATCATTCCAGTACTCGTGCCTTTCTTCGTGACGTCCTCTCCGGTACCCGGCGCAACGGCAGGTCCGGCCGAGGCAGGAGCAGATGTGCTGGCTGGAGGCGTGGGAGCGGGCGCAGCCGTCGCAGCCGGCGTCGTGGGGGACGGCTTCCGATCACTGCATGCGCCAAGCGAGAGCGCAACCAGTGCGGCTGCGATTGGAAAAGTTAATTTTTTCATTTGGTCTCCCCCTTGCTTTATTGAGATCGCGAATTTACCCCGTCGGCTCGATGCTGTCGCGCTAGGGCCTAGTCACAACGCACATCTTCCAAGCACGGCTCGCGGTCAACAAGTTCCGCGAGCCATGCAATCGACATTAAGCGGTTGTTTTATAGCTGTCACGCAGCGCCTTGATCTGATCGTGGTTGCGTCGAGCCCCTTCGTACTGGCGGCGAACCACCTGCTCAACTTCAGGCGGTAGCGCTTGCTCCAGCGCCTTGCGGTAGCGGTTGATTGCGATGTCTTCACCGCGCTCGCATTCATTAAGCATCGCCTGGTCGTCGTCCAATGCAAGCGCTCCCCGCACCGCTATCCACCCGCGATGTGCTGCGCCCGAGGCGGTACCGGTGGTGTCCGGGGTGCCTCCGAAGCGCGTGACCAGCGCTTGTAATTCTTCGGCTGCCGAACGGCACTGTCCCGCGCGTTGCGTGAACACGCTTTTTAGATTTGCGGACTTGGCGTGCTCGGCGCACGTCCGAAAGCCGTATTCGCCGTCCTTGCAGTTTTCAATCAAGTCATTGAGTGTTTTGACAACGTCGTCACGGTCCATGCTTGCTCCCTGTTGTAGTGGCTAATGGATAGGGAAATTCGGCAGTTTTCGTGCCTGCGCAGCATAAAATCGGCATCAGTCTTGCTTGACTGTCATTAACGGTTACCGATAGACAGGAGCGAAAGGGGTGAGCCAATTGTCGGGGAAGGGTGCGAGCGGTCTGGAACCCCCGCATCTGTTGGACATCACGATGTTCTGGAGCCCGCGTGGTGGCGGCGTCGCCCGCTACCTGCGCAGCAAGCGCGATTGGCTAAAGACCAACTCGCAATGGCGTCATACGATCCTGGCGCCAGGTCCGGCGACAGCGGAAACAAGTCGCATTGCTGCGATGCCGCTGCCGTTTTCGGGGGGCTACCGGTTCCCGCTACGGCGTACAGCGACCGCGCGCTCGATTGTCGGTCAACAGCCGGATCTGATCGAAGTAGGCGACCCGTATCGTTGCGCATGGGCTGCATTGGACGCAGGACAACAATTAGGCGTACCAGTGACGGCGTTTTATCACTCAAACGTGGATGCCCTGTCACAGCGTTTTCTACCTCGCTCATTGCACGGGCTAGTGCGGCGTTACCTGCACCATTTGTATCGCCAGTTCGACACGATCTTCGCTCCGAGCCACTGGGCCGCCGAAGCGCTGCGCGAACTCGGTCTCGACAACATCGTGCTGCAACCGCACGGTGTCGATTGCGACCTGTTTCATCCGCGGCAGCACGCCGCCGCGTGGCGCCAAGAGCTCGGCTATAAGCCGTCCGACGTCGTGCTGATCTACACGGGAAGATTCGCTCCTGAAAAAAATCTAGACCGGCTCACCGCTGCGGTTGACCGCCTCGGGGCGCCGTACCAGCTGGTCGCGATCGGCGATGGCCCTCGCCCGCCGAGCGGCGCTCGGCTGCAGGTCCTGCCTTATCAGCCGGACGCGGCAGCGCTGACGCGCGCTCTTGCGAGCGCCGATATCTTCGTGCACGCAGGGGACCAGGAAACGTTTGGGCTAGCGGCGTTGGAAGCGCTTGCGTGCGGCACGCCGGTGATTGCGCGCAGATCTGGCGGACTGACCGATCTGATAGACAACCGGGCAGCGATCGGCGTCGAGCGCGATGATGTTGGCGCGTTTGCCGACGCCATTTCGGCCGTAGCACCCGTCGCTGCCACGCTGCGCGATGAGGCGCGCCGCCGGGCGCTCGAGTTCGATGCGAACGTTGCCTTCTCGCGGCTGCTGAAGCGCTACACCGCTTTGTCCTTTTCCGCACGCCCAAGCGATGCACGGCCGAAGGAGGAGCGGTATGCGGCCTGATTTCGCTCGGCCGTTGTCGCCGGTGTCGGTGCAGCGCTGGTTGTGCGTGTCATTGCACGATGTAGCGCCCGCGACGTGGCCATATTGCCGCAACGTCCTTGAAGCCGTGCAGGAAGTGGCGGACATTCCACTGACGTTGCTGGTCGTGCCGGCCTATCACGGACAGTGCTCGGCGCAGCCCGAGTTCGAGCAGGCGATCAGTCAGCAGCACGCGGCTGGACACGAGCTCGCCCTGCACGGATATTTTCATGCTGACCCTCACATACCGAGCGACATCGTCGATTGGGTCCGGCGGCGCGTTTACACGGCCGGCGAAGGCGAGTTTTGCGCCCTATCCGAAGAAGAAGCTCGCGAGCGGCTCACTCTTGGGAGCCGCTGGTTCGCCGCCAACGGCTGGCCGATGTCGGGTTTTGTAGCGCCCGCGTGGCTGCTTGGCGGCGGGTGCCTGGAGAGCCCTGCGCGCGCGAAAGGAACTGCAGTACACCAGCACCCTGACGAGTTTGATCGCTCTACCTGAAGGTCATGCAATTCGTGCGCCCTGTTTGACGTACAGCGTGCGCAGTGCCTGGCGCCGCCCAGCGTCGATCGCGTGGAACACGTTACTGTCGCATGCAACGCAGAGTTCGCCAGTCTTGCGTCTCGGGCTTCATCCTTTCGACGCAGAGTCAGGCCCGGTGCGGCGCTCGTGGCAGCGACTGCTGAAACGCGCGTTGAGCGATCGCACGGCAGTGACGAAGGCAGAGTACGTGCGGCAGTGGCGGCTGCAGGTAGCTTCTCGCGAACATCCGACATGTGCCACACGCTTTTTCGCAATCCCCCAACTTTTAGGAGACACTTTCATGAACGCTCTCCGAATGATATTTCTTGGCGCTGCTTTAGTTGCCACCTCGCTCACCGCGTCCGCCGCAATCAAGGAAGGGCGCACGTCGAATGACCGCCCGTATGTCAGCGGGGGCGTCGGACTCGAAGAGTCGGAACGGCTGAAGCAAATGGCGGAAAATTTTTCACTGCAGCTGATCGTCTCGTCCCGGTCCGGTGCTTACCTCGCCGATGCGCGGGTCGTGATCGTCGGCACGAACAATCAGAAAGTTCTGGACGTGGCCCTTGACGCTCCGTGGCTGCTGGTGGACCTTTCGCCGGGCAGCTACAGAGTGTCCGTGGCGCACGCCGGCTCGACACAAGAGCGCAACGTGACGCTTGCGACGGGCAAGCGCGAGCAGATCGTGGTTCAATTTAACGTTCCCGCCGATACCGCCAAGGATCCTTCGCCACCGGCCAAATAACCGGCCGGCACGTCACTTGCTCATTTTATTCAGCCAACCAATTCGTCTACGACAGTTGGTTGTTTGGCCCGCGTCCATCCCCTCCCCTTCCCCGAGACGCCGGGTCTTTTTCAAAGCCCCGCGTACGCGCGGGGCTTTTTTTCGCTTCGGGAAAATCAACTGGTTAAATTGCGATAATCCAATTCGGAGGCGGCACAAACATGGCGACGATCATCGCAGCACGAGTTGAAACACAGCAGCGCGCAGACGAGTTGATGACGCAATTGCAATCGCACGGCGTGGCCGCGGATGACATGCAGGCGTTCTACGTCAATCCACCAGGACAGCACGGAACGTATCCGATCGGTGGCGATGTCGCCGTCGATACCGGCACAGAGGAATCAAGCCTGGGACAGGCGTCCGGGGTCGCAGCAGGGGCTGCGGCCGGACTCGCCGCGGGCGCGGTCGCTGGCGCGGCGATACCGCCGTTGGCGCCGATCATTGCAGTCGCGCTGGCCGGCGTAGGAGCACACGTCGGCGGAATGGCTGGTGCGCTTGCCTCGACCCGCCCCTCGCACGAAGAAAAGCAGGAAACCGAAACCAGCACGCCGGATGCAGATGCAGTCAACATGCGCCGCGGTGGAATGACGCTCGCCGTGCGCGTGGATCCGGCGAATGAAAAAACCGTCATCAACCTATTGTCCGCCGCGGCGGTCGAAGATCTGGAGCGCGCGCAGGGCGACTGGCAGGATGGTCAATGGGTCGACTTCGATCCGCTGGCACCGCCGCACAAAATCGGCGTTGAGGCTCGCAACTAGAACTCGCGATTCGAGCCGCGACGGTAAAGCAGGCAGGTTAGTAAAGCAGAACCACGCTAAATCCGACCACGGCGCCGATGAGGGCGCCCGCTGCGACATCGCTCGGATAGTGCAGTCCCAGCGCGACACGGGAAACCGCGATCAGCAACACCAGCGGAGCCAACGCTGCGCCCACGAACGGGAAATGCCAGCTGAAGACCACCGCGAACGCGACCGCATGCAGCGTATGACCCGACGGGAAACTGAACTTGTCCAGCGCACGCACACAGGCCCGAATATCGGGGCAGGCCACGAAAGGACGCGGCCGTCCGATCGAGTGCTTCAGCCAGAAATAAAGCGGCAGATTGAGCAAGCCGGCGAGCACCATTTGCGCCGCTACGTCCCGGCCATGGGTGCCACCGAGCAGCGCCAGCGCTGCGATCAACACATACCAAAATAATCCGTCACCCAGCTTGCTGACAATGACCAACGCCTTGACCGGCGTCTGATACTGCGCCACCCGGTGCAGCCATTGCGCCCAGTGCAGGTCGCGCTCGACCCATACGTCGCGCCGCGCGTTACGCAGGGCACGGTCCAGCAATAGGTGCTTCGATTGCATGTGCTGCGTCCGTTAGACAAGACTCGAATCGATTGATCACGGTGTCCCAGTTCGCTGCCTCAGCCGCGCGGCGCGCGCCTGCGCGCATCGGCTCGAGCCAGCGAAACTGTTGCGCGAGGGCGCAGACGCTGGCGATGAACCCCTGCTCGTCGCCCGGTTCGACCAATACGCCACTGGTGCAATCGTCGATATGCACCGCCGCCGCACCCGAGCGATACGCGGCGACAAGCAGTCCGGAAGCGAGAGCTTCCAGCGTCACGTTGCCAAACGTCTCGGTCAGGCTTGGAAATACGAAGATATCGGCCGATGCGTAATACTCAGCCAGCATCGCGTCGCGCTTGGAGCCGGCGAAAATTGCATCTGGGTGCGCGCGTGCAAGTTTCTCTCGCAAAGGTCCATTACCGACCACAACGAACCGTGCTCCTGGCGAACGCGAGCGCACCGCTTCAAACGCACGAAAAGCCAGCGGCACATTTTTTTCGGACGCCAGGCGCCCGACATACAGCAGCACGGGAGTATTTGCGTCGGCGCCCCAGCTGGCGCGCAACTTTTCACTCGCATGCAGTGGCGAAAAGTGTTCGACATCCACACCGCGGCCGACGACCTCGGTCCGAACGAAGCCTTGCTGCGTTAACGCCTTGCTTACAGCCGGCGTAGGTACGAAGGTTCGATCTGTCGCGTTGTGAAAGTGCTTCAGATAGCCACCCACGGCACCCCGCAACCAGCCGAAGCCGTAGTGCTCGCTGTACTGGTCAAAATTCGTACGGAAATCGGACGTCACTGGAAGACCGATCGATCGCGCAGCGCGGATGGCCGCCCAGCCCAGAGGGCCTTCGGTGGCGACGTGGACCAGATCAGGCCGCGCGCTGCTCCAGCGCTGCTTCAAACGCGAAATGAGGGGCAGGCCGATCCGCAAGTCCGGGTACATCGGGATCGCGATGCCGGGACAGCGCCACTCGTTAGCTGTTTCGTACTTTGATTCGTGGCGCTGCCGCGGCCGGACAAGATCAATCGAATGACCCCGCGCTCGCAGACCACGAACGAATCGGTCCGCGGTCAGGGCCACGCCGTTGATTTCTGGCGGGTAGGTTTCGGTAACGTAGGCGACGCGCACGGTCTTGGGACCCAAGCAACATCAGTGCCTAGGCCACCCGCCGCTCACCGAGGGAAACTAGGGTCCGCAGCCAGCGGCTGCAGCAAGCCAACCTGTTGCGATCAGTTTGGCCGGTCGGTCAGACTGCGACGAACCAGCACGCGCAGTCGACGGGTTATCGGATCCGCCCGGCGATCGACCGGAATCCGATCAGGGTGATCGGCGGGTTCGCGGCTCACCTTGTCAGTGAGCGGTACAAGTGAAAATGGAAGGCCGTTAGGAAGTTGAGTCATGGCGCGTCTCGTCAAACGTTCTTTCTCGTTGAGCAAGTGCCGTACCTGCGATATGTAAGCGATGCGGCGACCTGATGGCGAGTTTACGCGCTCAAACATGTCCGTCCGATAACAGCCGTGATGTCAGGCTCTGCGCAGAAACGGCTTTCTGCCGGTCGCGCGCCCCGGCGGTACTGAGCCTGCCTGAACCCCTGGAACGGCCTCCGGCGACCGGCGGCGCCGGCGGCGCAGACCGATGCCGAGCAATGCCCGCATCGTCGGCAATTCCGGTCGGCCGCGGTCGAGATAGACACACCAGAGCCGCAAATTCTTCGAGCGTCGAGCGGCGCTTCGGATGATGACCAGCAGCGGAACTGCCAGGAAAGCGCCCGCCACTCCCCATATCCAGGCACACACCATTACTGCGAGAAAGACGAATAGCGGGCTCATCTCGAGCCTGCGGCCCACAATCCAGGGTGCGATGAGGTTACTTTCGATCACGTTGATCGCGGCGTAAGCCGCCGCGGGCGCGATGATTTCTCCGAAGGTCGTGTAAGTGATCGTGCCGGCCAGAAGCAATAGCGCGACAAAAACCAGGGGCCCTAGGTACGGGATGAAGCCGAGTACCGCAATGATCACGCCCCACAAAACGGGACTTGGAAACCCGATCGCCATCATTGCCAGCGTCGTGGCAATGCCGACGCCGGCATTGATCATCGCCTGCGTGCCGAGATAACGCGCGATATCGCGCTGCGCGGCGCGAAACCCGCCGAGCACGGCCACGCGAACGCGCCGCTTCGGAATTGCTTCGACGGTGCGGGCCATTAGCCAGCGTTCCGACGCGAGTAAAAAGAACAGCAAGATGATCGTCGCCACGGTCGATACCGTGACCCAGGCGAACTGTCTGATCAATGAGCCCGTAAGCGCAACGCCTTCGATGGCGATCTTGTCCTTGATTGGATCCGACGACGGCGGCGCTTGCACCGGGACTACTTCAGCAGCCGGCCGGCCCTTAGTAGTCACCGCCGGTCGAAGCGTGACTTGCGGCGGCGGAATGAACGGAATCGACTTGCGCAACCTTTCGTACGAATCAATCAACTGCTGCACCGAGGTCGGTGCGCGCGCGATCCACTCGCTCGCCGGCGCAATCAGGCGGCTGCCCAATAGACCGACAATGAAAAGCAGGCCAAAGACCACGACCGCGGCGCCGAGCGCATCGTTGAACCCGCGATTGCGCAGCACTCGCACCAAGGGTGCGAGCAGAAATGTAAGGATGATCGCGATCGCTACAGGCAAAACGACCTCGCGTGCGCGTTCCAACAGGAAGATCAGCGCGATCACGGCGATGACCTTGACCGCTAACGGCGCGCGCGGACGCTCGGGCGTAAGCCCCGAAGAGACTGCCATCGTCAAGGAAGAGAAACGGTGTGAGTAGATGCGGCGGATCGTATGCCGTTTCACGCCGCTTCGGCGGTTCGCTCAGACTCCGAGCGCTCCCGCTGCGAATAGCCTTCGAGCCGGTTGTAAAGCGTCTTCAGACTGATGCCCAGAATCTCGGCGGCGCGCTTCTTTACATTGCCACAGCGCGCCAGTGTGGCCATCGTGACGCGCTCTTCGATCACGTTCAGCGGCATACCGATTTTCACGGTGATCTCGTCCACTTCTTCGACCCCTTGCGGCGCCGCATCCGTCTGCGCGTCGTCGTTGATCACCGAATCGGCCATCAGGTAGGCCCGCTGGACGTAGTTCTTGAGCTCACGCACGTTGCCGGGCCACGAATGTTCGTAAAGCGACGCAATCGCCGAAGCCGAGAAACGCTTAGTTGAATTTTCGGTCGCATTCAATTCGTCGAGAAAATGCTGAGCCAGCATTTCCAGATCTGCGCCGCGTTCGCGCAGCGCCGGCAGTTGAATCGGAAAGACGTTGAGCCGGTGATACAGGTCTTCGCGAAACTTGCCCTCGGCCACCGCTTTGCCCGGCTGTTTGTTGGTGGCGGCGATGACGCGCACGTCGGCTGCGATTGGTTGCGTCGTGCCGACCCTGACGAACGTTCCTGTTTCGAGCACGCGCAACAGCTTGACCTGCAAAGCCAGCGACATTTCTGTGATCTCATCGAGTAAGACCGTGCCGCCACGGGCCCGCTCAAAAACTCCCTCGTATTGGCGGTCGGCTTCTGCGCCAACCCGATTTTCGTGGCCGAACAGCTCACTCTCAATCAGCGGCGCCGCTATCGCGCCGCAGTTAATTGCAACGAACGGAGCACGCTTGCGCTTGGACAAGTCGTGAATCGTGCGGGCCGCGAGCTCCTTGCCGCTGCCAATTTCACCGATCAAGAGAACCGTCGCCGAAGTCGGCGCTACTCGCGCTATCTTGTCGTACAAGGCCTGCATTGCGGGGGCGGCGCCGTGAAGATGTCCAAAGCGGCCTGCCTTGCGCAATTCCTCCCGCAACTCGCCGATCTCGTGCTTCAGATCGACGGTACGCGGCTGGCGCCTAAGCATGTTGGTTAGACGCTCCACCTCGATCGGCTTCGTCAAGTAATCGGTGGCTCCGGCGCGTAGGGCTTCTACCGCGGTATCCACCGAAGCATGCCCGGTCACCACGACGACTTCCGTCTGGGCCGCGCGATCGAGTTCACCTATCAGTTCCATGCCATTGCCATCCGGCAACTGCAGATCGGTCAACAGCACATCGGGTGGCTGGCGCGCCAAGTGCGTACGCGCTGCGCGCAATGTCTCCGCCGTAGCGACCGTAAAGCCCTCACCGCGTGCGACCTGCGACAAAAAGTCGCGACTATCAGCGTCGTCGTCAACAATAAGGGCGTGCGGCACGGTGTTTCCTGCCTCGACAATGGACGCGCGTGACAATCACCCCCGCACGGTTACGTGAGTTGAATCGCATACTTGAGCCAAGCTTGGAAAACGCAGGCCCCATGATGCAGGGGCCTGCTCAAGCTGGCGTTAAGACACCGGTTTGACTGCAATCGCGTTCTGAACCTGTGTCACACCCGGAACGGAAGCGGCGATCTGTGCGGCACGTTGACGCTCAGCTTCGCTGACCGCGAACCCGGAGAGCTGCACAACACCTTTCAGTGTCTCGACGTTGATACGCGTGGCTGCCACGATTTTATCTTCGACAAAACGCGACTTCACGCGTGTGGTGATCGTCGAATCGTCCACCACATCGCCCATCGATCTCTGGCCACTCGCCACAGAGCAGCCGGAGCTATAGATGGCCGCGAGTGCCACCATGGCGGCAACTAGTACATTCTTCATTGTGTTTCCTCTGTAGTTGTAAACGGGCTTGCGCGACTTTCCCGCCACGCGGTTGTCACGTTGCAACATATGTGCCCGAGAATTGCGGCACACCTCCCGGATTTGTAGAAACTGCTCAGCGCGGGTTGGCCAATGGCGCGGTATCGGTGTCGGCACAGGCCTTGCTTATCAACGGTCTACATGACGTTTCTGCAAAAACGTAGTGCCCGCAGGACGGCATGTTGTTTCTGCCTCTCGGCGCCGGTTCGCCTGATGCACTCACGGCCAAAACCGCACCGTCCGTGCGCGTCGCGGCCTCTTAGAAATCGCGAAAGGCCTCTTCAATGAACGCCCCGGTCATACGGCAAGAGCAACGTCAACATCAGACGTTGACTCCCCGCTTGCAGCAAGCGGTGCGGTTGCTACAGCTTTCGTCGCTGGATTTTGCGCAGGAAGTAAATCAGGCCATGGGAAACAATCCTTTCCTTGAGCCCGACGAGACAGGCGAAGCGGACGCTGCGGCGACGCCGCCCGATAAAGCCGACCCTGCGCCGCTGGGGGAAGCACCGCTCGCTCCAGCTCCGGCGGAAATGGCGGGCGAGGCGCCCGCCGAGCAGGGATGGGAAAGCGAGGGCTGGTCGCAATACGGGGCAACGCGTCGTAACAACGGCGCCGATAACGACTTTGAAGTTTCCGACATCACTCCGGCCGACCTGTCGCTGCGTGACCATCTGCTCGCGCAGTCGAAATGGCTGGCTTCGTCGGCGCGCGATCGCGCGTTAATGGCAACGATCATTGACGGCCTCGACGATGACGGTTTCCTGCGAATGGAGCTTTCCGAGTTGAAGGCGCTCTCAGGCCTCGACCCTGTGCCCGACGACGACGAAATGGCGATCGCGTTAAAGCTGGTCCAGTCGTTGGAGCCGGCCGGAATCGGTGCGCGCGACTTGCGCGAATGCTTGCTGTTGCAGCTGCGCGAAGATGATGATCCGGCCAACGCCGCCGTTCACAGACTGGCGCAGCGCATCGTTACCGAGCATTTGGACCGCCTTGCGATGCGGGACGTCTCGGGGCTTGCGCGCTCGCTTGGAGTTGCCGAGCACGCTGTGTCGCAGGCAGGCGACTTGATACGACGGCTCCAGCCGCGACCCGGCTGGCGATTCGGTGCCGCCAACACGCGTTTCGTCGCACCGGACGTGGTCGTGCGCAAGATACGCGGCGAGTGGACGGCGACGCTCAATCCAGCGGTCGTACCGAAGGTGCGCCTGAATCGCATGTACGCCGATCTGTTCCAGAGCCATCGCGAGGCGCGCCACTCCGATCTCGCGGCGCAGCTGCAGGAAGCGCGCTGGACAGTGCGCAACGTCGAGCAGCGGTTTGCGACCATCCTGCGTGTGGCGCAGGCGATCGTGCGCCGTCAACGCTACTTTCTGGATTACGGCGAGCTGGCGATGAAACCTCTCGGATTGCGCGAGATCGCCGATGAGTTGGGGCTGCACGAATCGACCGTGTCGCGTGTTACCAATAACAAGTACATGGCCACGCCGCTGGGTGTGTTCGAACTGAAGTATTTCTTCTCGCGCGCTCTGGCAACCACAAGCGGCGGAACGTGTTCGGCAACTGCGATACGCGGCGCGATCAAGGACATGATCCATGAGGAGAATCCGAAACAGCCGCTGTCGGATGCACACATCGCGCGTCTGCTGGCCCGCCAGGGCTTGCAAGTCGCCCGCCGCACGGTGACCAAGTACCGACAGATGATGCGCGTGCCGGCGTACGAGATGCGTAGGCGGCAAGCCGAACGTTGACTGGAATTTCCGAGGGTAGATCTCTTGGTACTGCCTGTTCCCGTCGAGCCGGATCTGCCGGTCGTGCCACCCCGTATCGATGTTCCCGACAGTGATCCGCCGGTCGAGGATCCGCCGAATGACGCTCCCGACACAGACGCACCGGTCGATGAGCCGGAAATCCCACCCGCCGAAACGCCGCCCGCTGACGAGCCTATGCCTGCGCCTGTGGACGACCCGTCGCCTGACGAACCACCGGTCGAAGATCCGGGGCGGGGCCCGCCGATCGGCGACCCCAGGCGCTGAATGTGCCGCTGATTCGTAGAATCTGGTGCGTGGCCACCACGCGACATTCCAAGGTACTTTCTGAAAACGCAGGCTGATGCTGAAGCGGTCCATGCGCCGCTGACTCAGGCGGTTTGGATTCCTTCTCGCGGCGGCGCCATGACTGAACCTGGCGCAGGCGACACGTGGCGGGACCGGGAAAGCTCGAGGCAGCGCGCGGCGCTGCTGTTGGCGTGTGCGCTGATTCTGGTTTGGGGCATCAACTTCACTGTGCTCAAGGCTGTGCTCTCCGCGCTGACGCCGAGTGGCTTCCTGTTCATTCGTTACCTGATCATGCCTGTGTGCGCGGCCGCTCTTCTGTGGCAGCGCTACGGTAGACGCTGGCCGCGCCTGCCGCGCGCCGATCTCTGGGCGCTGCTGCGGCTCGGCCTGCTCGGGCACCTGTTGCACGTCGGCCTGGTGACTTTTGGAATCCACTGGTCCACTGCATTCTCGAGCTCGCTGATACTCGCCTGCGGGCCTGTGTTCACGCTGCTGCTGCTGCGCGGTCTGGGTGTGGAAGTGCTGACGCGCGCGCAGATTGTCGGCGTGGCGATAGCCTGCATCGGCGTATTGATCTTCCTCTCGGACAAGCTGCTTGGCGCGCAGTGGCGCGCCAGCGGCGGCGACCTCCTGTTGTTATTGGCCGCGTTCTTCTTTTCTGCCTACACGGTTGCCGCCAAGCCGCTGATGGAGCGTCATGGCGCGGTGCTGGTCATGACCTACGCGACGCTGTTGGGCAGTGTCCCCCTGGTGCTCCTCAACCTGCCCGCCGGCCTAGACGTGGAGTGGCGCGCAGTGCCGTTGGCGATCTGGGCTGGACTGCTGTGGGCAGTCGTTCTGTCTTCGTTCGTTGGCTGGATCGTTTGGGGATGGGTCAATGCCGCGTGGGGCGTCGCGCGCACCGCCCCATTGATGTATCTGATGCCGCCGGCGGCTGGACTGGTGGCCTGGTGGGTAACCGGGGAGGGTTACGGCGCAATCAAGCTCGTCGGCGCGGCCGTGACACTGATCGGAGTGGCCGTCGCCCAATTCGCTCGACGCGGCAACCCTGCGCGCAGCGTTGAAAGCGTTGGCGTCGTCGATTGACCTCCGACGCTGACCAAGTTTGGCGTGGGGTGGCTGACGGGATTCGAACCCGCAACAACTGGAATCACAATCCAGGACTCTACCGTTGAGCTACAGCCACCACTAAGTCTTGTTGCGCCCCCGGTCACTGCGTGCCCGCCCCCCACGGGGGCACGCGATGAGCTTGGGGCGGCCCGGCGCTCATCGCTAGCTGGCCTGCCCGACAGGACTCGAACCTGTGACCCCCAGCTTAGAAGGCTGGTGCTCTATCCAGCTGAGCTACGGGCAGATCCTGTACTGACATTGCTGAGCAGAACCTTGGTCGGGGTGGAGAGATTCGAACTCCCGACATCCTGCTCCCAAAGCAGGCGCGCTACCAGACTGCGCTACACCCCGAGGGCGGCGAATAATAACATCGCCGTTTCGGCAACGTTATGCAACTGCGGCCGTATCAGCAGTTCGCGCGAGCAGCCGCTCCACCGGCAGAACCGCCGAAAACGTACTGCCGCGGCCGAATTCAGAGCGCACATCGAGATATCCACCGTGCCGCAGCAACACGTGCTTGACGATCGCCAGCCCAAGGCCGGTGCCGCCGGTTTCGCGCGATCTGCTCTTGTCGACGCGATAGAACCGCTCGGTTAACCGCGGGATGTCTTCGGGGGCGACACCGAGCCCGGTGTCGCTCACTTCAAAGCGCCCACCGCTCGCGTCTTCCCGCCACGCGAGCGAAATGACCCCGCCGTCGGGTGTGTAACGCACTGCGTTGGACACGATGTTGGCAAAAGCGCTGCGCAATTCTTCGCGGCTGCCCAGCACAAAGCCCGGTGTCAGATCGACATCGATCTGATGGCGGCCAAGCGACAGGGCGCGCGCCTCATCGGCGACCTCGCGCACCAATTGACGCACGTCAACGGTCTCGTCCGCCACCGGCGTTTCCCGCGACTCGAGGCGCGATAGCGTCAACAGATCCTCGACCAGTCGGTGCATCCGCTGCGCTTGTTCGTGCATCAACTGCAAATGGTGCTGGCGCGTCGTTCCGTCTTCCGACTGCGCATCGATCAGCGTTTCCAGAAAACCGTTGACGACTGTCAGCGGCGTGCGCAATTCGTGCGATACGTTGGCGATGAAGTCGCGCCTGACCGCGTCGACACGCTCGCGCTGCGTGATGTCGCGGGTGATCAGGATTGAACGCGCCGCTTCGAACTCGACAATGCGCACCTCGAGCGTCAGGCCGGGCCGGGCGATAGGTTGAAACACCAGCGGCGAATCGAAGCGTGCCGAGGTCATGTAGCCGACGAACTCGGGATCGCGCACGAGATTGGTGATACGAAGTCCCTGATCGGCACGCAGCGAGACGCCCAGATGCTGCTGGGCCACCGGATTGCACCAGTCGATCTGCAACGTGGTGTCGATCAGCACGATGCCCTCGGGCAGGGCGCTGATCGTGCGCCGGAAACGCTCCTCGTTTTCCAGCAGTTGGCGCTCGTTCTGCGCAGTCGCGCGCTGCGTCCGATACAGCCGCGCAAACACATCGGCCCACACGCCCCAGCCATCGGGAACGTCCTCGAGACGCGGATGCTCGAGCCACGCCGCAAGCAAGATGGCGTAGCGCAGATGAATCAACAACAGAATGACCAAGCCAAGGACGGCGACCCACAGGCCTGCCTGCGCGGACCAAACAACACCGACGATGGTCGCGAGCAACGCGAGCCCGGCCAGCCGCAGCAACGCCGGAGCAAGAACCGCCAGTCGACTGTGCAACCGGTCGGACATCAGCTCAGAGGTCCGGCCGCATCGACAACCGGTATCCAAGACCGCGCACCGTTTGAATCAGATCCTGCGCGTTCACCGGCGCCAGCGCTTTGCGCAAGCGCAAAACGTGCACATCGACCGTCCGTTCCTCGATGAACACATGGTCACCCCAGACGTTGTCGAGCAGTTGCGTGCGCGAGAACACGCGGTCGGGGTGGCTGATCAGGAACGTGAGCAGCTTGAACTCGGCTAGACCCATTTTGATTGCGGTACCGCCCACCGACATCTCGTGGCGCGACGGATCGATCCTGAGCGGCCCGAATTCGAGCGCCTCTCCGCTGTGCTCGGGTGCACGGCGTCTGAAGACTGCCCGGATGCGCGATATGAGCTCGCGCGGCGAGAACGGCTTCACGACATAATCGTCGGCGCCGGTATCGAGTCCGACCACCTTATCGGCTTCATTGCTCTTCGCTGTCAACATGATGACTGGCACCGTGCGGGTGCGCTCGTGGCCGCGCAGGTCTCTGAGCAGTTCGATGCCGGATTTATCCGGCAGCATCCAGTCGAGCAATACCATGTCGGGCAATTCGCGGTCGATCGCATCACGGCCGGCACGGGCCGAATCGGCGCGGCGCACCGTGTAGCCCTGCTCGGTGCACGTGTAGGCAACCAGTTCCTGAATAGCCGGTTCGTCTTCAATCACGAGAATCGATGCTGCGGTCATGGCTGCCCCCGCGCGGTTTTCCTGGGCGGGACACCGTCGGCCCTGAGGTCGCCGGGTGGCTTCATGCCCCTGCGACCGCGCGTTCAATGTCTTCCAGCGACCGGTGGCGCGCGTCCCAGCCCTGTGAGATGAAGATCACGTGCTCGGCGACGTTCTTCGCGTGATCGCCGATTCGCTCTATTGCTTTCGCAACCCAGATGCAGTCAAGCGATGCCGATATCGTGCGTGGATCCTCCATCATGAACGTGATCAACTGCCGCAACACCGCCCGAAAGCGGTCGTCGATGCCGAGATCGTCCTTGATGATCGAGGCACCCGCGACGGCATCCATCCGCGCAAACGCGTCGAGCGCCCGCCGCAGCATCGACGCCGCTGCTTCGCCCGAGTACTTGATATCCGGAATGCGATTGAGCCGTGCTTGATCGCCTTTTTCGTGCAGCCATTTGACCGCGCGTGCAATCTTGCTCGCTTCGTCGCCGATGCGCTCCAGATCGGTGATCACCTTGGCCACGCCGGTGATCATGCGCAGATCGCCAGCGGTGGGCTGGCGCCGTGCGATCACGTAGTTGACCATCTGGTCGACGTCCATTTCGAGCTCGTTGACCTTCCTGTCCGCATCGATCGCCTGCTGCGCAAGTTGCTCGTCGGCCAACTCAAAAGCATTTAGTGCGGTGCGCACCTGCGACTCGACCAGTCCGCCCATTTGCAGTACGCGCGAGCGGATCGCCTCGAGCTCTTCGTCGTATTTCTTTATCGAATGGTCGCCTGTCGACATTGCGGCTCCTTGCGTGCCTGCGTGATCAGCCAAAACGGCCGGTGATGTAATCCTCGGTTTCCTTGCGCGCCGGTTTGACGAAGATCTGGTCGGTGTCGCCGAACTCGACCAGGTCGCCCAGATACATGTAGGCGGTGTAATCGGAGACCCGCGCTGCCTGCTGCAGATTGTGGGTGACGATGGCCACCGTGTAGTCCGCCTTCAACTCGTCGATCAATTCTTCGATCTTCGCGGTTGAGATGGGGTCGAGCGCCGAGCATGGTTCGTCAAGCAGAATGATCTCAGGCTTGACCGCGATGCCGCGCGCGATGCACAGGCGTTGTTGCTGCCCGCCCGACAAGCTGGTTCCCGACTGCGCGAGTTTGTCTTTTACTTCGGTCCAAAGAGCGGCCTTGCGTAGTGCCCACTCGACCCGTTCATCCATTGCCGAGCGCGAAAGCTTCTCGAACAGTTTGACGCCGAAAGCGATGTTGTCGTAGATCGACATTGGAAAGGGCGTCGGCTTCTGAAAGATCATGCCGATCTTGGCGCGAATCAGAGCCACATCTTGTCTCGAAGTCAGGATGTTTTCGCCGTCGACGTTGACCTCACCGTCGGCGCGCTGCTCCGGATACAACTCGTACATCCGATTGAAAACGCGCAACAAAGTCGATTTACCGCAGCCCGATGGGCCGATAAACGCGGTGACCTTCTTCTCTGCGACCTGCAAATTGATGTCTTTAAGCGCCTGAAACTTGCCGTAGTAGAAGTTCAGATTGCGCACGTCCATTTTAATGCGCTCATTGGCCAACCTGTCGTTTGCTCCGGACACCGTCGACCTCATCGCCGGTCTTGCAACCATCGATCGACTCGCCGCCGCGGTGGGTGTCGGTGCTGTCACGCTTTCCATGGCATCTCTTTTCGCTAGTGTTTTTGTCGGAACAGCAGGCGCGCCAGAATATTCAACGCGAGCACACCGATCGTTATCAGGAACACGCCGGCCCACGCCATCTGTTGCCAGTTCGCAAACGGGCTCAGGGCGAACTTGAATATCGTGACCGGCAGATTCGCCATCGGGTCGCCTAAATCGGTGCTGAAAAACTGGTTCGACAGCGCAGTGAAAAGCAACGGAGCGGTCTCGCCGGCGACGCGCGCCAGCGCGAGCAACACGCCCGTCACCACGCCCGCACGCGCGGCCTTCAACGTCACCCGCAAAATCATCACCCGCTTCGACGAGCCCAGGGCAACTGCGGCTTCGCGCAACGAGTTGGGAATTAACTGCAGCATGTTCTCGGTCGTGCGCACGACGACTGGAATGACGATCAACGCCAACGCGATCACGCCCGAGTACCCCGAAAAGGTCCGCGTCTGTGCCACGATGATCGCGTACACGAACAAACCGATCACGATTGACGGCGCGGACAACAAAATATCGTTGATAAAGCGCGTTGCGCGCCCGAGGCCGGTTCGCTGGCCATACTCGGCCAGATAAATGCCGGCCAAAATCCCGATCGGCGTGCCGACCGCGGTGGCAGACAGCACCATGATCAGCGAGCCGACGATGGCATTGGCCAGCCCTCCGCCTTCGGAGTTGGGCGGCGGCGTCGATTCGGTGAACGTGGCGGCATTGATCCCCTGCACGCCGAGAATCAAGACGTCCCACAGGATCCAGATCAGCCACACCAGCCCGAAGGCCATTGCGATCAAAGAAAGCGCGAGCGCCACACGGTTGATCAACTTGCGGCGTCGATGCAGCGGCAGCCGATAGTCGCTTCCCGAAATCTGAGCCGGAATTGCACTCATGTTCGGGTGCCCTCTTTGCGGCGCATTTGCAGCAACAACAGTTTGGATAACGAAAGCACGACAAACGTGATGAAGAACAGGATCAGTCCGAGGTAGATCAGCGAAGCTTCATGCAGACCGGGACTCGCCTCCGCGAACTCGTTCGCAAGCGCAGATGTGATCGAATTGGCGGCTTCAAACAGGGATAACGTGTCTAGCTGATTGAAGTTGCCGATCACGAACGTCACGGCCATCGTCTCGCCGATCGCGCGCCCGAGCCCGAGCATGATCCCGCCGATCACCCCGGCCTTGGTGAATGGCAATACCACCTTCCAAACGACTTCCCACGTTGTCGAACCGAGGCCATAGGCCGACTCCTTCAGCAGCGCCGGCGTCACCTCGAATACGTCGCGCATGACGGCTGCGATAAACGGAATGATCATGATCGCGAGGATGATGCCGGCCGACAATATGCCGATACCGACCGGTGGGCCGGACACAAGGCCGCTGACAAGCGGCGCACTTCCGAATGCAGCCTGTAATGGTTGCTGCACGAACTGCGCGAGGATCGGCGCAAACACGAACAGCCCCCACATCCCGTAAACGATCGACGGAATCGCCGCGAGCAATTCAATTGCGGTTCCCAGCGGGCGCTTGAGCCACCTCGGCGAAAGCTCAGTCAGAAACAGGGCAATTCCGAAACTGACGGGGACCGCAATGATCAGCGCGATGATCGAGGTGGCGATCGTGCCGTAGATCATCACCAGGCCGCCGAACTTGTTCTGCACCGGATCCCACTCGGCGGTCCACAAAAATGGCAGCCCGAATTCGCGGATCGACGGCCAGGCGCCAATCAGCAAGGAGACGATGATGGCGACCAGCAGCGACAACGTGATCACCGCCGCCAGGCGGGTCACATTGGCGAAGACAACGTCACCGAATCGTCCAGAGGGGCGCACGGAGGGCAGTTCTCGCGGCTGCAGCACATCGGGCAGCAGCTCGGTCGTTGCAGTGGTGCTCATCGTAGCGCCGGACTGGGATAGCACCGCTGGTGCCGCCACACGACGGCGCCGGCAACGCTTAGTACTTACTTAACGACCGACTTACCTGACTCGTCGGTGATCTTGCGCCATTGCGCGCGGACAATCCCTTCCACGTTGTCCGGCATCGGCACGTAATCGAGCTCGTCGGCCATTTGGTCGCCGTTCGTATAAGCCCAATCGAAGAACTTAAGCGCGGCCGCCGCCTGCTGTGGTTTGTCCTGCTTGATGTGCATCATGATGAACGTGGCTCCGGTGATCGGCCACGCGTCCTTGCCAGGCTGCTCGGTCAGCACCTGGTTGAAAGTCTTCGACCACTCCGCCCCAGCGGCCGCGGATTTGAAGCTTGCATCGCTCGGCGCCACGAAGTTCCCAGCCGAATTGCGCATCTGAACGTGCGACATCTTGTTCTGCTTTGCGTATGCATACTCGACGTAGCCGATTGAATTCGGCAAGCGCTGCACGAATGCCGACACGCCTTCGTTGCCCTTGCCACCGGCGCCTGCGGGCCAATTTACCGCGGTGCCTTCACCGACTTTCGCTTTCCAGTCCGGATTCACCTTCGAAAGGTAGTTCGTAAACAGAAAGCTGGTTCCTGAACCGTCCGCGCGTCGTACCACTGCAATGGCCGAATCCGGCAGCGGCACGCCAGGATTTATCGCTGCGATCGCAGGATCGGTCCACTTCGTCACCTTGCCGAGGTAAATGTCACCGAGCAGCTGCCCGGTCAGCTTCAGCTGTCCCGGCGTGATGCCCTTGATATTGACCACAGGTACGACGCCTCCGATGACGGTCGGAAACTGGATCAGCCCATCCTTGGCGAGCTCAGCGTCCGACAGCGGCGCATCCGACGCGCCGAAGTCCACCGTCTTGCCGCGGATCTGCCGCATGCCAGCGCCCGATCCCACCGATTGGTAGTTGATGCGCACGCCAGTCGCCTTGTTGTAGGCATCGGCCCACTTGGCATACACCGGCGCCGGAAACGATGCACCAGCGCCCGTCACTTCCTGCGCGGACGCAATGGAAAACGTTCCGGCCAGCGCAACACCCGCAACCAACGACTTGAATAACGAAACTCTCATTGAATACCTCACACGAAAGCGACCGGGCCATGCCCAAAGATCGGCAGTCTAGAAACCGTGTGTGACAGAGCGGTGACAGCCTCCGTGTTTAGAGGCGCTTAAGGACGATTCGGACGATCTCGAGTCGAAAGCAGCCAGGACACAACGAGCATCGCCGCCAGTGCGCCGCTTAGCTGGGCCACGATGAAGGCCGGTGCATCGACTGGGCGGATGCCGGCAAAAGTGTCGCTGACCGAGCGCGCCAGGGTGACCGCCGGGTTGGCGAACGACGTCGACGCAGTGAACCAGTAGGCCGCCGCGATGTAACTGGCGACCACCGCCGCTGTCCGCGAGGGCGCGAATCGAGCTGTCGCGAGAATGCACGCAATCAAACCGAAGGTCGCAATGAATTCGCTGAACAGTTGCGCGGCGCCGAAGCGCTGCTTCAACGATACCTGGACGATCGGCATTTCGAACATCAGGTGCGCCGCGGCGGCGCCCCCTAATGCACCCACTGCCTGCGCGGCAATGTAGGCCACGCACACCGACCACGAGATGTTGCGTTGAAGCGCCGCAACTACGCTCACGGCCGGATTCAGGTGCGCCCCGCTGACCGGGCCGAAGATCGTGATCAGAACGAACAGCATCGCCCCCGTAGCCGCCGTGTTAGCCAACAGCGCGATGGCGACATTGCCGCCTGCCAGACGCTCACCCATGATCCCTGAGCCAACAACAGCGGCGAGCAGCAGCGCCGCCCCGAGCGCTTCGGCCGCCAGTCGCTGCGCGGCGGAAAAACGGTCAGTCAACTCTTGCCGATCGCGTCGAGGCGCTGCTTGAGCGCGAGCTTCTCGATTTTGTCGAGCGGTAGGGCGAGGAAGAGGTCCAGACGACGCTGCAGCGTTGTGAACGCACGCAAGAATGCATTGCGCTTGGTTTCCTCATCGCCTTCGACGGCGGCCGGGTCTTCGACTCCCCAATGCGCCGTCACAGGTTGGCCCGGCCACAACGGACACGTTTCGCCGGCCGCGCTGTCGCATACGGTAAAGACGAAGTCGAGCTTCGGTGAATCGGGCCGCGCAAATTCGTCCCAGCTTTTGCTGCGCAGGCCATCGGTCGGTAAATGGCTTTTCCGCAGCAGCTCGATCGTTAGCGGGTTGACGTGCCCCGCAGGGTGACTGCCTGCGCTGTGTCCGATAAAAGCTCGATCCTTCGCCCTCGCATTCAGCAATGCCTCACCGATGATCGAACGCGCCGAGTTGCCGGTGCAAAGAAAGAGAACGTGCTTGGGTTGCGCGCTCACAGCATCGCTCACTTATCTGCAACACGAGGCACTTGCACGCTCGACTTTTGATGTCCCAGATACGCGGACCGGCGCACAGCATGCTGGCTGTGAGTCGCTTGCGGGAGCGGAACGCGAAGCCGTGTTGTTGTCGCTGCCGAAGAATTCGACCTGCGCCAGCGTGTGATAGGTCTCCCACGCCACGCCCTGTGGATCGGTGTACCAATACTTGTTGGAACGCGCGTAGCAGCAAGTTCCGCTCTGCGCGGAAGCGGACAGATCAGCCGACTCGGCCTGGCCGCGTAGCGCTTCCAACTCCTCGTCGGAATCGACCTGCAGCCCCAGATGATTGACGCCAATGTGCTCTCCGCGTTGCGAAATCGCGAAATTGATGCGGGGATCGTCGACCATCCACTTCGCGTAGTCGGACTTGCTCACGGTCGGCTCGGCGCCAAATAGGGCTGAGTAGAAGCGGATGCTCGATTCGAGATCCTTGACCGCAACGTGTACGTGAAAGCGTTTCATGCTTTTACCTTTCTAATTGATTTACGGGCGTTTGAAGCGGGAGTGCACGCCAGCGCGGCGGTTCCGCACGTGGCGGCGTCCACCACACAGCAGTTCGCAGTCAGAAATTCGAGCAGACGATTCATCGCCGCAAAATTGGCTGCGTAAAAAACGAACCGCCCATCCTGACGGGCGGTGACCAGCTTCACGTGCGAGAGCTCCTTCAGGTGAAACGACAGCGTTGCGGGGGAAACGCCCAACTCTTCGGCGATCTCGCCTGCAGCCAGCCCGCTGGCACCCTGCTGGACCAGAAGCCGAAAGACGTCCAAGCGAGTGTCCTGGGAGAGCGCAGCGAGGGCGCGGACCGCGTCTGTCGTTTTCATATTTCAATAATCATCGAAATGTCAGGTAATGTCAAGTGACATATGTCCTAGCCAAGGGTGTGTTTACCGTCACCCGTCAGCCTTCTGACGGGTGTACGCGTCCACCGACTGGACGCGCAGCTCGCGGCTTCCTTCAGTTAAGCGCGGGGCGGACGATCGATGCGAGGCGCTGCGCCATCGCTTCAGCGATTTCGGCTTCGGAAGCTTCGACCATTACCCGTAGCACCGGCTCGGTGCCTGACGGCCGGATCAGCACGCGGCCACTGCCGTTGAGTTCGCGCTCGGCGTCCGATACCGCGGCAACGAGCGCCGTATGAGAGCGCCATTCGAAGCCGCGCTGCACGGCCGCGTTGACCAGCGCTTGCGGCATCAACACCAGATCATCAGTCATTTGTGCAAGCGACTTGCTCTGGCGTCGCGCTGCGGACAGCACTTGCAATGCACTGACGATGCCGTCGCCGGTGGTATGGCAATCGAGGCACAGCAAGTGCCCGGACCCCTCGCCGCCATAGAGCCAGTTTTTCTCCTGCAACATCTCGAGCACGTAACGATCGCCGACTTTGGCGCGCGCAAACGGAATGTCAAGCTCACGCAGCCGGCGCTCCAGCGAGTAATTCGTCATCAGCGTGCCGACCACGCCATTTACATTGGTGTGACGCATGCGATCGCGCACAATGATGTACAGCAACTCGTCACCGTTATAGATGCGCCCGTCGGCATCTGCGATCACGACCCGGTCGGCGTCGCCGTCGAGCGCGATACCAAAGTCGGCTTCGCTGCTTCGCACGGCCTCGGCCAGGTGCTGTGCGTGCACCGCTCCGACGCCGTCGTTGATGTTCATTCCGTTCGGCGTGGCCCCCAGCGAGATGACTTCAGCGCCTAGCTCGTGAAACACCGGCGGTGCGACGTGATAAGCGGCGCCATGCGCGCTATCGACGACGATCTTCAGACCCTTCAGGTCTGCTTCATTCGGAAAAGTGCGCTTGCAAAACTCGATGTAGCGGCCGGCGGCGTCATCGAGTCGCCTGACTTTACCGAGTAGCCTCGAATCGACGCAGTGCCACGGTTGTTCGAGCTCGGCCTCGATGCGCTCTTCAACAGCGTCCGACAGCTTGGTGCCAAGCGCGGAGAAAAACTTGATTCCATTGTCTGGATATGGGTTGTGCGATGCGCTGATCACGATGCCGGCGTCCAGCCGGAGCGCTCGCGTCAGATAAGCCACTCCTGGGGTCGGCAACGGACCGCACAGCACGACATCGACACCGGCGCTCGAAAGGCCCGCTTCCAGCGCAGCTTCGAGCATGTAGCCCGAAATGCGCGTGTCTTTTCCGATCAACACCGTGGGGCGCTGATCGCCGGATTGATGGGCAACCGTCAGCAGTGCGCGGCCGGCGGCCTGACCGAGCCGCAGAACGAACTCGGGCGTGATCGGGTCTGCGCCCACCGTGCCGCGCACACCATCGGTGCCGAAATATCTTCGCTTGGCGCTCATCGCATGTACGTTTCGTTACGGATCATTTTCCACACGCTCAAAGCATCGCGGGTCGCCGCAACGTCGTGCACACGCACGATGCTCGCGCCGCGCTCGGCTGCCAGCAGCGCCGCCGCGACCGATGCGGCGGCGCGGTCGCCCACCGCGCGGCCGGTCGCTGCGCCGAGCATCGACTTACGCGACAGCCCCACTACGATCGGAAGTTGCATCCGTTTCAGTGCCGGTAGCTCAGCCAGAAGCGTGAAATTATGCTCGACACTCTTCCCGAACCCGAACCCGGGATCGACTGCGATGCGCCGAGCCTCGATTCCGTATGTGCTCGCGCATTGGACCCTTTCGCTCAAAAACTGCGTCACTTCTCGCGTTACTTCGCGATAGTAAGGCGCTTGCTGCATCGTGCGCGGGGTGCCTTGCATGTGCATCAGCACAACGCCGCAATCGCTGCCTGCCACGGCCTCGAGCGCGCCGGGCTGCTGCAATGCTCGCACGTCATTGATGATCGCGGCACCCGCTGCCAACGCGGCGCGCATGACCTCGGGCTTGCTGGTATCCACCGACAATGGAATCGGGCTGGCCGCCAGCGCCTCGAGCAACGGCACGACACGTCTGATTTCCTCGTCCGGCGCCACGTCGGGCGCACCCGGGCGCGTTGATTCGCCTCCGATGTCGAGGATGTCAGCGCCCTCATCGATCAGTTGATGCGCGCGTGCCAGGGCATCGGCATGGTTGAAGTGACGTCCGGCATCAGCAAACGAATCCGGGGTGACGTTGACGATGCCCATGATCAACACGCGGTCGAGCGCAAGCTCGCGCCCCGCCACCGACCAGGTGGGCAGCTGTTCGATGTGGATGTCACCGTTGTGCATTGATCGCATTTTAGAAACGCAATAAAAAAGGCCGGAGCGTCCGGCCTTCTTTACGAGCTTCGTTGCAACTAAGCGGGCTGCACGACGCCTTCGGCGCCGCCACTGGCCGATTTACCACCGGCCGGCGGGACCGAGCCGGTCGATTTCGGCGGGCGCGGCGGGCGGCCGGCGAGGATGTCGTCGATTTGTTCGGTATCGATCGTTTCCCATTCGAGCAGCGCTTTGACCATCGCTTCGATCTTGTCGCGATTGTCCTCGATTAGCTTGCGCGCGGTTGCATACTGCTCATCGATGATGCGGCGGATTTCGGCATCGACCTTGCGCATCGTTTCTTCGGAAACATTGGTCGTCTTGGTGATCGAGCGTCCGAGGAAGATCTCGCCTTCGTTTTCTGCGTACACCATCGGGCCGAGTACATCGCTCATGCCGTAGCGCGTGACCATGTCGCGCGCCATTGCCGTGGCGCGCTCGAAATCATTGCTGGCGCCGGTCGTCATCTGGTTCATGAAGACTTCTTCGGCAATCCGGCCGCCGAACAGCACCGCGATCCGGCTCAACAGATACTGCCGGTCATACGCATAGCGATCCTGCTCCGGCAACTGCATCGTTACGCCGAGTGCGCGCCCGCGTGGAATGATCGTCACCTTGTGCACCGGATCGGACTTCGGCATCAGCTTCGCCACCAGCGTGTGACCCGACTCGTGGTACGCGGTGTTCAAGCGCTCTTCCTCGGTCATGACCATCGATTTGCGCTCGGCGCCCATCATGATCTTGTCCTTGGCCTTTTCGAAGTCGACCATCTCGACCACGCGCGCGCTGCGCCGTGCGGCGAACAGCGCGGCTTCGTTAACCAGGTTGGCCAAGTCTGCCCCTGAAAAGCCCGGCGAGCCGCGCGCCAATAGGTCCGCGCGCACGTCGGCGCCGATCGGCACCTTGCGCATATGGACATTCAAAATCTGCTCGCGCCCGCGGATATCGGGCAGCGGCACCACGACCTGGCGATCGAAGCGACCCGGACGCAACAGCGCCGGATCGAGTACGTCCGGGCGGTTGGTCGCCGCGATGACGATCACGCCAACACCGGTTTCGAAGCCGTCCATTTCGACCAGCATCTGATTCAGTGTCTGCTCGCGCTCATCATTCCCGCCGCCCAGCCCTGCGCCGCGCTGGCGTCCGACCGCATCGATCTCATCGATGAAAATAATGCACGGCGCGTGTTTCTTCGCCTGGTCGAACATGTCGCGCACTCGCGCCGCACCGACGCCGACGAACATCTCGACGAAGTCTGAGCCCGAGATCGAGAAAAATGGAACCTTCGCTTCGCCGGCAATTGCCTTCGCCAGCAGCGTCTTACCGGTGCCGGGCGACCCGACCATCAAGACGCCGCGTGGGATCCTGCCGCCGAGCTTCTGAAACTTGGACGGATCGCGCAGAAACTCGACCAGCTCGTGCACTTCTTCCTTGGCTTCGTCGCAGCCGGCCACATCGGCAAACGTGATTGCGTTGTTGGTCTCGTCGAGCATCCGCGCGCGCGACTTGCCGAATGAGAACGCGCCGCCCCTGCCGCCACCCTGCATCTGCCGCATGAAGAATATCCACACGCCAATCAGCAGCAGCATCGGGAACCACGAGACAAAGATCGTCGTCAGCAGAGACTGTTCTTCCTCGGGTTTTCCATAGACCTGGACACCGGCCTTGCGCAGATCGTCGACCATCCACAAATCGCCGGGCGACGTCAATGTGTAGCGGCTACCTTCGACCGGAGTCACGTTGAGGTTGCGTCCCTGGACGTCGACCCGCTTGATCTGGCCGGCTTTCGCCTGATCCATGAACTGCGTGTAGCTGACGTTCTCGGTCGGTTTCTGGCGGCTTTCGAACTGCTTGAAAACCGTGAACAGGACGAGAGCGATCACCATCCAGATGGCGGCTTTCGCAAACATGTTGTTGTTCAATGGTGCTCCTCTGCGCGCCCGTGAGTCGGGCGCTTGCTACTTCAGGCAACCTTCAGGCCGCATTCGAATACGGCCGCCAACCGCAGTTGGGTACGTCTAGCAAATTCTAAACCCCACTAGCGCAACTCGCGGCCCAATAAATAGACTTCTGCCGACGTTTCGCGCGACGCGGCTGGCTTGCGGACTACCACGGTGCGAAACACCTTTTTTAAGCGTTCGACGTATTGACTGTACCCGCTGCCCTGGAACGCTTTGACGAGAAAAGCACCGTTCGGTTGCAGATATTTGCCTGCAAAGTCGGCCGCAATCTCGGCCAGATGGACGCTACGCGCTGCGTCAGCAGACGCAATCCCGGATAAGTTAGGCGCCATATCCGACAGCACAAGGTCGATTCGGGCCCCCGCGAGAAGGTCGATCAGCTGGCGTTCGACTGCCTCGTCGTGAAAGTCGCCTTGAATGAATTCGACCCCCGGCAAAGGCTCCATCGGCAGCAAATCCAGGGCGACGATGCGGCCGGTGAGTGCCCCATGGGGCCCGAGCAACCGCTGCCGAACCACCTGAGTCCAACTGCCGGGGGCCGCGCCCAGCTCGACGACGATACTTTTCGGCCGCAGCAGTCGATCCTTGTCATCGATTTCCGACAGCTTGTACGCCGCGCGCGAGCGGAAACCCTCCGCCACCGAACGTTTGACGTACGGATCGTTGACATGACGTGCAATCCACTCGGGATTCGAGCGGTTCTTGCGGCGAACGGTGGGCATTCGACGTTAGAGCAGCGAAAATTCGCCGCCCAGCAACCTGAACGCGAGAGCCTAACCCAGTGGTCAGCCGTTTCTGCGCGGTATGTGTTCGTCCTCGGTTGCCGCTACAACGTTAACGATCCCGGTTTTCCATGAACCAGAAGGAACGCTTCCGCTTCGCCGGGATCGGAATGCGCGCACGTTCGCCTTCGATGGATGAGTTCGTTTCGCCGCCGCCGCCGATGACAAAAGGCACCAGTTTTCCGCCGCCGACATCGACATAACCAACAACCGGCGAGGGCGGCAGACCATCGCCCACAAGATTTCGGTAGGTCGGCACCTTGCATACAAGCGGCAGCTGATACGCGCGCGACTGGCTTCGGGTGCAGTTTCCCGCATCCGCCGGCAGCGGGCGATTCGTCGAAAAGTACGTAATCCCGCCAAAGGTTATTGGCTGGTTGATCACTTTTTCACCATTGCTAGCCAACGCGTAGGCACAGCCCTGCTCGTCAGTCGTCGCACCATCCGCTCCGACCATCGTAAGCGCTGCCTCGGTAAGCAAGGTCACTGTGGCGGGCTCCCCCTTTGCAACACGCGTGTCTTTGACAAGGAAGAAGCGATCGTTGGTGGTGCCCGTCAAAGGCTTTTCACGATCGCCGGTGCCGAACAGGATTGCTGAGTAGTTACGTGTAATCACGACGTCGGGGGCGAAGAAAACCTTGCGCGTCCCGTCTATGCCGCCGGTGCCGTCGTTCAATGCGGCGAGTTTGGTGATGTGCCAGGCGGAAACAGGCCGTTCCATGCCCAGGGCATCTTCGATATCGATTCGGTACAACTGCGCGCGGACATCGACCACATAGACCCGATCGACGTACCCGTCGCCGTCAGAATCCACGATCGACACGTCAGCTGGCACACTGTAATCCGTCGCGATAAAACCCAGGCGAGCGCCGGTGCGCATGTTGATGACATAAACGCCTCGCCCGACTGTGCTTGCGCCGGCGGGGCTTGAGTCCTCGGCAATCGGGTCGTACCCAGCGCCCATGATCAGCACCGGATCTGTACTTCCCTTGATTCGCGAGATCCGTGGCATCGACCACGTTTGTCCGAGTGCGGCGTAGTCGCCCATCGTGTTATTGATGCGCCAGAGCAACCGCGGCCTGTCCGGATCGGTCGCATTGAATGCGTATATCGCACGTCCCCCGCGTCTCATTCCAGGGAACAACAGCACTTCGTTCGTCGCCGTGTTTTGATAAGCACCAATCGGACCGTCGAAGTAGTAGTTACGCGGAATTGCACCTGCAAGCGCAGCCGGTGTCGATGGATAACGGATCTGAGGATCGTTTTCACGCAAGCGATTCAGACTTGCAAAGTGCTCAGGCGCGACGAATGCCCACAGCTCACTGCCCGCGCCGCTGCCCGTCTTGTTTCCGTTAATGGCGCGCAACATGCCGTCATTCGAACCGTAGTAGACGACAACACCGCGCGTGCCACCGTAATTGATGGCGACCGGTCGCGAGTGCAGCACGTCGCCATGAATCGAGGGCCGGACGCTGACGCCGTCCGGCGCCTGGCCAAGCTGGTCGCGGGCGACCGATTCATTGACGACGTTAGTAGCGGTGACGTTGTCTGCGACCGCGGATCCAACGAATCACCAATTCGCGCTGCGTGGACGAGCCGACGCCCAGCATCGCGGCCGTCAGGCTGGTGTTGTTCGTTTGGAAGACGTAATTGCTTCCTGCAGCGGCGAGGTCGATGCCGCTGGTCCCGCCGTCGCAGCCGCTGTCAACGCACGTGTAGATCGGCCTGTCCGCTCGCGAATCCTGGTACCGAGTTCTTAGCCACTGGGCGACGCCACCTTTCTCGACAACTTCACCATCAGGCGCGTCGCTACGTGAATAGCGTCCGGAGGAAGCTGTCTCAACTTTGATCCAGAAGCTCGACGGATTGGTCCAGAAGCTCGTGGCATCGCTATCAATGAAGCCAGTAGTCGGGCTGACCGCCGGCACCAGCGCAGAGTCGGCCAGCTTTAGCGTGTCCGTGGCTGTGTTGTAGACGAACTGATACTGCTTCAGGTTACCGACCCAGCGCGGCAGCGCGTTGCCATCCGGCCGGAACATTCCGATGTAAACCTGGTTCAGGTACGTGCCTTGAGTATTCGCAGACACAGGGAGACTTGCCGATGCGAAGACACTATTGGCCGCGCGCACCTGGTTGAAAATCTTGGTCAGGCCCACGACGATCTCGTCGCTGTTGCTTGCTTGCTGATAAAGGCCGCCGCCCTCCTTCGCAATCCAACGAAGGAAGTTCGGATAGTTGCCGTCGCTCGACGCACCGGTTACTGCAAGCGTGTGTACTGAAATGTTTTGTGCTCCTTCGAGCGTGGTGTCCAGGTCAGATCCGCGATTGAAGAAGGCGGCGAATTCGTCTGTCCAGTTGGCTTCGTCACTGTTGCCAACGTTCTCGGCGACCGGAATGCGTGTCCGCGTCGCGCTCGGGTTGAGACGACGTAACAACGCAAGTGCATTGTTGTCGTTGTCGCCGGGTGCGCCATTGGCAAGGTAGATCAGGTGATTTTTCGCACAGCCAAGGCCCGGCGAGAGATAGCGAGTCTTGCTGCTGTCGCTGAACGCCGCGGGATCATGCTTCGTTGCGGTCTTGTTTCCTAAATGGACCGCCGAGCCCGTGAACCACTGATAGGCCTCATAAAAGCTTTCCGCCGTTGAAGCAGCATTTGTCTTGTCGGCATTGATTCCTAGATTGCTAATGACGTCGAGCATCGCCTGCTTGCCTGCAGCGTCGATGACGTGAAAAAACGCCTTGCGCGGATATCCGCCGGCGTCGGGAGACTCGTTGAACATCATCAGTGCGAAATTAAACTGGCTCAGCTCCTCCCAAGACATGCTCGCAATCAATCTATAAAGAGCACATTTCTGCGCACCCATTTTCGTACCCTCTTCCTTGTTTGGACTTGTTTTGCGCACGGCTGCGCCGTCTGCAGAGCAAATCGGCGTCGAAATCGACGCACTCCAATTGGCCGAGTTATCGAGCAGGATGAGCACGTTTGGGCGAAAGCCCTCGGTGTTTGGTAACGAATAGATATCGATGTCCTCCGCATGTGCAGCCGGGCCAGCGCCGAGCATCATCGCGAGTACGGCGGTCAATCGAAGCAAAAGGCGAGCAGCGTGCATGGTGTTCTCAGTTGCAAACAGTGTTAAGTCCGATCACGGCGGCACGTACGGTCACGCCCTGGTTCAAAGTAATAGAAGCACCGGTGCGAGCGTCGGTTGCAGATGCTCGGAGGAGCCATTCGGTGTCCGCGCAAAGCGACCCCGCAGGCCCGCCGCTACCGGGCAGCAGTCCCGGATTGGTCAAGGCTGCACTCGCAAAGCAAGGTGCATCCTGGGGATTCGAAGGGTCGAGGTCCGCCAACGCTACCGAACGGGCTCTCAGGCATACAGGCAGCTGTGCGAGAACGGCAACTGCATCAGGCTCGCCGTCGCCGTTGTAATCGGTGACTACACGGGCCGCGTCAAACACACCCTGCCGGTTGGTCACGAACTCATCGGTGCTGACAGTTTGCTCGAGCAGCATTTGCGCGGCAGCGGTGACTTCCTGCCGGGCCTGCATGTTTCCGGCGATCTGCACGTTTGTGGTGCTTGCGCGCAGACCTGTCAACGCCAGCGTGGCCAGTAGTAACAGAAAAAATATTGAGATAACGAGCGCCGAGCCGCTCTGCGAACCTTCGTCGGGAAGTGCGCGCAACATCTCAGTTCTCCCGGCGCCCGGCGATGTTGTTTAGCCGCATCGTCGTGGTTGCCAGACGGCACTTGAATCCGACGGGACATGTTTCCGCGTTATGACCCGGCCCAAGGTCGTAGACGCCCGGCGAAGTCGTCGAAGCGTGACGTAATTCGGTGCTTCGCATCAACATGTGCAAGCGCACGGCAACGACGTTCGACCAGAAAGATGTTGGTGTTGCGCCGGGGGTCGTTGAAGTCAGAAATTGTTCGGGTGAGCCATCGTCGTTGGTATCGAACGCGTATTCGACCTGCATGTTCACGACACCTTCGGCCAGCGAAACGACGCGTACCGCGTTGTCGACAATTTCAATTCGCTTCAGCGTCGGAATGCCGTCCGACGGCGCACATTCGTTGCAACCGGCCACGTAATACCCGCGCACAAAGTAGCGGCGAATCTGCGCAAGGCTTGCGGGATCACAAGCGGCGGTCCGCATGTTGAACTGTGCCGCCAGGTTGGAAACCTTCAGGGAAGGGACATCGTTAATGCACTGCGACGCCTGAACGTAGATATTGCGGATATCGACCGCTGCCGGAGCGACAGGGTCGGCGCTGACACGACGCACGACCATGACATCAGTGCCCGCCAAGCGATCGGGCAGGCAACCCAGCGCAACATCCCCGGCGGCGGGATCATCCCAGCCAATTAATTGCGCGGGGAAGCGCGGTGGCGTCGCTGTCGGCTGCCACCCAAGAGTGGCGATATCGGCGACATTCCACGTGCACGGCGACGTGTCTGTAAATATCGTATCGGACGGCGGTAGAAACGTTCCGTAAAAGCCCGCATGGCGCATGTCGTCACCGATCACGTCCACTGCGAAACGGCTGTTTTCGATAAGGCGCGAGACACGATCGAGATCTGATCGTCCGCCCGACGTGCGATCGAACACAGTTCCCATAACCGCCAGTAGGACGAGCCCGATCGTCATGCCGATCATTAACTCGATCAGCGAAAACCCCCTATTTTTTTGGCGCGGCACTACCGCAATCGGTCGCATTTACGGACCGGGGTTCAACGTACCGATACGAAGCAGCGTCGTCATCAGGCGACGCTGGTTTTCGTTGCCGAATTGATCGCGGCCGCAGTTTGTGGGTGCGAAGTTGTTGTCGACGATCGGTGCTGCACCAGGGTTAGCGCCTTGCCAGGCAATCGTGACCGCGTAAATGCGATTGAAGGCATCAATCTCATGCACGCAGCCCATCGCTCCAACCAATACGCCGGTGTTGGCATTGTCGATTCGTTCGTTGCCACCGGATAGCAGCTGTCCCCATGCGCAACGATCAAGATCGGCCATGGGTGCCGCCGGATTGCAGCTCTCAACGCTATAGGCCGTGGTGCCGGATGGTGTGGTGCTCGACACGTAGCCGGTAATTCCGCTGTCGCCGGTGACGTAGGCAGCTACGTTCGCTCGGTTGCCCTCGATGCGCGTCACCATGTCTTGCAGCAACATCGCGGCTTGCGCGCGTTGCATCGCATCTACTTCCGTCACGAACGAGCGCGAAACAAGTCCGGCAACGCCGAGGAGTCCGAATGCAACCACGACTACGGTGACCATGGACTCAACCAAGGCAAAGCCGGCAAATCGTTTCGTAGGTGTTTGCATAGCGCTTCTCGTCATCAACAGGTCGTTTTGGCCGCGCGCGACAGGCCCGACGGATCAAGGCGAACGGTCCGCCCCGTCGTACTGCCGCCGCTAGGCGGACAGATTTGAAAGTTGCCAACCGTCGCCAGCAAAGGGCGACCGGCGCCATCAAACGTCAGGGTTGCGGGTGCAGCTACGAAACCGACTGCTGCTCCGACCGCGTCACGTGCGCGCAGCACGTTTGCGCCGAAGGAAATCGTCCAGCCATTGACCCAGTCACCGTTGCGAGGCGCAACTACTATGTCGGCGTTTCGCTTGACTGCCTCGCTGCGCGCGAAGTCCAGGTCGGCCACAAGGTCAAAGGTCGCCCCGCGGACCTGCGTGGACTGATTGAGCCACACAAAACTGGACACGCTCGTGCCAGCAAGAATGGCCATGATCGAGATCACGACCATCGCTTCGATGAGTGTGAAACCGAGCTGGTTAGCGTTCTTGCGGCGTTTGATCAGGTTCTTCATGCTCTCACCAGCACCGATTGGTAACGGCAGTGCGGTTGCCCGCCTGATCGATCGTCAACAAGCCGCAACGATCGGTTGCCTGTGGGCCGATCGGAGTCGCGGAAATCTGGAATCCTGCCGGCGGTCCAGCAACGACAGCGATGGCGACGGTGTAGCGCGCGGTAACGTCCGCGGGCTCCGTCAGGTTGAGCGCGGCAACTGTTGCCGCGTAGTTGCGGCGATCGAGAAAGAACTGGGACTGCCGGCTTGCGACATCGCTAATGAACGATTGCACCGCAGACCGGTGTGAGCGCATCACGTACTCGCTGTAGTTAGGGATAGCGATGGCGGCCAGGATCGCAGCGACGGCCATCACCACAACGAGTTCGAGCAGCGTGAAACCCCGCGCTCTGCCAGGTAGCTGACCAGGCATCATCGGGTCACCCACTTAGTGCCTGCGTCGCGCGGCAGCTCACCCCAGTGGGAAGGCATCGCTAACGTCGCGCGCTCGTTGTCTTGATTGATTGTGTAGACGAACCCGGTCGCGGTCCCTGTGCCAGTTGCCGTTGCGGTGAATGCTTGACCGCCCGCGGCAAGCGCGCACGCAACCGCAAAAGCATTCAGTTGGGCGGGAACCGCATGGCCGCATGTCCCTGACTTCGCATATGTGCGGTGGTCACGGTGGAACTGTTCCATGCGGATGCGGAATTCGGATAACGCATCGCCGGCTTCAACCAAATGCCCACGCGTCACATAGCGTGAGTAATTGGGAACGGTAATCGCCACCAGAATGCCGACCACCGCGACGAGGACCATTGCCTCGATCAGCGTAAAGCCGGCCTTTCCTTGTTTCTTCATGACAAACGCGCTCCTGTGCACAACTGGGTAACGACCCCCACCAGCGGTTCTTGAATGCCCGGGATGTACGATCCAGCAAGACCGACGAGCGGTTCGCGTCCCATCGCGGATGGCAAATAGCGTGGGAAAAACTCCCAAACTCGAGTCAAAATCGATTGGTTGCGAATGAATGAATTAATACTGACTTCCGCGCAGCGCCAGGCGTTAAAGGCGCGCGCGCATGACCTAAGGCCAGTCGTACTGCTGGGTGCGGCGGGTCTCACGGAAATGGTCCTGCGTGAAATCGACCGTGCGCTCGTGTCCCATGAACTGATCAAGATCAAGGTGCCGCTGAATGACCGCGGCGAGCGAGCGCAAGTCGCAACTGAAGCGGCCGAAAAGTTGTCGGCTGCGATAGTTCAATCGATCGGAAAGATCATTGTGCTGTTCAGGCCGCAGCCTGAAAGCGAAGAAAAGCAGGACCCCGGCGTGTCAGTGCAACGGCGGCAGATGAAAGGTCGCGCGACTGGAAGAAAGACGCGGGATTAGCGGCTAATCGAAGCGTTCGGCACGGCCCGGCGGTCCGTGCGACTCTCTTACGTATGCAGCTTACGTATACGAAATCGAAACGATCGAATATTCGCGCTCGCCCGCGGGGGCGATCACGGTGGCAATGTCACCTTCGCTCTTGCCAATCAGCGCGCGTGCGATTGGGCTCGATACCGAAATCCACCCGGCCTTGATATCCGCTTCGTCGTCGCCGACGATCTGGTACTTCACCACGTCGCCAGAGTTCTGATCTTCGAGTTCGACGGTCGCGCCGAAGACCACCCGACCCGCCGCATCGACGGTGGCCGGATCGATGATCTGCAGCGCCGAAAGCTTGCCTTCGAGCTCTTGGATGCGACCTTCGACAAACCCCTGCCTCTCGCGCGCTGCATCGTATTCGGCGTTTTCGGTGAGATCGCCTTTCTCGCGCGCATCCTTGATCGCCTGGATGATCGTCGGGCGATCGACACCGCGCAATCGCTGCAGTTCGGCCCTTAATTTTTCGGCGCCGCGCGCCGTGATCGGTATCGCTCGCATGCACTCAACCCAAAAAAGCAAAGCCCCGGCAGAGGCCGGGGCGAATGGCAATGTAGCTTAAAAGCTTTGCGTTGCGCAAATCTAGTGCAGGCGGCGATGCAGCGATTGCAGGTCATACACCTTGAGCCGGTCGAATTGTCGCAGCCCTTCAATCGCCGCGCGACCGCCCGCCATCGTCGTGTAGTAAGTGACGCGCTGCGCCAGCGCCGTAGTGCGGATCGAGCGCGAATCGGCAATCTGGCTGCGCACTTCACTCACC
This sequence comes from uncultured beta proteobacterium, assembly GCA_963829995.1. GTDB lineage: Bacteria > Pseudomonadota > Gammaproteobacteria > Burkholderiales > Burkholderiaceae_F > JACCZX01. The sequence continues at coordinate 333,033 of CAWHKW010000022.1, read as the reverse complement.
GTGGTGATGACCAGATCGATGTCGCCGTTTTTAAGCAAGTCGACGACGTGTGGCCGTCCATCTTTCACCTTGTTGACCACCGCGACCGGAATACCGGCCTCATCGATCGCCTGCGCCGTGCCGCGCGTGGCTACCAATTGATAGCCTTTGTCGTGCAGCAGCCTAGCGACCGCAACCGCTTTGGGCTTGTCGCGGTCCATCACGCTCAGGAACACCGTCCCGGACTCCGGCAGCGTCGAGCCAGCGCCCAGTTGAGACTTGAACAGCGCCTCGCCGAACGTATCGCCGACGCCCATTACTTCGCCGGTCGAGCGCATCTCGGGTCCCAGCAACGGATCGACACCGGGGAACTTGGCGAACGGAAAGACCGATTCCTTGATCGAGTAATACGGCGGCACGACTTCCTGCGTCTGTCCCTGCTGTTCAAGCGTGATGCCGACCATTACGAGGGCTGCGATCTTCGCCAGCGGCTTGCCAGTGGCCTTCGACACGAACGGCACGGTGCGCGATGCACGCGGATTGACTTCCAGCACGTAAACCGTGCTCTCGTCCCCTCTTGTCTGGATGGCGAACTGAACATTCATCAACCCGATGACGTTCAGCGCTTGCGCCATTTGCTGCGTCTGCCGCTTCAACTCATCGATCGTCGCCCGCGCCAACGAATATGGCGGCAGCGAGCACGCCGAGTCGCCCGAGTGGACGCCGGCCTGCTCGATGTGTTCCATCACGCCGCCGATCAACACGCGCTCGCCATCGGCGATGCAATCGACATCGACTTCGATCGCGTCGTCGAGAAAGCGGTCGAGCAGCACCGGCGAATCGTTGCTGACCTTGACCGCCTCGCGCATGTAGCGCTCGAGATCGCGGCCGTCGTGCACGATCTCCATCGCGCGGCCGCCCAGCACGTAGCTCGGGCGGACGACCAGCGGATAGCCGATCTCCGTCGCCAATCGCAATGCCTCTTCCTCGGTGCGCGCGGTGCGATTCGGCGGTTGCTTCAGTCCAAGTTGCTGCAGCAGCTTCTGAAACCGCTCTCGGTCTTCGGCGATATCGATCGAATCGGGCGATGTGCCGATGATCGGCACGCCATTGGCTTCGAGATCGCGCGCGAGCTTCAGCGGCGTCTGACCGCCGTACTGCACGATCACCCCCAGCGGCTTTTCCTTGTCGACGATTTCGAGCACGTCTTCGAGTGTCAGCGGCTCGAAGTAAAGACGATCGGAGGTGTCATAGTCGGTCGACACCGTTTCCGGATTGCAGTTGACCATGATGGTTTCGAATCCGTGGTCACGCAGCGCAAATGCCGCATGTACGCAGCAGTAATCGAATTCGATGCCCTGCCCGATCCGGTTTGGGCCACCGCCCAGCACAATCACTTTCTTGCGATCGGTGGGCTCGGCCTCGCACTCGTCCTCGTAAGTCGAATACATGTACGCCGTGCTCGTCGCAAACTCGGCCGCGCAGGTATCGACTCGCTTGTAAACCGGACGCACCCCGTGCCGCAGGCGCGCAGCGCGCACGTCCGAGCCAGACGTCGCCAGCAGTGTTGCCAGCCGTCGATCGGAAAACCCCTTGCGCTTCAAATATCGCAGCTCGTCCGAGGTCAGGTCGGCCAGCGCCCGACCTTTCACTCGCCCCTCGATTTGCACCAGCTCTTCAATCTGCGCCAGAAACCATGGGTCGATCGCAGTTTCTTCAAACACTGCCTCGAGCGTCATGCCGATTCGAAACGCATCGGCCACGAACCAGATGCGATCGGGTCCGGGCTCGCCGATTTCTTCGACGATCTCGTCGCGGTCGGTCGAGTGCTCGTCGAGCCCGTCCGACCCGACTTCGAGACCGCGCAGCGCCTTTTGAAACGACTCCTGGAACGTGCGGCCGATCGCCATCACCTCGCCGACCGACTTCATCTGCGTCGTCAGATGATTGTCGGCCTGCGGAAATTTCTCGAACGCGAAGCGCGGTATCTTGGTGACGACGTAGTCGATCGTCGGCTCGAACGATGCCGGCGTCGCCCCGCCGGTGATCTCGTTGCGCAATTCGTCGAGCGTGTAGCCGACCGCAAGCTTCGCAGCGATCTTGGCGATCGGAAAGCCGGTCGCCTTTGACGCCAGCGCCGACGAGCGCGACACCCGCGGGTTCATCTCGATCACGATCATCCGGCCATTCTTCGGATTGATCGCGAATTGAACGTTCGAGCCGCCGGTGTCGACGCCGATCTCGCGCAGGATCGCGATCGATGCGTCGCGCATCAATTGATACTCCTTGTCGGTCAGCGTCTGCGCCGGCGCGACGGTGATCGAATCGCCCGTGTGCACGCCCATCGGGTCGAGGTTCTCGATCGAGCACACGATGATGCAGTTGTCCGCTCTGTCGCGAACGACCTCCATCTCGAATTCTTTCCAGCCGATCAGCGATTCCTCGATCAGCAGCTCGCGCGTCGGGGACAAGTCGAGTCCCCGCTGGCAGATCGCGGTGAACTCTTCCATGTTGTACGCAATGCCGCCCCCGGTGCCACCCAGCGTGAAGCTCGGGCGGATCACGGCCGGAAACCCGAGGGTCTCCTGCACTGTCATCGCCTCAGCGAGCGATTTGGCGATACTTGATCGCGCCGATGACAGCCCAATGCGCGTCATCGCATCCTTGAATTTCAGCCGGTCTTCCGCCTTGGCGATCGCATCGGGCGACGCGCCAATGAGTTCCACGCCGTACTTGTTGAGCACTCCGTTGTTGTACAGATCCATCGCGCAGTTGAGCGCGGTCTGACCGCCCATCGTCGGCAGGATCGCGTCCGGTTTTTCCAGCGCAATGATGCGATCGACGACCTGCCAGGTGATCGGCTCGATGTAGGTGACATCGGCCGTTTCCGGGTCGGTCATGATCGTGGCCGGATTGCTGTTGACGAGAATGACCTTGTAGCCCTCGTCCTTCAGCGCCTTGCAAGCCTGCGCGCCCGAGTAGTCGAACTCGCACGCCTGCCCGATGACGATGGGGCCCGCGCCGATGATCAGAATGCTTTTTAGATCCTCGCGCTTCGGCATTACGCGTAGTTCTCTGGCGAAAGCTTGCGCTCAATCAGTTCGATCAGAATGTGAATGACCTTGATGTGCAGCTCTTGCACACGGTCCGCGTACTGGCCGGCCGGCGTGACGATCGCGATATCCGCCGACTCGGCGAGCGGTGTCGCCGCGCGACCGGTCAGTCCGATCACCTTCATTCCACGCTGGTGCGCAGTTTCGACCGCTGCAAGCACGTTCTTGCTCGTGCCGCTGGTCGAGATTGCCAGCAGCACGTCGCCCGCACGTCCGTGCGCTTCGATGAAACGGGCGAAGACCTGGTCGTACCCGTAGTCATTACCCACGCAAGACAAATGGCTCGCGTCGCTGATTGCCAGCGCCGCATAGCCCGGCCGGTTATCACGAAAACGGCCGGTCAACTCCTCGGCAAAGTGCATCGCGTCGCACATCGAACCGCCGTTGCCGCACGAGTACGCGCGTCCGCCGGCGGCGAAGGTGTCGGCTAGAACTTGCCCCGCGGCCGCAATACGCTGCAGCATCGCTTCGTCACCGATCAGCGCCTGTAACGCACCGAGCGCTTCGTTCAACGTGTTCTTGACCGCGCCCACCGTCATGCGGACACGCGCTCGGCCGCGCCGAGCAAATGCCGGCGTGCCTCCATCAGCTCGATGAACCGATCGAACAAATCGCAGATGTCATGCGGCCCGGGACTCGCTTCGGGATGGCCCTGAAAACAATATGCCGGCGCGTCGGTCAGCTCGAAGCCCTGCAGCGACCCATCGAACAGCGAAACGTGCGTGATGCGCGCGTTCGCCGGCAACGTTTTCTCGTCGACGGCAAACCCGTGATTCTGGCTCGTGATGTAGACCTTGCGCGTCGCCAGGTCGAGCACCGGGTGATTGGCGCCGTGATGACCGAACTTCATCTTCAGTGTTCGCGCGCCGACGGCGAGCCCGAGTATCTGATGGCCGAGGCAGATACCGAACGTCGGAATCTTGCGTGCGATGAACTCACGCGTCGCTTCGACTGCATAAACGCACGGCTCGGGATCCCCCGGCCCATTGGCGAGGAACACACCATCGGGCTCGAGCTTCAGCACAGCGGCCGCGGCTGTTTGAGCCGGAACGGTTGAGATGCGGCAGCCGCGGTCGGCCATCAATCGCAAAATGTTTTGCTTGACTCCATAGTCGTACGCGACGACGTGAAAGCGATCTTGTTCGCGCACCACGAATCCTGGTGTGCCGTCGGCGCGCGCAAGCTGCCAGCTCCCTTCGTGCCACTGATACGGCCGCTTGACGCTGACTGTTTTCGCCAGGTCTTGGCCTGCCATTCCCGCGTACGAGCGCGCGCGCTGCAATGCATGCTGAACGGCGCTTTCTTCCAGCGCAAGCGCACCGTTCGCAACGACGATGCAGCCGGCCTGTGCGCCCTGTTGTCGCAGGCGGCGCGTAAGCGCTCGCGTGTCGATGTCCGCGATGCCGACGATGCCCTGCTGCTCCAGATAGCTCGAAAGATCGCGCTGCGCGCGGAAATTGGACGCTCTGATCGGTAAATCACGGATCACCAGGCCGGCGACGTGCACCTTCGTCGCCTCGACGTCTTCGTCGTTGACGCCGGTGTTGCCGATGTGCGGATACGTCAGCGTGACGATTTGTCCGGCGTACGAAGGATCGGTCAGGATTTCCTGGTAGCCGGTCATCGCAGTGTTGAAAACGACCTCGCCCAGCGTCTCGCCGGTGGCGCCGATCGATCGGCCGCGAAAGATCGTCCCGTCGGCCAGCACCAGCGCCGCCTCGGGACGCGAATCAACTACCACGGGGGGCAAAACGGCTCCTCTTTTCCCGATAACCGCGGCATTTACCGCGATGCTCGGGTGTATTCACCAAACCAGCGCGTATAGGCCACGGATAAACTGCCGGATTGTATCTTCACGTGCCGCCTAACCTGTGCGCGGCCCACGCTGCGAGAGACATGCTGCTGATTCCTTATCAGACGCGCTTCACGCCCAAATCGCTGCCGCTGGTCACGCTCGCGTTGATTCTCGTCAACGCCCTCGTTTATTTCATTTTCCAGTCGGGCGACCGGCAGGCCTACGCCCGCGCGGCTGACTACTACTTTTCTTCGCAATTGGCGCAGATCGAGCTGCCCAGGTTCGCAACTTACCTGGAGCGCCGTAACGATCGCGGCGCTTTGCAGGTACTGCGAATGATTCGCGCGGGTACGAGGCCGGAAGAATCCGTCGTGCTCGTGATGGCACTCGAAAACGACCGCGAGTTCATGCGCGATCTGCGCGAGGGCGCCGTGGTGTCGTCGTCCGATCCGGCCTACGCGACATGGCGCGATCAGCGTGCGCAATTCGATACGCTGATCGGGCGGGTCTTCACCGAACGGTTTGCGTTGGAGCCGGATACCGGCGGCGCAGCCTGGGGCGCGCTTCGCCTGTTGACGTACCAATTCCTGCACGGGAACGCGGCGCATTGGCTCGGCAACATGATCATATTGCTGTTGGCGGGACCTTTCGCAGAAGCGGCACTCGGGCGCTTTCGGTTTCTGGTCGCGTTCATCGCCAGCGGCGTTTTCGCGGGCGCGTTGCACATGCTGGTCAGCGATCAAGCATTGATTGGTGCTTCGGGGTCGATCTCGGGAGCGATGGCGATGGTGGCCGTTTTATACGGCACCCGCCGAGTGCCGGTGTTTTACTGGTTGTTTGTCTACTTCAACACGGCGCGGATCCCCGCGTTGCTGTTGCTGCCGGCCTGGCTTTTGATCGAGGCGATTCAATGGGCAGTGTCGCCTAAGTCGCCGATTTCCTACAGCGCCCACATCGGCGGGTTCATCGCGGGTGCCGTACTCGCGTGGCTGCTGCGCCCGAGCGACGAAAAAAAGGTCGATCGCATTCTGGACGAGCAGTTCGCGGAGGACAGGATTGGCAATCGGAAGTCGACTCTGCTGCAGGAGGCGCAAGCAGCGGCAGCTCGCCTGGACACGCGCAAGGCCGCCCGCGCGTACAGCGAGCTGTTGCAAGAAGACCCGACCAACGTGCAGCACGCGACGGCGTACTTCAACATGGCATTGCTGGGGCGCAACCGCGAGACGTTGCTCGATGCAACTTTGCGCGTGTTGTGGATTCGTGCGCGCGGTGCACGTTCCGAGCTGCGCCCGGTCTACTTACAGATGAGTCAGCCGCACGTGCTGGCGGCGCTTCCAGTCGACGAGCAGCTGCGGCTGGCGCGGCGGCTCGTCGCTACGCGCGAGGATGCGGCGGCGCTGCGTGTGCTCGACGGCTTGCTGGCGAGCGATACGCTGAAAAACCTCTATAGCCGCCAGATTGCCGATTGTCTGCTCGGCCTGTTTACAACGTATTCACGCCACGGATTGCGGCAGCCGGCAGATGATGTGAAACGCCGGTTGTCAACGCACTTCCCGTCGCCCGCCACGTTGGGCGGCATTGAGCCGACGCGCGAGCCGCCGCTGACAATCCGCGGCGCGACAGGAACACCTCGCCGCCATACTGCTCCCTCAGGTCCGCCGTCGGACATGGAGCTCGACCTCGATACCCAACTGCGGACGCGCTGGGGTCCGGACTAATGGCAACCTAATGTGGCTGCTCGGCGCTGCTCAACAATTGCAGGTAGCGCCCCGCTTCCGTGGCGACCGCATCTGACGGATAGCGCTTAAGCAGGTGCTGCAGAATCCGCTGCGCCTCTTCGGGCTTGCCGCCCCATTCGGCCATTAGCTGCGCGCCGATCAAGTAAATCCTCGGAATGTCGGCGTGAACTGCGTGTTTCTTGTCAAACCCCTTGATTAGCTGCCCCGCTAGTTGAGGCTTGCTATGGCGCATCGCCGCCTGCGCAAGCGGAGCGATATGGTCGACTTCGCGCGGCATCCAATCGGCGCGCCGCGCCTTCGCTTCTTCGACCAACTCGATCGCCTCGCGCCAGTTTTCCGATTTGATCAGCAGCTTCAGGTACGAATCCGTATGGTGTTCGATCCGTGGCGTGCTGTTCTCGGCCAGCAACAACCGGTGCAGCCGCGCGTGCAACGAGAGATCGTTGGGCCGTTCGCCCAGATCGTGCGACAGCAGGTCGATCGCTTCCTTGATGTCGCCCGCTGACACCAACTGCCCTATGAGCGCATCGCGAGTGCGCGCCTTGACATCGATCGTGCGTAATGTGGCCACGCTGCGCATCGCCTGCTCGCCGGGGCCCATCACCGAAATGTCGAGCGCGTCGGCAAACTGGTACATCGCGTACCCGACCAGGCCGCAAATCATGTAGGTGAAGTACCAGAAAGCGCATGACAGCAAAAGTAACTGGATGACCGTGCCGACGCCAAACCCGGTCTTCAAACCGGCGACGCTAAGGCCACCCCCTGCCGCCAATGCCGCCAACCCATAACTGCGGCACAGCTCGGCGACGAAGATGAACGCGGCAAGCGCGGCGTAGGGTTTGCCGATGCGCTGGATCAGCGCAAGCATCTCGGTCGGATTCAGCGCGCCACGCAGGCTGCCGGTGATTACCAAACGCATCGTCGCAGCAGGAATGATCGCCACAAAGAAGAACAGCCAGGCAACGATGGCAATGAATTCGTTGCCGCCGCTCATGAGTTCCAGCAAGCGTAGCGAGCAAGCCGAAGACCAAAGTCATCGCGGCGTACTTGTACGGCAGGTACTCGCTGACCAGATCGTCGTCGGTCAGCGGGTAGTCGGACGGACGCAGAAACCCTTTGGATGAGCGCTCGATGATTTTGAACCCGTACCGCAGCCCCCGTGACGAGGATCGCCAGCAGCGCAAGCATCAGCAGCAACACGCCGAATCCGCCGAATAGCAGCAGCGCAAAGGAAGCCACAAAGGCGACCGACAGGCCGCCAATGCGTGCCAGGACTACTTTGTCGAGCGGTAACAGGAAGAACCGGTTGACGCGGCCGCGCTGCCAAAACGGCTCGATCGGGCCGTTGCTTCCGTACGCGTAAGCATCTGACATGGCGCCGGCAGACTACGGTTGCGGCGAGACCCTGTCCAGAGCCGCTTACTTCGGATTGACGGTGATAACTAGAGCTTTTCCGTTTCGCCCGCGCGCGGTTGCCACTTCATCAGGTGCGTTTCGACCCGGCCGACCGCCCAATCGAGCACCAGCGCGAACGCAGTCAGCACCAGAATGCCAGCCATGACGGTATTGATATCGAACGAGCCTTCGGCTTGCAGAATCAGGTAACCGACGCCGCGCGAAGAGCCCAGGTACTCACCCACAACCGCGCCCACAAACGCCAGGCCAACGGACGTGTGCAGTGACGAAAAAACCCAGCTCGTAGCGCTCGGCAAGTAAACATGGCGCAACAGCTGGTTGCGCGATGCGCCGAGCATGCGGGCACTGGCAAGCACCGTCGGGCTCACCTCCTTTACGCCCTGGTAAACATTGAAAAACACGATGAAGAACACGAGCGTGAAGCCAAGCGCGACCTTGGACCCAATGCCAAGGCCGAACCACACGCCGAAGATCGGCGCCAGGATGACGCGCGGCATTGAATTGGCCGCCTTGATGTACGGATCGAAAATAGCGGCGGCGACCGGCGATAGCGCCAGCCACATGCCGACGACCAGGCCGCCGATCGTTCCGGCCGCGAACGCGAGCACGGTCTCGACCAGCGTCACCCAAAGGTGCCGGTAGATATCGCGATCGACGATAAACCAGTCCCAGATGCGCACCAGAATCTTGACCGGTTCGCCGAAGAAAAACGCCGCCTGCCGGTCGTTTTCGAACATGAATGGCGGAATCAGTCCGGGCGTCGTCATCGCGTACCAAAAGACGAACGCCGCGACCAGCACCAGTACTTGCCACAGGCGCAGCGTTTTCTGGCTGGGTCTGAAGACGTTCCACATCGCCCGTGTGCCAACTAACAGTCTGATGAAAAACGTAGCGAGCAGCCCCGAGGTTGCGTCGAGGAGCGAAGGCGTACGGAGGTACGTTGAGCACCGCAGACGCAAGATCGGGGCGCGCAGTAGTTTTGCATCAGGCTGTCAAGCAGCCAGCTTCTGCTGTGCATAGCCCTTTAGAACCTCTTCGCGCAGGACATCCCAGATCGCCTTGTGCAGGTCGATAAAGCGCGGCAATACGCGCACTTCAGCCACATCGCGCGGCCGCGGCAGATCGATGACGAACTCGCCGATCGGGTGCGACGCCGGTCCCGCAGACAGCACGACCACTCTGTCACTCATCGCAATCGCTTCGTCGAGGTCATGTGTGATGAACAACACCGCTTTCTTTTTCGCGGCCCACAGTTCGAGCACCTCGTTCTCCATCAGCTGCCGAGTTTGAATGTCGAGCGCCGAAAATGGCTCGTCCATCAGAATAATGTCGGGGTCGAGCACCAGGGTTTGTGCAATCGCCGTGCGCTTGCGCATGCCGCCCGACAGCTGATGCGGATAGCGGTCGCCAAAGCCGCCCAGGCCGACTCGCTTCAGCCACTCGTCGGCACGCGCACCCGCATTGGCTACCCCGCGAAACTCGAGGCCCGCCATCACATTGGTACGCGCCGTGCGCCATGGCATCAATGCGTCGGTCTGAAACATGTAGCCAGCACGCGTATTGAGGCCGGAAAGCGGCTGGCCGAACACCTGCACGCTGCCGGCGCTCGGCTCGAGCAGCCCCGCGCCCACATTCAGAAGTGTGCTCTTGCCGCAGCCGGTCGGCCCCACGACGCTGACGAATTCGCCGGGAGCAACGGACAGCGTTACGTCCTTGACCGCTGTATATCGCTGCGAACGATTGTCACGACTGACGAACGTGCAAGTGACGCCTTGCAACGCAAGCGCCGGTACCGCGGCACTGCTCACCCACTAGCCCTTCGGATATTTCGCGTTCGCCTTGCGCACAAAGTCGTTGGTGAACACCGCTTTCAGATCGATCTTCGCCGCCTTCATGTTGTCGTCGACGCTCTGCAGCGCGCGCAAGGCGGTCGCAGCACCTTGCTCGGGAAACATGCCATCCGGAGATAGCGCCGGCTTGGCCTTCAGGAAAGCATCGATATAGACCGCCCGATCTCCGAGCAGGAAGCTTTCCGGTACGGATTTGACGATGTCCGACGGGCCGGCCTGCTGGATCCACTTGTTGGCGCGCACGATCGCGTTAGTCAGCGCCTGCACTGTGTTCGGATTCTTCTGAATGAACGAAATCGGTGCATACAACGTCCCTGCGGGCATCGGACCACCGAATACCTTATCGGCTTCGGCGACGTCGCGCGTATCCGAAATGATCTTGATGTCATCGCTGCGTACGAGCATCGTGATCACCGGATCAAGATTCGAAATCGCATCGATCTGACCGGAGCGCAACGCTGCCACTGCACCCTGCGAGGCGCCAACGCCGACATACGACACATCGCTAGGCTTCAGACCCGCCTTGGCCAGCACGAAGTTGGTCATGATGTTGGTCGACGATCCCGGCGCTGTGACGCCGATCTTCTTGCCCTTCAAATCGGCGATCGTCTTGTAGTTCGCCATCGTCTTGGTGCTGACGGCCAGCACGATCTGCGGCGCGCGGCCCTGCAGCACGAATGCGCGCATCGGCTGGCCCTTGGCCTGCATGTTGATGTTGTGCTCGAATGCCCCGGAGACAACATCGGCGCTGCCACCGACGACTGCCTGCAATGCACGCGCGCCACCGGCAAAGTCGACCACACTGACTTCGAGCCCTTCGGCTTCGAAAAACTTTCTCTGCTCGGCAATCGTCAACGGCAGGTAGTACAGCAGATTCTTGCCGCCTACTGCGATCGTTACCTTCTTGCGTTCGGGCGCTTGCGCGCTCCCAATCGCAGGGAAGATCAGCGCTGCGGCGCCGGCCGCCAGGACTTCACGCCGCGTCAGCGTTGTTGTCATTTCTATCTCCTTGTGAACTGTCGGTTGAGCCTAGCGCAGCCTGTGCTTGTCGGCTGCCCCGCATGTACCCGTATGTTCCCTAGCCAAGCGCTACACCGGATAGAAAGATGGCGAGGCAGGCGACAAAGCCGACGAACCACACCAGCGAGCGCGCCCAGTGCCAGTCCGCCAGATAGCAGATGACGTAGGCAATGCGCGCCAGGACGAACCCTACTGCGAGCAGATCGAGTCGCCCCTGCGGGGCCTGGGTCAGGTGCGCGATGATCACCGCGGCCGCGAAAAACGGAAAAGCCTCGAAGCTATTCGACTCCGCGGCGGCTGCGCGCGCTCGATATCCCTGTTGCTTCCCGAGCCAGACGCGCGGATGACGATTGTTGTAGCGCTCGCCTCCCACTTTTGCAATGCCGATCGCAATCAGGGGAATTACGCCAGCGATCAAGACGCACCAGTACGCGACGGTCATGCGGCGAGTCTAGTCTTGCGCTAATCGGCGCGGCGATCCAGCATCGCCTGCGCCACCGTGTTGACATCGGTGTATTCGAGCTCCGCGCCGGCAGGAACGCCGCGCGCCAACCGTGTCACCTTCAGTTGCGGGTCACGTTCCCGCACGAGCTGGGTCACGTAATGGGCGGTCGCGTCGCCCTCTGGCGTAAACGACGTCGCGACGATCACCTCACGCACGATTTGATCGGCCACGCGCTCCAGCAGCCGCTCCATCTGAATCTCGCGCGGCCCGACTCCGTCGAGCGGTGACAGCCGGCCCATCAACACGAAGTAGAGACCCCCATAGGCAAGCGATTGCTCGATCACGAGCTGATCGGCCGGCGATTCAACGACACACAGCAGCTGCGGATCGCGCTTGGCGCTGCTGCACGTGGCGCAGATGGGTTGTTCGGTCAATGTATTGCAGCGCTGGCACTGCCCGATCGTACGTGCCGCGATCAGCAGCGATTCGCCGAGCCGCAGTGCGGCGTCGCGATCGTGCTGCAACAAATGGAACGCAATGCGCTGCGCAGAACGCGGCCCGATGCCGGGCAAACGCTTCAGCGCGTCGACGAGGGTGTCAATCGTATGACCGAGCTTCATGTTTTTAGATGCGTGTGCTGGCGTGCGGTCACCGTAGCGCGACCGCCGCATTCACCGAGGACGCTAAAACGGCAGCTTGAACCCCGGCGGCAAGGGCATGCCCGCCGTCACGGAAGCCATTTTTTGCTGTGACACATCTTCGGCGCGGCGAACGGCATCATTGAACGCCGCTGCAACGAGGTCTTCGAGCATGTCTTTGTCTTCGCCCACCAGGCTTGGATCGATCGCGACACGCCGCACATCGTGCTTGCAGCTCATCGTGACCTTGACCATGCCCGCGCCGGATTGGCCCTCGACTTCGGTACTGGCAAGCTCGTCCTGCACGCGCTTCATGTTCTCCTGCATCTTCTGCGCCTGCTGCATCAAGCCTGCGACTTGCCCCTTCATCATGCTGGCCTCTCAGTACATTGGATTGCACGGCTTCGCTCGCCCCGTGCGCAGGGGTAAGTCGCAAGTCATGACGTCTTTTCCGTGTCGTTATCGCTGCGTGGACGAATCGACCCTGGGTCAACCTGCGCGCCGAAGTTCTCGATCAATTCTCGCACGAAGGGATCGGCATAAATCGACTCCTCGGCCTGTCGCTGTCGCTCGGCGCGCGCCTGGTCTGCGATTCCCGCCGAGGTGGGTCCGACCGTGTTGCCGACCTCTGCAGCGAGGCGTATCGGGCGGCCCAACGCATCACTCACCGCCGCCTGCAGCTTCTGCAATGCACCCGCATCGAGCAGCGTCTTCAACGGAACGCGCAGTTTCAGACGATCGCCTTCGTGCGAGATCAGCTCGCTTCGCTGCGCGAGCTCGCGGACCAGGCCCGAAACTTTCAGCTGCGAAACGAGACCCGTCCAGTCGCCATCGAACTGCACAATCGCGGTGGCAGGCGCACTGGGCAACGGTTGCACTGCGACCTTCGCGTCCACCTTCATTTCACGCGCCGGCGCGGTCGCGCGTGCAGGCGCGGCGGGGCTAGACGCCGTTGCACCGCGCACCGGGAGCGTTTCGGCGGGTGCAAAAGCCAGCATGCGCATCAGCGCCATCGTGAAGCCGGCATATTCGTCAGGCGCCAGATGCATTTCGTTGCGCCCATGCAATGCAATTTGATAGAACAACTGAAGTTCGTCGGCTGCGAACGTCGATGCCAGACGCCGTAATTCGTCGGCATCGACTTCATCGTCGGCGGCGTTCGGCACTTGCTGGATCAACGCGATTCTGTGCAGCAAGCTCGCCAGGTCTCGCATCGCCTGCGCGAAGGACGCACTGCGCTCGTTCATTTGATCGGCAATCGCCAGAAACTGAGCCGCGTCTCGCGCGGCGATCGCATCGAGAAGCTTAATCAGCGTGCCTTGATCGATCGCTCCCAACATCGCGCGCACTGCGTCGAGCGTGATCGTGCCGCCGGAATACGCGATCGCCTGATCGAGCAGGGACAGACCGTCGCGCATGCTGCCGCGCGCCGCATGCGCCAGCGCCCGCAGCGCCGGCGGTTCCGCTTCGATTTTTTCCGCCGATAGTATTTCAGCCATATGCCCGGCAATGGCTGCCGGCGTCATCTGTTTCAAGTTGAACTGCAAGCAGCGCGAGAGCACGGTCACCGGCACTTTCTGCGGATCGGTCGTCGCGAGAATGAATTTGACGTACTCGGGCGGCTCTTCGAGCGTCTTCAGCATTGCGTTGAATGCATGCGATGAAAGCTGGTGCACCTCATCGATCATGTAGACCTTGAAGCGTGCACTGCTCGGTGCGTACATCGCGCGCTCCAGCAGCTGCACCATCTCGTCGACGCCGCGGTTGCTCGCTGCGTCCATCTCGATGTAATCGACGAAGCGGCCGGCATCGATCGCAGTGCATGGCTCGCATACATTGCACGGTGTCGCGGTGATCCCGCCTTTGCCGTCCGGGCCGACGCAGTTCAGTGCTTTCGCGAGAATTCGCGCCAGCGTCGTCTTGCCGACGCCGCGTGTGCCGGTGAACAGATAGGCGTGATGCAGCCGGTTCTCGGTCAGCGCATGAGTTAGCGCACGTACCACGTGTTCCTGCCCGACCAGAGTCGAAAAATCGCGCGGGCGATACTTGCGGGCGAGCACCTGGTACGACATGCGGAGATTTTACGGCTGTGAGGGCGCGGCGGGCATCGACAGCGCTGCAAATCGATGCAGCGCATCGCCGCTAAGGCGACAGAGCTGCCACTCGGGCAGGATCGTGGCGCCGATTGACTGATAGAAACTCGATCGCGGGCTGATTCCAGTCGAGCACTGCCCATTCGAACCGGCCGCACCCGCGCTCAGCCGCGACGCGTGCGCAATGACGAATGAGCGCCTTGCCAATGCCGCGGCCGCGCGCCTCGGGTACGACAAAAAGATCTTCGAGGTAAAGGCCGCGGCGCGCGAGAAACGTCGAATAATTGTGAAAGTAAAGCGCAAAGCCGAGCGCGCTTTCGCCGCCTGCGCTTTCGTCCATCCCACGCGATAACCGCTTCGATCACGGGCCGCTCGCTGAACAACTCGCGCCGCAAATCCTGGGCTGTGCCAACGACTTGCGCAGCGAGCTTCTCGTATTCCGCCAGCCCGCGAATCAGCCCATGCAGGATGGCGACGTCGCTTTGGCGTGCAGCTCGAATCGAAACGCTCATGGCCATGACATTACAAGAATCGAAACCATCAGCCGCGTATCATCCGCGGCGGCGGGCCCCCTCGCACTGGGGTGCCGTGAACCTGGTCAGGTCGGGAACGAAGCAGCCACAGCGGAGTGCCACAGGTGCCGAGGTTCAGGCTCGCCTTTTCCGCCGCAGGCGGAAAAGCGAGCCCTTGGCTCCATTGAAGATGCAAGAGGGGGTGAAGCCCCCTCTTGGAGCTCCCCCTAACCCTCGCCGCTTTTGCTCTTCCAGGCGCGCCAGCCGTTTAGCAACGGGAAATAGAGTCCGAGTTGAGCTGCGCCGCCTAGGGCTTGCGCGTACAGCTCCAACTGGCCCGAATAACGCAGGCGTTCACGGTCCAGAAAGGCTTCTACATCGGCCCCTTCGTGCGTGCCGGTTTTGTAGTCGATGATCCAGCGCACCCCTTGATCATCGACAAACGTGCGGTCGAGCACGAGGCGTTTCGCGCCACCTTCCGTGCGGACCGTCAATCTAAGCTCGCTGCGTGCGTCTTTGTGCGGTCCCAACAGCCACTTCGCATGTGTGTCGGACAATGCACTGGTCAGCGCTTGCGCGACGCGGCTGCGCGCTGCACTCAGCTCGCCACCACCGATTCCTGCTGCAGCAAGCTCGCGCTCGATACGCGGTGCGATCGCGTGCACCCGCTCGGCGTTCCAGCCACTCAACGAGTCTTCGCCGATGCGCTGCAGCCAGCGATGCACCACCATTCCGATGCGGCGCGCGGTTTCGCCAGCCCACGAAAATTCAATCGTCTCCTCGGCGACTGACGGTGTGTCGGCGTGCCAGCGGACCGCTGGCGGAGTAATCGGAAAAGTCCAATCGGCCGATAGTCTTCGCAGCGACTGGTCGTACGTCACGGGTTGCACAACCGGTGCGACGCCGCCTGGCGCTGGTAACGCGCGCGGAAAATGCACGTCTGCATTCGTCTTCCACCGCCGGCCAGAGTCGCTGCAGCAGCGAGTTCTCGCGTGGAGCGGAAAGATCGCCATCCACGCTGGGAAGGCAGGCCAGCCATTGCAATTGTTTGCGGGCGCGCGTCGCCGCGACGTACAGCAGGCGCTCGTCTTCGTGCACCTGCCGCTTTAGTTGAAGTCGCTCGATCCAGCAGTAGATCGAATCGTCTTTCTTATCGGCATCCGGCGGATAGATCGGGCTGAGCAGTAACTCGGCCGGGCCCAACTCGGCTGGGCGCTCGAGCCACTGCATCAGCTGCGCGTTGTCACTGGGCGGCACCCGATCCAACGCCGGGAACGATCACGTAATCGAACTCGAGGCCTTTGGCCTTGTGAATTGTCATCACCTGCAGCCCGCCACTCGCATTCACATCGGACGCTGCATACAGGCGCACCAGCGATGCCTCGAATGCAGCGACATCGGTCACTCCGCGGCTTCGCTCCTCGTGCTGCATCAAGTGACTGAAGAAAGACTGCGCGTCGGCACGATCGGCATCGTTCGACACGCACGCAGGGCCGCCGAGCAGCCACCAGGTTTCGCGAACCCGCTCCGCAACCAGGCTTCGGCCGTGCAACTCCAGCGCCCGTGCGAGCACCGGTACAACGCGCGCCAAACGTTGCTGCCCGTCCGTCGACAATTGCGATCGACGCGACGGGTCGCACACCAGTTGCCAGATCGTCGTACCGAGCGACCCTTCAACCAGCGCAGAAAGGTCCGACAACGTCAAACCGCACCACGGCGCGCGCAGCACGGCCAGCCACGCAACCCTGTCAGCGCGGTGCTCGAGCGCGCGCGTCAACGCGAGCAGATCGCCGATCAGAGGGCGTGCGAGCAAGAGCTCGAGTTCGACGGCGGTGAACCGCAGCGCTGCTTCGCGCAGCGCCGGCACGATCTGCGTCAGATGCGTGCGCGCGCGCACCAACAGTGCGATCGATGCCGCCGGATCGTCAGCCTGCATGCGCCGCACGATCTCAACAACGCGCCTGGCTTCGTCGACGGGTGAGCCGTCGATCAGCGCGTTGAAGGTCACCGCTTCCGGATGCGATACATCGGACGCCTGATCTGCGACTGACGACTCGAACGCGACACTTCCGGTCGCGATGTCGCTATCGCCAGGCAGCACTCGAACAAACGCGGAGTTCGCCCATTCGACCAGCCGCTGTTGCGACCGGAAGTTGCGCGTCAGCTGCAAGCGTTGCAACGGCAAGCGCGCCACGCCCGTGTTCCACGCACGCAGGAACAACCCCACCTCTGCCTCGCGGAAGCGATAAATCGATTGCATCGGATCACCGACGATAAAGACCGTCCGCCCGTCACCCGTTCGCCAGTCGGCGACCAGTCGTTCGATCAGTTCGTACTGGGTGATCGACGTATCCTGGAACTCGTCGATCAGGAGATGACGGATGCGCGCGTCGATGGCGTGCGCTATGTCGCCTCCGTCGTTCACACCATGCGCGTCCTCACGCAGCGCGTCGACTGCCGCTCGCGTCACGTGCACGAAGTCGCTCTCGCCCGTGTCGTCGAATACGAGCAGCAGCTCGACAGCGGCACGCGGCAGCAACGCAACGATCGACTCGAGTACCCTCCATTGAGCCGGGGTGAAATGCGGCGCCGGCAGGTCACGCAGCCCATGCAACGCTTGACGAAGCGGTTCGTTCGATCGTAGGCCGTCGGTCAGAGTAACGATGCGTTGCTTGAACGGAGCAGCGGCGGCGAATGATGGGAAGCCTTCCAGCTTGCTGAATCTGGTACGCCAGTTGCCGTCGTTTGTCAGAAGCAGCGCCGCCAGCGCACGCCAGGCATCGAGCCGCTGGAAGCTTGCTTCCGGCAGACCGTCGAGATCGGCGCAGGGAGATAAGCGTGAATCGTTCGGCAAGTTGCCTGCCGCATACCGCGCCAGCGCGACTAACTCGTCGGCGTCCACCCCAATCAAGGCTTCGCACACACGCTCAATTTGCAGCGAACACTCGTTCTGCATCGGCGCCTCGAGCGCGGCACGATCGAGCTGCCCGACGTGGCGCAGCCACTGGTCGCGCCGCGCAAGCATTCCGCTGAGCAGCCGATGCGCGCGCGGCCAGTCGTTGTCGAGATGCGTCAGCAGTCGCGCGATATGTTGCGCGGGCCCGCGATCCTGCGCTTCGGTGCTGTCGATCAGCGCCAAAGTGGCGTGGGCCGCTGCGTCGTACAGCGGTTCGGCGCGCTCCGTCACTTGCGTAATGGCAGCAAAGCGTGTCGTGATCGGCAGCTGCCGGGCCACCCACAACGCAAGCGCGTCGATCGTCTGCACTCTGAGCCGTGCTGGATTGGCGGCCAGCTGCCAACCGAGGTCGCGGTCGCGCACTGCGACCTCCCGTGCAAGCTGCGCCGTCCGCGCGTGGTGCGGCTTCTGTGACTTGGCCTCACCGCCAGCCGCAGCGGACGCGTGCGCAAGCGCCTCCAGCAGCCGGTCTTTCATCTCGGCGGCCGCCTTGCGAGTGAACGTGATCGCGACAACTTCCTCGGGCGCGTCGGCTCGCGCCAGCAACGCCAGCACGCGTTGCGTCAGCAGCTCCGTCTTGCCTGACCCTGCCGGCGCTCGGACGATGAAACTCTGGCCGGTGTCGAGCGCGGCTGCGCGTGCGGCCGTGTCGTCGTCCAACATCGCCGCATCGACAGGCACCTCGCGCGATGTGTCAAGCGGCGCGTCGATTCGCAGCGGCAGCGGCAACTGCGCGTCGTTGCGAAGCGGCTCCTTATTCGTCATCTCGCACCCACGGCGTGCCGTCGTCATCGTCGGCCGCGCCAGCCGTCACGGTGCCCCCACGCTCGTTGATCCGGCACAGCGTCGGCAGATCGCAGTAACGGCACGTCTGCGGCAATCGCTTGGGATCGACTGCCGCGTCACCGACAGCGAACTGCATCGCGAGGCGCTGAAGAACGTTTGACCAATGATCGACCAGCGCACTCCAAGTTGGGTGCTGGCCTTTCCACTGGAGATTGGAACGGCCGGGCAACAAATCCGGGTCGGCCGCCAGCGCACTGAAACCAACGTCGCCGGTCCTCACTCGGGCCAGGGCAATGGCCTGCGCCGCCGGCTCCGTTGCCGTCAGATACAGAGGCAGCTGCGGCTCGTCGGGCCGGGCTTCGAGCCAGCCCGGGTTCTTTGCTCCGCCCGTCTTGTAATCGATCACGACGCGTGAACCGGTCGCAGTCTCGTCAACCCGGTCCAGACGCCCAGTGACCGTCAACGGGCCTACCTGCATCGTTCGCGCATCTTCGATTGCAACCACGCGGAATGCAGAGCGAGTCGCGATCTCGTAAAGCAACCATTGCTCAATCACGCGCACCAGACGCGCTGACTCGAGCTCGGTCAACGCAGCGGAGAAGGTACCGCGCCGTCGTTGCAACCGCAGCTGCGCCGTATCCGCCGCAGCGCGTAGCAGCTTCTGCCGCTGCACCTCCGGCGTTGCTGCCAGCGCGTCGCGCGTTGGCTCCGGCAGCGAGGCCCAGAAAGCGGCCAGCGTGTCGTGCACCAGCTGCCCGCGCTCGCGATAATCGAAGCCGTCGTGCGGTGATTCGATCGCTCTGGCGCTCAGTCGATGAATTGCGTACGCGCGAAACGGACACGCTGCCTGATTCTGCAAAATCGCCGCCCCGCCGCGCAGCGGAGCCGTGGCGCGCCAAGGGGGCGCCACCGCGTCGCGCGTAACCGTCAGCACGGCGGGTTTCATCACATCGATCAGTCGTGCTGCCCGTGGCGGCGCAATCCATTCGTCGACCGAGGCGATCATCGAGCTCGGCGCCATCTGCCGGTCGACGTCGACGGTCGCGTGACTGACGATCA
Source organism: uncultured beta proteobacterium (assembly GCA_963829995.1). Classification (GTDB taxonomy): domain Bacteria; phylum Pseudomonadota; class Gammaproteobacteria; order Burkholderiales; family Burkholderiaceae_F; genus JACCZX01. The sequence goes on along the minus strand of CAWHKW010000022.1, from coordinate 313,632 downwards.
CTTCCGGAGCCGATCGCAGCAATCGCTGCAGTTGTCGCCGCGCTCGCTCCAGATCCGCGGTCGCAATCGAGCCCGGCATTCCGGCTGCGCGTTGCAGCTCGATTGGCAACAATGGATCGGGCTGCGAAGACGGCGGCCATGCTTCAGCCGTCAAACCCATGATCCACACGTGATCGAACGTCAGCGCGTTGGCTTCGAGCACACCCAGCAATTGCACCGGCGGCGCACCGCCTTCGGGCTGGAAGATCGTGTCGTGCGCGATCCGTTCCAGCTGGCTGAGCGCCGCCGCGGCTGTCATTCGTCCCACTGTGCGATCAAGCGCGGCAAACGCGGCCAGTAGTTCCTGCCAGCGCGCGAGCGCTTGATACTCATTCGAGTCGAGCTTCCGCTCTAGGCTCGAAGAAGATGCGCTGATCGACTGCAGCGCCTGCGCGAAAGCGCTTGCCCATTCGGATGGCCGCCGTGACCGCGTCGCGTGTTGCCGCCGCCAAAGACTCAACGAGCGCAAACCGGCGAGCAACTGCGCAACGTCGACGCCACACTCGCGCGCGGAGGCTTGCACAGCCTCGAATATCCGTTCCAAGCCGAGCGAGCGCTGGCAGTGCTGACGCAACTGCGCATCCATCAAGTCGCGCGCGTCCCGCTCATTGGCTGCGCCGGCGCAGTAAGGCGAACGCAGCACCGCACTCGCGTCTTCGAACGGGACGCTGCCCAGCGCCAATCGAAGCGAACCCAGGAAGAATGCAATCAGAGCAACATCAGACAGGGCGCCCCCGAGCGATACTGTGTAAGGCCGCGCACTTGCCGGCGCCAGTAATCGATCCGGAGCGAGCACCGCGTCGAGCGCCGCCGTCAGCGAGCGCCGGCGCGAAGCCAGCTGCGGCACGACGATGCCGATTCGAACGCCAGGATCTACAGCGAGGCGGGCGGCGACCCAGTCGGCCATCCTCTCGTTTTCGTCGTGCTCGTCCAGGCACGCGGCTCGCCGAGGTTTCGCCGCATGCTGCATCGGCTCGAACCGCTCACACAATGTGCCGCGACTGACTAATGCATCGAACAATTGTTGTTGCTGCGGCGTGGTTTCGTCGAAGCCAGCGAGCACTACACGCGGTGGGGCTGCGATGGTGCCGGCGTCGACATAGTCTCGAACGATGTCCGGCAAACGCGCGTGATCGGTAGCGCGCGCAAGTTCAACACGCCGGTAATACTCACCGGCCCAACTGATAAACACACGCGTGTCGGCCACCGCGGTGTAACGCCGCACTTGCGCCGCTACGTTCCACTGATGCGCGAGCGCCCATGCGTTCGCCGCCAGCCCCGCACCTGCTGCAGATGACAGCATTCCAAGGTCGCTGTCTCTAAGCACCGCTTCCCACAGTGCACGCTCCTGTGTCGCCGTCAACGGTGTTGGCATGCTCGGCAAATCTGGATCGTGCTGCGCCAAGTCGTACAGCGTCTCAATGAACGCCGTGTATGGAAGAATCTGCGGCGTCTCCCAGACCTTTCGCAAGCGCTCCGTCTGATATCGATCAAACTCGGCGCTCAGCGAACGCGCCAGACGGCGATTCGACGTGACTACGCGGACGGCTTCCGGTGAGCTGGCAAGTAGTTCAAAAAGCGCGTCGCGTTGCATCGAGGGAAAAGCGGCAAGGTAGTTAGGCTAAACGCGGGTAGGCTAAACAGGCTGGCAGGCTTCACAAGCGCAGCGGAAGTGATACCATGACTGCGAAAGCGCGCCGCGTTGCAATCCCTGACTAGCCAACTTTTCAGTCTTGCAATCCGGTCTAGCGCCGCCAAATCCCCTTAATTCAGTTCCCTTTCTTCCTGATGCCGCGCGCCGCTGTAAGCGCCCGCAAGCGAGAGGACTCAAATGAGTGACATCAAATACACCAGCGACTCCGCGTTCGAGGCCGACGTTTTGAAGTCTGCGAGCCCGGTGCTGGTCGACTACTGGGCCGAGTGGTGCGGCCCGTGCCGCATGATTGCGCCGATCCTGGACGAAGTGTCCAAGGAGTATCAGGGCAAGATCACCGTGGCCAAGTTAAACGTCGATGAAAATCAGACAACGCCGGCCAAATACGGCATCCGCGGGATTCCGACACTGATGATGTTCAAAGACGGCGCGGTGGTCGGCACCAAGGTCGGCGCGTTATCCAAATCCCAACTGACGGCTTTCATCGACAGCAACCTTTAACCCATCAGTCCGGTGGATCGACGATCGATCCACCGCCTTCCCCGCGGGCGCGCTCCCAACGCCCCACTTCTTCCCTAGCGACTCTATGCACTTATCAGAATTAAAAGCACTGCACGTTTCACAATTGCTCGAAATGGCGATCGGCCTCGAGATCGACAACGCCAACCGGATGCGCAAACAGGAGTTGATGTTTGCGATCCTGAAAAAGCGCGCGAAGGGAGGCGAGCAAATTTTTGGCGACGGCACGCTCGAAGTACTGCCGGACGGATTTGGTTTTCTGCGCTCACCCGAGACTTCGTACCTGGCGAGCACCGACGATATCTATATCTCGCCTTCGCAAATCCGGCGCTTCAACCTGCACACCGGCGATTCGATCGAGGGCGAAGTCAGAACGCCGAAGGACGGCGAACGCTACTTCGCGCTGGTCAAGGTCGACAAGGTCAACGACCAGGCACCCGATTCGACCAAGCATCGCATCCTGTTCGAAAACCTGACGCCGCTGTTTCCCGACGAGCCGCTGATTCTCGAGCGCGACATGAAGGGCGACGAGAACATGACCGGCCGATTGGTCGATCTGATCGCGCCGATCGGCAAGGGACAACGCGGCTTGCTGGTATCCAGTCCCGAAATCCGGCAAGACGGTGTTGATGCAGCACATGGCGCACGCGATCGCCGCCAATTATCCGGAGATCGTGCTGATCGTCTTGCTGATCGACGAGCGGCCGGAGGAAGTGACCGAGATGCAGCGCTCGGTGAAAGGCGAAGTCGTTGCTTCGACGTTCGACGAGCCGGCAACGCGCCACGTTCAGGTCGCCGAAATGGTGATCGAGAAGGCCAAGCGCCTCGCGGAAAGCAAGAAGGATGTGGTGATCCTGCTTGACTCGATCACGCGCCTGGCACGCGCCTACAACACGGTGATCCCGGCGTCGGGCAAGGTGTTGACCGGCGGCGTCGACGCCAACGCGCTGCAGCGGCCGAAACGGTTTTTTGGTGCCGCGCGCAACATCGAAGAAGGCGGTTCGCTGACGATCATCGCCACCGCATTGATCGATACCGGCTCACGCATGGACGACGTGATCTACGAGGAGTTCAAGGGCACCGGCAATATGGAGATTCATATGGAGCGCCGGCTGGCCGAGAAGCGCGTTTATCCCGCGCTCAACGTCAACCGCTCGGGCACCCGCAAGGAGGAGCTGCTGCTGAAGCCCGAGATCCTGCAGAAGGTCTGGATCCTGCGCAAGCTGCTGTACGGAATGGACGAGATCGAGGCGATGGAGTTTTTGCTCGACAAGATGAAGGCGACGAAGAACAACGCCGAGTTCTTCGACATGATGCGTAGAGGGGGTTAGCGGACGTTGTTCTGCTTGCTCGCCCCACCCAAAACCCGGATAATCCGCCCCTTCCAAATCCTGGCACGTGGTCGAGCCTAAGCGCGGCGACTGGCGGCCACATGTGAGCTAGCGTGTGAGCTAGAAAAGGATTAGTCAGAACATGAAACAAGGCATCCACCCCGAGTACCGCGAAGTCGTTTTCCAGGACATGCAGAACGAGTTCAAGTTCATTACGCGGTCCACTCTGCAGTCGCGCGAGACGATCGAGATCGACGGCAAGACATATCCGTTGTTCAAATTGGACACGTCGTCCGAATCGCACCCGTTTTACACCGGCGCACAAACTCGCATCGTCGAGGCCGGCCGGGTCGAAAAATTCCGTCAGAAGTTTGCGGCAAAAACCGAAGCGGTCAATGCTGCTGCCGCCGAGGCTACCAAGGCCAAGGCGGACGCGCGGCGCCGGTGATAGAAATTTGGTTCGCGTACAGAGGCAGCTTCGGCTGCCTTTTTTGTTGACAGTGCTGCGATGGCAGTGACGGCCCCCATCCGTATTTTTTGCCGTTGCGCTCTTGAAATCGTCTGGCTTTGCCAGCGATTTGACGCTGACCAATCGGACAAAAGTAGGTTTGCACTTTTGTCCGCCTAATCCATGAGCTTTGAACACCGTCCTTCGCCGGCCCGGGTGACCGAAGCCGCGGCAGCCAAGCTGCCGCGCTGGATGTTCTTCGGCTTGCTTGCCGCCTACATCCTGCCGGGCCTGTTGGCGCGCGACCCTTGGAGCCTGGAGGACGCTTCGGCGTTCGGTGTGATGTGGACGATGGCGCACGGCGGTATCGCCGAGTGGTGGCTGCCGTCGGTGGTCGGCGAGCCCTTGCCCGAGGAAGGGCCGCTGCCGTTCTGGGTTGGCGCGCTGATGATCAAGGTATTCGGCGGCCTCCTTGGCGACATCGTCGCCGCGCGCCTGGTCACGGTGTTGTGGTTTTTTATCGCCACGACGAGTCTGTGGTACGCCACCTATCGCCTTGCCCGCCGTCCCGAAACGCAACCCGTTGCATTCGCGTTCGGTGGCGAAGCCAACCCACGCGACTACGGCCGCACTCTGGCGGATATCGCCGTGCTGTTGATGCTCGCAACCATTGGCATCGTGTTCAGGCTGCATGAAACGGTCGCCGAAGCGGCGCTGTTTGCGTTCGTGGCAATGCTGCTGTTTGCACTGGCGGCGTCGCTGGAGGATCCCTGGAAAGGAACCCTCGCCGCAGCCGTCGCGTTGGCCGCCATTGCGCTCACGCGCGGCCTGCTGCCGGCCGCCGCAATGATGATCGCAGCGCTCATCTTTGTGTTGTCGTTCGGCAGGCATCGCTTGATACGGGCGATCGTGCTCAGCGTGATCGCCATTGGGCTATTCGCCGTGTGGCCGCTTGCAGCGCAGACGGCGACACCGCAAGCCGTTCTTTACTTCGATGCCTGGTGGGCGTGGAACGCGCGCGAGCTTTACGGTCCGAATTTGTCGGGCTTGATGTGGGCCCTACGCAATATCGGCTGGTACACGTGGCCGCTATGGCCGTTCGCGCTCTGGACCCTGTATTCATGGCGCAGCTTCTGGCGCCGGCCGCACGTGCTGCTGCCGCTGCTGATCGCGGTTGCGTCGATGGTTGCGCTGCTGATTGTCGCGGACCCGAGTGATCGCGAATTGATTGCAGCGATCCCTCCGCTGGTGGTGCTCGGCGCCTTTGGCGTATCGACGTTGCGGCGCGCCGCCGACGACGCCATCGACTGGTTCTCGCTTGCGCTTTTTACGTTGGCGCTGCTTGCCATCTGGGCTTACTTCGCCGCGTGGAATGCCGGCGTTCCGCCAAAAATGGCCGAGTCGGTCGCGCGCTTGGTGCCTGGCCTCGACGCATCGGCACCGATTGTTGCGACCGCGATCGCAGTTATCGCTACCGTCGCCTGGGTTACGTTGGCGGTTTGGCGAGTGCGGCGGCGTCCGAAAGTGCTCTGGCGCGGGCCATTTTTCGCCGCGGGTGGGCTCGCTGCCGTGTGGATCGTCGTCGTATCGCTGTACGGTGCTCCTATCGAATACTCGCGCTCCTATGCGTCGACAGCGGCAGTGCTCGCCGATCAGGTCAGGCGAGCTGGCGGCGATAGCTGCGTGCAGGCGCATCACCTTCCAGTCGGGATCCGGGCAATGTTGGCCTATCACGGCGGCGTTAACTTCGGACCTCAGCTTGCGGCCCCGGTGGCTTGCCGCGTTGCGATCCAGCGCGATAGTCAGCGTACGACGAGCGACGATGAGCCGCTGCGCGGCTGGAAAGTTGCCTACGAGTTCACGCGCCGAGCGCGTTATGACGAAGTATTCCGGGTGTGGGTGCGCGATCGATGACACACGCGCCGCGCAGCAACGCTAGCGACGCTCCCAACCCCCCTTCAAATCTTCCGCTAGACGCGGCAACGGAACAGCGCGCTGCTCCTGACACGTCCACCCGCGCCTTCGTCAAACTCGGCTGGCCGCTTTTCATTGCGAACCTGGCCGTGGTCGGCAACGGCACGATCGACACGATCATGGCCGGTCGATTGTCTGCGACCGACCTCGCGGCGGTTGCGGTCGGCTCAAGCATCTACGTTTCGGTCTACATCGGTTTGATGGGCGTGCTGCAGGCGCTATCGCCGATAGCTGGTCATCATTTCGGGGCGCGGCGCTGGCGCGCCATTGGCGACGACCTGCAGCAGGCGCTCTGGCTTTCACTCTTCCTGGCGATCGCGGGTTTGCCGGTCGTGCTCGCGACCGACCTCTGGCTCGGGTTTGCGCGCGTCGAGGCCGATGTTGCCTCAATCGCAACGACGTATCTGCACGCGATCGCTTTTGGCTTACCGGCAGCGTTGGCGTCGCGCACGTTCGTCGCCTTGAACGCAGCGGTGTCGCGCCCGAAGATCACGATGATGATCAACCTGTTTGCGCTGGCGCTGAAGGTCCCGCTCAATGCGATGTTCATGTCCGGCGCGGGGCCGATTCCGCCGATGGGTGGCGCCGGCGCTGGCGTCGCGACCGCGGTGCTTGCGTGGCTCACGCTTGCATTGAGCGTCGGCGTATGGCAGTTCGATCCCTATTTTCGGCGCTTTCACAGCGCCAGCATCCATCTTGCGCGGTGGGCGAGTCAGCGCGACCTGTTGAAGCTCGGCGTCCCGATCGGCCTGTCGGTGCTCTTCGAAGTGACGTCGTTCACGTTCATGGCAGTCCTTATCGCGCGGCTCGGAACAGCGTCCGTGGCCGGCCACCAAGTGGTCGCCAATGTAGCCGCGATCCTGTTCATGGTTCCGCTTGCGCTCGGCGTCGCGACCAGCGTGCTGGTCGCACAGTCGCTTGGTGCCGGCGTTCCACGCGTCGCTCGTGTTGCGGCGCTGCGCGGATTTCGGCTTTCGATAGGCATTGCGCTAGTTGCTGCGTTGTTGGTGTGGCTGCTGAGTGAGCCGCTCGTTGCTTTGTATACGATCGACGCTGCAGTCAGTGCAGTCGCGCTGTCACTGATCGGCTGGGCCGCGGTTTTTCATGTCTTCGATGCCGTTCAGGGAGTCTCCGGCTTCGCACTGCGCGGCTACAAGAATACGTTCTGGCCAATGGTGATCTACGGCGTTTCTCTGTGGGGTGTCGGACTGATCGGCGGCTACTGGATCGCTTTTTATGACACGCCGCTGGGCGCGCCACGCGGCGCTCTCGGATTTTGGGAGGCAGCGACGGTTGCTCTCGGCATTGCCGCGTTTTTGCTCGCCTGGCTCGCCGCCGAGGTTTCTCGCAGAACGGCGCAGCGAGAATAAAAAAGGCCGGGAGAATTCCCGGCCTTGGTTCACTACGATTGCTGCGGACTAGCGGCCGGCTGACTGCAGCGCAGCGATCCGTTGTTCGATTGGCGGATGGCTGGAGAACAACGCCAGCATTCCACTCGGCCGCCCGTTGATGCCGAAGGTTTGCACCTGCTGCGGCAGCTGACCGGGCTCCTGTCCGCCGAGTCTCGCCAGTGCATTGATCATCGGGCGATTGCTGCCCATCAGCGCAGCAGCACCGGCGTCCGCGCGAAATTCGCGTCGGCGCGAGAACCAGGCCACGACAATGGCCGCCAGGAACCCCAGCGCGATATCAAGCACGATCGTGGTCAGGTAGTACCCGATGCCGGGCGCGCTGCTCTCGTTACGCAACACCATGCGGTCAACGACATAGCCGATCACGCGCGACGCGAACACGACGAACGTGTTCATCACGCCTTGCAGTAACGTCATCGTCACCATGTCGCCATTGGCAATGTGCGAGACCTCGTGGCCCAGCACGGCCTCGACCTCGTCCTTGCTCATCGACTGGAGCAGACCCGTCGAGACTGCCACCAAGGCACTGTTCTTGAAGGCGCCGGTCGCAAACGCGTTCGGCTCGCCTTCGAAAATCGCCACCTCGGGCATGCCGATGCCGGCCTTTTCCGCGTGCCGCTGGACGGCGCCGACCAGCCATGATTCCATCGCGTTGGACGGCTGGCTGATCACCTGCGCGCCGGTCGCGCGCTTGGCCATCCACTTCGACAGCAGCAGCGAAATGAACGCGCCGCCAAAGCCGATGACCAGCGAAAAAATCGCCAGGCTGCCGACGTTCAGCGTTTGCCCGCCCAGGTTGAAGTTGATGCCGAACACGGACGACAGCACGGTCAGGAACAGCACCAGTACCGCCATGATCGCAAGGTTCGTCAAAACGAACAGAGCGATACGTTTCATAAAGTCTTCTCCAGAATGAGTGATGAAAATCGGTAGCGAGTCGGTTTAGACACGCCAGTAGAACATCCGCAGTTTTCAACTACGCTACATCGTATTCTCCAGCATCGCTCGCAGACTTGGGCCTGATTATCGAAGCGTTGGACCGCCCGCACACGGTCGGGTTCGGCTTAGTTCCGGATATGAGGGCAGCCGTCGCCCGCTCAATAGGTGGCAAACGGCGCGCCGGATAGAATTTCGCTCCTTCCACGCCCAACTCCTCCATGTCCGCCACCGATCTAGAGCGCGCCGTCGCGCGGCCCATCCCGCTCGTGCCGCGGCTGATTTTCGCCACGCGCTGGCTGCAGCTGCCGCTGTACATCGGCCTGATTCTGGCGCAGGCGGTCTACGTGTATCACTTCTGGGTCGAACTGGTGCATTTGATCGAAGCTGCGTTCGGCGATGCGGCCGCGTTGGACGCGTTGATCAAGAGCATCGGCTATCAGTTACCTACGATCGTCAAGGACGGCGTCGTGGTCGGCTACGAGCCGCCGCAGTTGAACGAAACCGTGATCATGCTGGTCGTGCTGGCATTGATCGACGTCGTGATGATTTCGAACCTGCTGATCATGGTAATCATCGGCGGCTACGAGACGTTCGTGTCGCGCATGTACCTGGAAGGTCATCCCGATCAGCCGGAGTGGCTGTCGCACGTTAATGCGAGTGTGCTGAAGGTCAAACTCGCCACCGCGATCATCGGCATCAGCTCGATTCATCTGTTGAAGACGTTTATCAATGCGGCTAACTACTCGGAGAAAGTGTTGATCGCGCAGACCGTGATTCATGTCACCTTCCTGCTGTCGGCGATGGCGGTTGCTTCGACCGACCGGCTGATGCTGGGAGCCGGCAGGGTTGCGAGAGATCACGCATGACAAGCATTCGCCAAGCCGATCTGATCGAGAGCATTGCCGCCGCCCTGCAATACATCAGCTACTACCATCCGGCCGATTACATCAGCCATCTTGCGCGTGCCTACGAGGGCGAAGAAAGCGCCGCCGCCAAGGATGCGATTGCGCAGATCCTGACCAACTCGCGTATGTGCGCCGAAGGCAAGCGCCCGATCTGCCAGGACACCGGCATCGTCAACGTGTTTCTGAAGATCGGCATGAATGTGCGGCTGGACGGGTTCAGCGGCGCGCTCGAGGATGCCGTCAATGAAGGTGTGCGCCGCGGTTACAACCATCCGGACAACCTGCTGCGCGCATCGATCGTCGATCCGCCCGAGTTCGCTCGTAAAAATACCGGCGACAACACCCCGGCCGTCATCAACGTTCAGCTGGTGCCCGGAGATACGGTCGAAGTGACCGTCGCCGCGAAAGGCGGCGGCTCGGAGAACAAAAGCAAGTTCGCGATGCTCAACCCCAGCGACTCGATCGTCGACTGGGTGCTGAAAACGGTGCCGACGATGGGCGCTGGTTGGTGCCCGCCTGGGATGTTGGGGATCGGCATCGGTGGCACCGCAGAAAAGGCGATGTTGCTCGCGAAGGAAGCGCTGATGGAAGACATCGACATGTTTGACTTGAAACAGCGTGGGCCGCGCACAGATGTCGAGAAGCTGCGTATCGAGCTGCACGACAAGGTCAACGCGCTCGGCATCGGGGCACAGGGGCTGGGCGGGTTGACCACGGTGCTCGACATCAAGATCAAGATGTATCCGACGCACGCGGCCGGCAAGCCGGTCGCGTTGATTCCGAACTGCGCAGCGACGCGGCACGCGCACTTCGTGCTCGACGGCTCGGGCCCTGCCTACATCGAGCCGCCGTCGCTCGATCTGTGGCCGGACGTGAACTGGCAGCCCGACTACAAGCGCAGCACTCGCGTCGATCTCGACACGCTAACCAAAGAGCAGGTCGCGTCGTGGGCGCCGGGCCAGACGCTACTACTCAACGGCCGGATGCTGACGGGCCGCGACGCCGCCCATAAGCGCATCGCCGACTTGCTGGCGAGAAACGAAAAGCTACCGGTCGACTTCACCAACCGCGTGATTTATTACGTCGGCCCGGTCGATCCGGTGCGCAACGAAGCGGTCGGACCTGCAGGGCCGACCACCGCAACGCGGATGGACAAGTTCACCGAGATGATGCTGGCGCAGACCGGGCTGATCGCGATGATCGGCAAGGCCGAGCGTGGTCCGGTAGCCATCGAAGCCATACGCAAGCACCGCAGCGCGTATCTGATGGCGGTCGGCGGCGCCGCCTATCTGGTAGCCAAGGCGATCAAGAGTGCGCGCGTGGTGGCGTTCGCAGACCTCGGCATGGAAGCGATCTATGAATTCGACGTGCGAGACATGCCGGTTACGGTCGCCGTCAGCGCCGATGGCACGTCGGTGCATCAGACCGGCCCGCGCGAGTGGCAACAGAGGATTGGCAAGATTGCGGTTGCAGTGGAATGACGTTAACGAGCGCCGGTTTGCGTCAGTCCGGAAAAACGCCCGTCGACAGGTAACGATCACCGCGATCGCAGACGACAAACACAATCGTCGCGTTCTCAACTTCGGCCGCAACGCGCAGCGCGATCGCACAGGCACCTCCCGCCGAAACACCGCAAAAGATTCCCTCCTCGGCTGCCAGTCTGCGCGTCATGACTTCAGCGTCGACCTGCGCGACCGATTCGACACGGTCGACACGCGCAGCGTCGTAAATTTTCGGCAGATAGGCGGCGGGCCATTTTCGAATGCCGGGAATCTGCGAGCCCTCCGCCGGCTGCACACCGACGATCTGCACCGCCGGATTGTTTTCCTTCAGGTAGCGCGACACTCCCATGATCGTCCCCGTTGTTCCCATCGCACTGACGAAGTGCGTTATACGGCCACCGGTGTCGTGCCAGAGTTCCGGGCCAGTCGTCTCGTAGTGCACACGCGGATTGTCTGCATTGGCAAACTGATCGAGCACAACCCCTTCGCCGCGCGCCTGCATCTCGAGCGCGAGATCGCGCGCGTATTCCATGCCCCCTTTATCAGCCGGCGTGAGCAGCAGCTCCGCGCCGTAGGCGCGCATGCTCGAGCGGCGTTCGAAGCTCAGGTTATCCGGCATGATCAACGTCATGCGATAACCCGTCATTGCGGCGATCATTGCCAGGGCGATGCCGGTGTTGCCGCTGGTGGCCTCGATCAAGCGATCGCCGCGCTGGATCGTCCCGCGCTCCTGCGCTCGAGTGATCATCGACCACGCGGGCCGGTCTTTGACCGATCCACCCGGATTGTTGCCTTCGAGCTTTCCCAGGACGACGTTGTTGCGCCGAGCGTTGTCAGTCGCACCGATGCGCTGCAGACGCACGAGCGGTGTGTTACCGATCGTTTGCTCGATCGTGCGAAACGCTGCACCCGCCACCGGAATCACCCGACGTCCAGTTCCTCGAGGCGGCGCGGCGGGTAGCTGTCCCAAGTGGAACAACCGGGGCAGTTCCAATGAAACTCGCGCGCCCGAAACCCGCATTTGTTGCAGCGGTAACGCGCAAGCTTTTGGGTGTGATTGCTCAGCAGCGAGCTGAGCAATCGCAGCTCGCCGTCATCGGTGCCGTTGCTCTGATTAATCGCCATTCGTGCCTCGAGCAGCCGCTCGAAGCCCAGCAGCGAAGGATGCCGCTGCGTTTCCTGCGCGATCAAATTTTCGGCAGCCGCCGCGCCGCGCCACGCAGTGGCACGATGCGCAACAATATCCAGCAGGTCAATCGACGGAGCATCAAGTAACGCGCGCTCGAGCCAGTTGAGCGCCTCACCCTCGCGTCCTTGAGCAGCCATCGCATCGGCAACACGCGCCGCTATCAGCGGAACATGCTCGGCTGAAGCCTCTTCTACCCGTCGCCATTGGCGCAACGCCTCATCCGGCTCACCTCGCTTCGCCGCGATGTCGCCCGCCAGGATCAGCGCCCGAATCGACTTCCGGTTGGCTGTCAGTGCTTCATCGACCGCGCGTTGCGCCTCATCCAGGTCATTGCGTGCCAACGCATCGCTCGCCAGCTCACAGTAATAGTGCGAAATGGCAACGTAGTGAGACTCGCCGGCCTCGCGCTGCAGTTGCCGTGCGCAATCGACCGCCTTCAACCACTCGCGCTCCATTTGATAAATGCGCAGCAGCGCGCGCAACGCATCGAAGCGATGGTGCCGATCCTGCAGCAGTTGGACGAACGCGTCCTCGGCACGATCGAGCAGCCCTGCTTTCAAATAATCCTGCCCCAACTCGTCCAGTGCCTGCGAGCGTTGCCGCCCGGGTAGATCCGCACGGTTCAGCAGATGGGTGTGGATGCGGACGGCGCGATCGAACTCCCCACGCCGCCGAAATAGATTGCCGAGCGCCTGATGCAACTCGATCGTTTCCGAATCCAATTTGACGACCTCGATGAATGCATCGATCGCTTTATCTGGCTGATCGTTCAACAGGTGATTCAGGCCGCGAAAATACGAGCGCGGCAAAGCCGCGTTGTCCGTTTCACGAACGCGCGATTCGAATCCCCGAAAAAACCAGCCTGCTGCAAACAGAAGCGGCAATGACAGCAGATACCAGAGCTCAAACTCCATGTGGGCGGGCCACTCGCGGGTGTGTCACGACCGCTCGCCGCTTCCCAGTTCGGCCACGGCACCCGATTGGCGAGCCGCGCTTGCCATGCGTTCGGCTGACGGGTCGGACGTCGATGGCAATGAGCCAGAGCGTCGCAGCTGGGCCATCTCTCGACGCATCTTGTAGATCGGCAGCGACAAGGCCAGCGCGCCCAGCAACGCACCGAGTGCTACGCAAACCAGCATCACAACGATCAAGGGAACGTGCTCCCATACGAGCTCCGAGCTGAAGCGCACCGGTACCGGAGTCGTGTTCTTCAGGGCAAACCACAGCACCAACAGAAAAAATCCCAGCTTGAGCAGCAGCGCGGCGAGCTTCATGCGACGAGCCCTCGGTCATTCACAGGGTATTGATTGTAGGGAATGCGCACGAAAAAAAGGCCGCGATCCGATCGCGGCCGTGCTGGTAAACCTGAAGCTATTCGTCCACCTCGGCGTCGGCGGCCGTATCGGTGCCTTCGTGGCCGTCGACGCGCTCACGGAGTTCCTTGCCCGCCTTGAAGTGCGGCACATGCTTGGCGGGAACCTGGACTCGATCACCCGACTTCGGATTACGGCCGACTCGCGGCGGCCGGTAATTCAGCGCAAAACTGCCGAAGCCGCGAATCTCGATGCGTTGGCCGGTCGAAAGTGCTTCGGTCATCGCGTCGAGCATCGTATTGACGGCTTCATCCGCATCGCGCGCGACCAGTCGCGGATTGCGCTCCGCCAGGCGCGCGATCAATTCCGACTTGGTCATGGTTGAGGAGGACATGGTCAGGGAGCCGGCGCTGCGCGCCGGCAAGTTATTTGTTGTCTAGCTTCGCCTTCAGCAGTGCGCCTAGATTGGTTGTCCCGGTTTGCGCTTCCGACTGCATCCGCTCCATCGTCGCCGCGGTTTCAACGCTGTCCTTTGCCTTCACCGACAAGTTAATGTTGCGGTTCTTGCGATCGATATTGATGATCATCGCGTTGACCGCGTCACCTTCCTTCAGATGATTGCGTGCGTCTTCGACGCGATCGCCGGAGATTTCGGACGCGCGCAGAAAGCCCTCGACGTCGCTGCCGAGATCGATCACCGCACCTTTCGCGTCGACCGACTTCACCGTGCCTTCGACCATCGCGCCCTTTTCGTGGCCGGCGGCAAAGTTGGTGAACGGATCCCCCGACATCTGCTTGACGCCTAGCGAAATACGCTCGCGCTCGGTATCAATCGCCAGGACCATCGCTTCGATCTCGTCGCCCTTCTTGTAGCGGCGCACTGCTTCCTCACCGGGCTCTGACCACGACAAGTCGGATAGATGTACCAGGCCGTCGATACCGCCCGGAAGCCCGATAAACACGCCGAAGTCGGTGATCGACTTGATTGCACCGCCAACCTTGTCGCCCTTCTTATGCTGCTGCGCAAAGTCTTCCCATGGATTGGGCTTGCACTGCTTCATCCCAAGTGAAATGCGGCGCCGGTCTTCGTCGATCTCGAGCACCATCACCTCGACCTCATCACCCAGGTTAACGACTTTCTTCGGATCGACGTTCTTGTTGGTCCAGTCCATCTCGGACACGTGTACCAGGCCTTCGATGCCCGCTTCGATTTCGACGAACGCACCGTAGTCCGTGATGTTCGTGATCTTGCCGAACAGCCGCGTGCCTTGCGGATAGCGGCGTGCGAGGCCCACCCACGGATCTTCGCCGAGTTGTTTGACGCCGAGCGATACGCGATTTTTTTCCTGATCGAACTTCAGGACTTTGGCGGTGATCTCCTGGCCAACCTGCACCACCTCGCTCGGGTGTCGGACGCGGCGCCATGCCAGATCGGTGATGTGCAACAGACCATCGATGCCACCTAAGTCGACGAACGCACCGTAGTCGGTGATGTTCTTGACCGTGCCTTTGACGATCGCGCCTTCCTTCAGATTGTCGAGCAGCTTCGCGCGCTCCTCGCCCATGCTGGCCTCGACCACTGCACGGCGCGAGACGACGACGTTGTTGCGCTTGCGATCGAGCTTGATGACCTTGAAGTCCATCGTCTTGCCTTCGAACGGCGTCGTGTCCTTGACAGGACGCGTGTCGACGAGCGAGCCGGGCAAGAACGCGCGGATGCCGTTGATCATTACGGTCAGGCCGCCCTTGACCTTGCCGGTGATCGTGCCCGCCACCAGCTCTGCGGAGTCGAGCGCCTTTTCAAGGTTCATCCACGCCGACAAGCGCTTGGCCTTGTCGCGCGACAAAATGGTGTCGCCGTAGCCGTTCTCGAGTGACTCGATGGCGACCGACACAAAATCGCCGGGCTTTACATCGAGCTCGCCGTTGTCGTTCTTGAATTCTTCCAGCGGGATATATGCCTCGGACTTGAGGCCGGCGTTGACGACGACAAAGTTGTAGTCAACTCTGATCACCTCAGCGGTGATCACTTCGCCCTGCTTCATCTCCTGCCGATTAAGGCTTTCTTCAAACAGGGCGGCAAATGACTCGCTGTCAAACGTCTCCGTCGTCTGCCGGTTAATAAATCCTTGATTCTTGCTACTGCCTTGAGTTTGTGGGGATGCCATGCGGTACCTGTTAATACATCTCGCCTCGGCATTGCGCCAGAAGCGGTGTTAGTCAACGCAGAAGGGAAGCCCCGACTGCCCGTGTAGTTCTATTGCCGTACTTCTACTGCCGTGAAGCAAGTTCCTGGGATTGCGCGTACAACTTCAGCACCAACGCAACGACCTCATCGACCGAAAGTTCCGAGGAATCGATGCGAAAAGCGCCGTTCGCGGGCCTAAGTGGCGATGTCGCGCGCTGCGCATCCCGCTGGTCGCGCGCCTCGATCTCGCGCATGACCTGTTCCTGCGAAAGGGGACAGATGCTAGCCGAAAAGCCTTTTTCGATCAACTGTTTATGCCGCCGCTCGGCACGCGCGCGAGTGCTTGCTGTCAGGTAAATCTTGAGGTCCGCCTTAGGGAAAACAACCGTTCCCATGTCGCGGCCATCGGCCACCAGCCCCGGCGCCTTGAATTGCGAGCGTTGCAGCTTCAAAAGCGCCTGCCTGACGCCATCAATTACCGCGATCCGCGACGCCACCTGGCTCACCTCCTCGCTGCGGATAGCATCGGTCACATCGTGTCCATCCATCAATACACGTGCACCGGTGAACTGCGGTTCGAGCTTCGCAGCCACGGCGGACAGCCGATCGGCATCGTCGGTGGCAATGGCATCCTGCAGCGCCCGCCAGGCGACCAGGCGATACAGCGCGCCGCTATCCAGATAGTGAAACCCGAGCGCCTCGGCCACACGCTGCGCAATGGTGCCCTTGCCGGACGCAGTCGGTCCGTCAATCGTGATGACCGGAACAGCCTTCATCGATGAACGAGCTCGGCAAGCCGCTCGAAGTACTCTGGGAATGTCTTGGTGACACAGCCGGGGTTGCGAATGTGCACGGGTACGCCGCCCGCGGCGACCAGCGAAAAACACATCGCCATCCTGTGGTCATCGTAGGTATCGATGGTCGCTTCGAGGAATTGCTTCGGCGGCGTGATGCGTAGCCAATCGGAGCCCTCACCAACTTCAGCACCGACCTTGCGCAGCTCTGTTGCCATCGCAGCAATGCGGTCGGTTTCCTTGACGCGCCAAGAACCGATATTTCGCAGCGTACTTGGCCCATCAGCAAACAACGCCACGATCGCCAGTGTCATTGCGGCGTCCGGGATGTGGTTGCAGTCCGCATCGATCGCATGCAAACGCCCGCTAGCCGGAGCGCTTGCCGTGATGCGATCTGGCGCCGAAATCGACCTGTGCTCCCATGTCCGCGAGCACATCGGCGAATCGAACGTCGCCCTGCACGCTGTCCTTGCCGACGCCATCGACTCGAACCGGACCTCCTGCGATCGCACCCAAAGCGAGAAAGTAGGAAGCGCTCGATGCATCGCCTTCGACGACGAATCTGCCTGGCGAACGATAGGACGCCTTCGGTACGTAATAGTCGTGCCGTTCGCGCGCGACGCTGACACCGAACTGTTTCATCAAGGACAACGTCAGCTCAACGTATGGCTCGGATATCAGAGTGCCATCGACAGAAATTCGCAAACCAGGGCTGGGACGCGCATAGCGGCGCCGCCATCAGCAGACCGCTGAGGAACTGACTGGACACATCAGCCTTGATCGAGACGTGATCGGTCGAAAGACCGTCCGCCGGTTCGATCACTAGCGGTGGAAAGCCCGGCGACCCGGCATATCGAATCCGTGCACCGACGGAATTCAAGGCCTCAACCAAGTCGCCGATCGGTCGCTCCCGCATCCGCGCCACGCCGTCGAGCTCGTAACGGCCGCCAGAAAACGCGAGTGCGGCGGTCAGCGAGCGAAACGCAGTGCCCGCGTTTCCAAGAAACAGGTTCGCCTTGCGGACCGGAAATCGTCCGTTGCAGCCGCTGCACGCACACTCCGGCCGCGCTTTGCATGCAACTGAACGCCGAGGCTCGTTAACGAGTCGCTCATTGCGCGGGTATCGTCCGCGTCCAGCAAGCCCGAAAGCGTCGTCTCGCTGTCCGCTAACGCCGACAGCAACAGCGCCCGATTGGAAATACTCTTGGAACCCGGCAAACGAACCGCGCCAGAGGCGCGGTCGATCGGATCAACGGTAAGAACGGCAGGCCAGGCAGTCACGCGGCGATGATGCCATGCCAGCCCTAACGGACACTCGTGCTACCGGCCCCAGCAAACCTCTTGCGTCCCGCCAGTAAACGTGCGCTGTCCCGTGTGATCAATACTAATCGAGGTACACACATCGGTGGCCATAGGGCCGCCCACCGCGGGTGTGGCGGTAATCGTATATGCAACCGGCGTAAGGACTGGCAAAGCAATGGTGTACTTTGGAGCTCCTTGAGCCGGTGACTGGGCCAGGGCGGGCGGCAACACTGCACCTGCATAGGACCCCGACTGAGTGCGCCATCGCTCTACCCAATTCGCCGCAATGAGCACCTGACTACGCGCCTCCGAGCGATTGCTGCGTGCGATGTACGCCCAGTAACTGGGAACGGCGATGGCGGTGAGGATGCCGATAATCGCCATCACAGTCACCATCTCGATCAGTGTGAATCCCTTCACTCGAACCGTCAAACTGTGCGTCATCGCACCGGACGCCATGACCGCAGCGGCATCAAACCGGCACACACAGTGGGGATTCTGGCAATGGTGCCATCGACTCTCATTCCGACGTGCGCGCAAACGCCGGTGGCACCCTGCTGAACAGCCCGGTTCCCGGACATCTTGTACTTCGGGTTGGCCAACATAGTCTTCACGTCCGCGTCAGTCATCGCGTGAGCCGCAGGAAGTCCAGTCGGATCTATAGCGTCATACAGAGGCGGTAAGCCACCGACCGAACCAGGCGAGACGCGGCGTCCGACTACCAACCCACCCTGATTAGCGAACTGATCTTGCGTAAAGGCGCCCGCTAGATCAAAGCGATATAGGAATGAAACGCCGCCCGGAACGCAGCGATCGCCCAACGACGTTGGAGAGAAGCTGGTCACGGCGAGTGACCCTGAATCCAAGATTGGACTGGCGATGACGCGCTCCCCGTCGGCTGCCATTGTGTTGGCGTTTATCAGCGGAATATAGAAGCCATTCTGCGGAGCCGCTCTGAATGCGTTCACATCAGCCACTTTCAGCCGCCGAAATGCCTCATCCGGCGTGAGCGCATTGCCATCGTGATCGAAATTGAACTGTTCAAGCCGAATCTGTTTCAAATCCGAAGGCAGAATCGTCGGGTCCGTTGGTACCTGCCCAACGTCTCTGACCGCATACAACGACTGAACCTGCATGTCGGTCGGATCGCTTACTTCGAACAGCTTTCCGGTACCGAAGGTGACGAACAAGCCACCCAGCGGGTGCGGAGTGATACGCGGGGCAGCACTGATCGGCTGTGCAACACCTCCGCTGTCGGTTGCCTTGAACAGCGGCCGCGGGTTTGCAACCGGGCCCAACACGCTGGCCCACTGGTTTTTGTCATCGCTGCTGAGATTGAACTTCCACAGATTGCCGTGCTTGTCACCTGCGTAAACCGCGACGATATTGCGGCCCCCATCGTAGAGAGGCGTAACGGCACCCAGGCCATTGGGAAAAGCAGGATTGCCGCCAAGGTTGGTGATTCTCTTCACGAGCACTCCCGTGAGGGCGTCAATGATCAATAAGTGCGCTTCATTGCTGGCGCTTTCAAAGCCATTGCCAACGATGTAAACCCAACGTCCCTGACCGTTGGGGGCAGTCGTATCTTTGCACACTACCGATCACGCCGGGTTGAAATACATTGCCAAGCTCGTTACCGACGCCAATATCCGACGGAAGGTTGTCCCACAGTAAGGTGACACCACCCGTTGCGCTCGTCTCGTCCGGTGTCGTGATGTCGAGCGCGAACAGGCCCGGCGCCCCGCCGCCCGTAGTACCGATTGCAATCGTCTTCCACGCGGTGCCGTTCCAGACGTCCCCCTCAACCACCGGGCCGTCCACGAAGTAGCGGTGGGTATAGGCCGGTGCAGTCAGGTCTTTCAAAGTGGGGTACAGCGAGCGCGGGACGTAAGCGAAAATTTCGCGGCCGCTAGTGGCGACCCCGACGCGCGCATCCAACACGTGGAACATTCCGTCGTTGGAGCCGAACATCGCAATTTCCTTGCGCGTCGTCTTCTTCGTCTGCAGAAACGGGATCCGGTACACGCTGGAACCGTGCGGTGCAACAACATTGAGCGACGCCGCGGGCCCTAAGTGATACGCGTGGTCGCTCGCTTTCGAAAACTGTGGTGTCGAGTTGACAATATCGCCCAGCACGGTGATAGGGCGCAACCTCAGTGCACCCCCCTTCGTCTGTTCCGTCGTGGGCTCGCCTCGAAGCCATTGCAGTATGGGACTGTCAGGCAGGCCCAAGGTCTCGCTGAACGAATCAAGGTCTGTCCGTTGAGCCGCAGTCAGCAGACCCCACTCGAACTTTCTGAAGTCCGTTGGCAATGGCCCGACAGCGGTGTAAATGTTCCGGGCGCCCGCCGCAGGGAAATTCGCGCTCCATTTCGCTGCCGGCTTGAGGCCAACCCCACTAATCAACCAGTCAACCAGTTCCTTCGTGTCGAACGCCTCAACCTTGCCGTCCCAGATATCGGTGCGGAAGCTGCTCTCAATGATCAGATTGCCGGTCGCTACCGATGTATTGGAAACGCTCGGAGCGGTACCCGATGCAGGGTCAGCAAGAATTTCTGAAAGCGCGGACTTGATACTGGACCGCAACTGTTCCGGGCTGGCAGCCGCATAAAAATTCCCCTCTGACGCAACGGCCGCACGAAACGTGTCGTTGGTCCGATTGCCGTAGCCAGGCATTGCAGACAACGGGGGATAAATAGTCCCGCACCCGCCGATCGTCGTGTTCATAGGATCGGAATTCAGATCGACGATTCGACAATCTTCGGGGGGCGTACCGACCGACGGCCAAGTGACGGTACCGGCGCGGGCATTGATGATCGCGCGGTTAGCCGCATCGTCCATCGTCGCTTGCACGCCATAGCCGACGATGTAGTTCACCATGTGTTGCCAGAACGCCTTCTTCGTTGGAAGGTCCCGATCGAATCGATTGTCGAGATCTGGCCTCAAATCATTGGCCCAAAAGTACTTTGCGACGTCCGTCAGCGTGTACGTATCGGCACTGGCGCCGCCGGTGAACCAGGGCTCGGTTGCCTGAAGGTACTGATAGCTGTAAATCTGAGTCGCGTCTTTTCGGTTCGAACCGAGGATGATTGGTCCGTTCTGCGAGTCGACGTCCAGTATGGTGCCAAAGGGCGACCCTGAGTTAATCGGCGTGATATCGATACCGTCAGTGGCGGCGTCTTCCAACCTCTTCTGAGGCTTAGGCACAACTCCGGGCGGCGCGACCTTCGTCCATTCGCCGTCGGTCGCCAGCAACGTGAAATTCCGGCGGCACCACAAGTTATTGGCAAGCGGCTCGCCGACGGCTGGGTCTTCGGCATACGGGTTGCGAGTGTCACCCGGGCCGCTGCGCGCAAAGTAAGCGCCGGCTGAATACAGCGCTTCGCGGTTCGGTGTCGAACCCGTCCACTGCAGGCCGAACAGCCAGTCGAACACCTGCTGCCGCTCGAGTGTCCCCACGGTTAACGGCCTCACGCCGCGTTCTACCGCGGTAGGACTCGCCGTGGTGTTCTCGTCAATATTGGGCGTCCCGACGAACCGGCTTCCAACGTTACCTGATGTGGGAGGATCCCAAGGATTCGGCGCATCCGGAAAGCGATTGATACGTCCGAATCCCAACCGCAACGTCTGGCTCGCGTCTGTCGCTGAGGAGAGCACCTGCGACGTCACTGCCATCGCAGCAAACAATCTGTTTCTGTAGTACGTGTACCAGTTGGCGAAGTTTTTTGCTTCTTCTGTCCACGTGCAGGAATTAGCAACGGCGCAATCGGTGCGCGTGGCTGCCGGCTGGCCGGTAACTGCATCCACCACGGGAAACGCGGCGGCCAGATTCACTGTCCGATCGATGTCCACCAACAAGTACTTGCTCGGCTGGTTCTCTTCTCCCGGCAAACCGGTGAAGCGGAAGTGCCGTGCGGGAGCCCAACCCCCTGGCAAATATGTGCGATTCGCTACCGGGCAAGTCGCGTCCGCAGGGTTGAACGTCGCACACGTACCGTCGACGTATCCAGTGATCGGAGCGGGCGGCTGGTTGGTACAGGCACCCTGTGTGAAGCCAATGATGGCGGGCGGCGGCTGGTTGCTGCACGCGCCGTCGATATACCCCAGCAAAGGTCCGAGAGGCTGGTTGATACAAGCTCCATCCACGTAACCGGTGATCGGTGCCGGCGGCTGGTTAATGCAGGCACCATCGACATAGCTCGTTACCGAACAGACTTGGCGGAACCCAGACTCTTCGCCTGCGTCGGGTACCAACGAGCACGTTACGACTGGAACCTGCGCGTATGCCAGACACGCGGGTAGCGGACCCAATACAGGTACCTGCGCGTATGCCAAACAAGGAGGAGCGGGACCGTATTGCGGCACCTGAAAGTAAGCCAGGCAGGGAGGCAGCGGTCCGTACACGGGGTTCTGCGCGTAAGCAAGGCAAGGCGGTAGTGGCCCGAAGGTCGGAACCTGGTTGTATGTCAGGCACAGGTTGCAGGTGAACCCGACGCTTCCGGTGAAGAGATCTTCGTTCGGCGGTCCTTCCGCAGGCATTCCGGGGTAGCGAATGTACTGTCCGGCCCCTGGGTTCACTACCTGGGGGTTGGTTCCAATCGTGCCCGTATTGGTAGTGACTTGGGTTGCCGATGGCGTATAAAACGGCGTCACCGACGCCGGCCACTTGCGCATGTCCCAAGGCGTGAGCTGGGTGGGATCGGCGACGGCCGTCGATCCGCCCCAATTAGCTTGCGGGAAGTTGCTGCCCGCCGCTTTGTTGTTGTCGTTCCACGGCGAATACGTGACCGCCGGGTTGTACCAAAGCGGGTTCAGCGCGGGCGAGCGAAGCGCCCAGTCATCGTCCAGATGAACGCAACGATTGCCAATCCGGGTCGACACCACCACGCCATCGATCGGCTGCCCCACACCCTTGGACCTGCAGGTCGGGCCCGGTAAGGCGATTCCCGGGGGCAACGGCAGCGAGTACTCCCGCATCGAGTTCGAGTCATCCATCATCAGCATCACATTCGGCGGAAGCGCGCTGACCGAGAACAGCGGCTCCTGCGCGATTGCCGCCGTCGCGACTGTCGGTTGCAGCACCATCAGCCAGATCAGCGCCAACCCGAGCGCGCGCATCCATAGCGGTCGCAATCGCGCTTTGCTGGTGTCGATATTGTCGTCAAGATCGTGGCGATTCATAAGCACACTCCGGCGTTTTTCATCGTCATCGTTAATCTATGTAAAG
The DNA here is from genome assembly GCA_963829995.1 of uncultured beta proteobacterium. Taxonomy (GTDB): domain Bacteria; phylum Pseudomonadota; class Gammaproteobacteria; order Burkholderiales; family Burkholderiaceae_F; genus JACCZX01. Next base: position 290,896 of record CAWHKW010000022.1, on the reverse strand, counting down.
GCGGATTTCGCTCTGCGCGTACATCGAACGAGTGGCGTTGAGCGAGCCCACCAAGTCCGCTGCGTCTGTCTGCACGCGCGCTGTGATCCGAAACTTTCTCCAACGGTCGTCAATACCGTTGCAACCGCCGCCGTTTTGACCGGTCGGCGAAATGGGGGGCAGAAGCTCGCAGGTGGCGTCCTCGATGACGCACACCGGGTCCGTCGGAGATCCCGGCAGCAAATTGGATAGGACGAAATTGAGCGTGAGAGCGTCGTTATTCCATGTCGCATTAGTTGGGGTCCAAGGCGGCACCCCTGGCGCATCAATATTCACTGGGATCGTCACGGTGTCGTTCGGCGCCGCAACGATTCGCGCTTCGCACCAGCGCAATGCAGTCTGAACAGCGCTGTCGAGGACCACTGTCTCTCGAGTGTTGGCGGCGAGCCGCTCATCGATCGTGCTACGCCGAATCTGCGTAACCACCAAGCCTGTCAGCACAGTCAAAATAACCAGAACAATCGGCAGCACAACACCGGCAGCAGAATGCCGCCGCGTTCGCTGTCGGACGCGTGTCGGGTTTACTAATCTGCTTTCTCATATCGTCAGCGACGGAGTCGCCGTCGCGTGTGAGCGAATCGTGAAGACCTGTGAATATGAGCGATGCAGGACTCCACCGGCGGGATTGGGACCCACCAGCGCCAGACCCGTCGATGCTTCGGCCGCGGTAACGGGACATCTCGGTGTTGAGTTCGCGGGCAGCGATGTCGCTACTCCCCCCTCGTTGGTGCGAACCGTTACGCAAACCATGACTGCGACAACGTAGTCCCATGGATCAACGATCGCAGCGGACAGCCCGTTAATGAAGGCCGCGTCTCTAACCGATCCGCCCAGGGGTGCTGCGTTGGTTGCGCCTCCCGCACCTGCAAAATACGCCGCATCGTCCAACCGGTAGAACACCTTGAATTGAACGACATCTTCGACTAACGGCGAGTTGCCACCACCACCGCTCCCGTTGCAGTAGAGCGAAAGGCGGCCGGCTGCATTCAGCGCCAGCGCGAATACGTTTGTCACCATGCGACGCTGAACCCCGGCACCCGCCCTTCCAGAAACGGGATCGATCGTCTCCAGCGGTGTCTGGTCACCGAGGCAGTCGGTTAGCTCAACTCGGTTCCGCTCTGCGTTAGAAATCGCTGCAACTTCGGGTCGCGCTTGAAACCGCACATACAGCGCATCTTGGGCTCCTGCACCTGTGCAGTTCAAATCAAGCAGAGGCGGCGCTGCTGGCAGCGGGACCGCGAAACGACTGTCGGTACAGCCCCGGACGTGTGCACCGTCAAATAGTGTTTGGTCCCGGCTGGCGTAATCGGATCCCAGAATTTCGCCATACCCCGCAAGCCGGATCGCGCCTCCGATCACAAACATCGCAATCTGACCGGACTCTTCAGCGGTCCCGGCTTCCCCTGCTAGCCGCGAAACGCCGCTGGATGAAAGGTAGAGCGATGAGACGCCGGCGATAATCACCAGGCTTATTGCCATGGCGATGAGCAGTTCAATTAACGTGCGACCGTGTTGCGGAGTCGGCCGGTGGTGTACGGATTGTGTGCTCATGGAAAGATCGCAGTTCGGTAGCAGCGATAAATCGGAGTCAAACCAGCGCCGAAAGTAGCGTTCAAGTCGTCGCAGATGGCGTCAGTAGGTGGACCTGTGCTAGCTAAGGCGCCTACTTGCGTCGGTTCCGGCCAAGCCAGTGTCACTTCGACCATTCTGGGATCGGCCGGATCAAAGTCGATATAGGCGGCCGATAGCGGAAGGCGACGACGCAGCTCGGCTGTCCACTGGTTAAGGTCTCGCGTAGCGACTTCGCCCCACGTGCAAGCCGTGATGGTCGCGCACTCGTTTATCACAACCGGGTCAGCAGCCGCAGCACTGAAAGCCAGGTCGTAGTTACCTGAAGTGAAGCCCAAGTGGTTGGCGCGCATCCGCTCTGCCAATTGCGCGACCATTTCAGCCGCAGATTTGCGATCGAACGAATCTTTCTGAAACGTCAGAGCTCGGGCCTGCAAGCCAAGCAACCCCAATAGACCGAACGCCACTATGGTCAGTGTCACTAATATTTCGACCATTGACAGTCCCGACTGGGTCGAACGCATGACGGGTCTAACCCACATCGTTTTCATAGCGTGGGGCAGGTATTAAGAGTAGGCCGATAAGCGCGTACTCGACCCGTGCCTCCGGCCACCGCCATGCAGCGACCAGCAAAGGTCAACGTTAGAGGATTCGGATCACGGTTGGCGACTGCTGGAGTTGGCACTAGCCCGTAATCGACGAAGAACCTAGTGGCGATCACGCCTGCAGGCATTCCATCACCCCGATAAGCAACGCGCTGCGCGCCCGCCATCGTCGACCACACGGTCGCACGGACTGTTCCAGCATTCGCTGCCGGCTGTCGCACCAACAGAAAATCCTCTCCAAACTCGAACGCAGAAAAGTTGACGCCAATCCCGGCCTTTGCAAACACTATCCACCCGCTGGCCCAATCATTGCCATCGAACCCCAGCGCAGCAACATCACTGCAAGCGAGTGCGGCCTCAGGCGCGTTCGCGTCGGTCGTGCGGCAGACCGTCACGTTTTGATTCCGTCGAATCGCCTCAGATCGTGCGTACTCCAAATTCGACAACAGCGTGCCCGACGCACTCGACGCGCGGGTCGATGCAATCAGTGCCTGAAACGAGGGCACCGCAGCGGCGATCAGAATCGCACTGATCGCCATCACGACGAGCATTTCAACCAATGTGAAGCCGCGCGAACGCATAACTACCTCCTGACGACAAAGCTTACCCAGCGAAGTTGGACAAAGCCCGTTGAGACCGCCCAATGGAATCCCTTTCGCGACAAGCGGACGCACGGCGGCGACAGCTATTGGCTTGGCACGCTGAACTAAAGAAGAAAGGAAGACTTGCAGGTTACTTCGACGGATAGCGGCGTGACACCCGCTAGTCCAGCCGCATTAGCCACTACCGTTCGACGCGACACTACTTGCAAGGGTAAAACCTGCCAATACCGCCTGCGAAGACGCGATTCAACGTGTCGCCGTCAGCCGCTTCAAGGGCACGTTGCAGCCGATCCAGCAAAACGCGGTAGTCGTCTAGTTCCACGGCGAGGGCGTGCCGGTTCGCAAGACATACATCGGTCCACATTGACGGGCTGGACAATCCAATTCTGGTGAAGTCGCGAAATCCAGCGCCCGCGATAGCAAATTTTCGGTCAGCGTCTGGCTCAGCACGTAACCTGCGCAAGCAACGCAAACGCAAGCAAATGTGGCAAATGGCTCACTGAGGCGAACACGCTGTCATGCTCTTCGGCCGTCATACGCTCGACACGGCAACCCACACTTCGCCATAGCGCCTCTACTCGGTGCACCGCTTCCGCGTCGGTCTGCTGGGACCGGAGTGGATATGAACACCTTGTCGTTGAACAGTGCAGCCTCCGAATATTCAACGCCCGAGCGCTCACGGCCGGCAATCGGATGGCCAGGCACGAAGCGCTCGAACGCCGACCCAAGTTCATCGCGGCGCAGCCTCAATCACGCAGCCTTTGTACTGCCGACATCGGTGACGATGGCCGTCGGAGCAAGATGCGACGCGATTGCATGCAACACGCCTCCGATCGATCCGACCGGCGTTGCGACCATCACAAGATCAGCCTGCTCGACCGCTTGCGCCGACGAATTTGCTGCTTGATCGATGACGCCAAGGTCAAGCGCGCGCCTCAGCGCGTCGGGTTGAGTGTCGAACCCGTGATCAACATCAACCTTGCCTGCTGCGCGCAATGCTCTTGCGAATGAGCCGCCGATCAACCCGACGCCGATCAGCGCAAATCTCATCCCTGCGCGGCCGTCAACGCTGCAACGAACCTCTCGTTTTCCTCAGGCAAACCGACCGTCACGCGCAACCATTCCGGCAGGCCGTAATTGCCGACCGGCCGCACGATCACGCCGCGCTTCAGCAGCTCCTGATACACGCGCGAGGCATCTCCCACCTTTACCAGCACGAAATTGCCGAAGCTCGGCTCGTACTCGAGACCCAGCGTGCGAAACGCATCATTCAGTTGCTGCATGCCGCTGCGATTGAGGTGATAGCTCTCTTCCAAGAACTCGGCATCATTCAACGCCGCGACTGCTGCTGCTTGCGCAGCCGTGTTGACGTTGAACGGCTGCCGTACGCGATTGAGCAGGTCGGTCAGTTCCGGTTGTGCAACCCCGTAGCCGACGCGCAGCCCTGCCAACCCGTACGCCTTGGAAAACGTGCGTGAGACCAATACGTTCGAATAGCGGCGCACCCATTGAACACTTTCGAAGCGGAGCTCCGGCGGCAGGTACTCGTTGTACGCCTCATCGATCACAACGACGACGCGCTCCGGCACGCTGGACAGAAATTTCTCGATCTCTCCGGCTGCGAGGTGCGTCCCGGTGGGATTGTTTGGGTTGGCGATATAGATCAGTGCCGTGTCGGACGCTATCGCCGAAGAGATCGCGTCCAGGTCGTGACCTAAATTCTTGGCTGCGGCGACTATGGCGCGTGCACCGCGCGCCTGCGTCGCCAGCGCGTATACGGCGAACGAATGCTGCGCGTAGACGCAACTGCGACCGGGCGCGAGCAGAGCTGCTGCTACGAGTTCCAGAATGTCGTTGCTGCCGTTGCCTAACGTGATCCAATCCATCGGAACGTGCAGCTTTGCCGCCAGTGCCGACTTCAACGCGAACCCGTTGCTATCGGGATAGCGCCCGAGATCGGTCATCGCGTCCGCCATGGCCCGTCTTGCAGACTCGGGCATACCGCGCGGATTTTCGTTCGACGCTAACTTGACGATCGATTGGGGATCGAGTCCGAACTCGCGCGCCAGTTCATCGATCGGCTTTCCCGATACGTACGGCGCAATGGCGCGCACATACGGAAGAGCGCGCAAAGCAGGCAAAGCGTCCGCCGCATTCATCGCGCTTCCGTTCGCTCAACCGGATAAGACCCGAGACACTTATAAAAGGCACACGCCTGCTGGAGCTCTTTCAACGCCCTGGCGACCTTGGGCTCTTCCACGTGTCCCTCTACGTCGACGTAGAAGTAGTACTCCCAGGTACCCACGCGCGCCGGCCGTGACTCGAAGCGAGTCATCGACACGTCGTGCGCGGCAAGTGGCGACAGCATATGAAATACGGCGCCCGCTTTATTGGGTACCGAAAGGATCAGCGACGTCTTGTCGTGCGCCGAAGGCGTCAGCGGCTGTTTCGACTGCGCACCCAGCACGGCAAACCGCGTGCGGTTATGCGTGTCGTCCTGAATTTGCGCCGCAACCATCTGAACGTTGTAGTGACGCGCTGCCGCCTCCCCCGCAATGGCTGCTGTCGTTTCGTCCTCGGACGCCATGCGTGCCGCTTCTGCGTTGCTCGCGACGGGCTGCCGTTCCAGCGAGGGGCAATGCTGGTTGAGCCACCCGGCACATTGCGCCAGCGCTTGCGAATGCGCACACACGCGCACCACACCGTTCATCGAGCCGCTCTTGCTAAGCAGGTTGTGCTGGACTGAAACCGACACCTCGGCCAGCATGCTGAGCGGCGTAGCGAGCAACAAATCCAGCGTGCGATTGACCGCGCCCTCAGACGAATTTTCGAGCGGCACGATCGCCAGTTCGGCGCTGCCCGCCTCGGTGGTGCGAAACACATCATCAAGCGTGGCGCACGGCAGTCCCGTGACGCTGGAGCCGAACTGCCGCTGCATCGCCATTTCGGAAAACGTCCCTGCCGGGCCTAGGAATGCAACCGTCAGCGGACGTTCGAGCGCACGGCAAGCTGAGATGACTTCGCGAAAAATGTGGGTAACGTGATCTCGCGACAGTGGTCCTGCATTCAACGCGGCCGCGCGTTGCAGCACCGCAGCTTCACGTTCGGGGCGAAATACAGGCGCGCCCACCTCATGCTTGACTTTCCCCACGTCGATCGCCAGTTGAGCGCGCTCGTTCAACAACACGACCAACCGCGCATCGACGGCATCGATCGAGTCGCGCAGCGTCTTCAGACGACTATCGGTAGCATCATCCATCGCTGCGCTCGAACGATCGCATCAACGCCATCTCGCGCGCACGCCTTCGATCGGCATTGCGTCGTCGCGCACCTCAGGCCTGCGGCGGTTCGTCTGCGGCGCCGCTATCTTCGTTGTTGCCGGCATCGATGGCAGTCGCATGCCCGCCGTCGTTGTTCGCCGCGTCGCCATTCACGACATCGCTGTCGCGCTCAACGACGCGTTGTAGGCCGGACAGCAGCGTGCCCCCGTCGAGCGCGATCAACGTGACGCCCTGAGTGGCGCGTCCCATCTCGCGAATCTCGGCGACGCGCGTACGAATCAGCACGCCACCCGTCGTGATCAGCATCACTTCGTCATCGCTGCGCACGAGAGTCGCAGCGACGACCTTGCCGTTACGTTCGCTCGTCGAAATCGCGATCATTCCGCGGGTCGCGCGCGAGTGGCGCGTGTATTCGACGATCGGCGTGCGTTTTCCGTAGCCGTTTTCGGTTGCCGTCAGCACACTCTGCCGCTCGTCTTCGGCCACCAGCATTGCGATCACCTGCTGCCCTTCATCGAGCCACATGCCGCGCACTCCACGCGCCTGCCGGCCCATCGGCCGCACATCGTTCTCGTCGAAGCGCACGGCCTTGCCGGCATCCGAAAAAAGCATCACGTCGTGCTTGCCGTCGGTAATCGCGGCGCCGATCAGATAGTCGCCGGCGTCGAGGTCGACCGCGATGATGCCGGCCTTGCGCGGGTTCGAGAAATCCGTCAGCGCGGTTTTCTTGACGGTGCCCATCGCGGTAGCCATGAACACGAAATGCTCTTCGTCGAACTGCTTGATTGGCAACACGACCGTGATCTTCTCGTTCTCCATCAACGGAAACATGTTGACGATCGGCCGGCCGCGCGCGTTGCGCTGCCCCTGCGGCACCTCCCACACCTTCAGCCAGTACAGCCGGCCGCGATCGGAGAAGCACAGGATCGTGTCGTGCGTGTGCGCGATGAAGAGCTGATCGATCCAGTCGTCTTCACGCGTCGCCTGCCGCCTGCTTGCCACGCCCGCCGCGCCGCTGCGCGCGATAGTCGGCGAGCGGCTGGCTCTTTATATAGCCGGCGTGCGACAGCGTGACGACCATGTCTTCGGGCGTGATCAGATCTTCGGTGATCAAATCTTGCGCGCTGCGCACGATCTCCGAACGACGCGCATCGCCGAACTCGCTTTTCAGCGCGAGCAGTTCGTCGGCAATGATGTCGGTGATCCGCGCAGGCGTGGCGAGCACGTTCAGCAGATCGGTAATCTGATCCATCACCTCGCGATACTCGTTGACGATCTTGTCCTGTTCGAGTCCGGTCAGGCGCTGCAGGCGCATCTGCAAAATCTGTTCGGCCTGCTCGTCGGACAGCCGATACAGCCCATCGTCCATCAGCCCGAAGCGCGGGTCCATCGCTTCCGGGCGATAAACGTGCATGTCGCGTCCCGCACGCGTCAACATCTCGCGTACCACCGACGAGTCCCATGCGCGGCTCATCAACCCTGTCTTGGCGACCGGTGGCGTCGGCGCCGCTTTGATCAGCGCAATGAACTCATCGATGTTTTCCAGCGCCACCGCAAGGCCTTCCAGCACGTGACCGCGCCGGCGAGCTTCGCGCAGCTCGAACACCGTGCGCCGCGTGATCACCTCGCGCCGATGCGACAAAAATGCATCGAGCATCTGCTTCAGATTCAGTACGCGCGGCTGGCCGTCCACCAGCGCCACCATGTTGACGCCGAACGTGTCCTGCAGCTGCGACTGCTTGTACAGATTATTCAGCACGACATCGGGCTGTTCATTGCGCTTCAGCTCGAACACGACGCGCATGCCGGACTTGTCCGATTCGTCGCGGATGTCCGAGATGCCCTCGATGCGCTTCTCGTTGACCATCTCGGCGATGCGCTCGAGCAGCACGCGCTTGTTCACCTGATACGGCAGCTCGTCGATGATGATCGCCGAGCGCGTGCCCTTGTCGATTTCCTCGAAGTGCGCCTTGGCGCGCATCACGACGCGGCCGCGGCCGGTGCGATAGCCTTCACGCACGCCTTCGACGCCGTAGATGATTCCGGCGGTCGGAAAGTCCGGCGCGGGAATCAGCTCTATCAATTCATCGATGGTGGTTTGCGGGTTGCGCAACAGGGCCATGCAACCGTCGATCACCTCGCCCAGGTTGTGCGGGGCGATGTTGGTCGCCATGCCGACCGCGATTCCCGCCGAACCGTTGATCAACAGATTGGGCACTCGCGCAGGCAACACCAGCGGCTCGCGCTCCTTGCCGTCGTAATTCGGGGCGAAGTCGACCGTCTCCTTGTCGATATCGAGCAGCAGCGACGCCGCAATCTTCGACAGCCGCGATTCGGTGTAACGCATCGCCGCCGGGTTATCGCCATCGACCGAGCCGAAATTGCCCTGCCCGTCGATCAGCAGATAGCGCAATGAAAACGGCTGCGCCATTCTGACGAGCGTGTCGTAGATGGCCTGATCACCGTGCGGGTGGTATTTCCCCATCACATCGCCGACGACGCGCGCACACTTCACGTACGGCCTCGTATGCACGTAGTTGCTCTCGTGCATCGCGTAGAGCACGCGGCGGTGCACCGGCTTCAGGCCATCGCGCACGTCCGGCAAGGCGCGGCCGACGATCACGCTCATCGCGTAGTCGAGATACGAGCGCCGCATCTCTTCCTCGAGCGAAATCGGCAGCGTTTCCTTGGCGAATTGATCCACCGAATTTTCCAATGCAGAAGCCAAAAATTTGGCAGCGAAGTTTATCAGTCGAAGGCTCTGATTTCGCCTCAATCAGACGCGTCGTGTGCTGTAATCGCGCGCCGCGTATGGACCTGTGAAGCGGCACTTGAAGCTGCCGATCTGATGACCGACATCGACACCCTCGTCCACGCTCGCTGGGTCATTCCTGTCGTGCCGCGCGCGACGGTATTCGAGCGCCATGCGATTGCGATCGCCGACGGCAGAATCGTCGACGTATTGCCTTCAGCGGAGGCCCCGCAACGCTACCGCGCAGCGAGCACGCACACGCTCGAGACCCACGCCGTGACCCCGGGGCTGGTCAACTGCCATACGCATGCGGCGATGGCTTTACTGCGCGGCGTGGGCGACGACTTGCCGCTGATGCGCTGGCTGAAGGACCGTATCTGGCCGCTGGAAGCCGCGCTGGTCTCGGCCGATTTCGTGCACGACGGCACTCAGCTCGCTGCGCTCGAAATGTTGCGCTCCGGCACGACCACGTGTTCGGACATGTACTTTTATCCGGACGCGAGCTTGCGCGCATTGCGCAGCATGGGCCTGCGCGCCGTTGCAGGGATCATTGCGATCGAGTTTCCAACCGCGTACGCCGCCGATGCGGAGGACTATCTGCGCAAAGGGCTGGCGACCCGCGACGCGTTTCGCAACGATCCGCTGGTCAGTTTCACGCTGGCTCCGCACGCGCCCTTCACGGTGGCCGATCAAACGCTGAGACGCATCGCGGTCCTGGCCGAAGAGCTCGATCTACCGATTCATACGCACGTGCACGAAACCGAAGACGAGATCGCCGAGTCGATCGCCAAGCACGGCTGCCGGCCTTTGCAGCGGCTTGACCGTTTGGGGATCGTGTCGGAACGATTGATCGCCGTGCATGCGGTCCATTTGAACGAGCACGAAATTGCCCTGCTGGCGCAGCGCGGTGTTTCGGTGGCGCACTGCCCGGCATCGAATCTCAAGCTTGGCAGCGGGTTTGCGCCGCTCGCCAAGCTGTCGGCGGCGGGTGTCAACATTGCGATCGGCACCGACGGCGCCGCCAGCAATAACCGCATCGACATGCTGGCGGAGCTGCGCCTGGCCGCTTTGCTCGCCAAAGGGGTCGCCCAGGACGCCAGTGCCTTCAGCGCCCCCGCCGCCCTTGAAAGCGCTACCTTGGGTGGCGCGCGCGCACTCGGGCTGGATCGGCGCATCGGATCAATTGAAGTCGGCAAGGACGCCGATCTGATCGCGTTCGACATGGCGGCGGTCGAAACACAGCCGCTGCACGACGTCGTGTCACAAATCGTCTACGCCGCGGGACGCGAACAGGTCACTGATGTCTGGATCGCCGGCAAGCCTGTTGTGCATAAGCGACACGTGCTGGCAGATAGCGATCGGTTGCTCGAAAAGACCCTGATCGCGTCGGTAAGCGCGTGGCAAAATCGCTGCCGACAAGTCTTGCTAACAAGCGGGGCTGTTTCGGCAGGCTAACGCGCCTTTCGAAACAACCACCGATTGACGCAGGCTTGCGCGATCGTTCGGTTTGCGCTCCGAACGGTTAGTTATCAAGAATTACTTCGAATCTCGAGTGAGGAGCACCAATATATGAAATTCATCAAGCTGGGCCTCGTTGCCGCGGCGCTGATGACCGTCTCGGGCGTAAGTCTCGCCCAGCAGAAGGACATCAAGATCGCCGACCCGCGCGAAAGCCCGTACGTTTTGAGTCCGAATGGCGTTGTCGTCATGAACCCGTTTGGCCTGTGCTGGCGAACTGGGTTTTGGAGCCTTGAGCGGGCCAGAAGCACCAAGGTCGAAGGCAGTCCGTTCCCAGTCGGTTGTGTGTGCGACAAGGCACTGATGCCGAAAGAGGTTTGCGAGCCGCCTCCGCCGCCACCCCCGCCACCCGCCCCGCCGGCACCGCCGCCGCCGCCACCGGCGCCGCCTGCTCCGACCAGCGAGAAGGTGACGTTTGCAGCAGATGCGTTGTTTGACTTCGACAAAGCGACGTTGCGTCCGGAAGGCCGTGCGAAGCTCGATGACCTCGTGTCGAAACTGGCCGGTGTGAGCCTCGAAGTGATCATTGCGGTCGGTTACACGGACCGCATTGGTAGCGACGCTTACAACCTGAAGCTTTCGCAACGTCGTGCGCAGGCGGTTAAAGATTACCTTGTCACCAAAGGTATCGAGCCGAACCGCGTCTACACCGAAGGCAAGGGCGAAACCAATCCGGTCAAGCAGTGCGCGGATCCATCGGCCAAAGGCGAGATTCGCAATCGCCCGCAGCTGATCGCGTGCTTGCAACCGAACCGGCGCGTCGAAGTTGAAGTGGTCGGTACGCGTCCGGTCAAGCGCTAGACAAGTCGTTAATAAGAACGCTTGTTCAACTAGCCCCGCCTCGGCGGGGCTTTTTTTTGCCGCCTTTTTTGCAATCGCGGTTGCGTAACATCCGACGCATGAACGACAACGTTGACCGGGCCGAGCTGCTGAAATTCAGCGAGCTGGCCGGGAAGTGGTGGGACCGCGACGGGCCCGATGCGGCCTCTGCACGACATCAATCCAACGCGACTCGAGTGGATAGAACGACTCGCTTCGCTTGCGGGCAGGCAGGTGCTGGATGTCGGCTGCGGCGGCGGTGTACTGGCCGAAGCAATGGCGCAAAAAGGCGCGGCCGTTCTTGGCATCGATCTGGCCGATAAGCCGCTTAACGTCGCGCGCCTGCATGCGCTCGATTCGAACGCGTCACGTCGAGTATCGCGAGTGCGCTGCCGAGACGTTGGCTACCGAGTGCCCGGCCAGCTTTGACGTCGTGACGTGCATGGAAATGCTCGAGCACGTTCCGGATCCCGCGCAAACGGTGCAGGCGTGCGCGAATTTGACTAAGCCCGGCGGCTGGGTCTTCTTTTCGACGATCAATCGCAACGCCGAAGGCGTTTGCGCTGGCGATTGTCGGCGCGGAGTACGTTTTGAATCTGCTGCCGCGCGGCACGCATGAGTACGAAAAGTTTCTTAAACCGAGCGAGCTTTCGAAGTACGCGCGGGCGGCCGGACTGGACGTGCGGGACGTCATCGGCATGCAGTACAACCCATTTACAAAGAGTGCGACGCTGGGTCGCGATACCGATGTCAACTATTTAATGGCGTGCCGCAAACCGTAAAAACGCTAGGCGTCCGGCTGGTCTTGCTCGACCTCGATGGCACGCTGGCCGATACGGCACCCGACCTCGCGGCTGCGGCGAACCGGATGCGAATCGCGCACGGCATGCAACCGTTGCCGATTGCCGAGTTGCGCCCGTATGTGTCGCACGGAGCTCGCGGCATGGTCAGGCGGGCATTCGACGTTACGCCCGACAACGCGCGTTATGCCGAACTGCGGCAGGAGTTCTTGCACGAGTATGAATTGGCGCTGTGCGTCGATTCTTGTTTGTTCCCAGGAATGGACGACGCCCTGCACCACCTGGAGCAGCGCGGGATCCGATGGGGAATCGTGACCAACAAATTCTCACGCTTTACGTTGCCGCTGGTGCAGGCGCTGAAGCTTTCCGAGCGTGCGGCGTGCGTCGTCAGCGGTGACACCACGCCGTTCTCGAAACCCCATCCAGCGCCTTTGCTGCATGCACTGTCCTGCGCGTCCGTTGATGCGAGCGCTGCCATGTACGTCGGTGACGATCAGCGCGACATCGACGCAGGACGCGCGGCCGGCTTGCGTACCGTGGTTGCGAGTTACGGCTATCTCGGTAACGGGATACCGTATCAACAGTGGGGCGCGGACGCCGTCGTCCATTCCCCGTCGGAGCTGTTGACATTAATCACCCAAATCGCTGGTTGATTTCTCCCTGAAATGACCCATCTGTGCCCGTACAATCCGATTTCCTTTGGGGGCGACCTGGCTTCGACGTGGGTCGTGAAGGATCTCAGGGCATGCCGAGGACCAGTCACCTCGTAAATCCATCTGGAACACTACAAACGCCAACGAAGACGCGTTTGCTTTAGCCGCTTAATACCGGCTAGACGCTGCACTAGCTGGCCCCTGGGCTAGGTTAGGCAACTAACAGCAGCGCCATTTACAGAGGCTGGATGCCGTCGGAGTCACGACGGCGGCATCGAGATCAGTGACTGGCTGCGCGTCGGCCTGCCGATCGGCTAAGCGCGCGGTGAGAGCTTAAATAGACCGGCTACGCATGTAGAACTGGATCTGGATCATTCGCGGACGCGGGTTCGATTCCCGCCGCCTCCACCAATCGAAGAAGGGCCGCCTCGTGCGGCCCTTCGCAATTCTGGTCGAGGGTCGTAGGCCGCCGTGAGTGGTCCGCCGTTGAATCTCCCAAGCTGTAACCGTTTCGACAGGCGCGCCTGCCGCATATCGGACAACGGGCACCGCTCGTTACCTGTTTGCCAGGCAATTCTTTTGCTACAGGGCGCCAGGAGAGTGAACGCTTCCACATTTAAACAAACGCACCAATTCAGCGTGAAAGCCAATGATTGCTAGTACCGATAGCGGATTCGGGGGAACGATGTCGCCTAAGGGTCTGATCTCGATGTGCGCGCACTTCGGTTATAACGAATTAATGCGTTCGACTAATGCGTTCCTTATCCACGCAACACCGGTCGTTGCCGTACGTAGACTTGCCGCCGCCAATGAGTTGATAGGATCGAATTCATGCGTAAGAAAGCTTTGTCATTAGCGCGATTGCTTTTTGCCGCAGCCACGATTGCGGTTGCTGGGTGCGGGGGCGGGGGCGGCGATTCGAGCCCAAGCCCAGCTCCGGCACCGCTGCCGCCTGCGGTTCCAGCGATACAGGTTCTGCCCTCGTCCTTTGACTTCGGCCAGGTAACGACCGAACAACGTTCCGGCACCATTGGAAGTCACGATTCGCAACACGGGCACCGCCGCGTTAAACGTATCGGCAATTTCCTTGCTCGCGCCGTCTGGCAGTCCGTTTGGCTTGACGTTGAACGCTGGTACTAAGCCGTGCGGAGGCGCGGCAGCCAGCGTTGCCATCGCGGATTCCTGCACCGTACAAGTCACGTTTCAGCCGCCAACCGCCGGACCGTTCACCTCAACGCTGCAGATCACTTCGAACGCTCAGGCATCGCCGACGGTCACCGTCCCGATCTCCGGAACGTCGGCGGCCGTGACTTCGCTAACCCTGCGGATCAACCAGCTCGAGTTCTCGTGCCCCTCACGCCGCAACGACTGCCTACGTTTCGGTCATCGATCAGGGCGGCTTTCCGCTGCTGGGGCTGAGCGCGTCGAATTTTTTGGCGTCGCAGAAAGGGCCGCGCTGCCTGACGGCATGACCGTGCCGATCACTTCAGTCGCGTTTGTTGAAGACCGCCTACACGAATGTTGCGATCGCAGCCTTACTCGACTTCAGCAAGAGCCTGAGGGATCAACCGGTCGCCTTCGCCGACATGAAGGCCGGATTCTCCAACTTCTTCGGAAGCCTCAAGCCGAATGACGTCGCCCAAGTCATCAGATTTGCAACCCAAAACGAAGTCACACAGGATTTCACGACTGACGTCGCCGCGCTAAGGACCGCGATCGAGCTGCCATTTGATAAGGGAGACGACACGAGGCTGTATGACACCGTTTATCTGGGCATCGACAACGTCGCAAATTCGCGGACCACCTATCCCGGCTATCGCGGGGTGGTGATTGTTGCGACCGACGGGGTCAACCAGCTTCCTTCCACCGCACCGTCTGTCCGTACGCTGCAGCAGGTCATAGCCAATGCCCGAAGCAAGAATGTACCGATCTTCACGATCGGCATCGGCGCGTCAATCAATTCATCGGTCCTGAGTGATATGGCCACCCAGACGGGTGGCCTTTTCTACCAGGCGAACACGTCGCAGAATCTTGCGACGATCTACCAGCAAATCGCCCCCCTGCTCTTCGCAAAGCAATATGTCGTCAAGTTCGATCATTTGCCCGGGACCGGGATTCCGTCCGATCTGACCCTCAGCGCCAGCGTGCCTGGCGTCAGCGGCAGCCTGACACAAGACCGCTGACCTCCATGCGTGAGCGCGCCTTAACGCGCGCCGGCTGGCCCAGGACGGCTGAGTTTCCTGGCGCCAGCAAACAAAAAGGGCCGCCATGGCGGCCCTTCACCGTGTCGGCTCGCCGCAGATCAGCAGCCCGCGCAGCGGGACTCGACGTCGTGCAGGATCTTGGCGTCAGTGCAAATCGTGGTAACGCATTCAGCTTGTTAGAACGTGACTGATGGCCCGCGCCATGCATCGTCTCTCGGCCGCGCGCGACCCAGTGCGTGCGAAGCCTCCGACCAGCCTTCGCACGCATTCCGGCCGGGCTGGCGTCGCACTGCATTCAGCATCGATTTGCATCTTGCATAAAAGGCGAAGAACCGCAGCACCCTCTGTCGCTGCCTGAAACTTATCGGCGCTTGGCTGCAGATCAACTTGTCGTCCGTCATGCCGCGGTCGACCAGGATCACCGCTCCCCACGCCTTGATTCGCAACGAGGCGCCGAGCGGCAAGCGGGGACCAAGCACCACGGCGTCGAGAAGGTCGCCCTCCAGCCCCAAATATTTCGGCACGGATCCGTAGTTAAACGGACACGGCAGCGGTGAGACGAAGTCGATGTGCCCCGTGGAGCCGCGTTTAAGAAAGGATCCCTTTGGAACCTCAATCACGACGTCGACTTCAGGCGGGTCGAGCAATGGCTCGCCGATAGGAAATCGAATTGGAATTGCGTCGATCATGAAGGCAGCCTACGCCACCAAGCTGATTGGCAATCAATCAGCACCGGTCGGCGCCGACGCGCAAGGCAGCGTGCAAAATTTGCATCCGGACTTTGTGATCTGCCACGCGTGCGACTCCCGGGACGTTGGATCATTGAATCGATCGCGTCGCTCGATTTGACACTCGCACGCTGGGTGGGCACCAAGTCCTTGTTTTTGCGCTTTGGTGCAGACCTTGCTTTCCTGCATTTCACTTTGCTTTTTGACTTGGCCCGTTTGCGGGCGCAACGCGTCCGCACTCTAGGGAGGTGGATGATGATGCGCACTGCTGTTTTGACCCTTCTCACCGCGTTGGCGCTGGTCGCCCCGCCCGCTGGCCACACGGCCCTAATCTCGTTCCACGCAGATTTGATCGGCGCCAACGAAGTACCCCCCGTCGACTCGCCAGGCAGCGGCTCCGTGGTGGTGACTGTCGACGATGTGGCCAACACCATCCATTTCGACGCGAACTTTTCCGGCCTGCTGGCCCCGACCACAGCCGCGCACATCCATTGCTGTACGCCGCCTGGGGCCAATCAACCCGTCGCGGTCGGCCCGGGAACTTTGCCGTTCTTTCCGCTCGGCGTGATGTCGGGGAGTTATGACTTCACGCTCGATCTGCTCGCCGCAGGGACCTACACCCTTGACTTCATCAACAATTTCGGCGGCGGCACCGTCGGCGGCGCGCGCGATGCGATCATTCAGCACCTGATTGCGGGTGAAACCTATTTCAACATCCACTCGGAGATGTTTCGGGGTGGCGAGATCCGCGGCCAATTGATGCGTGTGCCCGAACCCGCGTCGCTGGCGCTGCTCGGTATTGCCCTGGCCAGCCTCGCCGCAATTCGCCGCCGCAAGCAGTAGTCAGCCAAGCCCTGAACGAACCCGCCCACGGGCGGGTTTATTTCGTCGCCCTTGACGGGGACGAGCTGCGCCTGACTTTATGCGTGTCGCGTGCGATCGACCGATAGAATCCGCGGCATGGCTGATTCGACGGATATCCCCACCCTGCGACGGTTGTTGAACGTCAGCCGCCGCATCGCGGTGGTCGGCATCTCCGCCGAGTGGCATCGCCCCAGCTATTTCGTCGGCAAGTATCTGCTGGAGCACGGCTACACGATGATTCCCGTGAATCCGAAGTATCGCGAGGTGCTCGGACAACCGTGCTATCCAAGCCTCACCGCGGCGCGCGCTGCAGGCGCGATCGACATCGTCGATTGTTTCCGCAAGGCAGAGGACATCGGTCCGCTCGCCGAAGAAGCGATCGCGATCGGCGCCAAGACGCTATGGATGCAGCTGGGCGTCATCAATCACGCCGCGGCAGAAAAAGCGCGCGCCGCAGGACTCGACGTTGTGATGGACCGCTGCGTGAAGATCGAGCACGGAAGGCTATTCGGTGGGCTTAACTGGGCGGGCGTCAACACGCGCGTGATTTCGGCGCGTCGTCCACGGCAGCTGCCGTACTAACACGCTGATGCCCGATCGCGAGTTCGGCATCGAGACGCTTTGTTTGCACGCCGGGCAGCTGCCCGACGCGGCGACCGGATCACGCGCGCAACCGATTTATCAAACCACCAGTTACGTGTTCGACTCGGCCGATCACGCAGCCAGTCTGTTCAATCTGCAAACGTTCGGCAACGTCTACTCGCGCATCAGCAATCCGACGGTCGCGGTATTCGAGGAGCGGGTCGCCGCGCTCGAAAACGGCCGCGCGGCTTTGGCGACGAGCTCGGGAATGGCGGCGCAGCTCACCGCGATTCTGGCGATCGTGCAGCCTGGCGACCACATCGTTGCATCAAGCCTGCTTTATGGCGGGACGTATTCGCAGTTCGCCGTCACGCTGCCGAAGATGGGAATTCAGGCGACGCTGGTCGATCCCGACGACCCCGAGAATTTCCGGCGCGCGCTACAGCCGAATACTCGGCTCGTCTATGCGGAGACGCTGGGCAACCCGAAGATCAACGTGCTCGACATCGAGCCGGTCGCGGCAATCGCGCACAGCGCGCAGATCCCATTGATGATCGACAACACGATGGCGTCGCCGTACCTGTGCCGACCATTCGACTGGGGCGCCGACATCGTCGTGCACTCAGCCACCAAGTACATCGGCGGCCATGGAACGACCATCGGTGGCGTACTGGCCGAAAGCGGCAAGTTCGATTGGGGCAACGGCAAGTTTCCCGATATGGTCGCGCCATCGAAGGGCTACCACGGCGTCAAATTCTGGGAAACCTTCGGCGATTTTGCCTACACGATGAAAGCGCGCATGGAAGTGCTGCGCGTGCACGGCTCGTCGCTGGCGCCATTGTCGGCGTGGATGCTGCTGCAGGGACTGGAGACGTTGCACGTGCGCATGGAGCGTCATGTGCAGAACGCGCGCCGCGTCGCCGAGTTCCTCGAAACACACCCGCGCGTTGAGTGGGTCAACTGGCCGGGCCTGCAATCAAGCCCCTACTACACGCTGGCCAAAAAATACTTGCGCTTAGTTGACGGCGCACCCGGCGCATCGAGCGTGATGACGTTCGGCATCAAGGGCGGCGCCGCCGCGGGCGTGAAGTTCATCGACGGTCTGCAGTTCCTGTCGCACCTCGCGAACATCGGCGATGCGAAGTCCCTGGTAATCCACCCTGCATCGACAACGCACCGGCAGCTGTCCGAGGATGAACAGCGTGCCGCCGGTGTGTTGCCGGAAATGGTGCGGCTGTCGATCGGCATCGAATCGATCGACGATATTTTGTGGGACCTCGAACAGGCGCTGCAGAACAAGCGGCTGAGGCTAGAAGCCAACCGCTGCCCTCCCCTTCAGCGCAAGCATCTTGCGCGCATCATCCGGCGATGCGATTTCGAGTCCCAGGCCTTCGATGATCTGGCGCACCTTGCGCACCTGCGCGGCGTTCGATTCGGCTAGCTTGCCAGGCCCGAGCCACAGACTGTCTTCGAGCCCGACCCGAACGTTCCCGCCCATCGCCGCCGACATTGCGGCAATCGGCAACTGATTACGGCCGGCACCGAGCACGCTCCAGCGATATTGATCGCCGAACAATCGATCTGCCGTTCGCTTCATGTGGGCGACATCGTCCGGATGCGGACCGATGCCGCCCAGGATTCCGAAGACGCTTTGAATGAACAGCGGCGCCTTGACGGTGCCGCGATCGAAGAAGTGCTTGGCGGTGTACAGATGCCCGATGTCGTAGCACTCGATCTCGAAGCGCGTCGCATTGCCCGCGCACGACGTCAGGATATGTTCAATATCGCGAAACGTGTTCTTGAACACGCGATCGAATGAGCCTTCCAGATAGGGCCGCTCCCAGTCGAACTTGAAATCCTTGAAGCGCGCAAGCATCGGGTAAAGACCAAAGTTCATCGAGCCCATGTTCAGCGACGCCACCTCGGGCTTCAGCTGCAGCGCCGGCTGCAATCGCTCTTCGACGAGCATCGTCGGTGCGCCGCCGGTGGTGAAGTTGATGACGACGTCCGAGCGGCGCGCGATTTCGGGCGCGAACTCGAGGAAGTACTTCGGATCCTGGGTGGGCCGACCATCGACCGGATCGCGCGCGTGCAGGTGAACGATCGCCGCACCGGCTTCAGCGGCGGCGACTGCAGCGTCGGCGATCTCCTTCGGCGTGACCGGCAGATGCGGTGACATCGACGGCGTATGAATCGCCCCGGTCACGGCGCACGTGATGATCACCTTGCGTGATGATTTGGTCGATTCGGTCATTGGCTCTCCTCTAGTTTGTGCCGCCGCAGCGCCAGCAAGCGGCGATCGCGCCACTCGGTCCGATGATCGCGTTGCGCAGCGGTCAACGGCGCACCGAGCGCCGATACCACGCGCTCGGCGCTCGCTCCCTCCCACACCGAAGGCGGCGCAGGGTCCACCGCGAGCCGGCGGTAAAACCCGCTGTAACGCGCACAGTAGTCGGCCACTCCGCCCGGCGCATTGAGCTCGATCGTTTCGAACGGCCCCATAAACGACCAGCGCATACCAAGGCCGTCGCGTATGGTCTTGTCGAGATCGTCCGGCGAAATGACGCCATCGGCGACCAGCCGCATCGCTTCGGTCAGCAGTGCGCCCTGCAGCCGATTCAATACGAAGCCTTCGATCTCACGCCGTACGAGGACCGGCACCTGGCCGAGCGATTCCATCGTTGCACGCGCGCGATCGAGCGTAGCTTCACTCGTCCACGGCGCGCCACACAGCTCGACCACCGGCACCAGATGCGGCGGATTGACCGGATGCACGACCAGACAGCGGGCACGGCCGGCAAGACCCTCGGTGAACTGCGACGCGACGATCGCCGATGTGCTGCTGGCGAGTATGGCGTCGGGCGAGGCGAGCCGATCGAGCTCGGCGAAAGCACTATGCTTGACGGCGACTTCTTCAGGCAGGTTTTCCTGCACCCACTCGGCATCGCTTACGGCCTCGCCGACCTTCGTGCAAGGCGCAATACATTCGAGTGCCGCGCGCGCGTCCGTGAGCAGCCCCGCCTGTTCCTGCTCTGCAAGCGCTTGGGCGATCAGCTGACGCGCAGCCGAAAGCTGCGCTGGCACCGCGTCGTAGAGCCGCACCGTCCAGCCCGCGCGCGCGAACACTACTGCCCATGCACGTCCGATCAATCCGGCGCCGATGATCGCCGCGATTCTCTTATCCATGATCTCCCTTATACCCAGAGCACTTCCTTACGGCGCGCCAGGTCGTTGGCGAGCGGCGCTGCCGGACCTTCGTAGGTAAGCCGGCCGCGGTCCAGCACGTAGACCCGATTCGCCAGCCCGAGCGCCAGATCGAGGTCGTGCTCGATCAGCAATATCGGCACTTCGCGGCTGAGCGTGTCCAGTGCCGCAAAGATCTCGCCGATGATCGCCGGCGACAAGCCCTCGAACGGTTCGTCAAGCAGCAGCAGGCGCAAGTCGCCGGCCAGCGCGCGCGCGATCGCCACCATCTGCTGCTCGCCACCGGAGAGCGTGTCGGCCTTTTGGCCCATGCGCTCTGCTACGCGCGGGAACAGTGTGGCGATCCGCTCCGGAGTCCAGGCGCCGGTGCCGCGCCGGAGCCGGCCGAGCTTCAGGTTCTCGGCGACCGTGAGGTTAGGAAACAGGCGGCGCGCTTGCGGCACCAGTCCGATGCCGAGGCGGGCGACCTGCTCGGGTGCAAGGCCGGTGATGTCGCGCCCGAGGAATTCAACGCGACCTGTCCGCGGCGGCACTAGGCCCATGACGCTTGAAAGAGTCGACGACTTACCGGCGCCGTTACGGCCGAGCAGCGCCACGACCTCACCCGGACGGACTTCGAGGCTCACATCGTGCAGGACATGGCTTTTGCCGTAGAAGGTGTTGATTGCATCAAGGCGTAGCACTGGCGCGGCACCCGCGTGCTCAACGGATGCGGCGCGGACCGCATGCGGCCGGCCTTTGCCAAGATAAATCTCCTGCACGCGCGCGTCGGCACGCACCGCCTCGGGCGGACCATCGACGATGACGTGGCCCTCGTTCATCACGGTGATCGCACCCGCGGCCCCGAACACGCGGTCAATGTCGTGCTCGATCATCAGCACGCCCATGTGCGCTGAGAGGCGACGAATCATGCCGATAATCCGCTCGCGCTCGGCCGCCGCGAGCCCGACCAACGGCTCGTCCAACAGCAACACGCGCGGGCGAACTGCGAGCGCGAGGCCGATTTCGACCAAGCGCTGCCCGCCATGGGACAGCGTGGAGACCGGGACGCTCTCGAGCCCGCGCAGGCCGAGGAAGCGGATCAGCTCGGCGGTGTCGGCGACGACCGCAGGCAAGTCACGCGCGTCGCGCCACATTGCCAAGCGGCGCGGATCGCGCGCCTGACAGCCGAGCCGCAGCGCGTCGTGCACGCTGAGCGCCGGGAACAGGCTCGCGATCTGAAAAGAGCGCGCGAGGCCGGCAAGCGCGATGCGGTGCGGCGGCTCGCGCTCGATGGGCCGATCGAAAAGCGTGATCGTGCCGCGATCGACGGGAAACAAGCCGGAGATGCCGTTGAATAGCGTTGTCTTGCCGGCGCCATTGGGTCCGATCAACGCCTGCACCCGGCCGAAGCGCAACTCGAGATCCGCCCCGTGTACGGCGGCGAGCCCGCCGAAGCTTTTCGACACGCCGCGGCAGGCGAGCATCAGCGTTCCCGGCGGCAGCGGGTCATGCCGAAGAAAGGCGGGAATGGCTTCATCGGGCACCGGAGTCACACGGGCAGTCATCGCAGCGGCTAACTCAATCCGACGGCGGAACGGCCGCAGTAGCCGCTCACCGAGCCCAATCAACCCGGATGGGTTGAACAGCACGAACCCCATGAAGAGCAGACCGAACCAGAACAGCCAGGCACTGGTCACCGTGGACAGCAGCTCGCGAAACAAGATGAAAAACAGCGACCCCAGCGCCGGCCCCAGAAAATGGCCCATGCCTCCGACCACCGTCATCGCGACGAGCTCACCCGAGAATGTCACATGCACCAGGTCGGCCGACACGAACACCTTGAGCAGCGCGAAAAGAATGCCGCCCAGTCCGGTGACCGCCGCAGACACAATGAAGGCGATCAGCTTGTAGGTCCGGACCGGATAGCCGAGAAACTGCGCGCGGCGCTCATTTTCGCGGATAGCGATGAGCACCGTACCGAGTGGCGAATGCACGAGCCGCCACATTGCATAGGCGGTCACCAGCACGACGGCGGCGACGACATGGTAGAAGATCAGCTGGTTTTCCAGCGCAGGCAGTCGCTCAATGCCGCGCAGGCCATTCTCGCCGCCAGTGAACGACGTCCATCGGAACACGACATAGAAGACGAGCGCGGTGAAGGCCAGCGTGATCAGCGAGAAGTAAACGCCGCGCCGCCGCAGCACCAGAAAACCGATCACCGCTCCAAGTAGCACGGTGAACACCAACGCGAGTGCAAACGGGGCGGCGAGCTGGCCGGGAAACCAATGGATCTGGAACAGGGCGAAGGCATAAGCCCCGAGCCCGAAGAACGCGCCATGGCCAAATGAGAGCAGCCCGGTATAGCCGAGCAGCAGGTTGTATCCGAGCCCGACCATCGCGAAGATCGCGATCTCCGTCGCAAGCGAGGTCGGCAGGCCAAGCATCTGCATGATATGGGGCAGGAGCACGAGCGCCAGCGCCGCAAGCACGACAGGATGTCGGAGCCGGTTCACTCGAACTTCGCGAATTTCTCGCCGGCGAGCCCGCGCGGGCGCAGCAGCAGAATCAGGATCATCAGCACGTACATCGACGCTTCGGCGGCCGGCGGCCACAACAGCACCGTCAGGCCGCGTACGACGCCGACCAACAGGCCGGCATAGACCACGCCCCAAAAGCTGCCGAGACCGCCGATCACTACCACGACAAAGGCCGCCGTCACGATCTGGCTGCCCATCGCCGGCTGTACGCCCGCGAGCGGGGCCGACATGACGCCCGCCAGCGCAGCGAGTGCCACGCCGAGCGCGAAGATCATGGTCAGCACCGGCTGCAAATTGATGCCGAGCGCGCGCACCATGTCAGGATCGCGCGTGCCGGCACGCACGATCAAGCCGAACGCGGTCTTGTTCAGAAGCAGCCAGCACGCAAGGACTGTGAACGCCGCCACGGCGAGAACCGTAAGACGGAAGCGCGAATAAATGAACTCGCCGAGGAACACCTGGCCGCGCAGCGCCTCCGGAATGGCAAAGGGCAGCCCGCTCACGCCCCAGATCAGGCGCAGGCTCTGCTCCACGACCATCGCGAGGCCGAAGGTAAAGAGCAGTCCCAGCGCCGGGTCCTCTCCATAGAGCCGACGCAGCGCCAAGCGCTCGATCACGACACCGATCAGCGCGACCGCGACCGGCGAGATGACCATCGCCGGGAAAAAACCGAACAGGCGCTGCGCTTCGTAGGCGAAATAGGCGCCGAGTGCATAGAACGCGCCATGCGCGAGATTGACCACCCCGCCAAGGCTGAAGATCAGTGACAGGCCGAGCGCCAGCACAATGAAATACGACCCGGCGAGTAGGCCGTTCGCCATGTGCTCGGCGATCACGAAGAAGGGCACTGGCGCGTCTTATTGAACGACTACGTCTGCACTCGACGTAGGGGCAGGTTTGAACCTGCCCCTATAGCGGCACAACCTCCATCAAGTGTGGATCGGGCTCACGCGGGCATCGCGCAGGCGTTTTCCGCCTTGGTTGGCTGGATCAGTTCGAGCGACTGGCCTTGCTTTGGCACCGCCTCGACCACCTCGAAGATGTCCCACTTATCCTTCGAGTTCTTCTTGTCCTTGACCCTGACTACGTACATCTCCTGCAGCAGTTGGTGGTCCCAGGCGCGGAACTGCCCTTTGCGCCCCTTCAGGATGTCGAACTCGGCGCCCTTCTCGAAGAACTCGATCAGTTTGGCCGTGTCGGTGCTCTTGGTCTCGGCGACGCCGCGCAGCAGGATTCCGATTGCAACGTAATCGCCCCAAGCCTGATTGTCGGGAGGATGACCGTGCTTGGCGCTGAACTTGCGCGCGAACTCCCGAGCGGCCGGCACGTTGAGGTCGTGATACCAGAGGCTCTGCCAATAGCCCGAAATCGAGTCGATGCCGGCGCCCCAGAACGGAATCGTGTCCATCACGCCTCCCGAAACTGGCATCGGCAGGCCGTACTCCTTGTACTGCTTCAGGAACGTCGTCTGATCCGAGCCAGCAAGGTTGATGTACACGAAGTCCGGTCGCGCTTGGCGGATCTTCAGGATGTAGGAGCTGTAGTCCGGCGTGTCGGTCGGCACCAGATCATTTTGAACCACGGTACCGCCGTTCTCGGTGAGGAACTTGTTGGAGACACGCGCGAGGTCGTGGCCGAAGGCGTAGTCAGCCGTCAGCATGTAGTACTTGGTGCCCTTGATCTTGTTATTGGCGACCTGCCATTGTCCGATCGTCTTGGTGTACATCGTGTTGCATCCCTCGACGTGAAACATGTAGCGGTTGCAGCTCTTGCCGCGAAGCGCATCGGAATTGGCGCCCGTGTTGAAGTAAAGGATCTTGTAGCGCTGCGCCTGGTCGGCGATGGCGAGCGCAGAGCCCGAGCTGATCTCCCCCAAAATGAAGTGGACCTTGTTCTGCTCGACCAGCTTCTGCGCCTTGGTAACCGCAACGCCTGGGTTGACGCTATCTTCGGCAATCAATTCGACCTTGCGTCCGAGCACTCCGCCCGCAGCGTTCGCCTCCTCGACCGCCATGCTGGAGGCGCGAAATCCGTAGTCGCCGAGCTGACCGAGAAAGCCAGTGCGCGGCGTCAAGTGACCGACGCGGATTGTGTCGCTCTGGGCGCGCAGGATGGCAGGAAAGCCTGCGACCGCCATACCCGCGCCGGCCACTGCCGTCTTTACGATCGCTCGGCGACTGAATCCGGACTGTGTTTTTTGTCGTGACATTGCTCTCCTCCAATGCTGTCTTTGTCGATCGGACCACGAAACACTATACCGCCGCGCGTACTCTTAAGCGCGGCCGAGTACATTTTGACGCTTGATCGATTGCCGATGGCAGAGGACCAATGAACCTGGAACTCGAAGGAGCGCGCGTGCTGGTGACCGCTGGGGCTTCAGGCATCGGGCTCGCGATCGCGCGCGAATTCGTGCGCGAGGGTGCGCGAGTGCACGTGTGCGACGTGGACGCGTCTGCACTGGGCGCACTTTCGGCGAGCGACCAGGTACTGTCGCACTCGCACTGCGATGTCTCGGATGAGGCTTCCGTCCGTCGACTCTTCGACGACATGCTCGCGCGGCAAGGCGGTCTCGATGTGCTGGTCAACAACGCCGGCATCGCCGGGCCTACCGCGCGTTGTGAAGATATCTCGCTTGACGACTGGGAACGCACACTCGCGGTCAATCTGACCGGCCAATTCCTGTGCGCGCGATTGGCGATTCCGCTTCTGCGGAAGAGTCACAACGCGAGCATCGCGAATCTCTCGTCGGCCGCGGGGCGCTTCGGCTTTCCGCTGCGAACGCCCTATGCGGCATCCAAATGGGCGGTGATCGGATTCACCAAGTCGCTATCGATCGAGCTTGGAAGTGACGGCATCCGAGTCAACGCGATCTGTCCCGGATCGGTCTCCGGACCCCGCATCGATTCGGTCTTCGCGAACAAGGCCGCGGCGCGTGGCGTGCCGATGGAAACTGTTCGCGACGAAGCTCTGGCAAAGACGTCGTTAGGAAAGTTGATCGCGCCGGAAGACATCGCGCGGATGATCGTGTTCTTGGCATCGCCCGCAGGCGCGAACATCTCGGGCCAGGCGATTGGCGTCGATGCCGACGTTCAATCGTTGGTGTGACCGCTTCGTCGCAGTCGCATAACGGAAAGTTCCGGCGCGTGTTGAGAAGTCAGTCCCCCGTCTAACTGATCATTGGCCGTCTGCAGCGCGGACTCGATCGCCGTACGTAGCTTTATCGGTTCGACTGGCTTGTGTAGCACCGCGAGCGCGCCGAGCGAGCGCGCCCGTGCAATGCTCGCCTCGTCGGCAAATCCGGTGCACAGCAGCCAGCGCAGCGTGGGAAGTCGCGCGCGAAGGCGCTCGGCAAGCTCGATGCCCGTCATTTGCGGCATCGCGTGATCGGTCACCACGAGGTCGAAGGATTCCGGCGCGGCGGCGAACACCCGCTCGGCAGCCTCGACCGACGCGCATGCCTCCACCGTGAGCCCCCAAGTCAACAGGGTCTCGCGCAGCACCGCGAGCACACTCGGCTCATCGTCGACTAGCAGCACACGCCCGCGCAACATCGAGCGGACGTGCGCTTGACCTCCAACCTTCGCTGGGACAACGGCGGGCGCCGAGTGCACCGGCAGAAGTACGCGAAAGGTCGTTCCTCTGCCGACAACGGTTTCGACCAGAACATGCCCGCGATACTCATGCACGATGCCGTGCACCATCGACAGGCCCATGCCGGTGCCCTTACCCGGCGCCTTGGTCGTGAAGAACGGATCGAAGATGCGCTCAAGCAGGTCGCTGCCGATACCGCCGCCGGTGTCGCTGACCCTGAGTTCGACGAACCTTCCATCGACTGCATTGCGACAGCTCGAACAGGTCGCGCCTGCGATCATGGTCGGTGCCATGGCGATGCGCAGCGTGCCGCCGTCAGGCATCGCATCTCTCGCATTGATCGATAGATTCAGCAGTACTTGGTGTGCCTGCACCTCGTCGATCCAAACAGCCGGCAGATCGGCGTCGACCACAACGTCGATGGCGAGGGTGGACGGCAACGCCGAGCGCATCATCGGTATCGCATCGCGAACGAGCGCAGCGAGCGATAGCGCGCGCGGGTCGCCCCGCCCGCCGCGCGAAAAGGTCAGCATCTGCTGGATCAGATCGCGCGCCCGACGGCACGAGCCAAGCGCTTGCCCCAGGTACTCGGCGCTCTTCGCGTCGCCGGAGTCCGTCGCACGTTCCTCAGCCAGCACCACGTAGCCCATGACGCTCGCGAGAATGTTGTTGAAGTCGTGCGCAATGCCGCCGGTCAGCTGACCGATCGCCTCCATTTTTTGCGCTTGCCGCAACCGTGCCTCGTAGCGCTGCCGCTCAGCCTCCGCGCGCTTGTCGGCAGTGATGTTGCGCGCGATCGCCAGCACGTGCGGCCGGCCGCGGTACAGCATCGGCATCGCGCGCACTTCGACGTCGAGCAGCGAGCCATCGTGCGCACGCGTCCGCGCCTCCAGAGCGCCGCGTACGCCGCCCAACGCATCCTTTAGCAAGCGTTCGCCTGCGACTTCGAACGTCTCATCCACAAAAGGCGCATGCGCCTTGCCGACGACCTGCTCGCGCGGCAGACCGCACAGCGACAGAAAAGCGGAGTTGGCATCGACGATCGTCATCGTGTCGTCGCGCAGCAGCATCGCATCGGCGGATGCGTTGAAGATTGAGCGGTACTGCTCCTCGCTCGCGCGCAGCGCGTGTTCGGCAAGTTTGCGCTCGGTCACGTCGCGTCCGATGTAGAGCACGTGCGGCTGGCCACGGTGCTGGATGGGGACCCCGCGCAATTCGAGTTCATAGCGCGTGCCATCGCGCCGCACCAGCGGCACTTCGAGCGCGACCGGCTCGCCGTTCAGCGCACGCGAATGCTGAGCGCGGATCGTCGGCGCAACGTCGGTCGGGTTGGCGATGACATGGTCGATTCCCAACACCTCGTCGCGGGTCCAGCCGCTCATGCGCTCGTAGGTTGCGTTGACGTCCACAATGCGGAAGTCAGCGTCGCGCAACACGAGCGCGTCAGCGGAGGCGTTGAAAATGGCGCGATACTGCTTTTCGCTCGCCCGCATCAGCTCCTCGGTACGCTTGCGCGCGGTGATGTCTCGCGCAATTCCGAGCACATGCAGCGCGCCGCGATGCTGGAACGGGATCACCCGCACTTCGAGATCGAAAGGCGTGCCGTCACCGCGGAAACCGGTCGTCAGCAGTTCGGCCGCGCCGCCGGCAAGCGCGCGCCCGACGAGCGCCCGGCGTTCGTCCCGAAACGGCGCGGGCACCAGTTCGTCCAGGGTCTTGCCGATGACTTCCTCGCGGCGCTTGCCGTACATGCGCTCGTACGCAGGATTCACGTCGACCACGCGGTGCTGCGCGTCGAGCAGCTGCAGCGAGTCGGTGGCCGCCGCGAAAATGGCGCGATACTGCTCCTCACTGGCCCGCAACGCCTCCTCGTTCAACTCACGGCTCATGGCATCTGTCTCACTGGTGGCGACGTTCACCGGCGTGGATGCATCTCGGTTCGCGGAGTCGGAATCTCCGCACGACGATTGAGAGTCGCGGTTCACGAGAATTGTTGAATCAGAAGTGCGCAGTCCGCAAGGTTTGCCAGTCTAGGGGCCCGCATTGAGTTCCGCGCCCGCTGTTACGCAACTGAAACAATCGGGTACCGGCTGAAACCGCGCAGGCCAACGACTAGTCCACCGGCGGGACGTACATGTAGCCGGCGCCACGAATTGTCTGGATCGCCAGCGGATTGTCAGGATCGATCTCGACCTTGCGGCGTAGTCGCGCGATGCGGATATCGATCGATCGATCGAACGGCTCCCACTCACGATTGCGGGTCAGCGTCAAAAGACGATCACGCGTCAACGCCTTGTTCGGATGTTCGATAAAGGTCTTGAGCAGGTCGAACTCCATTGCGGTGATCGGGACATCGACACCGTCCGCGTCCAGCAGGCGGCGCGCATCCACGTCGAGCGAGCAGCGCCCGATTCGCGGAAGCACGCGACCGAGCGTCGCAGCAGCCGCAACTCCATCGACCCGAAGGCGACGCAGGACACTTTTGAGGCGCGCACGAAGCTCGCGTGGATCGAATGGCTTGGCAATGTAGTCGTCGGCACCCATCTCGAGACCGACCACGCGGTCTACAACGCCGTCAGCGCCGGTAACCATGATGATGCCAACCGAGTAATGCGCGCGCAAAAACCGCGCGAGCGACAGACCGTCCTCGTCCGGCAGCCCCACATCAAGCAGCACGGCATCCGGGACCGCACGCTCAAGGAGCTTGCGCATTTCGGTCCCGTTGGCGGCGGCCTCGACCGCATAGTCGTGCGCGCCGAGATAGTCGGAAAGCATCCTCCGCACGTCGGCATCGTCGTCGACCACCAGGACCCGCGCAACAGGCATCGCCGAACTGACCTCCCTCTTCCGTCGCAATTATAGGAAGGCAGCGCAGCCAGCGATACGTGCAGGCGCGACGATGCGATACGCAGCGATACACGCCGAAACACGAATGAAAAGGGGCGATTACCTGCGCTGCCTAGAGTGCGCTCCATCGAACTCGCCGGTCACCGGCCACGAAGGAAAACGCAGATGTACGAGGCAATCATGCACACATTCAGCGCGACGGCGCTGCCGGCTGCCGATGCTTCCTCAAGCTTCGGCTCGATCGGGCGCAGCCATGCCGTGCGGCACTCGAACACAGCAGCGCCCACTTCGGCGGCCAGCAACGATTGCCGCATCGGGCCTGCGGACTCCACGGCAGACGCTCTGGATGCATGGGCACGGCACGCCGCCGCATCGAACGGATTTGCGGATGTCGATGCCGGCTCGTTGACGCCATCACATCAGTCGACATTTGAGTTGGACGCAGCCGCTCGCGAGTTTCGCGCCGCGAGTTTGAGGGCGATCCTGGCGGCCATCGGAGCCAGCCTCGTTGCACAGTTCAAGCGGCTGTACAGCAGCTGGCAGCGGTACCAGTTGGCTGCCGCAACCCACCGTGCCCTGAGCCAACTCGACGCACGCACGCTGCACGACATCGGCCTGGATCGCAGCGAACTGCACTCGATCGCCCGCGAGTTGACGGGTGAAATCGACCGCACCCGTGCGCACTCGCTGATGACGCTGCGGGCGTATTCGTACTAAGCACTGCTTAGTTGCATCACCCACTCACGTTTCACCTACAGGAGAGCACACCATGGAAGCAGTTGCAGACGAAGCAGTTGGCACGACCCGCGACGCGATGCCCGCCCAACTAACCGCACACGATCGCTATGCACGCACTATCGAGGTCTCGAAGCGCATTCGCTGGGAGATCGAGCACGACGTGATTCGCGGCCGCCGGTTCGACTTTGGCATGAAGTTTCTGCCGGACGGGCTGGCAAAGCTCGACGGACTGGACTTCGTCACACCGGCCGAGCGCCGTTTCCTGAGCCAGATTCAGGGCCGCACCTACGCCAACATGTTCGGACTGGTGGAGCGCTTCATCGGCGCGAAAATCCTGGAGGTCAGCCGCGATCACTGGCTGGGCGACCAGATCGCCCTCGAGGCGCTGGTTCGGATGACCGACGAGGAACTCAAGCACCAGGAACTGTTCCGCCGGCTCGATCAGATGGCAGCGGCCGGAATGCCGGCGGGCTATTCGTTCATGCCGCAGCCGAATGACGTCGCCAACGCCGTGCTCAGCAAGTCGACCTGGGCCGTGCTCGGCCTGACGCTCGATATCGAGCTGTTCACACAGGCTCACTACCGCTCGAGCATCGAGCCCGATATGGAACTGTCACCCCTGTGGAAGGACGTATTCCTGTTCCATTGGAAAGAGGAATCGCAACACGCGATCCTCGACGAGCTCGAGTGGAAGCGCGAGAACGCGCGCCTGTCGCCCGCGCAGCGCGACCAGGCTGTTAACGAGTTGATCGAGCTAGTGGCCGCGGTCGACGGCATCCTGCAGATGCAGGCCCGATCCGACACCGACTATTTCCTGTTGCAGGCCGGGCGCTCATTCGCAGCGAGCCAGCAGCAGGCGATCCACTCCGTAATGCTTGGCGCCTACCGCTGGCAATACATCTTTTCAGGCGTTCAGGAGCCGCGCTTCCTGGAGGTGCTGGGTTCAATGATCACGCCCGAGCAAGGCGCGCGCATTGAGGCGGCACTGGGTTCGATCGCCGAATCCAGCGGCAACTGAAATCGTTCATCGCGCCCTCATGGGGATCGCAGTCGGATACCCACGAGGGCGCGGCGCAGGACCAACAAGCGGACCGCACACCGGAAAACACATGAACATGTTGTCGCCGCACACACGCAGCATCGGCCAGGGTCCAACAGTCGTGCTGCTGCACTCGAGCGGGAGCTCGGGTCGCCAATGGGATCCGCTGATGCAAGCTCTGCAATCGCGCTATCGCGTGCACGCAATCGACCTGCACGGCCACGGCGGCACCGCGGCGTGGAACTCCGTGCATCGCATGAAACTGGCAGACGAAGCGTCTCTGGTCGAGCCGCTGTTGCGCGATGCCGCTTCGGCCCACCTGATCGGACACTCCTACGGCGGTGCACTCGCCTTGAAGCTGGCCGCGCTGCATCCCAGTCGAATCGCCAGCATCGCCGTGTTCGAACCGGTGATGTTTCGTTTGCTATTCGACGACAGCGCAAGTGCGCTCGCGGCGGAGCAGGTCATGATCGCTGCTAGGTCAATCACGAGCTGGAACGACCTCGGTCAACCTGATCGCGCAGCGCAACAGTTCGTCGATTTCTGGTCGGGCCAAGGCGCCTGGGCGCAAATGCCGGACGCACGTCAGCGCGTGATCGCCGCGCGCATTCCTTCGATCATCGGGCATTTCCACGCACTGTTCACCGACGAGTACTCACGCCACGACCTGACGAGGCTCGCGGTTCCTGTCCTGTGTCTGACGGGTACACAGACAACCGAGGCGACTCGCCGAATTGGCGAGTTGCTGCGGTGCTGGATGCCAGAGGCAACGCACGAGTTCATGAGCGGGATGGGGCACATGGGGCCGATCACTCATGCGGCGCGTGTTACGGAACGGATCGTGAAGTTCCTCGACGATCGAGCCGAGCGTGCGAACGACTGTGAGCCGTTGCGGCAGGCTGCCTGATTAGCGAGGCGGCGTGCCGCGCCGGACTCTCGCTATTGGATCAGCGCTTGCTGCCACCAAGCAGCGCGGCAACCCGCACTGGTTTGTCGCGACTCATTGGAGCGCTGGGTTCGGCCGGGCTGGTCGTTGCAGTCGCCTCAACCGAAGACGCCACATACGGCTTGCTGAAAAAATCGTCGACCGGCTGAGCATTTGACGCGTGCACGCGGTCGGGCCGGCGCTCAACAGCATCGCGCCGAGTTGGACGATCGCGCCGGTCACTGCGCTCGGCACGGTCACGTTGCGCAACTTCCAACGTTCGGATCTCGAATTTCTGCTTCGTTAACTTCTCGATCGCGGCAACGGCACGCTCTTCGGAACCCGTCATCAGCATGATCGTCAGACCGCTCATGCCCGCGCGGCCGGTGCGGCCGATCCGATGGATGTAGTCCTCGGCGGCGAACGGCACGTCGTAATTGATGACAACCGGTAGCTCGACGATGTCGAGGCCGCGCGCGGCGACATCGGTCGCAACCAGCACCTCGATCGCATCCGTCTTGAAACCCTCGAGCGCCTTCATGCGCTCATCCTGTGTTTTGTCACCATGAATCGCGTCGGCGTTGATACCGGCTTTCTGCAACTGACGCGCGAGTCGACGGCATTCGATCTTGGCGTTGACGAATACGAGGACCTGAGTCAGTCGCCCACCGTCGGGACCGCGCGTAGCTAGCAGTTCAAGCAGCGCCGCGACCTTTTCGGATTCGTGCAGCTTGAAGACTTCCTGCGTCACGTTATCTGCCGTCGCATTGCGCCGCGCGACTTCGATCAGTTGCGGGTCCTTCAAAAAATTAGCTGCGAGCTTCTTGATCTCTTCCGAGAACGTCGCCGAGAACATCAGGCTTTGGCGTTGCTTCGGCAGCAGATTCAGGATGCGAGAGATATCCGGCAAAAAACCCATGTCGAGCATGCGATCGGCCTCGTCGAGCACGACGATCTGCACCTGCGACAAGCTGGTGTTCTTTTGCTGCAGATGGTCCAGCAGACGGCCCGGCGTTGCGACCAGGATTTCAGCGCCAGAACGCAGCGCGGCCGTTTGCGGATCCATATCGACGCCGCCGTAGACCAACGCGCAACGCAATGGCGTCTTCGCAATGTACTTCTTAACGTTGTCCGCTGTTTGATCGGCCAGCTCGCGCGTCGGCGCCAGTATCAGCGCCCGCACCGGATGCCGCGCCGGTGACATGCTGGCGCTCGCGTGTGGCAACAGTTTCTGAATGATCGGCAACGCAAACCCCGCCGTCTTGCCGGTGCCGGTCTGCGCCGCGCCCATCACGTCGAGCCCCTTCATCACGACCGGAATCGCTTTCGCCTGAATCGGCGTCGGCGTCGCGTAACCCATCTCGGTGATCGCCGAAAGAATCAGCGGATCGAGACCGAAATGAGTGAAGTCCTTCGGATCAGACATGAATTGTGGTGGGCCTCCCGTGAGTCGAACACGGCACCAACGGAGCGCGTCGCGACCAGTGGGAGCGGCGCGCAAGGCCGCGTGCCGTCGCAGACGGCTGGCGGACGGTTCGAAGCTGCGGTTGGATGGTGGGCCTCCCGTGAGTCGAACACGGCACCAACGGATTATGAGTCCGCTGCTCTAACCAAGCATGAGCTAGAGGCCCGTGGGACAGCGTTCTACTCAAGGAAGCTCTTCAGCTTGTCCGAGCGGCTCGGGTGACGAAGCTTGCGCAGCGCTTTGGCTTCGATCTGCCGTATGCGCTCGCGCGTAACGTCGAACTGTTTGCCGACTTCCTCCAGCGTGTGATCGGTCGACATCTCGATGCCGAACCGCATCCGCAGCACCTTGGCTTCGCGCGGCGTCAGCGAATCGAGCACGTCCTTGGTCACGTCGGACAGGCTGTTGTACTGCGCGGCATCGACCGGAGCGATCGTCGAGGTGTCTTCGATGAAATCGCCCAGATGCGAATCGTCGTCGTCGCCGATCGGCGTTTCCATGCTGATCGGTTCCTTCGCGATCTTCAGGATCTTGCGGATCTTGTCTTCCGGCATTTCCATCTTGACCGCGAGCGTCGCCGGATCGGGCTCTTGACCCGTCTCCTGAAGAATCTGGCGACTGATCCGATTCATCTTGTTGATGGTCTCGATCATGTGCACCGGGATGCGGATCGTGCGCGCCTGGTCGGCAATCGAGCGCGTGATCGCCTGGCGGATCCACCACGTCGCGTACGTCGAAAACTTGTAGCCACGGCGATATTCAAATTTGTCGACCGCCTTCATCAGGCCGATATTGCCTTCCTGAATCAGGTCGAGAAACTGCAATCCGCGATTGGTGTATTTCTTCGCGATCGAAATCACCAGCCGCAAGTTGGCCTCGGTCATTTCGCGCTTGGCCTTGCGAGCCTTCGCCTCGCCGGTTGCCATCTGCTTGTAGACCTCGCGCAGGTCCTTTAGCGGCAACACAACCCGTTTTTGCAGCGCCCCGAGCTTGCTTTGCAACTCCTGCACCGCCGGCAGATTGCGTCGTAGCACTTCGGCATGCGCCTGCTCTGAATCGGCTTCGCGCCCCGCCCATCGCATATTCGTCTCGTTGCCGGGGAACGTCTTCAAAAAGTGCGTGCGCGGCATACCGCACTTGTTGACCGTGATCTCGTAGATCTGCTTTTCGATCGACCGCACTTCATCAACCTGACGCCGCAACGTGTCCGACAGCCGCTCGACCATCTTGGCGGTGAAACGCAAGCTCATCAGCTCGTCGAGAATTTTCTGCTGCGACTTCAGGTAGCCCGGTGACTTGTAGCCTTCCTTTTCAAACGAAACGCGCATCTTGTCGAACAGCTTGGTGACGTGGTCGAACTTGTCGAGCGCACGTACTTTCAGTTCGTCGAGCTGACCCGCGGTCATGCCCGAGGCGCCGATGTCAGTCGTTTCTTCGCCCTCTTCGTCTTCCTCGTCGCCACCGGCAGTTGGGAAGTCTTCCGCCAGCGGATCCATCAGGCCATCGACGACTTCGTCGATCGGAATCTCCGCGCCGCGAATGCGCTCGCCGTGCGCGAGAATTTCGGCGATCGTCGTGGGGCACGCCGAGATGGCCATCACCATGTGCTTCAAACCGTCTTCGATGCGCTTGGCGATTTCAATCTCGCCTTCTCGCGTCAGCAGCTCGACCGAACCCATCTCGCGCATGTACATACGCACCGGATCGGTGGTCCGGCCGAACTCGGCATCGACCGTCGACAGCGCGGCTTCGACCTCTTCTTCGGCAGCGTCGTCGGGCGTGGCCGCCGGAACGTTCTCGCTCATCAGCACCGTTTCAGCATCGGGCGCCTGGTCGAACACCTGCAGACCCATGTCGCTGAACGTGCTGATGATCGCGTCGATCGCTTCGGCGTCAACCAGCGCGTCGGGCAGGTGATCATTGATCTCGGCGTACGTCAGAAAGCCACGCTCCTTGCCGAGCTTGATCAACGCCTTCAATTTGTTACGGCGCGTTTCGAGGTCTTCCTCGGTGCCGTGGTAGCTGCGCTCGAGCGCCTCTTTCAACGCCTTTTCCTTGGCTCGGCGGTCTTTGGCGCGCAACTTGGTTGCGCTCATCTTCTCTACGATCTGCACGCTCGGATCGTCGCCCGCGTCGACTGCTTCGGGCACCGCGTCGACGCCACCGTTGAGCAGCTGTTCCGCGCTTTGTTTCGGCTTGCGGCCGGGTCGACCCCGCACTGCTCCGCTGGTTGCGTCAGCAGAAGTGCCACCGTTTTGAACTGCAACGTCGTCAGGCACTGCCGAACGCCCGCCATGCGACTTCGCAGTCGAAGACAACAATGTTGTCTCCAGTTTTTTGATTGCGCTCTTCGCAATCTTGCCGTGCTCGTCGTATGCCATCACGCGTGAAGGCTTCGCCTTCGCTTCGACCTTTCTCACTTCCTGCTTTCTCAATGCCATCGCGTCACCTGTTTCGACCGGACGGCGCTCGGCGCCCGATCGGTTTGTCATTGCCAAGCGTGCTCGTGAGCGATAAAGGCGCCACGTGCGCAGTCGACACACACATCATTGGGTTCAAATGAGCCTTCTCAACCAAGCCGTGCTTCTATTCGATGCAGAATCCGGCCGATCTATCGAAGCGCCGCGCATGGCAACCGACTAATTCAACGTCTGATCCGAAGATCGCGTTCCGGTAATTTCGCACGCTGTCGATCAAATCTATTCGCGCCACCGATCATTCGCGATCTCCTGGGCGCTCGACGTTTTGTCCGCCACACTGGGCGAGGTACGTCGACAACCGTTAAATCTAGCACAAAAGAGTACCTTTTGCGGCAAAAAGTTCAATTTAATCGTGCACTTGCCGCAAAAGAGCTCATCTCGCCATGTTTACCTGGTCCGCCGGGCCCCGCGCCTGCGTGTAGGCGTGATCGGCGGCCCGGTACGCATCCAATCGCTGCGGCGACGGGTCTTTTTCGTAATCGGCCAAGCGCTCGGTGCGTTCCCGCTCAAAGCGACGCAGCCTTAGTTTCGCAAAGCCCTCGGACACGATGTCGCGCGCCATTTCCACACCAGTGTCGATTTCCATTTCCTGAGCCGCCAGCGCTCGATACTCCTCGGCATAGTCGCTGTCGGCCAGCATCTCGAGCAGGGCGCCGTGACTGAGCGCTGCCGCCTCGGCGGCGGTGGTCGCCGTCGAGGCGCGCCACACTTCAGCGATTTCCCGGTCCAGCCTATCGTCGCCATGCACGTGCTCGTCGATCACGTCCTGATTGAACTCGCGGGCAAGCGTGGGGTGCGCGAGCAGTTGTTGCAGGATGCTCAGCTTCAGATCGCTCACCTCCATCCTCGGCGTATGACGATCGAACGAAGCGACACGACGCACCGGCGCTTTGCGCAGTCCGTACAGAGCTTCCACCGCATCCAGAGGCGTGCGCGCCGTCTCGGCGAGATCCCGCAACAACTGCAGCCGCATAGCACCCGGCGCCATCGACAAAAGCAGTGGCTTCGCCGCGCCTAGCAGCGCAGCGCGGTCCTCGGCGCTCGCCGGTCGCTCGCCTGCAGCTCCCATCAGTGTCTGGATAAAAAACTCCGACAACGGCAGCGCTTCAGTCAATGCGGATGCGAATGCCGCGTCGCCTTGGTCGCCGATCAAGCTGTCGGGGTCTTGGCCTTCGGGCAGCAACACGAAACTGGCGCGCTTGGTGTCGGCAATCACTGGTAACGCTGCTTCGAGTGCGCGGCGCGCCGCCTTGCGTCCCGCGGCGTCGCCGTCAAAGGCAAAGATCACATGGTCGGCCACTTTGAAGAGCGCGCTCACATGCGTACCGGTAACCGCTGTACCAAGCGCTGCGACCGATTCTGCGAAGCCCGATTGCGCGAGCCGAATGACGTCCAGGTAACCCTCAGCCACGATCGCACGGCCGCGTTTTCGAATCGCGTCGCGCGCCTCATGCAAACCGTAAAGCTCATGGCCTTTGCGAAACACGGGTGTTTCGGGTGAATTCAAATACTTCGGTTCGCCGTCATCGATGACACGCGCGCCGAAGCCGACCACCTGGCCGCGCGTATTACGAATCGGAAACATCACACGCCCGCGAAACCGGTCGTAGCGCTTGCCTTCTTCGGAAATCACCAAGCCCGCTTCGACAAGCTGCGGATCGTCGTAATTGTCAAACGCCGCCCGCAACGGTTGCCAGGCATCGGGCGCATATCCGAGCGCAAATCGCGCCGCGGTTTGACCATTGACTCCACGCCGCTTCAGATACGCAATGGCCGTCGAGCTGTCTTTGAGCTGAAGCCGATAAAACTCGGTCGCACGCGTCAGGACGTCGGTCAGGGCCCGCGTCTTCGAATAAGCACCAGCCGCGCGCTCGGACTCGGGCACCTGCATACCGGCACCTTGTGCCAGATCGCGAATCGCATCGACGTAGCCCTGCCCGCGGTGTTCCATCACGAATCCGATCGCGCTGCCATGCGCGCCGCAACCGAAGCAGTGAAAAAACTGCTTTGATGGGCTCACAGTGAACGAGGGAGATTTTTCGGCGTGGAACGGACACAGTCCCAGGTAGTTCTGCCCGGCCTTTTTTAGTTGCACGTAGCGGCCGACGACGTCAACGATGTCGACGCGCGCCAGAAGGTCCTGAATGAAGCTCTGGGGAATCATGGCAGTTTCGCGAAAGTGTACGCAGCAGCGATGCCGCTGCGCACTTCGCGTTCGATCAGACTAGCCGCTGTTTGACCAGCGCCGAAGCCTTGCCCATGTCGGCGCGGCCGGCGATACGCGGCTTTAGCAACGCCATCGCCTTGCCCATCGCTTGCGGACCGGTCGCACCCGATTCGGCAAGCGCGGCATCGACGGCTGCCGACAACTCCGCATCCGACATCTGTTGCGGCAGGTAGCCTCTTAACAGCTCGAGCTCGTCTTTCTCTTTTCCAACCAGGTCCGGACGGCCGGCTTTGCCAAACTGCTCGATCGAATCTTGGCGCTGTTTGATCAACTTCTCGACGATACCCAGCACGGCGGCATCATCCAGCGCAACACGTTCGTCGACTTCTTTCTGTTTGATCGCCGCGAGCAGCAGACGAATCGCGCCGAGGCGATCGCTCTGCTTTGCGCGCATCGCGTTTTTCATGTCTTCGGTGATGCGGTCTTTTAGCAACGTCGACATGAGGTCCTCCAAAAGAAAAGCGCGCCAATGGCGCGCCTCGCACTCCGCCACTCGGCGGCTAAAGTAAGGCGCCTAGTAAAGCTTCTTCGGCAGCATCTGGCCGCGCAGACGCTTGAAGTGACGCTTGATCGCGGCAGAGCGCTTGCGCTTACGTTCTGCAGTCGGTTTTTCGTAAAACTCACGGGCACGCAATTCGGTCAACAAGCCGCTCTTCTCAATAGTGCGTTTGAAGCGGCGCAAAGCCACTTCGAATGGCTCGTTTTCTTTAAGGCGAATGGTAGGCATCGGTGAGTTCGAATCCTTCGGGTTACGGCGCTTGCGCAGTTCGGAAAGCCCGGCATTCTATCCGATCTGACAGACACAACAACCCCTTCGCTGGCGCGGCACGCGGTGGACGCGCCGTCCGTACACTTGATCCATGCTGATTCTGGGAATCGAAACGTCGTGCGACGAGACCGGCCTTGCACTGCTGGATAGCGAACACGGATTGCTCGCACAGCAGTTGTATTCGCAGGTCGACATGCATATGGCCTATGGCGGCGTGGTCCCCGAATTGGCGTCGCGCGACCACATTCGCCGCGTTCTGCCGCTGCTGGATCGCGTGCTCGCCGCCGGCAAGCGCGAACTCGCGCAGATCGACGCCATTGCGGTGACGGCCGGCCCCGGGTTGGCGGGCGCGTTGCTGGTGGGAGCAAGCATCGGCCATGCGCTGGGCTACGCGCTCGGCCGGCCGGTTTATCCAGTGCACCATATGGAAGGTCATCTGCTGTCACCGCTGCTGTCGCGTCCGGCCCCCGAGTTTCCGTTTGTCGCACTGCTGGTGTCTGGCGGTCACACGCAGTTGTTGCATGTGGGCGGTTGGGGAAACTACCGCCTGCTCGGCGAAACGCTCGACGATGCTGCCGGCGAAGCATTCGACAAGACCGCACAACTGCTCGGGCTCGGATACCCCGGCGGCCCTGCGGTTTCAAGGCTCGCCGAATTTGGCGATCCCAGCGCGATGACGCTACCGCGCCCAATGATCGCCAGCGGCGATCTGAACTTCAGCTTTAGCGGTCTGAAGACGGCGGTTCTGACTGCCGTTCGGCGCGCCGGTCCAAGCAATCTCTGCGAACAAGGACGCGCCGACATTGCGCGTGCGTTCGTCGAAGCGATCGTCGACGTGCTTGCCACCAAGGCGCTGCGCGCGCTTGCTCAGACCGGTTTGAACACGCTGGTGGTTGCCGGTGGAGTGGGTGCCAACGCCCAACTCCGGGCTCGCTTGCAACACGACGTGTCAGCCAATGGTGGCACCGTATTTTTTCCGCCGCTGGATCTTTGCACGGATAACGGCGCCATGATTGCACTCGCGGGATTGGCCAAGATCAAACGCGGTGGGAAACCATCGCTCGACGGCGGCGCGTTGGCGTTTTCGGTACATCCGCGCTGGTCGCTCGCCGAAGCAACGACCTCCTAGCGCCGCCCCGCCACCGCGGACTTCGCGTCACCAATGCGCCGCTCGGTACCGGCGAGCAGATGCCGGATGTTTACCCGATGGCGATACACCGTGAAACCTGCAATCACGACAAGGGCGACAAAACGCGCGTCAAATCCCCACCCGAACGCGGAGTAAAACGGCGCAAAAATAGCGGCGGCAATCGACGCCAGCGATGAATAGCGAAAGAACACGGCAACGATCACCCACGTGATCGCCGTGGCCAAAGCAAGCCACGGGTTGAGCGCAATGATCACGCCCGCCGCGGTAGCGATGCCCTTGCCGCCGCGAAAGCGAAGAAAGATCGGATACAGGTGGCCAAGCACGACTGCAATCGCGACCAAGGCCGCGCCGAAATCGGCAACGCCATATTGCGGCCCGAAGCGCAGCGCGAGCCACACTGCCAGCCAGCCTTTAAATCCGTCACCAAGCAATGTCAACGCGGCAGCGCCCCTGTTGCCCGAGCGCAGTACGTTGGTCGCGCCGGGATTGCCGGACCCGTAGGTGCGCGGATCCGCCAAACCCATCACATGGCTGACGATGACAGCAAACGGGATCGATCCGATCAGATACGCGGCACCGATTGCCAAGATCAAATTGATGAGCTGCATCACGCGCTAGTCATTTGCGTTCTACCCGCGCGGATGATGTTGCGCGTGCAACGCCTTCAACCTGGCGCGCGCTACGTGGGTGTAAATCTGAGTGGTTGAAATATCGGCATGGCCAAGCAGCAACTGCACGACTCGTAGATCGGCCCCGTGATTCAGCAGATGCGTGGCGAACGCGTGGCGCAGTCCGTGCGGTGACAGTGGCGCGTCGATCGCGGCGCGTGCACTGTAGCGCTTGATCAATACCCAAAACATCTGGCGACTCATTGAATCCGCGCGTTGCGTGACGAAGAGCGCATCGGCCACGCGCCGCCCGAGGATTGAGCCGCGTGCATCCTTAAGGTAGCGCTGGATCCAGTTGCGCGCTTCCTCGCCCAGCGGAACGATCCGCTCCTTGCCGCCTTTGCCCAATACGCGCACCAAGCCTTCGGTGAGAGACAGTTGCGGCAAAGTCAGGCTGACCAGTTCAGAGACACGCAGCCCGGTCGCATACAGAAGCTCCAGCATCGCGCGGTCGCGCAACCCAAGCGTGGTATCTGTATCGGGTGCGCGCAACAACGCCTCTACCTGCTCTTCGGAAAGAGACTTCGGAAATCGTGGAGGTTTTCTCGCGCTCTTGAGGCGCAAGGTCGGGTCGCGCGCGACACGGCCCTCTCTGATCGCCCATCGGTAGAAACGCCGCATTACGGCAAGCCGTCGATTGGCGGTCGACGCCAGTGTGGTCGCGTGCTTGTCCGCAAAATATTGCGCGAGGTCGGCTTCCTGCGCCGATGCCAGCGTTGTACCGCGAGCAGTGAGCCAGCTTGCCAGTGCGCATAGATCGCGCCGATACGCAGTGAGCGTGTTGCGTGCCAGACCGTCTTCGAGCCACACGGCGTCGGCAAAAGTATCGATCAAGGCATCTGCCGTACCAGCTGATTCCGCAGTTCCCGCCTGGCCTGATGCGCGCGACGGCATCGTTGCAAGCGACCTAACCGCTCAGGCCGGCGGTGTTCACACCAGACGCAACTCAGTACCGGCTTCGTGCACCAACAGCCAGCGCTTGATGCGCTCGTACGAGCCGCCGCGATGATGCGCGAACCCGCCGATGCCAGAAGCGGCGACGACGCGATGACACGGTATCGCAAGCGGCAGTCGGTTATCCCCACACGCCTGGCCGACCGCGCGCGCCGCGCCATTGACTCGTCGCGCCAGTTCACCGTACGTCCTGGTTGAGCCCGGCGGGATGCGGGCGATTTCGCTCCACACCTGACGTTGAAAGTCCGTTCCTTCGATCGCGAGCGGTAAATCGATCGGTGTTGAACCATCGGCGCAGTAGGCGAGTAATTGATCGATGACCCGTTGCGCCAGTGCGTTGACCGCGGGTTTGGGCTGAATCTCGTCTCTCAGAAAACAGATTTCTTCGACCCATTTGCCACGGGTACGAACTCCGACCAGCCCGAAGGGCAGCCGCACAACCGCATCGAAGCGTTCGGCCGGATGGGTACGCGGCAACCGCAGGTCGGGTGCAGTCAGCATTGCTCAGGCGCCCAGCATGCCCTTCTTCAGCGACTCGTCGGCTGGCTTGTCGCCCAGCCAAATGCGCAGCACCGCAGAGAAAAAGTCGGCGCCGGGAATCGGGTCGCCGCGCGGTTGGTCGTTGACGCTGATGCGAGTGCCAGCGCCTGGCGTGTAGTCGAAGTTAATCGCATCGCCCTTTTTCGCCTCACCGATTGACTTCAGCGTCGCCGTTAGCGCGTCGGTTTGCGGCTTCAGCGCTGCCAGCTGCGCTTCGCTCAGGTTGTTCTTCAACCCATCGTTGAACGAATCAATGAAGCTTCCGGCGTCGACATCGCGCAGCATCCGCAACGAAACGCGCCGCGCGCCTTTGTCAGCGATCAGCGTCGCCGCGTCGGTGCTTTTCTGTGGGACATACAAACCCGCCACATACACTTTGAATATCGCGCGTCGCCGCAAGCCCACGCCGTTCAGATTCAGAGTCTGGCCGCCGACTTGCACGGTGGGCTCGAATTTCTGCCCTTCGACCTCGACTGGCTGGGCGCCGATCGGACACGCCGCCCCCAATCCCATTAACCCTACGATCAAACGTGTCCGCAACCACTGAGTCATCGACGTCTCCCGTAATTGAGGCTGTTCTACGCAGCCACCTGATTCAATCCCTTGGGCAACGGAAACACAACCTTTTCCTGCACGCCGTCCAGCGGGCGCACGCTGACGGCGCCCAGTTGCTTCAATCGGTCGATCAACGCGGTCACCAATACCTCGGGCGCAGAAGCCCCGGCGGTAACGCCGATTCTGCGCTGACCCGCGAGCCACGCGGGCTCCAGCTGATCA
The DNA here is from genome assembly GCA_963829995.1 of uncultured beta proteobacterium. Lineage (GTDB taxonomy): Bacteria > Pseudomonadota > Gammaproteobacteria > Burkholderiales > Burkholderiaceae_F > JACCZX01. The sequence continues at coordinate 247,987 of CAWHKW010000022.1, read as the reverse complement.
GCGCTGTCTACAAGATACGCTGGCACACCGAACCTTTGCGCTACCTCGCGTAATCGGTTCGAGTTCGAACTGTTCTCGCTGCCTACGACGATGACGACGTCGACTTGCGGCGCCATGAACTTGACTGCGTCTTGCCGGTTTTGTGTGGCGTAGCAGATGTCGGCCTTTTTGGGTGCAACGATGGACGGAAACCGCCGTTGCAACGCCGCGATGATCGCGGCGGCGTCATCCAGCGACAACGTGGTTTGCGTCACATACGCGAGTTGGTCGGGCGCTCGAACCTGCAGCCGCTCGACGTCTTCGACGCTTTCGACCAAGTGCATTCCGCCATCGGACTGACCCATCGTGCCTTCAACTTCCGGATGACCCAGATGCCCGATCATCACGATCTCGCGCCCGGCGGCGCGCAGTTTTGCGACTTCGACATGAACCTTGGTCACCAGGGGGCACGTGGCATCGAACACGCGCAGCCCCCGCTGTTGTGCGTCGCGCTGCACTACCTTAGATACGCCGTGCGCAGAGAACACCACGATGCCGCCTGTAGGTACTTGATCGAGCTCGTCGATAAACACGGCGCCCTTGGTGCGCAGATCGTCGACGACGTACTTGTTGTGCACGATTTCATGCCGAACGTAAATCGGTGCGCCGTGCACCGCGAGCGCCCGCTCGACGACTTCGATCGCGCGGTCAACGCCGGCACAGAAACCACGCGGCTGTGCGAGGACAACTTCCATCGCTTTCGGCGGTTGGCTGTCAGACATCGCGCTACGATCGTTCACTTCCATTGGCAACCAGTTTAGTCGAGGTCAGCTCGGTGGCGATCAAGGATTGGCCCGAAGGTGAGCGTCCACGCGAACGTCTGCTTGCAAGCGGCGCGCGCGCCTTATCGGACGCCGAATTGCTCGCAGTGTTCCTGCGCACCGGCACGCCCGGACGATCGGCAATCGATCTTGGGCGCGACGCGCTGGCGCGCTTCGGCGGGCTCAACGGCTTGTTCGCCGCCGATGCCTCGGCGCTGGCCGAAGTCGGCGGCTTCGGTCCGGCCAAGTACACGCAGTTGCAAGCGGTGCTCGAGCTCGCACGCCGGGCATTGCAGGAGGACGTGAAGCGCGACACGCTTCTTTCATCGCCGGGCAAGGTACGCGATTACTTGCGATTGATCCTGGCGCGGCTCGAGCACGAAGTGTTCGTCGCCCTGTACCTGGACTCGCAGAACAAGTTGATTGCGACCGACGAGCTGTTCCGCGGCACGTTGACTCAAACCAGCGTGTATCCGCGCGAGGTCGTCAAGCGAGCCCTGAAGCACAACGCGGCGGGCGTCATCTTTGCGCACAACCACCCGTCCGGTGTGGCGGAACCGAGTCGCGCCGACGAGTTGCTAACGTCCAACCTGAAGCAGGCGCTGTCGCTGGTCGATGTGAAGGTTCTTGATCACTTGATCGTCGCCGGATCGGCGACGGTATCGTTCGCCGAGCGCGGATTGCTGTAGCTAGAGCGCCCTCAAAACCCTTATACTGCGCGGCTTCGCGAAGTTCGCAGCAGGTTTTGTGAGGGAGTCAGCAATGGCACGCGTGTGTCAAGTGACGGGCAAACGGCCGATGACCGGCAACAACGTTTCGCACGCTAATAATCGAACCAAACGCAGATTCATGCCGAATCTGCAGTATCGCCGCTTCTGGATCGAAGGTGAAAACCGCTGGGTTCGGCTGCGTGTCACCAACGCCGCGTTGCGCACGATCGATAAGCTTGGCATCGACGCGGTACTTGCCGACCTGCGCGCTCGCGGCGAAATCTAAAAAGCTAAAGGAAAGACACCATGGCCAAAGGCGCTCGAGAAAAAATCAAGCTGGAATCAACGGCTGGAACCGGCCACTTCTACACCACTACCAAAAACAAGAAGACCACTCCGGACAAGCTGCAGTTCAGCAAGTTCGATCCGGTGGCGCGCAAGCACGTTGCGTACAAAGAGATCAAATTGAAGTGAACCCGTCTGAGAGATAAAAAAAGCCCGGCACTGCCGGGCTTTTTTTTGACTTGATGCTCTACGCGGTGACCATCCGGTAGCTCCGCATCCTGATCGCGGCCTCCTGCAGCGCGTGAATGCCGCTCGCTTCGGCCCGATGAATCCAATCCTGCAAGTGCACCAGCATCTGTTCGCGTGACGCCGACGAACGCTCCCAGGTCGCCAACAGCTCGGTGCGCATCTCGACCAAGGTCTTCATCACACCGCTGCGCTTCATCATGTCTGACAGCGAATGCTGTTCGGCGGCCGGCAGCTTCGAGACATCGCCGTTGCGCAACACGCGCTTCAGCCGCGCAAAGCGCGCGTGCTCGTCGCCCGACAGGCCAAGCTTCTGCAGCTCGTCGCGATGTGCAAGCTTCAGTGAGCGCGCATATTTGGCCAGCAAGTCGTAGCGGTTCGAAATCACCGCCTGCAACGTCTCTAAATCGATCGATCGCTTGGGCTCGGCCACGTGCGGCTTCGGCGCGACGCGCAGAACTTTCGCCAACCCAAGCGCCTGCAGTCCGCGGATATAGACCCAGCCGACATCGAATTCATGCCACTTGGTCGAGAACTTGGCGGACGTCGGATAGGTGTGATGATTGTTATGCAGTTCTTCGCCGCCGATCCAAATGCCCCAAGGGACAATATTGGTGCTGGCGTCGGGCGAGTCGTAGTTGCGATAACCCCACCAGTGGCCGATCCCATTAATCACGCCGGCGGCATGCAACGGGATCCACAGCATCTGCACACCCCAGATCGCGAGGCCGGCGAATCCGAACAGGATCAAGTCGGCGCCGACCATCAGGCCGACGCCCTGCCAGGTGAAGCGTGAAAATACGTTGCGCTCGATCCAGTCGTCCGGCGTACCAGTGCCATAGCGCGCCAGGGTGTCGGCGTTCTTCGCTTCTTCCATGTACAGCTCGGACCCTGTCAACAGCACGGCTTTGATGCCGCGCGTTTGTGGGCTATGCGGGTCTTCGGCGGTCTCCACGCGAGCGTGGTGCTTGCGGTGAATCGAAACCCATTCCTTGGTCAGCATGCCGGTCGTCAGCCACAGCCAGACCCTGAAAAACATTGCCGCTGCGGGATGCAGATCGAGCGCGCGATGCGCCTGGCTGCGGTGCAGAAAAATCGTCACGCTGGCGATCGTGATGTGCGTCAATACCAGGGCCGCCAAGATGAGCTGCCACCAGTTGAATTGCAGCAGACCGCCATCCAAGAATTCAAGCAAATACATGCATCGTCCTTTTTGTAACGCGAATTAGACCGAGATGGCCGGCGCGCCAATCTCTCACATTGTACGCAATGCCCCGGCTTGAATCGCTTTTCGACCGGCATCTCATGCCGTTTTTCAGTCGATCGAGCAGCGAATCAGACTTCCGCACCCAGGTCGGGGCCTTTACCAGCTCGATTCGACAGGTTCGCCAACGACTCCGGGACAGCCCTGATCCGCACGTCGCGTTGCGGGAACGGAATTTCAATGCCCTCGTCCTTAAATCTTTTCAGCACGCGACGAGCGATGTCCGACCTGATCGCCAGGCTCCCGGCCTCGGGATCGCGAATCCAGAAGCCTACCTGCAGATCGATGCCATCGGCGCCGAAACCAGTAACAAACGAACTGGGCGCGGGGTCGTTCAGCACACGCGGTTGTTCGTTCGCCGCTTCTATCAAAATCTGCAGCACACGATCGACATCGGCATCGTATGCAACCGACAGGGTCACCTTCACCAGCACGGTGCTGTTGGTGTATGAATGATTGATGACAGGAGAGGACACCAGCATTTCGTTCGGCACGATGGTTTCGGTGCCGTCGAGGGCCTTGATCACGGTGTAACGCGCATTGATCTGCGAGACTGCGCCGTAGAACTTGTCGACCGTGATCATGTTGCCGATCGACAGACTGCGGTCGAGCAGGATGATGAATCCGCTGACGTAGTTGCTCGCAATTTTCTGCAGGCCCAGTCCGAGTCCGACCCCGAGCGCGCCACCAAATACCGAGAGCACGGTCAAATCGATGCCGACGAACGACAACGCCACCAGCACCGCCAGCAACGTCAGCACTGCCTTGACGAGACGCGCCATCACGACCCGTGAATTCGGCGCCAGCGACTTGGCACCCATCAAGCGCGCCTCGACGACCGAGCCTACCCACAGCGCAGCCAGCACGGTCAAGATGACGCTGACGATTCCGGCCAGAAGGTCCCACAAGGTCAACGGTGGTTTGCCCAATGGAAACCGGACCGCGTCGAGTTGGGCGATCAGGTCGTCCAGCAATCCGGTGACATACAGCGCCACGACGATCCAGATCGTGATCGCAATGCCAAGCTCGAACGTGCCAATCCAGGCGGCGCGCGGCAACGACCGGCGCAGCACGTAAACGAACAATCTAATTGCCGCCATCGCGCAAAGTAGGAGCAGCGCAAGCCGCAGCAGATGCACTTCGTCCGAGCGCACGACGCCGCTGAAGTAGAGCGCGAATCCGCCGAGCACCAGCAACACCATTGCTGCGACCGGAAATGCAAGGCGCCGGAAGCCATCGATCGAGAACTTCAGGACATCGACGCGGACCCCGTGCGGCGCCGTGGCAGCGGCTGCCAGCCTTGCGCGCGCGCGTTGTTCAATGTGGCGCGCAAAGAACCAGCCGGCAACCAGTGCGGCAACGATGATCGCCAACTGCCACGCCTGCGGCGGCTGCGCCAGCTCGTTGCGCAAAACGTGCAGGACTTCTTCGAAGAGAGTTTCTCGGTTCACTGCTTTGTTAGCCCGATCCGCCTATCGGCGCTCAAATACCGCAGCGAAGAATCCATCGGTGCCGTGCAGGTGAGGCAGCATGACAAAGTACGGAGCAAAGCGCGCCGCATGCGCGACATCGACCGACTGAGCGCGCAATACGGTCGCCGCGGGGATAACTTCAAAGTCGGGATGCTCGTTCAGAAAATCATCGACCACCGACTGATTCTCTTGCGCAAGCAAGGAGCACGTCGCGTACACGATGCGTCCACCGGGCTTCAGCAGCCGTGCCGCTGCACGCAAAACCGAGCGCTGCACATCGTTGACTCGCGCCAGCTCGGTTTCGCTGAAACGCCACTTCAAGTCCGGATTACGACGCAGCGTTCCGCTCCCGGAGCAGGGAGCATCGACCAGGACCGCGTCGCATTTGCCATTTAAACGCTTCACCCGAACATCCGACTCATTGCGGATCACCACCGGGTGCACGTTGGACAAGCCGCTGCGCTTGAGTCGCGGGCCCAGGCCCGCCAGCCGCTTCTCGTTCACGTCGAACGCATACAAGCGCCCGCTCGATCGCATCAGTGCACCGAGCGCCAGCGTCTTGCCGCCGGCGCCGGCACAAAAATCAACGACCATTTGGCCGCGTCGCGGCTGCAACAGCCGCGCGATCAACTGGCTGCCTTCGTCCTGCACCTCGATCCGGCCCTCGCGATACGCGGGCCAGTTAGTTAACGCCGGCTTGCTGGCAAGCCGGATCGCGTCGGGCGAGTACGGCGTCGGCGCTGCTCCCACATGATGGGCCGCCAGCTCCTCGAGCACTTCCGCGCGGGCGGCCTTGATCGAATTCACGCGCAGATCGAGGGGCGCGCTCTCTTTCAGCGCGTTGATCAGCGGTGCCGCATCGTCATACTGTCGCTCGATTTCCGCAAACAGCCATTCAGGCAATTCGGCCTGCACCGAACCCGGCGCCTGCGCCAGATCGATCGTCAACGCCTGCCTGACCGCGTCTACATCGCGGCGTAACGCGCGCTCATCGATCGCCTCGATCCCATGTTGGCGACCCAGTGTCAGCAGCGCAGCGAAGCGAGCCGCGCGCGCTGGATGCGCCGGCTGCATCATCCAACCCAACGTCGCGTAGCGGCGCAGCGCAAAGAAGACCGCTTCGGCAATCAAGCCGCGGTCGCGCTGGCCCAGCGCAGGATGAAGACGAAAAAAACGCGACAGCAATACGTCGGACGGCCCGTCGAATTTTAGAATCACCGTCAGCGCCGCCGCGAGCGAGTCGACGACCAACGATGTAATGCGGCTCGACGATGAATGCGGCGTGGCACCGTTGCGTGATGCTTGTCGCGGCGCGCGCGTGAACTCGGGTTCGAACGCCCGCGGGCGAGCCGTCCGCTCCTTGTTCGACTTTCGAGGCGGAAAGCGGCCGGCATCCGGCGGCTTGCGGGCCTCGCGTTTCACGCGCTTCGGCGCTCCCATGTTTCTCACGCGAGTACAGACAACTCGCCGCGCGCGATGTCTTTAAGGACGGCACGCCGCTCCACGCACCGAACACGGCCTTCAAGAACATGCCGCACGGAGCGCGGCAACAAGCGATGCTCCTGCTGAAGCACGCGCGCGGCAAGAGTCGCGCGATCGTCGTCCGCGTGAACCGCCACCGCTGCCTGCGCGATGATCGGACCGGCATCGACTTCGTCGGACACAAAGTGCACCGTGGCGCCATGCACTCGCACCCCGGCGTCCAGCGCCCGCTGATGCGTGTTCAGGCCGGGAAAGGACGGTAACAACGAAGGGTGAACGTTGATCAGGCGCCCCGCGTGACGCCGCACAAACTCTGGCGTCAAAACGCGCATGAATCCCGCCAGCACGATCAGCGCGGATGGATAACGCTCGATCGTCCGCGTCAGCGCCTCGTCGAATGCAGCGCGCGAATCGAACTCGCCGTGCGGCAAGATATGCACCGGCACGCTATGCGCCCGGGCCACATCAAGCGCTTCCGCGTCGGCACGACTGCTGATGACAGCGACGACCTTGGCGCCAAGTTCGGCATCCCATCGCTCGATAGCCGCCGTCGTCAACAACGCTCGCAGATTGCTGCCGCGGCCGGAAACGAGGACCACGATGGGCCTGCTCGTGGGCTTAGTGGCGCTGTTATTCATTCAAGCGAATTGTACTGGCGCGTCTTAAACGCCCGATAAATCATGGCGATGCAGCACTCGACCGTATACTCCAAGGTCGTTTTCGCACCGCATCATCGGCGTTCTTATGAAGGTAACTCGCGGCGCGCCGCACCGGTCCGATCGTGCGCCTTGCGCGCTGACGGTCGGCAACTTCGATGGCGTTCATCGCGGCCACCAGGCGCTGCTGATGCGTGTCGTCGCGGCTGCGCGCGCGCGTGATCTGACGCCGGCGGTGATGACATTCGAACCGCATCCGCGCGAATTCTTCGCACCCAACCGAGCACCGGCGCGCGTGTCGAATCTGCGTGACAAGCTGGCTGCGTTTAAGCGCTGCGGTATCGAGCATTCGTTCGTTCAACACTTCAACCGCCGCTTCTCGCAACTGTCGCCCAGTGCCTTCATCGAAGACGTCCTGCTCGCGGGCTTCTCGGTGCGTTGGCTTCTGGTCGGCGATGATTTCCGCTTCGGGGCGCAGCGCGCCGGAGACACCGCGCTCCTTGCCGATTACGCGTCACGTGGCGCATTCGAGCTCGAAGTGATGCCGGCGATTGCGCACGATGGCGAGCGCATTTCAAGCACAGCGGTACGCGAAGCACTGGCGGCCGGCGACTTGACGCGCGCTTCGATGTTGCTCAACCGCGCTTACTCGATCAGCGGCCGCGTGCTGCACGGACGCAAGCTGGGCCGGTCGCTTGGCTTTCCTACGCTCAATTTGAAGATCGAACACTCGCATCCCGCGCTGCGCGGGATTTTCGCGGTCAGAGTGCACTGCATCGGGGAACGGCCCGTCGCCGGCGTGGCCAGCATCGGCCTACGGCCGACGCTGGAGCACGAGGGACGGTGGCTGCTCGAAGTGCACCTGTTCGATTTCGCCGATGCCGTGTACGGACGACTGGTGACCGTCGAGTTCGTGCAGAAACTGCGCGACGAGCAAAAGTACGAGACACTTGACGCACTGTCGGCCGCGATCGGCGATGACGCGGCGAAAGCGCGTGCGTTGTTGAACAACGCCGTCGCGTCCTGAGATATCCGTTATGCCTGACGAAAAACGAAAACCCGCACCCGACCCCGCAACGCGTAAATACCCGTTGAATCTGCCGGAGTCACCGTTTCCGATGCGCGGCGATCTTGCCAAGCGCGAGCCCCAATGGGTGCGCGAATGGGACGAACAGGACATTTACGGTCAGATCCGCGCGGCATCGGTCGGTCGCCCGAAGTGGATCCTGCACGACGGGCCGCCTTACGCCAACAACGACATCCACATGGGCCAGGCGTTGAACAAGACGCTGAAGGACTTCGTCGTCAAGAGCCGGCAGATGGCGGGCTTCGACGCCCAGTACGTGCCGGGTTGGGACTGCCATGGCATGCCGATCGAAATTCTGATCGAGAAAAAGTACGGCCGGAATTTGCCAACGCGAGAGGTGCAGTCGCGCTCGCGCGCGCACGCCACGCAACAAATCGAGCGGCAAAAGAGCGACTTCAAGCGTCTCGGCGTGCTCGGTCTGTGGGACCGGCCGTACAAGACGATGGATTTCAAGAACGAAGCCGATGAACTGCGCGCACTCGCGAAGATCATGGCCAAGGGCTTCGTCTTTCGTGGCTTGAAGCCGGTTAATTGGTGCTTCGACTGCGGCTCGGCGTTGGCTGAAGCGGAGGTCGAATATCAGGACAGGGTCGATCTCGCAGTCGATGTCGCGTTTCCGCTGCGCGACGACGAGCGCGGCAAGCTCGCTTCGGCGTTCAGCCTGCCGCAACTGCCTGACAAGCGCGTCTACGCCGTGATCTGGACCACGACGCCGTGGACGATTCCCGCCAACCAGGCGCTGAACGTACACCCCGAGGCGAGCTATGACCTGGTCGATACCGAGCGCGGTCTTTTAGTGCTGGCCAGTCAGCGCAAAGATCTTTGCCTGACAACGTATCAACTCAGTGGTAAGACTCTGGCGCAAACCGCGGGCAAGAATCTGTCGCTGATTCGCTTTCGGCACCCGTTCTACGATCGCGACGCGCCGGTTTACCTCGGTGACTATGTGACGTTCGATATCGGAACCGGCATCGTTCACTCCTCACCGGCGTACGGCATCGATGACTTCGTGTCGTGCAAGGCGCACGGCATGACAGACGACCAGATCATCAATCCGGTGCAGGGCGACGGCGTGTTTGCCGCGTCGCTGCCGCAGTTCGGCGGCCTGAAAATCTGGGACGCGAACCCGAAGATCGTCGATGTGATCCGCGAGCATGGGCATTTGCTGCACGTCGAGGAAATCACGCACAGTTACATGCATTGCTGGCGCCATCGAACGCCGGTGATCTATCGCGCGACGTCGCAATGGTTTGCAGGCATGGACGTCGTGCCGAGCGACGGCGGCACCCCGTTGCGCGAGCTGGCGCTGGCAGGCGTCGAAGCCACACAGTTCTATCCGCAATGGGGCAAGGCGCGGCTGCATGGAATGATCGCGAATCGCCCCGATTGGACGTTATCGCGCCAGCGCCAATGGGGCGTGCCGATGGCGTTCTTTGTACACAAGGAAACCGGAGCGCTGCATCCGCGCACGCAGGAGCTGCTCGAGCAAGTCGCGCAGCGCATCGAGCAAGGCGGCATCGAAGCGTGGCAGGACCTCGATGCGCGCGAGCTGCTGGGCGACGATGCCGACGACTATGTGAAGAACCGCGACACGCTCGACGTCTGGTTCGACTCCGGCGTTACGCACCAAACGGTGCTGCGTGGCTCGCATGCGGCCGAATCGCATTTCCCCGCAGAAATGTATCTGGAAGGGTCCGACCAGCACCGCGGCTGGTTTCATTCTTCGCTGCTGACCTCGTGCATGTTGAATGGCGTGCCGCCCTACAAGGCGCTGCTGACTCACGGCTTCGTCGTCGACGGCAACGGCCGCAAGATGAGCAAGTCGCTCGGCAACGTGATCGTGCCGCAAAAAGTGGCCGACACCCTCGGCGCGGAAATCATCCGCCTGTGGGTCGCGAGCACCGACTATTCGGGCGAGCTGACCCTGTCCGATGAAATTCTCAAGCGCGTCGTTGAAAGCTATCGAAGACTGCGCAACACGCTGCGATTTCTGTTGGCCAATGTCAGCGACTTCGATATCGAGCGCGACATGTTGCCGGCGAGCGAATGGCTTGAAATCGACCGCTACGCGTTGGCGATGACACGCGAAATGGCCGCGGACGTTCGAGCCGATTACGACCGCTACGAATACCATCCGATCGTTGCGCGGTTGCAGACGTTCGCTTCGGAAGACCTGGGCGCGTTTTACCTCGATATCCTGAAAGACCGCCTTTACACGACCCGGCCGGATTCGAAAGAGCGCCGGTCAGCCCAGGGCGCTTTGTATCGGGTAACCGAGGCGCTGCTCAAGTTGATGGCGCCGCTGCTGTCGTTCACGGCCGAGGAAGCCTGGAAGGTGCTGAAGAAAAAAACCGGCGGCACGATCTTCGTTGAAACTTTTCCTGCCTTGCCGGAGGCCGCCGATGAAGCCGCGCTGATCGACAAGTGGACCCGGGTGCGCGCGGTGCGCGCTGAGGTGCAGAAACAGCTCGAACCGGCGCGCGAGCGCGGCGAGATCGGCTCGTCGCTGCAAGCGGAAGTCGAGGTGCGTACAAACGCTGAAACCGCCGGGTTACTGCAATCGCTGGGCGATGAGCTCAGGTTCGTGTTCATCACCTCCGCTGCGCGCGCGACGCCAGTTGACGATGTAAGCGATGCGCAAATCGTCGTCTCGCCATCGCCGCATACCAAGTGCGGGCGCTGCTGGCACTGGCGCGCCGACGTCGGAAGTGACACCCGTCACCCGACGATCTGCGCACGCTGCGTCAGCAATCTGTTCGGTACGGGTGAACCGAGGACGTTTGCCTGATGTCGTTTGTCAAACAGCCGACCTGGTGGCAGCGGATGTTGCCGTGGATCGGAGTTGCGATCGGAATCGTCCTGGTTGATCAACTGACGAAGATCACGATCGAACAGCGCTTCGAATTTGGCGACGTCGTGCCGGTAACCGGCTTCTTCAACCTGGTGCTGGCCTATAACAAAGGCGCTGCGTTCTCCTTTCTCGCGACGGCTTCCGGATGGCAGGAAGGATTCTTGATAACGGTAGCGATCGCGGCGTCGGCTTTCATTCTTTACCTGCTGGCACGACATGGTCACCAGCGCTTATTTGCGCTGGCACTCGCGATGATTCTCGGCGGAGCGGTCGGCAATGTCATCGATCGCATTGTGTACGGTCACGTCATCGACTTTCTCGACTTTCATTGGGGCGGCTGGCACTGGCCGGCGTTCAATCTGGCCGACAGCGCGATCGTTGGCGGCGCGGCGCTGCTGATCGTCGACGAATTGCGCCGCGTGCGACGCGCGAAATAGCGATGCAGCTTGCCCAGAAACACTTCGTTATTGGCATGACCGGCGGCATTGCCGCGTACAAGATATGCGAGCTGGTGCGTCGGTTGCAGGACGAAGGGGCCAGCTTGCAAGTGGTGATGACTGACGGCGCGCAGCAGTTCGTGACTGCGACGACGATGCAGGCGTTGAGCGGCCGCGCGGTCGAAACCGATCAATGGAAAAGCCTGACCGGCAACGCGATGCCGCACATCGAGCTGACCCGCAACGCGGATGCGGTCATCGTCGCACCGGCGACCGCCGACTTTCTGGCCAAGCTCGCGCATGGGATCGCCGACGACCTGCTGGCAGCGCTTGCACTGGCGCGCGATCGCGTTCGCACGCCACTGCTCGTGGCGCCGGCAATGAACGTCGAAATGTGGGACAACCCGGCGACGCAACGAAACGTTGCGCAGCTGCGTGCCGACGGCATCGTTATCCTCGGCCCCGCGAGCGGTGCGCAGGCGTGCGGTGAAACAGGTCTGGGCCGTATGCTCGAGGCGCACGAGCTCCTCGAGGACATCGTTGCTTTTTTCCAGCCGAAGACGCTGGCAGGCAAAACCGTGCTGCTGACCGCGGGTCCGACATTCGAACCGATCGACCCGGTGCGCGGTGTTACCAATTTGTCGTCGGGCAAAACCGGCTTCGCGCTAGCGCGCGCCGCGCGCGACGCTGGTGCGCGCGTGACGCTTATCTCCGGGCCGAGTGCACTGGCGACACCGCGTCACGTGCAGCGCATCGACGTGACGACGGCTCAGCAAATGATGAACGCAGTGATGAGCCATCTTCCGGCCGACGTATTCATCGCGGTCGCTGCAGTGGCCGATTGGCACGTCAGCAATCAGAGCACCAGCAAGATCAAAAAGACGGCCAAGTCCACACCGCCGCAACTGCAGTTCGCGCCGAATCCGGATATTCTTGCCACGGTTGCGGCGCTGCCGTCCGCGCCGTACTGCGTCGGCTTCGCTGCCGAAAGCGACGATGTGATCGAAAACGCACGGCGCAAGCTCGGAACCAAGAAAGTCCCCTTGATGGTTGCAAATCGTGCCCAAGATGCCTTCGGCGCCGACCGCAGCGAACTGTCGCTTATCGATCAAGATGGCGTAACGACGCTGCCGACTGGACGACAAGCTGGCGCAGGCCCGGCGCCTGATCGCCGAGATCTCGTCGCGACTGAAATGATCGACACTCAGGAGCCTAAGGACGGCGATTTCATCGCCTACATCGACCAGCTTCAAAAACAATCCGCAGCACGGTTGCTCGCCAGCACGCAGCATCTGGTTACGCAGCTTGACAAGAAACCTCCGGCCGGCGCAAACAAGACCGATCATTTTTTTGCCGGCCGCAAGCCGGCCGATCTTCGCAGTGCAGGAGAGTTGCGGGCCAGTGTCGCGCACGTAGGCGCTCAACTGTCGCCTAGCCAAGTGTTCGCTTCTGCAATATTGATCGCGACGGGCGTGCTGCTTTCACTTTACTGGTTGATTGCCTCGACCAGCATTGCGCTTCTCTTCATCGGCACCGCATTGATATTCTGGGGCGTGCGACGGTTCAGTCGTGCATTGAAGAAATTTTCGCAGCAGCAAGGAAATCAAGCGCTGGTGTCCAAAGTCTTTAGCGCAGGCCCGATCAAGACGAAGTAATGCGCGTCGATGTTCGCGTCCTCGATGCACGACTGCGCGACCAATTGCCCGGTTATGCCACGCCCGGCGCTGCCGGACTCGATCTGCGAGCATGTGTCGACGCCCCGCTACTGATCGAACCGGGCACAACTCATCTGATAAGAACCGGACTCGCAATTCATATCGCCGATGCCGGCTATGCGGCGCTCATTCTGCCGCGCTCGGGGCTCGGTCATAAGCACGGCATCGTGCTCGGCAATCTGGTCGGGCTGATCGACTCCGACTATCAGGGCGAGTTAATGGTGTCAACCTGGAACCGCGGCCGCGAGCCCTTCACGCTGAATCCGCTCGAGCGGCTCGCGCAGTTGGTGATCGTCCCGGTTGTGCAGGCGAAGTTCAATGTGGTTGAGGACTTTGCGGCGAGCGAACGCGGCGCCGGCGGCTTCGGCAGTACGGGACGGTGACTTGCTGTGATGTCGTAGCGCAGCGCGCGCAGACACACCCCCATGCGTGCCGACGGACTTGCTCCGGCGGCGCGCATCCAACTAATCACACGAGGTGCACGTGCGATTGCGAAGCAATCGCGTACACCTCGTGTGCGCTAAGAAAGCATATCCGCCCAGATCGTGGTCGCCCAGCTCTGCGCGTACGCGCCCTCGAGGGCCCACGATGCGCGGTCCTGCGATGAAATGCCGCCGGCGCCTGCCACCGGCTCCAGCGTTTTCTTTTCCGGCACCCAGCGATGCACGCTGTCGACGTGCACGGCATTGCGGTCGTCGATGAAGCTGTAGCAGGTGTTGGCCATTGTCGGCGGCACGACCGCGCGGCCGTTCAGCAGTTCGATGATCGCCGCTGCCGCCGCCTTGCCGTGCTGGTTCGCCATGTGTCCGGACTTGGGCATCGCCGCCGCCGACAAGGTGGAATCGCCCAGCACGTGCACGTTCGGCACCTTGATCGACTCCATTGACGACCAATTCACTTCGCACCAACGATTGTTGGCCGTGATCAATCCGGCGTCGCGCGCAATGTTGGCCGCGCGCTGCGGCGGAATGTAGTTGACGACGTCGCCGCGCACCTTGTCGCCAACTTCGGTGACGAGCGTGCCAGACTTCAGATCGATCTCATTGACCGGCGAAGAGACGCGGTACTCGACGATGCCCTTGTAGTCCTCGCCGAACACACGCGAGAACAACGGCTTTTTGGACACGTAATCCGGATTGGCGTCGAGTATGAGCAATTTGCTCTTCGGCTTCGACTGCTTCAGGTACCACGCGACCTGACAGGCACGTTCGTACGGTCCGGGCGGGCAGCGATATGGCGCCAGCGGGATGCTCATCACGACGACGCCGCCGTCCTTCATCTCGGTCAACTGCCTGCGCAGCGCAACCGTTTGTGGACCGGCTTTCCACGCGTGCAACACCGACGCTTCGCCCGACGCAGACCATCCCTTCAGCTGGTCGTACATCAACTCGACGCCTGGCGATACGACCAGCCGGTCGTAAGGCAGCGTCGCGCCGGAAGCCAGGCGCACCTGTTTCTTGTCGACGTCAATCGCACTCGCAGTGTCACGCACGCGCTTCACACCGTACTTGTCGAGCCCCGAGTAGCTGACGGTGACGTCGGCCAGGGTCTTGCTGCCGCCGAGCACCAGGTTCGACATTGGGCACGAAATGAACGCTTCATTCGGCTCGACCAACGTCACGTCGACAGCGCCATCGGACCACAGGCGCAGATACTTGGCTGCGGTGGCACCGCCATAGCCGGCGCCGACGACCACCACTTTGCCGACGCTCTTCTGCCCCATCGTCGCGCACGCGGACAGGCTCGACGCAAGGGCGCCTGCGGAGAACACTTTCAACGCATCGCGCCGCGAAATTCTTTGCATACTCATGGCTGTCTCCTAGCGCGCTGATTTCTGCCGCGAAAAGAATTCTGCGATCAACTCGATCTGCTGATCGGTGTAGCCCTTGGCCAGTTGATGCATGATCGTCGCCGGTCGTTTACCGTCGCGAAACTGCCGCATCTGCTCGACCATGTAACTCTTGGACTGGCCGGCCAGGCTTGGCATCGCCCCCTGTGCATTGCCCAATGTGCCGTGGCAGTTCGCACAGTTCGACGCGAGCACGCTGCCCGCGCGCAGATCGGCGTCCGATGTCTGTTGCGCGTACGAACCTCCGGCCAGCCACGGCAGCGCAAGTGCGCACGCCATCAGGTTTTTTGTTTTCATGGTCCCCTCGTGGAAAAAGAAACGGCCCGCTAGAAGCGGGCCATTGTGGGGACAATCCAAACGCGCCGTCAACTGACGGCTACGACGACATTCTGATCAGCTTATTCCGCTGCTACTCCGAGAGCACGGGCTCGCCCTGCTCGCGCTGCGGCGCATCGCCGCTGTCGCTGGGCGGGAAGTCGAGCTTGATTTCGCCCTTGTCGTCGACGTCGACATCCACCCGGCCGCCGGTCAGCAGCTTGCCGAACAGCAACTCGTCGGCTAGCGCGCGCCGGATCGTGTCCTGAATCAGGCGCGCCATCGGCCGCGCCCCCATTACCGGGTCGAAGCCTTTTTTGCCCAGGTGTTTGCGCAAGGCATCGCTGAAGATGATGTCCACCTTCTTGTCGTGCAGCTGGTCTTCGAGCTGCATCAGGAACTTGTCGACCACGCGCAGGATGATCTCTTCGTTCAATGCCTTGAACGAAATCACCGCATCGAGCCGGTTGCGAAACTCCGGCGTGAACATGCGCTTGATATCCGCCATCTCGTCGCCGGACTCGCGCGCGTTTGAAAAGCCGATCGACGCACGCTGCAGCATCTCGGCACCGGCGTTGGTCGTCATCACAATGATCACGTTGCGGAAATCGGCCTTGCGACCGTTGTTATCAGTCAACGTGCCGTGGTCCATCACCTGCAGCAGGATGTTGAAGATGTCCGGATGCGCTTTTTCAATCTCGTCGAGCAACAGCACGGCATGCGGCTTCTTCGCGATCGCCTCAGTGAGCAACCCGCCCTGATCGAAACCCACGTATCCGGGTGGGGCGCCGATCAACCGGCTCACCGCGTGGCGCTCCATGTACTCCGACATGTCGAACCGAATCAGCTCAATACCCAGCGTGAACGCAAGCTGCTTTGCAACCTCGGTCTTGCCGACGCCGGTTGGCCCTGAAAACAGGAACGAGCCGATCGGCTTGTCGGGCTTGCCTAGTCCGGAACGCGCCATCTTGATCGCCGCCGAAAGCGCCTCGATCGCCGGATCCTGACCAAACACGACGTTCTTCAGGTTGCGATCCAGGTTTTTCAACTGCGCACGGTCATCGCTGGACACCGTCTGCGGCGGGATGCGGGCGATCTTCGCAATGATTTCTTCGACCTCGGTCTTGCCGATCGTTTTCTTCTGACGCGACTTCGGCAGGATGCGTTGCGCGGCCCCGGCCTCGTCGATTACATCGATGGCCTTGTCCGGCAAATGGCGGTCGTTGATGAACTTGGCCGACAACTCTGCCGCCGCGGCGATCGCGCTCGACGTGTACTTGACGCCGTGATGCTCTTCGAAGCGCGATTTCAGCCCTTTCAGAATCTCGATCGTTTGCTGAATCGTCGGCTCGATCACATCGATCTTCTGGAACCGGCGCGAAAGCGCGTGATCTTTCTCGAAAATGCCGCGGTACTCGTTGTAGGTCGTCGCACCAATGCACTTCAGTTGCCCGCTGGCAAGAGCCGGCTTTAGCAAGTTCGACGCATCGAGCGTGCCGCCCGACGCCGAACCGGCGCCGATCAGCGTATGAATTTCGTCAATGAACAAGATCGCGTGCGCGTTGGCTTTCAGCTGCTTCAGCACCGCTTTCAGCCGCTGCTCGAAGTCGCCGCGGTACTTGGTGCCGGCCAGCAATGCGCCCATGTCGAGCGAATACACGCTCGACTTCTCAAGGATCTCGGGCACGTCGCCCTTGAAAATGCGCCATGCCAGGCCTTCAGCGATCGCCGTCTTGCCGACGCCCGCCTCGCCGACCAGCAGCGGGTTGTTCTTCCGGCGACGGCACAGTATCTGGATCACCCGCTCCACTTCGGGCTCGCGGCCGATCAACGGATCGATCTTGCCTTCCTTGGCGAGCGCGTTCAGATTTTGCGTGTATTGCTCAAGCGCCGACGGCTGATCCTTGCCGTCTCCCTCAGCAGCCTCCTCGGCGCCGGGCTTAGCTTTTTCTTCGCCCTGCCCCGCCTTGGTGATGCCGTGCGAAATAAAGTTGACGACGTCGAGCCGTGTCACGCCCTGCTGATGCAGGTAATACACCGCGTGCGAATCCTTCTCGCCGAAAATTGCGACCAGGACGTTCGCGCCGGTGACTTCCTTCTTGCCGTTGCTCGTGCTTTGCACATGCATGATCGCGCGCTGGATCACGCGCTGAAAGCCGAGCGTCGGTTGCGTATCGGCTTCGGAGTTGGGCGGCAGAATCGGGGTGTTGTCGGCGATGAAGTTCTGCAAGTTCTTGCGCAGATCATCGATGTTGCATGCGCAGGCACGCAGCACTTCGGCGGCCGATGGGTTGTCGAGCAATGCCAATAAAAGATGCTCGACGGTAATGAATTCGTGTCGCGCCTGGCGGGCCTCCACGAAGGCCATGTGCAGACTGACTTCGAGTTCCTGGGCGATCATGCTTCCTCCATCACGCACTGCAGCGGATGCTGATGCTGGCGTGAATAACTGCAGACTTGCTCAACCTTGCTCGCTGCGATATCGCGTGGGTACACGCCGCAGACGCCGCGCCCTTCGTGATGAACCTTCAGCATGATCTGAGTTGCTTGCTCTCTCCCTTTGCCGAAGAACTTCTGCAGAACGCCGACCACGAATTCCATCGGTGTGTAGTCGTCGTTCAACAGAACCACCTGATAAATGGGCGGTGGCTTGACGCGAGAAGATTGCTTCTCGACGACGGTGCCTTCGCCCAACCGCTCACTCATCTGGCCGCATTCTATGCAAATCGACCATCCAACACGGGATTCAAATAGCGTACCAATCATACGGTAAATCGGTACGCATCCCGCTTATTCAACCGTGTACAAACCTCGAATTGACGAGGGAAAACACGCGTGCTCTAACGTAATGGTGTCGACGCAAACATCAAGACGTTTCGATCGCAGTTTTTCGATTTCGATCGCCTTTTGCTGTCACGTTTAACCGCTGGCGCGCCGTTTGCGATGACAGTTTCCGAAAATACTTCCCCGGCCAAGCCGAAACTATCGGTCAAACGTTGTGCGCAGCGCTATTGACCGCCGCCGGTTTTGCTCGAACAATCGCGGCGTCAACGCCATGACAGGGATCGGTTGTGGCGTTGCGGCACCCACGAAATCATTCGGTGAGGGTGGCAGGTGGGCGGACCGCGATAAAGCGCGACAGCGCAGAAAGCGGAATCCGCCTTGTCTTTGTCGTGGAGGGGTGAGGGAATGTCGACTGGAACGGTTAAATGGTTCAATGATGCCAAGGGTTTCGGCTTTATTACGCCGGACGATGGGGGTGAAGACTTATTCGCTCACTTCTCGGCCATCAACATGAATGGCTTCAAGACGCTCAAAGAAGGCCAGAAAGTAAATTTTGAAGTCGTGCAAGGCCCAAAAGGCAAGCAGGCGTCGAACATTACCGGCGGATAATCTCCGCTGTAAAAGCCCCGCAGCTGCGGGGCTTTGTTTCCTTGCTTTTGGCTTTTAGCGTGTAGCGGCCGCCGGCCGCTACATGTTTGCGATCATCACGTCACCGAAGCCGGAGCAGCTGACCTGCGTTGCGCCGGGCATCTGGCGCGCGAAGTCGTACGTGACCTTTTTGCTCTGTATCGCTTTCTCCATCGAGCTGATAATCAGATCGGCCGCCTCGCCCCATCCCATGTATCGCAACATCATCTCAGCTGACAGGATCTCAGAGCCCGGGTTTACGTAGTCCTTGCCGGCGTACTTCGGCGCCGTGCCATGGGTCGCTTCGAACACCGCAACCGTATCGGACATGTTGGCTCCAGGCGCGATGCCGATGCCACCCACCTGCGCGGCGAGTGCATCCGAGATGTAGTCGCCGTTCAGGTTCATCGTCGCGATGACGTCGTACTCGGCGGGCCGCAGCAAAATCTGTTGCAAGAAAGCATCGGCGATCACGTCTTTGACCACGATATCGCCATGGGGGGCCTTCAGTTTCATCCAAGGCCCCCCATCCAGCAACTCGGCACCGAATTCCTTTTGCGCCAGCGCGTAACCCCATTTGGCGAATGCGCCCTCGGTGTACTTCATGATGTTGCCCTTGTGCACCAGCGTCACGCTCTTGCGCTTGTTATCAATCGCGTACTGAAATGCCCGACGTACGAGTCGCTCGGTCCCTTCGCTGGAAACGGGCTTGACGCCGATACCGGAGGTGTTCGGGAACCGGATCTTTTTGACTCCCATTTCACGCTGCAGAAAATCGATCAGCTTTTTCGCTTTGTCACTTTCCGCCTCGTATTCGATCCCGGCATAAATATCTTCCGAATTCTCACGGAAAATCACCATGTCGGTTTTTTCGGGCTCTTTGAGCGGACTCGGCACACCTTTGAAATAGCGAACCGGGCGCAGGCAAACATAGAGGTCGAGTTCCTGCCGCAGCGCCACGTTGATCGAGCGAATTCCGCCACCCACCGGCGTCGTCAGCGGGCCTTTGATCGAAACGACATATTCGCGCAGGACCGCGAGGGTTTCGTCGGGCAGCCACACGTCCGGGCCATAGACCTTGGTTGATTTTTCGCCGGCAAACACCTCCATCCAGACGATCTTCTTGTTGCCGCGATACGCTTTAGCGACAGCGGCATCGACCACCTTGATCATCACCGGTGTGATGTCGATTCCGGTGCCATCGCCCTCGATATAGGGAATGATCGGCTGATCCGGAACGTTGAGCGTGAAATTCTTATTGACCGTGATTTTCTGCCCGGTTGTGGGCATCTTGATGTGCTGAACCATCGCGTCTCCAGTGCGGTTTATTTGCGGCGAGTTTACTCAGCCGTTCGTTTGTGCATGCTCGGCCATGTCAACCACTAGGGAATCGAAGCCGTTTTTCGCCCTGACCGATGCGGTCACACCATAACTCTAGGGGAATCACAATGAACAAAGCGATCGCCTTGCTGATCGGAACAACATTCGCGGGCATCGCGCTCGCGCAAACGCCGGCGCCCACGGTACCGCCAGTGCAAACGCCGCGGGCGACCACCCCACCGGCCGAAGCCAAGCCATCCGTTTCTGCAAACACGGCGACCAAAGCAGACGTCAAGAGTGACAAAGCGGCCGCGAGCGCCGCAGTCAAGACTGAAAAAGACGCAATGGCCAAAACGCCGAAGAAGCCCAAGGATGCAAAATCCGTCACCACCAGCAACGTAAAAGGCGAAGCGAAGGCGGATGCCAAGGCTGACCCCAAGGCCGACGTGAAAAAGGCCGACAAGAAGCCGTAACTAAAAATTGGCGGGAAGCGAGGCAGGGCAAGTCCCTGCCTTTTCTTTGCGCGCTATAAAGTCAACGTTCGCTTCAACGCTGAATCCGGTTAGATGAAGAAAATCCTTGTGTTGTTGGTTTGTGCGCTGTTGACACCGTGCGTGTTGGTCGCGCAGCAAGCGCCGCAACCTCCTCTCGGTACCACGAAGCTAACCACGGGCATTCACGTGATCACGGCAGAAGTGGCCGCGACACCGTATTCGCGCATGATTGGACTGATGATGCGCGATCGGCTTGCGCCGAATCACGGTATGGTCTTCGTGTTTGAAGACAAGTCGCAACACTGCTTCTGGATGCGCAACACGCTGATTCGCGCTGTCGATTGCCTTCATCGATGACGATGGCACCATTGTCAGCATCGCCGACATGGCGCCCAAGAGTGAAGCGTCAACCTGCCCGCCACGCCCGATCCGGTACGCGCTCGAAATGGACCAGGGCTGGTTTGCGAAGCGCGGCGTCTCGGCCGGAAAAAAAATCAGCGGGCTTCCACCGCGCTAAGCGAATTTTCGTAGTTGCTCTGTGCGAAATCCCAGTTAACGAGGTTCTTCAGAAAGCCTTCGACAAACTTGGGTCGCTCGTTGCGGTGATCGATGTAGTAGGCGTGTTCCCAAACGTCGAGCGTCAATAACGGCTTGACGCCTTTCGTCAAAGGATTGTCTGCGTCGTCAGTATTGAGGATATCGACTCCATCAGCCGTGCCGACGAGCCAGGTCCAACCGGAGCCAAAGTTGCTGACTGCACTCTTCGTAAACGCTTCCTTGAACTGGGTGTACGAACCCCACTTGTCGCCAATCGCTTCGGCGAGCGCACCTGCCGGCTCGCCGCCACCGCCTGGCGCCATGCAGTTCCAGAAGAACGTGTGATTCCAGGTCTGCGCAGCGTTGTTGAACAGAGGACCCGACGCACCGAGAATGACCTGCTCGAGGGCTGCATCTTCGAATTTGGTGCCCTTGATCAGGTTGTTCAGTTCCTTGACGTACGCGCGGTGGTGCTTGCCGTAGTGGAACTCCAGTGTTTCCCGCGACATGGCGGGTTCGAGTGCGTCCATTGCATAAGGCAGCGGAGGAAGTTTGTATTCCATGGGATCCTCGATCGATGGTCCGAAGTAAGCCCGAGATTGAGCAAGCACTGCGCCCAAAAAAAATGGGGCCGAGAAGCCCCATTTCGGTCGGCGACTTAAGCGCCTTAGAAAACGGCGCCGCCTCGATTCTGTTGGATGACCATCATGTACAGCATCGGAATCGAGAACATCGTGTTGAACCGTGACGCCAGCATCGCCAGACGGGCCGCTTTGGCCTTCTCCTCGGCCGCCACCTGCACGATCCCTAACGCCTTTTTCTGGTTTGGCCAGATGATGAACCAGACGTTAAACGCCATGATCAATGCGAGCCACATGCCAATGCCAATCGCGACAAACGGCGCCTGCAGCGTCAATGCGCGCACCAGATAACCCAACATCGACGCGAGCAGTGCACCGGTAACTACGGTCGCCAGCGCCGCCCAGCGAAACCAGAACAGCGCGGTCGGCGCGATCACCTTGCCGATTGCCGGCTTGTGTTCGTCCGGAATCTTCGGCATCGACGGAATCTGGACGAAGTTGAAGTACCACAGCAGACCGATCCACATCACGCCCGACAAAACGTGCAACCAGCGCATGAAGAAAGTCATCCACGCATGGTCGATGCGAACCGTCGTGCCGGTGATAGCGACCACGATCGCCACCAGCACGATCAGCAGCACCACACCCGCTGCCACCGTGCGTCCCAGCGATTGGAAGATTGCCCCCATAGTGCCTCCCCGCTTGTTATTCGCTCAAAACTGCAGCTTGCAATCTAGCATGCGTGACGCGATGAATAGGCACTAAGGCTTCACGCTCTCGACACGGGTGCTGGCGCCGCCGCGCGCAAATTCCACCTCGAGCGTCTGCCCAATGGCCAACCCGGTGGAGTCGCTCACCAGCGCACCACTGGCGTCGCGCACGATGCTAAAGCCCCGCGCCAGAATTTGCGCCGGACCAAGATGCGCAAGCGCCGCCAGTCCGGTTTCGACACGCGTCCGCGCGTGGGCAAGATGCGCTGCCATTGCCGAGCGGCGTGCGGTCGTCAGCGCCGCAACGCGCAACGAAGCGGCACTCACGTTGGGCCTCGCAACCAATAACCGATGCATTCGCGAGCTGACTCGGCCTCGCGCATGCATCAGCGCTTCGACCAGTGCGTTGCCGCTGCGCAGACGTAGCTCATCGAGCCGTCCCGCGTGCGTTTTCCACGGGACGCGTTGGGCGCCGGTGAGCCGCAACACATAGTCGATCCGTTGGTGAACTCGTTCAAGCAAGCGTCGCAGCGCACGCGCAAGCGCCGCTGGCTTCGCTTCGAGGCTTGCGAGCAGAGCCGCTGCCGGCGGCGCGACCATTTCGGCGGCGGCCGTGGGCGTCGGCGCGCGAAGATCGGCCGCAAAGTCGGCAATCGTGATGTCGCTTTCGTGCCCGACGCCGACGACGACCGGTATCGCACACGCCACGATCGCGCGCGCAACCGATTCGTCATTGAAAGCCCACAGATCCTCGATCGAACCTCCGCCACGCACCAGCAACACGACATCGACCGCATCCAGCGCAGCGCGTCGGGATACCTTCCGCAGCATGGCGGCGATTTGCGCCCCCGCACCCGCGCCCTGTACCGGAACGGGGTAGATGACGATGCCTACGTAGGAAGCCCGGCGGCCGAGCGCCGTGACCACATCGCCGAGCGCCGCCGCCTGCATCGATGTCACCACGGCCACGCGGCGCGGTATGCGGGGCAGCGCACGCTTGCGCTCGCTGGCAAAAAGCCCCTCGGCGGCGAGCCGGGCTTTGAGTCTCAAGAACTCCTCGAACAAGCGCCCCTGCCCGGCGCGGCGCATCGATTCGACACTCAGCTGAAATTCGCCGCGCGCTTCGTACAAGCAAACGACCGCGCTGACCTCAACCTCGTCGCCTTCTTGCGGCATCCAGCCGAGCAACTGGTTGCGGGCGCGGAACATGACGCATCGCGCCTGCGCCTGGTCGTCCTTCAGCGCAAAGTACCAATGCCCGCTCGCCGCGCGCGTCACGTTGGCAATCTCGCCGCGAACGCGCACCAATGGGAAGCTTCGCTGCAGCAATCCAGAAACCGCGCGGTTCAACGCGGAAACTGTCAGCGCGGCCCGCACGTTTTCTATATCTGCACCATCGAACTCAAGCGCCATGCGGGTTTCCGAGCGGAACCTGTCCACACATCGAGTTAGACCGCGGATCGCGCTGATGCGTGACCTTCGTTGTAAGCATGGTTAAGTTAAGGTATTGAAATTCATCGACTTTCAAACACTGCCTAAGCGCTGTGCAAGCTATACAAACCAAATTGCAACAAAGGCTTAGGGCCGCCGGCCACTACTTCTTCACATACTTGTCCACAGTAACTGTGGAAACTTGCTGCGCATGTCAGGCATCTCTACAGTGCGCCCTCGCGCAGGCGCTCACACCGCAAAGGATTTCCGTTGTTTGCCATCATCGCTGAACTGGGCTGGCCCATCTGGCCGCTGATCCTGGCCTCCATTCTTGCACTGGCTTTAATCATCGAACGCGCGATCGCGCTGCAGCGGAAAAAAATAGTGCCGGCGACGCTGCTGACCGATGTGCTCGGCATTTGGAAGCGGCGACAGATCACGCCCGACGTGATCTCGAAGCTCGAAGCCAATTCACCTTTGGGCAAGGTGCTGGCCGCCGGACTGCGCAACGAACGCACGACTCGCGAGGGCGCGATGCAGCAAATCGAGGCTGCCGGCGCCGTCGTTGCCAATCGCCTCACGAAGAATCTGACGCTGCTCGGCTCGATCGGCTCGATCGCCCCGCTGCTGGGGTTGCTGGGCACCGTGGTCGGCATGATCGCCATTTTCGCGTCCCAGCAGGCCGGATCGAACCCGCAGGACCTCGCGCGCGGCATTTCAGTGGCGCTCTACTGCACCGCACTTGGGATCATCGTCGCCGTTCCTGCCGTGCTTGCTTATCGATACTTCAAGCGTCTGGTCGACGACTATCTGGTCGACATGGAAGAGCAGGCCGAACGGCTGCTCGAAACCGTGTTTGCAACAGCCAAACCCGAACGAGCGGAGCGAAGCTAATGCGGTTTCGGCGTCCGCTGGACGAGGAGCCGGAACTCAATTTGATCCCACTGATCGATGTGCTGCTGATCGTGTTGATATTTCTGGCGGTCAGCACGACGTACTCGCGCTTCGCCGAGCTGCAGATCACGCTGCCGTCGGCCGATGCGGCGCAGCCAACGGTCCAGCCGAACGAAATCAACGTCGCCGTTACCGCGGATGGCCGCTACGCGATCGAGCGCCAGCTGCTCGCCTCGAACGACGTGCGCGCGTTCGCGGACGCGCTGCGTGCGGCGAACAAAGGGCCAGAAAGCAGGAACCTGGAAACCACGCTGCTGATCATCAATGCCGACGCGCAAGCCCCGCACCAGGCAGTAATCGGAGTGATGGAAGCAGCGCGGCTGGCCGGCATTGTTCGCATCAGTTTCGCAACGCAACGCACCCCCGGCGGCAAGTAGACGGCATTCGGCCGGTCTCGTCGCCTATCGCCGTGCTGACGCAGACCCGGCTCCAGCTCGCTCTGACCGAAGCGTGGCAGCGTCGCGGCGTATATGCCTGGTTGCTGGCACCCGCGTCATTGCTGTACTACGCCATCTACCTTTGCCGCGGCGCGGTCTACACATTTCGCATACGCCGGCCGACTCGGCTCGATATACCCGTTGTCGTCATTGGAAACCTGTACCTCGGCGGGACCGGCAAGACGCCGCTCACCGTCGAACTGACCCGCGCTCTGATTGCACGCGGCTGGCGCCCTGGCATCGTGTCGCGCGGCTATGGCGCGCGCGAGTCTGCGCCGCGACTGGTGCATCCGGGCGACGCCGCCCGTCAGGTCGGAGACGAGCCTTTATTGATCGTGCGCGCAACGACTGCACCGGTGGCGATTGCGCGGCGGCGGGTCGAGGCGGCGCAACTGCTGCGTGCAGCGCACCCGGAGTGCGATGTCATCATTGCAGACGACGGCCTGCAGCACATGCAGCTGGGGCGCGATATGGAAATCGCGCTGCTGAACTACCGTGGTCTGGGCAATGGCTGGATGTTGCCAGCCGGGCCGCTGCGCGAGCCGCCTAGTCGGCTTGGTCAGGTCGACGCGATCGCGCTCAACGGCGTCAGCGCAGAGGTGCCCGAGGCCATCGTCGGCACCCCGAGCTATCGCATGCGAACGCATCTGGCCAGCGCGTTCGCGTTGCACTCACCCAAGCTTCGTATCGAGTTGTCGGCACTGGCTGCCGAACAGCGTTCGCATGGCTGGCGGTTGACCGCTGCGGCCGGCATCGGAGCACCCGATCGATTCTTTGCGATGCTGCGCGCCGTCGGACTCGTGATCGACGAGTTGCCGCTGGCAGATCATTTCGACTACCGCACGAACCCGTTTTCGCATTGCGCGGCCGACCGCATCCTGATCACCGAAAAGGACGCCGTAAAATGCGCCGACAATTCATCGCTTGCAAACGACCCGCGGCTCTGGGTCGTGCCGCTGGTGACCGAAGTCGATCCGGCGCTGATCGATGTCGTGGTCGCGCAGATCTCGGCAGTAAGAAACGCGAGAAAGAACGCTAATGGACCATCGCCTGCTTGACATTCTCGTATGTCCGATTTGCAAGGGCTTGCTTGAATATCGCAAGAGCGCGCAAGAGCTGGTGTGCAAGGCTGACGCGCTCGCGTATCCGATTCGCGACGGCATCCCGGTGATGCTTGAGTCGGACGCGCGCAAGGTTGAATCGGCTGAACTTGGTCGCTGATTTCATGATGAAATGCGTAGCGAGCAGGCCCGAGATTGCGTCGAGGAGCGCAGGCGTACAAGGGTACGTGTATTTAAACGTACAGCGGCACCGCAGACGCAAGATCGGGGCGCGCAGTAGCTTTGCATCGTGAAATTCATAGTCATCGTGCCGGCACGGCTGGCTTCAACGCGCCTGCCGCGCAAGCCGCTAGCGGACATTGGCGGTGTGCCAATGGTCGTTCGGGTGGCGCGCAACGCAGCTGCGAGCGGTGCCGCGCGCGTAGTGGTCGCGGCCGATGACGACGAGATCAGCGGCGCCTGCCGGGCCCATGGCATCGAATCGATATTGACTTCCCAGGCTCATGAAAGCGGCACCGATCGCCTGGCCGAGGCCGCCCGTCTGCTTGCTCTCGAGCCGCAAACCATCGTTGTCAACGTGCAGGCAGACGAGCCCTTGCTGCCCTCCGCCGTTATGCACGACGTTGCGCAGCTGCTTCATTCGAGCACTGAATGCGAGATCGCCACCGCCGCGCATTCGATTACCGATGCGAGCGAGTTCTTCAGTCCCGACGTCGTAAAAGTCGTCGTTGACGGCCAAGGACGGGCCTTGATGTTTTCGCGCGCGCCGATTCCGTGGGCGCGCGATGGTTTCGCACAGACGCGGGCAGCGCTGCCGGCCGGGCTGCCCGCCTGGCGTCATGTCGGGCTGTACGCATACCGCGCCGCGTTTTTAGCGCGCTTTCCTCGGCTGCCGCGACCTGCGATTGAAGAGCAGGAAAAGCTCGAGCAACTGCGTGCGTTGGCGCACGGCATTGGCATCGCGGTGCTGCAGTTGAGTTCGGCGCTTCCGCCGGGAGTCGACACGCCCGACGATTTGCAGCGCGTCCGGGCGATGGTCCGAGACTAAAATCGCGCCGCTCGTTGAGCTGTATCGGAGGATGCCCGTCATGATCAAACATTTTCTCGCGGTGCTCATTGCAACCGCTGCGCTGGGCGTCACCACGGCTGACGCCAAGACATTGCGCTGGGCCTCGCAGGGCGATCCGCAGACCGCGGACCCGTTTTCCCAGAACGAGGGGCTTACCAACATGTTCTCGCAGTCGGTACACGACACGCTGGTGATGCGCGACAACACGCTGAAGCTCGTACCCGGGCTCGCGACCAGCTGGCAACAGGTCAATCCGACGACGTGGCGGTTCACGTTGCGCAAGGGCGTCAAGTTTCATGACGGCTCGCCGTTCACGGCCGACGACATCGTTTTTTCGTATGAGCGTGCCAGCCACCCGATTTCCCAGCTACGGCAGTATGCGATCCCGGTTGGCAAGCCGCGCAAGATCGATGACTTCACCGTCGAGTTCGTGCAGGACAAGCCGAATCCGATCACGCTCGAGCACGCGACGACGATTTACATCATGAGCAAGGCGTGGGCGGCCAAGCACAAGGTCGAGCGCCCGCTCGACTTCAAGGCGAAGGAAGAAACTTTTGCGTCCCGTAACGCCAACGGGACCGGCGCCTGGATCCTCGCCGCGCGTGAGCCCGGCATACGCACCGTGCTGAAGCGCAATCCCGACTGGTGGGGCCTGAAAGACGGCCGCGGCCAGGGAAATGTGACCGAAGTGATCTACACGCAGGTCAGCGCCGATGCAACACGCACGGCCGCACTGCTGTCGGGCCAGGTCGATTTCATCCTGGACCCGCCGCCACAGGACGTGCGGCGTATCGAAGAGAACAAAGGAACCAAGGTGGCGCGTGGGCCGGAAAACCGGGTCGTGTTCTTCGGCTTCGATCAAACGCGCGACGAGCTGCTGTATTCGAACATCAAGGGCAAGAATCCTTTCAAGGATGTTCGCGTACGGCAGGCCGTCTATCACGCGATCGATATCGAAGCGATTCGATCGCGCATCATGCGTGGCTCGGCGCTGCCCACCGGCGGCATCACGCCATCGATCAACGCGTCGAATCCCGACGCGGAAAAGCGGATGCCATACGACATCAACCGGTCAAAGCAATTGCTGGGTGAAGCGGGGTATGCGAACGGATTCGACGTCACGCTCGATTGCCCGAACAACCGCTACGTCAACGATGAAGAAATCTGCATTGCAGTGGCGGCGATGCTGACCAAGGTCGGCATCAACACGAAGGTCAACACGCAGCCACGCGCGACATACTTTCCCAAGCTCGAGAAGTACGACACCAGCATGTTCATGCTGGGTTGGGGGGGCGCGATCACCGATGCGCAGACGATGCTATCGCCGGTATTGCGGTCGAACGATGACAAGACGGGTAACGGGTCCTTCAACTACGGTCGGTACGTCAATCCGAAGCTCGACGCACTGATCGACGCCGCAGCGGTCGAGTCCGATGTCGACAAGCGCCGCGAAATGATCCGACAGGCGATCGCCGAGCACAACGCACAGGTGCATCACGTTCCGCTGCACCGGCAAATGATTCCGTGGGCAATGCGCAGCAACGTGACGGTCGTGCACCGACCGGATAACGTGTTGAACATGGAGTCGGTCACAGTCGGCGGCAACGAGTAGAACCCTGCGGCAATCAAGGGCCGGCTCGCCGGCCCTTTTTCATTTGGTTAGCCCATTTGGGTAAACTCGCGCGCTGCTTTGTCGAATACCGTGGCAGTCGCATATAACTACAAGATAGAAGTCGGGGACGGAGATGCGACTAATACTGCTTGGGCCGCCGGGCGCTGGCAAAGGCACACAGGCCGCGTTCATCAAGGAGCGTTACAAAATTCCGCAGATTTCAACCGGGGACATGCTGCGCACCGCGATCGCGGCCGGCACGCCGCTCGGCGTCGCCGCCAAGAAGGTGATGGACACCGGTGCGCTGGTGTCGGACGACATCATCGTCGGTCTGGTGAAAGAGCGCCTGCGTGCCGGCGACACCGCCGCGGGTTACCTGTTCGACGGTTTTCCGCGCACGATCCCACAGGCCGAGGCGATGAAGGACGCCGGCGTCAATCTCGACTATGTGCTCGAGATCGATGTTCCGCAAAGCGACATCATCGATCGCATGAGCGGCCGCCGAGTGCATCCCCCCAGCGGGCGCGTGTATCACGTCAAGTTCAATCCACCGAAGATCGAAGGCAAGGACGATCTGACCGGTGAGCCCCTGATTCAGCGTGACGATGACAAGGAAGAAACGGTGCGCAAACGGCTCGGGGTGTATCGCGACCAGACCAGCGCACTGGTCGGTTACTACTCGAACCTCGCATCCAGCGGTAACACGAGCGCCCCGAAGTATCGTCGTATCTCCGGTGTCGGCAGCGTCGAAGAAATCAAGCAGCGCGTTTCAGCTGCACTGTCTTCATAAGTTTGAATATTCACCAACCTTTTTTCTAACAATTTCGGCAAGGAGAACAGCATGTCTGGATTGGTACTCGCGCTCACCTGCGGCTTTGCAGCCCTGGGCTTCGGCGTGTGGTCCATTCTCTGGATTTTGAAGCAGCCCGCGGGCAATGCTCGAATGCAGGAGATCGCGGCCGCGATACAACAAGGTGCGCAGGCGTATTTGAATCGTCAGTATCGAACGATCGCGATCGTCGGCGTCGTGCTGGCCGTGATCATCGCGCTCGTTCCGCAGCTCGGCATCTGGACCGCGATTGGCTTCGTGCTCGGTGCCGTTCTGTCGGGCGTCGCGGGTTATGTCGGCATGAACGTGTCGGTTCGCGCCAATGTGCGCACCGCGCAAGCAGCCACGTTGGGGTTGAATCCGGCATTGAACGTAGCGTTTCGCGGCGGTGCGATCACCGGCCTGCTCGTCGTAGGCCTGGGACTGATCGGCGTGGCCGGTTTCTACTGGGTGCTGCGGTCTACCCATGCGGCAGCAAACGTACGCGAGTTGCTGCACCCGATGATCGGGTTCGCATTCGGTGCCTCGCTGATATCGATCTTCGCGCGGCTGGGCGGCGGGATATTCACCAAAGGGGCCGATGTCGGCGCCGATCTCGTCGGCAAAGTAGAAGCAGGGATTCCGGAGGACGATCCTCGCAATCCGGCGGTGATTGCCGATAACGTCGGCGACAACGTCGGCGATTGCGCCGGCATGGCTGCCGACCTGTTTGAAACGTTTGCGGTGACGGTGATCGCCACGATGCTGGTTGGCGGGTTTGTATTTAAAGGCGCCGGCGACGCCGGCATCGTCTATCCGCTGGTCATTTCCGGCGTGTCGATTCTGGCGTCGATCGTCGGCTGCATGTTCGTCAAGGCGCGCGAAGGCGGCAAGATCATGAACGCGCTGTATCGCGGCTTGCTGGTCGCCGGTGCGATTTCGCTGGTGTTGTTTTATCCGGTCACCGACTGGATTCTCGGCCCCGTTATCGCCACCGCGGTGTCGTCCAAGGTCACCGTGATGAGCTTGTACCTGTGTGCGGTGGTGGGGCTGGTGCTGACGGCGGCGCTCGTCTACATCACCGAGTACTACACCGGCACCCAGTTCAAGCCGGTCAAGTACGTCGCGCAGGCATCGACCACGGGGCATGCGACCAACATCATCGCCGGCCTTGCGGTGTCGATGAAGGCGTGTGCGTGGCCGGTGATTGCGATCTGTGTCGCGATATTGACCTCGTACTGGTTGGCTGATTTGTACGGCATTGCGGTGGCTGCCACTGCGATGCTGTCGATGACCGGCATCATCGTTGCACTCGACGCCTACGGCCCGATCACTGACAACGCCGGCGGCATTGCCGAGATGGCGGGGTTGCCGAAGGCAGTGCGTGACGTCACCGATCCGCTCGATGCGGTCGGCAATACCACGAAGGCGGTGACCAAGGGCTACGCGATCGGCTCGGCCGCGTTGGCCGCGCTGGTGTTGTTTGCCGATTACACCGGCGGCCTGGCAGCGGCAGGCTTAAACGTCACGTTCGACTTGTCGAACCCGAACGTCATCATCGGTCTGTTCATCGGCGGCTTGATTCCCTTCCTGTTCGCCGCGATGGCGATGGAAGCCGTTGGCCGTGCGGCCGGCGCGGTGGTCGAGGAAGTGCGCCGCCAGTTTCGCGACATCAAAGGGATCATGGAAGGCACCGGGAAGCCGGATTACAGCCGCGCGGTCGACATGCTGACGACATCCGCCATCAAGGAGATGATGATCCCGTCGCTGTTGCCGGTGCTGGTACCGATCATCGTCGGACTTCTGCTCGGTCCCGCGGCGCTCGGCGGCGTGCTGATGGGCACGATCGTCACCGGCCTTTTCGTGGCGATTTCGATGACGACCGGTGGCGGCGCGTGGGACAACGCCAAGAAGTACATCGAAGAAGGCCATCATGGCGGCAAGGGCTCGGACGCGCACAAGGCGGCCGTGACCGGCGACACGGTGGGCGATCCTTACAAGGACACTGCGGGCCCTGCGGTCAACCCGCTGATCAAGATCATCAATATCGTGGCATTGCTGATCGTGCCGATCATCGCCAGTGTGTACGGCGGGCAACCGATGACCGGAACCAACGCTCCCATCCTGGCGCCGGCGGTGCGCGTCGCTCCACCCGCGTCGCTGCCCGCCAATCCGGCCCCGGTGGTAGTGCCCACCAAGTAACGCAGCGCCGATCGCGATGCACATTCGCGCGATCGGCGCGGACGACTTGCCAGCGGTGCACGCGATCTACGCGCATCACGTGGCAAACAGTCTCGGCACGTTCGAGACAGAACCACCGGCGCTATCGGAAATGCGCGCGCGCCAAGAGCACATTGAACAGACGGGACTTCCCTATCTGGTGGCCGAGGTTAACGGTCGCGTCGCCGGCTATGCGTACGCCAGCCCCTTTCGTCCGCGCGCGGCGTATCGCAGCACGGTCGAGGACTCTGTTTACGTGGCGCACGATGCGATCGGACTGGGAATTGGCCGGGCGTTGCTGAACGAACTGATCGAGCGTTGCGCAGCACTGGGATTGCGGCAAATGCTGGCGGTGATCGGCGATTCTCAGAATGTAGCGTCAATCGGAGCGCATCGGGCGTGCGGCTTTTCGTACGTGGGCGTGATGACTTCCGTCGGCCGCAAATTTGACCGCTGGGTAGACGTCGTCATCATGCAGCGCGCGCTGGGACTCCGGGGACGCTGAAACGCCGCACCTGACGACCGGACTCACGCGCCGCCGGCTAGCTGCTTCTTGTGTCGCGCATCCGCTGCAACGCTTCCGCCGCCGACTCGTAGATGTGCGGCGCGACGCCACGACGATCGAGCGCATCACCCAGCTTCGCGCGCAAGAATGCCGACGTCGAGTAGCGCGTGACGCCGATGTAATAGTGCTCGACCAGCGCCTTGACCATTGCCAGATACTCGTCTTCGATTTCAGGCGCCAGATCGAAGTGATCGTAGTTGACGATCGCATAGACGCGATGTCCCAGCGGTTCAAGCCGCTTTACGACTTCGGTGTGAATCGCTTGCACATCGGCCGTGATTACGCACCGACAGCCGCTCGAAGTTCAAGAACAGGATGTTGTTCTCGCTGTCGTAGGCCAGGCGTTGAGCCAGCGGCACCGCGAGCATGCGCTGGCGCAAGTTCATCGGTTCGGCGGCGAAGATCGCCGCGTCCATCAGGACTGGATCGCGGCGAATGATCGGCTTGAAGTCCATGCGGGCCAGAATGTCGCGCTCGATGTCGACGCCGGGGGCGACTTCGATCAGTTCCAGGCCGTCTGCTCCTAGTCGCAGCACGCAGCGCTCGGTCACGTACAGCACGGGTTGTTTGCGCTTGACCGCTTCGCCGCCGGAAAACGTGCGGTGTTCGACGAGTTCAACGAATTTCTTCGGGCCGATGTCGTTTATCAGCTTCAGGCGCCCATCGTCGATGCCGAGCTGCAAATCGCCGGCGGTGAACGTGCCGACAAATACGACACTCTTCGCCGATTGCGAGATATTGATGAAACCGCCCGCACCCGCCAGCCGCGGCCCGAACTTGCTGACGTTCAAATTGCCTTCGCGATCGGCCTGCGCCAGACCGAGGAAGGCGAGATCGAGTCCGCCGCCATCGTAGAAGTCGAACTGGTACGGCTGGTCGATGATCGCCTGGGTGTTGATTGCCGCGCCGAAGTTAAGTCCGCTCGCCGGAATACCACCGATCACACCCGGCTCGGCGGTCAACGTCAGCAGATCGATGACCTTTTCTTCAGCGGCCACTGACGCGACGCCTTCGGGCATGCCGATGCCCAGGTTCACCACGCTGTTTGCCTTCAACTCCAACGCCGCGCGGCGCGCGATGACCTTGCGCTCGCTCATCGGCATCGCGACGATCGTATCCACCGGCACTCGTATCTCGCCAGCGAATGCGGCGCTGTATTGCTCGACGAACGTTTGCATGTGGTATTCGGGCTTCTCGGCAACGACGACGCAGTCGACCAGCACGCCGGGAATCTTCACTTGCCGCGGGTTCAGGGATCCGCGCTCCGCGATGCGCTCTACTTGCACGATGACGATGCCGCCCGAATTGTGCGCAGCCATTGCGATCGCGAGCCCTTCCAGGTCAGCGCTTCGCGCTCCATCGTCACGTTGCCGTCGGCGTCGGCAGTGGTACCCCGGATGATGCCGACATCGATCGGAAACGCCTTGTAAAACAGATACGGTTCGCCGCCGATCGTCATCAGCTCGACCAGCTCATCCTTTGTACGTTGATTGATGCGCCCGCCACCCTGACGTGGGTCGACGAAGGTGCCCAGGCCGATCTTCGACAAGTGTCCGGGCTTGCCGGCGGCGATGTCGCGAAACAAGTGAGCGATCACGCCTTGCGGCAAGTTGTACGCCTCGATGCGGTTGCCGACCGCCAGCGCCTGCAACTTCGGCACCAACCCCCAGTGGCCGCCGATCACGCGCCGCACCAACCCTTCGTAACCCAGATGATTGAGTCCGCGCTCCTTGCCGTCGCCCTGCCCGGCCGCGTACACCAGCGTCAATCCTTCTGGCTTACCCACACCGTCCGGATCTTTCTCGCTCGTTTCGAGGAATCGCTGCTCCAGCGCAACCGCAATGTTTTCCGGAAAGCCGATGCCGACAAATCCGGTCGTCGCGAGGGTGTCGCCATCCTGGATCAGCTGAACGGCGTCGCGCGCGCTGACCAGTTTGCCGCGTTCAAAGCTGCGCAACCCGTGCAGTAGTTCGCGACCCTGTTGGCCCATTATTTGCTCACTTTTCAGCTCGTCACTTTATTCATCCGACCGGATACTTGCCAGCAGTGCCTGAAAGAGTCAAATTGCTGCTTACTGATACATTGGAGTTCAGTACATTGGAGCTCAACTAGCAAGGATTCACGTGTCGTCATTCCGCGTACCGCTGCTCACGCTGATTCTCCCGCTTCTCGGAGTGTCGCTCGCCGGCTTGACACTACCGTGCGCGGCGCAACTGCGGCTTGACGTGGTGCCAGAAAGCGCGCTACCGCGCGCGCACCATCGAATGGCGGCGGGTGCCTCTGCCCAATCGCTCCCAGCTGCAACGACGCGCACCTTTACGGCGTCTGCCGGGTCGACCTGGATCGGTTCTGCAATTCAGCTCGAGGAACCGCGCGTTAACAGTCTTGGCCAGTACACACGCCCAAAGTTTCACGTTGGGGTTCCTTCGGACTCGATGCGAGGGTTTCTGAACTCGGCCGGCTTCACCGCGGAGAAGTGCCAGCTGCCGATGGTGCGCGCGCGCACCAAATCGAACGGCGACGGCGACATCAACGGCACCCTCTGGCTCTTCGCACGCTGCACGTTTTACTGATCACCGCCTGACTCTAGAATCCTTCGCTTCTGGGCGGGGGATTCATGCAGATCGATAGCAACACCTTTCTTGTTACCGGGGGCGCCTCCGGCCTTGGCGGCGCTGTCTCGCGAATGATCGCGGCCCACGGCGGGCGCGTCGTCATCGCCGACGTTCAAGTCGACCGGGGTGAAGCGTTGGCGCGCGAGCTCGGCGCAAGCGCTCGATTCATTCGATGCGACGTCACCCATGAACAGGACGCGCAAGCCGCCGTCGGCGCAGCGCAGGCACTCGGCATTTTGCGCGGGCTGGTCAACTGTGCAGGTGTCGCCATCGGCGAGAAGACGGTCGGCAAGGAAGGCCCGCACGCGCTGGCGACCTTCACGCGCGTGATCGGCATCAACCTGATCGGCACCTTCAACATGATTCGCGTCGCTGCCGACGCGATGGCAAAACTGGAAGCGACAGCCGACGGCGAACGCGGCGTGCTGATCAACACGGCCTCGGTCGCCGCATACGACGGGCAGATTGGCCAGGCCGCATACGCAGCCTCCAAGGGCGGCGTGGTCGGCATGACGTTGCCGATTGCGCGCGACCTGGCGCGTCAGGGCATTCGGTGCATGACGATTGCACCGGGACTGTTTGCGACACCCATGCTGCTGGGCATGCCGCAGGAAGTGCAAGACGCGCTCGGCAAGCAGCCGCCTTTCCCATCGCGGCTTGGCAATCCGGATGAGTACGCGGCGCTCGTAAAACACGTCATCGAAAACGTGATGTTGAACGGGGAAACGATTCGCCTCGACGGCGCGATTCGGCTGCCGCCTAAGTAGCAGAAGGTCTCATGAGGGCCGAACGTCATGTCGGTTTCGTGTTTGCCGCCGCTTTGCTTGCCGCGTGTGTCACGCAAAGCGACCGGCCGTCGCCACCGGAGGCGTCGTCGGTCTTTCGCGCCGGCTTAAACACCGTTACTGCGAGCAAACATATGGCGGCGTCCGCGAATCCGCTGGCCACCGAAGCGGGCCGCGAGATCTTGCGCGCCGGCGGGACCGCCGTCGACGCAGCGATCGCGATCCAAATGGTGCTCACATTGGTCGAGCCGCAGAGTTCGGGCGTTGGCGGT
Organism: uncultured beta proteobacterium; assembly: GCA_963829995.1. GTDB lineage: Bacteria > Pseudomonadota > Gammaproteobacteria > Burkholderiales > Burkholderiaceae_F > JACCZX01. Next base: position 211,936 of record CAWHKW010000022.1, on the reverse strand, counting down.
GGTGCGTTTTTGATGCACTGGGACGGCCGCCGGGTGTTGGCGTACGACGGTCGAGAGACGGCGCCCATGGCAGCCGACGAAAAACTGTTTCTTCTGCCCGACGGCAAGGCAATGCCTTTTTACGACGCAGTGGTCGGCGGCCGCTCAGTAGGAACGCCCGGAGCCGTTCGCATGCTCGAAGTCGCGCACAAGCAGCATGGCAAGTTGCCGTGGGCGCGCTTGTTCGAGCCTGCGATCCGGCTGGCGGACAACGGCTTTCCGATGTCGCCACGCCTCAACGTGCAACTTGCCGCCGAGAAATACCTGAAGAACGACGCCGCTGCGGCCACGTACTTTTACGGCGCAGACGGCATGCCGAAAGCGGTGGGCACTTCGATGCGAAATCCCGCGCTCGCGGCGACGTTGCGCGCCATCGCTGCCAATCCGAATTCGTTTTATGCCGGCGACATTCCGGCCGACATCGTCAAAGCGGTGAGCGGACACGCAAACGCCGGCCGCCTCGCAGTCGCCGACTTCGCCGCCTATCGAGTAAAGCAGCGCGAACCCATCTGCACCGACTACAAGCAGTGGCGCGTGTGCGGCTTTCCGCCGCCGTCTTCCGGTGGCATCGCAGTCGCCCAAATGCTCGGGATATTCGCGTCTCGCAACATAGCGGTGGTGCCGCCGACGAGCGTGATGAGCGACAGCAAGCTCGAGTTGCAGCCGGACGCAGTGCATCTTTTTTCCGAGGCGGGACGCCTCGCGTTCGCTGATCGCGGTTTGTACGTGGCCGACAGCGATTTCGTGAAGGTCAACGTGGCTGGCCTGCTCGATCCAACGTATCTGAAACAGCGCGCGCAGCTAATTACCGATCGCAGCATGGGCACCGCCAAGCCCGGCGTCCCGCCTGGCACTCAAATGGGAGCCGCGGAAGACGCGTCGCCGCACAAGGCCGCCACGTCGCACATCTCGGTTGTCGACGGTTACGGCAATGCCCTGTCGATGACAACGACCATCGAAGACGTGTTTGGCTCGCGCATGATGGTGCGCGGCTTCCTGCTGAACAATCAACTGACCGATTTTTCGTTTGTGCCGACCTCGGACGGATTGCCGGTTGCCAACCGCGTGCAACCGGGCAAACGCCCGCGCAGCTCGATGGCGCCCGCACTGGTGTTCGATCGCACCAGCGGGCAGCTGGTCGGCACTGTCGGCTCGCCTGGCGGCTCGCAAATCATCGGCTACGTCACCAAGACGCTGGTCGGGGTGCTCGACTGGAATCTCGATGTGCAGCAGGCCATTTCGCTGCCGAACTTTGGCTCGCGCAATGGGCCCACCGAGCTGGAGCGTGGAAGGTTCTCCCCCTGTCACAGTCGAGGCGCTGAAAGCGCGCGGTCACGACGTGCGCGAGATCGATATGGCGAGCGGACTACAGGGGATCTTCCGGGTTCGGCTGCCGAGTGGTGCGATCGGTTGGGCAGGCGGCGCCGATCCGCGCCGCGAGGGCGTTGCGCTGGGCGATTAGGCGTAGCGTTTACAAATGTGGCAAAGGCGCCCGCGGTAGACTTTCGCTTCTTCTAACGCATTACAGGAATTCCAAGATGACGATCAAAGTCGGCGACAAATTGCCGGAAGGCGAACTGCAGGAATTCGTCGAAACTGAGACTGAAGGCTGTTCGCTCGGACCGAACACCTTCAAAGTGCAGGACCTCGCCAAAGGCAAGAAGATCGTTGTTTTCGGCCTGCCGGGCGCCTTCACGCCGACGTGTTCGGCCAAACACGTGCCGGGCTACGTCCAGCAGCTCGACGCACTGAAGGGAAAAGGCGTAGACGAAGTGTGGTGCCTGTCGGTCAACGACCCGTTCGTGATGGGCGCGTGGGGCCGCGACCAGAAAACCGGCGGCAAGATTCGGATGATGGCCGACGGCTCGGCGGCCTACACGAAGAAGCTCGGCCTCGAGCTCGATCTGACGGCACGCGGGATGGGGGTACGCAGCCAGCGCTTCTCAATGCTGGTTGACAACGGCGTCGTCAAGGCGCTGAACGTCGAGGGCCCGGGCAAATTTGAAGTCAGTGACGCCAATACGATGCTGAAGCAGATGAACTGACCAGCAAGAACATCAGCGGAGGCGCCATGAAAACGCTCGAAGAACAGATGTCGGTCTATCTGCGCTATCACCGCAATCCAAAAAACCGGCTGACGCATTTCGTCGGTGTCCCGCTGATCATGTTTTCGCTGTTTGTTCTACTGGCCTTGCCGCGTGCCGAGTTGGGGGGATTCTCGATCTCGGCGGCAACCGTGCTCGCTGTAGTCGTGCTCGTTTACTACTTCCGGTTAGACGCCGTGCTCGCCGCCGCGATGACGCTGTTCGTCGCGGTGCTGCTCGTGGCGGCGCACGGAATTGCGAGCGAAGGCGTTCGGCCAGCACTGATCGTGTTCGCCGCGACCTTCGTCGGAGGCTGGGCGCTGCAGTTGATCGGCCACGTATTCGAGGGCAAGAGGCCGGCGCTGATGGACAACTTTTTCCAGGTCTTTATTGCGCCGATCTTCCTGATGGCCGAGGTGTTTTTTGCGTTCGGCTACAAGCGCGACGTCGCCGAGCGGATGGAGCAGCTGTCGGCGCGCTCGGAGCCGAGCCAAACGTAAGCTAGGCGCGGCGCACTCTGAAGTCACGGGTCCGAAACCCGAGTGCGAACAACGCGGCAAAGTAGGCGAGCGTGGCGGCGCCGATGACGACGGCGAGCCAGCCGGCACGCTGCCACGGCAGATCCTGCATCGCGGACCACGCCAGTGGTCGCTGAGCCCACCACAAGACGCCGGCGAGCGCCATCAGTGCGATCGTCAGACGTGCGATGAACCACGGCCAGCCCGCGGCCGGTTGATAAAGCTTTCGCCGTTTCAGTCCGACCAAAAGCGCCAGCGCGTTGGCGCACGCACCCAAACCGACCGATAGCGCCAAGCCGGCGTGCGCGAAGACCGGCACCAGCACGACGTTTGCAAGCTGCGTCGCGATTAACACGACGATGGCGATCTTGACCGGCGTACGAATGTCCTTTTGCGCGTAGAAACCGGGCGCGAGAATTTTTACCGCGATCAAACCGAGCAAACCCACCGAATAACCGACGACGGCCAACGCCGTTTGCTGGACGTCAAAAGCAGTGAACTCCCGTCCCTGAAAGAGCACGGCGACAATGCCCTCTGCCGTCATCCCGAGTCCGACCGCCGCCGGCAACGCAAGCAGGAAAACGAGCCGCAGTCCCCAATCGAGCAGATGCGAATACTCCTCGACGCGCTGCTGAGCAAATGCAGTGGATAGGCTCGGCAGCAGCACCGTGCCCAACGCAACACCCAGCAGCGCGGTCGGAAACTCCATCAACCGATCGGCAAACGCCAGCCAGGTCACACTGCCGATGGCCAAGTGCGACGCGATGTTCGTGTTGATGATGATGCTGATCTGCGCAACCGATACCGCAAACACAGCTGGCAGCATCAAGCCGCCCACGCGGCGCACATCGGGGTCGCGAAACGCGGCAAGCGGAGACGACCAGTGAACGCCGATGGCAAGCGCGCGCAACGCGAGTAGCTGCATGCCTAGCTGCAACGCCCCGCCGATCACGACGGCGAATGCAAGCGCCATGATCGGCCGTTCAAGATGAGGGGCCACCCATAGCGCACACGCGATGAACGACACGTTCAGCAGCACCGGCGTGGCCGCCGGTATCGCAAACCGGCGGTAGGTATTCAGCACGCCGGCCGCGAGCGCGACCAGCGACATGAAAAGGATGTAAGGAAACATCCAGCGCGTCATCGCCGTCGCCAGCTCAAACGCATCCGGGTTGCGAGCAAGTCCGGAGGCGATCAGCCACACCAACACGGGCGCGGCGATGACGCCCAGAGTTGAAACACTGAGCAGCACCCAGAACAGTGCCGACGCCATACGCCCAACAAATACACCCGTGCCTGCTTCGTCACGGCTGCGAACATCCGCCAGCATCGGAACGAACGCCTGCTGAAACGCGCCCTCGGCAAACATCCGGCGCAGCAGATTGGGGATGCGGAACGCGACGTTGAAGGCGTCCGTCTCGGCGCTGACGCCGAAGATCCTCGAGATCAACATGTCCCGCGCGAGCCCGGTGAGGCGGGATACGAAGGTCAGGCCGCTAACGGTGGCTAGAGCACGCAGCAATATGGGTTCATAAAGAAGAAGCCTGCAGTTCGGAGGGCGTCCAGTTTGCTATAGTGCCGCCCCTTTCTCAGCACACGCTGAGCATCGCTGCTCCGGACACGAATCTTATGGCCAATACCAAACAAGCCCGGCATCGGGCACGTCAATCGACCGTGCGCAATGCGCATAACTCGGCGCAGCGCTCGCGCCTGCGCACCGCGATCAAATCGGTCCGCAAGGCAATCGAGGGGGGCGACAAAAAAGTGGCGCTCGACACCTTGCACCAAGCGACCAGCGTGATCGATTCGATTTCCGACAAGAAAGTCGTGCACAAGAACACCGCCTCACGAAACAAGAGCCGTCTGGCCGCCGCCGTCAAGGCGATGAGCTAGCGCGTTAGCCGCGCCGCCCGCGGGCGGCCTGCGTCTCGTGTCATCGAAGGGGAGAACCCCCTTCCCGCGCTTGCATTCGGCGAGCGTTTGCCGGATAAATCGCCCTTCTCTCAGGGGCCCCTTCTCGCGTCGCATGGCCAAGCCGTCTTCCAAAGTGCTCGTCATCAACGACGAGCCATTGATATTGCGCGAGCTGCTCAAGGGGCTGAACTCGGCCGCGCGTTCACTCGACAATCCTTTCGGCATTTCGTTTATCGGCGCGCTGACGGCCAAGGAAGGGCTGGCGCTGATCGAGCGCGATGGCGACATTCAAACTGCGATCGTCGACGACAAGCTGTACGCCGTCTCGGACGGTCGGGCCAACGGTAAACCTACCCGCAAGAGCGGCGACGGCAGACGCAACCTGCAAGTGTCGGCGCTGAAGCTGGTGCAGAAGATCACGTCGCTGCGCCCCGAGCTCGACATCTACATCCTGATCGAGAAGGAAAAGGAAGATCAGGTCGTCGACGCGTTGTTTACCGAAGCAGTCGATGGTTATTTCTACCGCGAGGAACGCGACTACCGCGGCATGTACCGCATCTTGAATGCGCAGATCGCCGAGCGCGCACGCACGCCGTTTTACGATGCACTAAAAGCGTATGTGATGGCCGCGAAGGACGCGTGGCACACGCCGGGCCACTCGAGCGGCGATTCGATGCGCGGCAGCGCCTGGGCCAACGAGTTCTATGACTTCATGGGCGAGCACGTGTTCGACGCGGACTTATCGGTGTCGGTCAAGGCACTTGACTCGCTGATGGAGCCCACCGGCGTGATCGCCGAAGCGCAGCAAATGTCGGCGCGCGCGTTTGGTGCGCGGCGTACGTTCTTCGCGACCAACGGCACTTCCACCGCGAACAAGGTGATCCTGCAGACACTGATCGCACCTGGTGAAACGCTGCTGCTGGATCGCAACTGCCATAAGTCGGTGCATCACGGCGTCGTGCTGTCGGGTGCACAGCCGATCTACATGGACTCCTCGGTCAATCGCAAGTACGGCGTATTCGGTCCGGTGCCGAAGAAAACGATCTTGAAAGCGATCGACGAACATCCCGAAGCGCAGCTGCTGGTGTTGACGTCATGCACGTACGACGGATTGCGCTACGACCTGAAGCCGATCATCGACGCGGCGCACACCCGTGGCATCAAGGTGTTGATCGACGAGGCGTGGTTCGCGCACGCGCGGTTTCACCCTGCGCTGCGCCCGACCGCGCTCGAATCCGGTGCCGACTACGTCACGCAATCGGCGCACAAGACGTTGTCTGCACTGTCGCAGGCCGCGTACATCCATGTGAACGACCCGACATTCAACGAGCACATCTTTCGCGAAAACTTCAACATGCATACATCGACCAGTCCGATGTACAGCATGATCGCAAGCCTGGACGTCAGTCGCAAGCAGGCAGTGCTCGAAGGCTACAAGCTGCTGCAGCGAACATTGATGCTCGCCGATGAACTGCGCGAGCAGATCAATTCCACCGGCGTGTTCCGCGTGCTGGAGCTGGACGATTTGCTGCCGGATGAGGTCAGGAACGACGGGATCAGGCTCGACACGACCAAGATCACTGTCGACGTAGCGTCGTGCGGGATGACCGTCGACGACCTGCAGAATGAGCTGTTCACGCGCTTCAACATCACTGTTGAGAAATCGACGTTCAATACGCTGACATTGCTGCTGACGATCGGCACCACCCGTTCGAAGTGCTCGCGTTTGTATGACGCGCTGATGCGCATCGCACGCGAGAAGCGCGCGCCGCGCCGGTTGTACCGCACGCCCGATCTGCCGCCTTTTACCGATCTCGCTTTTTTGCCGCGCGATGCGTACTACGCGACCGGCGAGCTGGTGCCTTTGCTGGATGACAACGATCAGGTCAATCGCGGGCTCGCCGGCCGCATCAGTTGCGACCAGATCGTTCCGTATCCGCCGGGGATCCCCGTGCTGGTTCCCGGACAGCGCATCACCGACAACATCGTCGAGTATCTCGTTCGCTATCTGCGTGTGCAGAACAAGGTCGAGCTGCACGGCGTCGTGTATCAGGGTTACGTACCGTCGGTGCGAGTGCTGTCATCTGATGAGGAACACCAACTGATTGCGCTGGTGGCGAGCCGGCCGCAACGCCGGCGGGCGGCGTAGCGCTGCGCTCAATCGCGTAACAGTAAGACGACGCTAATCAATAGGTACCACGCAGCAGCGGCTGGCGCAGCTGCGCCGCCTACGTCGTCGGGCACTAAAGTGCCAACCACTGCGGTACTCACCAACGCCGGCGCGAAACAGGGCTAAAGCGCTGTTTTGCTCAACGGCCCCGGCGTTGCTCCGCTCCTCGGGCGACGACTCAAAGGCGGCGCCGCTGCGCCAGCCGCTGCTGTCGCGACATTGTCTCGCACGAGGTGTTTTTTTCCTTCCCCCAACAAGTGAGACTGTCTCAAGCGCAAGCGTTGGGCGGAGCTGACCTGCCTTCGGGGCGTCGCCCGAGGAACGGAGCAACGCCGGGGCTGTTGAGCAAAAAAACGCTTTAGCCTTATTTTGCGCCGGCGTTGTGAGTACCGCAGTGGTCGGCACTTCAGTGCCCGACGCCCAGGCAGGCCAGCTCCGCCCAACGCTTGCGCACCGCGAAGGCGCCAGTCGAACGACTCGGCTCTTATAATCGCCAGAACGCGGCGACGGAGTCATGACCCGCCGCGTTCTCTTTTGGCGAGCAAGGGACTGGAAACGATGACTCACCTAATGAACACCTATAACCGGTTGCCCATTGCGTTTACCCACGGCAAGGGTGCTCGCTTGTACGACGAACAGGGCAACGAATATCTCGACGCACTGGCGGGAATCGCAGTCAACGGCTTGGGTCACGCGCATCCGAGGCTGACCGCGGCGCTTGCCGATCAGGTGGGTCGGCTAATTCATACGTCGAATGTTTATCGAGTGCGCGAACAGGAAATGTTGGCCGATCGCATCTGTGCGCTTTCCGGCATGCAGGAAGTGTTCTTTGCAAACTCGGGCTCCGAGGCCAACGAAGCTGCGCTAAAGCTGGTCCGCATGTTCGGACACAAGCGCGGAGAGCCCGCAGCGCAAACGATCGTGATGGAGCGCGCCTGGCACGGCCGCACGCTGGCAACGCTGGCGGCGACCGGAAGCGACAAGGCGCGCAAGGGGTTTGAGCCGTTTCCCACCGGTTTCATCAGCGTTCCCTACAACGACATCGAGGCAGTGAGGCGCACCGCCGACGCGGACCGACGCGTACTCGCGGTGTGGCTCGAAGTGCTGCAGGGCGAAGGCGGCATTTACGTAGCGGATCTGGATTACGTCAAGGCGCTCCGGCAGTTGTGCGACGAGCGCGGGCTATTGCTGATGATCGATGAGATCCAGAGCGGCATCGGGCGCACCGGCAAGTGGTTTGCGCATCAATGGGCCGGCGTTAAGCCCGATGTGATGACATTGGCGAAGGGCCTTGGGTCGGGCGTACCTATCGGCGCATGCGTCGCCGCCGGTCCGGCAGCGGGCGTCTTCGGACCGGGAAACCATGGCACGACCTTCGGCGGTGGACCGCTGGCAATGCGCGCCGGTATCGAAACGCTCGAGATCATCGAAAAAGACGGCCTGATGGCGAACGCCGTTGCACAGGGCGAGCGCATCGTCGGCGGACTGAAGCGCAAATTGGCCAGTGTCAGCGGTGTCGTGCAGATCCGCGGCATGGGGTTGATGATCGGTATCGAGCTTGACCGGCCGTGCGGTGAGCTGGTGCGGCAAGCGCTCGCCGCGGGATTGCTGATCAATGTCACGCACGACACGGTAATTCGAATGCTGCCGCCGCTGATCCTGAGCGCGCAGGAAGCCGATCTGATCGTCGAGCGCTTGGCACCGCTGATCGCGGCGTTCTTGCGCCCCCAAACAGAGAGCATCCCGAGCGCTACCGCGAAGGCGGCCTGAGTTGCATGGCCGGCGGCATTCGCCATTTCCTGCAATTTGCCGACTTTGATCGCACCGAGCTCGAGTGGGTCTTCGAACGCTCGCGCATCATCAAGGACCGATTCAAGCGTTATCAGTTCTATCAGCCACTGGCCGATCGCACGCTGGCGATGGTGTTCGAAAAAGCGTCGACGCGCACGCGCGTGTCATTCGAAGCCGGCATGTACCAGATGGGCGGATCGGTGATTCATATCACCACCGGCGATTCGCAGCTGGGCCGCGCTGAACCGATCGAAGACACCGCGCGAGTCATTTCGCGGATGGTCGATATCGTGATGATCCGCACGTTCGAACAGGCGAAGCTCGAGCGCTTTGCTGCGCACTCGCGCGTGCCCGTGATCAACGGGCTGACCAACGAGTATCACCCGTGTCAAATTCTGGCCGACATTTTCACGTTCATCGAACACCGCGGGCCGATCGCCGGTCGCACCGTCGCGTGGATCGGCGATGCGAACAACATGGCGTACACGTGGCTGCAGGCGGCGCAGGGTTTAGGATTTCGGCTAAATGTGTCGACGCCACCGGGCTATGCCCTCGACGCATCGCTGGCGGCGGCCGGGGAGCATCTGAAGATATTCACCCATCCGCTGGAAGCTGTGCGCGGCGCCGACCTGGTCACGACCGATGTTTGGACCAGCATGGGCTACGAAGCCGAGAACGAAGCGCGCTTGAAGGCATTCGCCGACTGGTGCGTCGATGCCGACATGATGCGGGCCGCCGCCCGTGACGCCGTGTTCATGCACTGCCTGCCCGCGCACCGCGGCGAGGAAGTCGCAGCCGACGTGATCGACGGCGCACAGTCCGTGGTGTGGGACGAAGCAGAGAATCGGCTGCACGTGCAGAAGGCGTTGATGGAATATCTTATGCTGGGGAAGAACGTCAGTTAGTCGGGCGAACGAAATGCGACTCTGGTTGATTGCAACCTTCTTCCTCTTGCCGTCGGCAACGGTTCTTGCGCAGGACAGCGGCATCTGGGTCAATCCGAAGGAATTCAAAGCGGCCCCACCGGAACCCGCGAAGCCGCTGCCGGCTCCGCAGAGCGGGTCGGGCGAGAAGAAAGCTGTTTACGCGATTGCGTCGGCGATCGGCGGCCAACTCAACTACATCGTGGCGAAGGAGCGGGTCGGCTCGAACCTGGATCCGTACGAGCGCACCACGGTGAAGCAGCCCGATTACGCGCTCGATGCGATCGTGATGCGCGGACTGGATCGCGTCCTCGGCCGGCGCTTTCCGGACACCGAGCGCGTCTTCATGCGGCTCAATCCCTCCCAGCTCGACGGTGTTCCATCGCACGAGCGGGAGCGCGTCGCTTTCGAGCGGCTGACTGCCGAGCTGCAGCAGATGCCGCAGCGAGCAATGTGGGATCGAATCGTGATCGTGACACCGCACTATCGCGGCTTCGAGCGCGCCGGGCTTGGCAGCAAGCTGCACGGTGTCGGCGTTTTCGTGCAGGGGTTGAACACCGACAGCGCTTCGTCCGAGGGCCGCTACGAAGTGGTCGAACCCGATGGCACCGCGGGGAAAATGCGCAAGAACAACTACATTGCGCTGTACTACTACGCCACGTTGTTCATCCTCGACGCGAAAACGCTGCAGGTGCTCGAATCGTCGCCGTGGCTGATCGACGAGAAGATCAACAACACAAGCTCCGACGCGATCGACATCGCCAAGTCGCTGACGATGGAACAATTGTCCAGTCGCCTCGAAGTGTTCGCCGAGAAAGCGAGCGATGAAGCGTTGACCCGCACGCTCGGAGGCGTCGTCGTGCCGGGCGAAATCAAGCCGGTCCCGCCGCGCTGACGGTTGGCTGTTCGCCGGTTCGAAGCGCACGGTAAACCGCTCGGCGGCTGACGGGTTTGCGCCGATATGATGCGCTTGGCGCTCGTCACGATGCTCGTTAAATAACTCCATGGCCACCATCCTGCAACACCTGCCGACCGGCGACAAAGTGGGCATAGCGTTCTCCGGCGGACTCGACACCAGTGCCGCATTGCTGTGGATGCGTGACAAAGGAGCAATCCCGTACGCGTACACCGCGCATCTCGGCCAGCCTGACGAGCCCGACTACGACAGCATCCCCCGTCGCGCGCTGGAGTATGGCGCCGAGAAAGCGCGACTGATTGACTGCCGTTCACAGCTGGCTGCTGAAGGGATTGCAGCTCTGCAATGCGGCGCGTTTCACATTTCCACCGCCGGACTTACCTACTTCAACACGACACCGCTTGGCCGCGCTGTGACGGGCACGTTGCTGGTCGCGGCAATGAAGGAGGACGAGGTCAGCATCTGGGGTGATGGCAGCACTTACAAGGGCAACGACATCGAGCGTTTTTATCGCTACGGTCTGCTCGCCAATCCGGAGCTGAAGATTTACAAGCCCTGGCTCGACCAGGCATTTATCGACGAATTGGGAGGGCGCGCCGAATTATCCGAGTTCATGCGCGCACGCGGTCATGCCTACAAGATGTCGGCTGATAAAGCGTATTCGACTGACTCCAACATGCTGGGCGCGACGCACGAAGCCAAGGATCTTGAGCAGCTTTCGAGCAATGTGCACCTCGTCGATCCGATCATGGGAGTCGCGTTCTGGCGCGATTCGGTTGCCATCGCGCGCGAAGAGGTCAGCATCCGGTTTGATCAAGGCTGGCCTGTGGCGCTGAACGGTCGCGAGTTCGATGATTTGGTCGAGCTGATACTCGAAGCGAACCGCATCGGCGGCCGCCATGGACTGGGAATGAGTGACCAGATTGAAAACCGCATCATCGAGGCGAAAAGCCGCGGCATTTATGAATCGCCCGGGCTGGCTTTGCTGCATATCGCCTATGAGCGACTGATCACCGGCATCCACAACGAAGACACGCTCGAGCAGTATCGCGACGGCGGGCGGCGGCTCGGACGGTTGCTTTATCACGGGCGCTGGTTCGACCCGCAAGCGATCATGCTGCGCGAGAGCGCGCAGCGCTGGGTCGCGCGTGGTGTGACCGGTGAGGTCACCGTAGAACTGCGTCGCGGCAATGATTATTCGATCCTTGACACCAAGTCAGCCAACCTCACCTACCGGCCCGACCGGCTGACGATGGAAAAGGGCGAGTCAAGCTTCACGCCGGCCGATCGAATCGGCCAGCTGCAGATGCGCAACCTCGACATCGTCGATACGCGACAAAAGCTTGCGAGTTATGCACGGGCCGGCTTGCTGACAACGGATTCTGACTCCGCGTTAGCGCGGCTTACCGATGACAGCAACGAGCGCTAGCGTGTGCGGTTCGATGCCTAGACGCCTTCGTTGCTGCGCTGCTCTGACCGACCGGCTGTCGGCGAGGCGAGCGCATTGGCCGTTTGGATGAATGCGCAAACAAGCTTCGCTGGATATAGTTTGCTTGTCTGTGGTGCCGGTGCTCTCCCGCGTACTCCTCCGCATTCGAGCTCTCCGACCGGCACCTAGACACCGCACGTTTTAACCTTAGCCCGCGCTCGCGGGCCTTTTTTTGCGCGCTCGAAAGGAAACCCGCTAGCATCCCGCCCCATGGAAAAGCGCGTCCGCTTCCGCTCCACGTGGTTGCCCTGGGCGTTATTGGCACCGCAACTGGCGGTGATCGGTATCTTCTTTTTCTGGCCGGCAGCGCAGGCGCTGTTGCAGTCAGTGCAAATTCAGGACGCGTTCGGCGCCACGCGTGAGTTTGTCGGGCTGGATAATTTTCGCCAGTTGTTTGCCGACGAGACCTACATTGATTCGTTCAAGACCACCGCGATTTTTTCGGTGCTCGTGGCCGGCTTCGGCATCTTGATCGCATTGGTGCTCGCAGTCTTTGCGGACCGTGTGCTGCGCGGAGCTGCGGTTTACAAGACCCTGCTGGTCTGGCCATACGCGGTGGCACCGGCGGTGGCCGGCGTGTTGTGGCTTTTCATGTTCGCGCCGTCAATCGGCATCGTGCCGTACGCGCTGCGCCTGATCGGTTACGAGTGGAACCATCTGCTGAACGCCGATCATGCGATGGCGTTGATCGTGATGGCAGCGGTGTGGAAGCAGATCAGCTACAACTTCCTGTTCTTTCTGGCGGGGCTGCAGGGAATACCCAAATCTTTGATCGAAGCGGCCGCGATCGACGGCGCCGGACCATGGCGACGTTTCTGGACGATTGTGTTTCCGCTGCTGTCCCCGGTAACGTTTTTTCTGCTGGTGATCAACATCGTGTACGCGTTTTTCGAAACGTTCGCGATCATCGATGCATCGACGCAGGGCGGGCCGGGCAAAGAGACTGCGATCCTGGTCTACAAGGTGTACTACGACGGTTTCAAGGGTCTGGATCTCGGCAGCTCTGCCGCGCAGTCGGTCGTGCTGATGGTAATCGTCATCGCGCTGACGGTCGTGCAGTTTCGCTACGTTGAAAAGAAGGTTCAGTATTAAATGGTAGAACGCCGCCCTGCCTTGACGGTTCTAACGCACCTGGTGCTGATCCTCGGCGTGCTGATCGTCGCATTCCCGGTTTACGTGACGTTTGTTGCATCGACCCACACCGCGCAGGCGATCGTGCAGGCGCCGATGCCGCTGGTGCCGGGCGATCAAATGCTGCATAACTACACGGCGGTGCTGATCGGCACCGATGCGGGCGCAGGCTCTGCAGCGCCGGTGGGCCGCATGATGTTCGTCAGCATGGTCAGCGCGTTGACCATCGCGCTCGGCAAGATCGCGATCTCCTTGCTGTCGGCGTTTGCGATCGTCTACTTTCGATTTCCGTTTCGCAATTTCTTTTTCTGGGCGATCTTCGTCACGCTGATGCTCCCGGTGGAGGTGCGGATCGGCCCAACCTACGAAGTCGTATCCGACCTTGGGATGCTGAACAGCTACGCGGGGCTGACCGTGCCGCTGATTGCGTCAGCCACCGCGACATTCTTGTTCCGGCAATTTTTCCTGACGGTGCCCGATGAGCTCGCAGAGGCGGCGCGTATCGACGGCGCAGGGCCGATGCGTTTCTTCTGGGATGTACTGCTGCCGCTCTCAAAGACCAGCATAGCGGCGCTCTTCGTAATTCAGTTCATCTATGGCTGGAATCAGTATTTGTGGCCGTTGCTCGTCACCACAGAGGAGCACATGTATCCGGTTGTGATGGGGATCAAGCGGATGATCTCCGGCGGGGACGCGGCAAACGACTGGAATCTGATCATGGCCACCGCGATGCTCGCGATGTTGCCGCCGGCATTCGTTGTGTTGCTGATGCAAAAGTGGTTCGTCAAGGGCTTGGTGGAGACAGAAAAATAAATGGCTGCGATCGAACTTACCGACGTTCGCAAAAGTTATGGCGGCTTGCAGGTGGTGCATGGCATCAACGTCGCGGTCTCCGACGGCGAGTTCGTCGTGCTTGTCGGGCCGTCGGGATGCGGAAAGTCAACACTGCTGCGAATGGTCGCCGGCCTGGAAGAAATCAGCGCCGGCACGATTCGTATCGGCAATCGGGTGGTCAACGACCTCGAGCCCAAGGATCGCGATTGCGCGATGGTGTTCCAGAACTACGCGCTGTATCCGCACATGAGCGTGTACGACAACATGGCGTACGGGCTGAAAATCCGCGGGCTGGCACGAAGCGATATCGAAAAGCGCGTCAACGACGCTGCTGCCATTCTCGAACTGGGCAATTTCTTGCAACGAAAGCCTCGGCAACTGTCCGGCGGCCAGCGACAACGCGTCGCGATGGGCCGCGCGATCGTGCGCGAACCCGCCGTGTTCCTGTTCGACGAACCGCTTTCCAATCTGGACGCGAAGCTGCGCGTGCAAACGCGGCTGGAGATTCAGAAGTTGCATCGGCGCCTGAAGACGACAAGCCTGTATGTGACGCATGATCAGGTCGAAGCGATGACGCTTGCACAACGCATGATCGTGATGAACGCGGGGCGTGCCGAACAGATCGGAACACCAGACGACGTCTACTCGCGGCCGGCAACGACCTTCGTCGCAAGCTTTATCGGTTCGCCGCCGATGAATCTGTTCCCGGGCCGGGTAGCGACTGACGGCAATACATTCGAGGCGCTCGAGACAAAAATTGCACTTCCCGAGAGCGCGCTTGCGTTGGCGGGGCGCGAGTTGATACTCGGCATACGACCCGAGCACATGCGGCTTGGCGGCAACAACTTATCGATGGAAGTCGAGACCGTCGAAATGCTCGGCGCCGAGCATCTGATTCACGGCACCGTCGCCGGTCACGACACGATCGTGCGCACAGGGCCGCACGACAATCCGGCACCGGGTTCCCTGTTGCAATTGGGACTGAAGGCGGGCGCCGCGCATTGGTTCGATCCCGTGACCACGCAGCGTATTTGCGCGTGAGGGCCTTCAGTCAGCAGCGGCTGACGCAGCTGCGCCGCCTACGTCGTCGGGCACTTTAGTGCCAACCACTGCGGTACTCACAACGCCGGCGCAAAAAAGGGCTAAAGCGCTTTTTTGCTCAACGGCCCCGGCGTTGCTCCGCTCCTCGGGCGACGACTCAAAGGCGGCGCAGCTGCGCCAGCCGCTGCTGTCGCGACATTGCCTCGCACGAGGTGTTTTTTCCCTTCCCCCAACAAGTGAGACTGTCTCAAGCGCAAGCGTTGGGCGGAGCTGGCCTGCCTTCGGGGCGTCGCCCGAGGAACGGAGCAACGCCGGGGCCTTTAAGCGAAATAACGCTTTAGCCTTATTTCGCGCCGGCGTTGTGAGTACCGCAGTGGTCGGCACTTCAGTGCCCGACGCCCAGGCAGGCCAGCTCCGCCCAACGCTTGCGCGCTGCGACCAACTAAACCGCTTCTACTCTTTACGCCGAAATTCGCAGTTAGGCTTGGTGCAATCGCCGTACAACGCGAGTGCGTGCCCGTGCAGACTGAACCCACGCGTCGCTGCCACTTCATGCTGCCGGCTTTCGATTTCGGCATCGACAAACTCTTCGACCCGGCCGCAGGTCAGGCAGACGAGATGGTCGTGATGCGTGCCTTCGTTCAGCTCGAACATCGCGCGGCCGCCTTCGAAGTGATTGCGAGCCAACAGCCCAGCTTGCTCGAACTGCGTCAACACCCGGTACACAGTGGCAAGCCCGACGTCGATATGCTCGGCCATCAGCGCCTTGTAGACGTCCTCGGCGCTCATGTGGCGCACGCCGAGTTCGGAGCTGCGCTGAAAAATCTCGAGCACCTTGAGCCGGGGCAACGTTGCTTTGAGCCCGATGCTCTTCAGTTCGCTGGACGATGGCGGGATGCGGGTCATTGCTGATGCAGCTGCCGGCTTGGTTGCCAGCGCATTTGACGGCTCATTTGCCAGATATCATACGAGCTTCCATATCGGTGTCGTCTTCAATATGACTCATCGTGTGACGCTTTTCTTGTTGAGTTCGTGCATCGCATTAAGCGCGTGCCAGATGCTGTCGAGTGCCGGCTCCTCGGTGGCCAATTGGGGGCCGACGTTCCTTGGGCCGTACCGTCCCGATGTGCATCAAGGCAACATCATCACGAAAGAAATGGTCGAGCAATTGCGGCAAGGCATGACGCGCGAGCAAGTGCGCTTCATGCTCGGTACGCCACTGTTGACCAGCGAGTTTCATAAGGACCGCTGGGATTACGCGTACTACCTCAACCCTCGCAAGGGCGAGGTACAGAACCGAAGGCTGACTGTTCTTTTCAAAGACAACAAACTCGACAGCTTCAGATCCGACGAGATGCCGCAGGAGCAAATGGCAGACGTGCTGATTCTCGGGCCCGATGCACGCAAGAAGCCACGGCAGGCGCCGCGCCAGCCCGAGAAAGCACCGGATATTCAGACGCCGGCGCCAGGACGCGAGCCATCCAATTGAAACTTGCGATCGCCGGCGCGTCAGGCCGCATGGGTCGCATGTTGATCGAAACCGCGTTGGCGCAACCCGACGCGACGATCACGGCTGCATTCGATCGTGCCGACAGTCCGGCGACTGGACACGACTGCGCCGAGTTTCTCGGACGTTCGACCGGAGTGCCAGTCGTCGCGGACCTGGAATCACTGGGGGCGGCCGACGTTCTGATCGATTTCACGCGCCCCGTCGCCACGCTGGCTCACTTGACCGCGTGCACTGCCGCTGGCGTCAACATGGTGATTGGCACGACGGGCTTCGACGAAGCGGGTAAGAGAGCGATCGGCGAAGCCGCGAAGAAAATTGCGATCGTCTTTGCGCCGAACATGGGCGTAGGCGTCAATGCCATGTTGAAGCTGCTCGATCAGGCAGCACGGATTTTGAACGAGGGGTACGACGTCGAAATCATCGAAACGCACCACAGGCACAAGGTCGATGCACCGTCGGGCACTGCACTGAAGATGGGTGAAGTCGTCGCCGAGGCTCGCGGCGAGAAGCTAGACAACGTTGCCGTCTACGCGCGCGAAGGCAATGTCGGAGAACGCAAGGCTGGCGCGATCGGCTTTGCCAGCATCCGCGGCGGCGACGTGATCGGTGACCACACCGTGCTGTTTGCCGGAGTCGGCGAGCGCATCGAGATCACGCACAAGGCGTCGAATCGAATGTCTTACGCGGCCGGCAGCATGCGAGCGGCGCGGTTTCTGACCGGCCGTCGCAGTGGGCTGTACGACATGTTCGACGTGCTCGGCATCAAGTAATCGCGCCACGTGGAAGCGACCGCACTCGGTCTTTCGCATTTCTGGGCGCAGGCCGATGCGGTCATTCGTCTGACCGCGTATTTGCTGCTGGCGATGTCGGTCGCCAGTTGGTTTCTGATCGTGTGGAAGACATGGGCCTGGCTACGCGTGCGCCGTGCTTCAAAGGCACTCGACAATTTTTGGAGCGCGAGCTCGGTAGAGTCGGCGGTCGCACAATTGAAGCCGCACGACCGAGAAAATATTTTTGTGCCGCTCGCCAGTGGCGCCGCCGGTGCCGCTACACATCCGGCATCCGAAGGAAGCTTGGCGGCTCAGATCGATCGCTCCGAGCTGATAACACGCGCGTTGCGGCAGCGAATTAACGAGGCGGCCGGTAAGCTCGAATCCGGGCTTACGATACTGGCGTCGGTCGGGAGCACCGCGCCCTTTGTGGGATTGTTCGGCACCGTGTGGGGCATCTATCACGCGCTGATCAACATTGCACGCTCGGGGCAGATCGCTATCGACAAAGTGGCCGGCCCGGTCGGCGAAGCATTGATCATGACCGCGGTCGGGCTCGCTGTGGCCATTCCCGCGGTGCTCGGATACAACGCATTTACTCGCGTGAATCGCGTGGTGCTCGGCCAGCTCGACGGTTTCGCGCACGACCTGCACGCGACGCTGACGATGGGCTCGCGGCTCCCGGCGAACACGTGACCGGTTTGAGCGCAATGCCTTCTTCCTGCCGCTGCTAAATGGCATTCGGAGGATTCGAGCGGCACAGCGGCCCGTCGCAGCCAATGTCCGAGATCAATGTGACGCCGCTCGTCGACGTGATGCTGGTACTGCTGGTGATCTTCATCATCACCGCCCCGCTGCTGTCGTACGCGATCAAACTCGATCTGCCGAATGACCCGGCGCCCGCGGCCGAAGCGGCAGTGAGCACGATCAAGCTGTCGATCGACGCCGAAGGGAAGGTTTACCTCGACACCGAGACGATCACTGACGATCAACTGCGCGCCCGATTTTTGGCCGCCGCCAAGGCATCGCCGATTCCCGAAGTGCACGTACGCGCCGACAAAGCAACGCGCTATGAACGCATTGCTTTCGTCCTGTCGTCGGCACAGCAGGCCGGATTGACGAAAATAGGATTCGTTACCGAACCCGTCGGAACTGCTGCGGAAGCGCCGGCGCAGCGTTGACTGTCGTACGGCCCCACCGGTACAAACGCTCCACCTTTTGGGTTGGCGATCAGGACAATCACCAAACGAGTCTGGCGGAGCACACCCCCGGTGCTACCATCGTTACATGCTTGCTGACCTCGACAAATTGGCCGCGAAGATCAAGGAAATTGCCGCGACAGTCACAACCCTGCGCGCAGAAAATCAGCAACTGCGAGCGCAGCTGGTTGCGGCATCCGCCGAGCTCGATGCGATGAATACGCGGGTTGATGAAGCCACGCGCCGGCTCGACGCGCTGATGCAGCGCCTTCCCGAGCCGATGAAGAATGCAAGCTCATCTGCGCAATGGAAAACCTGAGCGTATCGATCCTTGGACGCGAATACCGTCTCGCGTGCAGTCCTGACGAGAAGGATGCGTTGCTGAGAAGCGCGCAGCTGGTCGATTCGAAGATGCAGGCGATCCGCGAAGCCGGCAAGGTAATGGGCGCTGATCGGATCGCAGTGATGGCGGCGCTGCAATTTGCGCACGAACTATTGAACACCCGCGGCAGCGACGGCGTCGAAGCCGGCGAGTTGCACCGGCGCGTTCGCGACCTGGTGCAGGTGTGCGATGAAGCGTTGTTGCCGCAGGAGAAATTGTTCTAATTCGACCGCTTCGTTGATTGCGACGCGCTAAACTGTTTGCAAGCGTTCGAATCAGGAACGCAAAAGTTTCCCTGCGGTGTTCGCGCAAAGGCCTCATAGTTCCTTGAACCAATGCGCTGTGCGCAAGGTTGCTGGCCTCGCGCCGTGGTGTGATCGGCACGCGTTTGCTGAACCTAAACGGCGCGGACAGCGACCACCCTGAACCGATGGTTCAGGACATTTGGCCGGGCGGCACAGGCGGGGATCTATTCTTCGTTCGACGCGGCGATGTCGTTACGGCGCTGCTAGTCGACGCCCCGGTTGAGAAAGCGGTGCACGGCTTGCACGACCACCGAGCCTTCTCCTACCCCAGAAGCGACGCGTTTGACTGAGCCGGACCGTACGTCTCCAACTGCGAAGATGCCCGCTACCGTCGTTTCGAACGCAGACTCAAGCGCGCGTCCGTCGGCGTCGCGGCCGGTGATGATGAATCCGCTGGGATCCAATGCAAGGCAGCCGTCCAGCCAGTCGGTATTGGGCTCGGCTCCGATCATCACGAAAACGTTGCCGACAGGCCGTGTCTCGCTCGCACCGCTCTTGCGATGGGTCCAGGTGACTTCGCGCAGGATCGCATCGCCGCCCAGCGCGGTGATCTCGGTAAAAGGATGCAGCGTGATCTTCGGCGATGATTCGATTCGTCGTACCAGATAGTCAGACATCGTCGCAGCGAGTCCGGCCCCACGCACGAGAATGTGCGCGTGCGCCACGGTGCGCGATAGAAACACTGCGGCCTGCCCTGCCGAATTGCCGCCGCCGACGATGACGACTTCTTCTCCTTCGCTCAACTGCTTCTCCATCGCAGTCGCCGCGTAATGGATTCCCTGGCCTTCATACCGCTCGTAGTCCGCCACATCGAGTTTGCGGTAACGAGCTCCGGTCGCGATAACAACGGTGCGCGCCGCGACCGAGCGCTCGTCTTCGATGCGTAATCGATACGGCGTGTTCTCACAATCAATCCCGAGCACCGCCCGCGCAATGGCTAAACGCGCCCCGAATTTCTGCGCCTGAACCTGCGCCCGTCCGGCCAGCGCCTGGCCCGAGATCCCGGTCGGAAATCCGAGATAGTTTTCGATCTTGGAGCTGGTTCCCGCTTGTCCGCCCGGCGCGAGCGCTTCCAACACCACAGTGCTCAGACCTTCGGAAGCCGCGTACACCGCAGCAGCGAGCCCGGCAGGCCCGGCCCCGACGACTGCAAGATCAAATACGGTATTCGCATCGAACGGTTCGGTCAGTCCGAGCTTATCGGCGAGCATTGCATTGCTCGGATTACGCAATACCTCTTCGCGCGGCGCAATGATGACCGGCAGATCGCTCGGCGCTACCTTGAAGCGTTTAAGCAATCCCTCGGGATCGCCACCGCCATCGGAATCGAGCAAGCGATGCGGATAACCGTTGCGGGATAAGAAACGATGCAGTCGCATGGTGTCGGCCCCGTGCACGGAGCCGATCAATGCGATGCCTCCCTGCGCATGACGGATCAAGCCGACGCGACGCAGGATGAAAGCGCGCATGATGATTTCACCGATATCAGGCTCGGCGCTCAGCATTTTGCGAAAATCGGTCCGCTTGACGCGGATCAGGCGGCTGTTCGTGCCCGTGCGGCCCGACACCAGAATCTGCCGGTCGTTGAACAGGTCGAGCTCACCGGTGAACTGGCGCTCACCGTGCACCCTGAAGACTTTTGGCTGGCCATCATTGTCGACATCGAAGATCTCGATGCTGCCGTCAAGTACAAGAAAAAAGTCAACGCTGCGCTGTCCGCGCTCGAACAGCATCGTTCCCTTGCGCAGTCCTTGCTCTACGCCGTAGTTCGCGACTCGCTCGGCGGCGTCGATACTGAGGCGCGGGAAAGTTTGGGCTTCGCGCGCGTACGGGTCGGTCGGATCGACCTCGGGCGTGGACTCGACTCGCTCGGCAAGGGACAACGTCGTCATCGATATTTCAGTAGCGTACGCGAGCACAGCACTCGCAACATCGAACGCGACCTCGATCTGCGCGAAGAAATCATCCGCCGCAGCATCAGTACGGCTGGTGAGGACACGCGGTAGGCGTCAGCGTCGTGGTCCTTATCGCGCGTAAGTAATTGTCAGATCGCCCACGCCTTCGACGTGCCCTTCCAACTTGTCGCCTCTATTGACCGGGCCCACGCCCGAAGGAGTCCCTGAAAAGATCAAGTCGCCGGGTTGCAGCGTGACCAGACCCGACAAGTAGGCGATCTGTTCGGGGACACTCCAGATCTGCTGCGACAAATCACCCTGTTGCTTCACTTCGCCGTTGACCTTCACTCGGATCATCCCCTTCGCCGGGTGCCCGATTTCGCTCGCGGGCCGCAGCGCAGAACACGGGGCCGATTGATCGAAGCTTTTGCTCATTTCCCAGGGGCGGCCCATCTTCTTCGCCTCCGCTTGTATGTCTCGTCGTGTCATGTCCAGGCCGACGCCGTAACCCCACACGTGCTCGAGTGCCTTCGCCGCCGGAATGTTTTTTCCGCCTCTGCCGATCGCGACCACCATCTCGATCTCGTGATGGACGTCCTTTGTGCCAACCGGATAGTCGATCGTCGATTCGCTTTGCGCGATCGAGCTCGGTGCCTTCATGAAAAAGAATGGAGGCTCGCGATCGGGGTCGTGGCCCATCTCGCGCGCGTGTTCGGCATAGTTGCGACCGACGCAGAAAATGCGGCCGACCGCAAAACGCGAATCGCTGCCGCTGATGGGCAGCGATGGCAGCGGCCCGATGTCGATAACGTAGTTGGCCTGGCGCAGATCGTCTTTTCCCATACTTTTCTCGAAGTCGTAAGTCAGATTGATTACAAATTGGATTGAATCGTGTAATCCTGCCAACATTCTAGGCGCGCCGTTATTCAACCAGACCAGCAAGGAGAAGCGATGCCAAGGTGGGCACGCGTTAGCTACGCAGGACGCGAGTGCTTCGGGACGATCGAGAGCGACACGATTGCGTTGCACACGGGAGACATGTTTACCAATCCGCGGCCGACAGGGCAATCGATCCCGCGCAGCGCTGCGAAGCTGCTGACGCCGACGGTCCCGAGCAAGATGGTGGCGCTGGTTGACAACTACCATGCGCTCGTCACCAAGCTCGGGCACGCGGTCCCAGCTGAGCCGCTTTATTTCTTGAAGGCCAACAACTCCTTTCTGGCCGACGGCGAATCGATTCGCACGCCGCCGTCATACGCAGGCAAAGTCTTGTATGAAGGCGAGCTCGGCATCGTCATCGGCAAGCGCTGCCGCGCAGTCGACGAAGCCGATGCGGCGGGCTACATCTTCGGCTACACCTGCATCAACGATGTCACCGCCGTCGACATCCTGAACAAGGATCCGGGCTTCGCGCAGTGGACGCGCGCCAAGAGCTTTGACACCTTCGGGGTGTTCGGTCCGGTGATCGCCACCGACGTCGATCCGGCCACGCTCGTCATCAGGACAATTCTCAACGACCAGGAGCGGCAGAATTACCCGGTGTCCGATGCCGTATTCGCACCCGCTCGCTTGGTGAGTCTGATTTCGCGCGATCTGACGCTGGAAGCTGGAGACGTCATTGCGTGTGGCACCTCGATCGGCGTCGGTTCGATGAAGCCGGGCAGCACGGTCAGCGTCGTCATCGATGGAATCGGTACGCTGACCAATCGGTTCGACTGATCATGAAAATTGCAATCATCGGGGCCGGTGCAATCGGGGGCATGCTCGCCGTCCGGCTTGCACTGTCGGGCCATGCAGTCACTGTCGTTGATCAAGGCGCACATCTCGAGGCGATCCGCAGCAATGGGCTCAAACTTGTTCACCCGGATGGGTCGGAGGAAGTCGCGCAAGATTTGCGCGCGGTGGCGAGCTGCACCGACGCCGGCTCGCAAGACCTCGTGCTGCTGGCGTTGAAGGCTTACACCATTGCGGCGGTGGCGCCGCAGATGCGGGCGTTGTTCGGCGACGACACCATCGTCGTGACGCTGCAAA
The DNA here is from genome assembly GCA_963829995.1 of uncultured beta proteobacterium. Taxonomy (GTDB): domain Bacteria; phylum Pseudomonadota; class Gammaproteobacteria; order Burkholderiales; family Burkholderiaceae_F; genus JACCZX01. The sequence goes on along the minus strand of CAWHKW010000022.1, from coordinate 188,994 downwards.
ATGGCCTGCCATGGTGGTATTTCCAGAATTTCAACGGGCCGCACGCAGGCTATCGCCTCAAGTCGGCCGATCCGGACGGCGTGGTCGAAGAAAACATCGAAGCGCGCCGCATCATCGGGTGTGTCGTCTATCCGGCGGGTGAGATTGTCGCGCCCGGAGTGGTGAAACGGCTTGAAGGCGACCGCTTTCCAGTCGGAGAACTGGATGGAACGGAAACTGAGCGCGTCAAGAAAGTTTCTGAAGCGTTCGTCGCCGCGCGCTGGAAAGCGCCGATCCTCAATGACATCCGTTCCGAAATCTGGCTGAAGCTGTGGGGCAACATGAGCTTCAACCCGATCAGCGCGCTGACCCACGCAACGCTGGTCGATATCTGCCAGGAGCCCGCGACGCGCCAGCTTGCGGCCGACATGATGCGAGAGACGCAGACGATCGCCGAAAAGCTCGGGGTTACGTTTCGCGTGCCGCTCGAAAAGCGCATCGAAGGCGCCGAAAAAGTCGGCCGGCACAAGACCTCGACTTTGCAGGACGTGGAAGCCGGGCGCGCGGTTGAAGTCGACGCGCTGATCGGCTCGGTGATCGAGCTGTCCGAGCTGACCGGCACGCCTGCCCCGGCGTCGCGCGCCGTGCACGCGCTGCTCAAGTTATTGGTAGCGACGATGCACGAGCAGCGTGCGCGCGTCGTACTGCAGCGGGACTAGCTACGTGCCGTAACGCACCGGTGAGTTCAATTGTTGTAACGCTGCGAGCGCACTGAAACACGCCAGCATCGCGGTCTTAGGATTGTCGGACGACGGCACATTCTCGAAGCGCAGATCGATCAAACCGGTCGGGCCGCGAATGCGGATGAAGTGCGTGTTGAACTGAAGCGCAGGGTCGGCCACGACGGTCAGACGTGTGCGGTCGAACCCGATTCCCGCCAGCGAAAGCGCCGCAGCGATGTTCACGTTGGCGGGAAAGTGCGGCACGCCGTCGCGCGCGCTACCGTCGAACAACGTTACCGCTTTATCGAGACCATCCAGATTGATGCCCAGGCTGTCGACGTACGGAATGTTCTTCCACGCGGCGGGCGGCTTGGTGACGGTGATCGTTACCTCGTCCGCTCCCGCGACGCACGCCGCCTTCAGCGCGTCCAATCCGCCGATGCCGCCAGAGGGCACGTAGAGCAGCGCGCGATGCCGCGCAGCCGCGTGCTCCAGCCGCTCGCGCAGTCGATCGTCGGCTAACGCGCCCGCTGAAAGAACGATGACCGCGATGCCGCTCGACAGCAATGCTTCGACATGCTCATGCACAGCCGCATGCGAAGCGGCCTCGATCACGACCTCCGGCCGTAACGCGAGCAGCTCGTCGCGCCTGGTCACGAAGGCGATCCCGAATTCGTCCGCGAGCGACTTGCCGCGCGATCGTTCGCTGCGGCCCATTACGGCGACGACGTCGGCATCTCCCATCGCGCCGCCCCGCGCCTGCTCGATGAAGAGCCGGGCGATCGCGCCGCCGCCGATCAATCCGATACGCATGCCAATAGAGGGTCGTGGGTTGACGCCGATTGTGAGCGGCGGCGGCCGAGTCTAGTATGTCCCCGCATCCTCACGACACGTTCAAGGTGAATCCATGAATCACATCCGCGCAGCTCTCGCAGTCACCGCCGTTCTCTCGGCCCCTTTGGCGCTCGCCGCCTACCCCGAGCGGCCCGTGAAGCTCGTCGTTCCGTGGGCGGCCGGCGGGGATACCGACAATATCTACCGCGCGTTCCAGCCGCATTTCCAGAAGCATCTCGGAGGCACCCTCGTGATCGCCAACGTGGGCGGCGCCTCGGGCACCAAGGGCGCAAAGGAGGCGAAAGACTCGCCGGCCGATGGCTACACGATCTTCGCCGTGCACGATTCGATCCACTCGACCTTCTACACCGGTGTGGCGGACGTGAACTCGACTGACTTCCAGCCGATCTGCCTGGTTTCCTCGACACCATCGATCGTTACCGCGAGCCCGAAGAGCGCGTGGACGGATATGAAGGCGATGCTCGCCGATGCCAAGGCACGTCCCGGGCAGGTCAGCGTGGGCGCCACGCTCGGATCGACCAGCCACTTCTTTCCCGCGCTGGTGGAGAAAGCGGCGGGCGTCAAGTTCAAGTACGTCTCCTACGAAGGCACGGCGCCGCGCATGAACGCACTGCTCGGCAGCCACATCGACCTCGCTGAATCCAACCTCACGCAGAAGGGCAAGGTCGATGCGGGGCAGATGAAGTTCCTCGCGATCGCGTCCGACAAACGCACGCCGGAGGCGCCGAGCGTGCCGACATTGAAGGAGCTCGGGATCGATGTGACCTATGCGGTGAACCGCGGCCTGCTCGCGGTGAAGGGCACGCCGCCCGACGTGATGGCGAAGCTCGAAGCGGCGTGCGCCGCGGCGGCGAAGGAACCGGCGTTCGCGGCATCGATGAAAGACCAGGGCACGCTGGTGAACTATCTCGGCGCGAAGGACTATGTCGAATTCCTGAAGAAGAACGACGGGCTCAACAAGGATCTCGCGAAGGATCTCGGCATGCTGAAGCGCTAAGCACGGCACCGAAGAGCTAGATAGCGCTCGCGACGTGGGCCGCGACGCGATCACCGGGCTCGTCGTTCTCGCGACGAGCCTGTTTCTTTTCTGGGCCACGCTCGGGCTCGAGCGCCATCCGCTGGTCCCGGTCGGGCCTGAGTTTTATCCGCAGCTCGTTCTCGGCACGACCGCCTTTCTCGCGCTGCTGCTAGTGGTGTTCGGCGTGATCGCGCATCGGCGCGCGCCGGCGCCGGCGGTGCCCAAGGCCCGCGCCAACTACACACTGGTCGTCGTCGCCTTCACGATCTTCGCGATCTACGTTATCGCGCTGCCTTATCTCGGATTCCGCTTGGCGACCTTCGCGTTCCTGATGGCGATGCCGCTGGCGTTCGAGCCGCCACGCGGCGCGCGCCGGCGCTGGATCGTGGTGTTCGTCGTTGCGCTGGTGGCCACCGTTGTTATCTATCTCGCTTTCGAGAGTTACCTGCAGGTGTTGCTGCCGCGCGGGCGCTGGACCGGGTTCTAGACAATGTACGAACTGCTCGGCGCCGGCATCGCCAACATTCTTCAGCTGAAGTATCTGGTTCCGCTCATCATCGGCACGCTGGTGGGCGTGATTGGCGGCTCGCTCCCTGGCGTGACGATCACGATGACGATCATCGTGGCGCTTCCTTTCACCTTCGGACTCGACCCGCTGCAGGGGCTGTCTGCGATGGTCGGCATTTATGTCGGCGGCTCAGCGGGTGGCTTGATCACCGCGACGCTGCTCGGCATTCCAGGCACGCCGTCTTCCCTGGCGACGTTGTTCGACGGCTTTCCGATGGCGAAAAAGGGCGAGGCCGGGCGCGCCGTCTGGCTTGGCATCTGGGCCTCGTTCTACGGTGGACTGCTGGGCGGCATATTCCTGATCGCGGCCACCGGCCCACTCGCAGCCTTTGCGCTCAGGTTCGGGCCTTGGGAGTATTTCTCTCTGTTCGTGCTGGCGCTTTCGATGGTGGCGGGGCTTGTCGAGGCATCGCTGCTGAAGGGCCTGATCGCGGGGATGCTCGGCCTGGTGGTAACCGTGCTCGGTAACGACCCAATGATGGGTGCGCCGCGGCTCACCTTCGGCATTCCATTTCTCGAAGGCGGCGTCAATTTCCTGCCGGTGCTGATCGGTGTGTTTGCTTTCTCTCAGATCATGACCGACGCCGAGAAGATGGGTGGCACCGAGCGCATTGCGCAGGCGGTCAGCGCTGCCGCGGTGCTTGCGGTCTCGCACGTGAAGATCACGTGGGAAATCCTGTCGCGCCCGTTCCTGCTGCTGTGGACCTCGCTGATCGGCGTCTGGATCGGCGTGCTGCCGGCGATCGGTGGCAGCGCCGCAAACATGATGGCGTACGACCAGGCGAAGAAGTTTTCCAAGCACCCGGAGGAATTCGGCAAAGGGAGTCCGGAAGGCATCATCGCCTCCGAGGCCTCGAACAACGCCAACGTCGGCGGCTCGCTCGTCACGATCATGGCGTTCGGGATTCCCGGCGATGCCGTGACCGCCGTCATGCTGGGCGCGCTGACGATCCACGGCATCCAGTCGGGCCCGCTGTTCATCTCGCAGCAACCCACCATCGCCTACGGGATCTTCGCGGCGTACCTGCTCGCGCACCCGATCATGGTCGTGATTACCGGCATCGCCGCGCGCTGGGCGCTCAAGGTGGTCACGGTGCCCAAGTCGCTGCTCTATCCGATCGTGCTCGTGCTGTGCGTAGTCGGCGCCTTCGCACTCAACAACACGATGTCGAGCGTATATGTGCTGCTCACCTTCGGCGTGCTCGGCTACGCGATGGTGAAGGTCGGGCTGCCGCTGGCGCCCTTCATCCTCGGCGTGATCCTCGGCGACCAGATCGAGATCAACCTGATCCGCTCGATCATGAGCGATCCGGATCCGTGGCTCTTCGTGACGCGCCCAATCTCGGGAGCGCTGCTCGCAGCGGCGGTGGCGTCGGTGGTGTTCGCGTTGTGGCAGCATCATCGTGCCGAGTCGAAGAGGCGCCTGCGCGACGGGAACGCGCAGGCCGACGCGGCGGATTTCTAGACGAAGCGGACGGGCAGCGAGATGTCGAACTGTTTCATCAACGCGCACAGATCCGTGCTGCGTTGGAGCGCGAGTCCGACGGCCCGAAGCGCTTGGCGCTCAAGACGGCGCTAGGCGAGCTTGAGCAGAAGATCGCGTTACCGCTTGAGGCACTCAAAAGGAACGCCACCCTTTAGGCGCCGCGTGGTTCAGCACGAGCAGGACTCTGCATTGCCACGAGGTCGCTTGTGCGCGCGTTTCTCTGATAGTGTTATTCGCGGTCGCCGAGCCGAAGTCAGCAACTTACGGGCGCGAGCAGTGCAGCAGGGTTGTGTTATCTGCCACTTCAACTGCAATCTAAAACGAGTTAGGCGTCGCATTACCCTCTCCGTGGAGACACCTATGACGAACCTCGATGACGTGCGCCAGGCGATTGAAAGGCACAACGCGAACGCAGTCCGTTGGTACGCTGCTGGTGACGTCGATTCGCTTGTTTCCATTTTCGCGGAAGACGCGTGGCAGATGCCGCCAAATAGCCCGCCGCTCGTTGGCCGGACCGCCATTCGCGACTTCTGGCGCAACGCAGTCAGGTGGGGGAATTGGGAATTCACGCTGAAAACCCAAACCGTTGATGCTAGTGGTCTGATGGCAGTGGAACGAGGAAAGTACGCCCTTCGGTTCACAGCGGGTGCCAGTTCGCCCCCTGGCATGAGCTCGTTCCAAGACCGCGGCAACTACCTCGTTCACTGGCGCCAAGACAGTGACAAGCTGTGGCGCGTCGTTGCTGACGCACCTGTGAGCGAATTGCCATTGCAAGGTTCCGCGAGTGGCGACGCCTAACCACGCGCTGCAGCGGACTCGCTTCGCTCGCCGCTGAGCTCGCCGTTATACGGCTCGAAAGCCGGAGTTCAGCATCTCGTAAGGAGGAAGTCATGAGCGCAGAGGAACACCAAGATACGCGCGCCGCTTGGGACAAGATCGCCCCAGGCTATGACAAAACCAACACTCCCACACAGATGTGGTTGGGGAACGAAGGCCTCCGCCGTGCTGGGCTCCGTTCCGGCATGCGCTTCGTGGACGTCGCGGCTGGGAGCGGTGCCCTCAGTATCCCGGCGGCGCGGATCGGCGCGCAGGTGCTGGCGACGGACCAGTCTTCGATCATGCTCGAGCTGCTCCGGACGCGTGCGCAGAAGGAGGGGCTGAACATCGAGATCCGCATCATGGACGGCCACGCCCTCCAGCTCGACGACAGCAGCTTCGACATGGCCGGGTCGCAGTTCGGCGTCATGCTGTTTCCCGACATGCCGAAGGCGATCCGCGAGATGGCGCGCGTCGTCAAGCCTGGCGGCCGTGTGCTGATCAGCGCCTACGGCGACCCGCACCAGATCGAGTTTCTCGGCTTCCTCATCGGTGCCGTTCAGTCCGTCCGCCCCGACTTCAACGGCCCGCCGATGGATCCTCCTCCGCTGGAGTTTCAGCTGGCGGATTCGGAGAGACTGCGCAAGGAACTTGCCGCCGCTGGGCTGAAGGACGTCAAGGTCGAGACCATCACCGAGACCACGGAGCACAAGAACGGAAGGGATCTGTGGGAGTGGCTGGTGTGGAGCAACCCGATCGTCGAGATGGTGCTTGGCGGTATGTTGAACTTGACAAACGACGAGAGAAGCGTGGTCCAGGAGACGCTGGAGAAGATGGTCCGCGAGCGCGCTGGTGGTAGCAACGCCGCCAAGCTGACCAACCCGGTCAACATCGGCATCGGGACGAAGTGAGGCGCCTCCATCGGGAATGTCCGCGACGGTTTTCAAGTGTTGAGACCTGAAGAGTTGACATCTAACCGGTTGCTGGAGCGGACCGTTAAAGCTGGCCTCGCCAGCTTTCGCCCGCCGCTGAGCGTCAACGTTAGGCGTCAGAGTCACACTGCGGTAGCGCGTCGTCACGTAGGAGCAGCTCATGATTATTAGGAGAGACACAGCAACCTTGCGATTCGCGACCGAAGAACAAGCGAAGCGTCATGGTGCGTACTCCTCGGCGCGGCTTTCCGAGGACGGTGGGCTGAAACAGTTTGGCGCCTATATCGAGACGCTTGAGCCGGGCTCACGCTCTTCCGACAGGCATTGGCACGAGCAAGAGGATGAATTTCTTTACGTGCTCTCGGGCGAAGCTACCGTGATCGAAGACGATGGCGAGCACCTATTGGTCTCCGGCGATACTGCTTGCTGGCCCGCGGGTACTCCGAACGCACATCACGTCGTAAACCGGTCAGAGACCCCTTGCTCGTACTTGATCGTTGGCACTCGCGTAAGCCACGACGTGTGCCACTACCCGGACAGTGGCCGAACCCTGTACACGGAAAGTGACAAGTGGCGGCTTGAAGACGCTGACGGTCAGGTCGTCAAATCGGGGCACGTCTAAAGTGGTACTGCTGACGATGGCGCGTCGGCTAGTGCGCGGTGCGCGACTCACGCATGAGCCCATCTGTCATAAAGTCGCCTAACCCCTCCATCGAGCGGACGTTAGACCACATGGAACAGTCGCCGCGCTTCTGGTCTGGGTTGTGTTGCGTGTGCTTCGCCAACAGAATGCGGTCTAACCTTTCATGGACCGGGTAGACGCGGCAGGTCGGCCCTTCAGTCGGCACGGTTGCGCCGCTTGACGTCCACTTTTCGGAGGACACGCTCGTGAACGCACCGACCGAGAACCCGTTGCAGACGGCCGACCCGCGCTTCGATCCCACCCGCGAGATTCGTGCTCCGCGCGGCGCGCAGTTGAGTTGCAAAAGCTGGCTGACCGAAGCGGCGTACCGGATGATCCAGAACAATCTCGACCCGGACGTGGCCGAGAATCCAAAGCATCTGGTCGTCTACGGAGGCATCGGTCGCGCGGCGCGCAACTGGGAATGCTTCGACAAGATCCTTGAAACACTGAAGCAGCTGGAGGCCGACGAGACGCTGCTGATTCAGTCGGGCAAGCCGGTCGGTGTGTTCAAGACGCACACCGATGCGCCGCGCGTGCTGCTCGCCAATTCCAACCTGGTGCCGAAGTGGGCCAACTGGGAGCATTTCAACGAGCTCGACCGCAAGGGTCTGTTCATGTACGGACAGATGACGGCAGGCAGTTGGATTTATATCGGCAGCCAGGGCATCGTTCAGGGAACTTACGAAACTTTTGCCGAGGCCGGCCGCCAACACTTTGGCGGCGATTGGGCGGGCCGTTGGATCCTGACCGCCGGTCTCGGCGGAATGGGCGGCGCGCAACCGCTCGCAGCGACGCTCGCGGGTGCTGTTTCGCTGACGATCGAATGTCAGCAGGCAAGCATCGATTTTCGCTTGCGCACACGCTACCTGGACAAGCAAGCGCGCAATCTTGACGATGCGATCGCGCTGATAACGCAGCACTGCAAGCAGCGCGAAGCGGTGTCGATCGGTTTGCTGGGCAATGCAGCCGAGGTGCTGCCGGAGTTGGTGAAGCGCGCGAAAGCGGGCGGCATCGTTCCCGATCTGGTAACCGATCAAACCTCGGCGCATGACCTGGTGCATGGTTATCTGCCGGCAGGCTGGAGTGTCGACCGCTGGAAGGATGCGCAGCAGGACGCGAGTCAGCACGCGCAGCTGTCAACCGAAGCGGCGCGCTCGTGTGCGATGCATGTGCAGGCGATGCTCGACTTTCAGACGATCGGAGCCAAAGTTGTCGACTACGGCAACAACATCCGCCAGGTTGCGCATGATCAAGGCGTTGCGAACGCCTTCGCATTTCCGGGCTTCGTGCCGGCCTACATCCGGCCGCTGTTCTGCGAAGGCCGAGGTCCGTTTCGCTGGGTCGCCTTGTCCGGCGATCCGCAGGACATCTACAAAACCGACGCGAAGATCAAGCAGCTGTTTCCGCACAACGCGCGCGTGCATCGCTGGCTCGATATGGCGCGCGAGCGCATCGCCTTTCAAGGACTGCCGGCGCGCATCTGCTGGCTCGGCCTCGGCGAGCGGCATGTCGCCGGGCTCGCGTTCAACGACATGGTTCGCACCGGTGAACTGAAGGCGCCGATCGTTATCGGTCGCGATCATCTTGATACAGGCTCGGTTGCCAGCCCGAACCGCGAAACGGAAAGCATGAAGGACGGGACCGACGCGGTATCCGACTGGCCGCTGCTCAATGCATTGCTGAACACCGCGAGTGGTGCGACCTGGGTGTCGCTGCATCACGGCGGTGGAGTCGGCATGGGTTACTCGCAGCATGCGGGCCTCGTGATCGTGGCCGACGGCACCGAGGCCGCGGCCAAGCGCCTTGAGCGCGTGCTCGTCAACGATTCCGGTTCCGGTGTTATGCGGCATGCCGATGCCGGGTATGAAGCCGCGATCGAATGTGCGCGGCGCAGCGGTCTTAATTTGCCGATGGCGTGAAAGGTGGCGAGCGCGACCGCAATCGCGATTGACCCGGGCCATTTGAGCCTCGCGCACCTGCGTTGTATCTGGCACGCGCGTGTGCCGCTGACACTAACGCCCGATTCACGTGCCGCGATCGAAGCGTCGGCAGCGGCGGTGCAGCGCATTGTTGCGCGTGGCAACGCGGCGTATGGAATTAACACCGGCTTCGGCAGGCTAGCCAAGACACGAATTCCCGATGATCAGTTGCAGCAATTGCAGCGCAACTTGATCTTTTCGCACTCGGTGGGTACCGGCGATTTGCTCGCTGATGAAATCGTGCGGCTCGTGCTGGCAATGAAGATTGGTAGCTTGGCGCGCGGCTATTCCGGGGTACGCCCGGTGATTGTCGACACGCTGCTTGCGCTTTACAACGCGGGCATCATGCCGTGCATTCCTGCGAAGGGCTCGGTTGGTGCGTCGGGCGATCTGGCGCCACTGGCGCATATGACGCTGGCGCTGATGGGCGAAGGTGACATACGAGTCGATGGCGCGCTTGTGCCTGCGCGACAAGCATTGGATGCGCGCGGAATCGCGCCGGTGGTGTTGGGTGCGAAAGAAGGCCTGGCGCTGATCAATGGCACACAGATATCAACGGCGCTCGCACTGCATGGGCTGTTCCTCGCGGAACGCTTGTTCGAGTCGGCTGTTGTCGTCGGTGCGCTGTCGGTCGACGCCGCCAAGGGCAGCGATGCGCCGTTCGATCCGCGACTGCACGAGCTGCGCGGTCAACCGGGACAGATCGCCGCTGCGCACATGTACCGAGAGCTTCTTGCAGGCAGCGCAATCCGCGCATCGCATTTGGTAAATGACGATCGGGTGCAAGATCCCTATAGCCTGCGCTGCCAGCCGCAGGTGATGGGTGCGTGCCGCGATCTGATCGAGCACGTTGCGCGCACGCTGCTGATCGAAGCAAACGCCGTCACCGATAACCCCTTGATTTTTTCGCAGAGTGATGAAGTGATTTCGGGCGGCAACTTCCACGGCGAGCCCGTTGCACTCGCCGCCGATACGCTCGCATTGGCGCTGGCTGAGATCGGCGCGCTGTCCGAGCGACGCATTGCATTGCTGATCGACTCGACGCTGTCGGGGCTGCCGCCATTTCTGGTGCGCGAGCCCGGCATCAACTCGGGTTTCATGATCGCGCACGTCACCGCCGCAGCTGCGGCATCCGAGAACAAGTCGTTGGCGCACCCGGCGAGCGTCGACAGCCTGCCGACTTCCGCCAATCAGGAGGACCACGTCAGCATGTCCACCTTCGCTGCGCGGCGATTGCACGAGATGGCAATGAACACCGCGACGATCATCGGCATCGAGTTGCTGGCCGCCGCGCAGGGAATCGACTTTCATCGTCCGCTCGAAACATCGCCGCGGCTGCGACGAGTCCATCGCGTCGTGCGCGAAAAGATCGCGTTCTATGAAGTCGATCGCATTCTGGCGCCTGACATAGAGGCGTCTCGTTCACTCGTGTTGGACGGCGCGCTGAGCACGCAGTGCGGCGATTTGTTCTCGCCGATGGAAGCGTGATGCCGGCGATCGATATGAACGTTTGGCAGGGCCGCATCGACGCGGCCGAAGGCTCGCTCGCACTGCGCTGGCACCAAGTGATGCGTGCGCTTGCAGACGATACAGACGCATCGGCCGTCGTGTTGATCGGCTTCGCATGCGACGCCGGCGTAGCCCGCAACCAGGGCCGGATCGGCGCGGCCGGGGGGCCTGCCGCGATCCGAAACATGCTGCGCAACATGCCGGTGCACGAATGCGATCGGCTTGCCGATGCCGGCGACATCGCTTGCGAGGGCGATGAACTCGAAGCGGCGCAAATCGAACTGTCGAAGTGCGTTGCGGGACAGCTCGCTGCCGGACGCTTTCCGATCGTGCTCGGTGGCGGTCATGAAATGGCGTTCGGCACTTTCGTTGGATTGGCCACGCATCTCGCGAGCAAGCAAAACGCGCCGCGGATCGGCATCGTCAACTTCGATGCCCATTTCGATCTTCGGCAAGCTGAGCGCGGCAACTCGGGAACGCCCTTCCTGCAGATAGCGCGCGACTGCGAGGCGCGCGGCTGGCCGTTTCGCTACGGCTGTTTCGGCATCAGTCGGTATTCGAATACCCGTGCACTGTTCGAGAGTGCCGGCAAGCTCGGCGTCGTCTCTGTACTCGATGAACAAATGCAGTCGGCGCAGCAAACGCTCGCTGCTTTTGTTTCGGAAGTCGATCACGTTTACTTGACGTTCTGTCTCGACATGCTGCCGGCGTCGGTCGCTCCGGGCGTCAGCGGACCGGCAGTTCGCGGCGTCGGTCTCGACATCGTCGAGCCGCTGATTGATCTTGTGATCGGCAGCGGCAAGCTGCGGCTGGCCGATGTTGCCGAAATGAATCCGCAATTCGATATCGATCATCGAACCGCCGCGGTGGCCGCACGTATCGTCGCTCGCATTGCCAACGGAGTTGCGCGTGGCCTGGGATAGCCTCTGGACCAACGTCCACCTGGCGACGATGGCAACGGCGCGGTCATATGGCGAAATCCGCAACGGCGCGTTGGCCGTTCAGGACGGCAAGATCGCATGGCTTGGTCCGCTGAGTGATTTGCCGGCCGGGGCACGCGCGAAAGAGCAGCGCGATGGTGCTGGCGGATGGATCACGCCAGGGCTGATCGATTGCCACACGCATATCGTCTACGCAGGCAATCGCAGCCACGAGTTTGAGGCTCGGCTTAACGGTGCGACTTACACCGAAATCGCGCAAAGCGGTGGCGGAATTCTTTCCACCGTTCGCGCAACGCGCTCCGCAAGCGAAGACGATCTTTATCGCGCCAGCTTGCCGCGAGTCAAAGCGTTGCTGGCCGAAGGAGTGACCACGCTGGAGATCAAGTCAGGCTATGGGCTGGAGCTCGAGGCGGAAGCGAAGATGCTACGCGTCGCGCGCCGGTTCGGCCGCGAGCTTGCATTAACGGTGCGAACAACGTTTCTAGGCGCGCACGCGCTGCCACCTGAATATGCGGCGCGTGCCGATGACTATATCGACGACATATGCGAGCGCGTGTTGCCGGCGCTGGTTGAGCAAAGCCTGGTCGACGCAGTCGATGCATTCTGCGAGTCCATCGGCTTCTCAGAGGCTCAGACCGAGCGCGTGTTTCAGACGGCGCAGCGCCTCGGCTTGCCGGTCAAGCTGCATGCCGAGCAATTGTCGGATCAGGGCGGAGCGCAACTGGTCGCACGCTACGGCGGACTATCGGCCGATCATCTCGAACACGTGTCGGCCGATGGCATCGCGGCGATGGCGCGCCACGGAACGGTTGCCGTGTTGTTGCCCGGTGCGTTTTACTTTCTGCGCGAGACGCGATCGCCACCGGTGGCCGCGCTGCGCGAAGCCGGCGTGCGGATAGCAGTTGCGACCGATTGCAATCCGGGCACTTCGCCCCTGACTTCGCTGCTGACGGCGATGAACATGGCGTGCACGTTATTCAGGCTGACGCCGCATGAGGCGCTGTCCGGAGCGACCATCAACGCAGCGCATGCGTTGGGTCTGCAAACATCGATCGGTAGCCTGGAAGTCGGCAAGAACGCTGACTTTGCGTTGTGGGAGATCGAGCGGCCGGCCGATCTTGCGTATTCGATCGGCTTCAATCCGTGCCGCTGCGTGGTGCAGTCGGGGAAGGTTGCTTAAGGGAACGCGAGCTCGTCTAGGTCGGCGGCAGAGTAGAGTTTCTTTGTGAAAGCAGAAAGTGTCATTCGCAAGCGGCGTGATGGGTCATCGCGAGAGCCCGCATAACGTATGCCAAGAAGCAGGACGTTGCTAGTCGCCGCCGGCATCGCTGCTTCGTTTATCGGTCTCGCTGGCACGATTATTTTTCTGTCGAGAACGGAAATCATCAGCGTCGTGTTGGCGAAACTAATGCTTGTTGCGCTGTTGGGGATGTATGTCGGATTCGGATTTCTAATTGCTGTCTATCGCCTGATTGGCAAACTGAAATGAGCGTCCATTCATTGGAGATGACGACCAGATGAACACCACAAGACTAATCGCCATCGTGCTTATCGTGGCCGGCGTGCTCGGCTTGGTCTACGGCGGGTTCAGCTACACCAAGGACACAACCGCCGTCAAAATTGGCCCTATCGAACTCTCCGTCAAGGAAAAGGAGACCGTCAATATCCCAATGTGGGCAGGGATAGGAGCCATCGTTATCGGTGGGCTACTGCTCGTTCTCGGCAACAAGAAGCGGTAACAGCCGATAGCTTCCTCGAGGGTTTTCTCGTCTTCGCCAAGTTGGAGCGCTCGAAAGACAGCGAGTGCTATCCAGATCAATACGTGTTATCCCGGCAAAAGCGGACGTCGCTCCTGGGCCACGCCGGTGTCGGCGATAGCCCGGGTGCCGGTAATTGACCGCGGTCAATTACCACGGCTTGAATTTCGGACGATGATGCGTGTCGAAGCACCAAAGAATCCGCAGGCGAGCGGCCAAGAGTGTTGATACATCAAACGACTTAGGAGACTTGAATGAACGCATATTCACCAACGACGCTGCGGCGCACACTGTGCGCACTTGCGGCGAGCACACTCGTAACGGTTGCGCCTGCCGCGTTAGCGGCGTGGGAACCGACGAAGCCCGTGGAGTTTGTTGTCCCGGCCGGAACCGGTGGCGGTGCTGATCAGATGGCGCGCTTGCTGCAAGGCGTCATCACCAAGAACAATCTGATGAAGCAACCTCTGATTGTGGTGAACAAATCAGGCGGCGCAGGAGCAGAGGGGTTTCTTGCAGTCAAGGAAGCGAAAGGCGATCCGCATAAGATCATCATCACGCTATCCAATCTCTTCACTACCCCGCTTGCGACCGGCGTCCCGTTTAACTGGAAAGACCTGACGCCGGTGGCGATGCTGGCGCTCGACAATTTCGTGTTATGGGTCAATGCCGAAGCGCCGTACAAGAACGCGAAGGAGTATCTCGCTGCAGCCAAGGGTGCTACTCCGAACAAAATCATGGGCGGTACTGGATCGAAGCAGGAAGACCAGATCATCACCGCCGCCATCGAAAAGGCCACCGGCGTGAAGTTCACCTATGTTCCGTTCAAGGGCGGCGGTGATGTGGCGGTGCAATTGGTCGGCAAACACACCGATTCGAGCGTCAATAATCCGATCGAAGCCGTCGCTCAATGGCGCGCCGGAAAACTGCGTCCGCTGTGTGTGTTCGATGACGAGCGCATGCCGTACAAGAACAAAGTGACGGAGACCATGTCCTGGAACGATATTCCGACCTGCAAGGAGTCGGGTGTGCCGATGGACTACACGATGCTGCGCGGTATCTTCATGCCGGGCGGTGCCACCAAGGATCAGGTCGATTATTACGTCGACTTGTTCAAGAAGGTACGGGAAACGCCGGAGTGGAAGAAGTTTATGGAGGACGGCGCATTTAACCAGACCTTTATGACTGGTCCGGACTACGCAAAGTGGGTCGAGAAAGCAGAAGATACGCACCGCGAGCTAATGCGCGGAGCTGGCTTCCTGGCCAAGCCCTGACAGGCATCGGAATAACCGCGCGCGGTCCCGTGCGGGCTTCGCCTTGTCTAGCTAATAGAGCGTGATTCGCGTCGCGACAGCCGTAAAACAAGCCGCCTATGGATGACGATCAGTCATCCAGCGGCGGCGGTCGCGCAGTCGTTTCGACACGTACCGTGGAAATTGCTGTTGCTTTCGTCCTGCTCACTCTCGGCGCGATCGTGGTTTTCGACAGCTACCGGATGGGGTCCAAGTGGGGCAGCGATGGACCGCAATCTGGTTACTTTCCCTTCTACATCGGCCTGCTGATCTGCATTTCGAGTGTAATAACACTGGCGCAAGCGGCGTTCGGAAAGTCGGCGAAGGCGGCCGCAAGCACGCCTTTCGTCTTGTGGGGACCGTTCAAAATGGTGCTGACGGTCCTGCTCCCGGCGGCGCTCTACGTCGCGGGCATCAAGTACGTCGGAGTGTATGTCGCATCGGCGATCTATATCGCTGTCTTCATGGTCTGGCTTGGTAAGTATTCGTGGTCGAAAGGCATCGCTGTCGGACTTGGCGTCAACGTCATTTTATTTCTGATGTTCGAGGTCTGGTTCAAGGTGCCGTTGTTTAAGGGCGTGCTGAACCCGCTGGGTTTTCTCGGATACTGATGCTCCTAGCACCCTGCCTTCTTCCGACCGGTTCCCGGAGAACAATTTGCTGGAGCTGAGCGCCCTGTTCGACGGTTTTGCCGTCGTGCTGACGCCTTTCAATCTGATGCTGATGATGATCGGCATCGTGCTGGGCGTCATCATCGGAGTGCTTCCAGGCCTCGGCGGCGCCAATGGCGTGGCCATATTGCTGCCGCTGACGTTCACGATGCCGCCGACCTCGGCGATCATCATGCTCTCGTGCATTTACTGGGGAGCGCTGTTCGGCGGCGCCATCACGTCGATATTGTTCAACATCCCCGGCGAGCCCTGGTCGGTCGCGACGACGTTCGACGGCTATCCAATGGCGCAGCAGGGGCGTGCAGGTGAAGCACTGACCGGTGCGTTTACGTCGTCCTTCGTCGGTGCGTTCGTCGCGGTCGTGATGATTACGTTCCTGGCGCCGTTGGTCGCGCAATTCGCACTGCAGTTCGGCCCGCCGGAGTTTTTCTCGGTTTATTTGCTCACCTTCTGCAGCTTCATCGGCATGGGCAAAGGATCGCCGTGGAAGACGCTGACTTCCATGATGGTGGGTTTCGCACTCGCGGCAGTCGGCATGGATATGGTCACAGGGCAACTGCGTTTGAACTTCGGTTTTACCGAGCTGTTGCGCGGCTTCGACTTTCTGATTGCGGTAATCGGTTTGTTCGGCATCGGCGAGATCCTGCTGTCGATGGAACAGGGGCTGTCATTTTCAGGCAAGACCGCCAAAATCAATCGCAAGATCGTCTTCGAAACGTGGGCCAAGTTGCCGAAATACTGGATGACCTCGCTGCGCAGCTGCGCGATCGGTTGCTGGATGGGAATTACACCGGGTGGCGCGACTCCGGCATCTTTCATGAGCTACGGAGTTGCAAAGCGAACCTCGCGCGACGGCGCCAAGTTCGGCACCGGCCAGCTCGAAGGTGTGGTGGCGCCGGAGACCGCGGCGCATGCGGCCGGCACCTCCGCACTGCTGCCGATGCTTGCGCTGGGCATCCCGGGTTCGCCGACGGCGGCCGTGCTGCTAGGCGGCCTGTTGATCTGGGGGCTGCAGCCGGGCCCGCTGCTGTTTATCGAGCAAAAGGACTTCGTCTGGGGCCTGATCGCAAGCATGTACCTGGGCAACATCGCCGGTCTGATCATTGTCCTAACGTGCGTGCCGCTATTCGCCTCGATCCTGAAGATTCCGTTTTCGATCATCGCGCCGGTCATCATCGTGATTTGCGGGATCGGCGCCTACACCGTACACAACGCGATGTTCGACATTTGGCTGATGCTGCTATTCGGCGTCATCGGGTACCTCTTCAAGAAGCTGGATTACCCGCTCGCGCCGTTGGTGCTGGCACTGGTGCTGGGTGATCGTGCCGAAGATTCGTTTCGACAGTCGATGATCATTTCGCAGGGTGACGTGCGGGTGTTCTTTTCCAACTGGCTGGTCGGCGGCATCACGGCGCTCGCGCTGCTGATGCTGTTCTGGCCGCTGATCAGCCGCGGCCTGGCGCGCGTGCGCGCAGCACGATCGGTTTCGAGCGAACCCCGTTAGTCTTTCCGCAGCCTCGACAGCGTTTCGGCCGACAGATTCAGGTACGAGGCAAGTTCCTTCTGTGGCACGCGGTCGGATAGCTCGGAGTGCTTGCGCATGAATCGGTGCACGCGACCCGGCGCATCGAGCAGATGCAGCGTAATCGTGTGCGCCATGATCTCGCTCATCAAATGCATCACTTCGAACTCGAAAATCTGTTTCAGGTCCGTATGCCGGTCAAGGAAGGCAACCCACTGCGGCAGCGGTAGCTTCGCGACCCGCGCTTTTGTGACGGTCATGATGCTGTACGGCACCGGCGTATCAAGCCGCCAAGCCGCGTAGCTCGTCTCCATCGCGCCCGCGTCGGTGAAACGCAAGATCATCGCTTTGCCTTGCTGATTCGCGACCACCCGCTTCAATATGCCGTCGAGCAAAAAGTATTGCTCCATAGCGAGCGCCCCCTGCCGGATCAGGCATTCGCCTTTGTGGCAATCGACCACGGACAGCAACGGCTCGAGCTCCGCCATTGCAGAGGCCGTCATGTGCTTGAGAACAACGTTCTCTTTCAGCTGGGCGCGCAAATGCGCGCTTTCGGGATGGGTGGCGACGAGACTCATCGAGGGCACATCTGAAGAGCTAAATCCAACGTGATAGCTCGGCTCTTTAAGCGTCGGAAATTGACACGGGTCAATGACCCGGCTTCTGCCAATACTATAGGATGAATTTTCGTACTTCGTCTCCTAACCCATGCGTCGCTGGCCCTCGAACGAGGCTCGTTCTCCCGACGAATGGGTACGCCATAGCGCCGCAGGCAGATGACGCAGAGCGTCGAACCGGATATCCATTAACGGGGGTGAATGATGTCGTCAGTCATTGCAGCCAAGCCAGTCGCAACTACCGCCGACGAAACGCTGAAAATCGCCAGTGGCGAGATCAGTCGCCAGGCCCAGGAAACCGACGGTTTCACGCTCGTCATCGAGGCCCTCAAGCTGAACGGCATCGATACGATCTTTGGTCTGCCTGGTATTCCCATTACTGATCTCACGCGCAAGCTGCAGGCCGCAGGCATACGCGTGATCTCCTTCCGCCATGAGCAGAACGCCGGGTATGCCGCCTCCATCGCCGGCTTCATGACGGGCAAACCGGGCATCTGCCTCACGGTGTCCGCCCCCGGCTTTCTCAACGGAATGACGGCGCTCGCCAACGCCACCACCAATTGCTTCCCGATGATCCTCATCAGCGGCTCGAGCGAGCGCGAGATCGTCGATTTGCAGCAGGGCGATTATGAGGAGATGGACCAGCTTGCCATCGCGAGGCCGCACGCAAAGGCCGCGTTCCGCGTCTTGCACGCCGAGGACATCGGCGTAGGCGTAGCGCGAGCAATTCGTGCTGCCGTGTCCGGTCGTCCCGGCGGCGTCTATCTCGACCTGCCGGCCAAGCTGTTCCCGCAGACCATCGATGCAGAAGCCGGGAAGAAGTCGCTGATCAAAGTGTCGATCCAGCGCCGCGCCAGATCCCGGCGCCAGACGCCGTGCAACGCGCGCTCGATCTGCTAAGGAGCGCGAAGCGTCCGCTGATCATTCTTGGCAAGGGCGCGGCATACGCGCAAGCGGATGCGGATATTCGCGCGCTTGTCGAAAAGACCGGCATCCCCTACTTGCCCATGTCGATGGCCAAGGGGCTGCTGCCCGACACGCACGAGCAATCGGCGTCCGCAGCGCGCTCATACGTGCTACCCGAGGCCGACGTCGTGATGCTGATCGGTGCGCGACTCAACTGGCTGCTTTCTCAGGGGAAAGGCAAGACCTGGGGCGGGAAAAGCGCCAAGGACTGGGGCGGCCAGAAGTTCGTTCAAATCGATATTTCGCCACAGGAAGCGGACAGCAACGTCCGCATCGATGCGCCGGTTGTCGGCGACATCGGGTCGTGCGTCTCGGCGATGCTAGGCGCGATGGGTTCGAATTGGCCGAAGCCCCCCGCCGACTGGCTCGGCGCGATCGCGGAGCGCAAGACCAAGAACGTCGCGAAGATGGGCGAGTCGCTCGCGCAGAATCCGACGCCGATGAACTTCCACAGCGCGCTGAACGTCGTGCGCGACATCATCAAAGCGAATCCGGACGCCATTCTCGTCAACGAGGGCGCGAACGCACTCGACTTCACGCGCAGCATTGTCGACATGTACAAGCCACGCAAACGACTGGACGTCGGCACGTGGGGCGTGATGGGCATCGGCATGGGCTTTTCGGTCGCGGCGGCCGTGGTTAGCGGCGAACAGGTAATCGCCGTCGAGGGCGACAGCGCCTTCGGTTTCTCAGGCATGGAATGCGAAACGATCTGCCGCTACAACCTGCCGGTGTGCGTCGTGATCCTGAACAACAACGGCGTCTACCGCGGCGACGAAGTAAATCCGACCGGGGGACGCGATCCTTCGCCCCTCGTGTTCGTCAAGGGCGCGCGCTACGAGATGCTGATGGAGGCCTTCGGTGGCGTGGGTGTGATGGCCAAGACTCCGGTGGAGCTTCGCACCGCGATGGAAGAAGCGATCCGCTCGCGCAAGCCGACGCTGATCAACGCGGTCATTGACGAGAAGGCCGGCACCGAAAGCGGCCGCATCACGAGTCTCAATCCTGCCGCAAAGAAGAAAGCGTGACGAATGTATAGGGGAAGGTAATGGGTAAGGCATTGGACGGCGTTCGCATCCTGGACTTCACCCACGTCCAGTCCGGACCGACGTGCACGCAACTGCTCGCCTGGCTCGGCGCCGACGTGATCAAGGTCGAGCGCGCCGGCGAAGGCGACATCACACGCGGCCAGCTACGCGACATTCCGGGCGTGGACAGTCTCTATTTCACGATGCTGAACGGCAACAAGCGCTCGATCACGATCGACGCTAAGAAGCCCAAGGGCAAGCAGGTACTCGAGGCGCTGGTGAAGAAATGTGACGTGCTGGTCGAGAATTTCGCGCCCGGCGCTCTCGACCGCATGGGTCTTACCTGGGACCACATCCAGAAGCTCAACCCGCGCATGATCGTCGCGTCGGTGAAAGGCTTCGGTCCCGGACCGTACGAGGATTGCAAGGTGTACGAGAACGTCGCGCAATGCGCCGGAGGGTCGGCATCGACTACCGGCTTCGACGATGGCCCGCCGCTCGTCACCGGCGCGCAGATTGGCGATTCGGGCACGGGATTGCACCTCGCACTCGGCATCGTCGCGGCGCTCTATCAGCGCAATACGACGGGACGCGGCCAGAAAGTGCTCGCGGCGATGCAGGACGGCGTGCTCAATCTCTGCCGAGTGAAATTGCGCGATCAGCAGCGCCTCGATCGCACGCACGTGATGGAAGAGTATCCGCAGTACCCGAACGGCACCTTCGGCGACGCCGTGCCGCGCGCCGGCAATGCATCGGGCGGCGGCCAGCCGGGCTGGATCCTCAAGTGCAAGGGTTGGGAGACCGACCCCAACGCTTACATCTACTTCATCACGCAGGCGCCGGTGTGGAAGGACATCTGCGAGGTGATCGGGCGGCCGGAATGGCTCGAGGACCCGCGCTACGCCACGCCGAAGGGTCGGTTGCCGCATCTGATGGAAATCTTCGGCGAGATCGAGAAGTGGACCATGACCAAGACCAAGTTCGAGGCCATGGACCTGCTCAACAAGCACGACATTCCGTGCGGGCCGATCCTGTCGATGAAGGAGATCGCCGACGAGCCATCCCTGCGCAAAACGGGAACGGTCGTCGAAGTCGATCATCCGAAGCGCGGCAAATATCTGACTGTTGGCAACCCGATCAAGATGTCTGACAGCCCGACCGACGTCACGCGCTCGCCTCTGCTGGGCGAGCACACCGAGGAAGTGCTGACGGAACTGGGCTACAGCCGCGACGACATCGCCGCGTTGCGCGCAGACGGCGCGATCTAAATCTGCAACAAGGAACCCCACATGGCCCACGACAAGACGAAAGTTCGCAAGATCCTCGACGCAGCCAAAGCCGCGGGCCGCACCTCGCTGACTGCGCCGGAAGGCAAGGAAGTATGCGACGCGTATGACATCCCGGTGCCGAAGGAAGGGGTCGCGACGTCGGCCGCGGAAGCGGCAAAGCTCGCGTCGGGCATGAGCTTTCCCGTCGTGCTGAAGATCGTCTCGCCGGAAATCCTGCACAAGACGGAAGCGGGCGGCGTCATTGTTGGCGTGAAGAGCGCGCAGGAGGTCGAGCAGGGCTTCGCCACCATCATGGCGAACGCCAAGAAGTACGACGCGAAGGCGAACCTTCTCGGCGTGCAAGTGCAGCAGATGCTCGCCGGCGGCCAGGAAGTGATCGTCGGCGCTGTCACCGATCCATCATTTGGCAAGCTCGTTGCCTTTGGCCTCGGCGGGATTCTGGTCGAGGTGTTAAAGGACATCACGTTCCGCCTAGCGCCGGCGACGCGCGAGGACGCGCTGTCGATGCTCGACGGTATCGCGGCGGCCGAAGTCCTGAAAGGTGTGCGCGGTGCCGCTGCGGTTGACCGCAATGCACTCGCTTCGCTAATCCAGAACGTCTCTCAACTGATCACTGATTTCCCCGAGATTTCTGAGATGGATTTGAACCCGGTGTTCGCGACCCAAAGTGGCGCGACCGCAGCCGACGTACGCATTGTCGTCGACTGGAATCCGCCGGAGCCGCGCTACCGCCCGAAGCACGAAGACATCGTGCGCGACATGAACCGCATCATGAAGCCCGATGCGGTCGCCGTCATCGGCGCATCAGGCGAGACCGGCAAGATCGGCAACTCGGTAATGAAGAATCTGATCAACGGCGGCTACCAGGGCAAGATCTACCCGATCAACCCGTCAGCCGACGAGATCATGGGTATGAAGGCGTACAAGAGTGTCAAGGACGTTCCCGGCGATATCGACGTTGCTGTGTTTGCGATCCCGGCCAAGTTCGTCGCCGCTGCGCTGGTCGAATGCGGCGAGAAGAAAATTCCGGGCGCAGTGCTTATTCCCTCTGGCTTTGCCGAGACCGGCAACGTCGAGGGCCAGAAGGAAATCCAGCAGATCGGCCGCAAGTACGGCGTGCGGTTGATGGGGCCCAATATCTACGGCTTTTATTACACGTGGAAGAATCTGTGCGCCACGTTTTGCACTGCGTACGACGTCAAAGGGCACGCGGCGCTGTCGTCGCAGTCGGGCGGCATCGGCATGGCGATCATCGGCTTCTCGCGCTCCGCCAAGATGGGCGTGTCGGCGATCGTCGGCCTGGGCAACAAGTCCGACATCGACGAAGACGATCTGCTGACGTTCTTCGAGCAGGACGACAACACGACAATCATCGCGCAGCATTGCGAAGACTTGAAAGACGGCCGTGCGTTTGCCGAAGTTGCGAAGCGCGTGTCGAAGAAAAAGCCCGTGGTGATGCTCAAGGCCGGCCGCACCAGCCTGGGTGCACGCGCAGCGAGTTCGCATACTGGTGCGCTCGCCGGCAACGACAAGATTTACGAAGATGTGCTGAAGCAGTCGGGCGTCATCCGCGCGCGCAGTTTGCGCGACCTGCTTGAATTCGCGCGTGCGATTCCGGTGCTACCCACACCGAAGGGCGAGAACGTAATCATCATCACCGGAGCGGGCGGCTCCGGTGTGCTGTTGTCGGACGCCTGCGTCGACAATGGCCTGTCACTGATGGCGATGCCTCCCGATCTTGACGCCGCGTTTCGCAAGTTCATCCCACCGTTTGGCGCCGCGGGCAATCCGGTCGACATCACCGGTGGCGAACCGCCGAAGACTTACCAGAACACGATTCGTCTCGGACTCGAGGACCCTCGCATTCATTCGCTGGTGCTCGGCTACTGGCACACGATCGTTACGCCGCCGATGGTTTTCGCAAAGCTTGTTGCGGAAGTCGTCGAGGAGATGAAGGCCAAGGGCATCTCCAAGCCGATCGTCGTATCGCTCGCGGGAGATGTCGAGGTCGAGGAAGCCGCCGAATACCTGTTCGATCACGGCGTGCCTGCATACCCGTATTCGACCGAAATGCCGGTCGCGGTGCTCGGCGCTAAGTATCAGTGGGCACGCGGAGCGGGCGCGATGCCGAAGGCATCTCCCAGCGAGGCGCCGAGCCGCTAAGTAAGGCGGTCCTGCGCCTTGAAATGCGGATCGGCCGCAGCGGCGCTCCGCGGTACGGCTTTTCTCGGCGGTTCAATGTCCGCCTAGTTGTTGGTGCGCGGACTTCACGCACCGCGCCGTACGTTGCCTTCCTGCTGCGGGTGACTAGTTGGTAAATACATCGCTCGCACCTCAGCCATCCTTTGCCGAGGCAGGTCGGCCTTCCTGGCCGCGTTCAACGCCAGCGTGTGTTCGGCGGCCAGCGTGCGCACGATTGCTCGCATCGCCGCGCTGAATCCGTTGAGCGTCCATCGGGCCGACGGATGCAACTGAAGGGTGTTTGCCATTTGAGCCTCCCGGCTTGTCCGCGAATTGGCGGTTTCCATTGAGTCAATCGAAAACGGGCGAAAGAAGACGGCACGTACGGGCCGCGTTGCGCGACTGCGGACTGCAGTTGCGATCGCCGCGACGGCGATCGCCACAAGAGCCATCCTCGTCCATCGATCCATCGAGCCCCGCCTGATTTGATTCTTACTGGCGAGTCATCTTCAATGGTTCAACAGCGCTTCGCAGCCGGCTTCGCAGCACACCGCGTGCGGAATATTCACACCGCGCGCCTATGGGGGTTAGTTGGATAGACTCGGCGCATGAGCACGACTGGGCTTTCGCCGCAGGCCGCCGGCGCCATCACGATTGCACTGATCGTCGGCCTCGGAATATTTGTCTATCCGTGGCTGCTTGCGCAGCGCTACGGCGCATGGATTGTCGGATTGACCACGATCCTGCTCGGCGCGCTGTTCGTCGGTTTCCAGGGCAGCGGCTCGAGCGCAGTTTCGCTGGCTTTTGCAGCGGGGTGGGCGTTGGGTCCTGTGATTGCCGGCGTGATTGTTTTTCGAATTCAGCGAAAGAGCTGAAGAGAGCATCGATGAGCAGAGTGCGTATCGCTGCACGGACATTGGTTGCACTGATGGCCGCATGCGCGTCGTTGGCGGGGCCGCAGCTCGCAGCTCAGTCGCTTGATCAATTGAGCCGACGCGATGCGACCGCAGGACTGAAAGCCGCTCTCGACAAAGGCGCCATAGCTGCCGTGGCGAGCCTCGGTCGTTCCGACGGGTTCTGGGCGAATCCGAAAGTAAGGATTCCTCTGCCAGAGCACCTGCAGCGCGCGCGCATGGCGCTTAAATTTATGGGCAAAGGCGATGAGGTCGATGCGCTCGAGCTCGCAGTCAATCGGGCCGCCGAGCAGGCGGTGCCGGAAGCGAAAACACTGCTGACCAACGCCGTGAAATCCATCAGCGTTGATGACGCCAAGCAAATCCTGCGCGGCGGCGACGACTCGGTGACGCAGTTTTTCAAGGCGAAAACGGCCAGTGAGCTGTCCGAACGGTTCCTGCCGATCGTTCGCAGAGTCACAGACAGAAGCGGCTTGGCGCAGCAGTACAACGTGCTGGCCGGCCAGGGCGTATCCATCGGATTGATCAAGCCAGAGCAGGCAACGATCGAGCGCTACGTCACGCAAAAGGCGCTCGACGGGCTGTACACGATGATCGCCGAAGAGGAAAAGAAAATTCGCGCGAATCCGGTGGCGGCCGGCAGCGACATCATTCGCAAAGTGTTTGGAGCGCTTAACTAGTGAACTTCTGGCTGATGAAATCCGAACCTGAGGACTGCTCGATCGACGATGCACTCGCGGCGCCCGCGTGCACTGTGCCGTGGACCGGAGTGCGCAACTATCAGGCGCGCAACTTCATGCGTGACCGGATGCAGCTTCGCGACGGCGTTTTCTTCTATCACTCGAGCTGCGACGAGCCCGGCATCGTCGGACTCGCCGAAGTGGCGAGCGAGCCGTACCCTGACCCGACGCAGTTCGATCGGAAGAGCAAGTACTACGACGCAGCAGCAAAGCGAGACACGCCGCGCTGGACGCTGGTCGACATCAAGGCGCTGAAGAAGACGCGCATCGTTTCGCTCGCCGAGCTGCGTGAACAACCCGAGCTCGCCGACATGATCGTTCTAAAACGCGGCAACCGCCTGTCGATCACGCCGGTGACCGCCGACGAGTGGCGCTACGTCACGACGCGTCTGTTGAAGACATGATGGATTGGGCGCGCTGACGGGTGTACGCGATAATCGCTGCAGAATCCGGGCCACCACCAGGACAACCATGACCACAGAGCAGATGATCAGTGCCATCGGCGATCCGATGGTGCGCGAGCTGGCGACGCGCGGCCAGACCCGTACGTTTCCAAAGAACGCCGTCATCATCAACGAAGGCGATCGCGGCGACTCGCTGTTCGTCATCCTGGCAGGCAAGGTCAAGGTCTATGTTTCCGACGACGACGGCCGCGAGATGATTCTGGATGTGTATGGCGCCGGTGACTACGTTGGCGAGATGTCGCTCGACGGCCGTCCGCGCTCGGCTTCGGTGATGACCCTGGAACCGACGACGTGCGCGGTGGTGACCCGCGACGAGTTGCGCGCGGCGATTGCGCAAAACCCGGACGTGGCAATGACGCTGATCAGCACGTTGATCGACCGCGCGCGCATCGCCACCGACAACGTCAAGAACCTTGCGCTGATGGATGTTTACGGTCGGGTCGCGCGGTTGCTGCTGTCGCTCGCAAAGGAAGATGGCGGCAAGCTTGTCGTTCCCGAGAAGATGACGCAGCAGGATATTGCGGACAGAGTGGGCGCCTCGCGCGACATGATCAGCCGCATCTTCAAGGACCTGACGATCGGCGGCTACGTGACGATCGAAAATCGTCAGATCACGATCAACCGGAAGCCGCCTGCCCGCTGGTAAGCCGGATTGTCCCGCGGCGCGTGAATATTCGGCACCGCCAGCATGTAACCGTCGGCTGCGCCGGCGCGGCCTTGGCTCTAATGTTTGCTCATTCCTGCAATGCGGGGGCAACCCAGGAGCTGACATGGCGAACACGTTCACCCTTCTTACGGGAGCCACTCGATGACCCCGGCCGGCTTGATGAACCCCGCCGTGCGCAACAGCGACGAGATCATCGTCGTGCCGCACGATGCTGCGTGGCCGGCGCGATTTCGAATCGAATCGCGACTGCTCCATGTCGCACTCAGTGAGCTGAAGCCGGCAATCGAGCATATCGGCAGCACGGCTGTACCCGGGCTTGCTGCCAAACCGATCATCGACATGCTGGTGGGCGTCGAGTCGCTCGCCGCGTTCGAATCACAGGCGAAGCGATTGGCAGTGTTCGGCTACCAATACATTCCCGATTACGAACGTGCGTTACCCGACCGCCGCTTTTTCAAGCGTGTCGTCAATGGCGTGCGCACACATCACGTCCACGTGGTCGAGAAAAACGGCGTGTACTGGAAGCGATACATGAAGTTCCGCAACAGCTTGCGCGACGACGCATGGCTGGCATCGCGCTACGCCGAAGTCAAGCGCCGCCTTGCTGCGCGGTACTCGTTCGATCGCGACGCCTACACCAACGGCAAGACCGGATTCATCGAGGCCGTGCTGGCGATGCCGCCGCGCGATTCGAAAAGTGTTGCCATGCTGCGGCCGCCGTATGCGTTTACTTCGGCGCAGCAGCCGGCTGGGATGACGGCCTGACATCCGCCGCGCGAGTGGTGGGAGCGAAAGCGCTGGTGTATCGCTCGCGTAACACGTTCTTTTGCACCTTTCCCATCGCGTTGCGTGGTAACTGTTCGACGATGAAGACGCGTTTCGGCACTTTGTAGTTGGCGATGCGGCCCTTCAGCGCATCGAGCACAGCCGCAGCAGCCAAGCCCACCCCATGCTTGCCGGCGACGACGGCCACCACCGCTTCACCGAAGTCCGGGTGCGGAACACCGATGACAGCAGACTCATCGACATCGGGCTGCTCGTCGATGTAACCCTCGACTTCTTTCGGGTAGACGTTGTAGCCGCCCGAGATGATCAAGTCCTTCGAGCGCCCCACCAGCGTCAGATACCGATCAGGCACATCGCGCCCGCCAAAATGTCCGATATCCCCTGTGCGAAACCAGCCATCCGCGGTGAACTCATCCTTAGTCTTCTCCGGCATGCGCCAGTAGCCTGCAAACACATTCGGGCCGTTGACCTGAACCGCTCCGATATCGCCCACTGTGCACCGCGTGCCGTCGTCGTCGACGACGCGCACGCCGACGCCCGGCAGCGGCACGCCGACGGTACCGGCCAGGCGTGGACCGTCGGACTCGAAGTACGGATTCGACGCCAGCATCACCGTTTCGGACATGCCGTAGCGCTCGAGTATCCGGTGGCCGGTGCGCTGCTCGAACTGTTGGTGGGTTTCTGCCAGCAGCGGCGCCGAGCCCGAGATGAAGAGCCGCATCGAGCGGCAATGTTCACGATTGAAAGTGGGTTCGCTCAACAGCCGCGTGTAAAACGTCGGCACGCCCATCATCACCGTCGAGCGCGGCAGCCGCTCGAGCACCTGCGCAACATCGAACCTGGGCAGCATCAGCATCTTTGCGCCGCTAAATAGTGCTGCGTGCGATGCGACGAACAATCCGTGCACGTGAAACAGCGGCAGTGCATGCAACAGCACGTCACGCTTGCCGGCGTCGCGCACCGCCTCAAACCCCCAGAATCGATCGAGCGTGATCGCGTTCGAAGTGAGGTTGCCGTGCGACAGCATCGCGCCCTTGCTACGCCCGGTCGTGCCCGACGTGTACAGGATCGCGGCCAGATCGTCGGCTGCGCACCGCACGGTCTCGAAAGCGGGCGAGAACGCCGCGGCGGCGGCGAGCAGCGTGCCGTCGCGCTGCTCTCCCAGCGTCACGACATGGCGGCAGCGCGCGCCGCGCGCGATTGCTTCGATCTCCGAAAGTCTTGGCGGCGTACAGACAACGACAGCGGGCTCGGCATCGCGCAGGAAGTAGTCGAGCTCCGCGCGCTGATAGGCGGTGTTCAACGGCACATACACCAGCCCCGCGCGCAGCGTCGCCAGGTACAACATCAGGCACTCGGCCGACTTTTCGACTTGCACCGCGACGCGGTCGCCGTGCTTCAGCTTCAGCGAGCCGAGCCAGTTCGCAATGCAGCCGCTCGCGAGATGGAGGTCGCGCCAGCTGTACGTCAATCCTTCGTGGGTTTCGATGCAGACTTCATCGAGATCGCCGGGATAGCGGCGCTCGATCGCCGCGTAGACGTTCTCGTTCGTGGTCATTTACCTAAGAAGTTCGGCGGACGCTTGGCAAGAAATGCGCGCACACCTTCGTGATAATCGTGCGAGTCGAGAAACGCGAAGCTCTCATCGAGCTCGTGCTGCGTGTAGTCGAGCCCGCGCGATTGAAAGCGGCGAATGTTGGCTTTGTTCTGCCGCGCGGCCAACGGGGAGCCGGCGGCGATGTGCGTGATGCATAGCTGCAACTCGGTCTCGAACGAAGAAGCCGGCACGACGCGCGTCACCAAGCGGCGCACTTCGGCTTCATCGGCCGACAGGATTCGGCTTTCGAGCAGCATTTCGGCGGCGACCGCCGGACCCACCAGGCGCAGCAGCGGCACCAGCTCGGGCAGCGCCAACGGAAATCCCAAGCGCCCGATCGGCACGCCGAAGCGAGCCGTGTCTGCCGCAAGTCTTATGTCGCACAGCGACGCAATTTCGAGACCGCCTCCGACGCACACGCCCTCGATCGCGGCGATCAGCGGCACCGGGCAACGATCGATCGCAGTTAGCGCGTTGCCGATCGTTTCGAGGTGGTACTGGCGCCCACTGGATGGATCGTGGCGCACGCGGTCGAACTCCTCGATGTCCGCGCCCGCGGCAAAGTTACCGCCTGCGCCGCGGATCACGACGACGCGCAGTGACTCTGCATCGCCAATTTCTTCGAACACGCGCGCGATGCCCTGCCACATCGCAACACTGACAGCGTTGAGTTTGCCCGGCGAGTCGAGCGTAACGACAGTGACGCCGCCCTCGCTCGCTACGTCAATACGACCGGCCATGGTGTTTCATTCCAAAAACTTTCATTGCTTTCTCTGAGTTTTATATCCGGCTTCGCGACTGTCAGGTTAAACCGCCAATAGATTCAGTTGGCTGGCCGACAGGATCTGTAGCAAAGTGTAGAGCGAAGCGTACCGAGGGCGATGCGGCACGAGCACACCACTACGCCCGGCAATCTTGAACGCGCCTGTCGCGGCTTGCGCAAGGCGATTGCCCGCCAGCCGCAAATCGTCCATCCTCGTGCTCATTGGCATCCTGACATCTACGACAGAAAGAGCGATGAACAGTGAACCCAACCCCTGGCACGAGTGGATCGGGCGCGCAGAGCAGCGCGTCGATTGCGTCACCGCCGCGCCGCTGGCCGCGCTTTCTGCCACGCTCGATCGCGACGATCCGGCACCGCGCACGGGTGATCCGCTGCCGCCGCCGGCGCACTGGCTGTATTTCACGCCGCTGGCGCGCGCCAGCGAGATTGGCCCCGACGGCCACGCGCACAGCGGCGGCTTACTGCCACCGGCGCCGCTGCCGCGCCGCATGTGGGCCGGCGGGCGTCTGCAGTTCATCCATCCGCTGCGCGTCGGCGACGAGATCACGCGCAACTCGCGCATCGCCGACATCAAGGTCAAGTCGGGCCGCAGCGGCACATTGGTGTTCGTGACCGTGCATCACGCGATCGCCAATGCGCGGGGTGTGGCGCTGACCGAGGAGCACGACATCGTCTTTCGTGACTTGCCGCCGTCCGATGCGCCACCCGCCAAGGCAACGGCGGCGCCGACCGACGAAACCTTTGCGCGCGAGATCGCGCCCGACCCGGTGCTGCTGTTCCGCTACTCGGCGCTGACCTTCAACGGCCATCGTATCCACTACGATCGCAGCTACGTGACCGAGGTAGAAGGCTATCCGGGCTTGATCGTGCACGGGCCACTTGTCGCCACGCTGCTGCTGGACCTGCTGCGACGCCAGCGCCCCGACGCACAGGTGCAACGCTTCAACTTCACGGCGACCGCGCCTCTGTTCGATATCCACCGCTTCAGCGTCTGCGGCAAGCCCGAGGGCGAACGGCGCTTTCAACTGTGGGCGCGCAGTCACGCGGGCGCGCTGGCGATGCAGGCAACCGCCGACATAGCCTGAACACGATTCCCTCCATGCTGAAGACCGCCACTGACAAGTATCAGGACATTCGCGACGCTGTGCGTGCGCTATGCGCCGAGTTTCCTGCCGAGTACCACAGAAAGATCGACGCGCAGCGCGCGTACCCGAAGGAGTTCGTCGATGCGCTCACGCAAGCCGGCTGGCTGGCCGCGCTGATTCCGCAAGACTATGGCGGCTCCGGTCTCGGCCTGACCGAGGCCTCGGTGATCATGGAAGAGATCAATCGCAGCGGCGGCAATGCCGGCGCTTGCCATGGGCAGATGTACAACATGGGCACCTTGCTGCGCCATGGCAGCAGCGCGCAGAAGCAGCACTACCTGCCGAAGATCGCCAGCGGTGAGTGGCGCCTGCAGTCAATGGGCGTCACCGAGCCGAGCAGCGGCACCGATACCACCAAAATCAAGACCAGCGCGGTGAAAAAGGGCGATCGTTACGTGATCAACGGCCAGAAGGTGTGGATCTCACGCGTGCAGCACAGCGACTGGATGATCCTGCTGGCGCGCACGACGCCGCTGGCCGAAGTGAGGAAAAAAACGGCCGGCATGTCGATCTTCATGGTCGATCTGCGCCAGGCCGAACGCAGCGGCATGACGGTGCGGCCGATCGCAAACATGGTCAACCACGAGACCAACGAACTGTTCTTCGAGAACCTCGAGATCCCCGAAGAAAACCTGATCGGCCAGGAAGGCGAAGGCTTCAGATACATCCTCGATGGGCTGAACGCCGAACGCACGTTGATCGCCGCCGAGTGCATCGGCGACGGCTACTGGTTTATCGACCGCGTGACCAAGTACGCGAGCGAGCGCGTCGTGTTCGGCCGCCCGATCGGCCAGAACCAGGGCGTGCAGTTTCCGATCGCAGAAAGCTACATCGAGATCGAAGCCGCCAATTTGATGCGCTTCAACGCGTGCGAGCTGTTCGACGCCAACCAACCCTGCGGAGCGCAGGCCAACATGGCCAAGTACCTTGCGGCCAAGGCGAGCTGGGAGGCGGCCAACGCCTGCATCCAATTTCATGGCGGATTCGGTTTCGCGCACGAATACGACGTCGAACGCAAGTTCCGCGAGACGCGGCTGTACCAGGTGGCGCCGATCTCGACCAACCTGATCTTGAGCTACGTGGCCGAGCACGTGCTCGGGCTGCCACGGTCGTTCTAACAAAGCGACGACTGTTGATGCACGACACCCATCCCGGCCAGACGCTGGCCACATTCGCCGCCACGCTGCGTCTGGATATGATCCCGCCAACGGTGCTCGATCGCGCCGAGGATCTGCTGCTCGACTGGATCGGCTCGGCGCTCGCCGGCAAGGGCGCGCGGCCGGTCGAATCGATCGCGCGTTTCGCCGAGAGCATGGGTCCCGCCGACGGTCCGAGCGAAGTGCTGATTCACCGCCGCGGCACAAGTCCGCTGACGGCGGCCATCGCCAACGCCGCCTCGTCGCACGTTGCCGAGCAGGACGATCTACACAACAGCTCGGTGTTCCATCCCGCCACCGTCGTGTTTCCACCGGCGCTGGCGGTAGCGCAGGCGCTCGGCCGCAGCGGTGCTGATCTGCTGGTGGCGTCGGTGGCGGGCTACGAGGTCGGCATTCGTGTCGGCGAATTTCTCGGACGCTCGCACTACAAGGTGTTCCACACCACCGGCACGGCCGGCACACTGGCTGCGGCAGCGGCCGCGGGCCGGCTGCTGGGCTTGTCTCCGGAGCAAATGGCACATGCCTTCGGCTCGGCCGGCACGCAATCCGCCGGCCTGTGGGAGTTCCTGCGCGACGCGGCCGATTCCAAGCAATTACACACGGCACACGCAGCCGGCGCAGGGCTGACGGCCGCCTACCTCGCGGCCGATGGATTTACCGGCGCGCAGCGCATCCTCGACGGCGTCCAGGGAATGGCTGCAGGGATGTCGAGCGATGCCGACGCCTCGCGCCTGACTGATCGGCTCGGCACGCGCTGGGCGCTGGCCGAAACGTCATTCAAGTTCCATGCGTCGTGCCGGCACACGCACCCGGCTGCCGACGCTCTACAACAGCTTATGCAAACGCATCACCTAACAGCCGATGATCTCGCAGCGGTGACCGCACTCGTGCACCAGGGCGCGATCGACGTGCTCGGGCCGGTAGTCGATCCGCAGACCGTGCACCAGTCGAAGTTCTCAATGGGCACGGTGCTCGGAATGATCGCGGTTTATGGCCGAGCGGGCCTCACCGAGTTCGATGAGCACTGGCGCGATCCGGCCGTGACGGCCGTGTGCGCGCGGGTC
The DNA here is from genome assembly GCA_963829995.1 of uncultured beta proteobacterium. Taxonomy (GTDB): domain Bacteria; phylum Pseudomonadota; class Gammaproteobacteria; order Burkholderiales; family Burkholderiaceae_F; genus JACCZX01. The sequence continues at coordinate 156,867 of CAWHKW010000022.1, read as the reverse complement.
ACGATGCGGCGCGACGCCGAAGTCGATGCGGCCTATCCGGCGCGCTGGATCGGCAAGGTCGAGGTGAAGACCCGCGACGGTCGCACCCTGCAAGCACGGGTCGATGAACCCAAGGGCGACCCCGGCAACACGCTGACGCGCGCCGAACTGGAAGACAAGGCGCTGCGGCTTGCCGCCTACCGCGGCGGTGCCAACGACGCTCAGATGCAGCGCGTGATCGAACGCATCCGCGCACTGCGCACCACGTCGCGTGTCGGAATTTTTCTCGACTAATGCAATGTTGAAAATCTGGGGAAGAAAAAACTCGGTCAATGTCCAGAAGGTGCTCTGGTGCTGCGAGGAAATCGCGGTCGAGTATCAACGCATCGACGCCGGCGGTGACTTCGGGCTCGTAAAGACTCCTGCGTACCTTAGTCTCAATCCGAACGCCCTCGTACCCACCATCGAGGACGAAGGGCTTGTGCTCTGGGAGTCGAACGCGATCGTCCGTTATCTTGCCGCGAAGCATTCCACCGGGAGCCTGTGGCCAGACGATCCTAAGACTCGCGCGGAAGCGGACCAGTGGATGGACTGGAGCAGCTCGACGTTCTGGCCCGCACTCCGTCCACTGTTCATAGGGCTGATCCGCACGCCGGCACAACAGCGTGATCCGCAAGTATTCGAAGATCTCCGTCGCAAGACCGCTGCGGCGCTCGCCATCGTGGATAAACACCTCGAACCCCGCATGTTCCTTGCGGGAGATAACTTTACAGTCGGCGACATCGCGCTCGGCTGCGGGGTCTGGCGCTGGATGGCGCTGCCGATTGAACGTCCCGTATTGCCCAACGTTCAACGGTGGTTCGACTCCCTGGCGGACCGGCCCGCATACAAGAAGATTGTGATGCTGCCGCTCAGCTGAAGACGAAAGCATCAGATGGCGACCGCTGAAGAATTGAAAAGCAAGATCAAGGTAGTGATGTTCGATCAGTACGGCACTGTGGTCGACATGCAGAAGGGGCTGACCGAAGTTGCTGCGCCTTTCTTGAAAAGTAAAGGCTGGAAGGGTGACCCAAACTCGTTCGTCACATGGTGGCGTCGCACCCACTTCGAGAACTCGATGATCGACGCCTTGCTGCACAAAGAGCACACGCCTTACCGCGAGATCGGCTTTCGGGCGGTCGCCTATACGCTTGATCGCGCAGACATTACGTACACCGACAGCGAAGCCAGGTACCTAGTTAGCTGCATTGAGCAACTCAAGCCCTTCCCCGATGTCCCTGCTGCGTTAAGCAGGCTGCAGACTAAATACAAGATCGTCGTGCTTTCCAATGGCGATCCGGACATGCTCGAAACGGCCAAGAAGTTCCATGGCATTCCGTTCGACCGCGTGATTTCAGTTGCCGAAGCCGGCTCGTTCAAGCCGCACGTTGCCACGTACACGAAGGCGGCTGAAATCATGGGGCAGCGGATGGATGAAATCCTGTTTGTCGCCAACCATGCGTTCGATTGCATCGGGGCGAAGGCAGCCGGCATGTACAGCGCCTTCATCGATCGGCGCGGGCGTCCGTTCGGCCACACCCCGTATCAACCCGACATACGCGTCGACGACATGAAGTCGCTCGCTGACCTGATGGTGTGACGTGCAGCCTCTCTCAGCGATTCGCGTCTCGGTCAAATCTTGATTTTCGGGTCGAGCCAGTCGCGCAGCGAATCGCCGAACAGGTTGAAAGCAAACACCGCCAGGCTGATTGCCACGCCAGGAAACACGATCATCCAGGGTGCCTGCTGATAGAAGTCGATCGCTGATCCCGACAGCATCAAACCCCAGGCGGCGGTGGGCTCGGTCACGCCCAGCCCGAGGAAGGACAGCGACGCCTCGAGCAGGATCGCCTGGCCGACAAACGCGGTCAGCATGATCAGGTACGGCGCGACTACATTGGGCACGATGTGCCGGAAGATGATGCGCGTGTGCGAGAACCCCGCGGTGCGCGCAGCGTCGATATACGGCATCTCGCGTATCGCCAGCGCCGATGAGCGAACGACGCGCGCAACCTTGGGCACCATCGGCAGGCCGATGGCGATGATCAGGTTCCAGTCGATCCCGAACACGATGTTTTTGCCCAGCACCGATACCACCGCCAGCGCCAGCACGATGATCGGGAAGGCAAGAATCACATCCATGAAGCGCTGGATGATCATGTCGGTGCGGCCACCGAAGTAGGCCGATGCCACTCCGATGATCGCGCCGAGAGTGGACCCGATCAGCGACGAGAGGAAACCCACCGCCAGCGCGGTCTGCGAACCGTAGATGATGCGCGAGAACACGTCGCGCCCGAAGTTATCGGTGCCCAGCAGATGGTCCGCCGATGGCGCCGCCAGTATGTTGGCGTAGTCAACCGTCAAGGGATCGTACGGCGCCACCCACGGCGCGAACGCTGCAGCCAGGATCATCAGCACGATGACCGCCAGCCCTGCGGTGCCAAGCGGCTGCTGCAGGACGAACGCAAGCACCGGGTGCCGGCGCTTGGGCACCTTGTACTTGATCTCGATCGGTGCGGGAACGGCGCTCATCAACGGTAGCGAATCCGCGGATCGAGCCAGGCGTACAGCAGATCGATCACAAAATTGACAATGATGAAAAACGTCGCGACCAGCAGCACCAGCGCCTGGACCATCGTGAAGTCGCTGCGCGTGACCGCCTGCACGAAGAGCTTCCCGATTCCGTTCAGGTTGAACACCTGTTCGGTGACCACCAGGCCGCCGATCAAAAAGGCGAATTCCAGCCCGATCACCGTCACGACCGGCAGCATTGCGTTGCTGAGCGCGTGCCGCATCACGACCAGGCGCTCGTACACACCCTTGGCGCGCGCGGTGCGGATGTAGTCCTCCTGCAGCACTTCAAGCAACGTGGAGCGCATCATGCGGGTCGCCACCGCGGAATAGCGATAGCCCACCGCCAGTGCCGGCCAGATCAACTGGGCGAGGTTCTCACGCGGATTCTCGAAGAACGGCGTGAACGTAATCGGCGGGTGCCACTGGAAATACGTCAGCAGCAGCAGGATGATGATCATGCCCAGCCAGAACGACGGCACCGCGAGCCCGGCGATCGAGATCACGCGGATCACATGGTCGATCCAGGTGTCCTTGTACAGCGCCGAAAGTGTTCCTAGCGGAATCGAAATCAGCACCGCGAGAATGGTCGCCATCACGGCAACCTGAATCGAAAGCTGCAGCCGGGAGGCAATCTCGTGCGATACCGGATTGCCGGTCCACATCGACACCCCAAAATCGCCGGTCACCATGCCGCCCAGCCACTTGCCGAACTGGATATAGATCGGCCGATCAAGCCCGAGCCGCGTGCGCTCCATCTCGATGATTTCCTGCGAGACGTTCGCGCCCTCGCCGCGCAGCATCACCTCCACCGGGTCGCCGCCCATTACGCGCAGCATCAGGAACACCAGGATCGCGACCCCGAGCAGGGTCGGGATCATCAACAGCAACCGGTGGATGATGTAGCGCAGCAAGGTCAGGTTCGGATCAAGGAGAAGGCGCAACGGACCAGGGAGGTCCGCTGCGCTTGCCCGCTTCTACCGGTCGAGCCAGACGTCGGCCAGGTCCTGCCCCACATAATGGCTCGGCGTGATATGCCAGCCCTTCAGCGGCTTGTGATGCACGATGATGCGATGCCACCAGATGGTGGGGATGACATAGGCCTGATCGAGCAGGTGGCGCTCGAACTCGCGCAGCAGCGCGACTCGCTTACCGCGATCGAGCTCGCCCGCCTGCTTGTCGTACAGATCGTCGAGCTTGCGGTCGGTATGGCCCGAATAGTTGATCGCCGACCGGTCCGCGGACAGGTACTTCTGCAGCTGCAAATTCGGCTCGTCCATGAAGTCGCAGTTGAAGTCCAGCGCGGCGTCATAGGTCGGGTTGTCGCGCTGCTGTGCGGCCAGATACAGCCGCGTCTCGAGTTGCTCGTGCTGCACGGTCAGGCCGAGCTGGCGCCATTGGTCGATCAGAAATACGCCGACCGGCGTGTAGGGCATGGCCACATTGCGGTTGGTTAGCTTGAAGGTCAGGTTTTCGGCGCCGGCCTCCTTCAACAGTCGCCGCGCTTCGTCGCGGGATGCGTTGATGTCGCGCGCAAACCCCGGAAGCTTGACCAGATCCTGCTCACCAGTCGCAAGGTCGTATCCAGGACGCAGCACCCCTCCGACATGTCGCACGAGCGCGATCTTCTGCAGCGCTTGCGCGCCGCCCCAGCGGTCGATTGCCAGCGATAAAGCGCGGCGCACGCGAGGATCATCAAATGGCTTTTTCTTGGCGTTGAAGCTCACCACCAGGCTGCAGACCCATGGAGATTCAACCACGACCGCTTTATCGCCCAGCGCCTGCACCAGGCGATCGCGGTCGGCCGGCGAATGGCCGCGGAACTCCACCAGCACCTGGCCCGCGGAAAGTGCGTTCACCATCGGCGCACCGCCCATGAATACCGCGCGATAGCCCTCGAGGTAGGGCTTGCCTTTCTCGAAGTAACCGTCGAACTTGCGACCCACCCAGTGGGATCCGGCCTGGTGCTCGACGAAAGTGAACGGCACCGGTGCCGAGGATGTTGCGCTCGGGGAACTTGGGATCGGCCTTGAGCTTGGCGGCGCTGTATACGCAATCCCAGGGCGAGGCGAAGTTGGACAGCATCGAGGCGTTGGTCCTGGACAGCTTGAACACGACTGTCTGCGGGTCCGGCGTGTCGATGGAGGCGATGTCCTTGTAGGTCTCCTCGCGCAACGAACGCACGCCAGCCGGCGGTTTCCTGAGCCTGTCGTAGGTCGCCTTGATGTCCTCCGAGGTCAACGCTGAGCCATCATGGAACTTGACGTTGCGCTTGAGCTTGAACGTATAAGTCAGGCCGTCGGGAGCCACTGTCCACGATTCGGCCAGGTCACCGACTACCTTCGGATAGTTGGGAGTATCGAACTTGAGCAAGGTGGAATAGTGCGGCCTCACCGGATGGATAAAGGCGAATGAGCTCTGCGCATGGCAGTCGTAGTTGGGCGGCTCGGCGCTGACCGCGAAGGTCAGCGTGCCGCCGGCCTTCGGCGACTGCGCCAGCACATTCGGCACGCCGAATGCGAGCACGGCCGCCGCGATGCCGACGGTGGCGGCGTATGGAATTTTCATCTGAGTCTCCTTTGTGAATTGTTTTAATAGCTCCGTGATGCTAACGGGAGTAAGCGCTAATTGCATTGATGGTTTCCTATACCTTGATGCAGGCGGCAAAGTGCATCGGCTTGATCTCGCGCAGCGCCGGCACGACTTCCCTGCATTCCTGCGTAGCCATCGGGCAGCGCGTGTGAAACACGCAGCCCGGAGGTGGATCGAGCGGGCTCGGGACCTCACCGCCGAGCACTGAACGGGCGCGTTCGCGCTCGAGCTGCGGATCGGGAATCGGTACCGCATTCAGCAGCGCTTTCGTGTAAGGATGCAGCGGCTCGCTGTACAAACTGTCGCGGTCGGCGATTTCCATCACTCGGCCCAGGTACATCACCACGACCCGATCCGAGATATGGCGCACGACGGCAAGATCGTGCGCGATGAACAGATACGTCAGCCCCAGCGTTTTCTGCAGCTCCTCGAGCAGATTGATGATCTGCGCCTGGATCGATACGTCCAGCGCCGACACCGGCTCGTCGCACACGATGAACTTGGGCTCCATTGCAAGCGCGCGTGCGATGCCGACGCGCTGGCGCTGGCCACCGGAAAGCTCGTATGGATAGCGTTCGGCCATATAGTCGAACAGGCCGACCTGGGCGAGCAGTTCGGACACGCGCCGCGTCGCCGCCGCCCGGCTCGGTACCAAACCGTAAACCAGCGTCGGTTCCGCGATGATCTGGCCGACGGTCATGCGCGGGTTCAATGAGGAATAGGGATCCTGGAAGATCACTTGAATCGAGCGCCGGTAGCGCTTGATCTCACTGGCGTTGGCGCGCGTCACATCGAGCCCGTCGTACACGATGCTGCCGGCGGTCTCCTGCTCCAGGCGCAGCAGCGTTCGGCCCACGGTCGTCTTGCCGCATCCGGATTCGCCCACCAGTCCCAGCGTCTCTCCGGCGCGGATCTCGAACGAGACGTCGTCGACCGCGCGCAGCACCGCATGACCCCCGCCCAGAAGGCCGCGGCTGACGTTGAACCAGGTTTTCAGCTCACGTACTTGAAGCAGCGGGGTGGCACTCAGCGTCTTGGGCGGGGCTGGTTGGGTTGACTCGGCCGAGACCAGGCCGATGCCCTGAGGGCCGCGATGCGCAAGCTCGCGCGCGCGCAGGCAAGCGGAGAAGTGCCGCGGCTCGATTTCCTCGGGCTCGGGCAAAGTCAATTCGCAGGCTTCCTGCTTCGCAGGGCAGCGCGGCGCAAAGCGGCAGCCGTTCGGCGGCGTCAGCAGGCTGGGCGGAAGTCCCTCGATGGTTTCGAGTTTCGCGCCGCGCGGCCGGTCAAGTCTCGGCACCGAGCGCAGCAGGCCGACGGTGTAAGGATGCAGTGGCCTCGCGAACACGCTGGCCGCCGTCCCCTGCTCGGCCATGCGCGCCGCGTACATCACGTTCACGCGGTCTGCGTAACGCGCGACGATGCCGAGGTTATGCGTGATCACCACCATCGCGATGCCGAGCTCGCGCGACAGCTCCTTCATCAGGTGCAGGATCTGCGCCTGTATCGTGACGTCGAGTGCAGTGGTCGGCTCGTCGGCAATGATCAGCTTCGGATTGCACGCGAGCCCGATCGCAATCATCACCCGCTGGCGCATGCCGCCGGAAAACTGGTGCGGATACTGGCCGAGCCGGCGTTTGGCGTCGGAGATGCCGACCATCCGCAGCAGCTCAAGCGCTCGGTTCGTCGCCTGCGCTTCGTTCATACCCTTGTGCATGAACAGCGGCTCCATGATCTGCAGGCCGATGGTCAGCACCGGGTTGAGCGAGGTCATCGGCTCCTGAAAGATCATCGAGATGTCGCGGCCGCGGACCTCGCGCATATCCTCTTCGGACAGTGCGAGCAGATCGCGGCCTTCGAACACGATGCGTCCGTGCGCTACACGCCCCGCCGGCTTCGCGAGCAGCCGCATCACGGCGAGCGCAGATACCGACTTGCCGCAGCCCGACTCGCCCACCAACGCCACCATTTCGCCCGGATACACGCGCCAGTTCACGCCCTCCACCGCGCGTATTACGCCGCGCGAGGTCACGAAGTGAACGTGCAGGTCTTCGACCGATAGCAACGAGGCGCCGACCGTGGTGTTTGAAACTTCAGCAGTTGTGCTGGCGCACTCCATGGTTCCTAGTTGCTCACCATCCGCGACAGTTGTCCGCCACTATGCGCCCAACCGGTCGGCCAGCTCGACGAAGTCGCTCGCGACGACATCGAATTCGTTGTCCTCCACGCGGGCCGGCGGGTGCCCTGGCCCAAGTTCCAGCGATCGCTCGACATAACCGGTCCGGCAACCTACGGCCCGGGCAGCGCGCAAATCGTCGGGGTGGCATGCCACCAGCATCAGCTCGGCGGGAGCAATGCCCAGCAGCTCCGCCGTGCCGAGATACGTTTCTGGATCGGGTTTGTAGTGGTGGAAAAGTTCTGCCGACACGATGCAGTCCCACGGAAGCCTGGCGCGCTTGGCCATGTTGGTAAGCAGCGAAAAATTGCCGTTCGACAACGTGGTGACGATGTACCGTGTCTTCAGCCGCGCAAGTCCTGGCACCGAGTCGGGCCACGGATCCAACCGATGCCAGACGCGGTTCAGATGGTCAATGTCATCTTCGGCAAGCCCGCGTATGTCGTACTCCGCCAGCAGGTCGTCGAGAATGAGCCGGTGCAAGGCGTCGATCTTCAGCCACGGCAATGCTCCTGTGCGCACGCGGTGCATGGCCGGCCGATAACCGGCGCGCCAGGCGTCGGCGAAGCCCGCCCAGTCGGCGTCAATCCCGTGCTCGGCGCCGAAGGCAGCCGCTTCGCGGATGATGCTGCCGCGCCAGTCCACCACGGTACCGAACACATCGAAGGCCAGTGCCTTTACATTTTCCTCAAGCAGGCGGTTGGGCATGCGCCTGCTCCACCGTTTGATCCGAGAGACGAGGTTTGCTCGCACTTGAAGCAATGACTTCTGGTCGCAGTTCATCGCTTAAACCAACCGCGCGACTGCCGGTGCGTGCACGACCTCGCCATCGAGAAAGCGTGCGTGGTACTCCTCGACTTTGTCAAGCTTGTACAGATAGTTGACCATCATCCCGAACGACTGGCGAGCGCCATTTTTTGACAGATCGCCCGCCCAGTTGATGCGCTGCAGCCGCGCGCCGTTCCCCAAGTGGAATTTCGCGACGGGATCGCCCGTGGCGGTCGGTGATACCAGGATCAAGTAGATCGCCGCGAGAGTGAGCAACGCGTCGCGCTCATTTGTGGATACAGCCAGAGAGTCGGTGTGCTTCCTCTCCGGGCTGAGCTTGTTCAGCGCCGCCTGCAGCTTTGCCGGCAGCGGTTTCAATTCCGCTGCTTCGACATTCAGTTCGTCCAACCATCGTACAAAGCCGGGAATCGGCGACAGCGTGCAAAAGGTGCGTATCGAGGGAAATTCCGCGTGCAAGCGCTCCGCCACGCGCTTGATCAGGAAGTTTCCGAGTGACACGCCGCGTAGCCCCGGTTGGCAATTGCTGATCGAATAAAACGTCGCAACCTTGAAATGCTTCGGCTCGACCGGCTGCGCCGCTTTCTCGATTAGCGGCGCGATCGCGGCGGGTATCTGCGGGACGAGCGCGATCTCGACGAAGATCAGCGGCTCGGCAGGCAATTGGGGATGAAAGAACGCGAAGCAGCGACGATCGGGCTGCAAGCGCCGGCGCAAATCATCCCAACCGTCGATCGCGTGGACGGCTTCGTGCTGAATGATCTTTTCGAGCAGTTGTGCGGGTGAGTTCCAATCGACTTGCTGCATCTCGAGAAATCCCGGATTGAACCAAGACGACAGCAGATGAAAAAAATCAGCCTCGACTGCGGCCAGCTGCGGGTGCAACGGCAACACACGGAGCAATTGCCTGCGCATCTGCACGATCAGCGCGGTACCGCCCGGCGCGCGATTTAACCGGCGCAGCAACTCCTGGCGCGGGGGCTCCGCAACGGAAGTGAGATTCTTCAGCGTCTGGACCGTTGGCGTCGCTGCATACTGTTGAGCAGCTTCAAGAACCTTCGCCGGATCCAACCCGAAGGCCTGATCCAAATGCTCGAAGAAGCTCAACTGCGATGGCTCTGACAGGAGTTGGTACTGCTGAAGTGCGGTGGCCGCGTGTGCCGCACCGTTGGCCTCTCCGCGTGCTGACAGCAGCCGCCTGCAGGTGCGCAAGAAATCGTCAAGTCCGCGCTCGGACACCGACTTCCTCGCAGTGCGCTTGAACACTTCAGGCAGCGGCTTTGTTACGCCGCAGCAGCACGAAGCACACGACACCGATCACGATCATCGGTACCGATAACCACTGACCCGCCGACAAGCCAAGCGGCATGTGGCCGTACAGCGCTTCCGGCTCGCGAAACACTTCGCCGGCAATGCGCAACAAGCCGTAAAAAATTAGAAACAGGCTGCCGACGGTGCCGGGCGCGCGCGGCTTGCGCGAATAGATCCACAGAATCGCGAACAACGTTACGCCTTCGAGTAGGAACTGATAAATCTGTGACGGATGTCGGGCCAGCGCGTCTCCGGATTGCGGAAAGACGACCGCCCACGGCAGCGAGGGGTCGGCCGCCCGTCCCCATAGTTCACCGTTGATGAAGTTACCGATGCGGCCCGCGGCGAGTCCCAACGGCACCAACGGCACGACGAAATCGGCGACGCGCAAAAAAGACTTGCCGCGCGTACGCGCGAACAGCGCCATCGCAACGATGACGCCGATGATCCCGCCGTGCGAAGCCATGCCGCCCTTCCACACCGCGAAGATGTCGAGCGGATTCGCCAGGTAATACGACAGCGGTCCGTAGAACAACACGTGACCGAGCCGGCCGCCAACGATCGTGCCGATCATTCCGTAGAACAGCAGATCGTCGACGTCCTGCGACTTCATGTCGCGCCACGGCTCGCGCGCGCGCAGCTTGCCGAGCACCAGGAACAGCACGAATCCGATCAGGTACATCAATCCGTACCAGCGGATCGCGAGCGGGCCGATTGAAAATGCGATCGGATCTAGGTTGTGGACGTAGGGCACACGGGCTCACGCAGGAAGGCGTGCCCTATTATTGCCGATCATTTTCCATAGCCATCCCTCTCATGCCGCATAACGAACGCTCGAAACACGTTACCCAAGGCGTTGCGCGCTCCGCCAACCGCGCGATGTACTACGCGATGGGCTACAAGGACGAAGACTTCGACAAGCCGATGATCGGTGTGGCCAACGGGCATTCGACGATCACACCGTGCAATGCCGGGCTGCAGAAACTCGCCGAGGCGGCGATCACCGCGATCGAAAAGTGCGACGCGAATGCGCAAGTGTTCGGCACGCCCACGGTGTCGGACGCAATCAGCATGGGTACCGAAGGCATGAAGTACTCGCTGGTGTCGCGCGAAGTCATCGCCGATTCGATCGAAACCTGCGTGCTCGGGCAGTGGATGGACGGCGTGCTCGTTATTGGCGGCTGTGACAAGAACATGCCGGGCGGCGTGATGGCGATCGCGCGCTGCAATGTGCCCGCCATCTACGTGTATGGCGGCACCGTGAAACCGGGCCACTACAAAGGCAAGGACATCACGATCGTGTCGTCGTTCGAGGCAGTCGGCGAATTCAACGCGGGCCGCTTGAGTCAGAAGGATTTCAAGGAAATCGAGCGCCGCTGTGTGCCGGGTTCGGGTTCGTGCGGCGGCATGTACACCGCCAACACGATGAGCTCATCGTTCGAAGCGCTCGGTATCAGTCTGCTGTATTCGTCGACGATGGCCAATCCGGACGACGAGAAATCGAAGAGCACGGCCGAGAGCGCGCGCGTGCTGGTCGACGCGATCAAGAATCAGCTGCTGCCGCGTCAGATCATCACGCGCAAGTCGATCGAAAACGCGGTGGCACTCATCATGGCGGTCGGCGGCTCGACGAACGCGGTTTTGCACTACCTCGCCATCGCACACTCCGCCGGTGTCGAATGGACACTGGATGACTTCGAGCGAGTTCGCCGCAAAGTGCCGGTGCTCACTGATCTAAAGCCATCTGGCCGCTATGTCGCGACCGATCTGCACAAGGCCGGCGGCATCCCGCAGGTGCTGAAGATGTTGCTGGAAAATGACTTGTTACACGGCGACTGCATCACGATCACCGGCAAGACGATGGCCGAGATGCTTGCCGATGTACCGGCCGAGCCGCGCACCGACCAGGACGTTATCCGCCCGTTCTCAAACCCGATGTACGCCCACGGTCATCTGGCGGTGCTAAAAGGCAATCTCGCCCCCGAGGGCTGCGTCGCAAAAATAACCGGCCTTAAAAATCCAGCGATCACCGGCCCCGCGCGCGTATTCGATTCCGAAGAAGCCGCCCTCGACGCGATCCTCGACGACCGCATCAAGGCCGGCGACGTGATGGTGATTCGCTACGAAGGCCCAAAGGGAGGACCGGGCATGCGTGAAATGCTGGCGCCGACGTCGGCGCTGATCGGCAAGGGCCTGGGCGAAAGCGTCGGCCTGATCACCGACGGCCGATTTTCAGGCGGTACCTGGGGCATGGTGGTCGGCCACGTCGCACCCGAAGCGTACGTCGGAGGCAATCTGGCGCTAATCAACGAAGGCGATTCGATCACGATCGACGCGCACAAACTGCTGCTGCAACTTAATGTTAGCGATGAAGAACTGAGCCAGCGTCGCTCAGCCTGGAAGCAACCCGCGCCGCGCTACACCACGGGCGTGCTCGCGAAGTTTGCGAAGATGGCTTCGACGGCGAGCAAGGGCGCAATTACGGATGAAGATTTGTTTGGCACTTGATCACCGCATAGCAGCAGCTGGCACAGCTGCGCCGCCTACGTCGTCGGGCACTAAAGTGCCAACCCTGCGGTACTCACAACGCCGGCGCAAAAAGGGCTAAAGCGCTTTTTCGCCAAGCCCCGGCGTTGCTCCGTTCCTCGGGCGACGACTCAAAGGCGGCGCAGCTGCGCCAGCCGCTGCTGTCGCGACATCTCGCACGAGGTGTTTTTCCTTCCCCACCCCAAGTGAGACTGTCTCAAGCGCAAGCGTTGGGCGGAGCTGGCCTGCCTTCGGGGCGTCGCCCGAGGAACGGAGCAACGCCGGGGCCTTTAAGCGAAATAACGCTTTAGCCTTATTTCGCGCCGGCGTTGTGAGTACCGCAGTGGTTGGCACTTCAGTGCCCGACGCCCAGGCAGGACAGCTCCGCCCAACGCTTGCGCGCCGCGACTGCACAGCTACAGCTAACGACGCGAACGCGGACTCTTATCGGTCTCAAGGCGCTTCTTGATTCGATCCTTTTTCGCCTTGTCGATTTCGTCAAACGCTTTTTTCTTGTCAAACCCAAACCGCTTCTCGACAAGCTCGAACCATAAGAAGCCGACACCAAACGGCAACGCAACCCACCACCAGGACAGTTCCGAGAAAACACCGATGTCGAGAACCTTCAGGATGATCAGTGCGACGCCGACCCAGATAAACCACATGGTGCCACCCGCTGCAGGAGGAATTGAGGGTGAATATAGCCTTCGACGAGGCGGCGTACGACGCCTATTTGAGGTCAACCGGTTGGTGGCGTTGCCGTTAAACTGGCAGTCCCAAAAAGATTCATTCCCGCAATGAACCAGCCTCACCAACCTACGGAGTTACGAATGAACATGAAACTCGCAGTGGCCACCTTCGTGGGTGCATGCGGCATGCTGACGATCGCGGCACCGGCGTTTGCCAGCGCCGAAATGGCCAAACAGAAGAACTGTCTTGCATGTCACGCCACGGATAAGAAGTTGGTCGGCCCGGCGTACAAGGACATCGCTGCAAAGTACAAGGCCGACAAAAACGCGCAAGGCACGCTGGCGAAGAAGATTCGCGAAGGCGGAGTTGGCGTATGGGGTCAGATTCCGATGCCGGCGAACCCGCAAGTCAACGAGCAGGAAGCGCAGGCGCTCGCCAAGTGGGTCCTCTCGATGTAGTCGGATCGCACCGTTACCCAAGGGGCGCTCGATGCGCCCTTTTTCATTTCTGCGGGACGACGGAGGGCAATGCGATCGCAGTCGGTCGGCCACTGACAAGGTCTGCCATCAGTTGCCCGCTTCCCGCCGCCATCGTCCAGCCCAGGGTCCCGTGCCCGGTATTCAAGTACACGCCACGCACGCGCGTCGCACCCAGATACGGCACATTCGACGGCGTCAGCGGCCTCAACCCCGCCCAGTAATGTGGCCGCGAAAAATCACACGCGCCTGGGAATAGCGCCTGGGTACGACGCGTCAGCGCATCGCAACGCGCTTGATTCAATTCGAGCCCTATCCCGCCGAGCTCGACCGTGCCGGCGACGCGCAGTCGCTGGTCGAAGCGCGAGAACACGATCTTGTACTCATCGTCGGTCAAGCTGACACTCGGCGCGCGCGTTGGATCGGTGATGTCGAACGTTGCCGAATACCCTTTCGCAGCCACGATCTGCAAACGAATGCCGAGCGGCGCCAGTAACGCGCGCGTCTGCACGCCCAGGCATGCCACCACCGCGTCGGCAGTCAGGCGCGTTACGCCGCCATCCGCACGCGTGACTTCGGCGCCGTGGCAGCGGTCGCCATCTAGCAGCAACCGCCGCACGGTCGTGTTAAACATGAACTCGACGCCGCGGCTGGCGCACCGCTCGGCCAGCTGCACCGTGTACGCATGCGCATCGCCCGACTCGTCGTCGGCGCAGTAGTCGGCGCCCACCATGCGGTCGCGGATGGATGCCAGCGCCGGCTCGAGCGCAACTGCTTCCTCCGTAGAAATTGAGCGCCGGTTGCAGCCCAGCGTGCGCATCAACGCCGCCGAGGTTCGTGCCATTTCAAAACCGGCCGCGTCCGTATAGAAGTGCAGGATGCCGCGCTCGTTATACGGGTAGGCAAGGCCAAGATCGGTGCGCAACTGCTTTAACACACGCCGGCTGTAAAGGCCGAGCTCGACCAGCTGGCGAGTGTTCTGCGCAGCGCGTGCCGATGTGCACTCGCGTAGGAATGCCAATCCCCAAACCCACTGATCGGCGTGCAAGCGTGGACGAAACAGCAGCGGTGCGTCCTCCCTGCCAAGCCATTTCAGAATCTTGCGCGGTGCAGCCGGGTTAGCCCACGGCTCGGCATGACTGACCGATATCTGGCCGCCATTGGCAAAGCTCGTCTCTCTTCCCGCGCCTGGCTGACGCTCGACCACCGTGACGTCATGCCCGGCGTCGCGCAGAAACCAGGCGCACGTAACGCCCACAACGCCGGCGCCGAGTACCAACACTTGCACGGCTCACTCCTGTGACGCACTGCCAAAACGCAGTGTACGAACGCGAGGTAGGTCTGGTTTGCACGCCCACAGCCGAGGCCGCGGCGCGCGCGCTTGCCCCGGGTTGCACCGTGAGTACAATTCCGCCGTTCGTCTGGCCAAGCCCTCCCGGATCGTATGGCGCTGCGGGCATGCGTCGGTCAACAACTATTCAGCCCAAGGGGAAAAATCCATGAACCATCAGTTACTCAAATTCGCACCAGTGGCCATCGCCGCTGCATTGGCGCTGACGGCTTGCAACCGTCAGGAAACGCCCGCTACAAAGACAGCCGCGGCGCCAGCGCCGGAGAAGGCCGCTGCCGCACCTGCTGCTGAAGTGATCAAGATCGGCCACGTCGCACCGCTCACCGGCGGCATCGCCCACCTGGGCAAGGACAACGAGAACGGCGCCCGGCTGGCCGTCGAGGAAATCAACGCCGCGGGTGGTTTGAAGGTCGGCGACAAGACGTACAAGCTGGATCTGGTCGCCGAAGACGACAAGGCCGATCCGAAAGAAGGAACGTTAGCGGCGCAGAAGATTGTCGACTCCGGCGCGGTTGCAGTCGTCGGGCATCTGAATTCCGGCACTACGATTCCGGCGTCGAAGATTTATTCCGACGCCAGTATGGCGCAGATCTCACCGTCGGCCACCAATCCCAAGTACACCGAGCAGGGATTTAAAACCGCGTTCCGCGTCGTAGCGAACGACAATCAGCAGGGCGCGGTACTGGCCAACTATGCGGCTGATACGTTAAAGGCCAAGACCATTGCGATCCTCGATGACCGGACCGCCTATGGTCAGGGCCTGGCCGACGTGGTCGAGCGCGTTGCGAAACAAAAAGGCATGAAGGTCGTTGCACGTGAATTCACCAACGACAAAGCGACCGATTTCAACGCCATTTTGACCAAGGTGCGAGCCACCAAGCCTGACGTGGTGATGTACGGCGGAATGGATGCCACCGCCGGCCCGATGGCCAAGCAGATGTCGCAGCTCGGCATTAAGTCCACCTTCCTCGCTGGCGACGGAGTTTGCTCGCCGGAGTTCATCAAGCTCGCCGGTGACGCTTCGGGGATACTGCATTGCTCACAGGCAGGCGAGGCGGTCGAAAAACTAGCCAGGGGCGCCGAGTTCACCGACAAGTACAAGAAGCGTTTCAACGCGGACGTTCAGGTCTATTCGCCCTATTCGTACGATGCGGTCTATGTGCTTGGCGAAGCCATCAAGCGTGCCGGCAAGGTAGATCGCGCAGCGGTCGCGGCGGCGGTGCCAGCCACCAGCTACAACGGCGTAACCGGCACCGTTGCGTTCGACGACAAAGGCGACGTCAAAGGCGGCGCCATTTCCATGTTCAAGGTCGTCAATGGAAAGATGGAGTACGTGTCGACGGTTCGTTAAGCAACCTAGAGCAAAAACGAGACGGCACCATTTCTGGTGCCGTTTTTTTTGACTTGATACGATCGCTGAACGCGACGGCGGTGGAAGAACATGGAAACCTTCATCCAGCAGGTCATCAACGGCTTGGTGCTCGGAAGCATGTATTCGCTGATCGCGCTCGGCTACACGATGGTCTATGGGATTCTGAACCTGATCAATTTCGCGCACGGCGATGTGATGACGGTTGGCTCCCTGACATCGCTGACGACGGCGCTGCTTCTGCAGTCGATGTTTCCCGGCCTGTCTGGCTGGTTCATTTTGCTGGGCGCGCTGTTGGCTGCCATTCCGGTGTGCGTCGCGCTGAGCCTCGTGGTCGAGCGGGTCGCCTACCGGCCATTGCGCAACGCACCTCGTCTGGCGCCGCTGATTACCGCTATCGGCGTGTCGATCGTGATTCAAACCATCGCGATGCTGGTGTGGGGCCGCAACTTCCTGACGTATCCGCAACTGATATCGAACAACCCAATCAATGTCTTCGGCGCTACGGTCACCCAAACCAAGATCGCGGTGATCGGGCTGTCGGCCGTCGTGATGATCGGTCTGATGCTGCTGGTTAATCGCACGCGGCTCGGCCGCGCCATGCGCGCGACGGCCGAGAATCCGCAGAGTCGCGAGTCTGATGGGTGTGAATCCCAATTTCGTGATTGCGGCGACGTTCGCAATCGGCGCCGCACTGGCTGCCCTGGCAGGAGTCATGTTCGCGACTACCTATGGCGTTGCCCACTTTTACATGGGATTTTTGCCTGGGCTGAAGGCGTTTACCGCCGCGGTGCTCGGCGGCATCGGCAACGTGCCGGGCGCGATGGTCGGCGGCCTGCTGCTCGGCCTGATCGAATCGCTCGGCGCCGGCTACATCGGTCAGCTCACCGGCGGCGTGTTTGGCAGCAACTATCAGGACGTGTTCGCGTTCCTGATCCTGGTCGGCGTTCTGATCTTCAGGCCTTCCGGTCTCTTCGGCGAACGAGTGGCCGATCGCGCCTAGTCGCTCCGTGATCCATATTTTTCCGCAGCTGCGAAACAACGCCGGGGCCGCCTGGATCGCGATGATCGTCGTCGCTGCGGTGCTACTTGCCCTTCCTTACTTCGCCGGCGGATTCGGCAACGCCTGGGTGCGTGCGCTGGCTTTCATGCTGCTGTACATCATGCTGGCGCTCGGGCTGAACATCGTGGTCGGCTTCGCCGGCCTGCTCGATCTCGGCTTCATCGCTTTCTACGCGGTCGGCGCGTACACCTACGCTTTGCTGGCATCGCCACAACTCACGCAAAACTTTGAGTGGATTGCGCAGGCATTTCCGAACGGCTTGCACATTTCGATCTGGCTCGTCATTCCGTTGAGCGCCGGCATCGCCGCGCTGTTCGGCATCCTGCTCGGTGCGCCGGTGTTGAAGCTGCGCGGCGATTACCTTGCAATCGTCACGCTGGGCTTTGGCGAACTGATCCGCATTTTTCTGAACAACCTGAATGCACCGCTGAACATCACCAACGGTCCGCAAGGCATCACGCTGATCGACCCGGTGCGGATCGGCAGCGTCAATTTCACCGGCGTGCACGACATATTCGGCCTCGCAATGCCAGCGGTGTACCTCTACTACTACCTGTTTCTGGTGCTGACGATCATCACGATCGTCATCTGCATTCGATTGCAGAACTCGCGTCTCGGTCGTGCGTGGATGGCGATTCGCGAAGACGAGATCGCAGCGAAAGCGATGGGCATCAATGTGCGCAATGTGAAGCTGCTCGCGTTTGCGCTCGGAGCGACCTTCGGCGGTGTCGCGGGTGCGATGTTTTCGGCGTTTCAAGGTTTCGTGTCGCCAGAGTCGTTTGTGCTGAACGAATCGATCATCGTCCTGGCGATGGTCGTGCTCGGCGGGCTGGGTCACATTCCCGGCGTCATTCTCGGTGCTGTGCTGCTGGCGCTGTTTCCCGAACTGCTCAGGCATACCGTTACGCCGGTGCAGATGGCACTGTTCGGCGAGGTCATCGTCGAGGCCGAAGTTTTGCGCATGATGCTGTACGGGCTCGCGCTGGTGCTGGTGATGCTTTACCGGCCCAAGGGGTTATGGCCGGCACCCGAACACGGCGTCAATCCGGTCGTGCAGAAACACTCGCGGCTCGCCGCCTGACCCGGCCGTGTCAGACATCGTCCTTCGTGTGGCAGGCGTCAACAAGCGCTTCGGCGGCTTGCAGGCGCTTTCCGATGTCGGCGTGCAGATCGTGCGCGGCCAGATCTACGGATTGATCGGACCCAACGGTGCGGGGAAGACAACGTTCTTCAACGTCGTCACCGGTCTTTACGCGCCGGACTCCGGCACCTTCGAGCTCGACGGCGCTTCGTATTCGCCGCACGAGGTACACAAAGTTGCAGCAGCCGGCATCGCTCGCACTTTTCAAAACATCAGGCTTTTTCCAGACATGACGGCGCTGGAGAATGTAATGGTGGGTCGCCACGTGCGCACGAAAGCCACCGCGCTCGGTGCGATCCTGCGCACCCGCGCGACAGTCGCGGAGGAGCGTTCAATCAAGCAGCGCTCGCTCGAACTGCTCGAATACGTCGGCATCGCAAAGTATGCCGATTACCAGGCGCGCACACTGGCATATGGCGATCAGCGACGCCTGGAAATAGCGCGCGCACTGGCGACCGAGCCGAAGCTGCTGGCGCTCGACGAGCCCGCTGCTGGCATGAATGCCACCGAGAAACTTGCGCTGCGCTCGTTGCTAGAAGCGATCGGCCGCGATGGCGTCACCATATTGCTGATCGAGCACGACGTGAAGCTTGTGATGGGACTGTGCGATCAGGTCACGGTGCTCGACTACGGCAAGATCATCGCAGTCGGCTCGCCGGCCGACGTGCAGCGCGATCCCGCGGTCATTGAGGCGTACCTGGGCGCTGCGCATACGAACGTCGCGACGAAGGCATCGGCATGACCGACAGTGTCCTGCATGTGCGCGGACTGAAAGTTGCGTATGGCGGCATTCAAGCCGTAAAGGGCATTGATCTGGAAGTTCGCGCCGGTGAACTAGTGACACTGATTGGCGCTAACGGAGCAGGCAAAACCACCACGCTGAAGGCGATCACGGGTACGCAAGCGTGGAGCGGCGAAGTCGACTACATGGGTGCGACGACACGGGGCCAGGCGCCGTTTCAGCTGCTGACGCAGGGGCTGACGATGGTGCCCGAGGGTCGCGGCGTTTTCGCACGCATGAGCGTCACAGAAAACCTGCAGATGGGCGCATTCGTGCGCAGGGATAGCGCCGGCATCAAACGCGACATCGATCAGATGTTCGGAATCTTCCCGCGCCTGAAGGAGCGCGCGAAGCAGCTCGCCGGGACGTTGTCGGGCGGTGAACAGCAAATGCTCGCGATGGCGCGCGCGCTGATGAGCCAGCCGAAACTGTTGTTGCTCGATGAGCCGTCGATGGGCCTGGCGCCGATCATGGTCGAAAAGGTGTTCGACGTGATTCGGTCGGTGGCCGAACGCAAGGTGCCGATGCTGCTGGTGGAACAAAACGCGCGCCTTGCTCTTGAAGCGGCGGATCGCGGTTATGTGATGGAGTCTGGGTTGATTACGTTGTCAGGCGATGCAAAGTCGCTACTGAATGATCCTAAGGTGAGGGAAGCGTACTTAGGAGAAGCTGCTTAGGGCTGGCTGCGTCGCGGAGCGCAAGCGTTGGGCGGAGCTGCCCTGCCTGGGCGTCGGGCACTAAAGTGCCAACCACTGCGGTACTCACAACGCCGGCGCGAAATAAGGCTAAAGCGTTATTTCGCTTAACTGCCCCGGCGTTGCTCCGTTCCTCGGGCGACGCCCCGAAGGCAGGTCAGCTCCGCCCAACGCTTGTGCTTGAGACGGTCTCACTTGTTGGAGGGAAGGGAAAAAAACACCTTGTGCGAGGTAACGTCGCGACAGCAGCGGCTGGCGCAGCTGCGCCGCCTTTTCGTCGTCGCCCGAGGAACGGAGCGCCAGCGGGGCGGTTAAGGGCCTGCCTGTCTGAGCGCAGCGAGTTGCAGGCCCGCCGCTGGCGTGAGTACCGCAGTCGCGGCGGCTTGCCGCCGCTCTTAGACTCGCACCAAGCGAAGCGGCAAAGCCGCTTCGCACTTTAGTGCCCGACGACGTAGGCGGCGGAGCTGCGCCAGCCGCTGCTGCATGCCTACTCCACCTGCACGTCAGTCACCCACATCAACTCGCACGAACCCCCTCCGGTGTCATCCCGCGACAACGATGAGCGCCAGGTCCATCCGTCGCTGTGCCGCACGTTGATCAGGTAACCGCTCAGCTTGACCACGGCGCCTTTGCTCACATTGAGCAGGCGCTTTTTTACGAGATCATCGGCCGGCACCAAGTGAGTATTGGCCGAGCTTTTCGCCATTAACGACGGTTCGATCGGTGGCGAGCCTTCCCAGCGGAAGTGGTACCAGCGGCCGCTTTGGCTGATGCTCAATCGATCGATCACCGTGGCATCCGACATCGGTCCCCAGCCGAGCGCGAAGTCGAGCGGCGACAGATCGGCCTCGCGGCCGATTCGATAGCGCTCGATCGACAACACGCGCGCGCGCACCTCGTAGCTTGCGACCGGCTCGATCACGTAGCCCTCGCGTTGCAGCGCGGGGCCACCGTCGTTCGATTGAACCGGTATCTCGGCGACTGGACCGCTCTTGAGGAAGCGCCGCTCGGCCGCACGGTCATAGAAAAAGTAGGCGACACTCGTCGCCAGCATCAGACCGACGAACCAAGGCTTTAGCCGCTCCATGCCTTCGTTATAGGGCGAAGCGTGCGGCGGGTGCCGGCAAAGAACGGCGGATTTACAAGCGTTTTTGCGCGAACAGCCGCAAGCGGCGACCGCGACTTACGCCAACGTCACACTCGGCGCACTGAAACCTTGACGTCCATCCCGACATAATCTGACGCCGCGCCAAACCAGCTGCCGCTTAGCGGCGCCGCCAACTTAGGATCGCGTGCGAAGGCAACGCGAATCAGATTGGCACTTCTGAAAATTGCATTGGTCGGGTCGAAGGGAACCCACCCGGCACCCGGCAGGTACACATCAAGCCAGGCATGCGTCGCACCGGCGCCGACGACGCCTTCGTCCCAACCGGTGTCCTGCGCAGGGTCATACAGGTACCCGGAGACGAAGCGCCCCGCCATTCCCAATCGCCGCACAGCCTCCATCATCAGCAACGCGTAATCACGACAGCTTCCCGATCCGCGCGCCAATGTCTCATCGGGCGTCTGTGTGCCCTCCTCGTTGCGCACCTCGTACGTAAGCCCGCTTTTTATCGCGTCGGCCAGCGACATCAGCAACTCCTTGGTATCGGGCCGCGCCGCGTGTGTGAAAAACGGACGCATCCACTCGTACAGCCGGCCGTCCGGATCGAGGTAGTGCGGCTCGAGCATTGCACCGAGATCGCGCCGCTCCTCGCCGCTATAGTCAAACGGCCAGCGTTGCGCGTGCGCGGCCAGCGGCAGGTCCTGCGCGCTGCGCACGCGATGCTGCTCGATCTTGAAGCGGCATTCGATCTTCAGTTCCGCCGACTCTTCCTGCGGCGTGACCAGCGTGACCGAATTGGACTGCGTGTCGAGCATCCAGTCGATGCGCGATGGCACGCTGACGTGCACGCCGGCTTCGAGCACCTGCACGTCGTGCCCTTCGCGCGGTCGGAACATCAACCGGTGCTGGCCGAAACGCACCGGTTTCCTGTAGTGATAAGTGGTGACGTGCTCGACGGTCAGCAGACTCAGCGGGCCGGCTGCGGCGCCGCTTGCGAGCGGTTCACTGACAACCAGCGTGCTGCCGGCCGGCAAATCATTGCTCATGCTAGGCAGCCAGCCCCGTCTGTTCCGGCAGGCCGAACATCAAATTCATGTTTTGCACCGCCGCACCGCTTGCACCCTTGCCTAGATTGTCGAGGCGCGCTACGAGCAGCGCTTGTTCGTTCGCGTCGTTGGCGAACACGAACACTTCGATGCGGTTGGTGCCGTTGACAGCTTCCGGCTCGAGGTAGGCGCCGTCGCGCAGTGCAGCGCTGTCATTCAGGGGCCGCACGGTGATAAATGCTTCATCCGCGTAATGGTCTACGTACGCCGCGTGCAGCGCCTCACCGGTCACGCGTCCTGGCAACTGGCCGGTGTGCAGCGGAACCGATACCAGCATGCCGCGCATGAAATCGCCGACGTGCGGCGTAAATACCGGCGCACGGTCAAGAAGCCCCATGGTCTGCATTTCCGGCAGATGCTTATGTGCAAGATTGAGTCCGTACAAAACAATCTTCGCGGGCCGGTTCTCGGTGCGCTGGTACGCGTCGATCAATCTGCGGCCCCCGCCCGAATATCCCGAGACTGCGTTGACATTGATCAGTGTGCTCGGCGGAAGAATTTCTCGTTCGCGCAGCGGACGCAGCAACGCTATCGCGCCGGTCGGATAGCAGCCCGGATTAGAAACGCGTTGCGCCGAGGCGATCGTCGCTCGCTGCGTACGCGTCATTTCTGGAAAGCCGTAGACCCAGTCCGGCGAAGTGCGGTGTGCGGTGCTCGCATCGATAAATCGCATCGCACCCTGCCCGGCCAGCGCCACGGTTTCGCGCGCGGCATCGTCGGGCAGGCACAGAATGACCAGATCGACGGCGTTAAGCACGCCGAGCTTTGCAACCGCGTCCTTGCGCTGCTCGACCGGCAAGCTGACCAGTTCGATGTCGTCGCGCGCGATCAGGCGTTCGCGAATCTCGAGTCCCGTCGTTCCGTGTTCGCCGTCGATGAATACTTTCGGCTTTGCCATTACTACTCCGTAGAAGCGACTGCGTTGACCAGATCTGCCTGCGTCGTGAACGCGTCTGCAAAGAACTCGCTGTCCGGCAGGCCGCATTGTCCAACGAAGTCGCGCCGGGCGGCATCGATCATCGCCGGCGCGCCGCACGCGTAAACCTGAAAAGCCGATAAATCGGGCAGGTCGTCCATCACCGCCTGATGCACGAATCCGGCGCGGCCCTCGCCATGCATCTTCCGGCTGCGGCTCAGACAGAACAGGGACATAGCGAAAGTTCGGCTGCTCGCGGGACCACCGCTCGGGCAAGTCAGCCATGTACAGGTCGGGGCGTGCGCGTGCGCCCCAATACAAGTACACCTTGCGTGCCGGCTGCTCGGCCTCATCCCGGTTAATCCGCTTGTAGAACACGTGTTCGGCGATCGCCTTGACCGGAGCAAATCCGGTTCCGCCCGCGAGCAAAACGATCGGCCGGGTGTTGTCTTCGCGCAGAAAAAACGTGCCGAGCGGCGCTTCGATGCGCAGGATGTCGCGCTCCTTGACCGGCGGCTCGACCGCACCGAACAGGCGATCGGTAAACACGCCACCCGGCGTGCGCCGGATATGCAGCTGGATCAGCTCGTCCGCATGAGGCGCGGTCGCGATCGAATACTGGCGGCGTGCACCGTCCTTCAGAATGAAATCCAGATACTGGCCCGCACGAAACTGCAATCGCTCATTGGCCGGTAATTGCAGCGAGATCACCGCAACGTCGGGCGCGGGCCATTCGATCCTGGCGATACGCGCCGGCATCTTGCGGATCGGAATGTCGCCAAACCCGGTCAACTCGCGCGCTTCGATCACGATGTCGCTCGCCGGGCGCGACGAGCAAAAGAGTGCGAACCCTTTGGCCTCGTCGGCGGCCGACAGCGCCGAAGAGGAATGCGCGCGATGCACGAGTCGACCCTCTATCAGCCTGCCGCGGCAGGTGCCACACGCGCCGTTCTTGCACCCGTACGGCAGTCCGACGCCGTTCCGCAGCGCGGCTTCCAGTACGGTTTCGTCGCCGTCGACGCTAAACGCGCGCCCGCTCGGGCGAACGGTGACGTTAAAACCCATGCGGGCTACGGCCTCAAGTACGCGTAACCCTCGCGGCTTTGTAGTTGCGTGATGCGTTGCACGCCCGACGGCGTGTAGGTGACTTCCGGGATGAACTGCTTCTCTTCGAGCTTGCGATTGCGCAGCGTGATGTTGCACACCTCGAACGTCACGCCCTGTGATTTCAGGTCCTCGACGATTACGTTGTACGGATTCTTGTTCGCGTCCTGCGCGCCGTTCATCAGAAAATCGACGCCCTGCGCATGCGCGACCACGACGATCTTCGCCTTCGGGTCGACTTCGAGATGGTTGCGAATGTTGCGCAATCCATTGGTCGCCTGCGCGAGGCCATCGCCGAAGTGATAGACAACCTTGTCTTGAGCTAATGCACTCTGCGCCAGCGCCGCGCACGAAAATACCGTCGCTGCGAGGGCCACACGTAGCCGGTGCTTGATCATTGTCTCTCCTTGCGCGATGGTCGGACGGGCAGATCTTGGTGCCGCTGAGAGGAGTCGAACCTCCGACCTTCGCATTACGAATGCGCTGCTCTACCAACTGAGCTACAGCGGCCGATGTTTGTTAGCTCTCGCTAAAAGCGAGCGGCGAAGTATAAGGGCGTTGCCTTTGCGCCTAGGACGCTGCGTGCCGCGTCAACCCCCACGCAACGTGTTCCCGCACCAGCTCGCTTGGGTGATCCGCCCGCGCCCGCAATGCGCCGATCACTTCCGGAGTCGTCGAAGCGTTGCCCAGCGCCACTGCGATGTTGCGCAGCCATCGCTCATGGCCGATGCGGCGAATCGCGGAGCCGGCATGGCGCTCGTTGAACTGCGCTTCGTCCCAGCTGAACAGTTCGATCAATGTCGCACTGTCGAGTTCATTGCGCACATCGAAGTCGGGCAGCTCCGCCGTACTTGCGAATTTGTTCCATGGACACACGAGCTGGCAATCGTCGCAGCCGTAGACGCGATTGCCGATCAGCGGCCGCAACTCGATTGGAATCGAGCCGTGGTGCTCGATCGTCAAATATGAAATGCAGCGGCGCGCATCGAGCTGGTACGGGGCAGTGATCGCCTGGGTCGGGCAAATGTCGATGCAGCGCGCGCAGGTCCCGCAGTGATCGCCTGTCGGCGCGTCGATCGGCAGTGGTAGGTCGGTCAGGATTTCGCCGAGAAAGAACATCGAGCCGGCGTCCTGCGACAGCAACAGCGTGTGCTTGCCGCGCCAGCCCAATGCCCGCCTTGCGCGCCAGTTCGACTTCAAGCACCGGAGCCGAATCCGTCGCCACGCGATAGCCGATACGCCCCGCTTCCGCTTCGATCATCGAGGCAAGCTTTTGCAACCGCTCGCGCATAATCTTGTGATAGTCACGACCGCGCGCGTAGATCGATACGACGGCTTCATTCGGCTTTGCCATCCGATCGAACTCGCGCTGTGCCCAGTCGTCCGGCGCGCCGCGGGGCAGGTAATCCATCCGCGCAGCGATCACTCGTAACGCGCCCGGCAGCAGGCGCGCCGGATCGGCGCGCAACGCAGCGTGTCGCTGCAGATAATCCATATCGCCATGCCGGCCATCGGCGAGCCACGCATCGAGCCGCTCTGCCGCCTGCGCCACGTCGACATCGGCAATGCCGATTCGCGCGAACCCCAACTGCTCACCCCAGCGACGAATGCGCGATGCGAGTGCACTTAGATCGCGCGGACGATCGCCCGCGGTCAGCGGCGGCGCTACGCAGACGCTCGAGTCGCGTGCTGGTACTACGGCTGCCACGGATAAAAAACTCGCAGCGGCGCGATGCGATAGGAGAAGATGCCCGAACGCACGCCAGGATCGGCTTCCATCAAGACCTTCGCTGCATCCAGCGTGTCAGCCTTAAGAAAGATCATTCCGAGATCGCCGTAGCGCGCGCCGAAAACGATCGTCCCCTCTTTTCTCAAGCGATTGAGATTCGCCGAATGCTCGCGGAACCCTGGCTGATCGGAAGGAGCCAGCGATTTGTTCCAGCTGGGCCCAGTTTCGAAGTGAACGACGAATAGCGGGGACGGCGTCGTCGGCGCTGTCTCGGCCGCAGTGGCGAACGCTGGCAAAGCAAGCGCGATAGCCGCGAGCCAGGTTTGGATTGCTGCGCGCCTTTGCATCAGACGCCCGCGTTGCCCGGCGGGTTTTCGAGGAACCATTGCGCAATGTCCGCCATGTGCGGCTCGAACTCGCCGGGGATGGACACGTTCAAGACTCCTGCGCGGGTGCTCCCACGATTCTCGAAGTCATGCTTGACACCGCCCGGCACGAGCACGAACGAACCCTTGGTGGCATGCGTCCACTTCTCGCCCATCAGCACGCTCATCGTGCCCTCGATGACATAAAAGATGTCGTCCTCGGGATGCGAGTGTGCCCCTGGCCCTTGGGTGTGCGGTTCGAGCCACCACTCAGAAATCGAGTACCGCGATTCGGTTTCTGCACCGTCGGCCTTGAATGTCGCGCTGATGCGGCCCATCGGATAGGCGCGGCCTTCGCCCGGACCAAGTACCACGGGCTCGCGCAGCGGAATCGGCTCGTCAGCGATGGACACAGATGGCGCGAGACTGTCGGTCATGGTCACTCTCAACAGGAACGTTTGAAACAGGGTAAGTAGGATAAGACACCGTTTATGTAATCAGCCATGTGCCACTCGTGCCTACCTTATTGACTCTGAAAGATGCCAAAGCAACGGACGCGCTGGGGCATGCGCTGGCCCAGGCGCTGCAGCACCATCTCGACGCGATCCGCGCTGCTGGGTTTCAGATCAATCTGTCAGGTGACCTCGGCGCCGGCAAGACTGCGCTGGTGCGGGCGATGTTGCGCAAGCTGGGCATCGACGGCCCTGTCAAGAGCCCCACGTTTGCCCTGCTTGAACCTTATACCGTTTCGAGCTTAGACTTCTACCACTTTGATTTTTATCGGCTTAAAGAGCCCAAGGAATTTGGGAACGCGGGCTTTAGAGAGCTGTTCGGACCGGGCCGGATTTGTGTCGTCGAATGGCCGGAGCGCGCGGGTCCGAGGCTGCCAACCGCCGATATCTCGATTACGTTGACCGTGGACGGCGACGGTCGGGTGGCAACGATCAGCACGACGAGCGAATTGGGCGGGGCATGTCTGAGCAGCGCGATGGAGGAAATCGAAGCAGTCGGCGGCGGTTCATCACCGCCAGTGCCGGCACGCTCGTCCTCGCGCTGACGCATCACGAGATTGCGTTCGGCGCAACGCTGCTCGCGGTGCGCGTGTGGCCCGCGGAGGACTACACGCGCGTCACGCTGGAGCACGACGGGCCGCTCACGTTCTCCCACTTCATGGTGCGTGACCCGGCGCATCCGCTGCGGCTCGTCGTCGATATCGACGGCCTCGATCTGACGCAAACGCTAAAGGAGCTCGTCGGCAAGATAGAAGCGAACGACCCGTATATCGCACTGGTGCGTGTCGGCCAGAATCGGCCAAGGGTCGCGCGGCTCGTGATTGAACTGAAGGAAGACATCAAGCCGCAGGTGTTTTCGCTCGAACCCATTGGCCCGTATCAACACCGGCTGGTGCTGGATCTGTATCCGGTCAATCCGCCCGATCCTTTGCTTGCCTTGCTGCGCGAACACGCTGCGCGGCCCGAGAGCAAACCACCATCGACGGCCTCACGCCCTAGTACGCCCAAACCGGCTGACGTGCAGCGCATCGTCACGGTGGCTATCGACCCCGGCCATGGCGGCGAAGACCCCGGCGCGGTCGGACGCGGTGGGACGTATGAGAAAACCGTCACGCTCGAAATCGGCCGGCGACTGCGCGAAATGATCGCCGCCGATCCGACGATGCGGGTCGCAATGACACGCGACGGCGATTTCTTTGTGCCGCTACGCACGCGAGTTGCGAAGGCGCGTGCAGTGCACGCGGATCTGTTCGTCTCGATTCACGCCGACGCCTGGATCCGACCCGACGCCCGCGGCTCGTCGGTGTTCGCGCTGTCCGAACACGGCGCATCGAGTACGGCCGCGGCTTACATGGCGAAGAAGGAGAACAACGCCGATCGGGTCGGCGGCATTAACCTGGCGTCGAAAGACCGCCAGCTGCAGCGGGTGTTGCTCGATCTATCGACCACCGCGCAGATCAACGACAGCCTGAAGCTCGGCAACTCGGTGCTACGCGAGCTCGAACGCATCAACCGCCTGCACAAGCCGCGGGTCGAGCAGGCGGGTTTCGCTGTGTTGAAAGCGCCCGACATTCCGTCGATCCTGGTCGAGACTGCGTTCATCAGCAATCCCGAAGAGGAAAAGCGCCTGCGCGATGACGACTATCAGGACCAGATGGCGCGCGCGATCCTGGCCGGCATCAAGCGCTACTTCGCGAAAAATCCTCCGCTCGCGCGCACGCCGCTTACTTAAGCACGCGCACGGTTTTGCGCCGTCGCAGCAACCGTAGCAACGCAGCCAGCATCAATGGACCGAGCACCGCTGCAATACCCACGATCAGGATGACCCCGAGATTGTCGCGAACGAGCGGTATGTTGCCGAACAGATAGCCGCCATAGACCAGCGACACGACCCACACGCCGGCGCCCAGCACGTTGAAAAACTGGAACTTGTGAAAGTCCATGCCCGAAGCGCCCGCGACCAACGGCGCAAACGAGCGCACCACCGGAACGAAGCGTGAAATCATCACCGTCTTGCCGCCGTGCCGCTCGAAAAAAGCGTGCGTCTTCATCAACGCGTGCTGATCGATCCAGCTGATCGTGCCGTCGTACACCTTCTTGCCGAGCCACGCCCCGATGAAGTAATTGAGCGTGTTCCCCAGCACCGCAGCCGCCGCAATGATGATGACCAGCAGATGAACGTTTAGTCCCTTGTACTCAATTGCGGGCAGCGCTGCCACCGCACCGGCGACGAACAGCAGCGAGTCGCCGGGCAGAAACGCCATGAACACCAACCCGGTTTCCGAAAAGAAAATCGAGAACAGCACGACGTAGACGAGCGTCACGTTGCGTTCGACGATCGCCGAAAGAAAGCGATCGGTCGCCGTGAACAGATCGAGCCAGTTGATACCTTCCATGGGGCCAATACAGGCAGCGCGAACGCGCTAAGCGGAGTGCGAGGCAGCGCCGGATCATACGTGAGGCAAGAGCTTCGAGCGTTCGCGCATCATTCCTATAATCCCTTACATGAGTGCAACGCTTCGTCGCGCGATCCGGCCTTTGGCCGACGCACTGATCAGCCAGATCGCCGCGGGAGAGGTCGTCGAGCGCCCGGCGTCGGTCGTCAAGGAATTGCTCGAGAACAGTCTCGATGCCGGTGCGACGCAGATCGACATCAAGCTCGAAGCGGGCGGCATCAAGCGCATCATCGTGGCCGACAATGGCACCGGTGTTCCACGCGACGAACTGCCACTGGCATTGGCGCGTCATGCCACCAGCAAGATCGCCAGCCTGGAAGAGCTCGAGGGCGTCGAGTCGCTCGGCTTTCGGGGCGAAGCTTTGGCGTCGATCGCTTCGGTCGCCGACGTATCGCTCACGTCCCGCGTGGCCGGCGGCGACAGTGCGTTCTGCGTTCGCAGCGGCAGCAACGCGATCGAGCCGGCGGCCGGCTCGATCGGCACGCGCATCGAGGTTGCCGACCTGTTCCACAAGACGCCCGCACGACGCAAGTTTTTGCGCAGCGAAGCCACCGAGCTCGCGCATTGCCTGACGCAGGTCGAGCGCGCGGCGGCTGCACACGCGTCGGTTGCATTCACGGTCACGCATCAGGGGCGCACGATGCTCGCGTTGCCTGCGCAGCCACCGCGCGAGCGGGCGCTGCGCCTGATGCCCGAAGAGTTCGCCGTTGCCCGGCGCGAAGTCGAGCAGGACGCCGGCACGCTTCGCGTGCACGGCTGGGCCGGCGCACCGACCGCCAGCCGTGCGCGCGCCGACGCTCAATACTTTTTCGTCAATGGCCGCTACGTGCGCGACAAAGTGCTGACGCACGCGGTGCGCGCGGCCTACGCCGACGTGCTTGCACGGTGCAGCGCAGCCGATGTACTGCCTGTACCTGACGATCGATCCGAAGCGGGTCGACGTCAACGTGCACCCGACCAAGATCGAAGTGCGGTTTCGCGATTCGTCGAGCGTTCACCAGTTCGTGCTGCACGCGGTACAGGCCGCCCTGGCGCAATCTGTTCAGGCACCGTTGCCGTCGAGCGTCCATCCACCGGGCGCCGACACGGCCTATCGCCTGACGTCATCTCATCAGACGTCGTTCGGCGTCGCCCAGACCGTTGCCAACTATCTTGCACTGCTGGCCGAGCGTCCTGCTCCGTTCGTTAACGACGCGAGCGATGAGAAGCCCGACCTGCCGCTCGGATTCGCGGTCGCGCAGCTCTCAGGCATTTACATCCTCGCTCAGAACGAACGCGGGCTGGTCATCGTCGACATGCACGCGGCGCACGAGCGCATCGTGTACGAAAAGCTGAAGCGCCAGCTTGATCAGCGCCAGATTCCGCAGCAGCGGCTGCTGATACCGCAGGTGTTCAGCGCCTCGGCCGTCGAGATCGCGACCGCAACCGAGCATGGCGAGCTGTTGGAGCAGCTCGGGCTCGACGTTTCGCTCGCTTCGCCGACGCAGGTCGCATTGCGCGGCGTCCCCGCGCTGCTGTCGCAGGCCGACGGCGCCGAGCTCACGCGCGATGTACTGCGCGACGTGCGCGAATACGGCGGCTCGCGCGTGCTGACCGAGCACCGCAACGAGCTGCTGTCGACACTGGCCTGCCATGGTGCCGTGCGCGCCAATCGCCGGCTGACCATCGACGAAATGAACGCGCTGCTGCGCGAGATGGAAGCGACCGAGCGCGCCGATCAATGCAACCACGGCCGCCCGACCTGGGTACAGCTCGCCGTCGGAGATCTGGACAAGTTATTTTTGCGCGGACGATGAGCACGGCGTCCGCCAACGCGCCGAGCGCGGCAAACGCCCGGATCGCTGCCGCAGGCCTGACCGCGACCACAATTCTGCTGCTGACAGCGGGGCTGTCGATGCTGCAGCCGCTGTCGACCGATCTGTACCTGTCGACGTTGCCCGGCATCGCGCAGTATTTCAACGCCAGCGTCGCGTCGGTGCAATCGACCCTCTGGATCTTTATCGCGGCGTTCGGCACCTGGCAGTTGGTGGCAGGCCCGTTGTCGGACCGATTCGGGCGCTACCCGATTGTTGTGGCCGGCGCATTCACCTACTGCGCGGCCAGCATGCTGGCGACATTTGCGCCGTCGCTCGACGTTCTGATCGGTGGCCGCATCCTGCAGGCGGTCGGTGCATGCACCTGCCTGGTCGGTGCGCGCGGTTTCATACGCGATCTGTACTCGCCGACCGAGGGCGCGCGGATGGTCGCGAACGCCGCAACACTGATGAGCCTCGCACCGCTGATCGGACCCTTGCTCGGCGCCGCGTTGTATGTTCACTACGGCTGGCGCTCGTCGTTTGCACTGCTCGCGGCATTTTCGTTGCTGCTGGCGTGCACCGCCGCCTTCAGGCTGAAAGAAACCAATACGCGCCGTAATCCGCACGCGCTCAGCCTGGCGCCGATGCTGCGCACCTACGCCAGCGTCGCCCGCTCGCCGGCGTTTCGTGCGTACGCGCTGGCCGCGGCAGCAACTTACGCTTGCCTGTTCACCTTCCTATCGGGCTCATCGTTCATCCTGATCGACGTCCTGGGCCAAACACCCACCGTCTTCGCGTTGACATTCGCCACGATGGTGGTCGGATACCTGATCGGCACGGTGGTCTGCCGCAGACTGCTGGCCGCGCACGGCATCCAGCGCACCGTGTACATCGGCGCAACGCTGCAGGCCGTCACCGGCCTTACGATGGCGGCGCTGGCGCTGAGCGGCGTTCATGTTCCGCTTGCGATCGGCGGCCCGATTTTTTTCCTCGGCCTGTCGCATGGGCTGATCCAGCCGCCCGTGCAATCGGGCGCGGTCGCGCCGTTTCCGCACGCGGCGGGCGCGGCCGCCGCCCTTCTCGGTTTTGTAATGATGGTCGTCGCGACCCTGGTCGGCATATGGATCGGCGCGAGCTACAACGGCACCGTGTATCCGCTGACCTTGACGATCTGTGCCTGTGCACTCGCGTCGGCAGCGATTGCGTTCACGCTGGTGCGCAAGGACGGCGACATTGACGGTTTCTCGTGAGCCCGCATGACCGCGAGCGGGGTGCGCACGGCGCAGAGCTAGGCGCCGAGGACGCCGTGTGTTGATACACACCAGGACGAGGCAACAACGCGCTGCGCCGTGCGCACCCCGCTCCCGGAGGGTTGCCACCAAGACAACGCGGCTTATGGGGGCTCATGAGATACCGTCAGCACATGGCTGAGGCGGTCGACGCGGTCTTGCTGCTCGGTCCCACGGCGAGTGGCAAGAGCGCGCTGGCAATGCAGCTTGCCGAAAAGATCCCGTTCGAAATTGTGTCCGTCGATTCAGCGCAGGTGTATCGCGGCATGGACATCGGCACCGCGAAGCCGAGCGCGGAAGACCGCACCGTGGTTCCCCATCACTTGATCGATATCCGCGATCCGGCAGATCCGTATTCGGCCGCAGAGTTCGTGCGCGATGCGACGATCGCAATTCGCGAGATTCGTGAGCGTGGGAAGCTGCCGCTGCTGGTCGGCGGCACGATGCTTTACGCAAAGGCGCTGCGCGAGGGGTTGTCTGAATTGCCCTCGGCCGATCCGACACTGCGAAAACGACTCGATGTGGAAGCGCGGGAAGGGGGTTGGCCAGCACTGCATGCGCGACTGGCCGAGGTCGACCCCCGGACTGCGGCGCGTCTGAAACCAAACGACAGTCAGCGCATTCAGCGAGCACTCGAAGTCTTCGAAAGCTCCGGCGCGCCGATGTCCGAACTGCTCGAAGCGGAAATTACTCCGCGATTGACACTGTCGACGATCGCGCTGATGCCGGCCGATCGTGCCCAATTGCATACGCGCATCGAGCACCGATTCGATGCAATGCTGGGCGCTGGCTTCCTTGAAGAAGTTCGCGCGCTGCATGCGCGCGGTGACTTGCATCAGAACTCTGCCTTCGACGCGAAGCGTCGGTTACCGCCAGGCATGGCTGTTGATCGAAGGCCAGAGCACGTTCGACGAGTTTCGAGCGGCTGCGATCGCTGCCACTCGGCAATTGGCGAAGAGACAGATGACATGGTTACGCTCGATGAAAGATGCAACCGTTGTCGAAGCGCTGTCGCCCGGCGTTCTTGACGAAGTTGCGCTACTGATACGGTGAGCATCAAGTGGCTCAGCTAACGACGCAGCAAATCCTTCCAAGCAGCTGTCGATAACAGTCCTCGCCGGTGAAAGTAAACCAAGAGTGCGGCAACCGCGAGCGCGCTGACGATGTCGTACCGATGTTTCCCGCCTACCAGCCGATCGCGGCCGGCAGCCAGGTCGCGATCGCCGGAAACGTGAACACCAGCACAACGCCGAGAATCTGCAGCACGACGAACGGAATGACGCCGAGGTAGATGTGTCGCGTCGTAATCTCGGGCGGCGCGACACCGCGCAGGAAGAACAGCGCCCAGCCGAACGGCGGCGTGAGAAACGACGACTGCAGGTTCACCGTGATCAGCATCGCGAGCCAGATGGGGTCGACACCCGCCGCCAAGAAAATAGGCAGGAACAAAGGCACGGCGATGTAGCTGATTTCAATCCATTCGAGAAAGAATCCGAGAACGAAGATCAGCGCCATCAGGAACCAGATGTCGGCGTTGATTCCCCCCGGCAGCAGTGCAAACAGGTTTTCGATCAGCTTCTCGCCATGCAGTCCGCGGAACGCCAGGCTGAACACCTGCGCGCAGATCAGGATGAACAGCACCATCGCCGAGATGCGCGTGGTCGACTGCATCACTTCGCGCAGCACCTTGAACGAAAGCCGCCGCGCGAGCGCGACCACAAAGATCGATCCCAGTGCGCCCATCGACGCCGCCTCGGTCGGCGCGGCAATGCCGGCGATGATCGAGCCCAGCACCGATAAAACCAGCGCCAGTGGAGGCAGAGCCACTTTGAACACACGCGTCCACAACTCGCGCCGCGCCAGCGCGTCGCGCTCGGCGCGCGGCACCGGCGGCATCGATTCCGGGCGCAGCAGCCCGTAGACGACGATCCAGGTGCAGTACAGCGCCGCCAGCATCAGACCCGGCATCACCGCGGCCGCGAACAGCGTGCCGACCGATAGCTGCATGATGTCCGACAGCAAAATCAGCACCAGGCTCGGCGGGATGATTTGCCCGAGAGTGCCCGACGCGCAGATCGCTCCGCACGAAATCTCCGGCCCATAGCCACGCCGCAACAGCGTCGGTAGCGTCAACAGCCCGAGCGTGATGACAGTGGCGCCGACTATGCCGGTGGTCGCACCCATCAGCACACCGACGCCGATAATGCCGAGCGCCATGCCGCCGCGCACACCGCCCGCCAGATGGCCGATGACGTCGAGCAAATCTTCTGCGAGCCGCGATTTTTCCAGCATCACGCCCATGAAAACGAACAGCGGAATCGCGAGCCACTGATAGTTGGCGACCACGCCGTAGATGCGCGCCGGCAGCAGATTGAACAGCGACTCGCCGAAGCCCATGAAACCGAAGATGAAGCCGCTGGCGGCGAGCGTAATGCCCACGGGAACGCCGGCCATCAGCATCACGAAGAAGCCGATCAGCAGTCCGATCGCGAGCCACTCCTGCAGGCTCATCGCGTCGCAGTGCGCCTGCTGAACAGCCGCAGCGCTGCTCCGACCGCTTGCGCCGCGGCCTGCAGCGCGAACACGGCGAAGCCGATCGGTATCAGCGCCTTCAGCATCCAGCGGTGCGTAAGCCCGCCCGGATCCGAGGAAATTTCATCGATGCTGTAGGACTGCATGACATACGCGATCGAGTAGCGGATCACGAGCACCGCGATCGCAACCGCCAGCAGCGACGCGACCAGGTCGACGATCGCCTTGCCGTGCGGCGAATAGCGCGCATAGAACACGTCGACGCGCACGTGCTCGCCTTTCAGCAGCGCATACGTCATACCGAACAGCACCAGTGGTGCGAGGAGGTGCCATTCGAGCTCCTGCGCCCATACGGAGCCGATGCTGAACGCGTAACGCAGCAGCACGTCGGTCGCCATCAACACGACAATCACGAGCGACAGCCACGAAGCGCAACGTCCGATCAGATCGACGGCAGACTGGATCGAATCGACCGCACGCCTCATCGGGACCATCGGCGCGTGCGTTGAGGCACCTCCACCGGGCGGCTCCCCGGCGGGAGGCAGAGCACTCATCGATCAATCAGACGGCGAGAATCTTGTCGTGATACGGCCCTTCGCTGTAGGCGGCCCACGCGTCGTACTTTTTCTTGTAGGCCATGTACGAATCGTGCACCTTCTTGGTGGTTGCATCTTTTGCCACCGCCTCGGCGAGCACCTGGTTGGTCACTTCGCGCAGCCGCTTGATCACATCGTTGGGCAGCGGCCGCGCGAGTACGCCCTGATTTTTGATCAGGTCTTCCATCGCCTCGGCGTTGTTGCGCTGGCACCAGGCCTCGCTGATAACGTTGCACGCCGCGGCTGCGTTCTCAACGACCGCCTGCAGATCCTTTGGCAGCTTGTCCCACGCAGCCTTATTGATCAGCAGCTCGGAGACCGTCGCCGATTCATGCCAGCCGGTGGTGTAGTAGTACTTCGCTGCCTTGTGCAAGCCGAGCTTGCGATCCTGGAAAGGCCCGACGAA
Source organism: uncultured beta proteobacterium (assembly GCA_963829995.1). Classification (GTDB taxonomy): domain Bacteria; phylum Pseudomonadota; class Gammaproteobacteria; order Burkholderiales; family Burkholderiaceae_F; genus JACCZX01. Next base: position 121,412 of record CAWHKW010000022.1, on the reverse strand, counting down.
CTCGGCGGCGTCGATCACGCCGCGCTCGAGCGCTGGGAAAATCTCGCCGCCGGGCAGCAGCTTTACGTCGACGCCGAGCGCGGCATAGACGCGGCCGGCCAGCCCGGGGATGCGCATCTTCAGCCCCTTCAAGTCGGCGGCCGACTTGATTTCCTTCTTGAACCAGCCGGTCATCTGCACCCCTGTATTGCCGCAGGGCAACGCAACCATGCCAAAGGGTGCGTACACCTCATTCCATAAAGCCTGGCCGCCGCCGTCGTACAGCCAGCCATTGATTCCCTGGAAGTTCAAGCCAAACGGCACCGCAGTGAAGTATTGCGCCGCGAAAGTCTTGCCGGTCCAGAAGTAGCTGTTGGCGTGGTTCATCTCGACCGTGCCGGCGCGCACCGCGTCGAAGCCTTCGAGCGCGGGGATCAATTCGCCGGCTCCGAAGACCTGAATCTTCAGCCGACCGGCGGACATCGCTTCGATACGCTTGGCGAGATCGGTCGCGCTACCCGGACCATCCATATAAAACGGGGCGCCCTTGCCATAGGCGCTTGTCATCTTCCAACTGAAGGTTTGCTGCGCCTTCGCGATCATCGGGAAGCCGAGTGCGGTGCCAGCAACCGCCGCCGTAGAACCGGCGGTCAACAGCGAACGTCGTGTGTGTGTCATGCGAACCCCCTCGTTTGCCGGACGCTCACTGCAAGGTTGATGTCAGCACACGTGCGGCGCTTAGGCAGCATACAACGATCGTTCCAATGCGTGCCAGGTTGTTCTCGCTGACGTACGGTTCGCGAGCGTTAGCATCGACCATCCTGCAACACGGCTCACTATTGCGGGTCGGCAGCCTGCGTTAAGCGCGAACATGCAGATCGTCACCGCCGAACGTGATCTGCAAAGGCTCGATGACGACCTCCCTGGCGCCGTCGCATACGTGGCCGGCCAGTAGCGTTCTGAATCCCGCCTTGTGCGCGACTTGCACCGTGCGCTCAACGTCTGCGCTTGCCACGAACAACGCGAAGCCCGCGCCCATGTTCAGATTGCCGTACGCCTCGCGATCGTCGATCGCGGCGTGTTGCCGGATGAACTGCAGAACCGGCGGGACCGGCGGCAACGCATTGATCCGGTAAGTGAAGGCTGCTTGATGCCTCATCAGCTTGCGCCAGCCGTGGCCGGTGATGTTGACGCAGTAATGCGGAACGATGCCGGCGGCTGCCAGCGCTTCGGTCGCCGGCGAATACAGCAGCGTCGGTTCCAGCAGTGCGTCTCCGAACAGCGTGCCGTCTTCGAGCCGTGCCGCATAGCCCTCGGGCAGACGTTCGGCGAGCTTGCGCGCGAGCGAGATTCCGTTGGCGTGAATGCCGCTCGAAGCGAGCAGCACGATCGCATCGCCCGCGCCCAGCTTGCCCCCCAGGGTCAGGCGCGACTTCGGTCGCACGATGCCGACGCACGATGCCGCGAGATCGACGCGGCCGGGTTCGACGACGCCGGCAAGCGCAGGTGTCTCGCCGCCGCCCCAGGCAACGCCGCACCGATCGCACGCGCGCTTCCAGCCGTCGACCAGATCGCGCGCCCGCGCTTCGTCGGCGAACCAGTCGCTGCCGCCGCTCGCCCAGTACGCGTGCACCGAGATTGGCGTCGCGCCCACCGTGATGATGTCGTTGATTGCCATCGCAAGCGTGTCCTGCGCGATCTGATCGTAGTAGGTGCGGCGGGCGCTGTTAGCTGGAAGCGCGCGCATCGCGTCAGCGACCAGCGCCTTGGTACCGAGACACTCGGTGATCGATGCGAGGTAGAAGTCGCCGCAGTCGACCACGTACGCGGACTCGCCGCGCGACGCCGCCACTTCGCTGAATCCGTGTGGCGTGAGGTTGCGCGCCGTGTCGGCCGCCGCGCGCTGCGCGAGCACCTTGAGCGGATCGATCTTCGCGTAATCGACGCCTGCGTTTTTGTAGTTCAGTTCAGTCATCGAAGCGAACGGTAAACTGCTGCGCGCTCACTGGAGCTACGCCGGCAGTCGGAGCGCGATTCTAGTTGCCTTGGTGATTTCGCAGAACATTCCCACGTCCGCATCGAATTGTGAGCACTCCGCGCCAGCTGACGCTGGATCTGATCAAGCCGCCTCAGCCTTCTCTCGATAATTTCGTCGTCGGCCGCAATGCCGAAGCCGTTGCCGCTGTGCGCGCGATGATGACGGGCGCCGGCGAGCGCTTCATTTACTTGTGGGGTGCGACCGGCGCGGGCCGCTCACATCTGCTGCAGGCCGTCGGCTTGGAAGTACGACCCGGCGAAGTGCCGGCATTCGACTCGCATCGACAGGTGTACGCCGTCGACGATGTCGACACCCTGAACGAATCGCAGCAACAACGGCTCTTTGTGTTGCTGAACGAGGTCCGCGCCGACGCCACCGCTCGCTTCGTCGGGGCTGGCAGTGCAGCGCCGATGCAACTGGCATTGCGTGACGACGTTCGTACGCGTCTGGCATGGGGGTTGGTTTATCAAGTGCACGCACTCAGCGACGACGAGAAGACGCACGCGTTGACGGCTCACGCTGCTGGGCGCGGCCTTGCGCTGTCTGCTGACGTGGTCACCTACCTGCTGACGCACATGCCGCGCGACATGCGGGCGCTGGTGGCCGTTGTCGATGCTCTGGATACCTACGCCTTATCGGTAAAGAAGCCGCTCACCGTGCCGCTGGTGCGCCAATGGGCCGAAGACGCCGGCCCCCAACGCGAGCCGTAAGATTCGTCGATGCTCGCTGCCCTGCCCTGCCTGAGGAAGCTCTGAAAAACGTAGCGAGCGGGCCAAGGTCGCGCCGAGGAGCGGAGGTGTACGAGAGCTACATTGAGCACCGGAGGCGCGAGATTGGCCCGCGCAGTAGTTTTGCAGAGCTTTCCAAGTGCGATTAGCGCTGTTCGACCTTGACCATACGCTGCTGCCGATTGACAGCGCGGACACCTGGTCATACTTCGTCGTCAGGAAGGGGGGACTGGATCCGGAGGCGTACGGCGCACGCATTCAGGAATTCGCCCACACGTACCACGCCGGTACGTTCGACGTCGAAGGCTACGTCCGGTTCCAGATGGAACTGCTGGCGCTGTTCCCACGTGCGATGCTCGACGCATGGCACCGGCAATTCATGGACGAGCACGTTCGACCGCACATTCGCAGCGAAGCGCTGGCGCTGGTCGACTCGCACCGCCAGCGCGGCGACGAGTTGGCGCTGGTGACCGGCACCAACGCGTATGTCGTGACCCCGATCGCGCGCGAGTTCGGCATCGAGCATGTGCTCGCGGTGCAGCCCGAAATGCGCGGTGATCAATTCACCGGCGATTATGTCGGTACGCACACGTATCAGCAGGGCAAGGTACGCAAAGTCGGCGAGTGGCTGGCGGCGCGCGGGCGCACCTGGGACGACACGATCACGATCTGTTATGGCGATTCGATCAACGATCTGCCGCTGCTCGAGCGCGCCACGCATCCGGTCGTCACCAACGGCGATGCGCGGCTGATCGCCATTGCGAAGCACCGCGGCTGGCAAACGCTGCAGCTGTTCGCTCCCACCGACACGACCAGCGCGGCATGATCAAGCGCGTCTTCGAAAGAGTGCAGACGCTTTTCAAGCGCAAGCCCAAGCGCAGCGGGCGCGAGCCGAAGCGCATCCCGGCGAGCGAACACCATATCAACCGCGAACTCGTCTCGCGTTCCGCGCTGCGCGTGTGCGAGACGCTGCAGAAAGCCGGCCATCGCGCGTACATCGTCGGCGGTGCGGTGCGCGACCTGCTGCTCGACATCGCGCCGAAAGACTTCGACATCGCCACCGATGCCACGCCGGAGCAGATCAAGTCGCATTTTCGGCGCGCGTTCATCATCGGCCGCCGTTTCAAGCTGGTGCACGTGATGTTCGGTCAGGAGACGATCGAGGTGTCGACGTTTCGTGCGCTGGTCAACGTCGACCGCGTGATCGACGAACACGGCCGCGTCCTCGCCGACAACCTGTACGGCGAGCAGAACGAAGACTCCGCACGGCGCGACTTCACGATCAACGCGCTCTATTACGACCCGACCACCGGTGACGTGCTCGACTATCACGACGGCGTCAAGGATCTGCGCGCGCGCCGGCTGCGCATGATCGGTGATCCGGCCGACCGCTATCGCGAAGACCCGGTGCGCATGCTGCGCGCAGTGCGGTTCGCGGCGAAGCTCGGCTTTGCGATCGACGAAGCCACGCGCGAGCCGATTCACCGGATGGCGGAGCTGATCGAGAACGTGCCGCCGGCGCGCTTGTTCGATGAGATGCTGAAGCTGTTGACCAGCGGCCATTCGGTTGCGTGCATCACGCGGCTGCGCGCAGAAGGGCTGCATCACGGATTGCTGCCGCTGCTCGACGTGATCCTCGAACAGCCCGCCGGCGAGCGCTTTGTGATGCTCGCGTTATCGCGCACCGACGAACGGGTGCGCGCCGGCAAGTCGATCTCCCCCGGTTTTTTGTTTGCCACGTTGCTCTGGAACGACGTACTCGTCAAATGGACGGCGCGCCTCGCGAAAAACGAGCACCGCATTCCCGCATTGAATCTCGCGATCGATGAAACGATCGACGCACAGACCGAAAAGCTTGCGATCCAGCGCCGCTTCGTAGCGGACATGCGGGAGATCTGGGGCCTGCAGCCCCGTTTCGAGCGCCGAACCGGCCGTTCTCCCTTCCGGCTAATCGAACACCTGCGCTTTCGCGCCGGTTATGATTTCCTGCTTTTGCGTACGGCGGCCGACGAGATCCCGCTGGCGCTAGGCGATTGGTGGACCCGCTTCGCGCAGGCGAGCCCCGAGGAGCGCGAGCAACTGGTCATCGAAGCCGCGCAGGAGAGCGGTTCGACGTCAACGACGGGGAAGCGGCGGCGCAGACCGCGAAGGCGTGGAGGAGAAGGCGCAGCAAGCGTCGCCTGACAGTTAACAGTGAAAAGAACCGCATACATCGGGCTGGGCGCCAATCAGGGGGAAATGGTCGAGTCGCTTAAGGCAGCGTTCGACTCGCTGCGTTCGCTCGAACAGTCCGAGCTTCTGGCCGTTTCGCCGTTCTACAAGTCGGCGCCGATCGATGCGACCGGACCCGACTTCGTCAACGCGGTGGCAAAGCTTGAAACGGCGCTCGAGCCGTATGGCTTGCTGCTGCACTTGCTCGATATCGAATTGATGCTCGGCCGCAAGCGGCGCGGCCAGGGGCAGAAGAAAAATGCGCCGCGCAACGTCGATCTGGATCTACTGCTGCTTGGCGACATGATCATTCAGAGCACGCCGTTAACGCTGCCGCATCCGCGGCTACACCAGCGCGCGTTCGTACTCAAGCCGTTGCTCGACCTGGCGCCTGAAATACTGATACCCGGGCAGGGATCGGCCAGCGACTTCGCCAAGGCAGTGGCCGACCAACGCGTCGAGTTGCTTGAAGAGTCTGCCGAGCAATAGCGTGCGGCCGTCAGGCAAGTATCAGTACGTGGTGATCGAAGGCCCGATCGGCGCCGGCAAGACTTCGCTTGCAAGCAAGCTGGCGCTGCATTACTCAGCACACACGCTGCTCGAGCAGCCGGAGTCCAACCCGTTCCTTGAGCGCTTTTATCGCGACCAGGTGCGGTATGCGCTGCCGACGCAACTGTTTTTTCTGTTTCAGCGCGTGCAGCAGCTGGGCGACATGACGCAGCTGGATTTGTTTCGATCCTCGGTGGTCGCCGATTTCCTGCTTGAAAAAGACCCGCTGTTCGCGCGCCTGACATTGGCCGACGACGAACTGAAGCTGTACGAACAGATCTTCGCGCAGCTACAGCCGCAGGCGCCGCTGCCTGATCTGGTGATCTATCTGCAGGCACCGCCGGACACACTGGTCGAGCGCGTGCTCCGGCGCGGCAATCCGATCGAATCGGGGATCTCCGAGGCGTACTTGCGCGCGCTGTCGAACAGCTACACGCGTTTTTTTCATCAGTACGATGGCGCGCCGGTGTTGATTGTCAACACCGAAAACCTGAATCCGATCGAGCGCGACGAAGATTTCGAGCTGCTGCTGTCGCGCATCGACAGGATGCGCGGTCGGCGCGAATACTTCAATCTGGCGGCATGAGCGCAGCGCAGAACCGCTTCAAGCAAGCTCGCGCCTCCTCGGGGGGCAGCGCAGTCGCCGCAGGCGCAAGCGTGGGGGCTTCCACTCGCGCAGCGCAGAACCGCTTCAAGCAAGCGAGCGCCCCCTCAGGTGGCAGCGCAGTCGCCGCAGGCGCAAGCGTGGGGGCTTACACATGAGCGTTTATCTTTCCGACGCACCTGCGTCCAAGCCGGTCACGCTGCTGCAGCTGGCAGACATGCGTTCGCGCGGCGAGGCGATCGCGATGCTGACGTGCTACGACGCCAGCTTCGCCCGTCTGCTCGACACCTGCGGAGTCGACTGTGTGCTTGTCGGCGACTCGCTGGGCATGGTCATCCAAGGCCATTCATCGACGCTGCCGGTAACCATCGAAGACGTCGAGTATCACGTGCGCGCTGTCGCACGCGGCACGCAGCGCGCATGGCTGATTGCCGACATGCCGTTCGGCAGTTACCAGGGCGCGCCGGAATTGGCGTTCAGCAACGCCGTGCGCCTGATGCAGGCAGGCGCTCAAATGGTGAAGGTCGAAGGCGGCGCATGGCTGGTACCGACCGTCGAGTTTTTGGTCGCCCGCGGCGTGCCCGTGTGTGCGCATCTTGGGCTCACGCCGCAATCGGTGCATGCGCTGGGCGGCTACCGCATCCAAGGCAAGACAGACGACGCGGCAGATCATTTGCTGCGCGATGCGTTGGCGTTGCAAACAGCCGGCGCATCGATGCTGGTACTCGAGCTGATTCCCGCGGCGCTCGCTGCGCGTGTAACGCGTGAGCTGCAGATTGCGACGATCGGCATCGGCGCGGGAGTCGATTGTTCGGGTCAGGTGCTGGTGCTGCACGACATGCTCGATGTATTCCCCGGCAAGAAGCCACGCTTCGTGCGCAACTTCATGGCCGATGCGCCGGACATCGCGACCGCAGTGCGCACCTATGTGCGAGCGGTCAAAGAACGAAGCTTCCCCGCCGACGAGCACGCGTACTGATGAAAGTCGTCCGCTCGATCGAAGAGTTGCGCGACCAGTTGCGCGGCCAAAATCGGGCGGCCTTCGTTCCGACGATGGGCAATCTGCACGATGCTCATCTTGCATTGATGAAGATGGCGCATCAGCACGGCGATCCGGTGGTGGCGTCGATCTTCGTCAATCGGCTGCAGTTCGGCCCGAATGAGGATTTCGACAAGTACCCGCGCACGCTGCAGGACGATATCGACAAGCTGCAGCAGCAAAACGATGTGTACGTGCTGTTCGCACCGGATGAAAAAGAGCTGTATCCGGAGCCGCAGAATTACAGAGTCAGCCCGCCGTCGGATTTGGGCGACATTCTCGAGGGCGAATTCCGGCCCGGTTTTTTTGTGGGTGTGACGACCGTCGTGCTGAAGCTTCTGTCGTGCGTGCAGCCGAAGGTCGCGGTATTCGGCAAGAAGGACTATCAGCAGTTGATGATCGTGCGCAATATGTGTCGCCAGTTTGCACTTCCGACAGAAATCATTCCGCATGAGACCGTGCGCGATGCGGACGGAGTGGCATTGTCCTCGCGCAATCGGTTCTTGTCGGACGCGGAACGCAAGGAGGCGCCGCGGTTGTATCGAATGCTCAATCAGGCGCGCGACCGGATGCTCGCAGGCGGAGCCGATGTCGATCGAATCGAGCAGGACGCGCAACGCGAGCTCGCGAGCGCGGGTTGGAAAGTGGACTATCTGGCGGTGCGGCGGCGGCGTGATTTGCGCAAGCCCACTGTGGAGGAAGTGGCCGCAGGCGAGCCGCTGGTGGTCCTCGCGGCGGCGAAGCTCGGCACTACACGATTGATCGATAACCTCGAAATCTGACGCTTGCTGCGGATCGGCGATAATCCGCGTCCCAATTCCAGGCCGGGCTGGCGGAACTGGTAGACGCGCCGGACTCAAAATCCGGTTCTGGTAACAGAGTGTGGGTTCGATTCCCTCGCCCGGCACCACTTCATGGCCGGTAAAGCCATGCAGATCGACACCGAACTTTCTCTCGCTGATTTTGATTTCGATTTGTCGCATGAGTTGATTGCGCAGCGCCCGCTGCCGGACCGCGCGGCGAGTCGGCTGTTGCACGTTGCGCGCGACCGATTTGAAGATCGCCGCTTCACCGACCTCGAGCTACTGCTGCGGCCCGATGATCTTCTAGTGTTTAACGATACAAAGGTCATTAACGCCCGGTTGCTCGGACGCAAGCCAAGCGGCGGCAAAGTCGAAGCGTTGGTCGAGCGGGTGCTCGAGCCGATGCTCGCGCTCGCAATGGTGCGCACCAGTCACACGCCGGCACCCGGAACACGGCTGATCTTCGATGATGTCGTGCATGCGACGGTGGAGGGACGGCAGGGCGACTTCTTCGTGCTGCGCTTCGACCGCGACGTCCAGACCGCACTCGCAGAGCACGGACTTGTGCCGCTGCCGCCTTACATCGATCATGCCGCCGATTCGACCGACGCTGACCGCTACCAAACCGTTTACGCGGCGCAACCCGGCGCGGTCGCCGCCCCCACCGCCGGCCTTCACTTCACCCCGGGCCTGTTGGCTCGCCTAAGCGAGCAAGGAATCGAATTCGCGCACGTGACGCTGCACGTCGGAGCTGGCACCTTCCAGCCCGTGCGCGCCGAGCGCATTGCCGAACACCGGATGCACTCGGAGCGGTACGAAATCTCGAAGCCGGCCGCGCAGGCGATCAACGCAGCGCGCGCTGCGGGCCGCCGCGTCGTTGCGGTCGGTACGACCAGCCTGCGGGCATTGGAGTCTGCAGCGCGCGGCGCAGAACCTGCGGTCCTCGCTGGCGCGCGTGAAACCGCGCTCTTCATCACGCCGGGTTATCGCTTTCAAATCGTCGATCTGCTGTTGACCAATTTCCATCTACCGAAGTCAACGCTGCTGATGCTGGTGTCTGCGTTCGCCGGCATCGATCGCATTCGCGCTGCCTATGCGCACGCGATCGAACAACGCTACCGCTTCTTCAGTTACGGCGATGCAATGTTGCTGGAGCATGCCTAATGAGCCTGGTGTTCGAGCTCAGCGCATACGACGGCCCGGCGCGTGCTGGCCGCCTGAAGCTCACTCGCGGTGAGGTGCAAACACCGGTGTTCATGCCGGTCGGCACCTATGGAACAGTCAAGGCGATGGCGCCCGATGAGCTGATCGATCTGGGCGCACAGATTGTTCTTGGCAACACATTTCACCTGTGGCTGCGCCCCGGCCTCGACGTCATCGCCGCCCACGAGGGTCTGCATCGCTTCATGGGATGGTCGCGCCCGCTGCTGACCGACTCAGGCGGATTTCAAGTCTTTTCACTGGGACAACTGCGCAAGATCAATGAGGAAGGCGTTCAGTTTGCGTCGCCGATCAACGGCGATCGGCTATTCCTGACACCCGAGGAATCGATGCGCATTCAGCACGCATTCGACTCCGACATCCAGATGGTGTTCGACGAATGCACGCCGTATCGGATCGGCGAACGAATTGCGATGCAGGAAGAGGCTGCCACCTCGATGCGGCTGTCACTGCGCTGGGCGCAGCGCAGTGCGAGTGCATTCAACCGTTTGACCAGCTCGAACAATCTGTTCGGCATCGTTCAAGGCGGCATGTTCGAAGCGCTGCGCGACGAATCGCTCGACGCACTGGTCGACATTGGCTTTGACGGCTACGCGATCGGCGGCCTTTCGGTCGGCGAACCGAAGGAAGAAATGATGCGGATCCTCGCGCATACGGCGCCGAAGATGCCGGCCGACAAGCCGCGCTACCTGATGGGCGTCGGCACGCCAGAAGATCTGATCGATGCCATCGGCATGGGCATCGACATGTTCGATTGCGTACTACCGACGCGCAACGCACGTAACGGCTGGCTGTTCACGCGCTACGGCGACATCAAGCTGCGCAACAGCCGCTATCGCACCGACACCGCGCCGCCCGATGAAACCTGCGGCTGCCAGGCGTGTCGAAGGTTCACCCGCGCGTACCTGCATCACTTGCAGCGGGTCAACGAGATACTCGGGGCACGGTTGAACACGATTCACAATCTGTACTACTACCTGGATTTGATGAAGCGTGCGCGCGAGGCTATCGCAGCGCGGCGTTTTGGCGAATTTCGTGTGCAGTTTGCGCGCGACCGCGGACGCGGTATTTGAGACAGCGCCGCTATAATCGCGCGCCGCGTTTCGCCATCAGCCGTTTTCTGAGCAACTGAGTAACGTCTGAGTTAACTGAGGGCACCCATCATGTTCTTCATAAGTAACGCTTTTGCACAAACCGCACCCGCCGCGCAGCCTGGGGCCGAATCGTCGTTCATGTCGATCGGCTTCATGGTGCTGATCTTCGTCGTCTTCTACTTTTTCATGATCCGGCCGCAGGTGAAGCGCCAGAAGGAACACAAGTCGATGGCCGACGCGCTGAAAAAAGGCGATGAAGTGATTACCGCCGGCGGCATTGTCGGCAAGATCACCGAGATCAACGATCAGTTCGTCACTGTGCAGGTGGCCGCGGTCAACGGCCAGCCAGTGCAGATCTCGATGCAGAAAATGGCGGTGCAGACGCTATTGCCGAAAGACACGTTCAAGCCTGCATGACAAAGCCGACCAAAGAGCGTAGCGAGCAGGCCCAAGGCGCGGCCGAGGAGCGGACCTGTATGGCTGATACAGCGAGCACCGCAGGCGGCGCATTGGGACGCGCAGTAGCTATTGGGGCGGCTTTGTGAACCGGTATGCGCTCTGGAAGTACATCGTCATTGCCGTAGCGCTGGTCCTGGGCGCGATCTACACGCTGCCTAATTTTTACGGCGAGTCGCCGGCTGTCCAGGTCTCGTCTGGCCGGCCGACGGTCAAGGTCGACACCGCGCTGATGGCCCGCATCGAGTCGGTCCTGAACGACGCAAAGATTCCGCACGAGGCCGTGTACTTCGACACGATCGGCACCAACTCGACTGTGCGCATGCGTTTCGCCGACACCGATACGCAGTTGAAGGCGAAAGACACACTGCAGCGCGCGCTCAGCCCCAATGCTGAAGACCCTGACTACGTCGTCGCTCTAAACCTGATTTCGAATACTCCGCGCTGGCTCACCAGCGTCAATGCGCTGCCGATGTACCTCGGGCTCGACCTGCGCGGCGGCGTGCACTTTCTGATGCAAGTCAACATGAGCTCCGCGATCGACAAGCGGCTCGACACGCTCACGTCGGACATCCGCACGTTGTTGCGTGAGAAGAACATCCGCCATGCCGGTATCACCAAGACGTCGGCGTCGATCGATATCCGCTTTCGCGACGCGGAGATGCGCACGCGCGCGCAGGACCTGTTGCGCACGCAGGTGCCCGAACTCGCGTTGCGCGAGACAGGCAGCGGCGACGATCTCGCTCTGAACACAACGCTGACACCTGCCGCGCAGCGAGCGATTCAGGACTCGGCCCTTCGGCAAAACATTTCAACGCTGCATAACCGTGTCAACGAACTCGGCGTCGCTGAACCGGTGATTCAGCAGCAAGGCGCCGACCGCATCGTCGTGCAGCTTCCCGGCGTACAGGACGTGGCGCGCGCGAAGACGCTGATCGGCCGCACCGCGACGCTTGAAATCCGGCTGGTAGACCAGGACGCAATGGCAGCCGGAACACCGGGCGCGGTGACGGTGCCGCAGCGGGATGGCCAGGTCGTCAAGCAAATTCCGTTGAAGCGCGAGATCGTGGCTACCGGTACGCAGTTGAACGGTGCATCGGCCACGCTCGACCAGAACCAGCGTCCCGCCGTGTCGGTGCGGCTCGACGAGGCCGGCGGCCGGTCGATGCGCACAGCGTCGCGCGAGAACATCGGACGGCTGATGGCGATCGTGCTGTACGAGCGCGGCAAGGGCGAGGCGATCTCGGTCGCAACGATCCAGGGCGAATTCGGCAATCAGTTTCAGATCACCGGCAATTTCACCGTGCAGGAAACCGCAGATCTTTCGCTGCTGATCCGCTCCGGCTCGCTCGCCGCGCCGATGGAAATCATCGAAGAGCGCACGATCGGCCCCAGTTTGGGCGCCGAAAACATCGAACGCGGATTCAGGTCAACCCTGTACGGCTTCGCGGCGATCGGCGTGTTCATGATTCTTTACTACCGCGTGTTCGGTCTGATTTCAGTTGCCGCGCTAACCGTCAACCTGATGCTGCTGATCGCGCTGCTGTCGTTGCTGCAGGCGACGCTGACGCTACCTGGCATCGCGGCGATTGCACTGACGCTCGGTATGGCGATCGACGCCAACGTCCTGATCAACGAGCGCGTGCGTGAAGAGTTGCGTAACGGCCGAACGCCGCAGCAGGCCATTTATGAGGGCTACGACAAAGCCTGGGCGACGATCATGGACTCGAACATCACGACGTTGATCGCCGGCATCGCGTTGCTCACGTTCGGCTCGGGCCCGGTGCGCGGATTCGCAGTGGTGCACGTGCTCGGCATTCTGACTTCGATCTTCTCGGCGGTGTACGTCTCACGCGCAATAGTCAATTTGTATTACGGCACGCGCAAGAAACTGCCGTCGATCTCGGTCGGGCAGGTGTGGAAACCCAGCACCTCCGGCGCCGAGTAAGCGAGTAACCGACAGGAACACCGATGGAATTCTTCAAGATCCGCCGCACGATTCCGTTCATGCGGTACTCGCTGATACTGAACGCGATTTCGGCGATCTCGTTCATCGTCGCGGTCGGCTTTCTGGTGGTTCGGGGACTTAACCTGTCGATCGAGTTCACGGGCGGCACGGTGATGGAAGTGGCCTATCAGGAGGCCGCGCAGCTCGAGCGAATCCGTGGTGCGATCGAGCAGCAAGGTGGCGGCGAGTTTCAGGTGCAGAACTTCGGCACCTCGCGCGATGTGCTGATTCGCCTGCCGCTGCAGCAAGGCTTCACCTCCGGACAGCAGGCCGAGCGTGTGATGGAAACGCTGCGCGCACAGGATCCGAAGGTCGAGCTGCGCCGCGTCGAGTTTGTGGGACCACAGGTCGGCGCCGAGCTCGCTCAGGATGGGCTGCTTGCATTGCTGATGGTCGTGATCGGCATCATGGTTTACCTCGCATTCCGCTTCGAGTGGAAGTTTTCGGTCGCGGCGATCGTCGCCAACCTGCACGATGTGATTCTCGTCGTCGGCATGTTCTCGATCTTCGGCTGGGAATTCTCGCTGCCGGTGCTCGCTGCGGTGCTCGCTGTGCTGGGTTACTCGGTCAACGAATCGGTGATCATCTTCGATCGCGTACGTGAGCATTTCAAGAAGATGCGCCGCGCCAGCGTGGTCGAAGTGATCGATTCGGCGATCACGGCCACGATTTCGCGCACGATCATCACGCATGGCTGCACGTTGGCGATGGCGTTGTCGATGCTGTTCTTCGGCGGGCCCGCGCTGCACTACTTCGCACTGGCGCTGACGATCGGCATCGTGTTCGGCATCTATTCTTCGGTCTTCGTTGCGGCGGCGATCGCGATGTATCTCGGCGTCAAGCGTGAAGACCTCGTCAAACCTGTCAAGCGCGAGGACGAACAGCAAGTCGTTCCTTGAAGCGCTCGATCATGCTGGATCCGAGCGCGCGCACTCGTGTCTGGGACCTGCCCACGCGGCTGTTTCACTGGCTACTGGCCGCGCTGGTCGTTTTCTCCTTCACGACCGGCAAGCTTGGCGGCGACTGGCTTACCTGGCACTTTCGCTCGGGCTATGCAATTGCATCACTGTTGCTGTTTCGATTGCTGTGGGGCTTCGCAGGCTCACGCTATGCGCGGTTTGCGAGCTTTCTGCCGTCACCGTCTCGTGTCTGGCGCACGCTCCGTTCGACCGGTCCAGATGCATTACCCGCCAGCGCCGGGCACAGCGCAGTAGGGACGCTGTCGGTGTATGCACTGCTTATCGTGCTCGCCGTGCAGATCTCCACCGGCGTGTTTACCAACGACGGCACCTTCACCGAAGGACCGTGGGTCAAGTTCGTCTCCAGCGCGTTAAGCGATCGTTTATCGACGGTGCATTACTACAACCACTGGCTGGTAATCGGCCTGACCGTGTTGCACGTCGCGGCAATCGGGTTTTACTTGCTGGTTCGGCGCGACGACTTGATCACGCCGATGCTCACTGGAGACAAGCTTGGACTGGCGGCGCCCGCAGCCGAGGATGGCGCGATGATTCGACTGCGCGCCGCCGTGCTGGCGATCGCCGCCGCCGGCCTCGTTGCTTATCTCGTTACTTTGTAAGCACGCGAAGCCAGGATCGATTTACTGCTGGACGCAATGGACGTCAGTCGCCGTCTCGCCGGATCATGGCCCACGTCGATGCAGGTCGGCAGCGCGTTCATCGCATCGGCGGGCTACGGCTGCTTCGCTTTGTTCAGTTCCGCCTGCGCCCAAAGACGCTTTTCCTGCGCGCGGAGCTCGGGCGTGAACTCGGCGCCGAAATCTTCTGCTTCGAAAACGGGGCGCAGCTCGACTTCTCCCTCCTGGAACGGACTGCGCTTGATCCATTCGACTGCCTCATCCATCGAGCGCAGCTGCCAGATCCAGAACCCGGCGACGAGCTCCTTCGTCTCGGTAAATGGTCCGTCGATGACCGTGCGTTTGGAGCCAGAAAACCGGACCCGCTTGCCTTTCGAGGTCGGGTGCAGACCTTCACCTGCCAGCATCACGCCGGCTTTGACCAGCTCTTCGTTGAACTTGCCCATCTCGGTCAGTAACTGCGTGCTCGGCATCACGCCCGCTTCCGACTCGGGGGTGGCCTTGACTATCACTAGAAATTTCATTGACGCATCTCCATGGGTTGGGGTGGAGCCGGTCTCCGGCAGAATTTTCCGGCTAAACCTGCACTCTTACCTACACGACGAACCGCGGGCAACGAAATCGACATCGCCGCGAGAAATTTTTCAGGAAGGCGCCCGCGTGCGCGGCTTCCGAAGCATCGGGAATAGCGGGGGCGAGGTCCCCACCTGAATCGTTCCGAGCAACTCGAAACCGTGCCGTTGGTAGAGCGGGACATTTTTCGGGTTGGTCGACTCGAGGTACGCGAGGCTGCTGTCGCGGTCACAGGCAACCAGCGCATGCTTCATCAGCGCAGAGCCGAGCCCCTGCCCCTGACGGAACGGGTCAACCCCCATTAGCGGCAGGTACCAATGTGGTTCGCTCGGGTGATAGCGGCCCATTTCCTCGAACACCTGAAAGGCATGCTGCTGACTTTGCTTCGACGCCGTGCTCTGCAACAGCTCGATCAGCGCTGCTTCGTCGGGCTCGACACCCGGCGGAAGCCACAGTGCAGCGCCGGCGGCGTTTTCATCAGCGACGTACGCGCTGCCGGGTGCAAACGCCCCGCTACCGAACGCCCGCGCGAAGCGGCTGAAGTTCACCAAATACTGCTGCGGATCGCTCCACGTCCAGCGTGCCACAGGGTCGGCGCTGAACGCCAGCACGATGACATCGAAGACAGCCGCCTCATCGGAGGCCGTCGCAGCCCTGATCGTTGGATCTTTCAGCAGCGTTTGCCGTGAGGGTTTGTCTTCCATCCGGCCCTCGCTTATGCGTCGACGAAGATCTTGAATCCGCCGAAGAACACGTTGTGCATCACTGCTCCATGATTAAGTTTGATTGATTTCTCAGACGGCGATCGGGCCGGCGTTGATCATCCAAGGCGTGCCGAAGCGGTCGGTCACCATGCCGAACGCTTCTGCCCAAAATGTCTTCGCCAGGGGCATCGTGACCTGGCCGTCCTTGGCCAAAGCGTCAAACACCGGCTTGCCGTCGGCCGCTTTCGAAAAGTTCAGCGCCACCGTAATGCCTTTGACCCCTTCGAACGGCGCCCACGGTCCGCTGTCCGAGGCCATAAGCGACTGGCCGTCCGCCGTCGTTAGGCAACCATGCATGATCTTGTTTCCGTGACCCTTGGGAATCTCATCGCGCATCGGCGACGAATCAAATGTCATCAGTTCGAGCTTGCCGCCAAACGTGCGCTCGTAAAAGCGCATCGCTTCGGCGCAGTTGCCGTCGAAGGTCAGGTAAGGATTCATCTGCATCGCATTTCCTTTCTGCTCGTGGGTGGGGAGTTCCAGGCAAAACCATATCGCGTTTTCTTGAACGTTCCCTTCCGGCGCGGGCGCCTAGGTTGTGGCCGTTACCCAAAGTAGCCAACAGCGACGTCATCAGCGCATCGTTGGTCTGGGAAGTTTCGCGCAGATTGCCTCTTCGGCCGTACGGGTTTCAATTGAAATACGCATGCGGGAGGTTTCAACTGAAACGGCGAACTCTTTCCACGGAAACGGGCGTGCAACCGATCTGCACCACTATCCGTCGCGAGCCGAGACGCTCGAATTCAAGGAGAAGTGGCAATGAACCGCAACAGCAGCCTGGCAAGGATCAACGACTTCATGCATGCCGTCGTCATCAGCGGCGCACTGGCCATCAGCGCGCTCGGTCTGTCCGATGAACTGTTTAGCTCCCGCGAGGGCCCGTTAGCCGTCGTGGCTTCCGCGGTAACGGGGGCTTCGCTTGCTTACGCCGCGACGGTGTCGCAACCTTCCGAGGAGACGGTGAAATCTGCGCCGGTGTGCCGCCGCGCAGATCTCGAGACTATTTCGCTCTGAAGTCGTCGTGGCAGTTGTCGCAGCTTTTTGCAGCCGCATTGAATTGCGTCCGGACGGCGGCGGCATCGCCGGTCTTGGCGACTGCGTTCAGCTTGGCGACTTCCTCCTGCATTTTTTGCGCTAGATCCTTGGCCTTTGCTTCGTTCTTGAATAGCGCGGGCAACGCCCGGGTATCCGCGACCAGTTCAGTATTCGGCGCAAAGGCATCCCACGGAAGCTTCGACATCGCCTCGACCGTTTGCGCGCTCGACTGAATGACCTGCATGTTCGGTGTCGGCGATTTGAGCTGCGCAAAAATGCGACCCATATGGCTGTTCATCACAGTGAATGCAGCTTTCCGATACTTGACGGCGTCTTCGGGCTTGGCGTACTGCGCGGCAACTGGCCAGGCGATGGCCACGCCCACCGCAATGCAGCCAGCGACGGATGCGATCTTCATGTGTCGGTGCATCACTACTCCTTGGCGTTTCTATCAATAGTTCAAAAGCTTAAGGGAGCCGCAAGCTCAAGCCCGGCGCGCAAGCTCGGGGGCTTTCCCTACATAGCTCGCCGGAGTCAGTGAAAGCAGCGCGTCGCGCGCTTGAGTTGGGATTGCGAGCCCACGCACAAACTCATGCAGCGCCTCTCGCGTAATACCTTTGCCGCGCGTCAACGCTTTTAACTGCTCATACGACCCTTCGATTCCGTAGCGTCGCATCACCGTCTGCACCGGCTCGGCCAGCACTTCCCAGGCATCGTCCAGGTCAGCGCGAATGCGCGTTTCATTGATCTCGAGCTTGCGCAGTCCGCGCGCGCAGGACTCGTAGCCGATCAGCGAGTAGCCGAACGCGACGCCCAGGTTGCGCAGCACCGTGGAGTCCGTCAGATCGCGCTGCCAGCGCGAGATGGGAAGCTTGTCGGCCAGATGCCGCAGCAGCGCATTGGCCAGTCCTAAATTGCCCTCCGAATTCTCGAAGTCGATCGGATTGACCTTATGCGGCATCGTCGATGATCCGATCTCGCCGGGCTTCAGCTTCTGCTTGAAGTATCCGAGCGAGATATAGCCCCACAGATCGCGATCCAGGTCGAGCAGCACGTTGTTGACGCGTGCTAGCGCGTCGAACAATTCGGCCATCGAATCGTGCGGCTCAATTTGGATCGTGTGGGTGTTGAATTTCAGTCCGAGTTGCTCGACAACGCGGCGTGCGAACGATTCCCAGTCGACGTCGGGGTACGCGGCGAGGTGCGCGTTGTAATTGCCGACCGCGCCGTTCATCTTCGCCAGCAACGTCACACGCTCGACTGCCTCGATCGCTGCCGCCAGCCGCACCGACACGTTGGCGAACTCCTTGCCCACCGTCGTCGGGCTCGCGGATTGACCGTGCGTGCGCGACAGCATGGGCAGATCCGCGTAGCGGTGTGCCTGGTCCCGCAGCCCGGCATGTATTGCGCGCAGGCTGCGCGTCAGCACCTCGCGGCCGCGCCCGAGCATCAAGGCGTGAGCGACATTGTTGATGTCTTCCGAAGTGCACGCGAAGTGAATGAACTCTGCGGCATTGCCCAGCGCAGAGCCCGCGCGCCGCTTGATGAAGTACTCGACTGCCTTGACGTCGTGGTTCGTCTCGGCTTCGATCGCCTTGATTTCCGTGCAGTCTTCGAGGCTGAACTCGGCGACGAGCCGATGCAGTTCGCGCGCGGCAGCGTCCGGCAGCGCGGGCAGCTCGCGCAGCCCGAAGCCCGCCAACCCCGTCAGCCAGGCCACTTCGACGCGCAGCCGCTCACGCATGAAGGCAAATTCAGAAAAGATATTGCGCAGCTCAGCCGTCTGACTGCCGTAACGGCCGTCCAATGGCGAAATGGCAGTTAGCGGAGAAAGTTGAGAAACGGGTTCAGCGGGCACGTGCGTGCGGAATCGTTTGCGGAGTTGATTCGCGATGCGGCGCGTGTGCTAAGCGTGTAGAACTTTCAGAGGCCGCGCAGTGTAGCAAAGGCGCATCGTTGGTTCGCTTAATCGGCGTGTGCCACCGCGTCACTATTGCCGGTTGGCGCGCCGTCGATATACTGATTTCCCGTCGTTTTCTGCGTGCAACGTGTCCAAGACCATCCGCCTGATCGGTTCGCTTTCCAGCCCTTACGTACGGAAGGTACGCATCGTGATGGCGGAAAAACGCCTGGAGTACCAGCTAGACGTGGAAGACGTTTGGTCACCGGACACGTCGATCCGTGACGCCAACCCCCTCGGAAAAGTGCCGTGCTTGATCATGGAGGATGGCGGCGCCCTGTTCGATTCACGCGTAATCGTCGAATATCTGGATACGCTGACACCCGTGGCGAAGCTGATCCCGCCCAATGGCCGTGAGCGTGCCGAAGTGCGGACGTGGGAAGCGCTGGCCGATGGTGTGATGGATGCCTCCATTCTGGTTCGTCTCGAGCAGACGCAACGCCCCACAGAACAGCAAAGCCAGAAGTGGATCGACCGGCAGATGGACAAGGTGCACGCCGCCCTAGCATCGATGGACCACGGCCTGGCAGAAAAGCCGTGGTGCAACGGCCACGCGTACTCGCTGGCCGATATCGCAGTGGGATGCGCCTTGGGGTATCTGGACTTTCGCTTCAAGCACATCAATTGGCGCAGCGCGCATCCGAATCTGGCACGGCATTACGAGAAACTCGCGGCGCGCCCCTCGTTTGTCGACACGCAGCCGCCCGGCTAGCGGACGCTAGGCGGCGAGATCAGCGGGGATGCGGTCGATCGCATCGGTGCAGAACGCGTCGACGCCCCAGCTGAACAGCGTTCGTGCGCGCTGCGGCGAATTCACCGTGTAACAGAAGAGCCAGGTGCCGGCGCGCTTTATCTCGTGCGCCTGTTGTTCGGTTAGGTGGCGATGATTGGTGTGCAGCGACACGCAATCCAGGCGCGCAACTTCCTTGTGCCACTCCGGCGGCACACGGTCCACCAGCCAACCGCGCGGCAGGTTCGGCGCCACCTCGCGGGCGGCGATCATCGCCTCAGGCGCAAACGAAGAAAGCAACGGCAACTGCGGGGAAGCCTGATCGGCTCGCTCGCCGCCGGCAATCAGTTCCGCATAGACCTGCGCCGTCACACGAGCGACGGCTGCACCGGTGGCCGCTTCGAAGCCCGGCGCCGGTTTGATCTCGACGTTCGGCCAGATGTCGTGGTCGCGACAAAATCGCAGCGTTCGCTGCAGCGTCGGCACGGTTTCGCCGACAAAGCGCGCCGAATGCCAGCCGCCGACGTCGATCAGCTCGAGCTCCGCTGCACTCCGCTCGCTGACCGCGCCGACGATCAGCCCGGTGCGCTCGAGCGTCGGGTCGTGCATCAGCACCGGTACGTCATCGACTGCCAGCATCGCATCTAACTCAACGGCGCGAAACCCGTGCTCGAGCCCCACTCTTATCGCCGCAATCGTGTTCTCGGGCGCCAGCGCACCGCCGCCGCGATGCGCGAGCACGCGCGGGTACGGCCAGGCGGCGGCGACGCTCACTCGGTGTCCCCGTTGGCTGAGATGTTCCGCTTGCGCCGGATGTAAATGACTTTCTCGACACGCGCTACAACCATGCCTTCGTCATCCTTGATGTCGATGTTGAACAGGTGCAGATGCTTGTCGCCCGCCTCGGTCATGTGCCGGATCTGTTGCAGATCGATCTCGTCAAGATCAAAGCGGGCCCAGACGCGGCCGCGCCCGGGTGCGAGGTATTCGATCGATCCCGACTTGTCCCACACGCGATACTCCCCGCCCAGAACGTGCGACAGCATCACCATCAGAAACGGATCGGTCATCGCGTACAGCGATCCGCCAAAATGGGTGCCGACGTAGTTGCGATTCGACCACCGCAGCCGCATGTCGACGGTAACGCTGCGAAAGTCAGGCGCAATGTGGCGCACGCGAATGCCCGCGCCTAGGAACGGGGGCCATACATTCATCAACGCGCGCAGCATTCCGGGCGAAAGTTTGCGTAGCATCGCGCAAAGTGTAGGCAATCGCCGCCCATCGACCGCGTTCCATGAAATCCCTCGGCCATCTGCGTGTGCTCGACTTGACGCGCGTGCTCGCGGGCCCGTGGTGTACGCAGCTGCTGGCTGACCTCGGCGCCGAAGTGATCAAGATCGAGCGCCCTGGCATCGGGGACGACACGCGCGCGTGGGGTCCGCCGTACCTGAAAGACTCCGCCGGCGCAGACACTTCAGAAGCTGCCTACTATCTGTCGGCCAATCGCGGCAAGCGTTCGGTCACGATCGACATTTCAAGCGCGGAAGGCCAGTCGCTGCTGCACAAGCTCGCCGAGCAGTGCGACATCGTCGTCGAGAACTATATGGTCGGGCAACTGGCGAAATACAAACTCGATTACGCGTCGCTGAAGGCGATCAATGCCGGTTTGATCTACTGCTCGATCACCGGCTTCGGCCAGACGGGGCCGCACCGCACGCGCGCCGGTTACGACTTCATCATGCAGGGCATCGGCGGCTTCATGTCGATCACTGGCGAGCGCGATGACCGTCCCGGCGGCGGGCCCCAAAAGGCCGGCGTCGCCGTGTCCGATCTGATGACGGGAATGTATTCGGCGGTAGCCATCCTCGCCGCGGTCACGCATCGCGAACGCACCGGCGAAGGCCAGTACATCGACATGGCGCTGTACGACGTGATGCTCGCGATGCTGGCGAACATGAACATGAATTACCTGACGTCCGGCCGCGCACCGGGCCGCGCCGGTAACGCGCATCCGAACATCGTGCCGTACCAGGTGTTTGCAGCCGCCGACGGCCACGTCGTCGTAGCAGTCGGAAACGATTCCCAGTTCGTCAAATTCTGTGAAGTCGCCGGCACGGCGCACCTGGCTGCCGACGCGCGCTACCGGCGCAACGCCGATCGCGTTCGCAATCGCGAGATTCTGATCGGCGAACTCGAAACGATCGTGCGCGCCAAGCCGGTGGCATTCTGGACTGAGCACCTGGATGCGGCCGGCGTTCCGTGCGGCGCCATCAACGACATCGCGCATGCACTCGCGGATCCACAGGTCGCCGCGCGCGGATTGCGCGTCGATCTCGCACATGCACTTGCTGGCCAGGTACCGATGGTCGCCAGTCCGATCAAGATGTCAGCCACACCGCCGAGCTACGAGCTGCCGCCGCCGTTGCTCGGCGAGCATACGGCGAGCGTGCTGCGGGAATACGCAGGCGTCGACACTGATCAATTGCAGTCGTTGAAGTCGCGCGGGATCGTCTAGTTGCCTGCGCTGCATTTCAGAATCACCGGCCAGGTGCAAGGCGTGGGTTTTCGCTATGCGATGTGCAAAGCGGCGCGCCGACTGCGGCTGGCTGGGTGGGTGCGAAACCGCGGCGACGGCAGCGTTGAGGCAGTCGCTGTCGGCGACGAAGCAGCACTTCAACATCTGGAGCAGTGGGCCGAGCGTGGGCCTCCTGGGTCGAGGGTAGACGGCGTTCAAGTCAGCACAGCCACCGACGCACAAGCCGCCGACGTCGACCAGCCTTTCAGTCAGCGTAATAGCACCTGAAATACGGTCGTCGAAGTGCGGCGGAGAAGCGACGTGCCCCTAGCAACCGTCGCTGAAGAGCGGCTGATTGCGATCAGCCGGAGCCGCGGATATGAATGAGAAGATTCTTCCAGTGAACTTGATACTCTTGTGTTTGTACGCATAAGCGTCAGCTTGCAATTCGACATCTCGGTGCCTGACACCGATCTTTTAAATGGACACGCTGACGCACGCACTTTCGGGGGCCCTTCTTGCGCGCGCGACAGCACCGAAGGATGCTTCGCCTCGCTCGCTGCCGCGACGCATCGCGGCTGGTTTCTTTGCCGCCGCGGCGCCCGATCTTGACTTTGTCCTCGGCTACGTCGGCCCGGTGGAGTATCTGCTCCACCATCGCGGCGTCACGCACTCGATTATCCTGCTGCCGCTGTGGGCCCTCGGGTTGTCATGGGTTCTCGCAAAGATGCTGCGCGAGCCTCGCGGCTGGCGCGCGCTTTACGGCGTGACCGCGCTGGCGCTCGCCGCGCATATCGTGGGCGATCTAATCACGAGCTTCGGCACGATGATCTTTGCGCCGTTCTCCAACTGGCGCGCGGCGATCGGCACCACATTCATCATCGATCTCTGGTTTAGCGGAATCATCCTGGCGGGCTTGATGCTCTCCGTTGCATTCTGGAGATCGCGCTGGCCGGCGCTCGCTGCGAGCGCTGTTCTGGTCACATACGTCGGCTTTCAGTACGTGCAAAAGCAAAACGCGATCGACTTCGGCGAGCAGTACGCACGCGAGCAAAGCCTGCGTGAAGCGAAAGTGACGGTCTATCCGCGTCCGCCTACTGCGTTCAACTGGACGGTCTTTGTCAGCGACGACGAAATGCATCGATATGCGCACATAAATCTAGTACGGCGCGAGCCACGACACTACCGGCCCGGAGATGGCTTTATCGCGAGGATCGATTCACCGTATCTTCCGCTCGACCAAGCGGTGTGGGCGACGAAGACTCGCTACGGCGAGTGGCCGGTAGACGCGGTCGGAAAAGAGGCGTGGAACGCGCCGGCACTTGCCTTCTTCCGTTGGTTCGCCGACGTGCCGGCGTTCGACGGCGTTACGGAAAGCTCGACCTGCGTATGGTTCGCTGACTTGCGGTTTCTAACACCTGGTCGAGATACGATGCCGTTTCGCTTCGGAGCCTGCCGCGAAACGGCGGGCGGGATCTGGCGCGCTTACGAACGCGACAGTGCTGAGCAGCGAACGCCGCTACGTTAGAACCGACCGGTCTACCGGTTCGATGTCTCCTCCGGGTCGAGAGCTGTCATTGACGCTGTTCCACGCTTTCGACTTGTGTGGATATGACCCGGCCGCTCTGCCTAACTAGTGGTCAGAACGTCGAGCACCGCTCGTCGCAGGCCAGTATCTGCAATCTGCTGCATGCTGCCGTGGAGTCCTGACGACAAGACCTAGTGTCAAAACCATCCCGTTCCAGCATTAATCTCTGCGTTAACTTGTTGCCCATGTTGTGGGCACTTTTGCATAGTCAGAGTCGGGGTGAAACAGGCGTGCCTCTTGGTCGAGCCAACTGGCCATTTGCTGAAGCTCGTTAATGCCAAACCACTGCTCTGCGTCGCTCTTGTTGTAGCCGCCGCCAAGCCAGACGCGTACACCGCTGTCCCACTCTGTACACGAACTCAGAAACACAATGTCCTGAAGCAACGTAACGCGGCCTCGCGCGATATGCAATCAGCGCGTGGTAGCACTTTCGTGCGCTCGAAGTGAGAGGTACGTGTGCACCACAACAACTCCCACCCGCCCTACATTGTTCAGATCGCGCTTGACCTACGTAACGAAGCTGACAACGTGATATCGGCTGTCTGAGTCGAACACGCGACAAATTTTGTCACCAGTGCATGCACCACGATTGAGCGCGATGAATCGCGTGGCGCCCGACCAATGGTTGTTTTTTTCACCGCCTTAGCACTTATTGTGATTGTCAATTTCATGTCGCATGAGCATCATGACGATCAGAATGACGGGAGGATGAAAAATGATTTTCAAACAAACTGAGAAGGCCGAATTGCAGGATTGGATCACACCGCCACAAGTGGAAATCGTTAAAGTTGATCTGCCGGCCGAGCGTTTGGAATGGTTGGCGCAGCGTGCCAAAGAGCTGAAAGAATCAATGGGTTCGCGCTACTTGTGTCACGAGAAGAATCGTGTACGACGTCTCGATGGCCGTTCCTACCGGCCTCACGAAGTTGCCAGCGCCAATGTCATGCATATGCAACGGGCAGCGTGAGCGGCAAATATCGGTTCAATGCGTGCGTGCCTTGGTCATTATGTCGACGCAGGCACGCATCCAACAACTAACTTAGCGTTGCCGCAATTGGCGGTTTCGTCGGCGCGGTAATTCACAAACGGCGTCGAGGATAGCGATGGCCACACCGCAATCGCCGTCGGCATATGGTTCAGCGGACACTTGAATAGAACCGCGAAATGCGGACGCCCTCATGCTGCGGGCATCGAAACTCTTGAAGAGCTCGCATACGTTCCAATCAACGAACTTCTGTCAATCGAAGCGTTGAAAGACTCCGAGGCGCAGTACTTTCGCCAGCGAGCGCGGGAATACCTGCTGCGGGATGTGCTTGACTCGGACGGTGATGGCGACGCAATAGGTGCCTAAAGTGAAACGCGTCTTCCAGTTCCTGACGGCGTATGTTCTTGCCTCCCTTGTGCTCGGCGGCATCCTTGTTTAGCAGTCCTACCCTTCGGCACCGGAATCGCTCTGATCCCTGCTTGTTTTGATCAATGCCGTCGGTTTCGGACTGATCCTTTGGCTGGGTGGCCGACACTCTGAGGCATGGCTGAAACACGCTTTCTCACCGGACAGGGACCGGCTCCGCCCAGCAACGTGCGAATCGGGGGTATTCGCACGTCACCGGACAGAGACGCGGCTTTCATCTTGACTTCCACTCACCCTGAAGCGAAGTACGTGGTGGCAGCAACCAACGCGGCGCGTACTACGGCTGCGAATACCGGGACCGTCCCTGCATTCACCACCACTGCACCGACACCCACCGTCGACACCACGAACATCGCAACAACTACACAGGCGTAGAAAAAGTCATTCTTCGTTGTGAATGGATCCTTGCGTTTCATACATCACCTCATAGCGTTAAGACTGCACAAACAAAAAGCCCGGAGGCGTTCAAGCGATCCGGGCTTTCGGTGAGCAGCTTGTTAGCTACACGCCTGATCCTCCGCCCGGATCACTACTCAGCACGACAAAGCAGGACGCACTTCGCCAATGCCAGACGCCATCACGCTGTCCGCCACGAAAATGCGGCGGCACAAAGCCGTTTCCGCGAGCAGTTCTCGCGAAAAAAGCGGTTGCGTGTAGCGGCTGTTGAACATCTCAAGACCCTTTCACACCGGCACCATTGCCAGCGCATGCAAATCGTATCGAGCGTGCTGAAGTCGGTAAAGAATTTCCTGCGTGAATACTTCTGCGTTGAGACTTTGAAGCAACAGTTGTCAGATCTTTCGATGACCTAAGTGCCATTCACGGCATCGACGATCGGGTGCTCGGCAACGATCCCAAGTGCGCCGGTGTCAGTGGTCGCGCACCCTGCCAGGCGAGCAACGCACAGCCCGATCAGCAGTGCGGAAACTGCGAAGCGTTTTGCGCGTGAGGCTGCGGGAGCTTTTGGAACTGGTCTAACTGGAAATCTTGACTTGGTATTCATGGTGTTTCCTCTAGTCATTCGGCTCGTAAGGCAACGGTTGCAATTGAACCGAGAATGACGCCGCACGTCTGTCGAATTTGCCGCTTTGCAAAGCCGCTTTTCGCGGCACTTATGCGTGCGCCTTGCTAACAGGCGTCGTGTCAATCGCCAGCACATCCAGCTCGGGCCGCGTTGAAGATCGTCAAGTTAGGCAACTCGAACTCCGAGTTATTGCATGACTTGTATCAGCGACGTCCGTTCGAAGAGGGCACTAACGGCCAAAAGCAGACATGTCGAAACTCTGACAAATCCGCTAACGCAGAGCCCGCTTGGGACTGCTGTCGCGATTGAGGCGATGTTTGCAAGGTCACGAACCGCTGAGCTCGATGCAAGTGATCGCGCGAGCCCAATCTGCTGGCAACTCTACCGGCTCGCACAGTGTCTGTCGTCCGATCGGACGAGGTCAAATTCCCGCACGCAACCAGATACAACGGCGCCTGTGAGCTACTGTTCACAGTATCTATACGCCGTAAGCAATGGCGCAAGGCGATCCAGTAACGTTTTAACGTACGCCGAGGGACATGCTGACAATTCAAAATCTTATGCGCGTCGTAGCGTTGGCGTGCTCGGTAGCACTATCAGCTTGTGGGGCGGCGGAGACTCGGGCGGAGCCTTACCGCCACAATCGCCAACACCACCAGCGATCACCAGTCAACCCGCAAACGCCACCGCTGTTGAAGGCAACACCGCGCAATTCAGCGTGACTGCCAGCGGGTCGCCGCCGCTGGTGTATCAATGGCAGCGAAACGGCGCGCCGATCGCAGGCGCCACCTCCGCGACCTATGTGACGCCCGTCCTCACGCTCGTCGACAACGGCGCGCAATACAGCGTCGACATAGTCAACAGCGCGGTACCGCCGCGAGTACTCATGCCGCTTTGACGGTGAATCCTGCAATGTCCGAGTTATCGCTGCTGGCAGAGACTACGACGGGCAGCGGCTATATAGATGGCGCGCGCGACACTGCGCGATTCGCATCGCCGTATGCGCTCGCTTTCGACACTTCCGGCAATGCGTACGTGTCGGACGGCGGCAACTTCGTCATCCGCAAGATCGATACTGCCGGCAATGTGACTACGCTCGCCGGGTCAGCCGGTCTGAAGGATCGAGTTGACGCACGTCAGCCAATGCACGGTTTTCGTTTCCGCGCGGTTTGACCATCGACATAGGCGGCGTTATCTACGTCGCCGACTATGACGCGCACGCTGTCCGCCGCGTAACGCCCGCCGGCGTGGTCAGCACATTGGCCGGCTCCGGATCGCCGGGTGCGAGTGACGGCATCGGCACGGCTGCATCGTTTAACTCACCGTCCGCTGTTGCTATCGATGAACAACAACATATTGTTCCTCGACAGCCTCAATCACACTATCCGTCGGACCCTCAAGCAGGTCAGTTACCACTGAGCGGAACGGCCTGCAGCCATTGAGCCGGTGAAGAATTGCAGCGACGACATCGCTTTACGGCTCCGTTGCAATTGCTACAGCAGTGCACGGGCCGTTTCGCTCAGTGTCGACGCGCGCCGGCACAACACCGGCTTCTTCAGGGCGAACGGTCACGACGCTGGCCACACTTCCCGTCGGGACAATCGCGTCGGAAGACTCGCAGTGGATGCTGCAGGCAATGCCTATGTCACCTCGGCCGGTGCACATGTCGTGTATCGCTGGGATCAAGCCTCGGGTGTTGTCACGGTGATCGCAGGTACTGCCGGCACGGCCGGCGCGGTCAATGGACCCGTCGCTCAGGCGCTTTTCACTCGTCCGCGAGGTCTCGCATTCCGCTCTGCAAATGAATTGGTGATCGCCGACACGGGAAATCGGTCTGTGCGCAGCATCTCTTTGGCTATGCAAGCCGTAACGACCTTTGCGGGTTCACAGCGCACGTGGGCTTGTTGACGGCCCAGGTGCGGCGGCTCGTTTCGGCGCACCAACCACGCTGAAAACAAACGGCGCGGGCAATCTGACACTGGTCGACTTCGATAACCGCGCTCTGCGTCAGTCAGTCCCGCTGGCGATGTGTCGACCTTTTACATCGTGAACGATTTCATTGACGGCATCGCTCCAGAGCCGTCTAGCTTTTAAGGTGCAGAACATCGCCCATCACAGCGCATTACTGAAACGCAACCGCAATCTGTGTTCGCGGGCATAACGAACCAAGCTGGCGCGACCGATGTCCGCTTGCAACGGCTCTGTTTGCCCAGCCGCGAGCGATCGCGCCAGATGCGGTCGGCGGCTTCTATGTCGGCGATGACAATGGAACGATTCGATACATTTCACCAGCTGGAAGTGTCTCCACTTCAGCGGGTGTGGCGAACCAGCAATTCGTCGTGGACGACCGCGAGCCACCGCTCGGGTACAAAGCCCGTTCGAATTGACAGTCGACAGTCTGGGAAACGTTTACTTCCTCGACGCTACTGCTGGCATCAGAAAGCTCGATGCCGCAGGCAACGTGAGTTTGTTGCCGGAAGCCACTCCGAGGCCGAGTACATCGATGGTCCCGCTTTATCCGCGCGCTTCAACGGCCCCATCGCGCTCGCTATAGATGCTTCCAACAACATATATATGCGATACGTACAACCATGCAATTCGAAAAATTTCTCCTGCTGGTGTTGTGTCAACGGTAGTTGGTTCTGCGGCGTAGGCACGTTCCAGTTCGGCGCCTGCCGAATCGCATTCCGATAGGACCTCGTGTTTCGCCGCAAGCTCTACCATCGCACCTTCGACCGTGTATCTCGCGAACACACAGACGTTCCGTGAGCTCGCAGGTGCGTCTCCTGCTCGCCAATGAGCGACTGAGTTAACGTCGGGTTCGGGTTGCTTGCCAGCGTTCGCTTTCCGACGCGCTCAATGTCGTCTTCGGGTGGTTAGCGGACATTCGGCAGTTGGGGCGAGCGCCCAGAAGTATTGCAACCTTGTTACGGTTTCGCTGGATACTTCCGGCGACAGAGAGCGCGCTCTTCCACCGATGTCTGCTTTCGACCCTGAGCTGCCGTTCGCGTGTGCACAAAGCGGTCGTTTCGAATTACTCAAGGCAGACGTCTACCAATTCGGCAGAGCACTCCCCCAAGCCGATATGTCGTTGCCGAATAGCGGTCATCCAATTGCCGCCAGCGGCCTGCTGTCAGGAAACGCGTCTGTTCGACGAGCTTGGATTGGCAAAGACAACCCTACTATCAGAACACGAGGCGATGACCGTTCATAAGGATTTCAACACTCGGGCTTGAGATTCTGACTCCGGCAGTAGCCATCTTGACATTCAATCCCGGATGCGTCGTGAAGCGGGAATTGATGAGTTGTTCGCCCGCTGGGTCGCCAACGTTTTCATGGCCGTGGATGTGCGGGTTCCAGCTGCAGCGAACCACGCTAGCCAGCAGACGTCCCATCTCCAGGCACCGTTGTAGCCCCAACTCGAGTCGTTATTGCCGTTGTCATGGCCTTTGCCGTCTGCGTGTCGCGCCTCGTGCACGAGCGTAGCGGCCCTTGCGACAACTGGCTCGCTGTAGAAGTAACCTAAATACAACTCGGTCTTGTTGTCCTGCAGGCCCCACCAGGTGTAGGCGTCGTAGCTACCGTTGCCGCACCGGGCATCCAGCTCGTCGAGTGCGCCACGTGCGAAACGACACCCCCATTGAAGAATATTGGACGAGTACGACCCCTTTCGCTAGTCCTTCGCTGGATACGTCAGTCACCAGATTCCACTCAGTGTGCGCGACAACGGCAGATTGTTATTGCAGACGGCGTCGTAGCCGAACCCGTCGTCCCAATCCCCTTTATCGAAGTCAAACGCATCTCACGCCCAATCGATGAACGGCTGCGAGCAAATTCTCGGACCGTACAGACTGTCACCGAAGCGGCCGGTTCGTCGCTGGTACAGAGCAGGTGGCCATACTATTTCTCCTCGCACTGGCAAGTCGCGTGGGGGGTGGTCCGCGGTCTATCGAATCGCGGTGAGCGAGCAAGCTTGCCTTTCCGTCCTGACGTTCAATTTCAACACGAGAGATCCTTCTTATCGGCGCACCGCAGGTACAGCATGAAACGCTGATCCTCAGGCAGGTCTCCCGTACGACCTCGCCATTCGTCGGGTTCAGTTTTACGAGCGCCTTGACGACCTCAATCCGAAGCGCTGGTTCTTCGAGCTTACGTAGCAGACTAAAGAGCCCTCTTTCGACTCTCCTATCAGTGTCGGCACTCTCGCCAAACCGGCGATCACCATCGTTCGCACGAGTATTTCTCCGTCGCGAATCGTGGTGCAGCCTTGACCGCGCAGCCCCTCAGGAAGGGGCTGGCTTGCCGCTCGGACGAAGACCTCGTCAGAAGACGGATGTTCGAGATCGGAGAGCAAATAAAGCAGTGCCCAGCGCAGGGGTATGTCGTGCGATCAGCGGCGAGTAGTGCGACCTCGACCAGCTTGGGAGCGCTCTCGCGCGCCTTCAGCAACTCCACAGCATGTTTGTACTCTGGACGCCCGCATCATCCACCGCGTGCAGATGGCGGATGCCCTGCGCTATCAGCCAAGCGTCCGGTGTGCGCTCGTTGCGATCGCGGCTACGAGGTTCGAACCGATCTCCTTGCTCAGAACCCTGTTTGTCTGTTTCTTCGTTCTGCATGTTCGCTCCAGGTTGCAATCTGTCGCACGGTGGTGGTGCGATCGGTTCGGCTACAAACCCAGGACGCAGTTAAACGCGAAGCGCATTGCGCGTCATTGCGCTAACGCTCCAAGGCTCATGCGGAATATTCACTTGACAGCGAGTGACGCTGACGTCGCAGGCCTGCGCGCGCCTCACGGAATTGCGATAGGCCAGATCAAGCAAGCACTCATGCTATGGGAAGAGGAAGACGACGAATACTGGCCGAAGCGCTTGGCGTATGCGTCGCATTGTTTCTATTTATTCAAACATTTGTCCGCTGCCGGCCAATACCGGTCTCGGCCCACTCCTTGAAAATTGCCAAAAGCGGACCTCGCGAGACGATAATGACCAAGCTGACTCGGACAGCGCTCGGCTGGTAAGGGGACGGATCGCCACGATTGATGCCTGGTGTCGCGCGCGCGATAGACCTCGCCCGGCGCCGTCGCCTGATTGACCATGCCGCTCGTGAATTGCACACCCCGTATCAAGGACGTGCGAGCAGTGCGCGCAGCCGCCTTTCTCCCCTATGTCACCGGCCTCACCTTGCTCATCGTCGCCGCGCCGCTCGCGTGGCTGGTCGATCACGACGCGCGGGAAGCGACTGCATTCCTGGCCGCTTCTCTGGCACTGCTTCTCCCGGCGGCGTTGATCAAGCGCGGCGTGTTCCTCGCCGCGCTCGTACTCGCCGCCGGCCTCGTTGTGATCCTGATCACGATGTTCGCGTCGATCGGGCCAGAGGCCCGCCGGCAGGACGCGCTGAGCATCGTCTCGACGATCCTCGGCATGGGCGTCCTGAGCTGGTTTGCCCTAAGAGCGGTCGCTGCGAGCTGGCGGCTCCGGCGTGTGGCCTGGCGGAGCCGGAACGCGGCGACGATCCTCAGCACTCTCGCGCAGTTGCCAAGAGACCGTCGGCTCAGCGCGGCGCTCGAACCGCTGGTGTCGGCGCTCGCAATGTACGTCCTCGGCATTCTCGCGGCGTTGTTCGTCGCCATTGCGACCGGAATCGGATTGCTCGCCGGCCTAGCGTTCTTACCGTTCGCACTGGCGGGCAGCCGGCTCATGCAACGCGCGCGACGGACGCTCGCGCTGCGGTCGGTGGAAGTGCGCGATCGGGATCCGCGTCCGCCAGTGCTGTTCGTGCGGTCGTTCGTGGACGACCTGCTGGAGCTCGTGCCGAAGGTCGAGTATTTCAGCCGGCTGTTTCGCAAGCGACTCACGCTGGAAGAATTCGTGGTCAGTCGCCTGATGACCCTTGGGCCTGTCGTCGCTATCGGGAAACCGGGGGAGGCGCTGAGCCCGCTGGGCGCCGCGCGGGAGTACGTGCACGGGCCGGGCTGGCAAGACCGCGTGAGAGGCCTCTTGGGAGAATCTTCGTGGGTGGTCGCGATTCTCGGCGGGGGCGAGGGTCTCAAATGGGAATACGAGCAGATCCTGCAGCGCGATCTGACAGGACGCTTCATCTTGGTGGTGCCGCCGGCGACGCCGGAGGTATTCCGCGAGCGCTGGGACATCTTCCAGCAGGCATTTCCCCCCGCGAGCCGAGCCGACTTGACGCGCGCTGCACAATTCGGAGGACCGCTCTGCGCCACGTTCCCTGATGGACAAGAGCCGCTACTCTTCTGCAGCAAGTACCAGAACGAGACGGCGTACGACGTCGTGCTTGCCATGCTCTTCGCCGCGCTGCCGCCTTAGTCTTCTACATGCGGCCCGGAGTGAACGGACGATGACCGGTGCTCGTGACGACGACGATCAGTAGGTTTTCAAAAATAGTTGCAAACATTCTCACGTAGTTGGAAATCATCGATCGCGGATGAGCATAGTGTGGCTGTGCGGATGAACGCGATGCGAATGATGTGTCCGCTATCGGCTATTAGCGGACGCTGGGGAACCCCAGATGTACGCCGAACATGCGAAGCCTGACTGTCCGATATTCGGTCGGTCATGTTTGTGGCTTCGTCAGTTACCCTGCGAGTCTTCGCATCGGACAATGTCCGCCCAGTGCGATAAATGGTTCATAAAGGATCGCGGAGGATCAATGAAAGACACGATAGCCTCGGTCGCACTCGCGGTAGTCGTCTGTTGTAGTCCAGCAATCTCACAGGCAGTGCCGACGCTCACAATTGATCCGAATAGTGACGGGTCGATATACGTGTGCGATGGCTGCAACCCTGTATCTGATGGATCGACTGTCCTTGCGGCGTTCTACATACAAGGCATAGTCAAGTTCTCCTCGGAGGCCATCACCGGGCCGGTCGCTCAAGCGTTCTTGACTCTCAATCCATACAGCTTGCCTCTATTCGGACAGAATCTTCAGGTCTACGGTTACGGGACGACGCTTGGCCAACTGGACGAGACCGACGGCGACGCCGGCGCACTACTCGGAACTTTGGTCCTCCCGCTGGACCTCGGCTTTGGACAGGACGCGTTCTTTGACGTGACCGCGTTTGTGAACACTGTTAACGCTCCATTTCTGGCATTTAATTTACGTTCCCCTGATGGCGTTGATGATTTCAGTTCGCTCGAATTCAACTATGGCCATCCATCGCAGCTTCTTATAACTTTTGCTGTACCGGAGCCGCCATTGGCGACACTATTGCTCGCTGCACTGCTCGCTTACGTCGGCTTCTCACTACATCGGTTGACTGCGCATCGAGAGCATCGAATGGCGTCCTGACGCCTCATCGAACACATATAGCGGGATAGCAGTCTGCACGCGACTAGTGCAGCTGCCCGTGCCTGTCGCAGCTCTCGTACGTTAATGAGCGAGTGAATTTCTGCATTGGGTCGCAAGCGGGCGTCAGGCTTGATTGCAGTGAGTCCTGCTTATCCAAGTTGCGCAATGACTCAAAATTACGAGTTGGCTTAACTTTGACGACGTTCAGTTGCGCATCGCGACGTCGATGACAACGCGATGAGCGATACTAGCGACTACTCTTTCGACCGGCAGGCAACGTGAATCGACGGCATGCAATAGGTGCGCTCGCAGTGGTGGCTTTCGCAACGAGCGGGACAAGTCTGGACTTAGCGCAATCCGCTACCGCGCAGTCCGCCTACCCGAACAAACCGATTCGACTGGTGGTGCCCTATCCGCCTGGAGGCCCGCTCGATACTGCAGCGCGTGCATTGGCGGAGCGGGTGAAGGAACCGCTCGGCGTCGTCGTCGTCGAGAACCGTCCCGGCGCTGGCGGCAATCTCGGCGTCGATCACGTCGCCAAGTCAGCACCGGACGGCTACTCGCTCGTCATCGGCGCGGTCGCTACACACGCGGTCAACCCGTGGCTGTTCTCCAAACTGCCGTATGACCCAGTCAAGGACTTTGCTCCGATCACGCTGATCGCGCATGTGCCGAATGTGCTGGTGATGACGCCCGAGCGCGCCGATCAGCTCGGCGTTCGATCGGCGCGCGATCTGATCGACTACGCGCGCAAGAATCCGGCACGGCTCAACTACGCGTCGGGGGGCAACGGCAGCGCCGGGCACATGGCCGGCGAACTGATGAAGTCGCAGGCGAAAATTTCTGCGGTCCACATTCCGTATGCAGGCGCAGCGCCCGCGCAGCTCGGATTACTAGCGGGCCAGACCGATTTCATGTTCGACAATCTCGCGTCTGCGACCGCGCAGATCAAAGCCGGAAAGCTGCGCGCGCTGGCAGCAACCACCGCCCAGCGTGCGAGCGCGATGCCGGACGTGCCGACGATGGCAGAAGCCGGACTGCCCGGCTTCGATGTGTCGACCTGGTTTGGCGTGTTCGCGCCGGCCGGTACTCCAAGAGAAATTGTGGCCCGCTTGAATGCGGCGTTCACAACGGCGCTGCGTTCGCCCGAGATGCGCGAGCGTCTGGCGCGAATGGGGGCTGAGCCTGCGCCCGGCACACCCGAGCAATTTTCAGGGCTCGTGCGCAGCGAGCTTGCGAAGTATCAAAGCGTCGTGAAGTTTTCCGGCGCGCGTGTCGATTGATTCACTTCATCAACCCCGGCAGCCACAGTGAGATCGCCGGAACGAAGGTGACAAGCAGAAGCGCGGCGCACATCGCGCCGTAGAACGGCCAGAGCTCCCTGGACACCTGCTCCATCGTGACCTTGCCGATGGCGCAGCCGACGAACAGCGTCGAGCCTACCGGTGGCGTGATCAGCCCAATCCCCAGATTCAAAATCATGATCATGCCGAAGTGCACCGGATCGATGCCGAACTTGGCGATGACCGGCATGAAGATCGGCGTGCAGATCAGCAGCATCGGCGCCAGGTCCATGAAGGTACCCAGCACTAGCAGCAGAACGTTGACGAGCAGCAGGAAAACGTACTTGTTGTCCGAGATCATCAGAAAGAAGGCGGTGACCTTGGCCGGAATCTGCATCAGCGCCATCATGTAACCGAAGGCCACCGAAAACCCGATCAGCATCATCACCATCGCGACGGTCTTCACGACCCGATGGACAAGCCGCGGCAGCTCGCGCCACTTGTAGTCGCGATACACCAGAAACGTGACCAGGAACGCATAGACGCAAGCGACCGCTGCCGACTCGGTCGGCGTGAATACGCCGGACAAAATGCCGCCCATGATGATCACCACGGTGCCCAGACCCCACAGCGCGTCGATCACGATTTTCGGAACAGCGCTCAACGGAATCGGCTCGCCCTTCGGGAAGTTGCGCTTGTGCGCCGTCCAAAGCACGAGCCCGATCAGGCACAGCCCGAAGATCAGGCCGGGAAAGATTCCGGCGAGGAACAGATGTGCAATCGATATCGTGCCGCCCGCCGCCAGCGAATAAATGACCGCGTTGTGCGACGGCGGAATCATCAACGCCTGCACCGACCCGCAGATCGTCACATTGGTGGCAAACACTCGTGGATAGCCGGCCTTCACCATCTGCGGAATCATCACCGAGCCGATCGATGCGGTATCTGCCACCGATGATCCGGATACGGCGCCGAACAACGTGCTAGCCAGGATGTTCACCAGCGCGAGCCCGCCGCGTATGAAGCCGACGAAGACTCTGGCCAGGTTGATCAGGCGTGCGGCCATGCCTCCTTCGGCCATGATGCCGCCCGCCAGCACGAAGAACGGAATCGCCAACAAGGCGAAATCGTCAGTGCCGTCGGAGATTTTCAGCATCACCGCTTCCAGCGGGATGTCGATCCAGAACGCCGCGATGATCGCCGCCAGCCCTAGCGCATACGCCACTGGCACCGATAGCGCGCACAGGACAGCGAATGACCCGAGCAACACCAGAACGTCCATCTATTCGAGCTCGGTGGCCTGGTCGCGATACATGATCGACGTCGCGGCAGGGGTTCCGGCCCACACGCGTTCGATCAGAAATAGCAGCGTCAAAAAACCGCTGATGGGAATGGGCAGGTAGACGAACGCCACCGACAGCCACGGGAACTCGGCCATGCTCTGAAAACGCGTGATGACGCACAAGTGGAAGCCGTAGCCGATCATGAACAGCGCGATAGCTCCCATGCAGGCATCCACTGCCCATAACATCGAGCGGCGGATGTTGGGGCTCACGGCATTAAGGAGCGCTTGAACCGCGACGTGCACATTGGCGCGGTACACCGCGGCGCCGCCGATGAACGAAAACATCACCATCAGGACAACGGCCGCAGGCTCCGGCCATGACATCGGGTTGTTCATTAGGTAGCGCATGAACACGCCGGCCGGAATCATCAGCGTGATAGCGACCAGTGCCGTGCCCGACAGCACGATGCACGCGACGTAGGTCCACTCCATCGCCTGCGCATAGCGCTGCTTTGCGGTCATGCAAGCAAATCCGAAACTGAAACGCGCGAATCGACACGAGCGGCGACACGCGGAACGAGGCGCCCGCGTGTCATCGGCGGCGGCCTACTTGGTGTCTTCGATGCGCTTCAGCAGCGCGGAGTACTTGGCGCCGTACTTGTCGCGGATCGGCTGCGTTGCCTTGTAGAACGCCGACTTGTCGGCCGCGACGAACTTGATGCCGGCCGCCTTCAGCTTGGTTTCGGCTTCGCCAACGTAGGCATCCCACAGCTGCCGCTGTTCGAGCTGGGCCTCGCGCGAAACCTTGCGCACCAGGTCCTGGTCGGCCTTCGACAGACCGTCCCAAGTGCGCTTCGAGAACACGAAGATCTCGGGGATGATCAGATGGCCGGTCAAGCTATACACCTTGCTGACCTGATAATGATTCTGCGCGAGCAGCGTCGGTGGATTGTTCTCTGCGCCGTCCACCACACCCGTCTGCAGGGCGCCGAACAGCTCGTTAAATCCCATTGCTACGCCGTTGCCTCCCATCGCATTCATCGTCTCGACGAACAGCGGGTTGCCCATCATGCGGATCTTCTGCCCTTTCAGATCCTCGGGCTTGGTCACCGGCTTGTTGGAGTAGACGTTGCGCGTCCCGGCGTCCATCCAGCCCAGCACCACCAGCCGCGACTGCGGACTCGCGGTCACCTTCTCGAGCAATTCCTGCCCGATCGGACCGTCGATGACTTTTCGCATGTGGGCTTCGTCGCGGAAGATGAACGGCAGGTTGAACACATTGAGCTCGTCTACGACCGGGCCCATCGCGCCGACTGAAATGCGGGCGATCTGCAATGCACCGACCTGCGCCTGTTCGATCATTTCCTTTTCGCCGCCCAGCTGCATCGACGGGTACATCTGGATCGAGATGCGGCCCTTGGTTGCCGTCTCCAGCTTCTTGCCCATGCGCTGCATCGCTTCGACTGTCGGATAGCCGAGCGGATGAACATCCGAGGCTTTCCAGACGACTTTGTCTTGAGCCAGCACCTTTCCGGGAATAGTCGCTGCGCCCACGACGGCAGACGACGCAAACACCTTAACGAAATCGCGACGCTTCATATGTGTCTCCTTTGGCGTTCGAACGCTGCGACTGGAATCGAACAGCGCCTTGGTATTTTTATTCTATTTCTGAAAAATGTAGCATGAAAATTTCATGCGGCGCCAGGAGAACCGTTTAGGTGGGATGACGGCGCGCGGCGCCGCCATCCCCCGGTCACTATTGCAGTGCTGCGACACGCGCCGGCGCCTTAGGCGCAGCGACCACACGGCGCGCACTTGACGCCGCTGGGCGTCGCGATACAGGACCTTCGCGCTCGGAGCGCGCCAGCAATCGCTCGCTCCACGCGGTTGGCTTGTGCACCTGCCGCTCGGCGATGTAATGCCGTGCCCGGCGCGTATCGCCAGCGCGAATCGCCGCGTCGATCAAAGTCAGCGTCAGCAAATCGCGTTGCGCGTGACTGCCGCCAAACAGGTTTGCCGTGTCCCGCACCGGTTCAATCGTGGCAATGGCTTCGGCGTGCCGGTTGCGCGCATACGCTGCGAGCCCGTCGACCAGCGGCATGCCCACATCGCGCGTCATCGCGGCGTTGAAAGCACTCCCTTTGACCGCGGTGCGCATCGAGCGCCGCAAACGGGCGATCTCGCCAGCCCGGTCAGTCGCTGCAAAGCTCATCATCGCGTGTGCATCGTTGAACGCGTAATACCCTGCTTCCTGTTCCAACTTCCCGGCCCAGACATCGGCCACGCGTTCGAAGCGGTCGCCGACATCGACGTCTTCCAGCCGCAGCCGCCACAGCAGTGCCGATGCGTCGAGCAGCACCAACATCATGTCGAGCGGCGGACCAGCCAGCTTCTGGTCGAACAGATCGAGCGCGGCGTCGAAATTTCCGAGGTCCATGTTGAACAGCGCCAGATGCCACCAGTTGTGCGGAGCGAACATATTGTCGGGTGCCCAGTCAGATTCGCGCGACTGCAGCCACTCGATCCCTTCGGCGATGCGGCCCTGCATTTCCATGACATGGGCCACCGCGTGCACTGCCCAGCCGTCACGCGGCTGCAATTCGAGGGCGCGGCGCGCAGCACGCTCTGCGTCCGGATACTGATTGCATTCCTCCAGGCCGAAAGCATGCATGCCGAGGATGTACGAGTAGCTCGGAACTTTTTCATCCCAGTGCGGCAGCACGCGCGAAATTCGATTGCGCAGATTCAGCGCATCACCCTGGAAAAAATCCATCAGATGCGCGGTTTGAATGGCAAGCGTGTCGCGCGGATGTTCGATCAGGATCGAATCGAAAGCGCGCGATGCTTCGCGCCACTTGCCGTCGACAAGCAGCTCGGCCGCATCAAGCAGATCGCGCTCGCGCGAATTCATCTTCGCCCGCAGCGCCGCGGCCTTGGCGATCGCTTCGCGCACCGCCGGCAGGTAGCGCTGCTCGGTCGCCGTATACATCGCGAACGCGTTGAACAAATGCGCGAGCGCAAATTCGGGATCAGCCTGCAACGCTTGCTGCATGGTGGCAAGTGGATCGCCGGTATAGCTGTGAAACTGCGTCAGCGCGGTTTCGAAGTGCTCCAGCGCCTGCGCGCTGGAAGTTGAAACCGCTAGCCCACGTAAGTCCTTCATAAAGTTCTCCAGTCAAAAGGTCGTGCCTAGCTATAAGCGGCAGCGTAAAGCGCTGTCCGCTTGATCGCGA
This sequence comes from uncultured beta proteobacterium, assembly GCA_963829995.1. Taxonomy (GTDB): domain Bacteria; phylum Pseudomonadota; class Gammaproteobacteria; order Burkholderiales; family Burkholderiaceae_F; genus JACCZX01. The sequence continues at coordinate 82,370 of CAWHKW010000022.1, read as the reverse complement.
GGAGTTATTTCGGCGCAAAGCGTCCGAAATAACCTTAGTTGTATCGGTAGTTGGCAGAGAAATCAGACAGCGGCGCTGCCGAAGTCTTCTTGCCTTCCGTGCGGATCACGTGCCATACGCCGCCCTGCTTGTCGCCCTTGACATCGCCCGCCTTCGCATCGCCTGCGAAAAAGTACAGCGGCTTGCCCTTGTAGGCCCACTGCGCGGCGCCGTCGTCACGCTTGACGATCGAAAAATCGCCGCCCGCCAGCGCGGGATTGGCGACGACAAACGGAGGCCACGCGGTGGCGCAACCGCCGTTGCAGTTGCTCTTGCTGGCAACGTCCTTGTCGAACGTGTACAGCGTCTTGCCGTCCTTGTTGGCCATGACCCCACTGGAAACCAGCGTCGGGTTGGCGTGAACCGACAGAGCGGTGACCGCAATCGCGACGAACATCGATGTGTATCTCATTAAAGCTCCTCTTTTTTTGGTTAAGTATTTTTCAATGTCTGCAACCGAGCACACATACGTGGCGCGCTGCAAATCGGATGCAGAAATCCAAGCGGCTAATGAATGATCGGCGCGAGCGCATCAAACACGCGCTTGGCCTGGCCTTCGTTGATCATTCCGGTCAGCAGGTCGCCGAAGCGTGGTTCCTTGATGCCCGAAACAATGTATTGCCAGCGGTAGGCGGCCAGCACATGGGACTCGATTTGCAACGACTCGGCGCCCGTTAGAACGCGCCCGCAAATGCCGCTGAAATATTTGGCATCCGCGGCTGCCTGTCGCTGCAACGTGGCGTCGATGCCGACTACCAGCGCGATCAGGTCATCGACCGCAGCGTCGCGCTCTTCATCGCTGAGCCTTTCGTTCTCACGCGCCCATTCGAGCTCATCGATAATCGCGTGCTGCGATTCCTCTTTCCAGTGAAAGAAGAACACGTCTTTGTACAGCGGTGACAGCTGCTGATCGGGTTCGATGCTTTGCCGGTAGTGCACCTGCGTAAAAATTTCGATATGGCAGGTCAACGCCAGTACGGCCCAGGTCGACTTGCCGAGCACGAAGTCGGCGACGTCGTTTGGTTGGGCTATGAACTGGTAGCCGTCGGGCATTTGTTCAGCAGCCAGCAGTTCGATTCTGCGGAATAACCGTTGGTGCTTGATTTCTTCGTCGGTAAAGCGAATCAGCGCTTCGAATGCGGTCTGATCGCCCAGCGCATGGCCGCGCGTCATGTCCAGCATCTTGGCGCCAATGAAACGCTCGACCAGTCCGAACATGTTGGCGTAGGTCCGGCCCTGGATCTGCGACAGCAAGCGCCGTTCGCCGGTGGTCAGTGAGTCGATGCGATCAGCGAACGAAAGCCCATCGGGCAAAAACTTGTGGTCCGTGTCGAAATCCCGGCCGCGTATGACGTCACGCTCGATGTCCCAGCGGACGCGCTTCGAAACTTCGATGCATTTTGCGTAGCGTTGTGTATTGACCGATTCGAATACGTGCATCACCGTTCCCAGGGTCGAACATCGTGGGGGCGAATTGTCCACAGCGACAGCAGGTGCGTCGTGAGACCAGGGTCCCGGCCGTGTCCCGGGACGGGACTCTTGGCGGCAAAAATGTGGGACCCCAGTCCCGGTTGGCTAAGTGATTCGCTTGCCGAAGCCGGCCTTGCGCGCCTTCACGATAGCCTGCGGGCGATTCTCGACCTCGAGCTTGGAAAAAATGCGCGTGACGTGATTACGCACCGTTTTCTCGCTTAGCGTCAGAGCCGCCGCCGCTTGCGCGTTGTCGCGTCCCTGCGCGATAAGTTCGAGCAAATCACGCTCGCGCGCGGTCAGCGTTGAAAACGCCGGGTCATTGACCGCGACCGCCATCGGCAGGAATGCGCGCACTTCATCGGACCAGCGCTGCCATGCGGGTTCGCTTTCGAGCAACAAATGATTTTCACTTTCGAGCGGTACGAAGCGCGCCTCCGGTATCCGACCTGCTATCAGGCGCCCCTCGTCAAACGGCACACGCACGTCACGGGTCGAATGCAGCACCAGCGTCGGGCACGAAACCCGCGCCAGCAAGTCCACCACTTCGATATCGTTGAACTCGCGCATGAAGCGTGCCGCGTTCGACGCCGACGTCGATACGCGCTCCAGTTCGTTGAACCAATGGTGCTGCTCGGCCGTGCCTCCCGGAATGTATTGCGTCGTAAAGAACTGGCGAAACGCTGGGTTCTGCTGGCCCCACCCGATCTCGGCGAGGCGATTCATCACTTCGGCTTCCTCACGCTGTTGCGGTGTCGGATTGCGCTTCAGCCGGCCGCGCGCGTAACCACCGTGCAGGATCAAATGCGACACGCGCTTCGGATGACGGACCGCGTATGCAATCGCGATCGAAGCGCCCTGCGAAAGCCCGAGCAATGGAAAGCGCTCGACCTGCGCCGCATCGACGACGGTTTCGAGGTCGTGCAGCCAAGCGTCGAACGACAAGTCGGCCACATCCCGATCGGACAGGCCGCAGCCGCGCTCGTCGTATCGAATCAGCGTGTGTTGGCGTGACAACTCGATCAGCAAATGGCTCCACACCGGGCTACCGACATCAAATTCCAGATGACTGAGCCAATTGGCCGCCTTGATCAGTGGCGGACCGTGGCCCGACGTGGCGTACGCAATGCGAACTCCATCGTGTCCAGTGCAAAATCGAATTTGCTGCTTGAATGTCGGCATGGCAAAAGGCTGGACTACGATGTCATCGAATCTTCCGGTAAATCAAGATTTAACGCTATGCGAGTGATTCTGTCTTGACTTCGGCATCAATCCCCGCAACCCTGATTCCCGGCGATGGTATCGGGCCCGAAATCACCGCCGCCGTGGTCGAGATTCTCGACGCGCTGGGCAAGCCGTTTGTGTGGGACGTTCAGCAAGGCGGAATGACGGCCGTTGAACAAGCCGGCGACCCGCTTCCGGCCGCGCTGCTCGACAGCATTCGTCGCACGCGGCTCGCGTTGAAGGGGCCACTGGCCACCCCGGTCGGTGGCGGCTACCGATCGGTCAACGTCCGCTTGCGAGAGGAATTCAAGCTGTACGCGAATCTGCGTCCGGCGCGCACGCTGATCGCGGGCGGACGCTACGAAGACATCGACATCGTGCTCGTGCGCGAAAACCTCGAAGGTTTTTACATCGGCTTCGAACATTACATTCCGATCGACGGTGACCCACAAGCGGCAGCGATCTCATCGGGGATCAATACGCGCGCGGGTTCGCGCCGCGTGGCCGAATTTGCCTTCGACTACGCGTTGAAGCACGGGCGAAAGAAGGTCACGATCGTGCACAAGGCCAATGTGCTGAAGGCACTGTCCGGAATTTTTCTCGATACCTCACGCGAGGTTGCCAAAAAGTACGAGGGCAAGGTGGCGATGGACGATCGAATCATCGATGCCTGCGCCATGCAGTTGGTGCTAAAGCCGTGGCAATTTGACGTGATCCTGACCACCAATCTGTTCGGCGACATCTTGTCCGACGAGATTGCCGGGCTGGTCGGTGGGTTGGGCATGGCGCCCGGCGCAAACATCGGCCTCGATGCCGCGATCTTCGAAGCGGTGCACGGCTCTGCACCTGACATTGCCGGTAAAGGAGTCGCCAATCCGCTGGCGCTGCTGCTGGCGAGCGCAATGATGCTGGATCATGTAGGTCGCGGCGACGCGGCCCTGACATTGCGTAATGCGATCGATGGCGCGTTGCGCGACGACGGGGTGCGCACCGGCGATCTCGGCGGCAGTGCAACCACGCGCGACATGACGGAAGCGATCGTCCGCCGGATTTCGAAAGTGTCGAGATGAAGATACGTGCTGCGGTTCTGGAACGCATGGGTGCGCCGCATCCGTACGTGCAGTCTCAACCTCTGAAGATCGAGGAGCTCGATCTCGCGCTGCCGGGCAGCGGCGAGATTCTGGTGCGCATCAAGGCGGCCGGGTTGTGCCATTCGGATCTGTCGGTGATCAATGGGGACCGGCCGCGTCCGCTGCCGATGGCGCTCGGCCATGAAGCCGCCGGCATCGTCGAACAACTCGGTGACGGCGTGCATGACCTGGCCGTCGGCGATCACGTCGTGCTGGTATTCGTGCCCAGTTGTGGCCACTGCAATCCGTGCGCCGAAGGTCGCCCGGCGCTGTGCGAGCCAGGAGCAGCGGCCAACGGGGCCGGGTCGCTGCTCAGTGGCGCGCGTCGCATCACGCGCAACGGGCACACGATCCAACACCACCTGGGTTGCTCGGCGTTCGCCACTCACGCCGTGGTGTCGCGCCGCTCGGCGATCAGGATCGATCGCGATCTGCCGTTCGAGCATGCGGCGCTGTTCGGCTGCGCGGTGCTGACGGGAGTCGGAGCCGTCGTAAACACTGCGCAAGTGCGCGCAGGAACATCGGTCGCGGTGGTCGGGCTCGGCGGCGTCGGGCTCGCGTCGGTGCTGGGCGCGGCTGCGGCCGGCGCGCGCCAAGTCATTGCAGTCGATCTGTCTGCCGACAAGCTCGCACTGGCGCGCCGGCTCGGCGCAACGCACACCTTCGACGCCGGCGTGCCGGAAATCGTCGCAGCGATCCGCGATGCGACGCTTGGCGGTGTCGACACTGCGATCGAAATGGCGGGCTCGACGCGTGCGTTCGATCTGGCCTACCGAATTACGCGGCGCGGCGGCCTGACCGTCACCGCGGGGCTTCCTCCACCCGATGCAACGTGGGCGATGCCCGTGGTCAACCTCGTGGCAGAGGAACGCACCATCAAGGGCAGTTACGTCGGCACGTGCGTGCCGATGCGCGACATCCCGCGTTACGTTGAGCTTTTTCGCGGCGGCCGCCTGCCGGTTGACCGCTTGCTCACCGGGACCCTCGCGCTCGCCGACATCAATCACGGCTTCGATCTGCTGCACGAAGGCAAAGCAGTCCGACAAGTGGTCATGCTTTGACGTTGCTGCATGGCAACAAGCGTACTTGCATAACAATTTGCCGGGCCGTTGCAAAAGTTGTGGCTAGAATCCTCCGGCCCATCATCGATCGCCAGGAGACGCCTTGAAGATCCGTGATCAAAAAAACTTCTGGTCTGGCTTGATGTTCCTAGCGTTCGGCGCGTTTTTCGTCGGCTGGGCGCAGCAGTACGACTTGGGTTCCGCGGCCCGAATGGGACCTGCGTTTTTCCCGACGATGTTGGGCGCCATGCTGTTTTTGCTCGGTGCGATCGTTCTGATCGAAGGCCTCGTGGCGGAAACAGCCGATGGCAAGATCGAACCGTTCAACTTTCGGGCGTTGGTCCTCGTATTGGGCTCCGTCGTAGCGTTCGGGATGCTTCTGCGCCCGGCGGGGCTACTCGTTGCACTGTTCGTGCTGGTCTGCGTGTCGAGCTTCGGCAGTCATGAGTTCAAGCTGCGCGACGTGCTGCTGCTGTCAATCGGGATGTCATTGTTGGTACTCGGGGTGTTCATCTACGGTCTCAGCATGACCATCCCGGTACTGCCGTCATTCCTGCGCGAATAAGGGACCGCCGTGGAGCTGATCAACAACCTCGCGCTCGGCTTCGCCACCGCGCTGACGCTGCAGAACCTCTTCTATTGCTTCATCGGCGTGCTGATCGGAACGCTGATTGGGGTGCTGCCGGGAATCGGCCCGGTGGCGACGTTGGCCATGTTGCTGCCGGTGACGTACGCACTGCCGCCGACCTCGGCGCTGATCATGCTGGCGGGGATTTACTACGGTGCGCAGTACGGCGGGTCGACTACGGCAATTTTGGTCAATCTGCCGGGCGAATCGTCGTCGGTGGTCACCTGCCTCGATGGCTACCAGATGGCTCGACGCGGACGCGCGGGAGCCGCGCTGGCTACGGCCGCGCTCGGGTCGTTCTTCGCCGGCACCATCGGCGTGCTGATCGTGGCGGCGCTGGCGCTACCGATGGTCGAGCTCGCGTTCAAGTTTGGTCCGGCGGAATATTTTTCGCTGATGGTGCTTGGGTTGATCGGCGCCGTCGTGCTGGCAGGGGGCTCGCTGATCAAGGCGATCGCGATGATCGTGCTCGGCCTGCTGCTCGGGTTGGTCGGCACCGACGTCAATTCCGGCGTTGCGCGCTTTAGCTTCGACATTCCGGAGCTGGCCGACGGGATTAACTTCGCAGCGGTCGCGATGGGCGTGTTTGGCTTTGCAGAAATTATCGCCAACCTCGAGCAAAAAGGTAAGCGCGAGGTCTTCACCAGCAAGGTCGGTCGGCTGATGCCGAGCAAGGCGGAGTTCAAGTACGCCTACCCGGCCGTCCTGCGCGGAACCGCGTTGGGATCGGTGCTTGGCGTATTGCCTGGCGGCGGCGCATTGCTCGCCGCGTTCGCGGCGTACACACTCGAAAAGAAAATCACGCGCAACGCCGATCCACCGTTCGGCAAGGGCAATATCCGCGGGGTCGCTGCGCCCGAATCAGCAAACAACGCAGGCGCGCAGACTTCATTCATTCCGATGCTGACCTTGGGCATCCCGCCCAACGCCGTGATGGCGTTGATGGTCGGGGCGATGACGATCCACAATATTCAGCCGGGCCCGCAGGTGATGTCGAGCAATCCCGCCCTCTTTTGGGGACTGATCACCTCGATGTGGATCGGCAACTTGATCTTGGTGGTACTTAATCTGCCGTTGATCGGCATGTGGGTGCAGCTGCTGAAGGTTCCGTACCGGCTGCTGTATCCAGCGATCCTCGTGTTCTGCGGAATCGGCGTCTATTCGATCAACAACAATCCGTTCGACGTAACAGTGACCGCGGTATTCGGTCTAATCGGGTACTTTTTCTACAAGCTGCGCTGCGAGCCGGCGCCATTGATCCTCGGCTTCATTCTCGGGCCAATGATGGAAGAAAATCTGCGGCGGGCGATGCTGCTGTCACGCGGTGACGCGACGGTGTTTTTCACGCGGCCGTTGTCACTGGGCTTGTTGGTGGCCGCCGCGGCGCTCATCGTGATCGTTGCGCTCCCGAACATCAAAAAGAAGCGCGAAGTCGCATTCCAAGAGGCACCCTAGCTTGCGGCAGCATCGCGGAACTACTTGGCTCGCAGATACAGAACCTTCTGATTCGAACCAGCGGCTTGGCGCTCTTCAGTCACAAAGAGGTCGGTCTTCGCCTTAACCAGATCAGACAGCTTCTTGTAGCCATAGCGCCTGGAATCGAAGTCGGGTTGCAGCTTGGTCAGATAGCTGCCGAAGGTTCCAAGAGGTACCCACTCGCCATCGCCCATCGACTTCTCGAGCGCATCCAGGACAAAGCTCTTCGGAAATTCCGGCTTAGGCGCAGCCAGCTCCGCTGCCGGTTCGACAGCCTTTGCTCGTGGTGAGGACTTCCGCTTTCGCGCCGCCTTTGCCGGCGCGGGAACCGTTTCCGCGACCGTGCCGGAGCGGATGACTTCAGTGAACACGAACTTGTGGCACGCGTTGCGAAATGCCTCCGGAGTTTTCTCCTCGCCGAAGCCATAAACTTTCAATCCCTCTTCCCGCAATTTCATCGCCAAGCCGGTGAAGTCGCTGTCACTCGTGATCAGGCAAAAGCCGTCGAATTTTCGCGTGTACAGCAAGTCCATCGCGTCGATGATCAATGAACTGTCGGTAGCGTTCTTGCCGGTCGAGTAGGCAAACTGCTGCACCGGCTTGATTGCGTACCGCTGCAACACCTTCTTCCAGGAAGAACTCGCCGTGGAGGTGAAATCGCCGTAGATGCGCCTGACGGTCGCCTCGCCGAATCTTGCTATCTCGGCAAGAAGGCCTTCGATGACAGTGGCCTGCGCGTTATCGGCGTCAATCAAGACCGCCAGCCGTAGAGTCGACTCTTCAGACTCAACTTTCGGCGACGGACGCGGAGGTGACAAGTTCATTTCCTAGCCTTCCGCTCGCTACTCAACAACAGTCACGCTTTTCTGAGAGGAGACAAAGATGATCGCGTCCGTCAATGCAACCACATCGTGCTCCTCGCCGGGTTGAGTAAACAGATAATCACCTTCACTCAGCTCCACCCCGCCAATCAGTACTGTCCCGGAAAGAACGACCACTTCTTCGTCACCCTGATGCGCGTGGCGCGGAACGCGTGCTTGCTTTCTTAGCCGAACTACGGAGCTACGGCCACCCAATTCGTTATTGCGAAACAGGCTACGCTCGACGCCAGAAGTCTCCGTGGATTTCCACTGCCTGTTTACGACCTTGTTGACCAGCATTGTGGACTCCCGTCAGTTGCTCAACTGCCAGCGTTGCGGCTCGTGGCATTCGAACAGTTCAATCAACAAATCATCCGGCCCGGCGATCATCACATACTTGAACTTAGGGTGCTCGCGAATGACGTTACGGAACCAATGCCCTCCCATCTTCATCCGCGCCACCAGCCCTTCGAGATCGTCGGTCTCGATCCCCAAATGATGGATTGGCCCTCCCCGCGCGACCGTTGGCCGCTGTTCGTACACATGGATGAAGGCGTGCCCGAGCGCCAGTCGAACATTCCGCACTCCGGCGGCTTCTTCGTCCCAGACCACTTTTGCGTCGAGCATCAAGCAAAAGAAATCCAGTGTGGCCGCAAGATCGGACGCAAATATATGCACGTGATCAAGACTTACGCGCACGCTGCTCCTCCTAGAGCTGCCCTAGTACGATTCAGGTCACGAGCGAACGAGGCCGCCGCGTTGCTTCGCTCCTCACTTACTCGGGCGGGATTGTCCAAATGAGATTACGTCGTGTTCTTGCCGCTTGCATCCTCGTTTGGCCGCTGGCGGCATCTGCGCAGGGCTATCCCTCCAAGCCGATCCGTCTCATCGTGCCATTTCCCCCGGCCGGCGCGACCGACATTTTGTCGCGCGAGCTGGCGCGGCAGTTGTCGGACCGCTTGAAACAGCAGGTTATCGTCGATAACCGTCCCGGGGCCGGCGGGACTCTGGGCAGCGACATCGTTGCCAAAAGCGCTGCCGATGGCTACACGATCCAGATGGCCACCAGCTCGACGCATTCGATCGGCCCCAGCCTGAATCCAAAGATCCCGTACAACGCGCAGACCGACTTCACGCCTGTTGCGCATGTGGCGAACTCAGTCAACGTGCTGTTGATTGCGCCGAATGTCAAGGCGAACAACGTCGCCGAGCTGACCACATTGCTGAAGTCAAGGCCGGCGCAATTCAATTACGGATCGAGCGGCAACGGCACGATCGTTCATCTGACCGGCGAGTTGTTCAAGTCTATGACCGGGACCTACGTCGTTCACATTCCCTATCGAGGCACGGCGCTGGTGATTCCCGACATGATGAGCGGGCAAATTCATATGCTTTTCGACAACATCGCGTCGGCGATGCCGCACTTGAAGGACGGCAAGCTGCGCGCGATTGCGGTGACATCGACCACGCGCTCGCCGTTGCTGCCGGCACTGCCGACGGTTTCCGATTCCGTGCCTGGGTTCGAGTCGGTCGTCTGGTTCGGAGTGTTCGGTCCGCGCGGCATGCCCGCCGACATCACGCAAAGACTCAACGCCGAGATCAACAGCGTGTTGAAATCGCCTGAGTTTCTCGAGCGGCTGCGAGTGCTGGGTTATGACGCGGCCGGAGGAACGTCGGTAGATTTCGCGAAGGTGGTGGCAGCCGACACGGCCAAATGGGCCAAGCTGATCAAAGAACGCAAGATCACGATCGAATAGGACGCACAGTGCACGATCCGCGGTAACCGATGAACTTCAACTGGGCCAATCCTTACCCGACCGTGCGCACGCCGGTCTTTGCGCGCAATGTCGTTGCGACTTCGCAGCCACTGGCTGCGCAAGCAGGGCTGCGCATTCTGCAAAACGGCGGCAACGCCGTTGACGCCGCGATCGCGGCGGCCGCCGTCATCACGATGACCGAGCCGTGCAGCAACGGGCTGGGCGCAGACAACTTCGCAATCGTGTGGGACCCTGAAAGCCGCCAGTTGCACGGGATGAATTCGAGCGGAACGGCGCCAGCCGCGTGGACGCCAAGGTATTTCGAGCGCAAGTATCGCGATCATCAGATTCCGTTGCGCGGCTGGGACAGCGTGAGCGTCCCTGGCGCGGTGGCCGGTTGGGCATTGCTGCACGGCAAGTTCGGCAAGCGCACCTTCGCTGACGTCCTGGCGCCGGCCCTCGAATACGCCGAGCGCGGCTTTGCCGTCAGCCCGACCGTGCAGGACAAGTGGGTCCGCGCGACGCCGCTGCTGCGCGCGCTGCCCGGCTTTGCCGAACACTTTCTACCGAACGGGCGACCGCCGGAGGTCGGCGAGCATTTCGTGCTCGCCGGCGCGGCGCGCACGCTGAAGCTGATCGCAGACACGCGCGGTGAAGCGTTCTATCGAGGCGAAATCGCCGACGCGATCGAGCGCTTCGCGCAGACCACCGGCGGCGCGATCACGGCGTCGGATCTGTCCGGGTATTGGGACTTCGTGCAGTCGCACGGCTGGGTCGACACGATCAGCACGCCCTTTCACGGGCACGACGTGCATCAGATTCCGCCCAATGGCCAGGGCATCGCTGCGCTGAGCTGCCTCGGCATGCTGCGGCATACGCACCTGGCCGAGTACGAGACCGATTCCGCCGATTGGCACCACGTGATGATCGAGGCGATGAAGCTCGCCTTCGCCGATACCTACGCTTACGTGGGCGATCCGAGAAGCATGACGGTGACCTCAGCCGAGATGTTGAATGACGCTTATCTCGCGCAGCGCGCGAAGCGGATCGACATGGAGCGTGCTGCCGCACCTGCCGCCGGCAAGCCGCCGCTCGGTGGCACGATCTATCTCAGCGCCGCCGATGCGAGCGGGATGATGGTCTCGTTCATACAATCGAATTACATGGGCTTCGGTTCGGGCGTCGTGGTGCCGGGGTACGGCATTTCGCTACAGAACCGCGGCGCTGGTTTTTCGCTCGACGCTGGCAGCCCGAACTGCGTCGCCCCGGGCAAGCGACCGTTTCATACGATCATTCCCGCCTTTCTGATGAAAGACGGCGCACCGCAAATGAGCTTTGGCTTGATGGGTGGCAACATGCAGCCCCAGGGCCACGTTCAGACGCTCGCGCGGATGCTGATTGCCGGGCAGCAACCGCAGGCAGCGTGCGATGCGCCGCGCTGGAAAGCCATGGCCGGATTGGATATCGAAGTCGAAAGTGCGATGCCATCGAGTGTGTTGGATGAATTGGGCGCGCGCGGGCATCGCATCACGCGCGCGGAAGATACGTACATGGACTTCGGCTCGGCACAGTTCATCTGGCGATTGGGGGATCCTGCGGTCGACGGTTACGTTGCAGCGAGTGATTCGCGGCGCGATGGCCTTGCCGCGGGTTTTTAAAACCACTACTTACTCGTACCCTAGAATCAATCATGACGACCAAAACCTACGAATCCGTTACACCCCACGACGTCGCATTTCTCGGCCTCGGCGTGATGGGGTATCCGATGGCCGGCCATCTGGCCGGCGCCGGTCACCGCGTGACCGTCTACAACCGGACCGAGAAAAAAGCGCAGCAGTGGGCGCAGGAGTTCGGCGGCAAGTCGGCCAAAACACCGCGCGAGGCAGCGGCGGCGGCGCAGATCGTCTTTTCGTGCGTCGGCAACGACGCTGATCTGGCGAGCGTGATGCTGGGCGATGACGGCGCATTCGCCGGCATGCGAAAAGATGCGATCGCGGTCGATAACACCACTGCGTCGGCAAAAATCGCGCGCGAGTTGCACTCGGAGGCGCGTAAGCGCGGTTTGCACTTTGTCGATGCGCCAATCTCCGGCGGCCAGGCGGGAGCGGTCAACGGCCAATTGACGGTGATGTGCGGCGGTGACAAACCTGCGTTCGATCGCGCGCAGCCGGTCGCGATGGCCTTTGCAAAGGCGGTGACGCTGATCGGTGATAGCGGCGCCGGCCAGCTTGCGAAAATGGTCAATCAGCTGTGCATCGCCGGACTGGCGCAGGGACTGTCCGAAGGCATCTCGTTCGGTCAGGCGGCCGGCCTCGACATGAAGCTGGTGTTGCAGGTGATCGGCAAAGGGGCGGCGCAAAGCTGGCAGATGGACAACCGAGGCGGCACGATGGTCGATGGAAAGTTCGATTTCGGCTTCGCTGTCGATTGGATGCGCAAGGATCTCGGCCTGTGCCTGGAAGAAGCGCGCAAGAACGGCGCGCCCTTGCCGGTAGCTGCACTGGTCGATCAGTTTTACGCCGAAATACAAGCGAAGGGAGGCGGACGCTGGGACACTTCGTCACTGATCCGGCGGCTGCGGTCGACGAAGTAGCCGGTGTGGAGGCGGGCTCGCTCGAACGCTCGCTTGCAGCTTTGCGTCCCACGCTGCTTGCGATCGCCCGAATGCAGCTGCGCAATGAGACCTGGGCCGAAGACGTTGTTTCCGAAACGTTCGTCGCTGCACTCGAAGGCGCGCGCAAGTTCGCCGGCCAGTCGCAACTGAAAACCTGGGTGATCGGCATCCTGAAGCACAAGATCATCGATCAGTTTCGCCGCTCCAAGCGTGAAGTGTCGAGCGAAGCCCAGCTGGAAGCTGAGCAAGTCGAAACCTTCGACGAGTTGTTCGCCGCCGACGGCCACCGTCTGAACACGCCGCTCGATTGGGGCGATCCTGAGGCGTCGCTGTCCCGAACCCAGTTTTTCGAGGTGCTGCAGATGTGTGTCGACGAATTACCGGCGGGTCTGGCTCGCATTTTCATGATGCGGGAATGGCTCGACTACGACACCGATCAAATCTGTAAGGAACTCGGTATCACGTCGACTAACTGCTTCGTCATGCTGTTTCGGGCGCGCATGCGGCTGCGCGAATGTTTGGAAATTCAATGGTTTGGGGCCGCCGCGCGATGAGGTTCGGTTGGATTCGAATTCCGTGCAGTCACGCGCACCGGTTGCTGTCGGAACGTATGGACCGTCCGATCAAACCCGGCGAGCGGTGGCGGTTGCGGCTGCACTTGATGGTCTGTGACATGTGCTCGAGGTTCGAGCGCCAGATCGACCTTATGCGGTCGGCGATTCGCCGTATGGGTCAATAGACAGTTATGCACGCGACACTGCCACTATTGAGAGTCACCGATTTTCCGCCAATCCGCCGGCGTGCGATCGAGTCATTGCAGGTCAATCTGGGTTACACGTGCAATCAGACGTGTGTGCATTGCCACGTCAATGCCGGCCCGAACCGCACCGAGCAGATGGATCGGGCGACGATCGATCTGGTGCTCGAAGTGATCCGCGCCCGCTCGATTCGCACTCTCGACCTCACGGGCGGCGCACCCGAGCTGAATATCCATTTTCGGTCGCTGGTCCGTGCCGCGCGCGCGCTGCATGCCGAGGTGATCGACCGCTGCAATCTGACGATCCTCGAGGAACCCGGGCAGGAAACACTGGCGGACTTCCTTGCAGCCGAAGGTGTGCACGTCATGGCTTCGTTGCCTTGTTATTCGCAGGACAACGTCGACCGGCAGCGCGGTGCCGGCGTGTTCGACAAGAGCATCCGCGGATTGCAGAAGTTGAACGCGCTCGGCTATGCCGCGCCCGGTTCCCAGCTGGTGCTCGATCTTGTTTACAACCCACAGGGCGCCACGTTGCCGCCGCCGCAAGTCAAGCTCGAGTCCGATTACAAGCAGCTACTGGGTAAGAATTTCGGAATTCGCTTCAACCGCCTGCTGACGATTACCAACCAACCCATATCACGCTTCGGCAGCACGTTGATCAGCAAGGGCCTGTTTCGCGATTACATGGCGCTGCTGCGCAGCGCGCATCGCGATGACAATCTCGCCGGCGTGATGTGCCGCAATCTGGTGTCGGTCGATTGGCGCGGGTATCTGTACGACTGTGACTTCAATCAGATGCTCACAATCCCGTTGCGTGAACAAGGCCGCCGTGCAAACCGCACTCACCTGGCGGACTTGCTGATGACCGACCTCGCCGACAACCCGATCGCGATTGCGGATCACTGCTACGCATGCACCGCGGGACAGGGCTCGTCCTGCGGCGGCGCACTCGCCGGCTAAGCGATGAAGGGTTTCGCGCGCGAAGCCGTTGCCGGCCGCGTTTGCCCCGCGTCCTACAGTTATTCACCGTCATCGTTTGCACGCGCTGCCGAGTTGAGCGCCGAAGTACTGTACGTCGTCGGCGGGCTGTACGGCAATCGCTTCGCGCTGGCCGAGATCGAGCGCATGGCTGAGTGCGAGACGGTGCTTACGGAGATTGTTTTTAACGGCGACTTTCATTGGTTCGATGCGGACGCCGATACCTTTGTGCATATCGACAACGCCGTGGCGCGACACATCGCGCTTCGCGGCAACGTCGAAACCGAGCTCGCCGGCGACGATACCGCCAATGGCTGTGGCTGCGCTTATCCCGAGGCGGTTCCCGACGCGGACGTAGAACGCTCCAACGCGATTCTCGAACGCCTGCGCGAGGCCGCCAAGCGTGCCGACGCCCTGAAGCCCGGGCTGCGTAAGCGACTGGCCGCGCTGCCGATGCACCTGGTCGCGGAAGTCGGCGACTCGCGTATCGGCATCGTGCATGGCGATGGCTGGGCGTTGGCCGGATGGCGCTTTGCGCACGACTCATTGCACAACGCGAAGCGCGCGTCTGCAATGAACGCGCTGTTCGAGCAGGCAGCGCTCGACGGATTTGCCTCGACACATACGTGTCTGCCGGCACTTAAAGTGTTTGACACGCCGCTCGGCGAGCGCTTCGTCGTCAACAACGGCGCCGCCGGCATGCCGAACTTCACCAACACGCGTTACGGGTTGATCACACGCCTCGCAGCGACTCCGTTACCGTCTGCGCTTTCGTCGGCTCGGTTGTACGGTGCGGACGCGGCAGGTGTTTACGTCGATGCCCTCATGGTGCGGTTCGATACAGGCGCATGGGAAGCGGAGTTCGATCGTTTGTGGCCGAAACTTTCGCCAGCGTATCTTTCGTACCGGCACCGCATCCTCAATGGACCCGACTTTTGTGTCGACGAAGCATTGGGCCGCGCGCCGCTGCGCGCTTGTTTTGCCGTAGCCGCGTAAGAATTTCCCAGGCCGGTTCGACACAACGGCGCCTGCGCGAGGGCGTGGCATCCAAGACTGCGGGGATCGATCATGAACAAGACTCGCCTGTTTATCGCGCTGATATTGGTCGCCGCCATTGCTGCGTTTTTTATCTTCGATCTCAAACAGTACGTGTCGGTGGAGTTTTTTCAGGCGCAGCGCGAGAAGATCGACGCGTACTACGCCGAGCACCGCTGGCAGACCGCAGCGATTTTCCTGGTTGCCTACATCGCGATGGCGGCACTGTCGATTCCTGGGGCGACGATCCTCACGCTGATCGGCGGTGCGATTTTCGGCGTCGTATTCGGCACGGTCCTGGTGTCCTTTGCGTCTGCAATCGGCGCCACACTCGCTTTCCTTGCGTCGCGGTTGCTGTTGCGCGATTGGGTGCAGAAGAAATTCAGCGATCGGCTGGCGCCGGTCAATGCCGGCATCGAAAAGGAAGGCGCGTTTTATCTGTTTGCGCTACGGCTGGTTCCGCTGTTCCCGTTTTTCGTCGTCAATCTGGTGATGGGACTCACGAAAATCCGCACGTGGACGTTCTATTGGGTCAGTCAGCTTGGCATGTTTGCGGGCACCGTCGTCTACGTGTATGCCGGCACCAAGCTGGGCGAGTTCAAGATCTCCGCCGGCCTGTTGATAGCTTTCGCGCTGCTGGGCGTCTTTCCCCTGGTCGCAAAGAAGGTGCTCGACGCAATCAAGGCACGCAAGGTCTACGCAAAGTGGAAGGACAAGCGTCCCGCGTCATACGATTACAACCTGGTCGTGATCGGCGCCGGCTCGGCGGGGCTCGTGTCGGCCTACATCGGCGCGGCGACCAAGGCAAAGGTCGCGCTGGTCGAAAAACACAGGATGGGCGGTGACTGCCTGAACACCGGCTGTGTGCCTTCGAAGGCGCTGATCCGCTCGGCCAAACTGTTGTCGCACATGGCGCGCTCGCGCGAGTTCGGCATCGATCAGGCGAGCGCGAGGTTCAACTTCGCTGATGTGATGGAGCGTGTGTCGCGCGTCATCGCGGAAGTCGAGCCGCACGATTCGGTCGAGCGCTATCAGGCACTCGGCGTCGACTGCATCGCCGGCTCCGCCAAGATCACGTCGCCGTGGACGGTCGAAGTCGAGACCGCGGCGGGCCGCAAGACACTGACGACGAAGTCGATCGCAATTGCCGCCGGCGCACGACCCTTCGTGCCGCCGATTCCCGGCCTCGATCAGGTCGGCTATCTGACGTCCGACACGGTGTGGAGTCTGCGCGAGCAGCCGCAACGCCTGGTCGTGCTGGGCGGCGGCCCGATCGGCTGCGAATTGACGCAGGCGTTTGCGCGACTCGGCAGCAAGGTCACGCAGATTGAAATGCTGCCGCGACTGATGGTGCGCGAAGACGCTGAAGTGTCGCAGCGCGTGCGCGACCGCTTCGTCGCCGAAGGCATCGACGTGAGGCTCAGCCACAAGGCGGTGCGCTTTGAAATGGACAGCGGCGTGCGCCGCTTGATCGCCGAGCATGAAGGCAAGCAGATCACGATCGAGTTCGATCAGGTGCTGGTCGCCGTCGGCCGCGCTCCGAACACCAGCGGCTACGGGCTCGAAGAGCTCGGCATCCAGGTCACGAAGCAGAAGACCGTCGAGACCGACAACACTTTGCAAACGATTTACCCAAATATCTACGCGTGCGGCGACGTGGCCGGTCCGTATCAGTTCACGCACACCGCTGCACATCAGGCGTGGTACGCGGCGGTCAATGCGCTGTTCGGTGCGTTCAAAACGTTCAAAGCAGATTACCGCGTGATTCCGTGGGCCACGTTCACCGATCCGGAAGTGGCGCGGGTCGGTTTGAACGAACAGGAGGCTATCGAAAAAAAGATCGCGTACACCAAGACCGTCTATGGCATCGACGATCTGGACCGCGCTATCGCCGACGGCGAAGCCGATGGATTTGTCAAAGTGCTGACCACGCCCGGGACCGACAAGATTCTCGGCGTGACGATCGTCGGCGAGCACGCAGGCGACCTGATTGCCGAGTATGTGCTGGCGATGAAGCAGAACATCGGGCTCAACAAGATTCTCGGCACGATCCACATCTATCCGACGCTGGCCGAAGCGAACAAATATGCAGCCGGCGCATGGAAACGTTCGACCGTCACCCAGGGTCAGTGGGATGTGCTCAGGGCTTTTCAGACGTGGCGCCGTGGCGCCGGCGGCCTGGGTGCCGTGTTGAAGGCGCTGCTGTCGATGAGCGGCAACAAGCGCCGCGCATATGCCGATGAAATCAAGGAGCTGCACGGCGCCGGGATGCACGACGCACAGGTGCGCAGCGGCAATGCATGAAGCCAAGGCGTAAGTTCCTTCTGACCGCGCTTGCGCTGCCGTTGACGGCGCGCGCGCAGCCAACTTTCGACCACGCACACTCGGCGTGGGACGCATTGCTGCGCAAACATGTCCGCCTGACCAGCGATAGCCGCGGTCAAGCGAATGCCAGCCAAGTGAACTACAAGGCGATGGCGGAGGATCGCGCCGCGCTGACTGCGTATCTGCAATCGCTGTCGGCGGTGACGCCGGCGCAGTACGCGGGCTGGAGCAAGCCGGAGCAGTATGCCTTCCTTGCCAACGCTTACAACGCGTTCACGATCGAGAAAATTTTGACGCGCTATCCAAACCTGAAATCGATCCGCGACTTTGGCACGGTGATCGGAAATCCGTGGAAAGACCGATTCTTCACCCTGCTCGGAAAACAGCAACACCTGGACGGTATCGAGCATGAAATGATGCGCGCGCCTGGTGTGTTCGACGATCCGCGCGTACACGTCGCCGTCAACTGCGCGTCGGTCGGATGCCCGATGTTAAGCAATCGCGCGCTAACACCGGAAAAACTCGACGCGCAACTCGATGAACTTTTTGCCCGGTTCATGGCCGACCGGTCGCGCAACCGCTACAACGTGCAAACAAAGACAGTCGAGCTATCGCGCATTTTCGATTGGTACGGCCAGGACTTCGAAAAGGGTCACAAGGCGTTTTCGTCGATCGATGGCGTCGTCGCGAAATACGCAGATCAACTTGCCGATGCACCCGGCGACCGCGCGCAACTACGCTCCGGCCGCGTGCCGATCCGCTTTCTGGAGTACGACTGGGCTCTGAACGACGCGCGCTAGCACCCTGATGATGCGGCTCGCGGTGGTGGTCCCTGTGCTCAACGAAGGCGGTGCAATTGAATCGACGCTTGCTCGAATGCAAGCGCTGCGCGCGCGCGGCACGTGGGTGATAGTCGTCGACGGCGGCAGCGATGACGCCACGGTGGCGCTGGCGAAGCCGCTCGCCGACCGGGTGTTGCAATCGTCGCGCGGACGAGCGCAGCAGATGAATGAGGGAGCGGAGGCAGCGATCGAAAGTGGCGCCGACGTATTGCTGTTCCTGCACGCCGACAGCGCGCTGCCGGACGCGGCGGATGGTTTGATCGAAGCCGCGCTTCGAACGAGCGGCCGCGTGTGGGGCCGCTTCGACGTTTGCATCGATGCCGAAGAGCCCATGTTGAAAGTCGTCTCGACAATGATGAACTGGCGCTCGCGCTTGACCGGTATCTGCACCGGCGACCAGGCGATCTTCGTCACGCGGCGAGCGTTCGAGCAACTGGCTGGCTTTGCGCCGATTGCTTTAATGGAAGACATCGAGTTTTCGAAGCGAGCCAAGTCGCTTTCGTGGCCGGCTGCCATCAGGGCGCGTGTCACTACCTCGGGACGACGCTGGCAACGGCATGGCATTGGACGCACGATCGTGCTGATGTGGCGCTTCCGCCTGGCGTACTTTTTCGGCGCCGATCCGCAACGGCTGGCACAACGCTACCGCGATGCTCGCTGAACCCGCGCGTCGCCGCGCGCGCAAGATGCAATGAAGCGGTTGCTGCTCGCCGGCGGTGGGCAGGCGCACGCGCTCGTGCTGCGCGCGATCGCGCGCCGCCGGATAACCGGCGTGGAGGTCGTCGTTGTCACACCGTCGAGCCAGCTGCGATACAGCGGCATGTTGCCGGGATGGATCGCCGGCCACTATTCACTCGACGAGCTGACCGTCGACTTTGAGGCACTGGTGCGAGCGGCCGGTGCGCGGTTCATAACTGCATCTATTCGGAAGCTCGACCTTGATCAACGAGTTGCATTCACCGAACGCGATGAACCGCTTACCTTCGACGTTTTGTCGATCGCCACCGGCGCCGTGATCGACGTCAATGCAGTCTCAGGTGCGCCTGATCACGCGCTACCGCTGCGTCCGTTCGACGGCTTCGTTGCCGGTTGGCAACACATCATGCAGCGCGCTGAAGCAGCACGCGAACCGTTTCGTCTGACCGTAATCGGCGGCGGCGCCGGCGGCGCCGAAATCGCACTGGCCGCGACCTATCGGATGCGCAAGATGCGCTCGCCAGCGCACGTGCGGTTGATGACAGGTGGCGTACCTATCCTGCCTGGCCACGGGCCCCGGGCACGTTCGCTGATGACTGCCGCGCTGCTGGGAAACGGCGTTGAAGTGATCGATGCAATTGCAAGGCGCGTCGATCCGAGAGCTGTGGTCACAGAAGCGGGTCAAACGCTGGACACCGATGCCACATTGATGGTGACCGGCGCAGCGGCTGCAGCGTGGCTGCGCGACACTGAGCTCGCACTCGACGAGGCTGGCTTCATCGCCGTCAATGCTCATCTGCAATCGACTTCGCATCCATTCGTGTTCGCTGCCGGCGACGTTGCGACGCTGGTCGAAACACCACGGCCTAAGTCGGGCGTGTACGCGGTCCGTGCGGCCGCACCGCTCGCGAGCAACCTGATTGCCGCGCTCGCCGCGCAACCATTATCGGCATTCAAGCCGCAACGGCGTGCGCTGTATCTGCTGACCACCGGACCGAAGCACGCGATCGCCTCATGGGGCCAGTGGGCGCTTGCCGGGCGCTGGGTGTGGCACTGGAAGGACCGGATCGATCGCGACTACATTGCGAAGTTGCAGCGTCCAACCCACTGAAAGCGCCATGCGTGCCCTTGCGATTCTCGCCGTCGTCTTTCTAATCCTGCCCCTGCTGTTGCTCGCTGCCGGGCAGTTCGGTTTGCTGAAAGGCCGTCCGCCCACTGAGCCCGGGCTGCGTGAAGGCAAACTGAAGCCGCCGTCGCCCTCGCCGAACAGTGTCAGCAGCCAGGCTTCGCTGTGGCCGGAAGGCGAGTACGCAGTCGGCTACGCAACGATCGAGCCGCTGTCGTTCACGCAGGACTCCGCCCTCGCGATGAACCGGTTGCGCGACGTGCTGGCAGGCTGGCCTGGTGCTCGTATCGTCGAGAACAGTCCCGACTACATAGCGGTGCAGTTCGAGACGCGCTGGCTGCGATTCGTAGACGACGCGGAGTTTTTACTCGACTCCGCCGCGCACGTCATCCACGTCCGATCGGCGTCGCGGCTGGGCCGCAAAGACTTTGGAGCCAATCGCGCCAGGATAGAGGCGATACGGCGCCGCGCAGATCTGCGCTAAGAAGTGGCGCGGATCAAGCGCTGAAGTCTTCGGCGTTGGGCGCGCCACCCTGCAACCGCTTGCGCACCATGTCGATATGGCCGCGCAGTGCATACAGTTCATCGGCGTACGACAACGGCACGCTGATCTTCTCCACTCGATGTTCCAGTTGTTCAAGCCTCGGCAACAAATCGCTCGCCTTGACGTCGGCTAGCGCGGAAGCGGCTTCGATTTCCCGCAGTTGCCGATACCACCGGAACACACGCGACCGGATGCGAAACTCGTACAGCGGCGGCACGATTCGCGACAGCGGAATCAGAATGACGATGATCGACGCCAGCACCACCCACATACGGTCGATCAGGTTAGCCAGCCAAAACGGCAAGTAGCGCTGCAAAAATGGCGGTCCGTCGCGGTAAAACCGCGCTGCTTCCTTGGCGAGCGGAAACTCGCCTGCGGCGCCATTGGGAAACTCTCCCTTGGGCCCGAACCACGAGCTCTCGCCATGGATTCGCTGCGCGGCCTGAACGAATAGCTGAGTCAACGCCGGATGAAATCGATCCGCCGTCACCAAGCTTGCGGTTGCCGCCACCAGCCGGACATCGGCAGGCGGGACGTCCTGCAGATCGACGGTGCCGCGCGGCATTGTCACGCTCGTTAGAAACTCGAAGCGTCGTGCATACGCGTCGGCCTGCGGAAATTCGAGCAGCCGGATGCCAGGTGTCTGCACCAGCATTCGCACAAACGCGGATTCTGGCGACGACACGAACACAAGCGCATCGAGCTCGCCGCCGAGCAGCGCGACCACGGCGGGAGTCGGTGCCAGCCGCTGCAGTTTCATCTGCGCCGGGTCGATCTTGTTTGCGTTCAGCAGCTTGTCGAACAGATTGGCGGCTCCGCTGCCGGGCTCGCCGATGTTCAGACTCATTGGAACCAACTGCGGTAGTCGATCGAGCTCGCCGCCTTTGACGGACCGTTGCGCAGCCTCAGTGCGATAGAACACCCACACCGGCTCCAAAAATAAATTGCCCAGGGATACCAGCGCGTGCCCGCTCTTGTCCTCGTCGATGGCGTAAATGGTGTCCCCGGCACCGCTTTGCATGAAGGCAATGTCGACACCTGAGTTAGCGTCTCGTAGAAGTCGGCGGTTTTCGGCAGCGCCCGCTGTACTCCGCAGCTCGACCTTGACGCCGAATCGCGCTAGCTCGGCGACGTAGCGCTTGCCGAACTCCGCGTACGCCCCTTGCTCCGAACCCGTCGCCATTACGACTTTGCGCGGCGGTGTCGGATCGAGAATCAGGTAAGCAAGCCACAACAGAACCATTGTTAACAGGATGAACGGGCCGGCGCTGATGGCGAGCTCGCGCAAGGACACCAATGATATTTGCGGCCGCTGCATGCGAAGGATTATGCCGCCGCTGCGCCAAGGGTGAGTGCGCTCGCAATTCGCTCCATAATTCAAGCTGCGTTGATGGAGGCTCGTTCAATGAAGACACAGATGCGTTTTGAACACGACCCCGAAGGACTCCGGCTGCCGATCAAGCTGGATACCGCCACCAACGGCGAGTACGCACCGATCCCGCTATCACCCACCCACCACCAGGCGCGCCGGCTTGCATTTGAATCGGCCACTGCAAATGCGAAGCGCCTCGGCACCGACCGCCGCAACTTTCTGGTCTCGGCTTGCGGCGCGGCGGCTTCATTGCTCGCGATGAACGACGCGTACGCGTTGAGCGGTGCGCGCGGTGGTTTCTATCAGATTGAACGCGACGCCGCGCTCGATCTGCAGCTGGCACGCTCGTCGGTCGACGGCACTGAATTCATTTTCGACGTGCAGGGCCACTTTGTGAACCCGACCGGAGCGTGGCTGAAGCGCTTGCCTCCCGGCGCGAAGCCGATGCAGGGGTTTCGCTTCCTCGTCGCGGTGCGAGCCGCATCGAGGGCCGGGCGAGCTCGATTATCTGCGCTGCATCGGGCCCGAGCAGTTCGTCAAAGACGTGTTCATGGATTCAGATACCGATCTGATGGTGCTCTCGTTTGTACCATCGACGCGCGAAGGCGAACCATTGACGATCGAGGAAGCCGCGGCAACTGCGCGCATCGTCGAGCAGCTGAACGGCACGCATCGGTTGCTGCTGCACGGCCGCGTCAATCCGAATCAGCGCGGCGATCTGGAAGGCATGGACGAGCTCGCCGCGCGCTACAAGATTTCTGCCTGGAAGACGTACACGCAATGGGGGCCGGATGGCGCCGGTGGATTTTTCATGGACGACGAGCCCGGCATCCGCCTGATCGAGAAAGCGCGCCAGCTCGGCATCCGCAACATCGCGATTCACAAAGGTCTTTCGTTTGGTCCCAAGTCGTACGAGCACTCTACGTGTGTCGATATCGGCCGGGTCGCGAAGCGATATCCCGACGTGAACTTTCTGATTTATCACTCGGGATTCGTCGCAAACAAGGCGGAAGGTGCTTACGACCCGAAGCGCAGCGACGGCATCGACGCGTTGGTGACGAGCCTGCTCGACAACGGCATCAAGCCGGGGGCGAATGTCTACCCCGAGCTCGGATCGACCTGGCGGCTGGCGATGCGCGACCCGGACTCCGCCGCGCACACGATCGGCAAGCTCGTCAAATACTGCGGTGAGAACAATGTGCTGTGGGGTACCGATTCCATCTGGTACGGATCACCGCAAGATCAGATCCAGGCGTTCCGCACGTTCCAGATCGCACCTGAATTGCGCGACAAGCATGGCTATGCGGAGATGACTCCGGCGCTGCGTGCAAAAATTTTTGGAGGCAATGCGCTGAAGATTTATCCGGTCGCGCCCGAGATCATCAAGAAGCACGTACGGCAAGACAAAGTGGCGCTGCAACGTCAGGAATATCGCGAGCGGGCCGACCCGGCGTTTGTCACCTATGGGCCGAAAACACGGCGGGAGTTTCTGAATCTGCTGAGCTGGAGCTAGCAGGGTTAGCGGCACCTTGTCGCTGCGATCGCCAACGGTCTATGCTTGCCCGAACGGCGGCCGGTCGGCAGCCTGTCTAACGAGGAGACGCAATGATTTCGTATCGCACCATAACGCAGAGCACGCTGCTCGCTGCGGCCGTGACGCTTGGCGGCTGCGCCTGGATGTCGTCGATGATGGGCTCCGACACGATGAGCATGAAAAACCAGCTGTCTGGCGCGCAGGAGGTTCCACCCGTAACGACCGGTGGCTCCGGTTCGATCGACACCAAATTTGATAAGTCGACCAACGTATTGACGTGGACCGTGACCTATGCCGGGCTCAGCGGACCGGTGACAGCGGGCCACTTTCACGGACCGGCAGCAGCAGGTGCGAATGCGGGGGTCGCTGTTCCGTTCACAGGCAATCTTTCGAGCCCGATCAGCGGCAAAGCTACGTTGACTGCGGCTCAAGTCGCCGATTTAACGGCAGGTCGGTGGTACGTCAATCTGCATACCGCGAAGCATCCGGGCGGAGAAATCCGCGGGCAGCTGACCGGCAAGTAATCGTTTGACCGCAAGTTGCGGTGGGCCGAGTGCGCTTCAGCCCACCGCTTTTCCCATCTCTTCCACTACCTTCTTCGCATCCCCGAATACCATCATCGTCTTCGGCATATAGAACAGCTCGTTATCAAGACCGGCATAGCCGCTGGCCATCGAGCGCTTGTTAACGATCACCTGTTTGGCCTTGTACGCCTCCAGGATCGGCATGCCCGCAATTGCGGACTTCGGATCTTTCGCCGCCGGGTTGACGACATCGTTGGCCCCGAGAATCAGCGCCACATCGGCTTCGCCGAACTCGCCATTGATGTCCTCCATCTCGAACACCTGGTCGTACGGCACTTCGGCTTCGGCCAGCAGCACGTTCATGTGGCCCGGCATGCGGCCTGCGACCGGATGGATCGCGTACTTCACCGTCACTCCCTTGGCGATCAGCCTGTCGGCAAGTTCTTTCAGCGGATGCTGCGCGCGCGCCACTGCGAGGCCGTAACCCGGCACGATGATGACGGTCTCGGCGTTGTCGAGCAGGAACGCCGCATCATCGGGCGAGCCGGAGCGCACCGGTCGCTGCTCGGTTGCACCCGTAGCCGCCGCAACTTCACCGCCGAATCCGCCGAGGATTACGTTGAAGAACGAGCGGTTCATCGCCTTGCACATGATGTAGCTCAGGATCGCGCCGGACGATCCGACCAGGGATCCGGCCACGATCAGCATGAAGTTGTTCAGCGAAAAACCGATTCCCGCAGCGGCCCACCCTGAGTAGCTGTTCAGCATCGACACCACGACCGGCATGTCGGCGCCGCCGATCGGAATGATGATCAGTACGCCCAGCACGAAGGCGATTGCCAACATCGCCCAGAACGGCAACCACTCTTGAGTGGCCGCGAACCACGCGCCGAACGCAAACATGGCGATTCCGAGCGCAAGGTTCAGCAGGTGCTGGCCTGAAAATACGACCGGCGCCCCTTGAAACAGGCGAAACTTGTATCTGCCGCTGAGTTTGCCAAACGCAATCACCGAGCCTGAGAACGTGATCGCGCCAACGAATGCACCGATGAACAGCTCGATGCGGTTGCCAACGGGGATCGACCTGCCGGTTTCGGCGATGCCGAATGCCAGCGGCTCTGCCACCGCAGCGATTGCGATAAACACCGCCGCGAGCCCGATCATCGAGTGCATGAAGGCGACCATCTCTGGCATCTTCGTCATCTGCACCTTGATCGCGATGATGGTGCCGGCTGTGCCGCCGACCAGCAGCCCCGCCAGCACCCAGCCCATTCCGATCGTCGCAATCTGGGGCGCGAGCTTGTAGATCAACGCGACGGTTGTGACCATCGCGATCGCCATGCCGACCATTCCGAACGCGTTGCCGCGTCGCGACGTCGTTGGATGCGAAAGCCCTTTCAGCGCCTGTATGAAGAACACGGAAGCTACGAGGTACAGCAGGACGACGACATTCATGCTCAATGTCATCGTCCCTACTCCTTCGGCCCGGCGATCTTCGGCTGCTTCCTGCGGAACATCTCGAGCATCCGCCGCGTCACCAGAAAGCCGCCGAAAACATTGACCGCCGCCAGCGCGACTGCCAGTACGCCCATCGTCTTGCCGAGCGGGGTTTCAGTCAGCGCCGCAGCGAGCATCGCACCGACGATGATGATGGCGGAGATCGCATTGGTCACGCTCATCAACGGCGTATGCAGCGCCGGCGTGACGTTCCACACCACGTGGTAGCCGACGTAGATCGCCAGCACGAAGATGATCAAATTGATGACGATCGGCCCTACCGTTTCCATCTCGGCGTCCCTAGTTTTTTCGCTTTATTTCGCCATTCGTGCACAACAGGCACGCAGTGACGATGTCATCGTCGGCAGGCAGCACGAAGTTGCCTTCACTGTCGCTAATCAGTTTCAGGAAGTCGAGAACGTTGCGCGCATATAGCGCCGACGAATCGGTCGGCACGGTCGCGGCAAGGTTCGGCTCGCCAATGATGTGCACGCCGTGCTTCGTGACCGTCTTTCCGAGCTCGGACAACGCGCAGTTGCCGCCCTGCTCGACCGCCATGTCGACAATCACCGAGCCAGGCTGCATCGACCTGACCATTTCTTCGGTGATCAGGATCGGCGCCTTGCGGCCCGGAATCAGTGCGGTCGCGATCGCAATGTTGGCTGACTTCAAGCGCTCGCCGACCGCACTCGCCTGCCGCTGCATCCAGGACGCCGGCATCGGACGCGCATAGCCGCCGGCACCCTGCGCGATTTCGCGCTCTTCTTCGGTTTCATAAGGCACGTCGACGAATTTCGCACCGAGCGATTCGATCTGCTCCTTGACCGCCGGGCGCACGTCGGAGGCTTCGACAACTGCGCCGAGTCTCTTGGCAGTCGCAATTGCCTGCAAGCCGGCGACACCGGCTCCGAGGATCAGCACGCGCGCCGCTTTCACTGTGCCGGCCGCCGTCATCATCATCGGCATCATCCTGCCGTACAGGGACGATGCCATCAGCACCGCCTTGTAGCCGGCGATGTTCGCTTGCGACGACAACACGTCCATGCTTTGCGCACGCGTGGTACGCGGCGCGGCTTCAAGTGCGAACGCGGTCAGTCCCGCCGCGTTCATCGCCGCGATGCCGTCGTTATTGAACGGCTCGAGCATTCCGACGACAACCGTTCCGCGCTTCATTCGCGCGAGCTCGGCACTCTGCGGCGTGCGCACTTTCAACACGGTTTGCGCACCGAGCGCATCGTCGGCGTTGCCGAGCCGCGCGCCGGCCGCGGCGTAGGCTTCATCTGAAAAAGCTCGCATTTGCGCCCGCACCGGACTCAACAACCACGTCATGTTTGGCGGCGACGAGCTTCTTGACGGTCTCCGGCGTCGCCGCAACTCGCGTTTCGCCGGCTCTCCCCTCTGCCGGCACTCCGATGTTCATTCAGCGTTTCTCCGCCTGTTTTTATAGAATCGCGACTTTACGCGAAAGCACCGAATCGATGAGCAGCAAGCGCGTCGTCATCGGCATGTCCGGCGGCGTCGATTCATCGGTGGCCGCGTATCTGCTGAAGCAGCAAGGCTACGACGTCGTCGGCCTCTTCATGAAAAACTGGGAGGACGATGACGATGACGAGTACTGCTCGACGCGTCAGGACTTGATCGACGCGGCGGCCGCCGCCGATGTGATCGGCATCGAGCTTGAGGCCGTCAATTTCTCTTCCGAATACAAAGACCGCGTGTTCGCTGAGTTCCTGCGCGAGTATTCGGCCGGACGCACGCCGAACCCCGACGTGTTGTGTAACGCCGAGATAAAGTTCAAGGCATTCCTCGATCACGCGCTGAAGCTCGGCGCCGAACGTATCGCGACGGGGCACTACGCACGCGTACGCGAAAACGACAGCGGGTATCAACTGCTGCGGGGACTCGATCGCGGCAAGGACCAAAGCTATTTTTTGCACCGGCTGAATCAAGAGCAGCTTGCCCACACATTGTTTCCGATTGGCGAGCTGCAAAAGACAGAAGTCAGAAAAATCGCACACGACATCGGATTGCCGAACGCGGCAAAGCGCGACTCCACCGGCATCTGCTTTATCGGCGAGCGTCCATTCCGAGAGTTTCTCAATCGGTATCTGCCGATGACGCCAGGACCTATCCGCGCGGCCGACGGCGCCATCATCGGCGAGCACGTCGGGCTCGCGTTTTACACGCTTGGTCAACGCAAAGGAGTCGGCATCGGCGGAGTTCGAGACTCTTCTGGCGAACCCTGGTTCGTCGCCCGCAAAGACATGGGCGCGAACACGTTATGGGTCGTGCAGGGGCACGACCATCCATGGCTGCTGACAAACCGACTTTCGGCTCGCGATCTAAGTTGGTCGGCAGGTGTTTCTCCGGCCGCAGGAACACGCCTTGCCGCCAAGACACGATATCGGCAAGCGGACGCCGATTGCATCGTGAGTTCGATAGACAACGAAGGCCTCGAACTCACGTTCAGCGAGCCGCAATGGGCCGTTACCCCCGGACAGTCCGCCGTTCTGTACCAAGGCGAAGTTAGTCTGGGTGGTGGAGTGATCGAAACAACTGCGATAACTAGACTCGATCGGAGCACAGCCGCGATGTGACTGCCGCCGATTGAACCGATTTGAGAGTGAGGTCATCATGAATCGCGCTGCCATCTTCTTCACGCTGTCGGTAGGCGCGGCAAGCAGTGCGCTTTTCGCATGCGGCGGCGGCAGTTCGTCGGCTGACGCTCCGGCGCCGATAGGATCGCCCGTACCTCCTCCGGCCGGCTCGCCAACGACACCGCCCGCGTCGACAGAGACACCGACGCTGACTCGCACGGTGTTGATGACGGGTCTGGTCAGTCCCGTGGGACATCGCCTTCACGCCAGACGGAACGATGCTGTACACCGAAAAATGCAACGGCCTCTCCGCGCGTTTTGCAAACGGTACCGTGGTTCGACTGTTCGGAACCGCCGGATCTTCGCTGGTGGCGTCGGACCTGTTCTGCCAGGGCCAGAGCGGGGTTCACGGCGTGGCAGTGGATCCCGATTTCGGCAACGGAAATCGATTCGTGTACGTCTTCATGGCGTCAAATCTGAGCACGAACCCGCGCACCAATCGCGTGGTGCGGCTGACGCTGAGCGCGGACAACATGAGCGCTGGCAGCCGAACCGACATCATCACCGACATCGCTTACAAGGACGTCGCCAATGCAGTCGGCGGTCCTGGCTCGCACAGCGGTGGACGTATACGGTTCGGCCCTGACCGGTATTTGTACGTCACCACCGGTGACAACCACAGCGCAACGCTGCCGCAGGATCCGATGCGCCTCGGAGGCAAGGTGCTGCGCGTCGATCGTAACGGCGCCGCAGCACCCGGCAACAACGCACCGCAAGGCTTCGATCCCCGTATCTTCACGTACGGTCACCGGAACGTTCAGGGCATCACGTTCCGCCCGGCAGGCCAACCGAACGCCGGCCAGGCTTTCACCGCAGAGCACGGGCCCAATCATTCCGACGAAGTCACCGCGCTCGTCGCCGGCGGCAACGCCGGGTGGGACCCGCAAAATCGACCGGGTTTGCAATGCCAGGACAACTATTGCGGTTACGCCGGCAGCCCGACCACGATGCCGATGACGGATACGGCGCGGTTCCCCGCCGCCATCGTTCCGAGTTGGGTCCACAACACAGGCGGACGCGGTATGGGGCCGGCAACGTTTCTAGACGGCACCCAATGGAAAGCATGGAACGGCCGCTTGTTGGTCAGCATCATGGACGGCCAGCGAATCGTCGTGCTTCAACTTGATGCGGCCGGGACGGCGACAAGCAATGCGACGGTCAACCTGCCGTCTACTCGCAGCCGCTCGCTGGTCCAAGGACTGGATGGAAACCTTTACGTGGCGACTGACGGCGGAGAGATCTGGCGCGTCCAGCCGAGCTGAGCAAGCGTCTGTTCCTGCTTGCTCTAGCCCACTCGCCTTTCGGCAGTATGCCTCTTGTAAGTAGTCGTTTTCAGAACAGTTGTGTCGTTGTGTCACCGGCGCAAGTTGAGCTTCGCCACTCGAGGCGTGCGCACACGTCGGCAGCAAACGTGGCACACAACATTGGGTTGGTTCGCGGTTTAGTACGGCTGATGCGACTCCCTGCTAATTGAAATTGAAAGCTGTGGTTCACCCGTCAAACGTTAGCCGTACGTTTGAGCTAACGCAGCACCGAGACTCCCCTTAGGCTCGCGCAGGCGTAGCCGCTAACCCGTAGCCACTCTTGGCGTTGTAGATCGCGCGAGCCAGACGAGACACTAATAACCGCAGCGGTGTTGACGCTACCAACCGTCTATCGGTAGGTACAGCTTGGGGGTGCCGTCTTTCAAACTGACCGCAACGATCCAATCGGTATGTTGCGCGGCCACCAACGGCAGATAGCCCAAATCTATCTCAGCAAATCCACTCTTCCGTACGGCTTCGTCAATCAGCGGCGAGTGCTCGGGACGTTTGCGCTTCAGCTCAGACAACGGTTTTGACCGCTTTATCACCTCCGAGCGCTGAGAGTCGTAGTCGACCCAGCGCTCGGGTCGAAACGCTGGATGTATGCCCTCCATTGAGAGCTGAATGCTCCGCAGGAACTCCGGGCCGCCCCCATCGAGCAATTTCACGCCGATCGTCTTCGGTCCAGTCCAGCTTAGCTGAGCCATGCCGCCCGGAGCTTGAGCAAGGCTGGCTGTATCGATGTCGGGTACCGCGACGACGCGGAATTGATCCTTTTCGAAAGCCAGCCACACCGGCCGTGCCTGGGTCACGCTGTGCAGTCCGTAGCCAAGGGCGGCGAGTTGCAATACGAAGACCGTGCCTATGTCGCGCCACAGCTCGCGACGCGGCTTCTTGGGGTTGTAGACCACCAAGCTCAGCAGCGGTCCGATCACAACGTCGACCGACACCACCAACGCGAAGAGCTCTCGCCCGCTGGCGAGCTCGCTGTACGGATATGGATACCAGACCGCGAAGACCAGTGCCGCGCACATCGCGGCAATCAGCGCGCTGACGGCAAGATGCTTTAGCGCAAACCGCGCGGCGGCTCGCAAACGTTCGTTCACGTTCATCCAACGCCAAAAAGAAGGAGCGCCGTAGCGCTCCCTCTAGCTCACATAACGGTAAATACTATCTGCACTCGGCAGGTGCAAAGCGGGCAGGCAAGGTACCGGCCGCCGTACCGGCGAAGGCGCCCGGCGAGGGAACCGACGACCATGCAGCGCCACGCGATCGCGTCTGCCGAGGGGGTGAACGCAGCCGTGCCGACAGGCAGAATGGTACCGATCGGCGAGTTCGGCGTGAGGATCAAAGTCCCGTTACCGGCATTCGCCGTGGTGGTGATCGTGATGACGCCGGTGGCGGGTGTAACGATGACACTGGCTACGTTGCGGGTCGCCGTGGGGGGCGTATAGCCCAATGTGTACCCAAGAGGGTCGGCCTGCGGGTTACCGGACGCGTGAATGTCCGATACGTTGACCTTCGCGCTTGCCGGCCAAGGACAAACCTTCCGTCACTCGCGCACGCACCGTGTAATCCTGATAAGCCGGCAGCGCAAGGGCCGCCAAGATGCCGATGATCGCAACCACGATCATCAACTCGATCAGCGTAAAGCCGCGTTGTGCGCGGATGATTTGATGTTTCATTTAAAAGCTCTCCTAGGAGTCAGACAACACACGGCCCCATGCCGATTGGCAAATACACTCCAAGTTCTGTGCCAGGCCGTTTTTAGAGAATTGGAGGGGATTAGGCGGCTAATTCCCGCTTTCCATGACGCGCATCGTCACACGTTGCTGCCGGTTTTTGTCACGGGGTACCTCACCGTGACCGGCTCATCCGGTCGGATGAGCTAGGTGTTGCCTATGCTGCGGCCTGAACGGCCGGTGCGTTGACGAACTCCATGCGGACGCCGGCAAGCTCGATGACGTCGCTGTTCTTTAGCGGATGCGCGGCGGAGCCGAGGTTGACGCCATTGACACTCGGGAACATCTCACCTTCGACGTGTGCGATGAAGTAGCCAGTCGGTCGCCGCGTGATCACCGCGACTTGATGGCCCGGACGACCGATCGTCGTCAACGCCTTCACGAGCTGTAGTTCGCGCCCTTCGTTGGCGCCGGTAAGAATCTTGATCGACGCCGCGACCAGACTATCTTCGCCGTTTGCACCCGGCTGCCGGATCTGAATCGTCGCCGGGCCCGGGCCATAAAACTCGCGGCGTAGCGGCTGCGACGTATCGATATCGACTTCGCCTTCGGTACCCGTCGCACCGTCGGCCAAAAACTTCAGCCGGTACTTGCCGATCTCGAGCGTGTCTCCGCTCTGCAGCAGATGCTTCTTGATCGGCTGCCCGTTGACCGTGGTGCCGTTGGTCGAGCCGAGATCTTCGAGGTAGACGTCGCCAGCCGATGTGTAAATGACCGAATGCTCGCCACTGACGGCGAGATTGTCGATAACGATGTCGTTGTGCGAGCGGCGGCCGATGGTGGTGCGGTCCTTGGCGAGACCGACTTCACGCAGCACAACGCCGTCCAGACTCAGGACCAGCCTAGGCATAGATTCTCCCTCGGCCATCATTTTGTTCTCTCGCTCAATTCTGCCAGCGTGCAAAAAGGTTGCCAATCAACGGCTTACTTGGACGATACGCGGGAGCACTAGGCGGGCACAAGCTCGCCATTGACCAGCGCACCTTCGGTGACTTCGATACCCGCCGCCGCTGACGCCTGCGTTTCGCCCACGGACGATACTCGAACCACGATCACCGAGATATTGTCCCGACCGCCCGATTCGTTGGCCAGATCGACCAACCGTCGCGCGGTCTCGTGCATGTCGTCCTCGTTGATCGACAGCAGTCCCTCGATCTCATAGCTGCCCACCATTTCGGTCAGGCCATCGGAGCACAGCAGGATGATGTCGCCTGCCATCACATCGACGTTATGGATCTCGGGCTCGATGTCGGCGGCGGCGCCGAGCGCGCGCGTGACCAGATTCTTCGCCGGCAGCGAGCGCGCTTCTTCTTCGGTGACCATGCCGGCGTCCAGCAGCTCCTGCGAAAACGAGTGGTCGCGCGTCAATTGTTCGAGCATTGAGTCGCGATAGCGATACAGCCGCGAGTCCCCGGTGTGGGCCACCCACAGCCGGCCGCCGAGGAACCAGCCGATCACCAGCGTGGTGGCCATCCCTTCGAACGCCGTGCTGTTCAGCGCCGCGTTGTAGATGCTGGCGTTGATGTCGGTGACGGTGTCGTAAATCGCTTCGTCCGGCGTAAACGCGCCTTCGTCGACGTCGAACTTGTCGATGGAAGACGCGAGCCGCTCGAGCACCGAGCTGATTGCCATCACGCTTGCCACTTCGCCGGCGTTGTAGCCGCCCAACCCATCGGCCAGCACGAACAAGCCGCACGATGGATCGGCGCCTAGCGCATCTTCATTCAACGGGCGCACCAGGCCCGGATGTGTCTTCAGCGCGAAGTCGAGTGAAAAACTCATGCTGTCGCAGCGACTCAGCGATGCACCAGCACCGGGATCTCCGCGTGGGCCAGGACCTTCTGGGTTTCGCTGCCGAGCAGCATGCCCTTGATTCCGCGGCGGCCATGCGAGGCCATGTAGATCAGGTCGCACTTGCGCTTCTTTGCGACATTGAGGATCGTGTCCGCCGGGAAATCGCTGGTGACGTGAACCGACTGGCAGCGCACTCCGGCCGCTTCGGCCGCACGTTCAATCACTTCGAGATACTGGCGCGCGGCTTTCTCGATCACTGCGGCGCTTTTCTGCGGAGTGCGTAAACCGACCGGCAGCAAGCCGCGATACGCCAGCGGCGTGGCGGCGGGTGCGGCAAACAATCCTGTAACGCGGGCTCCCACCGCGTGTGCGAGCTTGACGGCCGACAAGGCCGCCGCGCGTGACAACGGTGAGCCGTCGGTGGGCACCAGAATATGTTTGTACATGGCGGTTCTCTGTTATCCGGTGTACGGCAGTACCCAGATCAGCATGCCGAGGATATAGCAGACGAACGAGCAGATCAGCGTAAACGGGATGCTCCAGGCCAGGAACTCGCGCAGCGAAACTTTGCGGCCTTCTTCTTTCTCTCCCAGGCTCAGCGCGACGTACAAAGCCGGTGCACCCGCGACCGTCAGGTTGCTGCCAAGCGTGCCGGACCAAAGCAACATCCAGTACAACGGCCACGGTTCAATGCCGCCGGCCGCCATGTCTTTGATGGTGTACAAAAAGGTCAGGATGTAGGCGTCGTGTTCGACCAGGCCGACGATCGGCACGGTGACCCAGTAAAGAAGGGTGGCGCCCCACGCGTAGTTCTCGACGAATATCGGCCTCAGCACAGCGGCGAGTTTGTCGAGGATGTGGCTCTTTTCGAGCCCACCGACCAGCGCGAACAGCGCGATGTAGAAAAAAATCGCGCGCCAGTCCAACTCCTGCAGGCTCTCCTCGAAACTCGACGCCTTGACGCGATCGCCCAGCAACACCAGCACCAACACCAGAGAGATTGCGCCGGTCAGTGCGATGAAACCCAGTTGCACGCCGATGTACTCGCGCATCGACATCGCCACCACCGTGCCGAGAAACCAGCCGACGACGATGGTTGCGAACAGCGGATTCTCGATCTTTGCCGTGACGCCCAGGGTGCTCGTGTCGATCACGCGCGCGTGGCCGCGGA
Organism: uncultured beta proteobacterium; assembly: GCA_963829995.1. GTDB lineage: Bacteria > Pseudomonadota > Gammaproteobacteria > Burkholderiales > Burkholderiaceae_F > JACCZX01. The sequence continues at coordinate 48,213 of CAWHKW010000022.1, read as the reverse complement.
ATCCGTACCAGTACATCGCAGCGAGCGTGATCACGAACGTCGCCATCAGGATCGGAAACGATGACGGCCGGCCGAACTGCCAGATGAAATCAAAGAACTCTGCGCCGGCCACGCTGTGCAACATCTGCGGCGGCAGGTCGCCGATGATCAGCGCGGTACCCATGAAATTCGCGCCGAAGCCGATCATCAGGATCACCGGCACGGACGGCAGCTTCAACGCCCGCGTCAACGGCAGCGCCACCGGCGCCATCATCAGGATGGTCACGACGTTGTCGACGAACATCGAGATAAAACCCGCGAGGAACGTAAGGATGATGACCAGCAGGCCCGGCCGGCCCCCGGAGAGCTTCAGCGCCTGTATCGACAGCCAGCTCGGCACGCCTGTCTTGCCGAAGTAGCCGGCGATGATCCAGACACCGACCAGGATCGCCATCACGTTCCAGTCGACGTAGTTGAAGGCGTCGCGCTCGGTCATGATGCCGAGCCAGCACATGGCCGCGACGCCGAGCAGCGCGGCGAGCGTGCTGTCGATCACGTTCGTGATGACCGCCACGATCGTCAGACCAAACACGATCAGCGTCAGCCATTGCATCGGTTCCATCGGCTCTTCCCTGGTTGATTACACGTGATCGTTTACGAGGTCAGCCTGGCGGTGCCTGCTTGCGCAGCTTGACCGCGTCCTGGCGGCGCGCACGCACGCGGATGTTGAGCATTTCGACAACCACCGAGAACGCCATTGCGAAGTAGATGTAGCCCTTGGGTATCGGGTAGCCCCAGCCTTCGGCGACCAGCGCCATCCCGACCAGAATCAAGAAACTCAGCGCGAGCATTTTCACGGTGGGATGGCGGTCAACGAACTCGCCAATCGGCTTGGCCGCGAACATCATCACGCCGACGGCGATGACGATGGCGAGCACCATGATCGGCACTTCATCGACCATGCCAACCGCAGTAATCACCGAATCTAGCGAGAATATAATGTCGAGGATCGCGATCTGCACGATGACGGTCGCAAAGCTCGCACGCACGGCAGCAGCCGTGTGCTCGTCGGCCTCCCCTTCGAGAGAGTTGTGGATCTCATGCACGCTCTTCCACAGCAGGAACAAGCCGCCACCTACCAGTATCAGATCGCGCCCCGAGATGTCCTTGCCGATGGTGATCAGCGGCTCGGTGAGCGTCATCACCCACGCGAGCGAGAGGAGCAGCGCGATACGCGTGAACATCGCAAATCCGAGCCCGAGCACCCGCGCGCGCTGCCGTTGCGCCTCCGGCAGACGGCCGACGAGTATCGAGATGAAGATGATGTTGTCGACACCGAGGACGATCTCCAGCGCGGTGAGTGTGACGAGGGCAATCCATGCCTGAGGATCCGTTAGCCATTCCATACGGTTATCTCAAGCCAGCACGCTTTGCAGCAGCTTCCCGATCTCGGACGGATTCTTTGTCGTGCGAATTCCGCACTCCTCGAGCGTTGCCAGCTTTTGTTGTGCGGTCCCCATGCCGCCCGAAATGATCGCGCCGGCGTGCCCCATTCGTTTGCCTGGCGGCGCTGTCACGCCGGCAATAAATCCGACTACGGGCTTTTTCATGTGATCGCGTACCCAGAACGCAGCCACCTCTTCATCGTTACCGCCGATCTCGCCGATCATCACTACCGCATCGGTTTCATCGTCTTCGTTGAACAGCTTCAGCACGTCGATGTGTTTCAGGCCGTTGACCGGATCGCCGCCGATCCCCACAGCACTCGACTGTCCCAACCCCAACTCGGTTAACTGGCCCACCGCCTCGTACGTCAGCGTGCCGGAGCGTGAGACGACGCCGATGCGCCCCTTGCGATGAATATGGCCGGGCATGATGCCGATCTTCAAATCGTCCGGCGTTATCGTGCCCGGGCAATTCGGACCAAGCAGCAGTGCGCGTTTGCCGTCTTTGCGCATCTTGTCGCGCACCACGACCATGTCGCGCACCGGGATGCCCTCGGTGATGCAGATCACCAGATCAAGGTCCGCGTCGACCGCTTCCCAGATCGCGTCCGCCGCGCCGGCCGGCGGAACGTAGATCACCGAAACGTTGGCGCCTGTTTGCTGCTTTGCCTCTTTGACGCTACCGAAGATCGGAACACCTTCGAAGCTCTCACCGGCTTTCTTCGGATTGACGCCGGCAACGAAGCACGCCTTGCCGTTCGCATATTCCCGGCAGACGCGAGTGTGAAATTGGCCGGTCTTGCCGGTAATCCCCTGCGTGACGACGCGCGTGTTCTTATCGATCAGAATGCTCATTGCTTCTGACCTGCGGCAGCGGCGACTACTTTTTGTGCGGCCTCTGCCATCGTGTCGGCGGAAATGATTGGCAATCCCGAATCCGCGAGCATTTTCTTGCCCTGCTGCTCATTGGTGCCCTTCATGCGCACGACGAGGGGAACCTGGAGCTGCAGTGCACGCGACGCCGCAATCACACCTTCGGCGATCACATCGCAACGCATGATGCCGCCGAAGATGTTGACGAGGATCGCTTTCAGATTCGGGTTCCGCAGCATCAGCTTGAATGCTTCGGTGACCTTCTGCGCCGTCGCGCCGCCGCCGACGTCCAGAAAGTTGGCGGGCTCGCCGCCGAAGAGCTTGATCGCATCCATCGTTGCCATCGCAAGACCCGCTCCGTTGACCAGGCAGCCGATGTTGCCGTCGAGTTGTATGTACGACAGATCGAACTTGGATGCCTCGATCTCGGCCGGATCTTCTTCGTCGAGGTCGCGCAGCGCGACGATTTCGGGGTGCCGGAACAGCGCGTTCGAGTCGAAGCTCATCTTCGAATCGAGAACAATCATCTGGCCGTCGCCGGTCAGCACCAACGGATTGATTTCCGCCAACGACGCGTCGGTTTCCCAGAATGCCTGGTAGAGCGCCTGGAAAATTGCGCGTGCCGCTGGAATACTGGCGGGCGGTATGCCGATCTTGAGCGAGATGTCGTCGGCATCGCGCTCACTCAATCCGAGCGATTGCTCGACGTGCACTTTGTGAATCTTCTCCGGCGTATCTGCCGCCACATCCTCGATGTTGACGCCCCCCTCGGAGCTCGCGATCAGAGTGACCTGCTGCGTGGCGCGATCAACGACCATGCCGACGTAGAACTCCTTCTTGATATCGGCGCCCTCTTCGATCAACAGCCGGCGGACCTTCTGGCCTGCAGGCCCCGTCTGATGGGTGACCAGCTGCATGCCGAGAATTTCCGAGGCGCGCGCACGCGACTTCGTCGATCGAGCGCGCGACCTTGACACCGCCTCCCTTGCCACGGCCACCGGCATGAATCTGTGCCTTCACCACCCACACCGGCCCACCGAGTTTGCGCGCGGCATCGACCGCTTCTTCGACGCTGAACACCGCCTCACTGCGCGGAACGGGCATTCCGAAACGGCGAAAGATTTCCTTGCCTTGATACTCGTGGATCTTCATGGTCTATACCAGCGCGGATAAAACTGAGCGACTGCGGGGCCGTCGGTACGCAATGCGTGGCACCGATCGAGCTGCCACGGTTTGACGTCCTCGCTCTGGCGCGCGCTCTCGTGAGTCCTGAACACCTCGCCGGCGAACGCCTGCACCGCCGCTGTCGGCAGCACACCGGCAAGTTCGGTCAGGTGGGTGCAGCCGTTGACACCTCCCAGCCGCTCCAGCGCGCGCTTGCGAAAGTTCTGCAGCAGGTTAAGACCGATCAGTTTCGAATAATCGGGCTCGATCGCTTCGCATTGCCCGGGATACGGAACCGAGCGCGAGCGTGCTTCGGCAGCAACGATGTCGAGCTGCGTATCGATCGACACCCTCAGGACCAGATCGTGCACCGGCTCACCCATCGGCCGGATGCCGGTCGCCAGCACGAAATCGCGCGCTTTGGTGTCCGTCAATGTTGCTTCGAGATCCCACAGGCCGTCATCGCGTGCGTAAGCCTCGACCTGAATCGAGCGGGTATGCACATGGCGGCGGTTGGGCATGCGGCGGGGAATGACAACAGGCCGCGCCCTAAAAAAAGTGGGCGCGGCCCGTTCGAAGAATCTAACACAGGGGCTGCAGGATCGAGGTCCCGCGCGAAGACTGCTACTCAGAGTCGGTTCGGCCGCGGAGCACTTGATAAATGGAATCCATCGAAAAGCCGCGCGACTGTAAGAAGCGAGCCTGTTTGGCCCGCTCCGCCGCAGACGCGGGCAGCGCGGCAAAGCGTTTCGACCTCACTTCGCGAGCGCGCGCCACCTCGCTGCCGGCCAGCTCGGCCAGAGCAGAAGCGCTTAGATCGTCGGCAATGCCAAAGCGCCGCAAGTCGTAGCGAATACGAGCATCGCCGAAACGCTGCGAGCGGGTGCGAGCGACCGCACTGGCGAAGCGCTCGTCGGATAACAGACCGTTGCGGTCAAGGTCGTCCAGAACGCGGCTTAGCTGCGCCGGATCATCTTCTTCACCGATATGGCGCTCAAGTTTGCGGGCGAGCTCGGCGCGGCTATGGTCGCGCCGAGCCAGCAGTGCTATCGCTCGACTGCGTAAGCTTTTCGACGGCGCGCTGCGCTTAGGTTCCGCTTTCTTCGTACCTGGATCACTCCGCGGCTACGGCAACGCCCCTCACCGCGACGCCTTTGTTTTCGCGAATCCGATTCTCGATCTCGAGCGCCATCTCGGGATGCGCGCGCAAGAACTCGCGCGCGTTGTCCTTGCCCTGGCCGATGCGGTCGCCGTTGTAGCTGTACCAGGCACCGGACTTTTCGACGATGTTGAGCTCCGCACCGAGATCGACGATTTCGCCGTGCCGCGAAATGCCTTCGCCGTAAAGAATGTCGAAGTTGGCCTGCTTGAAGGGCGGCGCTACCTTGTTCTTGACCACCTTGACCTTGGTTTCCGAACCGATCACTTCGTCGCCCTTCTTGATCGACCCGATCCGGCGAATGTCGAGCCGGACCGATGCATAAAACTTAAGTGCATTGCCGCCCGTCGTTGTCTCTGGGCTACCGAACATCACGCCGATCTTCATGCGGATCTGATTGATGAAGACGACCATGCAATTGGTGCGATTGATGTTGGCGGTCAGCTTGCGCAAAGCCTGCGACATCAGCCGCGCCTGCAGACCGGGCAGCGAATCACCCATCTCGCCTTCGATTTCCGCCTTCGGTGTCAGCGCCGCAACCGAGTCGATAACGATCAGATCGACCGAGCCCGACCGCACCAGCGCATCGGTGATTTCAAGCGCCTGCTCGCCCGTATCCGGCTGCGAAATCAGCAGCTCCTGCAGATTGACGCCGAGCTTCTGCGCGTACTGAACGTCGAGCGCATGCTCAGCATCGATAAACGCGCAGGTACCGCCGATCTTCTGCATCTCGGCAATGACTTGCAGCGTCAAAGTCGTCTTCCCCGAGGATTCGGGACCGTAAACCTCGATCACGCGGCCGCGCGGCAGCCCGCCAATACCAAGCGCTATGTCGAGCCCGAGCGAGCCAGTCGAACAGACCTCAATGTCGTCGGCGACTTCGCCGTCGGCCATGCGCATGATCGAACCCTTGCCGAACTGCTTCTCGATCTGCGCCAATGCTGCGGCCAACGCCTTTTGCCGCTCCTTGCTGTCCGCCACCAAAAGACTCCTTCCATCATCCATCGCCGCCTCCGCTGCTATTCGATTGACCTTACACTGCTGTAATTAATTACAGCGCACTGTAAATACATACAGTACTAAAAGTCAAACGATTTCTAGCGGCTTGCTGCATACACCCGCACCGACGAGGCGAGCATAACAACCGACACGTGCTCAACGGTGCGGCAGACGAAGCTACGGTTTGACCCACCATCGAACGCTCCGGCATAATGTTTTGCTCTCATCCGGGGGTCGTTAGCTCAGTCGGTAGAGCAGCGGACTTTTAATCCGTTGGTCGGCAGTTCGAGCCTGCCACGACCTACCAACGCCTTAAAAGAACTTGGTCCGGAGGCTGGCCGGTAATGCTCGACAAAGCCTCCCGTTTCGGGTAGGCTCCCCGCCGCATTCGCTTCAAGTCCAGTATCCCCGACTCGTCTTACGTCATCGCTAGTTGTAGTGCCTTGATGGTCTTGGCAGTTCCCCCGGTTACGTTGCTTGATCCGCTTGCATGCGTGGAGCGTCATGTCGGCGCGCGCGCGTTTATTTAGGAACGTAATCAAAATGGCTAGTGGCAAAGTAAAGTGGTTCAACGAGTCCAAGGGTTTTGGCTTCATTACCCCGGACGGTGGCGGCGCCGATCTGTTCGCGCATTACAGCGAGATCGTCGGTAGCGGCTTCAAGACATTGACCGAAAACCAGCAGGTCGAGTTCGTCGTCAAGCAGGGTCCCAAAGGCCCGCAGGCCTCGCAAATCCGGCCGATGTAATTCGGAGCATTAATACTGAAACCGCGGCGTGCCGCGGTTTTTTTTCGCCTGCGCTAAACCCAGCTGCCGATCCAGACAATGAGCGCTGCCATCGCAAACGACCCTTCAGATCACGCCCCGGTGCCAACGTAAGGTCGCTGACGAAACCACTTCGTGGCGATCCATTTTTCTCCGCTCTTCACGGGGCTGCCGCCGTGCAGCGTGCGCGCGTCGAGTGCCCCGTCGTCATCACAGTAGGCGAAGTAAACCGCATGACCCTTGCGCGGCAGGACGTCGAGTCCGATCTGCGGAAACACAGTCGATCCTCCGCACGCTACGTCGTTCAAGTACATGATCAACGTTGCAATGCGCTGTCCGCCCTGTGCAAGCACCTCTTGATTGCCGGGATGCGCCGGATCGAAGTAGTCGAAGTGCGGTTTGTACTCGCCGCCGGGCTCGTAATGCAGTACCTGAATCGGTTCGCCTTGTTCGACGGGACATTCCACAAGCTCTGCAATTCGCCTCTCCATCCGCTGCAACAACTCATTCTCGCCGCGCTTGAAGTAGGTTCCGGAGCTGGTGCGATGCGGGTGAATGTCGTATGCCCCGGTGCTCGCATTGACCACGCTGGAGCGCTCGAGCTTGTCGCGCGACAAGCTCACCAGCAAATCGCATTCCTCGGCAGACAGCAGGTTGCCGAACAACACGACACGCGGCGATTCAATCACAAACAGCATTTCGACCGCGCGATCGTGAGTTTCAAGAGTGTTCGACATCTCGGCCAGTTCCGCACTAAGCGGGCGCGACGACTGCCGCAACTGGCCGGCGGTGGCGCCAGACTCAGCGGGCATTTCCGGAGTGGCCCCGGCACTCGGCGGTTGCGACTCAGTCTGTGCCGGGAGCTCGCTCCAGGCGCAATCGACGACGATCCTTGCGTAGTTCGCGTCGTACTTGGCTTCGAGCAACGCCCGCAGCACTGCGTCGCGCGTAGAGCTGCGCTCGTGCATTGTGCGCAGCCACGCTTGCAACGCTGAAGGAAGTTGATCGAACTTCACAGTGCCTCCGAGTTTAGCGGTCGACCGCAGTATTCTTTGCGCCTGACGGTTTGAGCGGGAGATTCATATGTTGCAGAAGGTGGGGTTGCCATCATTGGCCGACGGTGCGTTGCTCAAGACCGATGCCTACGTTGGAGGTGCGTGGGAGCCAGCGTCATCGCGAGCGCGCTTCGCAGTGCTCAATCCGGCTGACGGCATCGAAATCGCCAAGGTGGCGAATTGCAAGGGACCCGAGACACAACGCGCGATCAACGCTGCGCAGCAAGCCCTGCCGGGCTGGCGCGCGAAGACGGCAAAGGAGCGCGCGGCCGCGATGCGACGCTGGTTCGAGCTGATCATTGCCCATCAGGAAGACCTGGCGAAGCTGATGACCGCCGAGCAGGGCAAGCCCATGACTGAGAGCCGCGGTGAAGTCGTCTACGGCGCTTCGTTTGTCGAATGGTTTGCCGAAGAAGCCAAGCGCGTTTACGGCGACACGATTCCGACGACCGCGGTCGACAAACGCCTGCTGGTTTGGAAAGAGCCGGTTGGAGTGTGCGCGGCGATCACGCCGTGGAATTTTCCGGTCGCGATGATCACGCGCAAAGTCGCACCCGCGATTGCGGCAGGATGCACGGTGATCGTCAAGCCGGCCGAGCAGACGCCTCTGTCGGCGCTGGCGTTGGCCGAACTCGCTCATCGCGCTGGTTTGCCGCCGGGTGTATTCAACGTCGTACCCGCCGATGAAGCGAACTCGATCACCGTCGGCAAGGTGCTGTGCGAATCGGACGTAGTGCGCAAGCTGTCGTTTACCGGATCGACTGCCGTCGGACGGATATTGATGCAGCAAAGCGCGCCGACTTTGAAGAAACTATCGCTCGAGCTCGGCGGCAACGCGCCGTTTATCGTGTTCGACGATGCCGAGGTCGACGCCGCCGTCGAAGGCGCCATCGCTTCGAAGTATCGGAATGCGGGTCAGACGTGCGTCTGCACCAATCGTTTTTACGCGCACGAAAAAATCTACGACGAGTTCGTGCAGAAGCTTGCGGCGAAAGCGGCGCAGCTGAAGGTCGGCTCAGGCTTTGAAACCGGTGTGCAGCAAGGTCCGCTGATCGATGCAAACGCGCTGAAAAAGGTCGAGCAGCATGTGGCCGACGCGACCAAGCACGGCGCCAGCGTGGTCACCGGCGGCGAACGACACGAACTCGGCGGCACGTTCTATCAACCGACCGTGCTCGCAGGCGTCACCGACAAGATGCTGCTGACGCGCGAAGAAACCTTCGGGCCGGTCGCACCGGTATTCAAATTTTCGCAGGACGATCAGGCGATCGCCGCCGCCAATGCGAGCGAGTTCGGACTCGCCGCCTACTTTTACTCACGCAACATCGCGCGCGTGTTTCGCGTCGCCGAAGCGCTCGAATACGGCATGGTCGCAGTCAACACCGGCTTGATGTCAAACGAGGTTTCGCCGTTCGGTGGCATCAAGCAGTCGGGTTTCGGACGCGAGGGTTCCAAGTACGGTATCGAGGAGTACCTGGTCACGAAGTACGTTTGTGTCGGCGGACTCTAGACGACGCCTATTTTTTTTCGTTCAGAAGCAGCGCTCGCGCACCAGCAAGCTCCTCGCGCTTCGTCTGGTCGATCGTCGGATACTTGAGGTTCATTTTTTCGAGCGCCTCGACGATCGCGCCGACCACGACCAGGCGCGTGAACCACTTGCTGTCCGCCGGGACGACGAACCAAGGCGCCCGCGGCGTCGCGGTCGCGCGAATAGCGGTCTCGTAGGCGGCCATGTATTCGTTCCAGTGCGACCGCTCCTTGACGTCGGCCGCCGCAAACTTCCAGTTCTTCGACGGCTCGTCGAGCCGCTCCAGGAAGCGCTTTTTCTGCTCCTTGCGCGAGACGTGCAGAAAAAATTTCAGCACGGACGTGCCGTTGCGCACCAGGTAGTCCTCGGTCGCCGCGATGTCGCGCAGCCGCTGATCAAAGACGTTCTTGCCGACGCACTCCGCCGGCAGTTTTTGCGCGCGCAGGATTTCCTGGTGAACCCGAACGACGAGCACTTCCTCGTAATACGACCGGTTGAAAATCCCAATGCGCCCGCGCTCGGGCAGATGCCGGTAACAGCGCCACATCCAGTCGTGATCGAGTTCTTCCGATGACGGCTGCTTGAATGCAACGACCTGCACGCCCTGCGGATTCACGCCGGTCATCACGTGCTTGATCGTGCTGTCCTTGCCCGCCGCATCCATCGCTTGAAAGATCAGCAACAGCGAGCGCCGGTCCTGCGCGTACAGCTTGTCCTGCTCGGCCGCCAGCCATTCCACGCCGGTCGCCAGTCGGTCCGCCGCCTCTTTCTTGTCGGCCTTCAGCCCCCGCGTGTCCGCCGGATCGATTTTCTTCAAGCGAAACTTCGAGCCGTCCGTCACTCGATACGGTTCGATCCAGCCGGCCACCTGTTTTAGTTTTTCCCGGTTCGTGGTCATCTTGTTCGTCCTCGTCCTCGTCCGCGGGTAGCATATCCAAATAGCCTCCAAAGACCTTGCAGAGGAGCAGATGACGTACACAACGGAGAACATCAGGACCGTGGCCCTACTCGGCCACGGCGGTGCCGGCAAGACGACGCTTGCCGAAGCGTTGCTCGCCAAGGCCGGCGCGATTCAGGCAGTTGGCAGCATCGAAAGAGGCACGACGGTCAGCGACTTCGATCCACTCGAGAAAAGTTTTCAGCACTCTCTGCGCACCTCAGCACTGCATCTTGACCTGCCCAACGTGCGCGTGCACCTGCTGGACACCCCAGGCTTCCCCGACTTTATCGGCCAAGCGATCGGCGCGATGGACGCGGTGGAAACCGCGGCGATCGTCGTCAATGCGGCGACCGGGATCGAAATGATCACCTCGCGCATGATGGAGTGGACCGCGAAACGCAAGCTGTGCCGGCTCATCATCGTCAACCGGATCGACGCCGAGAACGTCGACCTGCCGCAGGTACTGGAAGATCTGCGCAGCACGTTCGGCAAGGAAGTGCTGCCGATCAACCTGCCCGCCGCCAACGCGACCAAGGTCGTCGATTGCTTTTTCAACCCGTCGGGCGATGCCGATTTTTCCTCGGTCGCCGAGGCGCATCAGGCGCTGATCGACCAGGTGATCGAGGTCGATGAAGAATTAATGGCGCGCTACCTGGAACAGGGCCAGGAAATCGAAGCGACCGAGTTACATGAGCCGTTCGAGAAAGCGCTGCGCGAAGGGCACTTGATCCCGGTGTGCTTCGTCTCGGCGAAGAACGGCGCCGGCGTCGACGAGCTGCTGAAGATTTTCGATCTGTTGCTGCCGAATCCGACCGAGGGCAACCCACCGCTGTTCTACAAAGGTGAACTGGTCGACGGCAAAGGCGCCAATGAATTCCGCTCTGAGCCCGATGCAAAGAAGCATGTGCTCGCGCATGTTTTCAAGGTGGTAGTTGATCCTTACGTCGGCAAGCTGGGAGTTTTTCGCGTCCATCAGGGCACGATCACCAAGGACACGCAGCTTTATATCGGCAGCGGCCGCAAGCCGTTCAAGGTGGGGCATCTGTTGATGCTGCAGGGCTCGAAGACGGTCGAGGTGCCGCACGCCTACCCGGGGGATATCGCGGCTGTCGCAAAGATCGACGAGATCGACTTCGACTGCGTGCTGCACGATTCGCACGACGAAGACCACATTCACATGCGGCCGCTCGAGTTTCCGACGCCGATGAGCGGACTTGCGATCCAGCCGAAGCGGCGCGGCGACGAGCAGCGCATCTCCGAGGTACTACACAAAATGATGGCCGAGGATCCAACGCTGGTCGTCGAGCACGACGTGACGTTGAACGAAACGGTGCTGCGCGGATTAGGCGAATTGCATTTGCGCTCGGCGCTTGAGCGCATGTCGTCGCAGTACAAAATCGAGGTGCAGACGCGGCCGCCGCGCGTGCCCTATCGCGAAACGATCGGCGCACCGGCTGAAGGCCACGCACGGCACAAAAAGCAGACGGGCGGTGCAGGTCAGTTCGGCGAGGTGTTTCTGCGCGTTGAACCGCTGGCACGTGGCGCGGGCTTTGAGTTCGTCGATCAGGTCAAGGGCGGTGTGATTCCTTATCAGTTCATCCCGGCGGTGCAAAAGGGTGTCGAGTCGGTTCTCACGTCAGGACCCGTCGCCGGATACCCGATGCAGGATCTGCGGGTGACGGTCTACGACGGCAAACACCACCCGGTCGATTCGAAGGAGATCGCGTTCGTTTCCGCCGGACGCAAGGCGTTTCTCGACGCGCTGAACAAGGCACGTCCCGATCGTGCTCGAGCCGATCGTCCATGCGGAGATCGAAGCGCCGGAATCGCACATCGGCGATATCACCGGCGATTTGTCGTCACGCCGCGGCCACATCACCGGCACCCGCGGACTCGCGGGAGCGATGACGATTGAAAGCCAGGTGCCGTTGGCCGAGCTCGAGGGCTACTCAGCGCGCTTGAAGTCGATGACGCAGGGACGCGGCGCGTGGACGATGTCGCTGTCGCACTACGAACAAGCGCCGCCCAATCTGCAACAGCAACTGGCAACCGAGCACAAATCGAAAGGGAAAGTCGAAGAGGAAGAGTGATCGGCGCTTATGCAGGAGATCAGGCCGGCGCGGCGGTCTGCCGTTCAACCTTTGGCTCGCGAATCGGCAGGTTGACCAACGCTGCGGCCAACGCGAGCAACGCGTCCGCGTACCACATCCAGAGATAGCTGCCGGTTTGGTCGACCGCTATTCCGCCGAGATACGCCCCGAAGAAAGCGCCGATCTGATGCGTTAGCAGCGTCAAACCAAACAGCGTCGCAAGGTATCGCACGCCGAACAGTTTGCCGACCACGCCCGCCGTCGGCGGAACGGTGGCCAGCCACGTCACGCCAAGCCCGATCGCAAAGATGTAGAACGTCATTGCAGTCTTGGGCGCCGCCAGGTAAATCAGGATCAACACAGTGCGCGACAGATACATCCAGAACAGGATGTACTTGCTGCGATAGCGGTTGACCCACTGACCGGCGACAAGGCTGCCAACAATATTGGCCAGTCCAATCAGCGCCAGCGACCAACTCGCGACTGACGCCGGCAAGCCGCACAGCCCAACCTCGCTCGGCAAATGAATCACCAGAAACGCGATGTGAAAGCCGCACGTAAAGAATCCCGCGTGCAGCAGCAGATAACTCCGATCCCTGAAGGCGCTGGCGACTGCGCGCCTTAGGCCGCCGTCGGTCGCGTTGGCCATGCGGGACGCCGTGGCTTCTGGCGAGCGACGCAGCATGCGCGTCGCCGGCAACGCGGCCAATGTGAGCACGGCGAGGGAGTACATCGCACCGGCCCAGCCGAACACACTGATCAGCTTTTGCACGACAGGGGCAAACACAAATTGCCCAAACGAGCCGCCTGCGTTGATCACACCCGACGCCGTGCCGCGCTTGTTGGCAGGGACATGTTGCGCAGTGGCCCCTATCAGCACCGAAAATCCGGCGCCGCCCGCGCCGGCCGCGAACAAGATCCCCATCGTCAGCATCAACCCGAACGCGCTGGTGAGCAGCGGGGTCAGCGCGCAGCCGATAGCTAGAACCACAATGCTGCCGGCCAGCACGCGACCTGTTCCATAGCGGTCCGCCAACGCGCCTGCAATCGGTTGCACTGCGCCCCACACGAACTGGCCGACCGCAAGCGCGAAGCTGATCGTAACGATGCCAAGGCCGGTCGCGGTGTTCAGCGGCGAAACGAAAAGGCCCAGCGACTGTCGCGCGCCCATCGTCACCATCAGGACTGCAGCGGCGATCAACGTCATGGTCCACCAGCCATGCCGCGCGTTCGAGTGCACTGTCGCCACGTTCACCGTTCTGTTCTTCTCGATCACCGCCTGGCCAACGGCTTATATCGCGGACGATGCGGCCGCGCACCCTCTTCACCGAGACGCTGCTTCTTGTCGGCCTCGTACTCCTGATAGTTGCCGTTGAAGAAGCTCCATTGCGAATCGTCCTCCGCTGCCAGGATGTGCGTGGCAATCCGATCGAGGAACCAGCGGTCGTGCGAGATCACGAGGACGGTGCCGGCGAATTCGAGCAGCGCTTCCTCAAGCGCGCGCAAGGTTTCAACGTCGAGGTCATTCGACGGCTCGTCGAGCAGCAGCACATTGCCGCCTGCAAGCAGCGTTTTCGCCAGATGCAGCCGACCACGCTCGCCGCCGGACAAATTCCCCACGATCTTCTGCTGATCGCCGCCCTTGAAATTGAACCGGCCCAGATAGGCACGCGATCCCATCTCGAACTTGCCGACCGTGATGATGTCGAGCCCGCCGGAAACCGCCTCCCACACGCTCTTGTCGTTCGGCAGTGCGTCGCGAAACTGATCGACTGACGCCAGCCGCACCGTCGGGCCGATGCTGATCTCGCCGGCGTCGGGCTTTTCCTTGCCGGTGATCATGCGAAACAGGGTCGACTTGCCCGCGCCATTCGGGCCGATGATGCCGACGATCGCACCTGCCGGCACGCTGAACGTGAGGTTGTCGATCAGCAGCCGATCGCCGTAGCCTTTGGACACGCCATCGAACTCGATTACCTTGTCGCCTAGCCGCTCGGCAACGGGAATGAAAGATTTCCTGCGTTTCGTTGCGCACCTGATGTTCATACGATGACAGCTCATCGAACCGCGCCAGACGCGCTTTGCTCTTGGCCTGCCGGCCTTTGGCGTTTTGCCGCACCCACTCGAGCTCGGACTTCATCGTCTTCACGCGCGCGTCTTCCTGCTTCGACTCGCGCTCGAGACGTTCTTCTTTCTGCTGAAGCCACGCGCTGTAGTTGCCTTTATAGGGAATCCCGCGACCGCGATCGAGCTCGAGAATCCATTCGGCCGCATTGTCGAGAAAGTAGCGATCGTGCGTGACCGCGACCACCGTGCCCGGAAAACGCAGCAGGAACTGCTCGAGCCAGTCGACGCTCTCGGCATCCAGATGGTTGGTCGGCTCGTCAAGCAACAGCATGTCAGGCTTCGACAGCAGCAGCTTGCACAGCGCGACGCGGCGCTTTTCGCCGCCGGACAATGTGCCGAGCACGGCGTCCCAGGGCGGCAAACGCAGCGCGTCGGCCGCGATCTCCATTTGATGCTCGGTGTCCTGCCCCGTGGTCGCGAGAATGGCTTCGTACTTCGCTTGCTCAGCGGCCAGGTGATCGAAATCGGCGTCGGGCTCCGCGTAAGCGGCGTAAATCGCTTCGAGCTTTTCCTTTGCTTGTAACGATTCACCGAGCCCGGCTTCGACCTCTTGCTTGACCGTGCTTGCGGCGTCGAGCAGTGGCTCCTGCGGTAGATATCCGATCTTGATGCCCGGCATCGGCACCGCATCGCCTTCGATCTCGTGATCCAGCCCAGCCATGATTCGCAGCAGCGTCGACTTGCCCGAGCCGTTCAGGCCGAGCACACCGATCTTGGCGCCGGGGAAGAAACTAAGGGAAATATTCTTCAGGATCTCACGCTTGGGCGGAACAACTTTGCCCACGCGGATCATCGAATAGACGTACTGAGCCATTGAATTTCGCGAGATGGGAGGCAAATGAGTACTACAACAGGCGGCGCAGAGTATCGCATCGCATGTATCATCCGCTTCGGATTGTGGTGCTGTGTGTTCCGGTTCGCACCCTCCCCTCGCGGTTGTGGTCGTTGGTTCTTATAAACCAGCCACCAAATACTCCCCGAACTTTTTGTAGTGTTCGCATTTGCCTGAACCGGTTCTGCGATGCTGTTGGCGTCGCCCAGGCCGTGCTCAGGAGATCATTTTGAATTTGTCATTCGAAGCCCTCGGCTTGTCCGAGGCACTGGTTCGCGCTGTCACCGAACTGGGCTACACCACGCCTACCGCGATTCAGCAGCAGGCCATTCCCGCCGTGCTAAGTGGCGGCGATCTATTGGCCGGAGCGCAAACCGGCACCGGCAAAACCGCCGGCTTCGTGCTGCCGATCTTGCAGAGATTGGCGACGCAGCCCGCGCCCGCAGGCAAATCGCGCAAGCCGGTTCGTGTACTGATCCTGACCCCGACGCGCGAGCTCGCGGCGCAGGTCGGAGAAAGCGTGCGCGACTACGGCAAGCACAGCAAGGCGAGCGCCGCGATCATCTACGGCGGCGTGTCGATCAACCCGCAGATATCTGCGCTGAAGCGCGGCGTCGACATTGTCGTCGCGACGCCAGGGCGGCTGCTCGATCATGTGGGCCAGCGCACCGTCGATCTGTCGCAGGTCGAAGTGCTGGTTCTTGATGAAGCCGATCGCATGCTCGACATGGGATTTCTGCCCGACATGAAGCGCGTGTTCGCGCTGCTGCCGAAGGCCCGGCAGACGCTGCTGTTCTCCGCCACGTTTTCGGAAGAGATTCGCACACTGGCCAACTCGCTGCTGAAAAATCCGGCGATGGTCCAGGTGGCGGCGCGCAACTCGACGGTCGAAGGCGTGACGCAGCGGGTGGTGCTGGTCGACCGCGGCCGCAAGTCAGAGCTGCTCGCTCACATGATCACGGCCAACAACTGGTTCCAGTTGCTGGTATTCACGCGTACCAAGCACGGTGCCAACCGATTAGCTGAATTTCTTAACAAGCATGGCGTCACCGCGCTCGCCATTCACGGCAACAAGAGCCAGGGTGCGCGCACGCGCGCGCTGTCCGAGTTCAAGAGCGGCGCATTGCAGACGCTGGTCGCCACCGATATCGCGGCACGCGGATTGGATATCGAGCTGTTGCCGCACGTGATCAATTTTGATCTGCCGCATGTGCCCGAGGATTACGTTCACAGGATCGGCCGTACGGCCCGCGCCGGTGCAACGGGTGAGGCGATTTCACTGGTATGTGCAGACGACAAGCCGCTGCTGACCGATATCGAAAGAGTTATTCGGCGCCAAGTGCCGCGCGAGATCATCGCCGGCTTCGAGCCGAATCCGCACGAGCGCGCCGAGCCGATCGTCCGCCAGCGCGGCCAAGGACAAGGAGACCGCGGTCAACGCGAGCGGCAGCAGCGCGCCGCGCCGCGCCGCCCGTCGCATGGCCAGCCGCGCAAGGGCGTCACCGAGCAGACCCCCCGCCACCAGTCGCCCTCGAAACCGAACGGCGGCCCCGCGAGATCTGCAGAGAGCCACGCCAAGCCGAAGCATCCACGTCCGGCGCCGCAACCACGGCGTCCGGTCGACAGCGCCTCGACGGTGCGCACCAACATTCCCGGACTCGCACCCTCGCACCGCCGCGGGCGCTAAATCCGTTGTTCGGCGGTGGCGATGGAGAGCTCGTCGGATGTCGGCCCAGCGCTCGAAGTGACACACAACGCGGCGCGCAGGCGGTTTGAAGCGACCGTCGATAGGCTGCTGTGCCGCTGCGATTACCGGATGCACGGCAGCACGATGATGCTTGTCCACACGGAAGTACCGCCGCAGCTGGAAGGACGCGGTTTTGCATCGATGCTGGTGCGTGCCGCGTTCGATTACGCCCGCGAAAACGGCCTGGAAGTCCTGCCGGTTTGTTCGTACGTCAGCGCATGGGTACGGCGGCACCCTGAAGTCGAGCCGCTGCTGGCGCGATAAAAACCCCGCACCAGTTCGACTTTCCCGCATCAAAGCGACGGCCGGCGGCCTGAGGCCGTTTTTCGGGGCCTGAACCCGCATCTACGGTAATTTTCCTCCGTCCGTTTGGACCCTAAGATGCCGCCATGAACCTGTTGATCATTGGCGGCGGCGTGTTTCTTGGGCAGTCGCTGCTGCAGGCGGCGCTCGTGGGCGGCCACACCGTCACGGTCTTCAATCGGGGCCAATCTCGCAACTGGTGGCCGCCGGGCGTGAAATGGATTGTCGGTGACCGGTTGGAAGACCTGCACCTGCTCATGGGCCGCAAATGGGATGCGGTGATCGACACCTGCGGCTACCGGCCGCAGGACGTCGAAGCGACTTGCGCGGCTTTGTACGAAAGCTGCGAGCGCTATGTGTACATCTCAAGCGTGTCGGCGTACGCCTCGTTCGCCAACGTGCCAATCCGTGAGCAGGATCCACTGGCCACTGCTGAAGAAGTCGATCGCGAAACGATCAACGGCGCCAATTACGGTCCGCTAAAAGCAGAGTGCGAGCGGACCGTTGCCCGTGCGTTCGGGCAGCAGGCGCTGCTGATCAGGCCCGGCTTGATCGTCGGGCCGAACGACCCTACGGGCCGTTTTTCGTACTGGGCGTGGCGCATCTGCGCCGGCGGCCGGGTTCTGGCCCCCGGCTCTCCCGAAACGCCGATCCAGTTTATCGACGCGCGCGATCTGGCCGCACTGATCATGCGGCTGATCATGATGCGCGCCTCCGGCGCATTCAATGCGACCGGTCCGAACGAAGGGGCGACCTTCGGCGAGTTGCTCGACACCTGCCGCTGGATCTCGGGCGAAGACGTCGAGATCGAGTGGGTCGATGAGAAATTTCTCGAGCGCGAGGGCGTACAGCCGTGGACCGAGCTGCCGCTGTGGATTCCGACGCACGATCCGCAGACGCGCGGCTTTCATATGGTGGACACGACGCGCGCACGCCGCAACGGATTGCGCACCCGGCCGATGGCAGTGACCGTCAGCGACATTCTCGAAGCGGGCATTCCGGAGCACGACGATAAGCGGCGCCTCGGCAAATTAACGCGCGAGCGCGAGCGCGACTTGCTCGCCGTGTGGCGGCTGCAAAAGGCAGGCCTGGCGCTGGCATAGCCCGCACCGCAGTTACACCTTGAAACTAACGGCCGTCGGCTCCTGCGTGTGAGCAGTCGTTGAATCTCCTGTAACACTTGGGAGGTCAACGATGAAACGCAAATTTTGGATCGGTGCTTCATTCAGTGCTTTGGTGATCGCCGCAATGGCTCCGTGGTCTGCATCGCAGGCAAACGGGGTTTCAATCAGGGTGAGCACGCCAGAGTTCGGAATCCGAATTGGTGCGCCTCACTTCCCGCCGCCGGTTCTCTACCCGGTCTACCAGCCGCGCCACTATGGCTATGCGCCGCCGCCAGTCATCTACACCGCGCCGCGCTACGTCGTGCCACGCGTGTACGGTTATCCGTATCACTACGCGGGCGGACGCGGCTACGGAAATCATCGGCATCACTGGCGTCATCCGCACGGGCGCCATGACCGGCGTCACGACAACGACGATAACCGCGGGCGCCACCGTAGATAGATAGCGCGCTGGCCCGCTCTGTGCTTGAATCCCCGTGACGTGATCACGGGGAGCCAGCATGCGGATTGAAGGTCAAAGTTCGAACGTCGAAGACCGGCGCGGCATGGGCCGCGGCGGTTTAATCGGCGGCGGCATTGGAACCCTGGTGCTGGTGGTCGTCGGATTGATGTTCGGCATCGATCCGCGCGTCATTCTCGGGATGGCAGAGACGGCGCAAACCGTGCAGCAAACTCGTGCGCCGCAAGGGCCGGCCAAGGCGCCGACCGACGCCGAAGGCCAGTTCATCTCGGGCGTGCTGCTGGACACCGAAAAAACGTGGAACACGCTGTTTCAGCAGCTGGGCCGCCAGTACGGCGAGCCGAAGGTCGTAATCTTCGAACAAGCCACGCGCACTGCGTGCGGCACTGGCCAGTCGGCTATGGGGCCGTTTTACTGCCCTCTCGATCAAAGCGTCTACATCGACCTGGCGTTTTACAAGGCGCTGCAGGAGCGCTTCAAGGCGCCCGGCGACACTGCACAGGCTTATGTGATCGCGCACGAAGTCGGCCACCATGTGCAGAACCAACTTGGCATCATGGAAAAGGTCCAGGCGATGCGGCAGCGCGCGAGCGAAGCGCAAGCCAATCAGTTATCGGTGCGGCTCGAGCTGCAAGCCGATTGCTTCGCTGGAGTCTGGGCGCACCACGCCAACAATCGCAAGTTGCTCGACCCCGGCGACGTCGAAGAAGCGATGCGCGCCGCGGCCGCGGTCGGTGACGACAACATCCAGCGGCGTACGCAGGGCCAGATCGTTCCGGAAAGCTTTACGCACGGCAGCTCCGAGCAACGCATGCGCTGGTTCATGACCGGCATGAAGAGTGGCCAGATCACTGCGTGCAACACGTTCGAAGGAGTGTGAACGCGCGATCTTGCGGCCGGCCCTAGCGGCGCTGGTCATAAAGATGCGAGATCATGTGCTGAACAGCCGCCTTTCGCGCGTTGTAGGGTCTTGCTTTGAACGCTCCTGAATCGCTGTCGCGCCGCTCGAATCTCGACCCCACCCTGCTCGAGCGCACGGCGCCGCTGCCGATCGCATCGTATTTCGATGCCGCTTGGTTCGAGCGCGAGCTGCAGCATCTGTTCGTCCCCGGTCCGAACTACGCAGGCAGCGAGACGATGGTCCCCGAAGTCGGCGATTACATGACGCTGCCGTCGACCGCGGACGGCAAGGTGCTGGTGCACGGACCGGCCGGAGTCAACCTTTTGTCGAACACATGCCGGCATCGCCAGGGGCTGCTGCTCGACGGCAAGGGCAATAACGCCAACATCGTCTGTCCACTGCATCGCTGGACGTACGATCTAAACGGAAAGCTGCTGGGTGCAACCGACTTCGACGTCACTCCCGAATGTTCGCTACCGCGTACACCGCTCACCCGCTGGAACGGATTGCTATTCGCCGGCCCGCGTGATCCGAATGTGGACCTACACGATTTTCCGCTTGCGCCCGATTACGACTATGGCACTTATGTCTTCGAAAAAACGACTGTCGACGATTACCCGTTCAACTGGAAGGCATTTCTCGAAATCTATCTCGAGCTGTATCACGTCGAGGCGGCACATCCGGGTTTGCAAAAGTGGGTCGATCCCGACAACTACGAGTGGGGTTTCGGCAATCGCTGGAGTTATCAAATTCTCGGCATCAAGGACAGATTGAAGTCGCAGGTCTCGCCGAACTATCAACGCTATCGCGACACGATCCTGGAATATTCGGGCGGCGAGTTGCCGAAATACGGCACGATCTGGTCGATCCTTTATCCGAACGTGATGCTCGAGTGGTACCCGTACTGTCTGGTCGTCAGCACGCTGATTCCGCGCTCACCGGAGCTGACCACCAACGTCGTGGAGTTCTATTACCCAGAGGAAATCCAGGCGTTCGAGCGCCAGATCGTCGATGCACACCAGGCCGCGTATGTAGAGTCCGCGGCTGAGGATGCAATGGTTTGCACGCGATTGCAGCGGGGCCGGCGCGCCCTATGGCTGGCCGGCGAAAACGACGTCGGCCCCTATCACTCGCCGCACGAAGACGGCATGATTCATTTGCACGATTGGATCCGGCGGGAATTAAACGCGCAGTAACACTTTCGCCGCCGGTCCGCTCATTCAAGTCGTCACCATTTCCTCGATCGCCACCGCGTTCGCTGCAGCGACGATCACCGCAGCAATGCGGCCTACGTCGCGCAGCTGTTCGGTGCTCATACCGCTCTGCTTAAGCAACGCGTAGTGCGATTGCACGCAGAAGTGGCATTTGCCGACGATCGAAGCAGCGAGTGCATAAAGCTCGAACAGGCGCTTGTCGACACCTGCGTGGGTTGCGTAGGCCTGCATGCGCAGCTGCGCTGGCAACGTCTTCAGCTCGGCATCACCCGTCATTTCGACGTACGGATACCAGACGTTGTTCATCCCCATCAGCGCGGCCGCGGTAAGCGCCGCGTTGATTTCGACCGCAGGAGCCGCGCTCGAGCTCCGAATGATTGAGACGATGCGACCCGCCTGCGCCGCGTAGGCCGCTGCGAGAGCGACCGCAGCGGCTTCGTTGGCCGGCAGCGACGAGCGACCGAGCACGCCGTCGAGGTTGATGCGCACATCCTTCGCATAATCGGGAATCAGCGCCTTGAGTTCGTTGATGTAGTCCATCGCTGTGGCTCGCCTATCAATGTGCGACGCCGGCGGGAACCGGCGTCAGCGTCGCCGTTCCGACCGCGCGATTGCACGGGCACAGCTCGTCGGTCTGCAGGCCGTCGAGCACACGCAGAATTTCTTCCGGGTTGCGGCCGACGTTCAGGTTGTTTACCGACACGTGCTGGATTACGTTGTCCGGATCGACGATGAACGTCGCGCGCAACGCGGCGCCTTCCTTCGCATCGCGAATCCCCAGCATGTCGACCAGCGAGCCGGTCGTGTCGGCAAACATCCAGTGATTCAACCGATCCAGATCTTTGTGGTCGCGCCGCCATGCCAGCTTGACGAACTCGTTATCGGTCGAGCCCCCCAGCAGAACTGCATCGCGATCTTCGAAATCGTTCGCAAGCTTCGCGAAACCAACGATTTCGGTCGGGCAAACGAAAGTGAAGTCCTTCGGATAAAAGTAGATGACCTTCCACTTGCCCGAGAACGAGCGCTCGTTGACGTCTTCGAATGCGCTGACGCCGTTTTCTTCGTGATGATTAAAGCCGGGCTTGACGCCGGTGACGCGGAAGGATTCGAGTTGCTGACCTACGGTTTTCATGAGCCGCTCCAAAAAGGTTGAGTGATGTAGATGAGGCGTAGTTTATAACTATCAACGCTCACTAGTATGATTGTTATTAGCAATGTAAGCGATAGGCGTTGACCGGCGTCTGCAACAATGTCGGTTGTGACCGTGTCGCCGCATCACAGCTCTAGCGCCTGGCTTGCCTGGTACTTCGTCGTCGTCTGGGGGTCGGGGTTCCTGGCGACCAAGGTGGGCCTGCAGTACGCGCCGCCATTTACGTTCCTCACGCTGCGATTCATAGTCGGCATGCTGCTGGTCATACCAATCGCGCTCATCGTGCGGCCGCGCTGGCCGGATTCGTTGCCGCAATGGCTGCACATCGCCGTTGCCGGCCTGCTGATGCACGCGGTCAACCTAGGTGGCAGCCACTACGCGCAGTACCTCGGAATGGCCGCCGGCATCACGGCGTTGATACTTGCGTTGCAGCCGTTGGTGACCGCGGCGATCGCAGGTCCTTTTATCGGCGAACGGCTAACCGGCTGGCAGTGGATCGGGGTATTCCTCGGACTGGCCGGCGTCGCGCTGGTCGTCTGGCACAAGATCGATCTGGACGCGATGAGCACGGCGTCACTGGCCGCGGTACTGATTTCATTGGCGGCAATCACCATCGGCACCCTGTATCAGCGCATCTTTTGCCCAGCAGTCGATCTGCGCGCCGCATCGGTCGTGCAGTTCGCGGCGACCTTATTGCTCGTTGCGCCGCTTGCATTCGCGGTCGAAGGCTTCCGGTTTGAGGTTTCGTGGCAGCTTCTGGCGGCGATCGGTTTCCTGGTGACGTTTGCCTCGATCTTTGCAGTGAATGCGCTGCACACACTGATGCGCCGCGGAGAAGCGACGCGCGTGACCAGCCTGCTCTACCTGACGCCGATCATCGCCGTGGCGCTGGAATCGCTGATGTTCGGCATCTATCCGACGTGGCTGACTGCGCTCGGTGTCGCGCTCACCTGCGCAGGCGTGGCGCTGGTAGCGCTGAAGCTGCGCGACAAGAGTGAACTGCAAGAGGCTGAAGTGCCCAGAAGCGCGACTTAATCCGATGGCAATGACATTGCCGCGCATCATCGCGTTCGTCGTGCTGACGCATACTGCGTTCGGCGCGGCGCGCGTTACCGCGTCGCTGTACGCGCTGTCGAACAAGGCCTCGCCCTTTACCGTGGGCGTGGTACTGGCGCTGTACGCGCTGGTGCCTGCGCTGCTCGCAGTACGAGCCGGACGCTGGCTTGACGAAGTCGGCCCGTTTCGACCTTTGCTGCTGGGCACCGTCATGATGACCTTCGGAGCGCTGCTTCCCGCCGCGTTTCCTTACGCCACCGCCGATGTCGCGCCGCTGCTCGTTGCCAGCGCCTTGATGGGCACCGGCTTCATGTATGTGCAGATGACGATGCAAAATCTGGTTGGCATCATGTCCGAACCGGGTAGCCGGCCGGCAGCGTTTTCGATGCTGGCGCTTGGGTTTTCTACGTCAGGATTGATCGCGCCGGTGGCAAGCGGATTCTTGATCGACAGCGTCGGCCACCGAGTCACGTTCGCGTTGATCTTTGTGCTGATGAGCGCGAGCGTCCTGATCCTGCTGGCGCAGCGCGCACTGTTGCCGGCGCCGCACGCAGCAGAGGCGACGGTGCAGTCGCGCAGTCCGTTCGACCTGCTGCGCTTCCCGGCGGTGCGCAATGTGTTGATCGTCAGCGGCATGATTTCAATGTCTTGGGACCTGCAACAGTTTCTGATCCCCGTGTACGGCACGAGCATCGGGCTGTCTGCTTCGCAGATTGGCCTGGTGCTTGGAAGCTTTGCAGCGGCGACGTTTGCGATCCGGCTTGCGATGCCGTCGCTGTCGCGCCGCTATCGCGAGTGGCAGGTGCTGCTATTCACCTTGGTCACCGCTGCCATCGGCTTCGCGTTGATTCCCTTTTTTCAGACACTGGCGCCGCTGATGGCGGTCGCCTTTCTGCTCGGACTCGGCCTCGGCGCGGCTCAGCCCAACGTGATGTCGCTATTGCACGACCGCTCGCCGGCCGGCCGCGTCGGTGAAGCGCTTGGCGTGCGCACGACGATCATGAACTCCAGCCACGTCGTGCTGCCGCTCGTGTTCGGAGCGTTCGGCTCGGTACTCGGCGCCGGCCCGGCGTTCTGGCTGATGGCGAGCATGCTCGGCGCCGGCGGCTGGACTGCGTGGCGCCGCATGAACGTAGAGAAGCGACAATGAACAAGGTGCCGTTCGATTTTCCGGGCCGCGTCACCGCCGAGCAGCAAGCAGCATCGCTGCACAGCGCGTTGGCCGGTTGGAGTGGAACTTCTCCGGTGTGGCTGTTCGCCTACGGCTCACTGATCTGGAATCCCGAAGTCACCTACGATCGACGCATCACCGCGCGCGTGCATGGCTATCACCGCCGCTTGTGTTTGTGGAGTCGGGTGAATCGAGGCACGCTCGAGTGCCCCGGGCTCGTTGCCGGACTGGATCGTGGCGGATCGTGCGCTGGCGTCGCTTACCGATTGCCGGCCAGCACCGCGCGCGACGAGCTTGAGCGGCTATGGGATCGCGAGATGTTCATGGGTTCGTATTCGCCGCGCTGGCTGGATTGTCGGTTGAGCATGCGGGCAGAAGAAGGCACGCTCGTCTCCGCGCTTGGTTTTGTGGTGCGACGCGATGCTCAGAATTACGCCGGCAAGCTCAGTGAAGCCGAAATTCTCGCCGTCTTCGAGCGCGGCAGCTGCGGTCGCTTCGGTACCAGCCTCGACTACTTGATCAAGACCGTCGGCTCGCTGCGCGAGCACGGCTTAAGTGACCCGCATCTCGAACGGCTTGCGCGGCACGCGCAAGCTCATGTCCCTAAGATATTGCCATGAACATCGCCGATTTGCGCGTCGAGTACAAACGCAGCGAACTTGATGAAAGCCATGCAGACGCCGATCCGGTCGCGCAATTCTCGGTGTGGTGGGACGAAGCCACGAAAGCGCAGGTGCGTGAGTCCAACGCAATGACGCTGGCCACTGCCGATGCCGCGGGCAAGCCTGCGGCTCGCACAGTGTTGCTGAAAGGCTTCGATCAGTCCGGTTTCGTGTTTTTCACCAACTACGAAAGTCGCAAAGGGAGCGAGCTCGCCGCAAACGCGCACGCCGCGTTACTTTTCTTCTGGCCCGAGCTTGAGCGGCAGGTGCGTATCGATGGCACGGTGTCGCGCACGACCACGGAGGAGTCGGATCAATACTTCCGCGGCCGTCCTCTGGCGAGCCGAATCGGGGCGTGGGCCTCGCCGCAGAGTCAGCCGATTTCGGGCAAGGCGTGGTTGATGGCGCGTGTCGCAGAAATGGCGCTGCGTCATGCGACCGCGCCGAGCCGGCCGCCGTACTGGGGCGGTTATCGCGTCGTGCCGAATGCGATCGAGTTTTGGCAGGGCCGGCCGTCGCGGCTACACGATCGACTGCTTTATACGAAAACGGGCGCCGGATGGACGCGGGTTCGCCTTGCGCCCTAGGAAATCGCCCTACTTACGGTCGACTCTGCCCTTCACCTCTCGCGTTTCACCGTGGGTTCTGCGGCTATCATCCGCGCACCACAGCAAGAGCGGCGGGAGAGCATCGATGGCTGAGCAGCAGATCTCGATCATCATCGTCGAGGACGAACCGGAGTTTCGCCGGCGCTTTGTGCAGATCGTGGAGAACGAGCCGACCATGAAGCTCGTTGGCGCGGCTTCGAACAAGCGCGAAGCGCAGGCGATCATCGATCGCGAATCGTTCGAAGTGATGCTGATCGATCTCGGCCTGCCCGACGGCAGCGGTATCGAGCTGATCCGCCAGGTGAGCCAGAAAAAGCCCGACGTCGACATCATGGTCGTCACCGTCTTCGGCGACGAGCAGCATGTCGTGTCGTCGATCGAAGCAGGTGCCACCGGCTACATCTTGAAAGACTCGGCGCCCGCTGACGTGATCTCGTGCATTCGCTTGTTGCGGGCAGGCGGATCCCCGGTCAGTCCGGTCGTTGCGCGCAGCGTGCTGCGCGCGATTCGCAACCGGATGAGCACCACCGCGCCGGCGCGCCTGCCCGGCACCGAGCAGAATCCGCTGTCTGCGCGCGAGACTGAGATCCTTCAGCTGCTGGCGAAGGGAATGAGCTTTAACGAGATCGGAGACATTCTCGGCATATCGCCGCACACCGTGACGGCGCATATCAAGAAGATCTACCGGAAGCTCGCGGTTCACTCGCGTGGCGAGGCGGTGTACGAAGCGACTCAAATGGGGTTGCTGAAAAACTAGTGTTGGTGCGATCTCGCTCCGGCACGAGGGCTCGCATTCTTCACTTGTTCGGGCGGGCCGCGCTGTCTCTGGCACTGTGTTTCGTTGCACCGCTCGCGGCCGCCGACGAAACGATCAAGATCGATCGCATCGAATGGGTTTCCGGAACGCGCGACGCTTTTCCGAGCGCTGACTCCATCTGGCAATCGCATGCGTTGCCGTTGCGCTGGTCATCCGGCGGCGGCACGCGCCAGGGCGTCTGGATTCGCATGATGTTCAAGACTCCAGAGATTCCAACCGACGGCTGGAGCATGTTGCTTGGCCGCCTCCCCACCGGGGGCACGATCTATCTGAATGGCAAGATGGTGGCCGATCTGCCGCTCGACTCCGAACGGCGTCACGTTCGCTGGCGCCGCCCGCATCTGATCAATCTGCCGGTCGGTTTCCTGCAGGGCGACAACGACGTGCTGATCTACACCTCGTATGGAGTCGGCGTGCACGGCATTGGCCCGATCGATGTCGGGCCGACGGCGGACCTGCAGCCACGCTATGGCAACCAGTTTTTTGTCAGCCACACGCTACGCTGGCTCTCATTGCTGCTCACCGTCCTGCTGGCGATCGGCTTCGCCGCGTTGTGGCTGCGGCGGCGTTCGGAGAATTTGTTCGGGTTGCTGGCCTTGATGTCGGCGTTCTGGGCATTGCGCTCAATGGACCTCGTGTTCGAGTCGATGCCCGCCGACGCGCGCTTCTGGATACGCGGCGCGTTCTATCTGGGCACGGCTGTGTTCACGGCCGTCGCCACAATCACGATGTGGCGGCAAGGCGGCCGCCACCGCACGCGGGCCGAGCTGGGATTGATCGTTCTGGCCGCGATGGGGCCGGGCCTGTACCTGCTTTTCAGCGACATGTTCGACATTCAGGCCGGCGCCATCTGGCAGGCGATGATGTTGACCGCGCTGGCAACGGGTGTACTGACACTGGCCGGCCACGCATTGTTTACCCCTTCGGTCATGCTGAAAGGGATCGTGGCTGCGCTGGCGTTAGCGCTCGGTGCCGCGATCCACGATTTCCTTGTTTACACCGGCGTGCTGCCGTTCGCGAGCCCGGAGCTGCTGAACATCGCGACTCCCGTGCTGCTGATTGCGCTCGGTGCGACGCTGATCGATCGCTTCGTGCGCTCGCTGGCCGACGTCGAGAAAACCAATACCGAGCTCGAAACTCGCATTCACGAGCGCGAGCAGCTATTGAAGCGCAACTTCGACCGCCTGCGCGAAAGCGAGCGGCTCAAGGCGAGCGCGCAGGAGCGCCAGCGCATCATGCAGGACATGCACGACGGGCTCGGTTCGCAACTGTTGTCGTCGCTGATGCTGGTCGAGCGTGGCGCGATGTCGAATGAACAGGTGGCGCAGATCCTGCGCGAATCGATCGACGACATGCGGCTCGCGATCGACGCGCTCGCCGCCGAGGACTCAGACCTGCTGGCCGCATTGGGCAACATGCGCTTTCGCATGGAACCCCGGCTGAAAGCCGTGAACATGGACCTGCAATGGGACGCGCGCAACCTGCCGGAGGATGTCGATCTCGATCCGAACGCGGTGTTGCCGGTGCTGCGCATCACACAGGAAGCGCTGACCAACGCCATCAAGCACTCGCGCGCCCGAATGGTGCGAGTGATGCTGGCGATCGACCATGAAGGCGACTCGCAATGGCTGACGATCCGCGTGACCGACAACGGCCGTGGACTGGCGGCGGGCAATGGCACCGGACGCGGCATGCTGAACATGCGCAACCGCGCGCAGCGGATCGGCGCGTTTCTGAAGTTCGAGTCGGTGCCGGGCGCCGGCACCACCGTCATGGTGCGGCTGCCGCTTGATACGACACCCGGGCCGACGACGCGTGCGATGCAGCTATCGCTGGACACCGAAGCCGTGATCGAGCAGGTCCGGCAGGCCGACGTCGGAGCGCGCGGGCGGGAAGCACCGAGCTCGCCCTAGCCTTCTCGCCCTAAACTCGCGGCCGTATGGCGCCGCGTGCTGAATCCGATTCGCTGTTCGACGATCTCGAAGACGATCTGCTCGACTCGCTGGCGCCGCCGACACGCAGCAGCGCATCGATTGAAGCTGCAGACGTTGACGAATCAACGACGCGACTGGGTCGGCTGCTGCCGCGCAGCGTTCATCTCGGTACATCGTCCTGGTTCTTCCCCGGTTGGCGGGGTCTGGTCTGGCGCGGCGATTCCGACTACACCGAGTCGCAACTGGCGCGGCATGGGCTGAGCGCCTACGCGCGGCATCCGTTGCTTCGCTGCGTCGGCATCGATCGGACGTTCTACCAGCCGCTGACGGTCGCTGAATACGCCCGCTACGCCGAGCAAGTCCCGAGTGACTTCCGCTTTGCGGTGAAAGCGCCGGCGATGATCGCGGACGCCGCCATGCGCGGAAAGCGCGGCGACCCGATCGAGGCGAATCCGCTCTTTCTCGATCCGTCGGCGGCGATCGATCACTTCGTACAGCCTGCGCTCGAAGGCCTAGGCGGCCGGGCCGGCCCGCTTCTTTTCCAGCTCTCGCCATTGCCCGGGGATATGAAGAGTGCGGACGGCGGCGTTTCGACGATCGAGCGCATCGGTGCACTGCTGAATGCTTTGCCAACCAGCGTCGGCGGTATCGCACCGCTCTACGCAGTAGAGCTGCGTGACGCCGAGTTACTGACGCCGCGCCTGGTGCGCACGCTGCGCGAATGCGGCGCGCGCTTGTGTATCGCCCTGCATCCGCGCATGCCGGTCGCCGCACGCCAGAGCGCAGCCCTGCGGGCAATGGATGCGCTCGAAGAGGAAGGTGACGATTGGCGGCTCAAGGGGCCGCTGGTCGTCCGCTGGAACCTGGCGGCCGGCCTTCGCTACGAAGAAGCACGCACCCGCTATGCACCGTTCGATCGACTGGTCGATCCCGACATCCCAACCCGCGGCACACTCGCGCACCTGATTCACGTCGCGATCAAAAGCAATCAGCCGAGCTACGTCATCGCAAACAACAAGGCGGAAGGAAGCGCGCCGTTGACGTTGATCGAACTAGCTAAGGCGGTGGTTCGGTAGGCGTACCGCAGCAGCGGCTGGCGCAGCTGCGCCAGCCGCTGCTGTCGCGACACTGCCTCGCACGAGGTGTTTTTTCTTCCCCCCAACAAGTGAGACTGTCTCAAGCGCAAGCGTTGGGCGGAGCTGACCTGCCTTCGGGGCGTCGCCCGAGGAACGGAGCAACGCCGGGGCCTTTAAGCGAAATAACGCTTTAGCCTTATTTCGCGCCGGCGTTGTGAGTACCGCAGTGGTTGGCACTTCAGTGCCCGACGCCCAGGCAGGCCAGCTCCGCCCAACGCTTGCGCTCTGCGACCCGCCTGCCAGTCACTTCGAATGAACGTCGCCGGCACTATCAATCGCCAGATACCGCACACCCTGCCCATCGAGAAACTTCAGCCCGTCATCAACCGGCTTCAACATCGCGACCGTAGCGCAGGCTCCCGCCGCGATTGCCAGCGGCGCCACGACCGATACTGAGCGCCAGTGCTCGACTGGCCAACCCGTGCGCGGATCGAGCACATGCGAATAGCGCCGACCTTCGTGCACGAAGAAACGTTCGTAATCGCCCGAGGTCGCCATCGCACCTTGCGGCACACTCAGGTAAGCGATCGTGGTGCCGGGCTCGCCGCGCGGGTCCTGCACCGCAATGCGCCAAGCCTGCCCGTCCGCGTGTGGCCCGATCACGCGCACGTCGCCACCAAGATTGACGAGACCGTGCTCACCCCCTAACTCGGCCACGATCGCGGCCGCACGATCGGCTGCGTACTCCTTGCCGATGCCGCCAAAATCGATCTCCATGCCGGCGCGCATGCGCAATGAGGGCGAATGCCATTCGATCCGTGACCAGCCCACCAGCTGCAAGAGTTCGTCGAGTGCGGCCTGCGAAGGCACGCGGCCCGCCTTGAAATCCCACGCTCGCCGCAGCACGCCACTAGTAAGGTCGAACGCGCCATCGCTTTGTGCGTGCAACTCTGCTGCAAAGTCGAGCAGGCTGGCAGTCTCTGGGTCGACGCTTATCGCGGCGCCGCCGGCAGCGCGATTGATCGCGGTCGTGACGCTGTCGTCCCGATAACGCGAATACTTGGTCTCGATACGCCGCACTTCAGCAATCGCGGCGTCCGACCAGCCACGTGCAGTCGCTTCGTCCGGCGCGTAGACGCGCACTTCGCAGTGCGACGCCATCGCCTTGAATGGGAACGAGTAAACAGTGAGGAGCACGCGCGCAGCCTGTGAAAAGCTGCGCGATGCTAACCCGCTAGGTAGCTCTTAGAACTTCTTGCTGACGCCGACCTGATAAAGCTGCGCCTTGAAGTCCTGCAATCCGGGGCTGCCGTCGCCACCGAGTCGCCAATCGCCGCGCTGCTCGTAGTACTCGGCCTTGCCGTCGACTGACCAGCCCCCGGGGAAGGACTTGGCAAGTTTCAAGCTCGGCGAGATAGCGCCGTACGCCGACAACCTTTGATCGGCGCTGTAAAAGGCGTTCGGATTCGCAAAATATCCCGGGGGGAAAGGAGGGCCACCCGCCGCGTCGTAAACCGGGTCGAAATAGAAGTACGCAGAGCTCTGCGTGTGGTAGCGCAACCCTGGCGTAAGCGTGAATCCATGCGGCAACTCTTGCGCCCATTCGATCGTGCCGGTATTGGCGTTGATTTCCCAATCGTCGTGGTAATAGCGATACGACGTACGCAGCGCCGCCTTCAGACCATCGAAGTAGTGGTTCCAACGCACCACCGCCGCGTACTGATCGCGGTGATCGGGCCGCTGGTCGACGCCGTACAGCGCTTTGTACGGATCGGTCAGGTAGCCACGCTGCATCGCGTAGTACACGTTCAATTGCGCGGTGTCGTTGCGGCCCAGCACTTGCGACACGCCGATGATGCCGTCGAGCGTCGACTTATTGCGGGTGAAAACGGGCCCATCACTGGGCGAGATGTTGTCTGACGAGTAACCAACACCGATCGTGAATGTCGTGTTCTGATCGGGCGTCGCATGACGCAGCGTCATGCCGCCAGCGGCCGATTGGTAGTCGTCCTCGGTCGAATACGCGCCGCGCACCGAAAGGGCGGTGCGGCCAAAATACTTGGTGACCGTTATGTCGCCTTGGAAGCGACCATCCTCAATACCCTGGCCAGATGCACCTGACAGTACCGTGTGGTAGTACGGCGACGCACCCGATACGTTGTCATAGACACCGCCGATCTCGAACACCCAGCTGTCGCTGATCGGCGCCAGCATATAAAGCGCCGGCGATTTGACGGTCATCCGCTTACCGTCGTTATTAACGCCGCCTGACTCCTGATAGTCCCGGTAGTACAGATACTTGAACTGAATCAACGTCGCGTTGGGTACGGTGACCTGTGCGTGCGCGCACGGCACGATGCCAGGTAATGCCAACGCGGCTGCGAGGATGGAGCCGGTTTTAACGGGTGTCGACATCAATTACACCCGCACCCGCCGCCACCAACCGATGTGCCGCCCGTCGCACCTTCTTTGC
The DNA here is from genome assembly GCA_963829995.1 of uncultured beta proteobacterium. GTDB lineage: Bacteria > Pseudomonadota > Gammaproteobacteria > Burkholderiales > Burkholderiaceae_F > JACCZX01. Next base: position 16,561 of record CAWHKW010000022.1, on the reverse strand, counting down.
TGTGATACGTATGCTCTGCAAAGCGCGTCTGCAGTGGATCAGGGTCAAACGCCATATCTTCTTTGGCGAGATTGCCCTTCTGCCACGGCTGCACCGTTTCGCATCCCATCAGGCCGACGCAGAGCGCAAGTACGCCCGCTACCGCGATTGATTTCTTCATCGCCATTCCTTATTTGCGTACTGCAGCGAGTGCCGATTCGATCTCGCGCTCGAGTGCTTCGCGATTGCTGTCTTTAAAGCCGACATGAACGGCGCGCACTTTGCCGTCGGCACCGATCAGGAACGAAGTCGGCATCCCCTTCGGCTGGTATGCCTCGGCGACCTTGCCGGTCGTGTCATAGCCGACCAAAAAATTTGCGGGCGTCGAGACCAGAAACTTGTCGGCGTCTTCGCGTTTTTGATCGACGTTAATCCCGACGACTGAAAATCCGCGCGCGCCATATTTGGCCTGCATCTCGTTCATCCACGGAAATGACTGCTTGCACGGCCCGCACCATGAAGCCCAGAAGTCGACGTAAACCACACGACCCTTGAAGTCAGCGAAACGCACCGGCTTGACCATGCCGGGCAAATCGAATGACGGTGCCCTGCTTCCTACTTCCTGTGCTGTGGCGCTGCCGACCGACAATGCAAGCGCAGAGACGATAAGACCGATTGCGAGATTGCGAGAAACCATCTGATGCCCTTTCCCCGAGAGTCAGCGGATACTAGCGGCTAAGCCTCGGGGGTCGGCATCGCGGATTGCGGCTAATCCACAGTGGAATTCTTTCTTTTAGCCGCAAAAGTCTTGCGGAATTTCGCGACTTTTGGTGAGACCACAAACATGCAATATCCGGCAGCGGGATTGTGGCGGTAGTACTCCTGGTGGTGCGTTTCCGCGCGGTAATAGTCAGGCGCGGGCAGCAATTGAGTCACGACCGGCTTTTTCCACTGTGTTTGAGCTTCTCGAATTACGCCTTCGGCGACACTGCGTTGTTCGTCTGAGTGGTAAAAAATTACCGATCGATACTGCGTGCCCGAATCATTGCCTTGCCGATTCAACGTGGTCGGATCGTGAATCACGAAGAAGATCTCGAGCAACTCGCGATACGAAATCTGTTGCGGGTCGAACTCGATACGTACCACTTCGGCGTGCCCCGTGGTGCCGTCGCACACATCGGCATACGCCGGCTTGGCAACGTGGCCGCCTGAATAGCCGGACTCGACGTCGACCACACCCTGCACTTCTTCGTACACCGCCTCCAAACACCAGAAGCAACCGCCGCCCAACGTAGCGAATTGATTGCCCGCGCGCGGTTGCACGGTGAGCGGATTTGCGATCGACATAGTGTGTTCTCCAAAGTTGGTTATCGCTTGGTCGCGGCCAGGATGACGACCTTACGCTCGACGCGTAGCAGGCGTGGACCGGTCAAAGTACCGTGGGCGCATCCGACAGCTGATTGGGGTTGCGCGCACCGTCCGCCAAGCGGAACCGCTCGGCCAGTATCGCGCTGACGGCGCGTACCGCCGCGATACTGCCGGCTTCGAACTCACCCGCCTGAAACCTCTCGCGCATCATCTTTGAGACTTCTTCCCAACGCGCATTCGGAACGTGCCTCGCAATCCCGCGATCGGCCACGATCTCGATGCGGTGATCCGCCAACTCGACGTAGATCAACACGCCGTTGTTGTCCTCGGTGTCCCACACCCTCAGCTTGGCGAACACCATTTCCGCACGCTCGCGCGCCGGCGCATCACGCCGCAAATAACTCCACGGCAAGGCCGCTTCGACTGCAAACCGGATTTCCCCCGAATGCGCTTGCTCGCCGTCCGCGATCTCGCTCTGAATCCGCTGCAACACCGCTGTCGGAAACGCACGGGTCACCGATTGGGGTGTCTTGATCGAATGGCGCAGCCAGCGCGTCAGCTTATTGAGGGCATCTAAGTCATCACCAGCTGCTTCCACCGCCGCCGCCGGAAAAATCACCACCACCTCCCGAGCTCCAGCCGCCGCCTCCATCTCCGCCGCTCCAGCCACCCCCGCCTCCGCTCCAACCACCCGGAAGAAAGATCGGTCCGCCGCGGCCACCCAACGCTCGACCGCCACCCCCGCCACCTAATCCGCCAAACGCCGAGAACAGAAAGACGGCAATCGCTGCAACGCCACCCAGCAGCAATGACGACAAAATAAATCCTGCGATCGCGCCCGAACCGATGCCTCCAAGCGCGGCACCCGGTACGCCCAGCTTCCGCCGTAACATCGCGCTCACGAACGCGCCGATCAAAATGATCGGCAGCAACAACGACATCACGCCTTCACCGGCATCGACATGGTCGCGCGGAATGCCGGCTGGCGTCGGCAACCCTTCCCCTTCGATGCGCCGCATGACGGCATCGACGCCGGCATTCACTCCGGCGGCGAAATTGCCTTTCGCAAACTGCGGCCCCATTTGCTCGCGCGTGATGCGGGACGCAATGACGTCTGGGATCGCACCTTCGAGCGCACGCGCAACGCTGATCCACGCGCGGCGGTCCTTTACCGCGACCACCATCAAAACGCCGTCACCGATGCCCGCCCGGCCAATCTTCCATACGCCGCCAACGCGGTTGGCGAAGTCGGATATCGGCTCAGGCTGCGTACTAGGGACGACGAGCACTGCGATCTGCGCACCGTGCGCCTGCTCGAAGGCTGCGAGCTTCGCTTCGAGCTGAGCGCGCGCGGCGCCATCGAGCACACCTGCGGTGTCGGTCACGCGTGCCAGTGGAGGCACCGCCAATGTGCCATCTGGCAAAGTCGGCGCAGGTGGTGCCGGCTTCGAAGTATCGGAACTCGGCGGCGTCGGCATGGACGAGCCCGACGGCGCCAGACCCTTGGGCAACTCCTGCGGCTGCGCCAGCGCAGGCGCAGCGAGCAACATCGCCGTGCAAAAAAATCCGGCGATCGCGCCTCTATGCCCTGCGCTAAACCCCATGCGCAACGACCTACTTCTTCTTCGTTCCGAAGTCCACCGTCGGCGGCTTGCTGATTGCGCCTTCGTCCGCCACCGAAAACTGCGGCTTCGGCGAGGCCCCGGTCAGAATCTTGCCCAGAAAATTCTGCAGCAGGGCGATGGTGGTGTTGTACTGCGCGACCGCATCGATGTAACGCTTGCGAGCGATTCCGATGCGGTTCTCGGTTCCCTCCAGCGTGGCACGCAATTCCTGAAACGCGACGTTCGCTTTCAGATTCGGATAGTTCTCGACGGTTACCAGCAACCGCGACAGTGCCGACGTCAACTGGCTTTGTGCCTGCGTGAACTGCGCAAACGCCTGCGGATCATTGACCAGCTCCGGCGTGGCCTGGATCGACGTCGCGCGTGCGCGCGCCTCGATCACGTTCTGCAGCGTCGTCTGTTCGAAGTTCGCTTCGCCCTTTACCGTTTCGACGATGTTCGGGATCAAATCGGCGCGCCGCTGATACTGATTCAGCACTTCGGACCAGGCGGCGGTGACCGTCTGCTCCTGGGTGACGATCGTGTTGTAACCGCAGCCGGTCAGCACGCTGACGATCGCCATTGCAATCATTGCACGCAGTGTTCTCATGTTTCCTCTCCAATGAATAAATCTGCACGCACATTGTGCCTTGCCTCGAAAACAGCCGTCGCAGGCGACTCCGCCCGTAAACTGCCGCGATGCAAGCCCGCGCACGTACCGACTACCGAAACGCGCTCGCACAATTCGCCACCGGCGTCACGATCGTGACCACGCGCACCGCTGATGGTGCGCCGACCGGGTTGACCGTCAATTCATTCAATTCGGTGTCGCTGCAGCCACCACTTATCTTGTGGAGCTTGTCGCTAAAGGCAGGCTCGCTCGCAGCGTTCCGCGATTGCGCGCGCTACGCGATCAACGTGCTGGCCGCGGACCAGCTCGAGGTCGCCAAACGCTTCGCGTCGCGCGGCGTGGATCGCTTCATCGGAACAGACTGGGACGCAGGGCCGCACGAGCTGCCGATCATCAGCGGTAGCGTCGCCACGCTGATCGCATTGAATCGCAGCCAGCATATCGAGGGCGACCACCTGATCCTGGTCGGTGAAGTGTCGCTGTTCGAAGCACCTGGCGGCGCGCCGCTGATATTTCATGACGGCAGCTACATCGCAAGCGCCATCGAAGAACCGCTGCCGCGCGCGTTTCGCAAACCGTGGCGATAACTTGCCGCACCGGCTATCGATAGCAAGAATTGGAGTGAGCCGCGCATCCAGGCCAACGACAATCGCGGCATGAAGTTACGCGATCTGTTCGATTTCACGTTACTCGCGGCCTTGTGGGGTGCGAGCTTTCTTTTCATGCGCGTGGCAGCGCCGGCTTTCGGACCGCTTGCAATTGCCGATCTGCGCACCGCGGTTGCGGCGCTCGTTTTGCTTTCCCTGCTCATGTGGCGCGGCGGCATTGCCGAGCTTGCACCCAATGCATCGCGCTTCCTGCTGCTCGGCGCGTTCAACTCGGCGATTCCGTTCACGCTGTTTGCGTACGCGGCACTGTCGATCACCGCCGGACTGGCGTCGATTCTGAACGCCACCGTGCCGTTGTTCGCCGCGCTGGTCGCGTGGGTATGGTTGCGCGACAAACTCACCGTTCTGCAATGGATCGGGCTGGCGATAGGGTTCGGCGGCGTGCTGTGGCTATCGGCAGATCAAGCGAGCTTCAAGCCGGGCGGAGAAGGATGGGCCATCGCGGCGGGCTTGGTAGCGTCATTGTCGTACGGGATCTCCGGAAATCTCGCAAAGCGCCACTTCGCGCACATCCGTCCGCTTGCGGTAGCCACTGGAAGTCAGATCGCCGCGACCGTGCTGCTGCTTCCACTGACGTTGCTCTACCTGCCGCCGAGCGATGCCGAGCGCGCTTGACTGGTCCGCGCTGATAGCGCTTGGCGTGCTCTGCACCGGAATCGCCTACGCGTTGTACTTCAGGCTGATCGCGCGCATCGGACCGGCCAAGACGATGGCAGTCACTTTTCTGATTCCGGCATTCGCAATTGTCTGGGGAGTCATTTTTCTCGACGAGAGCGTTACATGGGTGATGCTGGGCGGGTGCGCAGTGATTCTGGTGGGTACCGCGCTCGCGACGCAAATCATCCGGCGCTAGCGCGTGCGAGCCGCATCCTCGCGCGCGCGCCGCTGCACCGAATGCAACTGTTGAGCGCCCGGCAAGTATTGCGCTGGCCAGGTGACGCCTTCGTAGCCCAGCTCGGCCGCCGCGTGCAAAGTGAAGTAAGGATCGGCCAGGTGCGGCCGCGCGAGCGCGACCAGATCCGCGCGGCCTGAAATCAACAGCGTGTTGACTTGATCTGCCGTCGTGACCGCGCCGACGGCCATCGTCGCGATCCCGACTTCGAGCCGTATTTGTTCGGAAAATGTCGCCTGGAACATGCGGCCGTATACCGGCTTGCAGCTCGGATCGGTTTGCCCGGTCGACACGTCGAACAGATCGCAGCCTGCATCCTTGAAGGCACGCGCGATTTGCACGCTGTCGGCACCCGTGGTTCCGCCGGCGATCCAGTCGGTGGCCGATACCCGCACCGACATCGGCTTGTGCTGCGGCCACACCGAACGCACCGCGCGAAAAAGCTCGAGCGGGAAACGCAAGCGATTGGCAAGCGTTCCGCCGTAGTCATCGCTGCGCTGATTCGTGACCGGCGACAGGAAGCTCGCGAGCAGATAGCCGTGCGCCATGTGCAGTTCGAGCAGATCGAATCCGGCCTGATCGGCCATGATCGCCGAGTTGCAGAACTGCTCGACGTACCCATCCATGTCAGCACGCGTCGCAGCGCGCGGCACCTGGTTGACACCGGCGCGATACGGAATCGCCGATGCCGACACCAAGGGCCAATTCGGCTCGCTGTCTTTTTCGTCAAGCGGCCAGTCCATCTGCCGCCAGCCGACCTGTGTCGACCCTTTGCGGCCCGAATGTCCGATCTGCATCGCAATCTTGGCGTCGGTGTGCCGATGCACAAAATCAACCAGCCGCCTCCAAGCTTCGCGTGCTCGTCGCTATACAGCCCGGTGCATCCGGGCGTGATGCGAGCGTGCGGAGAAACGCACGTCATCTCGACGAACACAAGCCCCGCGCCGCCCTTCGCGCGCTCCGCGTAATGCGCGAAGTGCCAATCGTTCGGCGTGCCGTCGACCGCCGAATACTGCGCCATCGGCGACACGACTACGCGGTTGGTGATCCAGAGCTCGCGCAATCTGATGGGCGCGAACATCGGCGGAGTGCGCAGATCGGCGGGCGGCCGCGCCTTCAGGCGCGCGGCCTCACGACGATTCCACTGCTCGGTTGCTTCCGCCACCAGCGCGGCATCGCGCAGCCGCAGGTTTTCGTACGTGATCTGCTTGCTGCGCGTCAAAAGGCTGACGTTGAACTGCCACGGCTCGAGTTGCCAGAACCGTCGCACGTTCTCGAACCACGCCAGCGAGACATTCGCCGAATGCTGAATGCGGCCGACTTCATCGCGCCGCTGCGCTTCGTAGGCTGCCACTGCGCGGCCGAGATCATCGGGTTGCGCGATCAGCGCCTCGTGCAGCGCGATCGCGTCTTCCAGTGCCAGTTTGGTACCCGAGCCAATTGCGTAGTGCGCGGTGTGCGCAGCGTCACCCAGCAGAACAATCGGCGTGCCGTTCGTGCGCGCCTGCCACGTCGCGAGCGTGATCGTCGGAAACTGCCGCCACAAAGAGCGATTAGTCAGCACGCGGCCGCCTTTCAGTTCTTCGCTGAAAAGGCGCTCGATATAAGCAGCGGTGCCTGCCTCGTCATCAGCAACCAGGCCGGAACGCCGCCAAGCATCGTCGGTGGTTTCGACAACGATCGTGCTTTCGCCGGGCGCATACATGTACGCGTGCATGTTCCACAGCCCGTGCTCGTTCTCACGAAAGCTGTAGAAAAACCCCGGCAACGACAGATTGGCACCGAGCCAGACGAATCGATTGCTGCGCAGATCGACCGTTGGCGCAAACGTTTCCTTGAACCGATCCCGCAACGAGGAGTTGGCGCCGTCCGCGGCGACGACCAGCTGCGCGCCGCGATGGGCGTCGATGCCCGGATCTTCGATGCAGTATCGAACCCGCACGCCGAGCACGCTCGCTCGCCGTTGCAGTATCTGCAGCAAGGTGATGCGTTTGATCCCGGAGAACCCGTGCCCCGATGACTTCATCACGTGCCCGCGAAACTGCACGAAGATGTCGTCCCAGTACGCGAATTTGGCGGCGATCTCGCGATAGCTCGGCTCGTCGGCGGCTTTCAGATTCGCCAGCGTCTCGTCCGACAGCACAATCCCGAAGCCGAACGTGTCATCGGCCGCGTTGCGCTCGACAACGTCAACGGTCGCAGTTGGAAAGCTCTTCTTCGCAAGGATCGCGAAATACAGACCCGCCGGCCCGCCGCCGATGATGTCGATGCGCATAGAAACCACGCTCCTCGTGTACGCGACCGCTATGCGCTCGCACGTGCACTCGTCGCGATCAGTCCGGCGCGCTCCCTTCGGAGCGGCCGCGCGTACGCGCGCAGTACAAAGGCCAGAAAAGGCGTCACAGTAGTCGCCATGTCTTACTGATCAGCGATCACCTAGAATCAATTATGCGTCTCTGGGATATCTCGCCCGCGATCGGGCCCGGCTTTCCGGTGTTTCCGGGCGACAGCAGGTTCTCGCAGCGCTGGACTTGGACGCTGTCTTCCGATTGCCCGGTCAATGTCTCCGAGATCACTCTGTCGCCGCACACCGGCAGTCATACCGATGCGCCGTTGCACTACGACGCCGGCGGCCAGTCTATCGCCGACGTTCCTCTTGCAACGTACCTCGGGCCATGCAGAGTAGTTCACACCATTGGCGTCGGTGCAGTCGTCGAGCCGCGGCACATCGACGGGCACTTGCATGATGTGCCCCGACGCGTACTGCTGCGAACCTATCGCACTGCACCGGTCGCGATGTGGGATGCGAACTTCACCGCTATAGCGCCGCAGACGATCGATCTGCTGCATCGTCACGGCGTTCGCCTGATCGGTTTGGACACACCGTCGCTGGACCCGGAACAAAGCAAGACGCTCGACGCGCACCAGCGCGTTCGCACGCATGGCATGGCGATTCTGGAGGGCGTCGTGCTCGACGACGTGCCTGAGGGCGACTACGAATTGATCGCGTTGCCGTTGAAGATCGCCGGTTGTGATGCGAGCCCGGTGCGGGCAGTTCTGCGGGCACTCGCATGACACGCGACGACTGCATCGCCCTGGACGCGAACGATCCACTCGCAGCGCATCGGCACAAATTCGCTCTGCCGGACGGCGTCATCTACCTCGATGGAAACTCGCTCGGGGCACTGCCGCGCGCTACGCGTGACCGCGTCGACCAGGTGATCGCGCGCGAGTGGGGCATGGGTTTGATCCGCTCGTGGAATGCAGCGCCCTGGATCGACCTGCCGCGCCGTGTCGGCGCCAAGATCGCGCAGCTCATTGGCGCGCAGGCACACGAAGTGATATGCGCCGATTCGACGTCGATCAATCTGTTCAAGGTGTTGACGACCGCGCTGCGCCTGCAAGCATCGCGGCCGCTGGTTTCATCGCGTGAGCGCAAGGTGATCTTGTCCGAAAGAGCAAACTTTCCGACCGACCTGTACGTTGCTCAGGGTGTGATTGACCTGCTCGGTCAAGGGCACGAGTTAAAGCTGGTCGAGTTTGGCGAGGTGGCTGCCGCGATCGACGACTGCACCGCAGTCGTGATGCTGACGCACGTGAACTTCAAGACCGGTGCTATGCACGACATGTCGGCGCTCACGAGTCGTGCACACGGTGCCGGTGCGCTGATGGTCTGGGATCTTTCGCATTCGGCCGGCGCGGTGCCGGTTGACTTGAACGCGGGTCGCGCCGATTTCGCGGTTGGGTGCGGCTACAAGTATTTGAACGGCGGGCCGGGTGCGCCGGCATTCGTATTCGTCGCCGACCGGCATCTGGCCGCGATCGCCGATGACACCTACGCGCAACCGCTCGCAGGGTGGCTTGGCCATCACGCGCCGTTCGAATTCGTCGCGGACTATCGGCCCGCGGCCTCGATCGATCGTTATGCCGTCGGTACGCCGTCGATCGTTGCACTGTCCGCGCTCGAAGTCGGCGTCGACACCGTGCTCGCCGCAGGGATGGACGCACTGCGCGCAAAGTCGGTCGCGTTGACGCAACTGTTCATCGAGTTGGTCGAGCAGCGCTGTGCAGAGCAGGAACTATCGCTTGCTTCGCCGCATGATGCGGAGCGGCGTGGCAGTCAGGTCTGCTTTTCACATCCCCATGCGTACGCGGTAATGCAGGCACTGATCAAGCGCGGAGTGATCGGAGATTTTCGAGCGCCGGACATTCTTCGGTTCGGCTTTGCGCCGCTGTATGTCGGCTACGCCGATGTGTGGGATGCGGTGCTGGCGCTGCATGACGTGCTAGCCAGCCACGAGTGGCAGTGTGCCGAATTCCAAACGCGAGAGACCGTGACGTGAGCATGACGAGCGACATCCGCTACGGCGACTACCTCGCGCTCGACTCGATCTTGAACGCGCAGCATCCCCGCTCGCCAGATCCGAACGAGCTGCTGTTCATCATTCAGCACCAGACCAGCGAACTGTGGATGAAGCTCGCACTGCACGAGTTGCGTGCGGCGCGGGATGCGATTCGAGCCGACGATCTGCCGCCGGCGTTCAAGATGCTGGCGCGAGTGTCGCGCATCATGGAACAACTCGTGCATGCGTGGAGCGTGCTGGCGACGATGACGCCGAGCGAGTACAGCGCGATCCGGCCATATCTGTCCACCAGCTCAGGCTTTCAGTCATGGCAATACCGCGAGATCGAGTTCGTGCTTGGCAACAAGGCTTCGGCAATGTTGAAACCGCACGAACAGACGCCAATTCATTCGGCGCTGCAAAGTGCGCTCGATGCGCCGTCGCTCTACGACGAGGCGATCCGCCTGCTCGGGCGCCGCGGTTTCGCGATCGATTCGCACATTAACGAACGCGACGTTCGTGAGCCCTACGCACCCGACGCATCGGTCGAGCGGGCGTGGCTGGCGGTCTATCGAGCGCCACGTGAGCACTGGGAGCTGTATGAGCTCGCCGAAGAGCTGGTCGATCTCGAGGATGCATTTCGTGTGTGGCGGTTTCGGCATGTAACGACCGTCGAGCGCATCATCGGTTTCAAGACCGGCACCGGAGGCACCAGCGGCGTGGCGTACCTGCGCAAGATGCTCGACGTCGTGCTGTTTCCTGAGCTATGGAAGGTTAGGACGGACTTGTGAAGCGCGATCTATGAACACATTACAGCCGCCCGCCTGGCCCCGGCCGCGTGGCTACGCGAACGGCATTGCCGCGCGCGGCACGATGATCGCAGTCGCCGGGCAGATTGGATGGAACGCGCAGAGCGCGTTCGAAACCGATGATCTGGTCGGCCAGGTGCGGCAAGCGCTGTCCAACGTGCTCAGCTGTGCTGGCAGAGGCCAGTGCCGGGCCGCAACATATCGTACGCATGACGTGGTATCTCCTAAGTCGTGACGAGTACGTGGCGCGTCTTGCTGAGATCGGTGCCGCGTATCGAGAACTGATGGTCGCGGACGGAAGCGTGACCTATCCCGCCATGACGGCTGTGCAGGTCGCTGCGCTGATAGAGCCCCAGGCGAAGGTTGAGATCGAGGTAACTGCGATCTTGCCCGACTGAGAGTTGGACTCTCGACTGCCCGCGCTTTATCGTCGGCTGCCGATAACCGCGGCAGCGATTTCCGCAAGCATCCTGGCTGCGGCCGCTTGTTCTGCGGCAAGCCGCTTTCTCTCGGCTTGCTCCTGTGCGATTCGCCTGTCTTCCTCGTCTCGTTTGCGCTGTTCCTCCGCGCGCTGCGCTGAGCGTTCGAGCTCCTCACGCCTGCGTGCTTCCTCCGCTTCTCTCCGTGCCGCTGCAGCCCTTGCCGATGCTGCCCGTGCGGCCGAGGCCTCAGTGGCGGCCCGTGCAGCGGCAGCTTTTGCGGCGACGGCTTTTGCGGCCTCTGCCTGAGCTGCCGCGGGGTCCACCTTGTCGAGTTCCGCTGCGGCTTTCGGGGCCGGCGTGACGGCGACAAGCGCCGTCGCGGCCGTGTCATCAGCCCTGCGCTGTGTCTCGGCGGCCGGCGCGGTTTGCACCGCGGCCAAGGTATGGTTTTGCGGCGCGGGAGAGTCTTGCCAAAGGTGATAGCCGAATATCGAGACGGTGCCGACGACGACTGCGACGCCTCCCGCCGCCCACACCGAGCGGCTCTTCGAGCGTCGGGCACTTTCCGGCGGAGTGCCACGCGTGGAGGAGACCGGCGATGGCTCGGGGGTCGACTGCGATGCAAGCGCGCCCGTCGGGGGCGTTTCAAGATACGGCCTGATGTCTTCGATCAGCAACTTCACGTCCGAATCCCAGCGAGCGTGCGTGAGCTCGGTGCCGTTACGAAACGCGAGTTCCTTCAGTGCGTCAGGCAGATCCTGCGCGTTCGGCATCACAGCGTCTTGAACAAGGACCGGCACGACCGGGATGTCGCGCGACAGTGCCGCTGCGGTCTCCAGACGTACGAAATCGTTGACGTCGTCCAGACGCCGCTTGCCTTTGCTGTCCGCCGCGCTCAACCATCGTTTGCCGATGATGACCAGCAATACGCCGCACGATGCGACGTGCGCGTCGATGATGCGTCGAAAATCCAGCCCCTTTTTGATGCCCGCCACATCCATGAAAACGGCATTGCGCCCAAAGTGCGCGCTCAGGTCATCGAACAGGCGTCCCGCCTGCCCTTCGGAATCGTCCCGGCGATAGCTGATGAAAATCCCTCGCATGATGGCTCTCTCAACAGAAGACTGCGCCTATAAGACGCCCGCCGATCAACTAGCGCAATGGGAAAAAGTTCCAAATTGCCTGTTGAATATTCGCGCGCCGTTGCCCAGTAGGTGCCTTCAGAGGAACGTGCTAGAAAACGTCACTTCCCGTCATGCGCGGTTTGGGTATTAGGCTTCGGACTGGATGCGGCTGTATTACCTGCGCACCCGCAAGCTGTTTCCTGTGGTGTTTGCGCACGTACTTGCAGACATCGTTACTTTTGTAGTGTGAAGACTTCAATCTCTCAGCACGCGACATCACTCGACAACCAATTGCATGCACAAAGATAACCAGGCGTATTTGCGCCACCCCACTGTATTGGGAGACCGCATTGTTTTCGTTACTGACGATGACATCTGGCAGGTCAGCGCTTCGGGTGGTATTGCACGCCGGCTGACTGCTGGCCTGTCGGAACCCTCGACACCGTGCCTGTCGCCTGACGGTCGCTGGATCGCGTTCGTCAGTCGCGATGAACAACACGCCGAGGTTTATCTGATGGCCAGTGACGGCGGATTGGCGCGACGCATGACTTGGCTCGGGCCCGACACGATGGTGCGCGGCTGGACACCTGAGGGCCACATCCTGTTTGTCACGACCTACGGTCAGCCTTTCTTTCGCAATTACCGGGCATACACACTCGATCCCAACGGCGGCGCTCCTCAGCTGCTACCGCTAGGACAGGTCAACCATCTTGCGCTGGGTCCAAACGGACTGAAGATCATCGGCCGCAACACGGCGGATCCCGCACGCTGGAAGCGCTACAAAGGTGGAACGGCGGGCCATCTGTGGATCGACGTCAAGGGCAGCGGGGAGTTTCGCCGGATGAACGAGATCGGCGGCAACGTCACCAGCCCGATGTGGATCGACGGCCGTGTGTACTACCTGTCGGATCACGAAGGTGTCGGCAATCTGTATTCGTGTCTGCCCGACGGTTCGGACCTGGACCGACACACTGATCACGACACCTTCTACGCCCGCCACGCCGCGACGGATGGCAAGCGCATTGTGTATCAGTGTGGCGCGGATCTCTGGCTGTTCGACCCATCGTCCGACAGCAGCAAGCAGCTGGATGTTCAGATCCTGTCGCACCGGACGCAGGCGGTGCGAAAGTTCGTGAAGGCCGAGGATCACTTGGGTCCGTTTCATGGACATCCTGCTGGTCACAGCTTGGCGATCGATGTGCGCGGCAAGCTCTTCACATTCGCACTGTGGGAAGGTGCCGTGCGTCAGCTAGGCGCTGCCGATGGCGTGCGGTATCGGCACGGGCAATGGCTCGACGACGGTGCAACGGTGGTGGCGATCAGCGATGCATCAGGTGACGAGCGCGTCGTGGTGTTCGAGGCCGATTCACCGCGCGAGCTGCCGTGGGACATCGGCCGCGTCATGGCAATGCGCGCGGCACCGAAGGGCCGTCGTATCGCACTCACAAATCACCGTAACGAAGTGCTGATCGGCGATCTTGAAAGCAATACCCTGCTTCCAGTCGATCGCAGTGACTGCGGCCAGAGCGAAGATCTGGCGTGGTCGCCAGATGGAGGTTGGCTCGCCTACACATTCGCTACCAGTACGCGCCACCAGGCGATCAAGCTCTATTCGCTGGCCACCCAGACCAGCACTATGGTGACGCAACCTGAGTTTCGCGATTTCAGCCCATCGTTCGATCCGGGCGGACGGTATCTGTACTTTCTGTCACTGCGCACGTTCGATCCGGTCTACGACAGTGTCCAGTTCGAATTGAGCTTTCCGCGTGCGGCGCGCCCTTACGTGATCGCCCTGCAGGCGCGCGGCCGTCCCCCTTTTGAACCCGAACCCAAAGGCCTGATTAAACGGCGCCACCAGGAAGATGTCGCAACGACCGAAGCGCCGGTTGAAGTGCGAGTGGACTTAGATGGCATCGCCGCGCGCACTGCCGCCTTTCCGGTGACGGAGAATCGCTTCGCCAAGATCGCTGCTGCCGCGGATGACAAAGTCGTCTGGAGCATTGCGCCGATTGTCGGCGCGCACGGGCGCGGCGGCCACAAGGAGGAAAAGGGAAAGCTCGAGCTGTTCGATCTGCAAACGCTGCACGCCGAACCGATCGTCGATGGCGTGGACACATTTGAAGTCACTCACGATGGCTCGACCGTGCTGTATCGCGATGGCAAGCGTCTGCGCGCCCTGCCGGTACGGTCGAAGCGTGAGCGCAATCACGAAGCTCCCGACAAGGACGCCGACAAGCCATCGCGCGAATCAGGTTGGATCGATCTGAACCGGATTCGCCTATCAGTGGATCCGCGCGCCGAATGGCGGCAAATGCTGCGCGAAGTGTGGCGCCTGCAACGCGATCAATTCTGGGTGGAGGACATGTCCGGCATTGACTGGCAGTCGGTGTATGCAATGTACGCACCGCTGCTCGAGCGTGTAGCTACGCGCGGCGAATTGTCTGACCTGATCTGGGAAATGCAGGGCGAGCTCGGCACTTCGCACGCGTATGAGAGCGGCGGCGATCACCGGCGGCCTCCTTCAGTGGCCCTCGGCTACCTGGGCGCGGACCTGCGCTTCGACCCTGAGCAGGACAGCTACGAAATCACTCACATCGTCAGCGGCGACCCTTGGGAGGCTGGTTCTGATTCACCACTGAATGCGATCGGCGTCGAGGCCCAGGTTGGCGAACGGATCGTTGCCATCAATGGGCAGAAGGTTTCGCGCGAGCGGCCGCCGCAAGCCCTACTCGTTCACCAGGCTGCGGCCAAGGTTGAGGTAACACTGAAGGCAGCTGATGCCGGCACGACCCGAGTTGTCACGCTGACCACCTTGAACGATGAAGTTCCCGCACGCTACCGCGAGTGGGTCGAGCGCAATCGAACATTCGTGCATGAGCGCTCCCAAGGGCGCGTCGGATACTTGCATTTACCCGACATGATGGCAGCGGGTTTCGCCGAGTTCCATAGATATTTCGGCACGGAGTGCGAACACGACGCGCTGATCGTCGACGTTCGTTACAACCGCGGCGGCCATGTTTCTGCACTGCTGCTTGAGAAGGTCGCGCGCCGTCGCATTGGTTACGACGTATCGCGCTGGAGCCGGCCGATGTCATATCCGGACGAGGCAGTCGCAGGGCCGGTGGTAGCGCTGACAAATGAACACTCCGGGTCGGACGGAGATATCTTTTCGCACGGTTTCAAGCTGATGAAGCTCGGACCGCTAGTGGGAACACGCACCTGGGGCGGAGTGATTGGCATCAATCCGCGTCATAACCTCGTCGACGGGACGCAGACCACGCAGCCTGAATTCTCGTTCTGGTTTTCCGACGTCGGCTGGGGGGTCGAAAACTACGGTACGGATCCCGACGTGGTGGTAGACAATGCACCGCAAGACGCTGCAGCCAAGAGCGACCGACAGTTGGAGACAGCTATAGCGACGGCGCTTGAGCTTGTAGAACGCGGCCTCTTTAAACCGGCGTTTGGGACAAGGCCGGTGTTGCCACGGCCGCCCCTATCGAAGCGCGCCTCCAAAGCCGTCAGAAAAACCGCCGAATCTGCGATCAAATGAGTTTGCTGTCTGCGAAGAGGTCGTCAACGGACTGATTTCGGCGCTCTGGTTTCATGCGACCTGCATCGGTAATGCTTTCTGGCCATTCAGAGACCTCATCGCCACATTCACTCAGAGTCTGGCACTTCCATCGCATCAAAGAAGCGTTGCAGATCGTCAGGCGTCGGTGCCGCGAGTTCAACAGGCCGCTAACGATCCACGCGGGCGGCCAGCCAAGTTAAGTTGAGCGGTCGGGCCGAATCCAACTAGCGCCGTAGCGCTCCGGCCGGTGCGCGCGGGGCGGTTAGCTCTTCTATGGGCTGCACAGACCGCTCGTTGCCGTCAGATATCGGCTCGAACAAAGGCAAAGGGGAAAGTCGGGATACCGAAAGGCCACCTTTTTTATGCTGTGGCTTGCGGGAGACTCAATGTTCCGTTTGCTTACGCGAAAGGGCTGTGTCCGCTGGCGGCGCTTCCTAGCTACTCACGACAGCTGCGACGCTTACTCGCGGGGACTCGTATTTCGCATGGCGATCACTCATCGCTGCGTAGCGTCACCCAGCATTTCAACTTTTGCCGCCTTATGCCGCTCCGACATCCACTGCGCCAAATGCCGACGCTGGGTCGCACGCAACAGCGCCTGCTCTATTTCAGGCCGCGCCTCGTCCAAACTCTTTGCGTGTCCCGGATGTTGTTCGGCCAGACGCACGATCACATACTCGTCGCCGCTCTTGATCGGCGCATGGGCCTGACCGACCTTGAGCGTGCTCACTGCCTCACGGACTTCCTTCGGCAGGCGGTCGTACCGACCCCGGCGAACTTTTCACTTTCGATCCAACGCACCCCTTTATGCCGCTTTCGAGCAGCCAGACGGCCAAAGTCTTCACCCTTCTTTAAAGCCTCGACAAGACGCTCGGCGAGCGCCTTGTCCGGCACGGCCATCACCTGCAGGCGGACGACATCGGCCGTCTTCAGTTCTGCTTTGTGCGACTCGTAGTAGGCCTGAACTTGAGCTTCGCTCGGACGTACATCCTTCAGCAGTGCCATCTGTGCACGCCCCACCAACACTTCAGTGCGCAAGGCTTGGCTCAAGGCCAGGTCGTCCAAGCCAAAACTCTTGCGCCATGTCTCATAGTTCTCGCGTCCTTGAATCGCCGTTGAACCGCTGCTCGTGCGAGCTCGAGTTCCTTGT
>CAWHKW010000021.1:0-12916 GCA_963829995.1 uncultured beta proteobacterium | reverse complement strand
ACGTTGTCGTTCACTCCACCGGACCGAGACTAGCGCGCAGGCACTTCGGACGCGCGGCCCCAGCCGCCTCTTGCTCGACAGGAATCGACCGCACCGACAGCACACCATTGATCGCTGCGATCGCGTCGATCACGCTTTGCGCGACCGGGCTGTCGACGTCGACCATCGTGTACGCCATTTCGCCACGCGACTTGTTCAGCATGTTGTGAATGTTCAGCCCGGCTTTCGCCATCGCGGTCGAAATCTGACCGAGCATGTTGGGCACGTTGGCATTGGCGATACCGATGCGATACGCCGATTCGCGCGCCATTTCGACTTGCGGGAAATTGACCGAGTTGTTGATTCCCCCGTCCTCCAAAAACTCACGCAGTTGTTCGACGACCATCACAGCGCAGTTCTCTTCCGCCTCGGCAGTCGACGCGCCCAGGTGCGGCAGCGCGATCACGCCGCGCACGCCCGACAGCATCGGCGACGGAAAGTCGGTCAGATAGGCCTTCAGTCGGTCGGCACGCAGCGCTTCGACGACAGCGGCTTCGTCGACGATCGCATCGCGCGCAAAGTTGAGCAGCACCGCACCGGGCTTCATCACCGCCAGCCGCTTGGCATCGATCAGTCCGCGCGTGGCCGCCACCAGCGGTATGTGCAGCGTGACGAAATCCGCTTGCTTCAGCACTTCGTCGATCGACTGCGCCTTGCGCACGGCCGACTGCAGCCGCCACGCGGCATCGACCGTGATTTCTGGGTCGTATCCGACGACTTTCATGCCGAGCTTCAGCGCGGTGTCCGCGACCAGCGCGCCGATCGAACCCAGACCGATGATCCCCAGCGTGCGGTGCGGCAGCTCGATGCCGGCGAACTGCTTCTTGCCTTCTTCGACGCGCGCCTCGAAGTCGGCCGCATCGCGCGGCAGCTCGCCGACAAATTGCAGCGCCGGCACCAGATTGCGCGCTCCGATCAGCAGCGCGGCGAGTACGAGCTCTCTGACTGCATTCGCGTTGGCGCCGGGTGCGTTGAACACCGGCACGCCGCGGTCGGACATCGCGGCCACCGGAATATTGTTGGTGCCAGTGCCCGCACGTCCGATCGCCTTCACGGTCTTGGGAATGTTCATCGCATGCATGTCGTGCGAGCGCACCAGGATCGCGTCGGGATGCTCGGCGTGCTTGCTGACGGTGTAGCGGTCCGGCGTGAACCGCAGCAGCGCCTGATGCGAGATGTTGTTCAGCGTGAGAATCTGAAACTTCGTCATTTCGCCAGGGTCTCTGTTCCAACTTGGTTGCGCTCGAACTCGCGCAGATAGTCGACCAGCGCCTGCACGCCTTCGATCGGCATCGCGTTGTAAATCGAAGCGCGCATGCCGCCCACCGAACGGTGCCCCTTCAGCTGCAGCAGACCGCGCTGCTGCGCGCCTTTTAGAAATGCGCCGTCGAGCGACTCGTCGCGCAGCTTGAACGGCACGTTCATGCGCGAGCGGTCTTCCTTGCGTACCGGGTTGTAGTAAAGCTGACTCGCATCGAGCGCGTCGTACAGCAGCTTCGCCTTCGCGATGTTCTTCTGCTCAATCGCGGGCAGTCCGCCCTGCGCTAGCAGCCACTCGAACACCATTCCCGCGATGTAAATGGCGTAGGTCGGCGGCGTGTTCAGCATCGAGTCGTTCTCCGCCTGCTCCTTCCAGTGGAATGCCGAAGGCGTGATCGGAAGCGCGCGATCGAGCAGATCCTTGCGCACGATGACCAGCGTCAGGCCGGCGGGGCCCATGTTCTTCTGCGCGCCACCGTAGATGACGCCGTACTTCGACACGTCGAGCGGGCGCGACAGGATGTGCGACGACATGTCGGCCACCAGCGGCACGGTGCCGACGTCCGGCGTCCAGTGGTACTCGATACCGCCGATCGTTTCGTTGGTGCACACGTGCACGTACGCGGCGTCGGGTGACAGGTTCCACCTCGTACGCGCCGGCACGTAGGTGAAGTTCTTGTCTTCGCTCGAAGCCGCTATGTGGACCTGCGCGTATTTCTTCGCTTCCTTGATCGACCTCTTCGACCATTCGCCGGTGTTGACGAAGTCGATCGTCTTGCGATCACTGAGCAGGTTCATCGGCACGATTGCGTTTTCGCCGATTGCGCCGCCCTGCAGGAACAGCACTTCGTAGTCGTCACCGATCGACATCAGCTTGCGCAGATCCGCCTCGGCCTTGTCGGCGATCGAGATGAATTCAGGACCGCGATGGCTCATCTCCATCACCGACATGCCGCTGCCGTGCCAGTCGAGCATTTCCGCTGCTGCGCGCTGCAAAACTTCTTTCGGGAGCACCGCGGGGCCGGCGCTGAAATTGAAAACGGTCATCAGTGGAGTTCCGCAGCGAGTTGTCGTGTTAGTTCAGCGGCGGGTATTTCTTTGCAACCGCTGACATTCTGGCCCGCCCATAACGGCGAGAAGTCACCGCTGCCCTGGCTCTCGGCTTTAGCGCGCAACGGCGCAATGCCAGCGGTCGCGAACGGAAAAGCAGGTACAGCGGAACTGATCGGGCCAAGCTCCTTCATCACGCGGTTCACGATTCCACGGGCAAGGCGGCCGGTGAAGAGATTGGTCAATGCCGTGTGGCGTGCGGCGTCGCTTTTCAGCGCCGCACGATGCACCGGGCTCGTCGTCGCCTCAGGGCAAAGCAGATAGGCTGTTCCGATCTGCACACCGGCCGCGCCGAGCTTCATCGCAGCCGCAACTCCCTTGGCATCGGCAATTCCGCCGGCGGCAATGACTGGCCTCCTCACTTCGCGCACGATTTGCGGCAGCAACGCGAACGTGCTGACTTGTGTAGTCAGGTCATCCGACAGAAACATCCCCCGATGACCGCCTGCCTCTAAACCCTGCGCGATGATCGCATCGACGCCATGCGCTTCAAGCCAACGCGCTTCGTCGACCGTGGTGGCCGAACACAGTAACTTCGCGCCCCAGCTTTTCACGCGGGCCATCAATTCGGCAGAAGGCAAGGAAAAATGAAAACTCACCACGGAGGGCTTGAATTCGCTGATGACTTGCGCAGCCTCTTCGGTGAACGGGTTACGTCCCGCCGCCACCGGAATCGTGCTCGCATCGATTCCGAACTCCGTGTAATACGGCGCCAGTGAGCCCCGCCAAAGCGCTTCGCGCTCCGAATTCGGTGCGGACGGCACGTGACAAAAGAAGTTAACGTTCACCGGCCTGGAGGTTTGCGCCTTGATCGCTGCCAGTTCGTTGCGGATGGCATCTGGAGCGAGCATCGCGCACGGCAGTGAGCCGAGCCCGCCCGCGTTCGATACCGCGATGGCGAGTGCGCTCCCCTGCACGCCGGCCATCGGCGCTTGAATGATTGGCAGCTCGGTGCCCAGCAGTTGTTGCAGTGTCATCACGTTGCGACGAGAGCGGCTTGTTGACGGGTTACCAGCATAAGCTGCTTTCTTTGCGCACTAGCGGGCATCAAATTAATGCGTGCCGGAACGTGTTGATTTAACAAGGATCCACCGTAGGCAGGAACTCGACTTGCCCCAAAATTTGAGCCAGACAAGGCTGGTCCAGTCTGGCGAAACCAAGGGAGGAATGCTTTATGAATTATGTTGAAGGATTTGTCGCTGCTGTCCCGGCAGCCAACAAGGAAGCCTATCGCAAGCACGCCGCCGAGTCGGCGCCTCTGTTCAAAGAGTATGGCGTGACGCGGGTCGTCGAGGCATGGGGAGATGACGTTCCCGACGGTAAGGTCACCGACTTCAAGGGCGCGGTGAAGGCGAAGGGTGATGAGGTCGTCGTGTTCGGCTGGTGGGAGTATCCGGACAAGGCCACGCGCGACGCTGCCAACAAGAAGATGATGGAAGATCCGCGCATGAAGCAGATGGGCGCGCAAATGCCATTTGACGGCAAGCGCATGATCTACGGCGGCTTTGCGCCGATGGTCGATGAAAGCGCAGGCGGAAAGATGGGCTACGCCGATGGCTATCTGCTTGCTGTGCCTAATGCCAACAAGAAAGCCTATCGCGACATGGCCGCCAGGGCCGCGAAGGTGTTCAAGGAGTACGGCGCGACGCGCATTGTTGAGACGTGGGGAGACGACGTGCCCGATGGCACGGTCACCGACTTCAAGGGTGCAGTCAAGGCCACCAAGGACGAGAACGTCGTCTATTCGTGGGTGGAGTGGCCGTCAAAAGAAACGCGCGACAAAGCGTGGCCCAAGATCATGGAAGACGAGCGGCTGAAGCCGGACCAGGCAAACATGCCGTTCGATGGCAAGCGCATGATCTATGGTGGCTTCGCGCCGATTTTTGATCAGTAGATAGGATGCCCGCGCTTACGCGCGGGCTTTTTTCGCCTTCTTCAGATGCTTCGGGCGGCGCCGCACGGTGCCTGAATGAACTGCGGCAGCCGGCGTCGGTCCTATTCAATATGGAAAATTTCACGTTGAGTTTGCGCGATGGCGAAATCCTTCTAGAGCGTCTGCTGGAGAAGGACGTCGACATCGCACATGATTGCGGCGGTGTGCTCGCCTGCACAAGCTGCCGCGTAGTGATACGCGAAGGGTTCGAGCACTTGCATACGCCGAGCAATGACGAGCTCGACATGCTGGATCGGGCCGACAGCAGAGCCCGGAACGAGCGTCTCGCGTGTCAGGTGCAAGGCGCGGGTGAGCTCGTCGTCCAGATTACCGCGCAGCGAGGCGCCAGTTCACGCCAAGGTTGTGCACCCGGTCTCTGTCAGCGCGCGTGCTGCCAAGCATCTGGCAGCGCAGCTTGCGAAACATCCGGGCGCAGTGGCCGTGCGCCTGGCGGCGCTGCCCTCGGGCTGCTCGGGCTTTCGCTATCGCGTTGATCCGACCGATTCCGTGCAAGAGGGAGACAGCGTCTTCGATAGCAGTGGCGTACGCATCGTGGTCCACGCCACAAGCCTGCCGTACGTTCAGGGCATCACGCTGGACATCGTTGAAGAGGGGCTGGCGCGGCGCCTGCGATTCGACAACCCCAACGCACGGCAGACCTGCGGTTGCGGCGAGAGCTTTGGCGTGTGAGCGAGTCCGGCTACGAACAATGCCCGGTGAAACCGCACGCGGTGCAGAACTCGCAGCCGTCGCGCTTGATCATCGCGGCCGCGCTGCAGCTCGGGCACACCTTGCCCTTGATCGGCGCGCTTTCGTGATCGATCAGCTTCGCCGCGTTCGGTAGCGCCAGAATTCCGGCGGACTGAATCGCGCGGCCCTCATCGTCGAGGATGCCGAGCACTTTGTATCGATGCAGCAGCAGCGTGGCGATGTAGGCGACGGTGCTCGGGTATTGCGTCGATCGCTCCGCACCTGGCATCGGCGCCCAGAACTCCCCGTTCTGCTCGCCGAAGTTCAGCAGCTTCTTCAGCTTCAGCCCGATCCAGTTCGCATCGACGACGCGCATGTCGAGCGAGATCAGCTTGCACAGGCCATCGAGCACCTTCGGATATTCGCCGGCAAGCCAGATCGAGTACGGGCGCCGGCTGCCGTCCGGAAGATGCAGCTCTTTTACGCCGAGCACGAAGTCATCGCCGGTATTCGCGTTGGAGATGTCCACCGTCCAGCTCATCGTGCCGAGCGGGCCGGCTTTCGGCTCCTTCTTGGAGAACAACGCGTTCAGCATCGGTGTCGGGTGCTGGTCGAGGTTGTCGAACACGCCGAGTTGTTCGCAGCGCAGGCTGACGATGTTGGCAAACGCAGACACCACGCCGCTTTGCCATTGGCGCTCACCGTCGGGCGGCATCGGAATCGCAAAGCCCTGTTCGTCGCGCGCGCGGGCGAGCGCGTCGAGTTTCATCTTCAGCCACGCACGATCTTCGCTGCGCATGTCCATCGACAGCGCCTTCGCGATCGCACCCAGGCCGCGCGGCTGTTCGGCGCCGTTGACCCACACTTCGAACGGCACCGGAGGCTCACCGACTTGCCCGATAAAGATCGCAAATGATTCCTTGCGCTCCGGAATCTCGACCATGTAGGTCCACGCAAGATTGCCGCCGGCCAGGTCGGGACGACCCGGCCATTTGAGACTTTCCAGCGCCGGTTCGGGCGTCGAGTCGAGCCGCACGCGGCGATCGGGATCGTCCTTCAGGTCCTGCGGCTCGCGTGCGTGCGAATCCTTCGTGACCTCGAGCACCGAGCCGATCACATTGTTCGGCCGGTAGGTCGTGATGCCTTTCAATCCGGCGTGCCATGCCTCGAGATACAGACTCTTGAATTCCTCGAACGGATAGTCCTCCGGCACATTGACCGTCTTGCTGATCGCGGCGTCGATGTAGGGTTGCACCGTGGCGCTCATTCGCATGTGATCGCGCGCCGACATCTGCATCGCGCTGACGAACGCATCCGGCAGATCACGCTCGTTGCCGCCCATGCGCCGATACAGCCGGTACGCGTAGTCCTCGACCGCGTATTCCTGCTTTGAGCCATCCGGCATCCGCTTCTTGCGAACGTAGGTCCACGAAAATGTCGGCTCGATGCCACCCGATGCGTTGCTCGCGAAAGCGAGCGAGATCGTGCCGGTTGGCGCGATCGACAGCAGATGCGAGTTGCGGATGCCGTTTACGCGAATCTCGGCCTTCAGCTGCTCGGGAAGCCGCGAAGCGCAGTGCGGCGACGCCAGGAATTTTTCGGCGTCGAACAACGGGAACGCGCCTTTCTCCTGCGCGAGCTCCGCCGACGCTTCGTATGCGGCGTCCCGCATGGTGCGTGCGATGTCTGCTGCCATGCTGCGCCCCGCGTCGCTGTCGTAACGCAGGCCCAGCATCGTCAACGCATTGCCGAGCCCGGTGAAGCCGAGCCCGATGCGGCGCTTGTTCGCTGCCTCGTCGGCTTGCTCCTGCAACGGCCATAGCGTTGCATCGAGCACGTTGTCGAGCGCACGCGTCGAGATTTTGGAAACGTCACGGAATTTGTCGAAATCGAACGACGGCTGCGCGCTGAACGGGTCGTTGACGAACTTCGTCAGATTGATCGAGCCCAGGCAGCAGCAACCGTACGGGGGCAGGGCCTGTTCGCCACAGGGATTGGTGGCGGCGATCGTTTCGCAGTAAGACAGATTGTTATCTTGATTGACGCGGTCGATGAAGATCACGCCTGGTTCGGCATGGTTGTAGGTCGAGCGCATGATCTGATCGAACAGCTCGCGCGCACTTGCCTTGCGATACATCCATGTGCCGTCCGCGCGCTGATAGCTGTTCGTCGTGTCGAACGGCTCTGCCGCATGCCAGAGTTCGATCTCGCCATCGCTTTCCACCGCGCGCATGAACGCATCGGTGACCGTCACCGACATGTTGAAGTTGGCCAGCGACCCGTCGCGCTTGGCGTTGATGAATTCTTCGATGTCCGGATGATCACAGCGCAGCACACCCATCTGCGCGCCGCGCCGCGCACCTGCGGATTCGAGCGTCTCGCAGCTCTTGTCGAACACGCGCATGTAGGAGATCGGCCCGCTGGCGCGCGAGTGTGTACCGTGCACGCGCGCAGTCTTCGGACGGATCGGCGAGAAGTCGTAACCGACGCCGCCGCCGCGCCGCATCGTTTCGGCGGCCTGATTCAGCGCCAGATATATAGAGGGCACACCATCGTCGACACCGCTGATCGCGTCGCCGACCGGCTGGACGAAGCAGTTGATCAGCGTCGCCGCGATCCCGGTGCCTGCTGCCGAATTGACGCGACCGCCCGGAATGAAGCCGTCGACCATCGCTTCGTAGAAGCGCTGCTCCCACGTGTGACGCAGCTCGGGTTTCTCGACCTGCGCCAGACCGCGCGCAACGCGTCGACGCACTTCATCGACCGTCTGCTCGTCGCCCTTGGCGTACTTTTCGAGCAGTACGTCGATTGAAATGGGCTGCTCGTCGAGCAGCAGCTGGGCCCGGTCAAGCTTCATACGAAAGCTTCATGAATTTGTTGTCTCCGCCAAGGCCAAATTTTCTCACAATGCCGGACCTATAAACTCGCTTCTTGCCATAACGACAAGAAAGTTTCGCGTGAACTTGCAGCAGTTTCGTTTCCTGCGTGAGGCGGCGCGCCACAAGTTCAGCCTGACCGAGGCGGCGCGCGCATTGCACACGTCGCAACCCGGTATATCTAAAGCAATTATTGATCTCGAAGCCGAGCTGGGCGTGCCGATCTTCGCGCGCCACGGGAAGCGCGTGAAGGGGTTGACGGCGCCCGGCCAGATGGTCCTGGATGCGGCTGAGCGCATCATGCAGGACGTCGACAACCTGAAAAAGCTGGCGCGCGATTACGCAGGCAGCCCGGAAGGAACGCTGCGCGTCGCCACCACGCACACGCAGGCGCGTTACGTTTTGCCGAGCGTCGTCCAGACATTCGCCGCCAAGTATCCGCAGGTTCGGCTGAAGCTGCTGCAAGCCAACCCGCCGCAGATTGCATCGATGCTGATTCACGGGCAGGCCGACATCGGGGTCGCGACCGAATCGCTGGCCGATCATCTCGGCCTGCTGTCGATTCCGGTCTATGACTGGCAGCACGTCGCGATCATCCCGCCCGGTCACCCACTTGCGAAATTTGCAACTACACCGGGCAAGCTCACGTTGAAGGATCTCGGGCGTCATCCGCTGATCACTTACGAGCAGCAGTTTGCCGGGCGCGGAAAGATCGACGTCGCGTTCGAAGCGGCGGGCATTGCGCCGTCGATCGTGCTCGAAGCCATCGATGCCGATGTGATCAAGACCTACGTGCAGATCGGAATGGGCGTCGGCATTGTCGCGGGGGTGGCCGCCGATTCGCAGCGCGATGGGTTGATCGTGCTGCCGTGCGGACACTTGTTCGGCCGCAACGTCACGCGGCTGGCGGTAAAGGAGGGCGCGTACTTGCGTGGCTTCGTCTATTCGTTCATCGAAGCGCTCGTACCCGGGTGGGACAAGCGGCGCATCGAGGAGGCATTCAAGGCGTAGCGCAGCGTCGCTAAACTGCGGGCATCGATGACGGAGGCTGCTATGTCAACCGTTCGCTCAGTTGTTCCTGACACCGCGCCTATCAATGGGCTGCACCACTTCGCGTACCGCTGCAAGGACGCGGAGGAGACCCGGCACTTTTACGAGGACATTCTCGGGCTGCCGCTGTATCACATCATCCAGAGCGATCACGTGCCGTCGACCGGCGAGTATTGCCCGTACACGCACATCTTCTTTCGGATGACCGATGGCTCGTGCATCGCGTTCTTCGACCTTGGCGACGACGTCGCTGCCGAGAAATCGCCGAACACTCCCGATTGGGTCAATCACATCGCGCTTCGCGTCGACACCGTCGAAGAGCTATTGCGCGTGAAAGCGCGGCTCGAAGCGCATGGCATCGAAGTGATCGGCGTCACCGACCATGGAATTTTCAAGTCGATTTATTTCTTCGATCCAAACGGCATTCGCGTCGAACTGACCGCGCAGCTCGCCTCCGAGATGCAGATGCAGGAGGAAAGCAAGACTGCACGCGCGCGGCTCGACGAGTGGACGCAGCGGAAAATCCAATGGCGGCGCGACCGTGCAGCAGGTGCTGCAAACGCTAGTCGCTGATGCGGGTTGCGGTCGTCGGCGCCGGATCGATCGGCGCCGTGCTCGGTGCGAAGCTTGCCGCCACCGGACACGAAGTCGCGCTGATCGCGCGCGGCGCGCATCTCGCGGCCATTCGTGACGGCGGTTTAACGCTGGTCGATAGCGTCGGCAAGCACTCGGGCAACTATCGCTTGCCTGCAGCCCAAGATCCGGCCGCGTTCGGCGCTCAGGACTTGGTCATCATCGGTTTGAAGGCGCACGCAATCGCCGGCATGTTGCCCCGTATGCGGGCGCTGATCGCGGAGCACACCGTCGTTGTTCCGGCAATCAACGGATTTCCCTGGTGGTACTTCCACGGCGCCGGTGGTGCGCTGGAGGGAACGACGCTGCGTTCGCTCGACCCTGATCGTTCGATGTTCGCGGCCCTGGCACCGCAACACATCCTGGGATGCGTCGTTCACATCGCAGCCGAAGTGCGCGCGCCGGGCGAAGTGCATCACACCAACGGCACGCGAATCATTCTCGGCGAACCGATCGGTGGCATCAGCGAGCGCTTGCAGCGCGTCTGCGCCGCGCTCGATGCAGCGGGCTTCGAAGCGATTCGCTCGAGCGACATCAGGCTCGATGTGTGGACCAAGCTGGTCGGCAATCTGTCGTTCAATCCGATCGCCGCGCTGACCGGATACTTGATGAGCGAGATCGTTGCCGACGAAGACGTGCTCGATGTCATCCGCGCGATGATGCGCGAGGGCATGCAGGTTTCAGAGCACTACGGCGTGCGTATTCCGATGACGGTGGAGCAGCGCATCGATCTTGCGCGGCAACTCGGCGGGGCAAAGATCTCGATGCTGCAGGACCTGGAGCAGCGCCGTAAGCTGGAGCTCGATGCGATTGTCGGCAGCGTGATCGAGCTGGCCGAGCGCGCATCGATTGCGGTTCCGACGATTCGCCACGTGCACGCGCTGACGCAGGCGCGAGTGCGCGCACTGGGAATCGGCGCCGGCTAGACGCGGCGGATCAGCTCGAGCGCTGCGTCGAACAGCGGCGAGGCGGGGTTGGCGAGCTCGTCGCATACGGTCAAATGGTTTGCGTGTGGCAATTCGAGATGGCGCACCAGGTTGCTCGACCAGGCCTTCCCAAATTCCGTCGATTGGCGCTTGAATTCGCTTGATTCCAATGCGCCCACCGCGGTGATCAGTGGTGCGCTGGTCGCGCTCGGCATGTTTATCGGCGACAGCGCCCACGACCGCTTCGCGTCAAGCTTCAGGTCAGCGTTGACGAAAGGTGCGCGCACCAGCGGCCGCAAGTCGAACAAACCGCTGATCGCCAAACCTGCCTTCACCAGTCCGCTCGGCAACGTCGAGTCGAACTGTTGCCAGAGTGCCGCCATCATCATTGCCGTCAAATGACCGCCTGCCGAGTGCCCGGCGACGACGATGCGGTCGGGATTGAACCGCAGCTGCTGTGCATTGCGATACAGCCAGCCGAGCGCCTTCAACTGCTGCCGCACGATGTCTTCAACCGACGTCTGCGGCGCGAGTCCGTAATTCGTCAGAGCGACCGCGACGCCGTGCTGCATTAGCGGCGGCGCGATCCACGAGAAGTCTGATTTGTCGAGAGAACGCCAGTAGCCGCCGTGGATGAAGACCAGCAGCGGCGCATCGCTCTGATGCGCGTGAAAGATATCGAGCCGCTCCACGCTCAGCGTGCCATATTGCAGATCAACCTCACACGCTCGCATCCGGCGCGCCGCGGCGCCCTGTTCGGCCCAGCGGGCGAAGATCTGCGGATGATCGCGAATTGCGAGGCGCGCGTTGTATTCGCGCTCCAGAAAGACGGTGTCTGAAGTCATACGGCGAGTCTAGCTGCCGCCGACTTGGACAACCATTTGTCACGCGTATAACATTCGATCCCTCGCCGCCAGCTCAATGGCGGGCGACATCTCAGGGGAAGTAGCTCAGCTGGGAGAGCGCTGCGTTCGCAATGCAGAGGTCGGGAGTTCGATCCTCCTCTTCTCCACCATCGTTTTCTGTCTCATGCAAACTCTTTTCATCAACGGCCAAAGTCGAATCCAGCGCTGATTTGAATTCCAAAATCGGGCGTGTTGTTTTGGTGGTTCAGGTTTTCGGTGAACGCCAACGATAGGTAGCCTCGCTGAAAGCGCTGCCGGAGTCCGAGCGAGATCTGGTACTTGTTGCCGTGCAGCTGGTCGAGATCAGTCTGCTCATGGCCCACTGTGCTGGGGCTGACATAAAACTGCCCGATGAAGTTCGTATTTTCGAACAAGCGGAACTCGTAACCCACGATGCCGGTTGGCACGAGCTCCGACGAATCGGTAAAGGGTGCCTGGCTTCCGCCGTAATACACGAGCGAGCCACTCGCGTAGAGCGCGTGACGGCCCTTGTACCACTGGGCGGTCACCTGCGCGCCGACATCCGTGCGTCCGCTCGAAAAGAACACATCGCCACTAAGCGGGATCTTCACTGCGGTGTCGAAGACCACATTGAACGCATTTCGCTTTGGCAGTAGGACATAGCGCAGGCCGATTACCGGATCGAGTAGCCCGATGTCATTGGGTCGATCCACCTCCGTGTATTGAATACCTTTGAGATCGAAGAAGGTATTGACCTGGTTACGCGTCAGTCCCGGCCGCCCGAAATCTTCAAAGCCAAACGCACTATGAAAGTTCTCGATCACTCCGTCCATGAAGCCGCCGTGATAGCTCGCTGCGGACAAGACGCCGTAGATGGTGAGGCGATTGTTGATTGGATAGTTCAGTGCAACGTCGAGCAGTGCGACTTCGCTGTCTAGGAGGAAGTGCTCGCCGGGATGGGCGCGAATGTTCGCAATGTCGGCTTGCGTTAGCGGGCTGCGCGAACGCGATTTCAGATACTGCTCGACGTCGGCGCTCAAGGCCCATGTGTTCTGGTAACCGAAATCAAACTCGACGCTCGGACTCTCAATCGCGGCGAATGTGGCCGGCGACTGCCGCATGTCGAGACGCACGAAGCCGAACGGTGTCATATCGCGGACCGGCAGCAGTCCAAAGAACTCGCGCGAGTCGACACGATCTGCCGCATTTGCATCAAGCGGCAGCGCTGCCAGCAGCGTAGCCAGACACAAGGCGTGGGTTAGCCGCTGGATCGCGCTCATCAGAAACTCTCTATCACTTGAGTAGGATTAAAGCCAACGCACTATGAAGCTCTCGCTCCTAGCCACCCTGCGCCAAGGCCGATAACCGCCCACAGCAGGATGCCGATTGCAACACTGAGGATGATGCCCTCGGTAGCGGCGTGGGTGTCTACACGCTCGTAGCGCTCGTCGTCGGTGCTCGCATCGAAGTAGCATGCGGCGCTCGCACTGTTGCGCGCATACCTAGTTCGCTCTCGTCGGGACTGCGCGGACG
>CAWHKW010000020.1:0-87625 GCA_963829995.1 uncultured beta proteobacterium | reverse complement strand
TCCGAAGGCTCTCCAGTAACGGATGAAGAAGCTGCTTCTGGTGGCGTCCCACTTATTCGCAGTGGCTGCGGGGTTTGCGTTGGGCGTTTATTTCTTGCCGATCCTAACGGCACCTGAGCCACCGTCAAGTACTGAACTCGCGAGGTTGGCAAGCGGTGCCACGTATCGCGGTGAATTTCGCCGCGACCTGAAGGATAGCGACGCCTTGCACTGGGGCGAAGGAAGCGTGTTTGTCGGCGCGACGGCCATTACCTTCGCCGGTAGGCTCGCGCCTGGTCCGAACTACAAGCTATACCTCTCGCCAGAGTTTGTGGAGACGGAAACCGATTTTCAGCGATTAAAGCCCACGATGGTCCAAGTGGGTGACGTCAAGACTTTCGAAAACTTCGTTGTGCCCGTCGCCGCCATGATCGATCCAGCACGCTATACGACTGTAATCATTTGGTGCGAAGCATTTAACCAGTTCATTACGTCGGCCCGGTATCGATAACAGCCAACAGCGGACATGACCATCCGGGAGTTCTACGTCGCGATGGGCTTTGAGATCCCTTGGTCATCAGATGACGATCCTGGCAGTGTTCTGTGGCGAATTGCGCAGACACTCTGGCGTAGTTCATCATTTGCAATCCCGTGATCCAACCCACGTTGAACACCCGCCGGCTCGTACTTCGGCCATTCGCATCCTCTGACGCCGCTGACGTCAAACGACTGGCCGGCGATCGAAGCGTTGCGGATACAACTCTCAACATACCGCATCCATACCTCGACGGCATGGCGGAAGAATGGATCGCCACGCATGCGCCCGGATTCGATGCTGGCTCGCTGGCGAATTTTGCTATTACAACTTTGACGCAAGGTGAACTTATCGGTGCGATCGGACTGGTGATTCAACGTCGCTTCGACTGTGCCGAGCTCGGTTACTGGATTGCGAACGCGAACCGTAACGAGGGATATTGCACGGAGGCAGCTAAAGCAATCGTCACGTACGGCTTTGATGCATTAGGTCTAAACAAGATTTACGCAAGCCACTTAACCCGCAATCCTGCGTCCGGTCGCGTGATGCAGAAGCTCGGCATGACGCGTGAAGGTCTACAAGTTCAGCACGTAAAAAAGTGGGACACCTACGAAGACGTTGTCTTGTACGGTCTTGTGCGAGAAGTTTGGAATCGCGGCTTAGGAATGGCTTCTGGCTGAAGACGGTCAATTGCAGACGTCTTGCGCTAGCGTTCGTTTCCGGGAACCTCGTCGTAATCGCGCTTCAATTCAAGTGAGCTGCTAATGAGTGAAACCGTGGCTGTAATTGGCTTGGGCGCCATGGGCCTTGGCATGGCCCAGTCGCTACGTCGCGCCGGCTTCCAGGTTCGCGCCTGCGATGTTGTCGCCGAACGCGCCCGGAAGTTCGCGGAGGAAGGCGGCACTGCCTGCGCGACACCGGTCGAGGCGGCCGCCTCTGCAGACATCGTCGTAAGCGTAGTGGTCAATGCTGCGCAGACCGAAGACGTTCTCTTCGGCGACAGTGGCGCGGCCAAGGCGATGCGCAAGGGCAGCCTCTTTGTGATGTGCTCCACGGTCGACCCGAACTGGTCGATAGCGCTCGAGCAGCGGCTAGCGGACCTCGGACTTCTGTACCTGGACGCGCCGATCTCCGGTGGCGCGGCGAAGGCTGCGGCGGGCACGATGACCATGATGACGGCCGGCCGGCCTGACGCCTATGCGAAGGCCGGGCGTGTGCTCGACGCGGCGGCCGCAAACGTGTACCGACTCGGCGACCGCGCCGGCAACGGAAGCAAAGTCAAGATCATCAACCAGCTGTTGGCCGGGGTGCACATCGCAGCAGCGGCCGAGGCGATGGCGCTCGGTTTGCGCGAGGGAGTCGACCCGAAGGCGCTCTACGAAGTCATTACGCACAGCGCAGGAAACAGCTGGATGTTCGAGAACCGGATGGCGCACGTTCTGGCGGGTGACTACACGCCGCTGTCTGCCGTCGACATCTTCATCAAGGATCTGGGTCTGGTACTCGATATGGCGCGCGCCACCAAATTTCCGCTGCCGCTCTCGGCCACTGCGCACCAGATGTTCATGCAGGCCTCGGCGGCAGGGCATGGACGAGAGGACGACTCGGCCGTCATCAAGATATTTCCCGGCATCGATTTGCCGGTGAGAACCTGAGCGTGCGGCGACAGCTGACAGCCAAGACCGATCGTGCCGCGATGCGCTCTAATCTTCCTCAATGCAATCCCCGAAGAAACTCGACGCCGATACGGCATGGCTTCACCCTGATCGAGCTGGTGGTCGTTATGGCAATCATCGCCATCTTGGCCTTGATGGCCGTTCCAACCTTTCATGACAAATACATTCGCGAGCAAGTCATTGAGGCAATGCGGCTGACTGACATTGCGAAGGGGCCGATCGGCGTCGCCTGGTCCACCACCAAAATCTTTCCCGATGACAACGCTGCGGCAGGCTTGCCCGTGGCCGACAAGGTAGTCAGCAACTACGTCAAGTCGCTCACGGTAGAAGCTGGCGCAATCCATGTGGTGTTTGGCAACCAAGCCAATGGCGCGCTGCGTGGCAAGACCTTGAGCCTGCGCCCGGCGGTGATCGAAGATGCTCCCATCGTGCCTGTGGCCTGGGTGTGTGGCTTTGCGGCAGCGCCCGAGAAGATGACCGTGATGGCGGCCAACAAAACGGATCTGCCCAAGAGTTGGCTGCCGGTCAACTGCCGCTGAACGCGGCATTGGCTAACGAGCGGAATGAACTCACACCTCATGGAGCAGTTCAACGAAGCAGTGACCTTTGCGCAGTCGCACGAGATTCCGTGGCCGCGCGATCCGACAGCGGACCTTGCGCATTGGGGTGTCCACCACGATGACCCGCCGCCATTCAACCGCCTGCGCGGACCGGTACATCCGCGTGGCGGCGTCTCCGGCGTTATTCGTGTACGCGGCGAGGAAGTCGCCGCCTGGGGCGAACCCGACCGTGGCGACCAGACTTTCAGCGTCGCGAAGACTTACCTCGCGCTGCTCGCGGGCATCGCCAATTCGCGCGGGCTGCTCGAACCGGACGGGCGAGTGAGCGATCGGCTGCCGGATATCGGCTTCGATTCAGCGCACAACCGCGTGATCACCTGGGAGCACCTGCTTACACAGACCAGCGAATGGCAGGGCGAATGTTTGGGGATGCCCGACCAGGTTGAGCACTACCGGCACGTGTCCCATGACCCCAAGCCACCCGGTGGTAAGAAAGGTGAGCTCCGTCCGCTGCGCGAGCCGGGCAGCTACTGGGAATACAACGACGTGCGCATCAATCAGTTCTCGCTGGCGCTGCTTCACCTGTTCAAGCGACCACTGCCCGAGGTGTTTCTCGAAAGTGTGTTGCGTCCGATCGGCGGTGGCCGTGATTTTATATGGGAGGGTTACGACGATGCCTGGATCGAGATCGACGGCCAACGCATGCAGTCAGTGCCCGGTGGCACGCACTGGGGCGGCGGCGTGAAGATCAGCGCACGCGACCAGGCGCGTATTGGCCAACTGCTGCTGGACGGCGGCGTACACCAGGGTCGGCAGATCATTCCGCACGAGTGGGTGCAGCGCATGCACGAGCCCTGCGCGGTGGCACGCTTCTACGGCTGGCTCACATGGCTCAATCGCGACGGGCGCCTGTTCGCCGATGCTTCGCGCTCGAGCTGGTTCATGTTCGGCGCGGGCGGCCACATGGTGTGGGTCGATCCGGATAACGAAGCCGTGGTCGTTGCGCGCTGGCTCGACGGTGCGCACTCGGCGGGCTTCGTGCGCCGTGTAGCGCAGGCGCTCACGAGTTAATCGCCGATCGTTTAACGACGCTGAGACGTTCGAGCTAGTCGTTCACACGCCGGCAGTCATCTGAGCGGACTTGAATGCGTGTGCTAGAGCGGCGGGGGCGTCGCTGCGCACCTCCTTTAGCGAATGCACCTGCTCCTTGCGGCACTTCGGACAGCGGTGCACCGGCATCGTCAGGTCCATCTCAAACGGCACTGTTTCAGGCAGATTGACCGCAAGACGGAATGAGTGCCGTTCATCGTCCGGTTCGCTCAATGGCTCCCCGCACGCGGCGCAGTGGTATTTCTTAATCAGCATTCCTTTCGCTGCACTAACCGGCAGTTTCGTTTCACTCTGGGCCAGCCAGTCGAGCAGCAAGAGCGGAAAGTCAGCGTGCGAGAAAAGCCGATGCCCGTTGCTGCACTTGAGGACCGGCATCCGATACACGCGGACCGCAAGCCTGCCTTCTTCGCCGTTGATTTCGTTCAGTACGTCGAGTTCAACTACCGCCTTGCAGAGTGGACAATGACTTCTTGCCATGACGTTATCCTCATCGAAGGGATCGACGAACGTCGATCGAGTAAGAGAAGTGCTCGCGCGAAGTTATCGCTAGCAGCGACCGGGGACGGTGGTAAACAACTTGAGGGAGAAAGGGGCATCGGTCCACGCGGCATACACCGCGAGGCGGCCCGGCCTTCGCGTGAACCTGCTGCAGCAACTGTTATGCAGCACCCATGGTCACTCTAGCTGAGTTAGTTCAAGCCGACAAGGGAGCAGTGCCGCTAGGGAGGGCAAGCACCTCCGTGCTGACATCCAATTTTTCGAACACTCGCGAAAGAGCGCTCACGTCTGCACGTTTCGTGCGGTGTACCCTGTTCTTAAGGAATACGGGGACGGGCGAACAGCATGAGGCTTACAGAGTTCATTCGTTTTGACATCGAAGGCATTCTTGCCGATTGGGAGGTTTTTGCCGCCGCCCAGTTGCCCGGCGCAGCCAGCATGAAGCCCCTCGAACTGCGCGATCACGCGCAGCAGATTTTGGAAGCCGTAGCAAAGGACATCACACAGCCCCAGACGGCGGTGGAGCAAGCCGAAAAGTCCAAAGGGCGCGCCGTTGGACGAATCAATGCTCCGGAGACAGCAGCGCAGACGCACGCCATTCTGCGTGCACGTAGCGGCTTTGACATCGAGCAGATGACGGCGGAATACCGCGCGCTGCGTGCCAGCGTCCTCAGTCGGTGGGTGAACGCATGCGAGCCTGCTCGCACGGATTTGCAGGACATGATTCGCTTTAACGAAGCGATCGATCAGGCGATAGCCGAATCCGTCGCGTCATTCAGCACCCAGGTGGAACAAGCGCGCAATTTTTTCTTGGGGATGCTGGGGCATGACATGCGCAGCCCTCTTAGTGCGATTCTGCTGTCGGCGGGCTACCTGGCCAAGCTCAATGCAGGCGAACTTGTGTCAGATGCCGCACGGCGCATCACCAACAGCGGTAGTCGGATGCAGGCGCTGCTGAATGACTTGGTTGACTTCAACCGCACCAAACTAGGTTTAGGTATCAGTATCACTGCGACAGGACTCGATCTACGTGAGGTCTTCGAACGCGAGTTGCAGCAACTGCGTACGGCCAATCCAGCGCGCCAAATTCAGTTCACCTCGAATGGTGATATGCGCGGCCGTTGGGATGGTAACCGTCTGCAGCAGCTGCTCGATAACCTTGTGGGCAATGCCCTCAAGTACGGAGTAGTTGATGCGCCGGTCCGCGTTTCGCTGGTAGGCAATGCTGAAGACATCGTTCTTGCCGTCAGTAACCGCGGACCCGTAATTGAGACGACGTTGCAGTCCCAAATTTTCGATCCGCTTATGAGAGGCCCTCCTCCTTCTGATCCAACACAGGACAGTGACGGCAGCCTTGGGTTGGGGCTATTTATTTCTCGGGAAATTGCCATCGCGCACGGCGGCGACATCGAGGTTGCCTCGGATGAAGTCGAAACCGTCTTCACCGTGCGCTTGCCGCGACGCCGTGCCGAACCCGAGCATCAAGTAACGCACTGACAGCTTGAAGACAGCGCAGTACTTGGTCCGTGAGACCTTGAACGACGGTAGTTCTGTCACCATTCGCGCAGTTCGGCCGGACGACAAAGAACGCCTCGTCACTGCGTTTCTCGCTCTCGGGCCACGTTCCATCTACGCCCGCTTTTTTCATGCAAAAACGGAGTTGAGCGAGCAGGAACTGCGGCAGCTGACCGAGATCGACTACGTAAGCGCTGTCGTCCTGCTGGCAACGATCGGAGCGCAACCGCAGGAGACCGTCATTGGGCTGGGTCGCTACGTCGCTAGCGGCGAGAGTGCAGAAGTTGCGTTCGTTGTCGCAGACGACTATGCGGGCCGCGGAATCGGAGGACGTCTGCTGGATCACCTCACGCACATCGCGCGCGAAAATGGAATGACCAAGTTCGAAGCGGATGTGCTCGAAGACAATGCACCAATGCTCGCGGTGTTTCGTGACAGTGGCCTGCCAATGACGACAACGCACGCCGATGGCGTCATGCACGTGACCTTGCTTTTACGCACGGACTCGAAGGACTGAGGCGGCATCTTGCGACGAATCACGGTAGGCCTCTGTGGCTTTACCGTCCCGCTAGTTTCAGGCCCGCCGACGAACACATAGAAAATCTGCAAGCATTCTTCGGCCGCAACGGTTCATGCACCCGATTTCGATCTTCCTTCTCGCCATCGCGATGTCGACCGATGCTTTTGCCGCGGCCGTGGGCAGAGGCGCCGCGATGCATAAGCCGCGCTTTCCCGAGGCGCTCCGCGCGGGCGTTATTTTCGGCAGCATCGAGGGCCTGACCCCCGTTATTGGATGGCTGTTGGGTCTAGCGGCAGCAAAGTACATCACCGCGTGGGACCACTGGATCGCCTTCACTGTGCTTGGCCTTCTCGGCCTGCACATGATCTATGTCGGACTCAAACCAGAAAGCGAGCGTGGCGCTACCGATGCCACCCAGCGCAAAGATAGCTTCTGGAGCCTCGCCGCCACCGGCCTTGCCACCAGTGTCGACGCGATGGCAGTCGGTGTCGGCCTCGCGTTTCTCGACGTGAACATCGCCGTCGTTGCACTGGTGATCGGCCTCACAACGCTGGTGATGGTGACGCTCGGCATCATGCTCGGGCGCGTCCTTGGGAGCCTCGCGGGAAAGCGTGCGGAGATCGTCGGAGGCTTGATGCTGATCGGGATCGGCGCCGCGATTTTGTACGAGCACCTATCGGCTTAGGACCGATGGCCGCATAGAAATCTTTCGGACGAGGGCAGCTCGTTCGATCGGACGAGAGGCGACGTTTGTGCCGCTTGAGATCGATCGATAGTTAAGCAGCTAATTGCCGGATTTGAATCGTAAATCCCAACACTTAGCTGCGCGATCGTAAAAACGTCGGAGCCATAGAAGTCCTGTGCTCGCACGCCTCGCACTTGTCGGCTGGCCGTTGACAATTTGCGACGTAACACCGGAACATCGAGCCGGACACGCTGCCCTCGTCCACTAATAACAAAGACTTTGGGGGGACCTATGTTTATGCCTTACTCGCGGCTGCAAGCGCGCCTGTCGTCATGCCTCATCGCTTTAGCGTTAGTTGCGGTCGCCTTGCTGACGACTGGCTGCGCCAGTTTCTACGTCGACTCTGCAACGAAGGAAGTTCCGGCCGCCCTGTTTCAAAAACCGGCGACACCAAAGCCAGTCCAGGTGCTCTTTGAATTTCAGACCAAGGGCGCTCTGAACGCCAAGGGCACCGAGTTCCTCAAGGCCCAGGTAATCGATCAGTTGAAGACAAGCGGATTGTTTTCGACTGTTGAAGAGACACCGGTAGCCGACGGCGCATTGCTCACCGTCGTCATTAACAACGTGCCGGTCACCGACGATGCCTTTGCCAAGGGATTCGTCACCGGCTTCACGTTCGGTTTGGTGGGCTCGCAGGTCACCGATGGATATGTATGCACGATGACGTATCGCACCACTGCCCAACCTCAGCCCAAGTCGGTTGCTGCGCGGCATGCGATTCACACGCAGATGGGCGCGACTAGCGCGCCGACTAACGCACGCAAGGCCGAAAGCGTCGACGCCGCGGTACGAACCATGACACGCGATTTGGTCAGCACAACACTTAATGATCTATCCCGCGTTCGGCCCACCTTATCGGATCCCACATGAGCAGCTACCTTCTTCGCAGCTCAACAGCCGCAGCAGCGGCCATCACCATCGCCTTAATGACAGGTTGCGCCACCCAACTCGGCGCACCGGTTGCATCCGCCGACAACACAACCAAGGCGCGCGCCACCGGGATGGGCGCGGTGCAGGTCGGCGCGTTTGCTCTGGCACCCGGCAAGGACAAGTCACTGGACTCGAGCATCTCGGTGCGGGCGTCAAGCGTATCGGCGCCGACTGGCGGGTCGTTTTCCCAGTATCTGCGCGAGACGCTGATCGTCGAGCTCAAATCGGCAGGCCTTCTCAATCCCGCATCGCCTGCGGTAATCACAGGTTTCTTGACCGAAAGCCAGGTGGATCCCGCGATGAGCGAGGGCAGCGGGAAGCTCGCGGCCCGCTTTGTGGTGTCGCGTGCCGGAAGTGCTGTGTATGACCGTGAGCTCAATGTCTCCTCAAAGTGGCCGTCGTCGTTTATTGGAGCGGTAGCGATCCCGGCCGCCATCAACGAGTACACGGCGCTGTATCGCAAGCTCGTTGGTTTACTGCTCGAGGACCCGAAGTTTCAAGAGGCCACACGTAAATAAGCCGGGAGACGAAATGCGACGTTGGATCGTCATTGCAGTGATCAGCTTTAGCGGCGCACTGTTGACCGGCTGCGCCACAGTCACTACGGGCAGCACGCAAAACATCGCCGTCACGACAGATCCCGACGGCGCAGACTGCAGCTTCTCGCGAAACGACCAATTCATTGCGCGCGTTAATCCGACGCCTGGCAGCCTGTCGATCAGCAAATCCGGATCGAGCCTAAGCGTGTCATGCAAGCGTGAGGGTTACCAAGACATCGTTGAAACGATTGGTTCCGAGTTTCAAGCGGTCACGCTGGGTAACATCCTGATTGGCGGGATCATCGGAATTGCGGTCGACGCAGCGAGTGGCGCGATAAACAAATATCCGGAGTCGGTCTCAGTCAAGTTCGTGCCGCTCGTTTTTCATACGGCGGAGCAACGTGAGCGGTTCTTCGACAGCCTGAAGGCAACTTCCGTACTGGCCTACTCGCGGGCGGCCGCTGAGATTGAACGAGCATGTAAACCCGAAGAGTGCGCGACCTTACTCAAGTCTGCTGAGGCAGCGCGCGATGCGCGTGCGGCCGATATTGAACGCCGGCGACTGCTAGCGAAGGTGACGCCTGCAGACAATGTGGCCACAGCGGCTACCAATTCAATATCTGCAAGCGCCCGTCCATCGCTGCAGCGCCTCAATCGCACCGAGGCTGAGGCGCTGACGCGCGGGAAGACCTGGGACTTCGGAATTCTCGAAACGGGTGCAGCGAGCACATGGGAATTCTCTGGATCCAATGTGTACGGACGCGGGCGTGGCTCGTTCCAATATTCCGGGGACTGGCGCTTCAATGAAAAAGATGAGGTTTGCATTCGATGGGCCACGCGTCAGTTCGTTGACCGATGTGTCTGGATGGCGCGCCGCGGCGACAAGTTTGTGCTGACGGATGCCAAGACTCCAGAAATCGAATTCGCGACTGTTTCGGTGAAGTGACCGAAGGCGCAACGCACGTGGCCGGTGCAGGCGCGCTGCGTCTAGAATGTCCGGTAGCCTATAGTTTCTGATTCGGCGTTGTCCTGAACAACCATCCACGCGAGGCGCTCTCGCTGGGCCAACAAACAGGAGCGAGGTAGCACCATGTGGACGATGCGAATTAGATCTGTTCTCTCCGTGTTACTGCTGAGTGCGGCCGCCGCGCTTGGCTCGGCCGGATCGGCACAAGCTGCGATCTACACCGGCAACTACGATCCCGCCTACGGTGGAATCTTCCCTGAGCTCGGGTGGCAAGCGTCCGCTCTCTTCGACGTGCCGGAATCCTGCCTTGCGATCAGCACCGGCAACAATATTCCGATCAGCGGTCCGTGCGCCGGGTTCGACGTCCTCAGCGCTGAGGTCAGCTTCTACAACGTCGCGGATCCGGGCACGATCCTGAACTCGTACGCTCTCGATCCGAACGTTATCGTCAACGGTATCAACCTTTTGGGGGGCCATCTGGCGGGCATCGACACTGGCTTCTTCGACTTCTTCGTGTCGGAACTGTCGATCGCCGGGAGCGGCCAATATTCGTTCAGCCTGATCTTGTTCGGGGGCAACCAGGCGCAGCTGATCTTTGCCAATCCGCCACAGACCTCGCCTGGGTGCGCGATGTTTCCGGTGCCCGAGGCCAGCTGCGGTAGCTCAGCCAATGCCGCCACCGGCGTGTTCGCTCTCGTTTCTGAGGTTTCGGAGCCCGAAACGCTGGCGCTGATGCTCGCCGGATTCGGCGCGATCGGTCTCGTCGCCCGCAGGCGTCGCCGCCGCTAGCGACGCCTGATCCGCGGGCCATCACGACCCGCGCTCCGAACACGCAAGTTATTGCGGCCGCTTCCGATTATGCGGTTGCGCGCTCGCGGGGCGCGGCTAACGCCTGGCTAACCGCCTCGTCAATCTGCAATCCCTGCGCATCGCTCCACGCGGTGTTGAACGGCGCGTCGGTCATCGCGCGCCGCAGCCGGTCCACGAGCGCCTGCCAGCGCAAGTCACTCCGCGGTGACCGGTGCAGGCCGAGCCGTTCGCGTGATCGAGCGGAAGCGGATGCCAAGGCGACTGCGACCTCCAGCTTACTTTCCGCCTCCGCGAGCTCGGCGTGGTCTTCGAGGCATCCGAGAAGCTCGGCGCGCATCTCGAACGCGCGGAACGCGCGCAACGCTTCCGAGAGGCGCGCGCGTGCCGATTCAACGTCACCTGATTGCAGTTCAACGCGCGCGAGCCAGCGCAGGGCGTTCGCCTCGCCACGCTTGTCACCGGCGTCGCGACACACCGTCAGCGAGCGCTTGAAGCGGTGGCAGGCCTGGTCGGTGTCTCCGATCTCCAGCGCTACTTGGCCGAGCATCAACTCGCACTCGCCCTCGACCTCCTGGTGGCGGATCTGACGCGCCACCGCGAGGCACTGCTCCAAATACGAGCGCGCCGTCGCGTCGTCGCCTTGGTATAGCCAGATCTGGCCTAAATGCAAAAGGCCGATCGCTTCGCCGACTTGGTCGTGGAGGCGCCGGAAAATCTGTAACGCCTCGCTATCGCTCTCCGCGGCTTGGACCGCGTTGCCCGCCTGCAGACGCGCGATCGACAGCGTCGATAAGGTGGCGGCGAGGTCGACCTCGTTGCCCAGCGCTCGCCGCAGCTCGAGGCAGGTTTCCAGCATCCTGCGCGCTTCGGCATGGTCGCTCTGGGACTCGGCCAGCGCCGCCCCGACGTACAGCGACCAGGCCCGGTCGACCGGCGACCCCTGGATCGCGGGCAGCGCCAGCGCCGTTTGCACGAGCTTCCTGCCTTCGGTGGAGTAGCCGCGCAGGATCCAGAAGCCCTGCATCGCGACCGCGAATTTGACGGCGATGGACGGATTTACTGCACCAGCGAGCGCCAGCGCGATCGCGCTGCGCACGTTGTCGAGTTCGACCTCGATCTTCCATAGCCACTCGGCCTGCTGCGGGCCCCTCAGCCCATTGTTCGCTGCCTTGGCCATCGCGAAGTAGTGTTCGCAGTGGCGCGCAGCGACCGCTGCTACATCGTCCCGCAGAGCCAGCTTCTCGCGCGCGTACTCGCGAATGGTCTCGAGCATCAGGTAGCGCGCGCCCTCATCGCGTTCCTCGAGCATCACGAGCGATTTCTCAATCAGCGATTGCAGCAGGTCGAGCACGTCGTCGCCGGCAATCGGCTCCATGCCACAGACAGCTTCGGCGGCGGCGAGATCGAAGCCTCCAACGAACACACCGAGTCGGTCGAGCACGATCTGTTCTTCGGCCGTAAGCAGCTCGTACGACCAGTCGACCAGCGCGCGCAAGGTCTGTTGCCGTTCCTGCAGGACGCGCGAGCCGCCGGTCAGCAGCTTGTAGCGGTCCTGCAGGCGGGTATTGATGTCGGCGACCGAAAGCGCGCGGATGCGCGCGGCGGCGAGCTCGATCGCCAGCGGGATGCCTTCCAGCCGCGCAACGAGTTCCGCCACCGCCGGAGCTTCACGCTCGGTGAGACGGAACGTGGGCTTGTGCTGCTGCGCGCGGTCAATGAAGAGTCGCACGGCTGTCGATCGCGACATCGCTTCCATCCCGTCGCCACGCGCCGGAACTGGCAGCGGCAGCAGCAGATAGCAGTGCTCGCCTGGTGCGCGCAGCGGCTCGCGGCTTGATGCAAGGATGCGCACGTGCGGAGCCATCTTGATAAGGGCGCTTGCCATCTGCGCCGCGGCCTCGACCACTTGCTCGCAGTTGTCGAGGATCAGCAGGGCGCGACGGTTCCTGAGATGCGCGCACACCGTCTGCAGTAACGGCCGATCAGGCTCTTCACGCACGCCGAGCACTTGCGCCGCCGCGCTGACGATCAGCGTAGGGTCGCTGATCGGCGCGAGGTCAAGAAACCACACGCCGTCGGGAAAATCGTGGATCTGCTGCGCGGCGATCTGCAGCGACAAGCGCGTCTTGCCCAGCCCGCCCATGCCGACCAGGCTTAGCAGGCGCGATGTCTTGAGCAGGCTCTTGACTTCCTCCAGCTCGCGCTCGCGGCCGATAAACGACGTTGCCTGGAAAGGCAGGTTGTTCGGAATCTCGTTGACCGGCAGCCACCAGTCGCCCATCCAGACTACGCGATGCGCCTTGTCACCGTCAGCGGGTACCACGAACTGAGCGTCCGCACCGGCAACCTCGAACAGCTCGATGGGATCGGCCACACCCTTAATGCGCCAGTGTCCGTGTGACACCAGCTTGTGCTCGCACGTGCCGAGCGCTTCGCGGGCGGCGGCCGACAGCAGCGTCTGGCCTCCGTGCGCGACAGCCATCACCCTAGCCGCGATGGGCTTGGCGAGACCTTCTACCTCGAGCGGCTTCGCACCGCGCGCGATGTCGTCGGGCGCGTTCTCTCGCAGGATCACCGGTCCGACGTGCAGACCCGCGCGCGCTGCGAGAGGAGGCGACATCGTTGCCAGCGCAGCGTGGTACGCCATCGCGTAGCCGACAGCGTCTGCGCAGTTGTCGAACAACAGCAACATGCCGTCGGTCTTGTCGATCTCGCGCCCGTGCCACGGCTCGAGCAAGGCGCGCGCGATCCGGTCGTGCGCGGCCCAGATCTCGGCCATCGCGCTGTCGCCAATCTTCTGGGCCAGTTGCGTGCTGTCTACGACATCCGTTAACAGCAAGGCCTTGATCGCACTCACGTCGCGGCCGGCCGATGTGACCCCATGAGGCGATGAGGCTTCGTCATGCGATGAGTCTACCTGCGCTACATCGCGGTTTGAAGTTGCAAGGCTGTCAGTGCATGTGAGCGATCTGCGCCTCGATTCGAGCGCTCGATGCGCGCGGATGCAAGGACGAAGTTGAGCGGGAGGCCTTTTGCATCGTTAGATAAAGTATGTCGCGCTGTGCATGGCTTCCGCCCAATTGGTACGCGCGCGGCGGAAGCTGTTCAAGCAGTTCGACAGCAAGATCATTGTCTCCTTGGCCGAACGCGAGCAACGCACGGCACGCCGGGAGACCGAGCTGGCGTGTCGTTTCGGCATGTCGCGTCGACGATCGCTGCATTCCTGCAAGTGCCTGTTCGAGACGCCCCGCAAGCCTCCACTGACGAGCGCCGACGAAGGCAAGCATTGCGTGAACGTCGTTGAAGCTGCAGAAACCATCGTCGATATGCGCAGCCCACTCGCTGGCAAGTTCCATCCAGCGACGATCGGGTTTGCCACCCTCCAATTGAGTGCGCCAAAGGAGGGCGGAGGCGTCGATCAGGTCGGCG
Organism: uncultured beta proteobacterium; assembly: GCA_963829995.1. Classification (GTDB taxonomy): domain Bacteria; phylum Pseudomonadota; class Gammaproteobacteria; order Burkholderiales; family Burkholderiaceae_F; genus JACCZX01. The sequence goes on along the minus strand of CAWHKW010000020.1, from coordinate 73,812 downwards.
ATTTCAGAGGAACGGGAAGCGCGAATCCGACGGTCATACAAGGCGAGCGCTCGGTCGATACCTCCGAGCGAAAGATGGAATAAAGCGAGGTGCCACCAGCAATGCGTGGCGACCACCGTGTCCGCCTCCCACCGGTCCCTGTGCTCGGTCAACCAACGCACTCCTGCTTCGGGCTGATCCGTCATTTCGAATATGTGCGCCATCACGTGGTGCGCGCGCGCGTTCGAGTCATCCAGAGCGAGGGCCGCAAGTGCCGTCTGTTCCGCGCGTTGGAATTCGCCCGCCTCCCCGAGTCCGAAGGCATGCATCGCAAGCACGACGGAATAGCCGGCAACGTCGCTCGACCAAGCCGGTAAAACCGCAGCAACACGCTCGTTCAGGCAGTCGACATCGCCAGTGAGATGATCGAACGCGTGAGCGACGTGCAAGGCAAGGCTATCGCGCGGATCAAGATCCAGGATCTTGCCGAGGTGCTCTTTTGCGCGCTCGTAGTCGTCGCCGACGACGGCATCGATAGCCAGGAAGTGCAGACGCTCGCGGTTGCTCGCCGGGAGGGTACTTAGCCGCTCGAGGACCGGTCGCGCGGAGCGCACACGTTCCGGATCGCGAGTGCAGATGCGAATGTAAGCCTGCAGTGCATGCGCCATGACGAAATCGGGCGCCTCCTCGAGTGCCGCCGCGACATGGTCATCCGCGCCGCGCCGCCAGTTCTGGAAGGCGAAAACGGCCTGCTCGTACGCCGCTATCGCGGCAGGAGTGGCGCCCGACATATCGCAACGTACCGCTGAAACGCGCCGTGGTTGCCGTGATCTTTGTCCCGACATTGAAGGCACAACCAAAGCTCCGGAGTTCATCTTTTCTCTCGTTGATTAGCGTGCCGCAGCGGCACCAAGCCAGATACGCGGTTGGCCGAAGTTCGGATGCGAAAATTATCCGAACCGCCCAACGCGACTGCCGATAGTCGGCACACGACGCGACCTCGACTCGAGGTGAAAGACTAAACAGCCGGTGTAATCGGACGATGTCGTCGCTGACTGATTTGTTTCCGTTTTGTATCGGAATCAGCGATGAGGGAGACGACGGCGGATGTGCGGATCCTGTTTATGCCTCACTCGCGGTAGGCGACGTCTGGCGCGCCGAAGCGATCCAGTCTGTTTTTTTATAACCTCACGTTGTCCGCAGCGGTCTAGCGCGCTGTCCGCCGCGCGTCAGATTCGCGTTGCCAGAACTTGGACGCTCGCGTAGTTTCTTGTCGAAGCTCGACAACGTGGACTAAAGCAACGTGCGTCCCAATCTGATACTGATGCTCGCGCTGGTCATGAAGTCTTTGACAGCCGTCGCTCAGCTGCCATCACCTTCTTCCACGGTCCACGACCCGTGCAAGTTCCCCGGTGTACTCCCGGAGGATGTCCGGGTATTCGCTGCTGGCGGCTATGGAGCTGCCAGCATTCGACATCTAACTGCCCCCACCAGCAGCAGCGCGGCATCCGAATTTGAGATCTTGGTGCATCAGCCCGGCAGCCCAATTGTCCTGATGCTGGGTGCTTACGAATCGAGCGTTTTTCGGTTGAAGTGGTCAGAGCAGACGAACATTGTTGGCGTGTACCTCAGCGGCTATAACAAACAGATCGTCGTTGGGGCTCCTGCGGGAATACCGCAACTCCACAGCTTCGCCAGCCAGGGGGGCAAGTGCCCGTACTTCTATGTCACACAGGAAGAACTACCGAAGCTGAACCCTGTGGCTCGGTTCGCACTCGGACGCCCAATCACTCGTGTCTATTTAGCGGAGACGAGGCAGATACACATTGGCGCGGCGCCACCGGGCACTAAGTTTGTTAGCAATGCTTCCGTGGTCATTACTTCGGGCAAGGAGCTGAACCCTGTGATAGCGGGGCGTGCCGGACTCGAGGTCGCCGTGGAGTCAGGGTCTATCAGGCGAGCGACGTGGAGCGACGTGGATGCCTGGTTCGAAGCCGCCGAACGAATGAGTCCGCCTCGCCCTCGCCACGCTCCAGGAAAGATCATCACGACACCGCTTCCGGGCACTGCCGGCCCGCGAGACACCTACGTTGTGCTCAGGCCCTTCAAATACCCGCCTGATCTTTACGGATCAGACGCGTCGACGTTCTACGTTCCTCGAGGAGTGCCAGCCCCGACTGGCGATCCTGGCCACTCGACCGTTCTTAACTTCAACAAGCTTAGATGCCCAAGCGCAGCGGATTGTCCATGATCCATCGCTCGATTGGAGCAGTGCTCGTCGTGCACTTCGCCGCCGCCGCCCTGGCGTTCTGCGCGTTCGACACACATGCCCAGGTTTACAAGTGCGCTCGGAAAGGCGAAGTCAAATACCAGCAGGAACCCTGCGACGCTGCGTCTAGCCAGTCGCAGATTTCCGCGCCTGATTCTTCGTCTGGCGTTCGCTTCGGAAACACGCGCCCGGCCGCCACACGCGCGCTGACGCAGCCCGACGCTAGGCCATTGCCTGCCGCTGCCGGCGCTGTCTCAACCGCTAGTTCACCGCAGAGGTTCACCGCCGCTGACTGTACGTTCCCTTGGCGCAATCTTCCAAGTGACACGACCGTGTTTGCGGCAACGCGCTCTGGGGGCGGTGGCGGCTTGGGGTTTCCAATTGATGAGAGCGGTGGTGAGGCGAACATCCAGGAACTTGTGGTCAACCAGCCTGGACGACGAATAGCTCTGCTTCTGAGTTTCACCGGACCTACGATCTGGCACGTCAAGTGGACCAAGGGCACTGAGATCGTTGCAGTATGGGCCAGCGGGCACGACAGGCAGGCGGTTGCCGGGCTACCAAGGTCCATTCCGATCCTGGAGACCACGAAGAACACTCCGGCGCCGTGCGGCTGGTTCGCCTTCTATGTCCAGAACTTTCCTCTGGCGAATCAGTATTCCCAGAAAGCATTCAATCGACCCGTGGCACAGACCGTGATGCTGGGGCCAGACAATTTGATCGGAGCGAAGCCGCTTACTGGGCCGCTGGAGTCGTCGACCGATGTCACTGTGCAATCGCTCGAACATAAAGCCGGATGGCAGTTCGGCAGCATGGCGTTGGTGAAACTCGAGAGAGACGGTTACGTGAGAAAAGCGTTGCGAAAGGAACTGTGGGAATGGCAGGACGCTTGGGCGGCCAAGCGGGACATTCCGCCTGTCGACAATCCACAGCGGCCGGGGCAGCCCACCGATCAGATCGAAATTCTGGTCGTGCAAAAAACCTTTCCGTTTCCGAAGAACGCGCACGGGACTTTTTTGGTGCCAAAGGGCATGAGTCGACCGACCGGTGATGGAGGGATTGCGGGGATCATCGACTGGAACACGATGACCTGCTGCGGCGGCGCATACGGCTGCCTGGAGGAAACAACGAAGTCTTGCCAGTCGACCCGATAGGTTCAGCCGAATGCAAGTGCGACACTCTGATCGTCGCAAGCGTGTCGCACGCATTTCACGACGCCGTCGAGGGAGATAACGCGCCGCCGATGACCTTACGCATGACTGCGCTCGCCCTTTCGGGCCGCCTCGATCTTGGCGACGTCGATCTTGCTCATCTGCATCATTGCTTCGAACGCGCGCTTGGCAACGTCGCCGCCTTGTGCCAGCGCATCGGTTAGCACGCGCGGAGTGATCTGCCAAGACAGACCCCATTTGTCCTTGCACCAACCGCACGCGCTCTCCGCGCCGCCGTTGCTGACGATTGCGTTCCAATAACGGTCGGTCTCGGCCTGGTCGTCGGTCGCAATCTGAAACGAAAAGGCTTCGTTGTGTTTGAACTCCGGCCCTCCATTGAGGCCGATGCAGGGCACGCCGCAGACGGTGAACAGGACCGTCAGTACGTCGCCCGCCTTACCAGCGGGATAATCGGACGGTGCGCGGAACACGGCACCAACCTTGCTATTGGGGAAGGTTGCGGCGTAGAAACGCGCCGCCTCTTCGGCGTCGTGGTCGTACCACAGACAGATCGTGTTCTTGGGCGTCGCCATTGGTTCACTCCTCTTTAGGCTTCAAATCGAAGAGATTGAGGTTATCAGCCACGACATGTTCGCTGGCTACGATGCTTGTCATGGAGCAGTTCAACGAAGCATTCACCTTTGCGCAGGCGCGTGAGCTTCAGGGCGCCCGAGTGTGAGGAATCTGCGTTGAACACAATCGAAGAAGCTGCTCGCCGTCTGGTGCAACAGCGGAGTGCGCCGTTGGACCCGGCACCCGGGCCTGCGACCCTGCCGCTTGAAGTTGATACCGGCGAGCATGAATTGGCAGCGCTAAGACCTGAGGGCATGTCGGGCCTGAGGGTGCAACGGTCTTGCGAGCCTCCTGTTCCTAGCCCGCGCTCCTACGCCGCGCTGACACCGCCATCTCGTCCGCCAGCCAAGCAATTTCCTCACGCCGCCGCGCGCATACAACCGCAGATCCAGCGCATGAGCGCTGAGCGATGGCGAATGTCTTCTTCGCTGCTGCTCTCGCTACTGATTCACGGATTGCTGCTGAGCCTGACCTTCGGTGGCCATGGACTTGGGCTTCCAGGCTTGGGCTTCCCCTGGCAAGAACGACGCGTTGAGGTGCCCGAGTTGCGCCTGGTGCTTGTTCCGGCACGCGTCACACCCGCGGTGGCCGCGGTCAACTCGGTCGCTCGGCCAACGCAGCAGGCATCGATCGAGTCGCCTGTTGCAGGTGATCTTGCCCCGACTGCGCCGACGTCGCCCGCACCACTCCGGGGGCGTGCACTCAAGATCGTCCCAGCGGCCACGCCGAAGGCAGAGGCCAAGCCGGAACGAAACGCCGTGGCCCCTGCCGCCCCTGCGAAAGCGCCTACACGCGGTGAGTCCCGTCACGCAGCGCCCGCGAAGATCCCCAAGACGGCCGCGATCGACGTGCCGCCGTCCGGCAGGCCGAAGCTGGTCGTGCCTCCCCTTCCCACGGGGCCAGATGTGATCACGGCAGCACCGAGCGCTTTGAGCCCGGAGACCGTGATGCCGGCGCATCGAGATCCCGGCGATCTAGCACGGGAGCGGATCGGACAGGACGTTCGGGAGAGAGCAGCTGCATTGGCCAAACAAGCGGATCAGTTGGAGGCAGCCCGGGTCGAGGCCGCGAAGCGCGAAGCCGACCTTCGGGAAGAAGCAGCACGCGTCGAAGCGGCGCGATTGGAGGCTCAACGCGAGGAGGCCGCGCAACTGGCTGCAGCACGACTGGAGGCGGAGCGGCAGGACGCCGCGCGCCAGGAAGCAGCGGCTCACATCGAGGCCGCGCGACGGGCTGCGGCACAGTTGGAGGAGGAGCGCCTGCTGACAGCTCGTCAGGAAGCCGCTCGTGTCGAAGCGGCGCGAGCAACGCAACTGGAGGCGGAGCGACAAGAGGCCGTTCGCCAGGAAGAAGCGGCGCGCATCGAAGCCACGCGAAGGGCTGCGGCGCAGATGGAGGCGGAGCGTCGACCTGCAGTGCGTCAGCAAGCGGCTCCTGTCGAGTCAGCACCGACAGCACAACCGGAGCCGCAGCGGCAGGAGCCCGCTCGACAGGAAATAGCGCGGCCCGAGGCTGCACGACCGGAGGCCGAACGCCAAGAACCCGCACGACAGGCCGCGACACCGCAAGAGGTCGCGCGCGGCGAGGCGGAAAAAGAGGAGGAGGAAAGACGCGAAGCGCGGCGCCGAGCCATCGGGCGTCAACTCGATGAGGAAGCGGCCAAGCGTGAAGCAGCCTCGAAGGCCGCTCGCCAACTACCCTACTCGTTAAGCACCGCACGTCGAGCCAGGCTATGGGGTCGCGTCGACCCCAATGTCGAACTTGTCCAGTACGCGGAGGGATGGGCCCGGAAGATCCAATTCAACACACCCGTCGCAACGGTGCGCGAAGTGGCGAAGCAGCCTCACCGCCATCCGATGGTGACGGTGGCCATTCGAAGCGACGGATCCGTGGAATCGGTGACCTTCGTGGTCCCCAGTGGCGTGGCGCAAGTTGATGACGCGATACGGCGCATCGTGCAAAGCCACGAGCACTACCCAGCGTTCCCACCCGCGCTGGCCCGCGACTACGACGTGATTGAAATTCGCCGGACCTGGCACTTCGACGACGCCGTCCGGTTGCACTGACGACTGACTCCCCTCGCGCAGGGTCGGGCGGGGCTGTCCGCCTGTCTCCCTAGTTTCTCATCGACAGTGTCGCCGGGCGCGCCTACTATGAAGGGGCCCGCCACGACGAAAGAACACCTCCCATGGGCCGCCCCAAACGCCTCGCGCCAGCGCGTACCCGCACCAGCCGCCGCGATTTTTTCAAGCGCTCAGGCTCCGTCGCTGCCGCGCTCGCCTCGGCCGTCACGTTGCCGCTGGTGCCAGGCACGGCACCGGCCGCGGGCCCCTTGTTCCAGCATGGCGTGGCCAGCGGCGACCCGCTTGCCGACCGCGTGATCCTTTGGACACGCGTCACGTCGCAATCGCCGCGGCGCACGGTGGGCGTGCGCTGGCTCGTCGCACGCGATGCACAGTTGCGCAAGGTCGTGCTGCGCGGTGACGCCGAAACCAGCGCCGAGCGCGACTTCACCGTCAAGGTCGATGCCGTCGGTCTGAGCCCGGGCAGCACCTACTATTACCGCTTCTTCGCCGAGAACGAGGCTTCACCGATCGGCCGCACGCGCACGCTGCCGGTGGGCGCCACGCCGCACTTGCGAATCGCGGTGGCGAGTTGCTCCAACCACGCGGCGGGCTTCTTCAACGCCTACCGCCGCATCGCCGAACGGGCCGACCTCGACTTCGTGCTGCACCTTGGCGACTACACCTACGACACCGGCCCGGGGGCGTTTCCCAACGAGGTGCGCGCGCCCGAACCGCCGGTCGAGACCCATCACGCTGTCCGACTACCGCAAGCGACACGCGCAGTACAAGCGCGACACCGACCTGCAGGAGGTGCATCGCCAGCATCCGATGATCTGCATCTGGGACGACGGTGAGATCACCAACAACGCGTGGCGCGACGGCGCCCTCAACCACACCGAAGGCGCCGAAGGTGCCTGGCCCGACCGCGTGGCGATGGCCCTGCAGGCCTACTACGAGTGGATGCCGGTGCGCCAGGTGGACCCGGCGCAGCCGCGCCGCAATGAGCGCGCCTTTCGCATCGGCGACTTGGTCGATCTGCTGATGCTCGAGGAGCGCCTGTCGGCACGCTCGCAGCAGTTGCCCGCGACCATCACCATTCCCGGGTTTCTCGTCCCCGCCTTCGCGCAGGTGGGGCCGTTTGCAAACCCGTCGCGCACCCTGCTCGGTGCCGAGCAGGAGGCTTGGCTCGCGGCGCGCCTGCGCGACTCGGGTGCGCGCTGGAAGCTGATCGGACAGCAGGTCATGTTCGCGCAGCTCAAAGCGCTGGGGCTGCCCCTGGCGTCCCCCCCTCCCGCCCCACCCGGCGGCCTGTTCATCAACCCGGACCAGTGGGACGGCTATCAGCCCGCGCGCGACCGCGTCTATGCCGTGCTCAAGGGCGACGCGACACACGCGCCGGTAGGCGATGTAGTGATCCTCACCGGCGACCTTCACAGCTCGTGGGCCGCCGACCTCACGCAGGATCCCAACAATCCCGTCGTCGCCACCGGCGGGTACGATCCCGCCAACGGCAACGGCTCGCGCGCGGTGGAATTCGTCGGCACCTCGATCAGTGCACCCGGCCTGCCAGACCCCACGGGCTCCACCGCCGCGCTGTTGCGCACGATCAACCCGCACATCAAGTACATCGACTTGAACCAGCGCGGCTACATGCTGCTCGACGTCACGCGCGAGCGCGCGGTATGCGAATGGTGGTTCGTCGACAGCGTGGTCGCGCCATCGAACGTGCAGACCCTGGGCACCGCGTTCGAGGTACAGCACGGCAGCAACCGGCTCGTGCCCTCCGCGATGACGGCGGCGCGCACGAACCCACCGCCACCAGCGCCCTGAACGCGCTCGGGGTGCGCCGCGCTGCCGCGAGGTTGTGAATAAAGGCCAGGGCCGCATGCGTTAGGTGACCGCTATAGGTCAAAGTTGAGCGTCTGCTTTTCGGCGCTCACGATTCTGCTCAGGGTCGAAAGCCGTCACTACATGCAGGCGCATCCGCTCAGCGCTTGCCATGCCGATGCGCAGTGCCCTCCGCTTTGCGGTAGTGGTCACGCAACACGTCGCGGCCGAAATCACCTTCGAAGTCGCGCCACACCGAGTGGATGTGGTTGCCGCCCGAGTTGTCGAACTCGATGAGGAAGTTCGCGCCCTGGATGCGAAAGTAGTGCGGCTGACGCGGCTGATCCGATCCAGCCCAGCCGACGCGGATCGAATCGAGTGGAGCCGCGCGCACACGCGCGAGGCGCGCCTCGGTGAGCTCCGGCTGCAGGTGATCAGCAAACGCACCGATCAGTTTCAGCACGTGTGCCTGTTGGGCGGCGTCCATCTCCGCGAAGGGCAGCCCGACGGCATCCAGCGGCTTTGCTCGGGCAGCGTTGCCGCTGACGATGTCACCAAAAGGTCGCGTGTCGAAGATCGCGCGCTTTCGCTGAGGCGCAGTGAGGCTCGCGAGCCACTGACGGGCCAGATCCTCCTCGCTGCCGAGCAGCCGAAAGCCTTCGCGCGGTGCGCCACCACCGACGTCGCGTGGCACCACGGCCGGGTTCGCACCGAAAAACTGAGGCAGCGTCGACACGTAGCGATCGCCCTCGAGGCTGAAGTGCAGTGAGAGGTGGTGACCCTCGATGCGCCAGCCCCAGCCGCCGACGCCCGGTTCGCCATAAATCGCGAGCGCGTAGTTCTCGGGGTCGCGCGAAAAGCCGAAGGCCTCCAGCTGGCGCAGCGTGATCTCCAGCGCCATCACGGCGCGCACCTTGTCCAGGCCGCGCTCATTCAGCGCCGTGCGCAGCAAAGCCGTGGTCGCCTCGCGTTGCGCACTCGACATGGCCTTCCAGGCCACGCCGTCGCGCCGGCGCGGCGTGTAGTGCCAGTCGCTGCGAGCGGCTTCGGTGAACGGCAGCAACAACTCTGCGCGCTGTGCCGGCGCGGTCGCCTCGATCAGGCGCTGCGCCGCTCGGGCGGCGGTGGGCGTCTGTGCGTGGAGCTCAGGCATGGCGATAACAAACGCGGCGACGAGGGCAGGCAAGGCAAGCAGCGAAAGACGGGTCTTCATGCAACTTACTCGACTCTAACGCGGAGCCTCAGCCGTCGAGCCGCTGGCAATCTCTACCAGGACGTCGGCTGCCTTCATACATTGGTCGCGCGATACGTCGAGGTGCGTGACTGCGCGGACCGTGCGCGGTCCAAAGGCATTGATCAGAACGCCGCGTGCGCGCGCATTGGCGACGAGCACCATGGCATCCGGTGCGTCCGGGGCGAGGCCGAACACGAGGATGTTCGTCTGCACCGTTGCAAGATCGATGGTGATGCGGCGGCACTGTTGCGAGACGGTCTGCGATCAGGCGAGCGTTCGCATGGTCCTCGACCAGGCGCGTCATGTTGTTGTCCAGGGCGAAGATACCGGCTGCGGCAAAGATTCCGACCTGTCGCATCGCGCCGCCCAACATGCGGCGGTGGCGGTTGGCACGCGCCACGATGTCGCGTGAGCCGGCGAGCAGCGAACCGCCGGGTGCGCCGAGCCCCTTGGAAAGCGAAACCCCAACCAGGTCGAAGGGCGCGGCCAGCTCACTCAATGAAGTACCTGTCGCAGCAGCGACATTCCAGAGGCGCGCTCCATCGAGATAGCTGGCGATACCCAGCTTGCGCGCAGCGGCGCAGATCCGCACCGCCTCATCCTGCGGGAAGACAACGCCGCCGGCACGATTGTGCGTGTTCTCAACTTCGACGAGCGTGGTGGGAGGGTAAATCGCGTGGTCGCGCGGCTTTATCGCCGCAAGGAACTCCTCTGCTGTGAAGACACCGCGCGCGCCGATCTCGGTCAACTGAACGCCCGCGTTGGCGGCCGATCCCCCGGTCTCGTGCCAGACCGCGTGCGCCTCGCGGCTGACGATCACATCGTCTCCGGGGCGGGTGAGCGTGCGCAGCGCAACCTGGTTCGCCATGGTGCCGCTCGGCAACCAGAGCGCTGCTTCTTTGCCCAGCAGCGCGGCGACGCGCTCCTGCAACGCGTTCACCGTCGGGTCGTCGCCGTACTGGTCATCACCGACGGCGGCCGCGGCGATCGCCGATCGCATTGCCGGCGATGGACGGGTGACCGTATCCGAGCGCAGGTCGATTGGCGTCGTCGCGTTCATTGAATGTCGTGATCCGGTAATCGGCGGAGCCAACCTTACGACGATTTTCCTTGCAGCGTGTTGCAGCGCCGGTGACCTTCCCCAGATGGGCCGCTGGAACCGATGAGATTATTCAGAAGCCGATTGCTAGGGAATGCATTGTTGATGTCCGCATTCGGCCAGAAGCGGTCAGCTGCGCAGCCCTCTCATTTCGCCTTGAAGCGGTCACTCAACTTGCCTCGAGGATTGTATGAGGACAGACATACGGCGCTGTATCCTCGGCTCGATAACCAGTGATGAGCACGACCCTTGAAACATCTATCTCAGCCGCAAGCGTTGCTGTTTGATCTAGGCGGCGTTGCAAGATCCATTGACTCTCGCAGCGACCCGTAGATACCGTGTTCGTCGTTGGGCGGCGTCGAGCGCAGTGGCGGATGGCTATCCATCCGCGGCTGAACCGCAGCAGCGTAGCGATGCCAAACTGTGCCAGCAGCTGGCCTGAGTCAGCATTATTTTGCAATCACGAATTGAAGATGCAGTGACCAGTCCCTCCACCTCGACCGAAATGCCGGCAGCAAACCGCTTGCTGCTGGGCCGCTGCACGCTCGAGCTGACTTCCGGCGAGTTACGGGACGCGGAGGGCGAGCTGGCCGGCTTGCGCAAGCAGGCGCTCGACGTTTTGCTCGTTCTCGGCCGCCGCACCGGCGAAGTGATCAATAAAGACGAGCTAATGAACCAGGTGTGGCCGAAGGTAGTGGTGGGCGAGGGATCGCTGACCCAGGCCATTGCCGACATCCGACGCGTGCTCGGCGACGACGAGCACCGACTCGTGCGCAACGTCGCCAGGCGCGGCTACATGCTGGTACCCGACAAGCCGCTCTCAGGGGCTGCTGTCGAGGCGCGTGCGGAGTTGAGCGCCGCCGCGGCCGCTGCACGGGAATTTTCCCGACCGCCTCGGCCTTGGTGGCGGCCGGGATTAATCAGCGCGGTGGTGCTCGCGGTGCTACTTGCGGGCGGGGCGTGGTTGACCTGGCGCAGCACGTCATCTACCTGGCGAACACCGGCCGAGCTGGCGAGAACACCTTTGTCTCGCGAAGTGCCGGCGCTGTCGATCATCGTGCTGCCGCTCACGCTCGAAGGCGAGAGGACGGATGCTGAGTGGCTGGCCGACGCGCTGCACGGCGACCTGGTGATTGCGGTCGCACGAATGCAGAACAGTTTCGTAATCGCGCGCGACACCGCCAGCACCTACAAGGGCAAGGCCGTGGATCCGCGCCAGGTAGCGCGTGAGATGGGGGTGCGCCATGTCGTTCAAGGCAGCCTCCGCCAGGAAGGCGGCAGGATCAGGCTCAACCTCACGCTGACCGACGGCGAGAGCGGCGTGCAGCGTTGGGCCGAGGCCTTTGACACTGATCGCGCGCAACTGGCCCAAGCGGTCAGCGACTTCGGGGTGGCGATCGAGCGCACGCTAGTCGCCGAGCTCTACCGCTCGACCGGCGAGCGCATTGCAACGTTGTCGCCGACCGAAGTGTCGGCCGATGATCTGGCGATGCAGGGCTATGCGCTGTGGTATCGAGGCGTCACGCGCGAGAACGTGCTCGCCGCACGGGCGTTGTTCGACCGGGCCCTGGCGATGAACCCGGACTCGGCGCGGGCCTGGGGCGGCGTGCACTTCACCACTACCGTTGTGCTGAGCAATGGTTGGATCACCGATCGGCCTGCCGCGGTACACAGGGCCGAGGAAGCGGCAGCCAATCTGCAGCGGCTCGACCGCGACGGCACCTACACCTACAGCGCGAAGGCATTCCTGCTTTTCCTGAAAGGCGATTTCCCGGCGCTTCTGCGCAACAACGCAGAGTGGAGCGGTCGCTACCGGCTGCCGACAGCGTTTGGTGCGTACGGCTTTGCGCTGACGTTCAACGGGCGCTTCGACGAGGCTACCGCGGTGCTCGAACGCGCGCTCCGCCTTGGACCGCGCGACCCCTTTCGCGCGGAGTGGCAGTACCGGTTGGCGCTGGCGCACTTTGGCGCCGGCCGCTACGAGCTCGCGAACGAGTGGAGCCAGACCGCTGCCAACACCACTCCTGCGCTGGCGTGGCCGCCGATCCACGCCGCCGCGCTGCTGCGGCTGGGCCAGCGACAGGCGGCGCAACAAGCGTTCGACGAACATATGCGTCGTCATCCGGGTTTCGTGACCGCCCAGGTCATGCGACGGATCCCCGGTACGGCGTCCGACGACCCCGCAGGCCAGCTGCGTTCGAAGTTGACCGCCAGCCTGCGCGAGCTGGGGATGCGCGACTAGCAAGGTGACCGCGCGCTGCTTCAGCTTCCCGGCGCGTTTGATCGCAATATGAGATCTCTTTGAGGACTTCTTCAAGACCCGACCGCGCACCGGACGGATAGTGACTGCACCGCCGGCGCCCCCGCTGACGGACTTGCCACCCTTGAAGGAGCTTCCGATGACCCCGACCCTGACTCGTACGTTTTGCACGCTTGGCGCTATCACCGCGATGGCTTTGATACTGCTCGCGCGGACCGCCGACCCGGTGCGCGCATTCGCCTCTTCGACAGAGGCGCCCGATGCTCACCCAGTTATGGCGGCGGTTCCGGATACGGCCGCGACCGCCATCGAGGACCTCGCTGCTTGGCCGATCGCGGCTACGCGGTGATCACCCCGGCCGCGCGCCTGTGCTGGCCGGCGCGCGCCCGTTTTTGTTGTGTGCGGCGTCAACAACGAGGTCAACATGATCAAGCCAATAGTCGCTTTTTCCTTTGCTTTAGTGGTGTCGCTGTCGGGGTGTCAATCGTTAGGGGATCAACCGGCCGAAGCGCCGTCCGTCAAGCAGATGTTGGTCAACGGCACCAGCGTCACCTATCTCGAACAGGGCACGGGCGCCCCAGTTGTTTTCGTGCACGGCGCGATCTCAGACCACCGCGCTTGGGAACCCCAGCGTGAAACGATCGCCAAGCGCTACCGAATCATCGCTCTCGACCAGCGCTATTTTGGTGTGGCGCCGTGGTCTGATAACGGAACGCAATACTCTCGGGCGACGCACGTGGCCGACCTCGCTGCGTTTATTCGGCAACTCAAGGTGGGGCCGGTGCACCTGGTAGGACAATCGTACGGGGCGGATATCGCACTCCGCGTGGCTGTTGAGCAGCCCGAGTTGGTGCGCAGTCTTTTTCTGAATGAACCACCTTTGCCTTCAATCCTGACGAATCCCGATGAACAAAAGGTGGTGAGCGACGAAGGCAAGGGTTTCGCGCCGGTCGGTGCGGCGGCAAAAGCCGGCAACGTTGCCGAGGCGACACGACTCATGGTTGACTTTGTATACGCCGACCCGGGCAACTTCGAGAGACGCTCCCAAGCATCAAGATCGATGCTTTTGGATAATGCGCGAACACTCCCGCCGCACTTCAGCGCACCACCTCCCCCGCGCGTGACCTGCGAGCAACTGGGTCAGCTCAAAATGCCAGTGACGATCACCAGGGGAGAGTTGACCCGGCCGTTCTTCAGGGTGCTCTCTGAGGCCGCACATCGTTGCATTCCCGGCTCGCAGTTGATCACCGTCGCAAATGCGCGACATGGCTCGCCGGACCAAAATCCCGCGGCCTTTAACGAAGCGTTACTCGGTTTTCTTGCACGCAACTGAGCGCCGCCACCTAACAACCAAGTTGCACCGGGCGCCGCAAGCGTCGCGCCGGTGCGACTGGAGCGCTCGGCTCGCTCCGCCCCGAATACCGGAAGGCCCATCTGTTTCGCGTGCCGCGACGCTGAACGCGCGCCCGACCAGCAATGGGGGCTCGACTGAAAGTAAAGCTTTGTTTTTGAACATCTCAACATGCCTTACGTCCGACGGTCAAGCGGCTACACACCGGCAGTCCAGACGTAAATTTTCAATCAGCCAGCGCGCCGGTGTGCTCCGCTTACCTTAGTGTTAGTGAACGTCCCCTTCAGAGCGGCCGCGATGTCGCTTAGGGTCGCAAGCTGTCATTTTCGACGACATTCGTTATCCGAAACTGATCTGCGCATTTGCATTCAACAACTCGGCGACCGCCTAACTCACGGAGCTGCGATGGGCTGGACCGCACTGGCGTGGCGCAGGAATTGCGCGCCGTCAGGTCTGCGCTCAGTCGCCTCAGCCATCATCCAGTCGGCGATACTCATGCCGTTCTCGATCGCGTCGCATGACCTTCGCCCGCACAAAGATCCAACCGCCCAGGCCACGCTCTGCGTATGTCGAGCGCGCACTCGTGCAGGCGCGGCTGGCCGATGCGCTGGCTGAACCGCCGCGTCGTCCTGCTATGCGCACCCGCCGGCTACGGCAAGACGACCGCACTCGCGCACGAGATCGCACGACTGCCACCGCAGCATCGCGGTGGCATGGATATCGGCCGACGCCGGCGACGATCTGCAGCGGCTGCTCGAATGCATGCTGGCAGCGCTCGAGCCTTTCGACCCACCTTGGCGCACGGCGCCGGAGTCGCTAGTGATCGCGCGTGGGCCGCGCATCGTCCGAAGAGCAGCGCACGCTGGCGGCGGAGATCATCAACACGCTCGATGCGTGCGAGGTCGCGCACGGGATCATCGCGTTCGAGGATGTGCATCGCGTCGACGACCCGGCGTTCTTCGCTTTTCTTGATCTGCTGATCGAGCGGCTCAGCGCGCGCTGGAGCATCGCGATCACATCGCGCACTGATCCTCCGCTGGCGCTCGCACGCTTGCGTGCGCGTGACGAGCTCGCGGAATTCCGGCAGCTGCAATTGCAGTTCGCGCGCGACGACGCGCGTCGACTCGCAGCCGAATCGGGTCTGGATCAGGCGATTGCCGATCGGCTTTTCGATCGCACGCAAGGCTGGCCGGCCGGAATGCGCATCGCGATCGGCGTCGTGACGGGCGGCGCGAGCGCCGGACATTCGAGCGTGCCGATGTCTCACGAGCATGTGCTGCGCGCGGCGGATCGTCCGATGTTCGACTTTCTCGTCACTGAGGTGATCGACAAGTTGCGACCGGAGCTCTCGGACTTTCTGCTGCGGGTCAGTGTGCTGCCTGAGCTTGAGGCGTCGCGCTGCGCGCAAGTTGCCGACAACCCGAACGCGGCTCGGCTGCTGGATGAAATCGAACGTCTCGGCCTGTTCGTCGATGTGCTCGACGCACCGGTGCGCACGCTGCGCCTGCACGACTTGTTTCGAGAGGCGCTGCAGCGTCGTCTGCAGCTCGATCGGCCCGACGACTGGCGCGCGCTGATGCAGCGCGCGGCGGCGCTCGAAGGGGACACGCTGCGCAAGCAGGCCATGCTGCTCGCGGCATCGTGCTTTGAAGAAGCCGCCCGTGCTTTGCTCCGCGACGGAACGGAACTGAACATCAGCGGTGCAGCGCCGACGACGCTGCGCCTGGTCGACGCGTTTCCGCCGGAATTCATCGCCGGCAATGCCGAACTGCAGCGCGTGCTGGGTATCGGCAAGATCAGTGTGTGGCGCTTTCAGGAGGCCGAGCGTCATTTCGTGCAGGCCGAGGCGCTGTACGCGGCGCGCGGCGACACGGGCGCTACGCAGTCGATGACGGCGCGCCGGGGCCAGGCGATGATCGCGCTCGGGCGTCTGCAGGAGTGCGCGGACATCGTTCAATCGCTGCAGCGCGAGCCGCTGATCGAAGTCGAAGCGCGCCTGATCGCGGCGACGGTCACGATGTGGCTTCACCTGGAGCGCGGCGAAAGCCGCGCCGTGGCGCCCGCGTTCGAAAAGCTGGTGCAGCTGCTGCAGTCGTGCAAGACAGTCGGCGAGTGGAACATCATTCCGCCGCCGCGCCAGACCGCGTGCCCCGGCATGGCGGCGCCGATGCTGCGGTGGGGCACCGGCGCACTCGCGATGATCGGTGACGGGCCCTATCCGTTGCGAGCGATGGCGCAGGTTGCGCTCGCGTGGCGTGCGGTGTGGCTCGGCCAACTGCAGGAAGCTTCTGATCTGCACGAGGCCGGCGTCGCCGATGCGCAGTGGGCGGGCCACGAAGTGATTCTGCGCAGCCATTCGATTGCGATGCGGGCAATGTTGGCACTCTTGCGCGGTGAAAACGCCGAAGCGCTGCAGTGCGCGCGTACCCGCGTCGACGAGCACCCAGCCGGTTATGGCAACTGGGGGCTGTGGCACGTTCTGTACTTCGCCGCGCGCATTGCGGCTGCCGCGGGTGACGTGTCAACACTGCGCGACTGGTTGCAGCGTTTGCTCGCGCTGCAAGCCACGCTGACCGAAGCGGATCCGCCGCGGCTGCGCCCGGTAGCCGGGTTGCAGGGTGCATTGGCTGAGCTCGAAGGGCGTCGCGACGAAGCGCTCGCGCACTGGCATGACGTGCTTGCGCACGAAGAAGCCGCTGACATGTTCGCGCAGGCGGGAGAAGTGCGAATGCGTATGGCGTCGATTGCACTGAATCGCGGCGCACGCGAAGAAGCCGCTGCGCTGATTCGTCCTTTGCTTCAAAGCCCGGACGATGGACCGCGCGGAGCGGTATTCGCTGCGGCGGCATTAAGCGAGCTCGCGCGCGCCGAATGGTCAGGCTGCCTGGATGCTGCCGAGGCGGCAACGCTGCGCGCCTGGGCTGCGTCACTGGCACGCACGCCCGACAACGTGGGACCGATCCCTGTGCCGGGTGCAACTCTGTCAGTCGTTGAAGCAACTACCGAGCGGTTGACGCCGCGTGAGCTCGAAGTGCTGGCGCGCATCGCCGCAGGCGACAGCAACAAGCTGATTGCGCGCGCGTTCGACCTGAGCCTGCACACCGTCAAGCGCCACGTCGCGCACATTCTCGACAAGCTCGACCTCGAATCGCGCGGTCAGGCGGCGGCCTGGTATCGCTCGCACTTCGCTACGGATTCACACAGCGCTACTCAATGATGAATCACTTTGGGCCCCCGACCGCGAGCGCGGAAGAACGCTACCGGTTTCGAGCAGCGTCTTGAGATTCGAAAGGACCATCGGCCAGCCGCCCGATATGCCCGCCAGCATCTTCGGGTCACGCTCGAGGTCGTCATGGCTGACTGTCAAGCGAACGAGGCCATCGCCGTGTGGCTCGATATCGAACGTGACACGCGAATGTTTCGAGTCATCCTCGGCCTCGCTCGGCCTGGCCCAAGTCATTACCAGGCGCCGCGGAGGGTTGCTCTCGATGACCTTGCCGACGATGTCGACCATGCGCGGATCATCGGAGCGTTGGTGCTCCCATCGTGAACCCGGCTTCCAGTCCGACACGTTCACACGTGCGCACTCGCCATTGGCACCGACCCAATACTGGCGCGTCACGTCGGTGTCGACCAGCGCCTGCCACACCTTCTGCGGCGTCGTCGCAATGTAGGTTACGTAAACGAAGTCAGGTTTTTTCATTGTCACTTTCCAGTTTCTTCTTCAGGTCGCGCAACACACCGAGGCGGTTGCGCTCGAACTTTTCGATCCAGCGCTCGTAGATCTCGTGCAGCGGCACCGGGTTCAGGTAGTGGAGCTTTTCCCGGCCTTGCCAGAAGATGGCGATGAGGTTTGCTTCCTCGAGCAGTTGCAAGTGCTGCGTCACCGCCTGGCGGCTCATGTCCATGTGCTCGCAGAGCGCCATCAGCGTCTGCCCGTTGTCCCGATGCAGCACGTCAAGTAGACGCCTGCGGCCGGGGTCGGCCAGTGCTTTGAAGACTTTGTCGATATCCCGCAAGCTCAAGACCTCGTCGGTGCCGTTCAGTCCTTATCGGAGATCCTGATGTCGTTCGGGTTGGGAGCGCCGTTCCCGGTTTCCACCAGCGACTTCAAGCTCATCAGGTAGATCGCCCACTTGGTGCTGCAATGGTGCATGAACTCCACCGGCTCTTTCCAGCCCTGGTGTTTGAACAGGACGAACGAATATTCGCCGTCTTGTTTGAGTTCCCAGCTGACCCGGGTGCCGATCCACTCCTCGGGCCCGCCGACCACTTGCCACAGCACACGCTTGTCGGGATGAAGCTCGAGCACCTTCATGTCGAAACCGCCGAGCTCGCTGCCGTCAAGGCTGAAGCGGAACTGAATCACACCGCCAACGTTGGTTTCCCCTTGCGTGTCATTCGTCCACCAGGAGGCCAGGCCTTCGCGCGTGGCCAATGCCTTGTAGACCTCATTCGATGACGATTTGATGCCGACTCTATGCAGGATATCTGCCATATGCGATTACTCCTTATGAGTTTTTGAGAACGACTGCGTGCGTCGTTGTTGGAATAATAGGCAAGTATTTACTTGCATGTCAAATCCTGGGCTTTCTGCAGCAAACACAGGGATGGCTCCTGGATGGCTCTTCGGGCCGTGCCGAATGGCTCCTTCGGTCGATGCGCCTGACGCCGCGCGTCCGCACACTACGCTCCACTCCCCAATGGCTTTTTTAGGAGCGTTTCAATGTCTCGAATCATCACGGTTTTCGGCGCTACCGGCGCGCAAGGCGGCGGACTGGCGCGCGCGATTCTCACGGACCCTCAGCAGCGCTTTCGCGTGCGGGCCGTTACGCGCAAGCCTGACTCGCCCGCTGCACGCGCGCTTTCGGAAATCGGCGCGGACATCATCGTTGCCGACCTGGACGATGCCGCCAGCGTGCGGCGCGCGATGGAGGGCGCGCATGGTGCGTTCTGCGTGACCAACTTCTGGGAGCACTTTTCGCCGGAGAAAGAGCTGGCGCAGGCGAACACGATGGCGCAGGCGGCGCTCGATGCGGGCGTCAAGCACGTCGTGTGGTCGACGCTTGAAGACACGCGTGAATTCGTCGCGCCCGGCAGCCGCATGCCGGTGCTGATGGGCAAGTACAACGTGCCGCACTTCGACGCAAAAGGCGAAGCGAACCGCGCGTTCATCGATCGCAAAGTGCCCACGACGCTGCTCTACACGTCGTTCTACTGGGACAACCTGATTCACTTCGGCATGCAGCCGCAGCGCGGCGCCGATGGCGTACTCGATTTCGTGCTGCCAATGGGCGAAGCGAAGTTGCCGGGGATCGCCGCAAGCGATATCGGCGCGTGCGCGTTCGGCATCTTCGCGCGCGGCGAGGAGCTGATCGGAAAATCGATCGGCGTCGCCGGCGAGCATCTGACGGGTGCGCAGATGGCCGAGCAGCTGACACATGCGCTCGGTGAGCCGGTGCGACACGTCGCGCTGACGCCATCGCAATACGCGGCGCTTGGCTTTCCCGGTGCCGATGACCTCGCGAACATGTTCCAGTTCAACACCGAGTTCGAGGACATGTTCTGCGCAGCGCGGCGCGTCGAGTGCTCGCGTGAGCTCAATCCGCAGCTGCAGTCGTTTTCACAGTGGCTGGCGCAAAACGCCAAGCGGTTGCCGATCCAGCCGCGCGTCGGAGAGCCTGCGTGAAGACGCTGGCGCTGCTCGCTGATGCTGTCGGTGTTCTGCGCGTCGTTGGGCGCAGAGCCACCGGCGGCTCGCCTCGCGGTCACGGCGCCTTCAGCGCCGTTGCCGCAGCGGCTCAGCGAGACGGGACTTTACGTCGCCGGACTCGCTGAGAGTGCGCGGCGACAACATCGCGTTCGCGCCGCAGTACCCGTTGTGGTCCGACGGCACCAGCAAGCGCCGCTGGATTTATCTGCCGCCCGGCGCTTCCATCGATGCGTCGAAAGTCGATGCGTGGGAATTTCCGGTCGGCACGCGTCTGTGGAAGGAATTCGGCTATGACCGCCGCGTCGAGACGCGCTACATCGAGCGACTGGCGGACGGTTCATGGCGCTTCGCTGCGTACGTATGGAACAAGGAAGGCACGGATGCAGTGCTTGCGGCGGAGGACGGTGCGGTGCTGCCAGTCAGCGCGGCGCCCGGCGGCCGTTACGTTGTTCCGTCACGCAACGATTGCCTGGCGTGTCATGAAGGTCCATCGGTTCCGGTGCTCGGCTTCAGCGCGCTGCAACTTTCAACCGATCGCGATCCGCTGGCGCCGCACGCAGAGCCTGCGCGTAACGATCACGCGAATTTGTCGAACCTTGTTGCGAGCGGAAGGCTGCGTAACTTGCCGCAGCGCTTTATTGAACAACCTCCGCGCATTGCGGCCACGTCGCCGACGGCGCGTGCAGCACTCGGCTACCTGCACGGCAACTGCGGCCACTGCCACAACGATGCAGGTGCGCTGACGGGACTCGAGCTCGTGCTCGCGCAGCAGGCCGACGGCGCCGAACAAAGCGCCGAGCGAACGATGCAGTCGTTGCTCGGCCACTCGAGCCGCTTCCGCCCGCAAGGCAGCGACAGCGCACAGCGCGTCGCGCGAGATGGCGGCACGCACATGCTGACGCTGCGCATGAAGACGAATAACACGCTCGCTCGGATGCCGCCGTTGGGCGTGCAGCAGGTCGATGCCGAAGGCGTCGCGCTGATCGAGCGCTGGATCAACAAAGATCTTTCCAACCACTAGGAGGCTTCTATGAAACGCATTCCATTCGAATACGCAGTGCTCGCGATTTCCGTTGGCGTCACTTTCGCAGTCGCTACGCCAGCGCGTGCGCAGACTTCTGCAGCTGACTGATTCCAAACGCATCGAAAGCAGCGCCGAGAAACTTGCGCGCGGCAAGTATCTGGTGACGGTGGCGGGCTGCAACGACTGTCACACGCCGTGGGTGATGGGACCGAAAGGCCCTGAGCCCGATATGACCCGCATGCTGTCGGGCCATCCGGAAAGTGACAAGCTGCCGGCGCCACCTGCACCGCAAGGTCCGTGGATCGTGTCTGCTGCGGCGACCAACACCGCGTGGTCCGGCCCATGGGGTATCAGCTACACCGCCAACCTGACGCCCGATGCAGAGACCGGTCTCGGCAAATGGACGCAGCGCAACTTCACCGAGACGATTCGCACCGGTCGTCACATGGGACGCGGCCGGCAGATCCTGCCGCCGATGCCGATCCCGATGTACAAGAACTTCACTGATGCCGATCTGGAAGCGATCTTCAGTTTTCTGCAGACGATTCCTGCAGTGAAGAACCGCGTTCCCGAGCCGCTGCCGCCAACGCAGCCGGTCGCAGCGAAGTAGCGGCACACAGCACATTCTCGTCAACAACATTTACGGAGACTTCAATGATTACCAATCCGCAGTCCGGCACCAACGTTCATGAGATTGCCGACGGCATCTACCGCATCAACACGCCGGTCGTCTATTCCGGGCGGCCCCGGTCAGTTCAATTTCAACCAGTACCTGATCGTCGACGACGCGCCGCTTTTGTTTCACACCGGTCCGCGGCGGATGTTTCCGCTGGTACGCGAGGCGATGGCGCACGTCATGCCGGTCGAGCGATTGCGCTATGTGGCTTTCTCTCACTTCGAAGCCGACGAATGCGGCGCGCTGAACGAATGGCTTGCGGCGGCACCGAGTGCGGAAACCGTGTGTGGACAGATTGCCGCGATGGTGTCGGCGAACGATGTTGGAGACCGGCCGGCACGCGCGCTCGCCGACGGCGAAGTGCTCTCACTGGGCAAGCACGCCGTGCGCTGGTTCGACACACCGCACCTGCCGCACGGCTGGGACGCTGGACTGATGATGGAAACGTCCACCCGCACGTTTCTCTGCGGCGACCTCTTCACGCAAGGTGGTTCTGGAGAAATTCCGCTGACCGAATCCGACATCCTCGGTCCGAGCGAGGCCTTTCGCGGGCCTATGGATTACTACTCGCACGCGCCGGATACCACTGCGATCCTCGAGCGCCTCGCACGCGAACAACCAACGACGCTCGCGTGCATGCACGGCAGCGCGTTCCGCGGCGACGGCGCAGCATTGCTGAGGGCACTCGCGCAGAGCTTGAGCGGGCGGCACACATTGCGAGCGGCGGCGTAGTTGGCGTTTCCGCACAACAGCTGCCAGCGTGGCTGGCGATGGATTGCTACATCTCGAGGTCCATGGAGCAAGCTCGATCCGCAGTGGGTGCAAGATTCGGCGGCTGACTCGCGCAGGAGCAATCACAATGAACCTGTCTTCGATATGCCGTTCAGGCTCGGGCGACGCGCGGCCCTATTGGATCAACATGGGCCTTTTTTACCCCGCGATCCTCGGAGCGCTGATTTACGAAATCGGCCCCAGCCTGTACTCGTTGCCATGGACATGGGGTCCGGCCCGCATCCTGGTTTTTGTCATGTTGTTGCACTATGCGCTCGACTACGCATACAGCGCCGACGACAGGTCCAAGGCGGAGTACTCGTGGTGCAAGTTTCCCTTTGATTTCGCTCTCGTATGGCTGCTTTACGCCGCCGTGCGAACGGCGAACGCAAGTATTCTCGAACCATCCAGCGTGGTCAGCGTGTGCTGGCTGCTGTTGCTGACGAAAATCTGCGCTTTCGCCTGGGAGTTGGTCAGTGACCGAGACCAAAGTGCGAAGAAACTGGCGATGGCGTCAGACATCATTCCATTGCTTGGCTACGCGCTTCTGATTTTTCTGTACACGAAGGGAGCCGCGGTGCCGGAGGGAGTGATCAAGCTTTTGATCGCTGTTGTGATCATCGATGCAGTGCTGTACTGGATTCACGAGCCTCTCTACAAACTCTTCAAGACGGGCGCGGCGAAGTAAACGCTACTTATCCCCGCGCACCACTGCAATCTGCCGACGTAGCCGCGCGGTCTCGCCCGCATCACCTGCCTTGTCTGCAAGCGCGAGCTGAACGTTCAACCACGCCAGCAGCGGACGCCGCCATCCCTGCGCCGATGCGGTATCAGCAGCCAGCGCTATCGCTGTCGAGTGCGCACGCCCGGATTGAAACAACACGCCGATTGCCACCAGTCTCGACAGCGGATCTTCGATCCCGCGCAGCGCCGCAGTGGCGGCCTCTGCACTCAGCGTTGTAGCGGCAACGGCGCGGTGTTGCGGCGGAAGCAGTGCGATGTCCTGCGGCTGCACACGCGCGGCGAGGTAGTCCGCGTACGCACGCTCAGGAGCGGCCGCGTCGGCCCTGAGCTTCTCGAAGCCTTCGCAAGATTCGAACACGAGGCTCGCCACGCGCGCGGCGCAGCGCACGAGCTCGGCGCGCGCGATCAGATCGATACGACCGGTGCGTGCGATCTCGCTGCGCGCCCGTTCGAAGTCGCTGTCGGCCAGGCGCGTATCGCCAATCAGATACGCGGCAACTGCGTGGTCCATCGCGGTCTTTGCATTCGATTCCCAGTCTGGAATCGGTGGACCGCTGGCGCACGACGCGATCAATGCCACGACGGAGAGCAACGCGGCTGCGTGCTTCACGGCAGCTTCAACTTCGGGTCACGCGCGAACGGCCAGCGCCGATTGACCTCGTCGATCATGCGGCTCACCTTGCGCAGGCTTGCATCGACCTCCGCGCGCAGCGCGCCGAGGTCTGTAGTCGCAGCGCGTGCGTTGCCGGCGGCAACTTGCGCGTCCTCGAGTATGGCGTCAACCTTCTTCAAACTCGCGCGCGCATCGGTGAGCGCCGCGTTCAGCTGCACGATCGCGGCGCGCGCTTCGGGCACCAGGCCTTCGGGGCCGAAGGCCTGCGCGTCAACCTTTGCGGCCAAGCCGTCGACTCTGGCGAGCAACGAGTTGGCGCGGTCGAGCGCAGTGATCACCTTCTTTGCATCGGCCTCGTTGCCGAGCAGCATGCCCAGTGCGCCGCGCGAGCCTTTGAGTTTTTCGGTGACGTCGCGCACGTTGCCGAGGCTCGCGGCGAGCGATGAGCCCTCGGCGGTGAGCGCCCGCAGGTTGTTGACCAGCTCACGCATGTCGGCCACCAGGCGCGGAATCTCGGCCGTGGCATCACCGACCAACACTTTGCGCTCCGCGCCGTCCGGAAGCTGAGGATCGGAAAGAATCCCACTAAATGCCTTCAGCGCCGTGTTGCCCAGCAAACCACGCGTCAGAGTGAACACGCTGGATGTGCGTAACCAGCGCGCATCCTTGCGCGGCACATCGATGATGATCCGTGTCACTCCGTCTTCGGCGAGTTCGATGCGCCGTACGCGTCCAATCGGAAAGCCGGAGAACGTCAGGTCCATGCCAACCGTGACCCCTTCCGAATCGTCGGCTATCAAGACCAGCCGCTGCGATTCCTCGAATGCGCCGCGCGCGTACAGCAGATAAACGACCGTACCCGCGATCAACAGAAACAGCAGCACCAGCAGCAGCGCCGCCTTGAATTCAACGTGGGCGGCCGGTCGTGGCGCTGAGGGTTCCCCGTTCATGGCAGCCACGTATACATCTCAGTAGTAGTTACCGACGAGCGATGCGACTTCGATCAAAAGGATCACGACGAAAATACGAACCAGACTCTGCAGTTCAACGCTCGTTCGCAGACGCGCACGCGAGCGATCGTAAAGAACCGACGCGATGGGGATCAGTGCGACCGCAAGCCCGAAGAAGAAGACCTTGAGCGCGAAAATCATCGATACCGCCGGATTGAAGATCTGTCCAAACGTGCGCGTGTAGCCCGCAAAAGCTCCTGTCGTGAAACCGTAGACCGACACGTAAGCCAGCACGGCCGTCACCACACAGCTGACGCCAGCGAGCATCAGCGTTGAAAACATCGCGGACGCGACGCGCGGCAGTACTTCGCGCTGCAACGGGTCAACGCCCTGCCTTGTATGCGCATCGTATAAGCCGCGTGCGCGCAGGTCCGAAATCTCGGCCGCATTCGGCAGTGCGCATCGCATCGCGGCGAACACCGCGGCGGTCAGCGGAATCAGCTCCAGGACCAGTACGCGCACAACCATTTCCAGCGCATATTGAGACAGCCCATAGCTCACGGCCGTCACAACAACGATGCGAATGATGACCAGGCTGATCAGCGACGACAGCACGACGAACCACAGCAGCATTGGCGCGGTGTCTTCGTAAACGTGCCGCGCCAGCGCCGATCGATTCGACCGTGAATAGCTTGACGGCGAAAGCGCCAGCACCAAGATCAGTGCACCGAAATGGATGATTCGCCACCAACCTGCGAACCACGTCAGAGTTCCGCGGGATGCATCCGACAGCGGACCCTGTGACGAAAGCAGCGAAGTCATGTCGGGATCATAGGGCGCGAAGAAGCGCGTGACTGACGGCCTTTCGAATCGATAGCGTTCAGTCCCGGACCGTCACGCCGACCTTGCTGGTGTCTGGCCCGCACCAAGATCCCAATACAGACCCGCCATGATTCGCAGCCCCTCGCGCAGAAGCTCGGGCGGCAGATGCTCGTTGGGTGCGTGCTGCGAGCATCCCGGATAAGAGTGCGGCACCCACACGGTGCGCAAACCGAGCACGTCGGTAAAGATGTCGTTGGGCAACGATCCTCCCAGATTCGGCAGCACTGCCGGTTTTTTTCCACTGGTTTTCGCGATGGATGCCGCCGCCCATTGCACCCATGCGTCGTCCGGATCGAGGCGCGTGGCGCAGAACATTTCTTCGCGCGTGAGCGCAATCTGCACCATCGGAAACCCTTCGCGATCGAGATGTCGTCGCAGCGCCGGCACGATATCGCTCGCATCGATGCCGACCACAAAGCGAAGCTGACAGCGCGCCCACGCGCGCGGCGGAATGGCATTGACCGGTGTGTCCGGATTGCCCGTTTTGAAGGCCAGCACCTCGAACGAACACCATCCAAACACGCGCTCGGCCGGCGACAGATTCGGTTCGCCCCACCACGGCTCGACTGCCGGACCGTCGGCTCCGCCGTCGACCTCGCAGTCGGCCAACGCCCGCCGCACCGACGCCGGCAACTCGCGCGGCACCCATTCGCGGATGCGGATTTGACCGGTGGCCGACACGATGCTGGCGATCGCGTGCGCAAGCTGAATGCCGGGATTGCTGATCAGTCCGCCCCAGTTACCCGAGTGATGGCCGCCCTTACGGGCTTCGATTGTCAGATCGAAATTCATGCTGCCGCGCGTACCGAGAAAGATCGTAGGCCGGTCGGCGCGTAGCCGAGGGCCGTCGGAAGCGAGCAGCAGGTCGGCCTTGAAAAGTTCTTTGCGCTCGCTGCAAATGTCTCGCAGCCCGGTCGAGCCGGTTTCTTCGCCCATTTCGATCAGATACTTGGCATTGAAGCCGAGCCGGCCCCGCGTCTCGAGCACCGAGCGCATCGCACCCATGTTGACCGAGTGCTGCCCTTTGTTGTCGGCCATGCCGCGGCCGTACCAACGGCCGTTCGACTCGGTCAGTCGCCACGGCGACAGACCCGCCTGCCATTCCGATTCGAGGCCACGAATCACATCGCCATGGCCGTAGCCGAAAACGGTGGGAAGGCTTGTGTCTTCCAGCCGCTGCGCAAACAGAAACGGTGCCCGCGCCTTGGGGTGCGTCAACGTCTGGCAGGTAAAGCCCATCGATTCGAAGGCGGGACGCATCTCGCTGTCCAGATACTCGGCCAGCGCCGGCGCGCGTTCGGGATTCTGGCTTTCGGTGGGCACCGCGATCCGCCGCGCCAGCGTGCGCCGGAACTCACCTGTGTCGAAATGCTGCTCGGCGTGGCTGATCGCGTCTGAGCGTTTCATGCGGACGGTCCTTGATTGTCGCGTGACTTCATATAGCGTTTGTCCTCGCCACTTGCCAGGCTTAACGGATTGCGAAAAACACCGTTCGCGACCATCATGCCTGTCGATTATTGACCCATGACGCCTCAGGGAGGAAAACGATGAAAGAGCATGAACTGCGTGCCTTGATCGAGGAAGTGCGGAGCGGCGCGGTTTCGCGACGGTCTTTCGTTCAGCGCATGGTCGCACTCGGACTGACTGCGCCGATGGCCAGCCAGATGCTGATGCACTCGGGCGTCGCACAGGCCCAGGCGCCGAGTGGTTACAAGGGCACCAAGCGCGGCGGCGGCGGCGCGCTGAGAGTGCTGTGGTGGCAGGGCGCAACGCTGCTGAACCCGCACTTCGCCACCGGCACCAAGGACCAGGAAGGCTCGCGCATCTTTTACGAGCCGCTGGCCGCGTGGGATCCGGAAGGCATCCTGGTGCCGGTGCTCGCAGCCGAGATTCCCACCGCAGCCAACGGCGGTCTGTCGAAGGACGGAAGGACGGTGACCTGGAAGCTGAAGCGCAATGTCACCTGGCACGACGGCAAACCGTTTACTGCCGACGACTGCGTCTTCAACTGGGAATACGCCAAAGATCCCGGTACTGCAGCTGTCACCGTGAGCACCTACAGCGACGTGGCAGTCAAGAAGATCGACTCGCACACTATCGAGGTCACCTACGCGAAACCCACGCCGTTCTGGGCCGACCCGTTCGTCGGCACCCGCGGCATGCTGATTCCGAAACACCTGTTTGCCGACTTCATCGGCGCCAAGTCGCGCGACGCGCCCGCCAACCTCAAGCCCGTGGGCACCGGGCCGTACAAATTCGTCGACTTCAAGCCCGGCGACATGGTGCGTGGCGAGATCAACACCAACTACCACGTGGCGAACCGCCCGTTCTTCGACACCATCGAAATGAAGGGTGGCGGTGACGCCGTGTCGGCGGCGCGCGCGGTGATTCAGACGGGCGAGTACGACTACGCGTGGAACGTGCAGGTCGAAGACGAGATCCTGAAGCGGCTGGAAGTCGGCGGCAAGGGCAGAGCCGCGATCACCCCCGGCGGCAACATCGAATTTATCCAGCTCAACCAGACCGATCCGTGGACCGAGGTCGACGGCGAGCGCGCCAATGCGAAGACCAAGCACCCGCTCTTCAGCGACCCGGCCGTGCGCCAGGCGATGGTCCTGCTGGTCGACCGCAAGGGCGTCCAGGATTTCATCTACGGCCGTACCGGCGTCGCCACCGGCAACTTCATCAACAACCCAGCGCCGTTCCGCAGCCCGAACACGAAGTGGGAATTCAATGTCGACAAGGCGAATGCCGCTGCTCGAGGCCGCGGGTTGGAAGAAAGGCGCAGACGGCATCCGCGAAAAAGGCGGCAAGAAGTTAAAGCTGGTGTTCCAGACCTCGATCAACGCGCCGCGCCAGAAAACACAGGCCGTCATCAAGCAGGCGTGCCAGAAGGCCGGCATCGATCTCGAGTTGAAGTCGGTCACGGCATCTGTGTTCTTCTCGTCCGACGTCGGCAACCCGGACACCTACACCAAGTTCTGGTGCGACATGCAGATGTACACCACCACGATGACGCAGCCCGATCCGGAGCTGTTCATGGATCAGTACGTGTCATGGCTCTTCTCGTCGCGCGAGAACAAATGGCAGGGCCGCAACGCGGTGCGCTGGAAGAATGACGAGTACGACAAGGCGTACCGCGCTGCGCAAGCCGAGCTCGACCCGGTCAAGCGCGCGGCGCTGTTCATCCGCATGAACGATCTGGTGTGCATGGACAACGTGATCATTCCGGTCGTCTACCGGCCGCGCGTCGCGGCAGTGTCCACCAAGTTGCATGCTCCGTTGTCCGGCTGGGACAACGACTTCTGGAACCTGAAGGACTGGTACCGCGACGCCGGTATTTGAGGACCGCGCGCGGGCGCATAGCAGGGCGCCCGCGCGTTGATTTGCCAGCTTCTCGATAAGGACGTCCTTGGGTTCCTACATCCTGCGGCGCATGCTGATCATGGTGCCGAGCGTGCTCGGCATCAGCGTGGTGCTGTTCACCGTGCTTGCGCTGGCGCCGGGCGACCCGTTCGAGGAGCTTGCGACCAACCCTGCGGTGCCGGCCGAAGTGCGCCAGATGCTGCGCGCAAAGTTCGGCCTCGACGACCCGGTGTGGCAGCGCTACTTTCGCTGGTTCGCCGCAATGCTGCAGGGCGACTGGGGCTACTCGTTCGTCAGCCGCGTCGACGTCGATACGCTGATCCTGCAGCGGGTGCCGGTCACGCTGGCGATCATCGGCGCCTCGCAAGTCCTCGCGCTGATGGTCGCGTTGCCGGTCGGCATCTACTCAGCGACGCGGCCGTACTCGCTGTTCGACCGCATCGCCAGCACGTTCGCCTTCATCGGCTTTTCGTTGCCGACTTTTTTCACCGGCATCCTGTTCATTCTGATCTTCTCGATCACACTTGACTGGCTGCCGTTCGTGTACCGCGCCGATGTGAGCGCCACCGGCTGGCAGTGGTGGTGGGAGCACATCAAGCAGGCGATCATGCCGGTCACCGTGCTGGGCCTGTTCCAGGGCGCGAGCTGGACACGGTACGTGCGCTCTGCCGTGCTCGACGTGATCCGCCTCGACTACGTGACCACTGCACGCAGCAAGGGCCTGCGCGAGCGCGTGGTGGTGATGAAGCACGTGGTGCGCAACGCGCTGATCCCGGTCGTCACGCTGGTGGCGCTGACGATGCCCGCCGTGTTCGGGGGCGCGATCGTCACCGAGCAGATCTTCCGCATTCCCGGCATCGGCTCGCTGCTGATCGACGCGATCCTGCGCAACGACACACCGGTGATCATGGCGGTGACCTTCGTCTTCGCCTGCCTCGTGATCCTCTTCAACTTTCTCGCCGACTTGATCTATGGCTGGCTCGACCCTCGCATCAGCTACCGCTAGCGTCCTCTCGGCTGCGCCGCGTGCACGCCCGGTCTCGCTATGGCGCGAGGCGTGGCGGCGCTTCTGCCGCCACCGCATGGCGGTGTTTAGCTTGATCGTGCTGGTGCTGATGATCCTGCTCGTCGTTGTCGGGCCGCTGGTGTGGAAGCTGGCGATCAACGACATCGACTTCACGGCGCGGCTCGAGGGCCCGTCGCTGAAACACCCGTTCGGCACCGACGACCTGGGGCAGGATCTGCTGGCGCGCATGCTTTACGGTGGGCGCATTTCGCTCGCAGTGGGCCTGGCGGCGATGCTGATGGCAATCAGCGTCGGCGTGGTGATCGGCGCTATCGCCGGCATCGCGCGCGGCAGCATCGACGCCGCGCTGATGTGGCTGACGGATCTGTTCCTGTCGCTGCCGCAGTTGCCGCTGCTGCTGCTGTTGATCTACCTGTTCCGCGATCGGCTGAAGTCGGTGTTCGGCCCCGAGGTCGGTGTCTTCCTGCTGATCGTGTTCGTGATCGGATGCTTCCGCTGGATGCCGGTGGCGCGGCTGGTGCGTGCGCAGTTTTTCTCGCTGCGCGAAAAAGAGTTCGTCGAAGCCGCGCGCGCGCTCGGTGCTTCGGTGCCGCGCCAGGTGGTACGGCACATCCTGCCCAACTCGCTCGGTCCCGTGATCGTGGCCGGCACGATCGATGTCGCGGCGGCGATCATCGCGGAATCGACGCTGTCATTCCTCGGCCTGGGCTTCCCGCCGGATATCCCGACCTGGGGCCGCATTCTGTTCGACAGCAAGGACTATCTCGATATCGCTGCACACTGGGCGCTGTTTCCCGGAATGGCGATCTTCCTCGCAGTGCTGACGATCAACTTCATCGGTGACGGCCTGCGCGACGCGCTCGATCCGCGCAAGGTGATGTAGTGGCGCTGCTCGAGATCAAGGGACTGAAGACCCACTTCAAGACCGACGACGGCTGGCTGCATGCAGTCGACGGCGTGGACTTGACGGTCGAGCGCGGCGAGACGGTAGGTGTGGTTGGCGAGTCGGGCTGCGGCAAG
Source organism: uncultured beta proteobacterium (assembly GCA_963829995.1). GTDB lineage: Bacteria > Pseudomonadota > Gammaproteobacteria > Burkholderiales > Burkholderiaceae_F > JACCZX01. Next base: position 43,157 of record CAWHKW010000020.1, on the reverse strand, counting down.
TCGGTGACCGCGATGACGGTGCTCAAGCTGGTGCCGATGCCGCCGGGGCGCATCGTCGCCGGGCAGGTGCTGTGGCAGGGGCGCGACCTCGTTCCGTTGCCGCCGGACGAGATGCGCAAGATCCGCGCGAAGGAAATCGCGATCGTGTTCCAGGAGCCGATGACCTCACTGAACCCCGTCTACACCGTGGGTGAGCAGATCGCCGAGACGCTGCGCCTGCACGAAGGCCTGAGCCGCAAGGGCGCGATGGACCGGGCGGTCGAGATGCTGAAGCTCGTGCACATTCCCACCGCCAAGCGGCGGGTGAACGACTACCCGCACCAGTTTTCGGGCGGCATGCGACAGCGCGTGATGATCGCGATGGCGCTGTCGTGCAACCCCAAGCTGCTGATAGCCGACGAGCCGACCACTGCGCTCGACGTCACGATCCAGGCGCAGATTCTCGAGCTGTTGAACGAGCTGAAAGCACGGCTGGGCATGTCGATCATGCTGATCACGCACGCGATGGGCGTGGTGGCCGAAACCGCGCAGCGGGTGGTCGTGATGTACGCCGGCAAGGTGGTCGAAGAGGCCAACGTGGCCGAGTTGTTCGCGCGCCCGCGCCATCCGTACACGCAGGGTCTTATCCGTTCGATCCCGCGCATCGACATGGCCGCGACGCACAAGGTGCGGCTCGAGGCGATTGCCGGCGTCGTGCCCAAGCTCATCGAGCCTGACGAAGGCTGCCGCTTCGCACCGCGCTGCAAACATGCGGTCGTGGAGTGCACGCAGGCGACGCCACCGCTGCGCGAAGCGGCGCCTGGACACAAGGTCGCGTGCATCTTCGATTTGGTGCCGGCATGACAACACCGTTGCTCGAGGTCAAGAACCTCGTCAAACACTTCGCGCTCACTGGCGGAATGCTTGGGCGCGTGGTCGACAAGGTGCACGCGGTCGACGGCGTGAGCTTCAATATCGACGCCGGTGAAACGCTCGGTGTCGTCGGCGAATCGGGCTGCGGCAAGAGCACGACCGGGCGCTGCATCCTGCGCCTGATCGAGCCGACTTCAGGCGAAGTCTGGTTCGAGGGCAAGAATGTCACGGCGCTCGGCAAGAACGAGCTGCGGGCATTGGCGCGCGACATGCAGATCATCTTTCAGGACCCGTACGCATCGCTGAACCCGCGCATGACCGTGGGCGCGATCATCGGCGAGGCGCTGATCATCCACAAACTCACGAAGACCGCGCGCGAGTTCGAAGACCGCATCGTCGAGCTGCTGGAGACCGTCGGCCTGAACGCCGACCACATGCGGCGCTACCCGCACGAATTTTCCGGCGGCCAGCGGCAGCGCATCGGCATCGCGCGTGCGCTGGCGGTGAGTCCCAAGCTGGTGGTCTGCGATGAAGCGGTGTCCGCACTCGACGTATCGATCCAGGCGCAGGTGATCAACCTGCTGGAAGATCTGCAGTCCAAGTTCAGCCTGACGTACATGTTCATCGCACACGACCTGTCGGTCGTGGAGCACATCAGCGACCGCGTGGCGGTGATGTACCTCGGCCGCATCGTCGAGATCGCATCGTCGCGCGAGCTGTATTCGAAACCGCTGCATCCGTACACCGAAGCGCTGCTGTCGGCGGTGCCGATCCCCGACCCGGCGGTCAGGCGCAAACGCATCATGCTGCAAGGTGATGTGCCGAGCCCGATCAACCCGCCCTCCGGCTGCCCGTTTCACACGCGCTGCCCGATCCGCGAGCTACCGCTATGCGAGACCGAAGTGCCAATGCTGAAACAAAGCAGCGAAGGGCACTGGGTGTCGTGCCACTTGCGGGGCTGACCGCTCGCGACGCAAGCGTCGATCGACGTCGACCTTCGAAGCCGCGCGATCGATCTCACGCTTTCTTCCGGAGGGCGCTCCGCTCGGCTATACCCACGTGACGCTTGACTAGACTCAGCCACAAATGTCGAACACCGAATCCAGCAATCGTCTCGACCGGCCAGTCGATCGCAAGAACGACCACTGCCTCGGATCTGAGCGCGCCGAGATCATGCTCGTTGAATACGGCAGCTACGCGTGTCCGCACTGCCGCGTCGCCAACGAGCGCATCGCCGAAGTGCGCACGCGGCTGGGCGCTCGGCTCGGGTATGCGTTTCGGCAACGACCCATTCCGGGCGACGATCTTGCACGGCGCGCGGCCGAGCTGGCGGAGTCCGCCCCCGACGAGGCGAGCTTCTGGGCTGCGCACGTCGAACTGATGACGCGTTCCGAAGCGCTGACAGAGGACGATTTGCTTGCGGTCGGCGAGCAGTTGCGATCGGCGCGCCGGAATGCGGACGAACCCGCCGAAATCGCCCGGCGCGCGCGCATGCGCGTCGACGCCGACGTGGCGAGCGCGCAGGCGAGCGGCGTCAGGTTCACGCCGACATTCTTCGCCAACGGCCTCCGCTATGACGGACCGTGGGACGAGAACTCGTTTGCCGACGCATTGCTCGGCACTCTCGGTCATCGCGTGCGCTCCGCCGCGCTCAATTTCGCGAGTTGGGCGCCATCCACCGGCGTGCTGCTGCTGCTGGCGACGCTGGCAGCAATCGTCCTTGCCAATCTGCCCGTTGCCGACTCGTTCGAGGCGATTTGGAAGATGCCGGTCGGATTGTCTGCAGCCGGAGCGGTTTTCGAGATGCCGTTGCGCGCATGGATCAACGATGCTTTGCTGACCGTGTTCTTTCTGGTCGTCGGCCTGGAGATAAAGCGCGAGTTCACCGTCGGCAGCCTGGCCGGACTGCGCGCCGCCTCGCTGCCGATCGCTGCAGCGATCGGCGGAATGGTCGTGCCAGCGGTGCTGTACATCCTGCTGGTCCCGGCCGGTCCGTGGTCGGCCGGATGGGGCGTGCCGATGGCGACCGACACGGCGTTCGCGATCGCACTGATCGCGATGCTGGGGCGACGCGTGCCGGTCGAACTGCGCGTGTTCCTGACCGCGGCCGCCATCGTTGACGACATCGGCGCGATCACCGTCGTTGCGCTGTTCTACACGACCGAGTTGAACGCCGTGTACTTCGGCGCCGTCGCGCTCATCGTGGCGGTGCTGGTGCTGCTGAATCGCTCCGGCGTGTATCAACTGACGCCCTACCTGCTGCTCGGCGTCGTGCTGTGGGCGTGCGTGCACGCGAGCGGTTTGCATGCGACGCTGGCCGGCGTCGCGCTCGCATTTCTGATACCGACGCGACCACCGCCCAACCTGCGCGCACTGATGGCACAAGCCGACGCCATCCTGACGACCGAAGCGCGCCATCAGGGCGAGGTCTTGCGCAACGGACCTTCGTCGATGGCCTTGCATGCGCTCGACAGCATTCACGATCGACTCGAATCGCCTGCCGATCGTCTGCTTCGCCGCGTCGCCCCGCGCTCGAGCTTCGTCGTGCTGCCGCTGTTCGCGCTGGCCAACGCGGGCGTCTATATGTCGGGCGACATCTTCGGCACACACCAGTCGCTGACGTTGGCGATCGTCGTCGGTCTGGTGGTCGGCAAGCCCATCGGTTTCGTGCTCGCCTCCGCCCTTGCGGTCTGGCTCGGCTTTGCGGTCAAGCCCGCGGCCTACACCTGGCTGCAGCTTGCCGGCGCCGGCGCGCTGGCGGGCATCGGCTTCACCATGTCACTGTTCATCGCCGGCCAGGCATTCACCGTAGAGGCCGACTTCGCCGCAGCGAAGATCGCCGTGTTCGCCGCCTCGATCCTGGCCTCGATCATTGGGGTGGCCATCCTATGGCGAGCGGCCGCGCCAGTTGCTACGAAGTAATCGCGCTTCGCGCATGCAACTACCAAACCGGCCAACCCGCAAGAAGTGAGTGATACCGGCGAAACAGCCCGTGGCGAGCTCGTGCTCAGGTCGCCACGCGCCGGCAGGTTGATGCTGGTCCCTTTCACCGGCTATGCAAACGACCGCCAAGTCATCGTCCGTGGCCGCGTGCTGCGCGAACGCAAGACCGCCTCGGTTAATCCTCACACGAGTGCCTGGCGTAATTTCATCGCGCTGGTGCGGCTGATGAACTCCGCCGAGGTTCCGGGCGCCACGGTGTGCGCGCACTTTCGGTCGCGTGATCACGAGGCGGTCACCGATCGCGAGGGCTACTTCGCATTCGACATCGCGCTCGATCGCAGACTTGAGCGCGACGTCGAGATCGACCTGCGACTGGTCACGCCGAAGTCGTCTGATGGCGAGCCGATCGTCGCCCGTGCGTCGATCTGTGTGCCACCCGCCAGCGCTCGCTTTGGCGTGATCAGCGACATCGACGACACGATCGTCTGGACCCACGTCGGCAACCGCCGTCGCATGTTGTGGACGCTCGCGCGGTCCAACGCAGCGACGCGCAAGCCCTTCGTCGGCGTCGCGGCGCTGTATCGCGCGCTGCACGACGGCGTGGCAGGTGACGAGGGCAATCCGATCTTCTACGTGTCGAGCGGTCCGTGGAACCTGTATCCGCCGCTCGTCGATTTTCTGCGTATCAACAGCCTTCCGCGCGGGCCGCTGTTCATGAAGGACTGGGGCAGGCATACGCTTTACGAGTGGCGCGACCATGGCACGCACAAGCTCGCGAGCATCCGCGAAATCCTGGCCGCGTTTGCGCATCTGCCTTTCATATTGGTCGGCGATAGCGGCGAGCAGGATCCCGAGATCTACCGAGAGGTCGTGCGCGAGTCCCCCGGACGTATCGCGGCGATCTACATCCGCAGCGTGTCGGCCGGCCCCGAGCGCCGCACAGAAATAGGACGCATCGCCGATGAAGTGCGCGCGGCCGGCAGCGACCTACTGCTGGTGAACGATAGCGAGATGGCTGCGATCAATGAAGCGCGCGCAGGCCGGATTGGCCATGATCGTGTGGAGCAGGTGCAGGTCGATGAAGAGGTTGAAAAACGATTGCCGTCACCAACAGTCGAAGCGGACCCTGCAGGCGAGCGCGGATGAGCGATATGCTGACATCGCGCACACAGGAGATCCGATGCTCGCTGTCACATACAACCGCGTGGGCCCCGCCGATGAGGTCCTGTCATTTACGGAGATCGAAACACCATCACCTGGATCGGGCGAAGTTCGCGTCAAGCTTGCAAGTTCTGGCGTCAATCCTTCGGATGTGAAATCGCGCGCGGGCGTGCGCAACAAGACACTTCCCTTCCCGTTGATCGTCCCGCATAGCGATGGCGCGGGCGTGATCGATCAGGTGGGCGACGGCGTTGACGCCGCGCGTATCGGCGAACGAGTCTGGGTATGGAACGCGGCGTGGCAGCGGCCGCTGGGTACCGCAGCCCAGTATGTCGTCCTTCCTGCACAGCAAGCGGTAACGCTGCCCGACGCGATCGACTTTGCTGCGGGCGCCTGCCTCGGCATCCCGGCGCTGACTGCATATCACGCAGTCGCCAGCAGCGGTGGCGTCGCCGGTAAATGCGTACTGGTGACGGGAGGTGCGGGTGCCGTTGGCCACTATGCGATTCAGTTTGCAAAGCTGGGCGGGGCGAAGCGCGTCATCGCAACGGTGAGCAGCGATGCGAAGGGGGCGATCGCGATCGGGGCGGGCGCGGATGCTTTCGTCAACTACAAGACCGAAGACGTCGGGCAGCGCTGCCTGGCGCTAACGGACGGGCGCGGCGTCGATCGCATCATCGAGATGGATCTGGCGGCGAACATTCAGTCCGATCTCGCGGCGCTGCGAACCGACGGCGAGATCGTTGTCTACGGAAGCGGCGCGCCGGAGATCGCGGTGCCGTTCTTTGCGTCGATCCTGAAGAACACGCGTTATCACTTCTTCATCGTCTACAACCTCAATGCGGCGGACCGGGCAAGCGCCGTTGCTGGCGTGACGGGTCTGCTGAAGCAAAACAAACTCAAGCATCAAATCGCTGCGCGCTTGCCTCTGTCCAAGGCGGCCGAAGCGCATCGGCTGGTGGAAAGCGGCAAAGCCGTCGGCAACGTGGTGCTGGATGTCCCCTAGTCACAGAGCTTTCCCGGGGCTTGCAGGCTTGCGGCGCGTGGGTGTTCGCACCTCCACGAGCCGCGGGACTCACGCTGCCTGTGAACTGCGCGACGATGTTAGAAGTCAGGCTTTGGTTGAGCCAAGGCGCCTAGCCATGTGTCCGCTCGACGTGAACGCATCTGGCTCACTGCCCACGCTCGTCTGCAGCGCGCTGCAAATACTTCGGTTCGACGCTACAACCTGAACGATCCGACCCGATCCATGCACTTCCTTCCTGTACGGTGCACGACAATCGCATCGATCGCTGCGCCAGCGCAGCGAGTTGCGCTGTTTCCTCCGGCGAAACGGTGATGACTTCCAGGTTGCGGTGGCGAGCGAGCGCGGCGGCACTTTGCTGCCACCACATGTCGAGCTTTCGACCCCCATAGGCAAGGACGACAACGCGACCGGCACGGCCGCATGCTTTCCGAACGGACCGTTCATCAGGCAGCCCGACGTCGATCCACTGATCGATCACTCCGGTGGCATCTTTCTGCCACAGGTCAGGCTCGTCTTCCGTTGAAATCCCGCGCCCGAACCTGAGGTCTGTGTGAGCGTGCAGCGCGAACGCCAGCAAACGCACCATCAGTCGTTCTTCAGTCTCGGACGGATGGCGGGCCAGCGCCAGGATGTGCTCGGCGTAGTAGCCCCTCCCAATGTCGGCGACCGAGAGCTCAGCCTTGTAAACCGTTGAACCCAGTGCCATGCGAACCGCGTCTCAACTTCGCAACGGCACGCAGGATATAGGTCGTTACGCCGCAGTTTTTTTTGCCCGCGGCCGCATCAGGCCCGCCAAGTAGCCGGCGGCGCGTGCCGGCTGCAGCAGCAGGCTGTATCCGAAGACGTAGACGATGAAGCCACCGACGTTGCGCCGGATCTTCAGGCCGTGCGCGTGGAACATCGAGCGCATCACGAAGAAGATCGCAACGTTAAGCAGAAGCACGGCCGGCAGCAGTGTCAGCACCATCGGCCCCATCAGCAGATGACTGCTGTAAGCCACCGACAGAATGACGCCCGGGACGAAACCCAGCGTGAATGCGAGGTCCGTCCACGGAAACAGCAGGTGCCACACGACGAACAGCATCGACTTCTTTCGCTTGACGAGTTCGCCCGGCATGTCACGCAGCGCGCGTAGCGTTGCACGCGCTTGGCGCACGCGCTGCTGGAAAAACGATTTCATGTCCGCCGGTACGATGACGAAGCAGCAGGCGTCTTCGGCGAAGCCGATGCGCCAGCCACGCTGCAGCATGTCCCACGACAGCAACACGTCTTCGGCAACGTCGGATCGCCAGCCGCCGACTTCCTTCAGTGCGGCGCGGTCGTAGATCGTGAACGCCGCTTCAGCGACCACCGTTCCCTGGTACTGCGACTGCATGCGCTTCATCGACGCCAGACCGTGAAAGTAATCCCACTCCTGCAAACGAGTGAGCCAGTTCTCGCGCGAGTTGCGAACCAGCACGCAGCCGGAGATTGCTCGCACATCGGGTTCGGCGGCGACGTAGCGCTCCACCATGCTCCACAGCGCATCACCGAACAGGATGGCATCAGCATCGAGCGTGACGATCAGGTCGTGCTGCGCCGATTCGAGTGCGCGGTTGAGCGCCGCCGCCTTGCCGCGGCCTTTGGTCTGACGCAGCACCTTGATCCACCGGTAACCCATGCCGCGGACGATGAACGCCGTGCGATCGGTCGACGCGTCATCAATCAGGATCACCTCGAACGGTCCCGGGTATTCCTGGCGGCGGATGCTTTCAATGGTCTCGGCAATCGATTGCGCCGAGTCGCGCACGTACATCAGCACCGATAGCGCTGGATACTTGGCGAGCGCCCGGCGCGGCGGGCGTCGGTCCATCAACAAGCTGGCAACGACGAACATGTTCATCGCGCTCGGCACGAGCGCCAGGCCGCCGACAAAGAAGATTGCGGCGATCAACCCCACCATATCGGCCAGCGCGTCGAACCAGAACGACGACGCCCAGACGGTGAATGCAAACCACAGCACCATGACGGCGCTGACAGTGATCAACTGCAGCCGCTGCGCGGGCTCGGCGTTGCGCAGCCGAGGCAGTTCAAACAGCCGCGCGCGCGCGCGCGTCTCTGCAGCGGGCGTATCCGCTGCGGGCGGACTCGATTTGCTAGGACGAGGTGCGGGGCTCGACATCCCGCTTTCTACCGTTACCCGTCGAGTCACACGGGCCGAAAAGCGGCGAGGAATGCGGGGACTCTGGGCGTTGAGCAGGCATGCGCCCGGTCCGGGGTCATCCATCTGATTCATGCGGGTAACCCAATCCGCAGGACCACCACCGGCATCGAAAACACGGCAGCAAATCAGGCGTATTTGAGGCGATCAACAAACGGATTTTGGAACCCGTGGGCAATCCGTGGGGCGCAGCCCCTGAAGCTCCTTCCGTGCCGGCACGAGCCGGAATCAACCGGAGCAAACCATGAAATCACTTACTTCAAGGCTTACCGCTGTAGCCACCCTACCCGCGACTCGATGTGTGACGCTGATCCTTTGCGCAGCGCTGTCCAGTGGCCCGGCCTTCGGCAAATCCGAAAGCGACAACAAGAGACAGTTGACGGTCGCCGAACTGAAGGCGATCTACCTGACCTGCGACCGGGATGCGATGCGCGGACTACTGGGCTCTCCCGAGATGCAAGCCTGCTCGATGGTCTATGAGGAGCTCAAGAAGCGCGCCTTCGACGGGGACTTTGAAAAGTTGCTGGTTTGGTCGCAGGCGCAGAGCAGCGCGCACAGCGCGGCGCGATGACGCTGGTCGCAGCGACCCTGCGAGGGCTTGGGCGGCGCCGACACCTTGCCGACGCCGCCTCGCATCACATCACCAGCACCTTCACATCCGGATAGCCCATCAACTTCAGGATGAAATAGTTGGCAGCCGCTTCGCCGGGATCTTCGGAGAAGCTCACGAGCTCCGCGTATCTCGGAACGCCAGCCTTCACCAAAATGTTCCAGATGTCCTTCGCGGCCTTGGGCTTGCCGTCGGCATTCACAAGACTGGTGTACGGGACGTGAACGACTTTGCCCTCGGGCGCTTTGGCGGGAACGGTCTTGCCCGAGGCAATGAATATCTTTGGATACTGCCCCTGCGTGCTTTTCGGGTCCGCGATAAGCGTGTTTTTGCGCGCAGTCACCGGATAAGTCGTCGGCGGTATCGATAGATCGCCCGGTCCCTTCTTCGGGCCCACTGCGGTCGGATCCTTGGTCACTTCGAGACCGGACTCGAGCCACTTGTCAATCGAGTCCATGAAGACCGACACGCGCTGCTGTCCCAAGTTCTCCAGCATGAAGAACGCGATTGCCGAGCCTGAGTTCAGGCCGGCGTCCGAAACCACCACTGCTTCATGCGACGCATTGACGCCCGCCTGACCCAAAATCTCAGCGAGCTTTTCCGGATTCTTCAGATGGCTCTTGAACACATCGGCGGTGATGTTCAGTGCATACGGCAAGTGTCCCTGCTTGAATACGTCGGCAGGACGCACGTCGATCACGCTGACTCGTGAGACGTCGTAGGTCCGCATCGTCTTGCCGCTCCACGTCTTCAGCCAGTTCGTTTCTCGCATCAACAGCGGCGCGTCGTAGGTCCAAAACGGCAGGCCGCGTTCGTCCTGCAGCCATCCAAGCTCGGACTCCTGGTAAAGCTTGACCTCCGGGTAATCGGCGATGAACTTGAGCGCGAAGAACGGCACGCTCGCGGCGATACCGCCGCCGCAATAGCTATAGACCTGTTGCTCGGGCTTGATCCCGAAATAGGTCAGCATCCGCTTGATTTCTTCAGCGGATTTGAACGTCTTGTCGGCGTTAAAGAAATCAGAGCTTGGCAGCATGATGCCGTTCGGAATGTGACCCGCTCGGTCGAAGAACGCGGTCTCGCCGAAGTGCCAGCTGGCGTCGAGTGCTTCGACCAATGCATTGTTTTTCGTGTCGCCGCTCGCAGTCAGAATTTCGGGCAGCTTCACCCGCGCGTACTCATTGATCGTCGTGATGCGGAAACGAACCCTTCTGCGGAGCGGGCGTCGGATCTTTCGTTATCGATCCTCCAACCGCCTTCCATTTGGCGAGCCCGCCGTCGAGGACCAGAAGATCCTTCGCCGGGATAGCCGTAGTAGTACAGGTCGTAAAAGAGCCGCGTGGCCATGAATGAGCCACCCTGGTCGTAAATCACAATTTTCTTTCCGCGGCTGACCCCTACCGCCTGCAGGCGCTGTTCCATTTCGGGAACCGAAGCTTCCTGAGCGCCATAACTGAACAGATCGACATTGAGCGCGCCGGGGATATGTTGCCCTCGATAGATCTGCGCGGGCGACGCGTCGAGGATCAATAGGTCAGTGTCCTGCAGATTCTTTGCAAGCCACTCGACGCTGACAAGATTGCCTCTGACTGGATCGGCGGCTCTCAAAGGTGACGCAAAGAGCACGCAGGTTGCAATCAGGAAAAGCAGGCAATACTGCGATACTTTTTTCAGCATTTCTTCCCCCGGTACTGACAGCCAATCCGACACAGTAGGCAACGCAATTCTGCGTAGCCACCTGATTGCGATGGGCGGCGAATGCCCACGATCAGGCTGCGCCGGGGGCGGACGAACTACGGCAGAGGATCGGAACTCGTTTGTGCCCGCTCTGCGAAGCGACTCATCGCTTCGTCGTTGTTAAGGTTGCTGCGACCGCCTGCGCAGCCGAACGGACACGCAGCTCGGCATCATTGTGAAGGAGAACACTTCTTTGGCTGGTCGCGAATTCGGAGCGCGTGAGACGTCAAAATTGCGGCAGAGCATGGCGGCCACCATCTTTATCTCGAGCATCGCAAGATGGCGCCCAGGACAGAATCGTGGACCGGCGCCAAAAGGCAGGAAAGCCTGAGTGTTATGCCCGTCTGCACTGCGGCCTGCTGCATCGAGCCACCGTTCGGGGCGAAATGATTTGGCGTCGGTGAAATTGCTAGCCGCCGCTGCGACGTGCGCTGTCAGTGCATTAACTGGGGTGCCCTTCGGCACGTGCACATCGCCGATCACAACATCCTCGAGGGGTTCGATCCACAGAAACGGCGCGACCGGCTTGAGCCGCATCGTTTCTTGCGCCACCGCCTCGATGTACTGAAGCGCGTCGCTGATGGCGTAGTCACCGGGGCGCTCGGCGCCACCCAGTACACGATCGGCCTCTGCCTGCATCCGAGCTTGAACGGCCGGGTATTCGATCATCAGATGCATCATCCAGGCCAGCGTGTTCGAAGTGGTGTCCTCACCCGCAAGCAACATCGTCAACGCATTGCCGACAATCTCCGCATCGGTGAATGCTGCCGCGCCGTCGGTCTGGCCCGCGACCATTGCATCAAGGAAGTTGCCGGGTCGTTTTGAACCTGTGTGGTCGGTGCGTTGACGGGCGTCCGCGACCAAGTCATTTACGAGCTTGTGCACCTCTACGACCGCAGCATCGAGTTCGCGGTCAACGGGCAGCTTGAACCAGCGCCAGTACGGAAAGGGGGCGAACAAGCGCCGCGCCACCGCCGGGAAAATCTTGTCCAGATGACGCTGGATTAGATCGCCCTCTTTTTCCAGCGTGTTCAAGTCCTTGCCGAACGCAAGACTGCTGGTCACGTCGACGGTAAAGCGCCTCAGATCGCTCGGCGCGTCTACTGTTTCACCGGCGGCCGCCGCGTGCTCCCAGCGCCGCTGCAACCGAGCGGTCACCAGTTCCAGTCGGGTGAAGAATTCGCGCAGATGATTGGTGTTCAGCGCGAGCATTGCCAGCTTGCGCTGGCGCCTCCAGTCTGCGCCCTCGGCGTTAAATACGCCGTCCACCCCCAACTCGAGGATGATCGCCCGCATTCGCTTGCCGCGCCGAAAGCCATCTGGGCGGTTGCGCAGCACTTCGTTGACCAAGTCAGTGTCCGCAACCACCAGTGCGTCCAGACTGGCAATCCGGTATCGATACATCGGACCGAATTCGTCGGCCCACGCACTGAGGATCGTGTGCATCCGCCCGGTGTTGAGCTGCAGCACATTTCCGAGCAGCGGCAGGCCGCGCGGGCCGGGAAGGTCATCGATTGCGCGCATACGCGAGGCAGTACGTCTCAGAACCAGCTGGATTTGTCGACGACGTTTCGCAGCGGCTGCCCGGCAATGAAGCGGCGACAGTTGTCGGAAACAATGTCGTACCGGCGCTCATCAAGATACGGGCCGTAGCCGGCCGTATGCGGCGTGATCAACACCCCCGGCAGGATCCACAGCGGATGATCGGCGGGCAACGGCTCCTGCTCGAACACATCGAGCGCGGCACCGGCGATATCGCCCGCCTGAAGCGCAGCGACGAGGTCGTCGAGGCGCGTCGTCATGCCGCGTCCGATGTTGATGAAGAACGCGCTGCGCTTCATCCGCCGAAACCGGGCGCGATTCATCAGGCCTTCAGTCGAAGGCGTATGCGGAATCGTCAGCACTACGAAATCCGCGCGTGGCAGCAGTGAGTCAAGCGCGGCCGGTTCATGCAGTTCTGCCACGCCCGGCGGCGCGTCGCCGCGTCGCGCGTCAACGCCTATGACGTGCATTCCAAACGCGGCGGCAAGCCGTCCCGTTTCCGCGCCGATACCGCCCACTCCGACGATCAGCATCGTGGCTTCGGGCAGGTGCACAACGCCGGTGTCGTGCGGCGCCGGACGCCACTCGCGCTTCAGTTGCTGCGGCAGATACTGGTGCAGCCCCCTAGCGAACGCGAGAACGTACGCCATGATGTGCGCACCGATATGGTCATTAAAAATCTCGCGGAAGTTCGTCACGACCGCCGGGTGCGCGATCAGCTCCGGGTAATACCAGCCAGCCGGTGGCGCTGCCTGCGGCGCCTGAATCCAACGCAGGTTTGAAGCCGCGCGCAACAAAGCCGGCGGCACCGTACCGAACGCCGCATTAGCCCTTCCGATGGCTGCCGCGGCTTCGTCGTCATTCTCTGCAACGATGATCGATAGCTCGGGTTGCGCAGCTGCCAGGCGCCTTGCCCATTCGCGCGTCGTTGGCGTCTGAGGCGGCAGCATCAGAAGTGTCGTCTTCACTTGGGTAATCCTGCTAGCGCTGCGAACTATGATCGTAAGCTCCGGGCGGTTTGCTCGATCTACTAGGCAAGTGAGAACGACTATGTTCTGTGGTGCCAGCGCATGCTGACCGTAATTCTCGCGAGTCTCGTCCTCATCGCACTGACAACTCTGATTCACTACGAAGTTCTACGCGGTCTGCACGTCGGACTTCCGCGACTTCGCATTCGCGTGCGTACCAAGCTGTTGGTGGTGATGTTCGTAGCGTTCGTTGCGCACGCTGTTGAGATTGGGCTGTATGCCGTCGCCACGTTCGCGTTGATCCGTTTCCGAGACGTCGGAGACCTGAGCGGTGAGCACACCGACAACTTTCCTCGACTGCCTTTACTTTTCAGCGGAAACGTACACGTCATTGGGCCTGGGCGACATTGCGCCACTGGGCCCGGTTCGGCTCCTGGCGGGGGTCGAAGCGCTGAACGGCTTGCTGATGATCGCGTGGACCGCATCGTTCACGTACCTCTCGATGGAGAAGTTTTGGTCCCCGCACGCGCGAGAGCAGCGTAAAGATGAACGGGCAAGTAGGTGATGTCAAAGCGTGCAGAGTGCACACGCCGCGGCTTGCAGCTTGAACGCGTCGAACTGACCAGCAAACAAGTATTTCCGGCGGAAAGTGCGGCGCAGATGTAGCTCGCGGGGGCGAACTCACGCCGGTACTGCGCCGCGCGCAGTGCCGAGGCCATTTTTTTCAGGATGGAAGGAGCGCACCGCCTTGATGCCCAGGTAGACGAAGACAACGAGCACAACGCCTTGCGCGACGATGAAAGGCAAGTCCGTTTGCTTGGGTGCCCAGGCGTTCAGGAACGGTACTTTGCCGAACGCCTGCACAACGCCGACGAAAACGTTCAGGTAAAGAGCAAAAACAGCGGTCGCCACGTAGAGCCAGCGCCACGATCCCGCCAGCCGAAAGAGGTACAGCGCCGCAAGCGTCACCGCCAGCACGGCAAGTGAAATAACGCCCACCACATGCGACGGCAGTATCCGCTCGACGGGGAAAAAGAATCCGGTCACGCTCGTAAGCACCGTCGTCACAAGAAACACCAAGGTCCAGCCTGGAAGCCGCCGCGAGCGGAACATGCCGAACAACACAACGAGGCCTGCAAAGATTCCGACCAAACTCAAAGCGGTGTGAACGAAAGTAAACGTGGGAATAGACATACCGAGAATCATCAGGCCCCCTTCTAGCAGTTGAACTGCAATTTCTGGCTATTCTATGTCCGTAGGACGCAGCGAGAGCGGAGGCGCTTGGTCAAGGACATGGCAGTACACAAACAATCAGAAGAGTTCGGCTTTAAACCGAGCCAGCGCTACCCCGATCCGTCGGTTCGAATTCTCGACCCGAGCTTCGGCAAATATCGCATCTACAGCAGCAGCGTCGAACAGTTGGGTACCGGGATGCGCTGGGCGGAAGGTCCGGTGTGGTTCGGCGACGGCCGTTATCTGCTCGTCAGCGACATCCCGAACAATCGCATCATGCGTTACGACGAAGCCACTGGCGCGTTCGGTGTGTTTCGCCAGCCCGCAAACAATTCGAATGGCATGACGCGCGACCGCCAGGGGCGGCTGCTGGTCTGCGAACATCTGACGCGCAGGGTGACGCGCACCGAGTATGACGGCACGATCACCGTGCTGGCTGACAAGTTCAATGGCAAGCGGCTGAACTCGCCCAACGACATCGTTTGCAAGTCTGACGACTCGATTTGGTTCACCGACCCACCGTTCGGCATCAGCGGTAGCTGGGAAGGCGACAAGGCAACGCCCGAATTGCCTCACTCCGTGTATCGCATTGCGCCCGACGGCAAGCTCGGACTCGTCACCGACGAGCTGGCCGGCCCGAACGGTCTCGCGTTCTCGCCGGACGAAAAGAAGCTTTATGTCGTAGAGAGCCGCGCGCAGCCGAACCGCCTGATCTGGAGCTACGACGTCGGCGCAAATGGAGCGGTGTCGAACAAGATCAAAGTGGTGGATGCCAACGGTCCCGGCGCGCTCGACGGCATCAAGGTCGATATGGATGGCAACCTGTGGTGCGGTTGGGGTTGGAGCGGCGCGCCGGGCGCAAGCTCAGCGGACCTGGATGGCGTGAGGGTGTTCAACCCGCAGGGCACGGCAATCGGGTTCATTCAGTTGCCCGAGCGGTGCGCGAACCTGACCTTCGGCGGTGCGAAGAGGAATCGTCTTTACATGGCAAGCTGCCATTCGCTGTATGCGCTTTATGTCGAGGCGCACGGCGCTGCATGACTGTCTGACAACAGGAGGAGGCGAACATGGCAAACGCGATCTCGATTCATCCGGAAGTCGATCAGGGCCTTAAACCCGCAGCAGCAAATTTCGCCGGCGGTACCTTGCAATGCCATTGCTCTGATAAGAAGGTAACGGTTTCGATCAGCGGGCAGTGCGCGCACAACCACGTCTGTGGCTGCACGAAATGCTGGAAGCCCCGCGGTGCGCTGTTCTCGCAGGTGGCCGTCGTGCCGCGCGACAAGTTGAGCGTCACTGCGAATCAGGACAAGCTGAAGGTGGTCGATGAAAGTGCGACGATCAAACGCCACGCGTGCAAGGAGTGTGGCGTACACATGTACGGTCGAATCGAAAACAAGAACCATCCGCTGTTCGGCGTGGATTTCATCCACACTGAACTGTCGCGCGATCGCGGATGGGCGCCGCCGGAATTCGCGGCGTTCGTTTCATCGATTATCGAGTCAGGCGCTGATCCCGCGAACATGGGCGCGGTCCGAGCCCGGCTGAAAGCGCTGGGCTTGGAGCCTTACGACTGCCTGTCGCCGCCGCTGATGGACGCGATTGCGACGCATGCCGCGAAAGCATCGGGAATGCTCGGCCGCAGCGCGAACGCGTGAGTTGATCTCACGAATCGAGCACCCTGTGCGATGCCCGCCGATGGCCACACCAGCTGGTCTGTGCGCCGTCTGCACATACTGAATGACACGCAGGTTGAAGCGCTCGCGGGCGTCCTGATCGACTGCGTCGAAGGCGGTGCGTCGGTGAGCTTCATGCACCCGCTGCCGCGCGCACGCGCGGTGGCGTTCTGGCGCGGCATCGCGCAAGACGTGGCCGCAGGCCATCGCGCGCTGCTCGTCGCTGAAGACGCGGAAGGCATCTGCGGCACCGTGCAACTGGTACTCAATCAGCCCGAGAATCAACCGCACCGCGCCGATCTGTCGAAGTTGCTGGTGCATCGGCGCGCACGCTGCCAAGGACTCGGGGCGGCGCTGACGCTGGCCGCGGAAACCACAGCGCGCGAATGCGGCAAAACGTTGCTGGTGCTCGACACCGCGAGCGCAGAGGCCGAGCGCGTATACGAACGCCTCGGCTGGGAGCGTGTGGGCGTAATTCCTGGCTATGCGCTGCTGCCGGGCGGTGGACTGTGCGCCACGACGCTGTACTACCGCACGCTCGGCGACTAGTTCCAGCGCCACCATGGCCTCACCTCAGCGTGATCTCACCCGAACTTTGCTGGGCGTGCTGTGCATCGGCGTACTGATTGTTGCCGCCTTCTGGATTCGTGCGGCCGTTCGTCGCGGCGGCGATCTGGGCCACCATGATCGTCGTCGTGACGTGGCCCTTGATGCTTCGCGTTCAGGTGCACTTGTGGAACTACCGCGCTTTGGCGGTCGCTTCGATGATCGTGATGCTGGTGTTGCTGTTCGTCATTCCGGTGACGCTGGCCGTCGGCATCCTGGTTGCGAACGCCGATGACATCGTTGACCGGATCCGCTCGATCACGAGTATGCCGATACCCGCGCCACCCCAGTGGCTCGCGCAACTTCCGTTGATCGGCGCGGCGCTCTCTGCCGCCTGGTTGGACGCCAGCGCGGCCGGCGTCGAAGGATTCGTGACGCAGTTGGTCTCGTACGCCGGCGGCCTGACGACGTGGCTCTTTGCCGAAATCGGTAATGCCGGTTACGTGATCGTGCAGCTCGTGCTGATTCCTGTGTTCGCTGCTTTCATGTATCTGAACGGCGAGAAATACGCGTCCACTTTATTGCGTTTCGTACGCCGCCTCGCTGGAAAGCAGGGCGAAGCCCTGATCAACCTGGCGGCTCAGGCGATCCGCGGCGTCGCACTCGGCGTAGGTCTAACCGCCGTCATTCAAGCGGCGCTGGGCGGCTTGGGCCTCGCCGCGGCCGGGGTTCCGTTTGCGGGATTCATTACCGCCGTGCTACTCGTCTTGTGTATTGCGCAGATCGGCATGCTCGTCGTCCTGATCCCTGCCGTGATCTGGGTTTTCTGGAGCGGGGATCTGGCGTGGGGAATTTTCCTGTTGGTGTGGTCACTCGCAGCCAGCATGCTCGACACTGTGCTCCGTCCCGTGCTGGTGAGCCGCAGCGCCGACCTGCCGCTGCTGCTGATTTTCGTCGGCGTGATCGGTGGCTTCGTCGCGTTCGGGCTACTGGGTATCTTCGTC
Organism: uncultured beta proteobacterium; assembly: GCA_963829995.1. Classification (GTDB taxonomy): domain Bacteria; phylum Pseudomonadota; class Gammaproteobacteria; order Burkholderiales; family Burkholderiaceae_F; genus JACCZX01. The sequence goes on along the minus strand of CAWHKW010000020.1, from coordinate 25,658 downwards.
GGGCCCGTCGTGCTCGCCGTGGCGTACACGTTTCTGAAGACGTGGATCGATCAGACTTCCGCACCAGCGACGGCAGACTGATCTGACCGTTTTCCCCGTTGTCAGCCGTTGCGGCGGCCGGCGATTGGCGAAGCGCCTATCGCCGGCTGTAATCACGCCGAAGACAAAACTTATGCCGCCCGCTTGATGGCCCTGACGTTGCCGTTCCCAGCACCGCGCGACCGGTACGTCCGTTCATCCAAGCGCCGCACGCGATTTTTCTCGTGGCACAAATAGCGTGGCCCCATCGCTTCCTTTAACTCCTTGGCGCGTTGCTGAATACGCTCAAGCTGATCCGCAGAGGCCGCGAACTTGACGACCTGCACCTGCGGCGGAGTTAACCAATCCAAAATTTCCGCACTCATACTCGGTTTGAATATCACGGCAACTCTCCTTGGTTTGTACGCGATCAAGATTCCACTCGACCCGCACAGTGACAATCAGGAACAGTGCCAGTACCGCAGGAACGCACCGACCGTCTGTCGGGTGCAAAAGGTAGGCGTCTTAGGAATTGGATCCGTAAGGGTTTACTTGCGGATAAAAGGAGCGCAGCGTGCAGCCGCAACTAAACGCCGGCGCCGCTCTTTCCAGGTTCTGCGTTGCGCTTGCGAGTCGGCGGAAAGATTTTCTGCAATCCGCGCACTTGTACCGCTGATCTACTTAGACATACGCGCAACGTCTAGCAGATCAGTTCGCGAAAAAAGGTGCCCTGCATCGAACTGCGGAAGCGGAACGACTCCAGACATCGGTCGGCCGCGACGCTCACTTTGGGAATTGCGTTGGCCTGCGCCAAAGCGGGCTGCAAACTTTCACCTGTCGGTGTAGCGCACCCGCCGAGAAGGATCGCGCCCAAAGCCGATGCCAGTAGCCAGCCGAGTTTCATCTTGGATCTCCAGCGAAAATTCGACTATAGACGCAGGAAAAGTGTCATCTTTCTTGTTGTGGGCCATCTTTTCGAGCGAGCCGAGACCGAGCACAAGTCGACGCAGTACCCGTGAAGATCGCGACCTTCAACATCAACAACGTCAACCGCCGGTTATCCAACCTGCTGGCCTGGCTAGACGCTGCGAAACCCGATGTCGTCTGCCTGCAGGAACTCAAAGCAGCCGATCGCGAGTTCCCGATCGCCGCGATCGAATCCGCTGGTTACGGCGCCGCCTGGTGCGGGCAGCGGACCTGGAATGGCGTCGCGATTCTGGCGCGCGATGCGCAGCCGGTCGTCACGCATCGAACCTTGCCGGGCGATTCGGCCGATTCGCAAAGCCGTTACCTCGAAGCGGCCATCGAAGGGGTGTTGGTGACCTCGATCTACGCGCCGAACGGCAATCCACAGCCTGGACCGAAGTTCGACTACAAGCTGGCCTGGCTCGGTCGGCTGATCGAGCACGCTCGCAGCTTGATCGAGGCCAATGTACCGGTCGTGCTCGCCGGCGACTACAACGTCGTTCCGACGCCGTTTGATATTTACCCGACGCGATCGTGGGACGACGATGCACTGGTGCAGCCTGCCAGCCGCGAGCGCTTCAGGCAGCTGATCGAGCAAGGGTGGACCGATGCAATCCGCTCACTCCATCCCAATGAACCGATGTACACATTCTGGGACTACAAGCGCGGGCGCTGGGGGCGCGATGCCGGATTACGCCTCGACCATCTATTGATCAGTCCCGCTCTGTCTTCTCGCATTGCAGACGCCAATGTCGACAAGACCATTCGCGGCGAGATCGGTGCAAGCGACCACGCCCCTGCTTGGGTACTCTTGAAACCGCCGCGCAGGAAAAACGTCACTGCGTAATCGTCCACGCGACGATTGCGTCCAGCATTGAGCCGAGCACTTGCTGATCCGTGCGTCCACTGCGCGCGCGCACGTGGAAAGAGTGGTCGGCGTCCTCGAACCATTGCAGCGTCGCCCGTTCGCCAAGCCGCTCGGTCACGGTGCGCATCAGCGCCATGTCCGCGAGTTCGTCACGTGTTCCCTGCAGAAAAAGCATCGGACAACTGACTTGCGCCAGATGCTCCGCACGCTTCTGCGACGGCTGCTTGGCCGGATGAAGCGGAAACCCGAGAAAGATGAGCCCGCGAACCTGCGGCAGCGCCGCTTCGGCTTGCGCCTGCGAGGTCATCCGGCCGCCGAAAGATTTTCCGCCGGCGAACAGTGCAACGCCAGGCATCAGATCCACTGCTGTTGCCACTGCCGCACGTACCGTTGCTTGCGCGACTTGCGCCGGATCCGGACGCCTGGAGCCGCGCTCCATAAACGGAAATTGATACCGCAGCGTCGCGAGGCCGCGCTCGCCGAGCCCCGCGGACACCGAATCCATGAAGGGATGGTTCATTCCGGCCCCGGCGCCGTGCGCCAGCACATAGCAAGCGCGCGCATGCTCCGGCCGGCACAACAGTGCGGAGACTGTTTCGGTCTCGGAAATTCGGATCGTCAGCGGCTGCGCAACTGGAGCTAGCATTGAAACAAATCTGCGTAGGAGACTGTATGCACCGCTTGTTGCAACTGTGCCTCGTATCACTGATGTTCGCGCTGGCTTCGCCGGCGACGCATGCGCAGTACCCGGACAAAACTATCACGCTCGTGGTTCCGTTTCCGCCAGGCGGCGTCGCCGACACGGTGGCGCGGCCGGTCGCCGAGGCGATGTCGCGCGAGTTGAAGCAGCCTGTGGTTATCGATAACAAGAGCGGTGCCGGCGGTGCGGTCGGGATCGGCCATGCCGCGCGTGCTACGGCCGACGGCTACACGCTGCTCTTGAGCTTGTCTTCGATTTCGATCCTGCCGGAGGCTGACAAGATCCTGGAACGCAAACCGATGTTCCAGCTCGATCAGTTCAAGCCGATCGCACGCATCACGGCGGATCCGACGGTTCTTGTCGTGCGCGCGGATTCTCCGTGGCGAACGCTTGAGGACTTTATTGCTGATGCACGGCGTAAACCTGCGGCGTACAACTACGGGAGCTCGGGCAACTACGGAACGATGCATGTGCCGATGGAGATGTTGAAATCGGCGGCGGGCTTTCGAATGATTCATATTCCGTACGCTGGCGCCGGACCCGCCGTCATCGCGTTGCTAGGCGGACATGTCGACGCCATCTCGAGCGGCCCCGCGAGCGTTGTGCAGCACATTCGCGCTGGGCGCCTGCGCGCGCTCGCACACTGGGGCGATGCGCCGTTGGCCACATTGCCCGGCGTGCCAAGCCTCAAAGAGCGTGGGTACAACGTTCAGTTCGCTCAATGGTCTGCGTTGTTCGCCCCGGCGTCGACGCCGGACCCGGTTATTGAAAAGCTGCGCTCGACGCTGCGCAAGTTGATGAGTGATCCAGCGCTGCAGCAAACGGTATTGAACGCCGGCAGCCCCATCGAATATATGGACGCACCGCAGTTCGCCGCCTACTGGAAAGCCGACGCACAGATGATGACCGAGGCCGTGAAGAGGATCGGCAAGCTCGAATAGTGTTAGTTCCTCATGTCTCCTCCGTGATGGGCTGAACTCAGTCTACGATCGCGCACGCTTGGCTCAACCAAAAATTGTGAACGCAGACTATGGATACCTACACGATCGACGTTACGCGCTTGGGCGCTGCGATTCGCCTTGTGGTGCGTGGCTTTGGCAGCAACGACGCTGAAGTCGAAGCGGTCACCGACAATCTGATCGAGGCCAACCTTACCGGTCACGATTCGCATGGTATCGGCATGCTGCCGCGCTACGCCGACGCTTATCAGCAAGGTGGTCTGGCGCCGAATCAGCACGTGCGGACCGTACTGGACGCCGGCACGCTGCTGCGGCTCGACGGCGCCGCGGGTTTTGGCCAGGTCATCGGTCGCGAGGCGATGGAGCTCGGAATCGCGCGGGCGCTGCAGCACGGCAGTTGCATCGTCGCGCTTGGCAATTCACATCATCTGGGCCGCATCGGCGCCTGGGCTGAACAGGCCACGCGAGCCGGTCTGGTTTCGCTGCATTTCGTAAACGTGATAACGCGCAGCATCGTCGCGCCTTACGGTGGCGCTGACGCGCGCTTCGGCACCAATCCGTTTGCGGCCGGCATTCCCCTGACGGGACGTGAGCCTGTAATTCTCGACTTTGCAACGAGCGTGCTGGCGCAGGGCAAAACGCGCGTCGCGTTCAATAAGGGCGAGCTCGTTGCGCCCGACTGCCTGCTTGATGATCAAGGGCGCCCTACACGCGAGCCGCGCTTCGGCGTCAACCCGCCGTTCGGCGCACTGCTCGCCTTCGGCGAGCACAAAGGCTATGGACTCGCGCTGTTGTGCGAACTACTCGGCGGCGCGCTGGCTGCCGGCATGACGCACCACTCGGAAGACGTAACACAGCGCCGCATTCTGAACGGCATGCTGACCGTGCTGCTCGACCCTGCAGCGCTCGCGAACCGCTCAACATTCGAGCGCGAAACGCTCGACTTCATCGACTGGGTCAAGGCGTCACCGACGCGCGAAGGATTCGAATCGGTGCGCATCGCAGGCGAACCCGAGCGCGAGAAGCGTGCGCAGCGCACCGCGCGCGGAGTTCCGGTCGATGCGACAACGTGGAATGAGATTCTCGATGCGGCCGGCAAGCTTGGCGTTGACCCTGCCGCAGTGAATGCAGCGGCGGGTCGGACGTGAAGCTTGCTCGCAAAGCGGGACAGTAGCTACGCTTGCTGGATCAGTTCGATCTTGTATCCATCGGGATCCTGAACGAACGCAATGATCGTCGTACCGCCCTTGACGGGCCCCGGCTCGCGTGTCACCGATGCGCCGGAGGCTCTGACGCGTTCGCACATGCCGTAGATGTCGTCGACACCGATCGCGATGTGCCCAAATCCGGCACCGAGGTCGTAGCTCGACACGCCATAGTTGTAGGTGAGCTCGATCACTGCCTGTTGCGATTCGTTGGCATAGCCGACGAACGCGAGCGAGTATTTTTGATCCGGGCGGTCCGTCGTACGCAGCAGCTGCATGCCCATCGACTTCGTATAGAAATCGATCGAGCGCTGCATGTCGCCAACGCGCAGCATCGTGTGAAGCAATCGCATGTTCAACCCTCAATATGACCAACCGACAGCCGGCAGGATACGCGCGCTATTGAGGTCGCGAGGTTTTCATCAGTTCAAGAACACACGTTATCGATTCGGCGCGCAGATGCGCGTTGTGCGTGAAGGCCACCTGAATGGCAGCCGGGCGAAGAACGCACGCGACATCGTCGTCGGCTTCGTCGCTGACGCTCCACAGCATCGCACCTGACACTCCGTCGAGCTCCGGCGTCCAGATCGTCACGCCGTCGGTTCGCTCCGCGGTACGCGCATAGAGATAACGCTGCGCGTCGATGGACTCTGTAAACAAGACCAGCGGCTTGATAAAGACGCAGCCGTCGATGCGGCGTGCATTGCACGCCGGATAGCCGATGAGGACAAACGTAGACGACATCGAATCCGCCACCGTCGCGCCCGCCGTTGAGCTGGCCTCCCAATTTGCGCATAGCCGCTGCGCGAGTGATCGATCGCCGATCCACATAATCGCGACGTCGTTATCAGAATGCAGAACCACGCGAACGCGCGCCGAATGCAGCTGGGCAACGCGTCCGTCGCGCGGCAGTGGCACCGCAAGATCACCCCAATGCGCACGCTCGAATATGTGCGCGGCAGTCACCAGGCCGACGCGATCGCCGTCACGCACCAGTCCCGCAGTGGCCAACGGTTGAAGCCGGCCTTGATCCATCCGCGACAACGGCACTGCGCGCTTCAGTAGCGCATCGCGGATCGCATGGGCACGCGCTGGCGGCACATGTGCGCCCATTCGAATCGGAGTCGTTTCTACTGCTTGCCAGTGCATGCGACAACGCTAGCGCGGCGCCGGCGAGTCCGAACCGGCAAGAAAGACGGCGTTAGCGAGATTCCGGCTTGCAAAGGCTGGAGGGCGCTCAATTGAGTGGTGACGAGCCGGGCATTGCGCGGTAGCGACTCAGATGGCCAGAACAAGTGCAACACGGCAAAGGCCACGGCGGACACACGTTCATGCATGAGCACTTGGTTCCCTCGCCCGTTTCAACCGTGTAGTTGCCGTCGCGCGCGCGCACGGCGGGAAACGCGCTCGCCATTGTCTCCTCGATACTGCGGCGTCGGATCAGCTCGCCCTCGATGACAACGCCTTCCAGTTGCTGCGTCAGCGGGTTTTGCCGGCGCAGGTCAACGCTGCGCGACTGCTGCACTTGCGCCGAAGGGCTTGCCCCTGTGCTGGCTGCGGGCGCATCGCACTTGATGATGACGACCGAGTCGCACGCCGTCGTCGCCGCTCGCTTGTCAGTGTCGAGCGCCGGCGATTGAGCAATGACGGAAGAGGCCGCGATGAACGACAGCGCACAAAGTTTCAACGAACGTCGAACCACTGCGAACCCATATCTTTCCATCGGCCCGCAATGATAAGAGCGGCGCAGGCCGTATGAGCGTCATGCGCGCAACAGGTGTTCAGGGTCTGCGCAAACGGGCAACTTCAAATTCCGGCGTACCACTGATAGCCGTAGTCTTCCCAATAGCCGCCCTTGCCGCCGGCGATGTTCGCAAAACTTTCAACCAGCTCGATGCGCATCACGTACTTGGCATGCTTGTAGCCGAGCTGCCTCTCGACTCGCAGACGAATCGGCGCGCCGTTCGGTATCGGAAGGTCATTGCCGTTCAATCCGTACGCAAGGATCGTCTGTGGATGCAGCGCATCGTCCATGTCGATGCTCTCGTAGTAGTACTCGGGCGTCAGACTGCCCTCCATCGCATCGGCACAATGGAACACGACGTAGCGCGCACGCGCCTGCGGCTTCACCAGCTGCAATACGTTTGCTAGCGGCACGCCCGTCCACTTGCCGATCGCGCTCCAGCCTTCGACGCAATCATGGCGCGTGATCTGTGTGCGGCGCGGCATGGCGCGCAGCTCGGCCAGTGACAGCTTGGCCGGCGTGTCGACCAGTCCTCCGACTTCGAGCTGCCAATTCGCAAATCCGCTCCTGACGAGCGCTTGATACTCCTCACCTTCCGGCATCGAGGTGCCGTTGCTGCGGAAAAACGGCGACAGATCGGCCTCGGTAAATTCCTGCGCCATCGACGGGCGCGAACCCAGCACCTTGTGCACGCCGCGGCTCAGCGCTTCATGAGTTCGCAGCACTTTCGGAAACCATTCGGTCTCGGACAGCCGGTCGCATCCGGTCATAAACAGCGCGCCGAGCCCTCCGGCGCCGAGAAGAAAACGGCGCCTCGATTTTTCGATTGATTTCATGTCACGCCTCTGTCTTGACTCGATAGCGGCCGGTAACCATCGACCGCATGTGATTCCAGAACCCGCTGATGATCACTTCGAACACGTGCACCGCGAGGAACAGAAACAGCAGCCACGCAACGATGAAGTGAATCGTGCGCGCCGATTGCCGGCCCCCGAGCAGATCGACCCAGCCGGGGAAGATGGAGTTCAGCCACGGCGACATCGCCCATCCCGCCAGGATCACCAGCGGCAGCAAAACGAAGATCACGCTCAGATACGCCAGCTTTTGCAGCACGTTGTAACGCTTCGCCGCTTCGCCGCTGGGATGCTTGAACTTCACGTGATCGGCGATCGAGGCGCCGATGCCGCGCAGCTCGCCGCCGGTTGGCGCGAGGTCACGTGTCAAGTGACGGCTGAACAACGAGTACAGCACATAGGCGACGCCGTTGAGCACGAACAGCCACGCGAAGAAGAAGTGCCAGTCGCGCGCCATCGCCAACGAATATCCGCCGGGAATCGTGATCCACGACGGGAACGCGTGGTGATTGGGTTCACCGTTCGGATATTTCGAAAGCCCCAGCAGACCGGTGGTTTCGAATTCGCGGCCGAACATGCGCGTGACACCTACGGTTTCACCATTGGCACCCTCCCGCGTCGTGATCTGCAGCAAAGGCGCGCGACCCGAGTACGAAGAATCTCCCCAATACAGCGCCGCATGCGCGTTGAAAATGTGCAGCCCGCTCATGAACAGGATCGTGAGCGCGATGAAATTGGTCCAGTGCATGAGCCGCACCGGCAGCGTATGTCGGTAATAGAGATAGCTCGGCGACGCGGGGGACGTTATTGAAACAGCGGCCATGGATTGTCGATCGACGGATCACACTAGTCGTCGCGAGAGACGCGAACTTACACCACGGATGCGCCTTCGAGGCGCTTTTTGACTCGGCGATGCGCGCCGCTGCTTGCTATCCGCCGATAACGGCACTCAGCGCGGCACGCCGCGCACTTCGACGGATGCATGCGCCAGCAGTTCGCCGTCAACCGTTTCGAGCCGAATCTGATGCCGGCCCGGAACCGGCAGCCTGACCATTGCCTCGCGGACACCGCACGGAGCGAGCGATCGATCTCCAAGCTTCAGGCAAACGCGCGTCGCTTGAGGTGCATCGGCGCGCACCAGCATCGACTGGCGCGCTGCCGGAATATCGGGGTCAGGCGCGATCACAGTGCCATCCGCGGGCGCAACGATGCGCGTGACGGCCTCAGCAGTCGGCATGCTGATCACTGTGAGTTTGGTGCTCGACTCGGTTCCCGCGACGAACCACTCACGGCGCGGCGGTTCGACCGCGGGCACGAAGACCACTTCGCGCTGCACGGCGTCCGCCGGCGCCTTCGGCGCACGGCTCGACTGGCTCTCATGCAGGTGATCGACGATCTCGCGCCAGATCGGCGCGGCGCCGGTGACACCCGACACGTCCCACATCGGCGCGCCCGAAAAATTGCCGACCCAGACGCCGACGGTGTAGCGGTCGGTGTAGCCGATCGCCCAGTTATCGCGCATACCCTTGCTGGTGCCGGTTTTTACCGCGGCCCACGATCGCGTTGACAATGAACTTGCCAGCCCGAACGTCGCGGCGCGTGCGGCAGAATCGGCCAGGATGTCGGAAACGATGAAGCTTGCTTCGGTCGAAAGCACGCGCACGAGCTCGCCATCGCTCGCATCCCGATCAATCTGCAGGCGGACCGGCGACCAAACGCCGCCGTTGGCGAGTGCACGATAGGCGTTGGTCAGCGTGAGCAGGCTGGTATCGCCGCCACCGAGCGCAAGCCCGTAGCCGTAGTACTCGGCGTCATGCTTCATGCTCGAGAGGCCGAACAACTGCAATGCTTGCCGAAAACGTTCCACACCTACCAGTTGCAGCGTACGTACGGCCGGAACGTTTAGCGATGCAGCGAGCGCGGATCGAACCGATACGACGCCTTTGAAATCGCGTTCGTAATTTTGCGGAACGTAAAGGCCGGTCGGAGTCGCCAACGCCAATGGCGAATCGTCGAGCAGCGATGCCGCGGTCAGCCAGCGCTGGTCGATCGCAACCCCGTACAGGAAGGGTTTCAGCGTCGACCCCGGCTGCCTCAACGCAGCCACACCGTCGACCGCGGCGGCGCCCGATAAGTCTCCGCTCGAACCGACGTAGGCAAGCACTTCGCCGCTCGCGTTGTCAATCACGATCACCGCCCCGTCTTCGACGTTTCGCTCCGCGAGCGCTGCCAATCGATTACGCAGAGTTTCGGCGGCAAAGCGCTGTAACGGCGCATCGAGCGTCGAATGCACCGATGTGCCGGCGCGCGCCAACAACTGCCTTGCTAGATGAGGCGCCTCGTCGAGCCCGCTCAGCGCGAGCGGATAGGACGGCAAACTGGCCGCTCGCACTTCGGCGCGGGGGCATTCGTCCGCTTTGCCGACCTTCTTCATCACGGCGCATGCGCGGCGTGCCACGACCGAGCGCGACGCCGACGGGCTGCGCACCAGCGCTGCGAGCACCGCGCTCTCCGCTTCGTCGAGCGCATCCGGTGCGTGCCCAAAAAGACCCAACGACGCAGCACGAACGCCGATCAGCTCACCGCGCAACGGCACCAGGTTCAAGTACGCCTCGACGATCTGCTGCTTCGACCAACGTCGCTCGAGTGCAATCGCGTAACTGAACTGCGCGAGCTTCTCCTCGATCGAGCGACGGCCGAAGCGATCTCCTTCGGTCATCAAGCCGGCCAGCTGCATCGTGATCGTGCTTGCACCCCGCCCGCGGCCATTGCCAAATTGATCCTTCACAGCAGAGGCGCCGCTGATGGGATCGAAGCCGAAGTGCCACCAGAAGCGTTGATCCTCGGCGGCAACGATTGCGCGCACCAGTGACGGTGCAATCGAATCGAGGGAGTCCATTCGAGCTGGCGGCGCGTCATGTCGACGCGCAACCGCTGCAACGGCTCGCCGTCACGCGACAGCAAGGTCGACTCGGAGCCGAGCGTGCTTGCGCGTACGTCGTCAAACGTTGGCGTTCGGTGTGAGCGACCGGGATCAGCGCCAGCGACACCGCAATGGCCGTTGCGCCTGTTGCAGCGAATAGCCTGCGCATCATGGCCGCACCTCGATCGAAGCGACGGGAAGTTCCGCGAACGACTCCGGCGCGTACATGGCTTCAACTCGCGTCGGCGGCATCGAGAACGCCCCGGCGTTATTCAGCCGCACGGTGTATTCAATTTTCAGCTTGCCCTTTGGCACGTAACGGTAGTACGCACGAAAGCCGTCGAATGCGCGCTCTTCGTATGCCGGCCATGCCAGGCCGTCGCGTCGTTCGTTGGAGGCGAGCTGCCGTGAATCGCCACCAAGGCCGCTGCCGAGGACCGCCGCACCCGCGGGAATCGGATCGCTGATGACGACCCACGTCATGTCGGCCTGCGCATCGACTTCGAGCGTGACGCGGTACACGTCACCACGCGTCCACACGTTGGCGACCTTCTGGTCGATCGGCGTCACGCTGCGTTTGACTTGGTAGCCGGCGAACAGCGGCTTGTCGAGCGGCAACGCGGCGCGCGACGTGATGAACGCCCATGGACGCCCTGAGCCTTCGTGGACAATCGATAGCGGTTCGACGCTGGCGGGCCATGCGAATTGCGTGTCAACACCGGCGCCGATCGGTGTGCCCTTCGTTGGATCATTCGTCGCACGCGATTGCGCCGCCTTCCAGTCGAGCGCATGTGGATCGTTGCCGACGCTGACGATGCTCCGACCTGTGACTGCTTCGCCTTCGAAGCGCGACTGAAATCTCCGCAGCGCGAGCACGCCCCACGCGTTGGCCAGTGTCGTATTCCACTTCCCTGCCTGCTGCCGCGACAGAGCACCGCGCGCCATGCGCGGCATCTCGTCCTTGAACGATGCGTCGTCGCTTAGCAAAGCCAGCGCGCGCACCGCATTGCGATCGGGCGAGACCATCAACCACCACAGGTAGTCCGACTTCTCGGTCGAGAACACCAGCGTCGTACCGGAAAACGTCATGCGTGAGCGAAGGATCTGCTGCGCCTCAGCCAGGCGCTCGTCGCGCTTCGGAATCGCCTGCAGCCGCTTCAACAGCGACATCCAGTCGAGCACCGCCGACGTCGGCCATAAATTGGGCAGGATTTCGATCGACTCGAGCATGCGCGGCTCGGCTTTTCCATAGCGAGCGAGCGAATCGATCGCTGCAACCTTGCGAATCGCGAGGTCCGCCGTTGGCAACGCGGTGTAGCGCACGACTTTGCCGGCAACGAAGTCGGCAAGACCGCGCAACATGCGCTCGCGCGCGGCTTCCGGAATTTCGTATCCCGCCTCTTGCGCAATCGTCAGTAAGTAGGACGTCAGCGTGTCGTCGCCGTCATTCCATGGACTCGGAAAAAACTTCGCCAGGCCGTCGCGATCGAGCAGCGCTGGCAAGCCGTCCATCACGCGCTGCCAGCGCAGCGGGTCCTCGAGTGCAACGGCGACCGACGCGCGTTGTTCAAGGCATGTGAATGGGTAGGCGGCCATCCACTGCTTGATCGTGTCGGCGCTGCCGCCGAGCGAGCGTGCGAGCTTGATCTCGACGCCACCGCGGCCGGTGATCGCACCTTTCGGTAGCTCGACCGGAAAGCTTGTGGTCTTTGTCGGGTTCCAGTTGCAGCAGCGTTTGCTGATAGACGCGCACCGGAACTGCAACGCCGACAGCTTGCGAGATCTTGATCGTGTCGGATGCAGTTGAGTTCGCTTCACGCGCGGTGATCTGCCACTGCAGCTGCTTCGCGCCGAACGGCACCTGCGCCGGCAACGAGATAGTTTGTGCGCCGCCCGCCGCAAGAGACATCGTGCTCGGCGGCAACTTGGTGGCTGATGCGCCGTCGCCTTCCATAGTGGCATTGATTGCAAGCTCGAGTGGACGATCGGCACCGTTGCGTACCGTCACCTGCGCGTCGAAGCGATCGCCTTCGCGCACAAACGGCGGCAGCCCGGCGAACAGCATCACGTCCTGTGTCGTACGAATCGCCGCGCCGCCAGAACCGAACCGCGCTTCACCGCTGGTCGTGTTCGCAATGGCTTCGATGCGAAACGACGTCAGCGAATCGTTTAACGGCACCTCGATTCGCGCGCGACCACTTTCATCAAGCGTGACGCGCGGATTCCACATCAGCAGCGTATCGAACAGCTCGCGTGCGTTTTCGCCGCCGCCGCCTCCGCCCGCCGCTACTGCTTTCTTACCGAAGTGACGCTTGCCGATCACTTGCGATTGCGCAGTCGACGTTTCGACTTCGATCGGCCGCCGCTGCATCATCGCGCCCAGCAGATCCCACGATCGGTTCGACGCCAGCGCGAGCAGTCCTTCATCGACGGCTGCGACTGCCAGCTCGGCATTCGCCATCGGCTTGCCGCTCGGATCAGTCACCGTGATCAGCACTGCCGCGCGATCGCGCACTTTGTAAACAGGCTTCTCGGGCTCGACCTTGACGCGCAGCTCGTACGCCTTCCAGCCGACCTTGACCTGCGCCATACCGAGCCGGTACGAGGGCTTGGTCAGATCCACCAGCGCGGTCGGCCGTGTGTCGCGTTCGACCGGCAACTTCGTCTACGAGCCCGATGAATTTCGCCGCGCGATAGATCATTCGCCGCAGCCATGCAAAGCGGCCCGGCATTTCGGGCTCGACCCGGCCGCGCACCACGAGCGCAGACACGTACGCATTCGGCCCGTAGTGTCCGAGCATCGGCACTTCGATGTACGGTGATTTCGAATCGATCGTCACGACGCGTGACTCGAGCACACCTTCACGCTCGACAGTAATCAGCGCCGTCGCCGTGCGATAGGGCATGCGAACTTCGTAGCGCGCCGTTTCGCCGGGTTCATACGAACGCTTGTCGGCGATCAAATCGATGCGATCGCTTTGACCGGCCTCGAACCAGCTGTCATCGCTGCCGGCGACGTACACATCGCGTGTCGCGATCGCAGCATTGCCTTGCGCGTCATCAGTGCGTGCGACCAAGATCAGATCGCCGCTGGCCGGCGCCGGTCCCGAACACAGAACGAGCCCGCGCGCGTCACTGGTGCCGCGGCACACTTGCTTCAATCGCTTGACTTCGACCGTCTGCTCGTACGCGTAGAAGCCGCCGAGCAGCCGTTTGCGATATGCAAAGCGCGTACTGCTGTATGCATCGACGCTGACGTCCTTGCCGGCTTGCGGCTTGCCGGCGCTGTCCAGCACGACAGCCTTGAAACGCAGCGAATCGCGCTTGAAAAAACTGCCGTCCGGCGCGAGGCCGACGACCAGCGCCGAAGGTGTCAGAAGTGTTTGCGTAAACGCAGTGAGAATCTGGCCGTTCGGATCGGCGTATTCCATTTCGACTTCGAGCGCACGCGTTTGCTGCTCCTTTTTGTCCGCGGGAGACAGCTTGTCGAAGACGACGCGTGCGCCGCCGTTGGCGTCGAGCGAGACGTCCTGTACGCGCGCCGCACCGCCGGTGGCTTCCGGCTCATCCGGCGCGGACTCGTCATATGGCGCTTCGGCTTCGATACCAACTTTCGGCACGGCACCACCGAAGCTGAACTCGTCGTAATCGGCAAACGATTGCGAGCTCGGAACGATGCGGCTTCGAAACTTCACCGGCGCGCCGGCAGCGGGGCCGCCCGATAGATAACTCAACTGCGCGTCGATCGTCACTTGGCTCGCGTTGACGACCGACTTCGATGGCGGCTTCAGCACGGCTTTCATCAGTGGCACGCGAAACTGCTCGACGCGGAATGAACCGCCTTGCAATCGCGCTCCGCGCCCGGGATCTATAAACAGCACCGTGTATTCACCGAGCTTTGCGTCTTTCGGAATATTCCACGTGTTCAGAGCAGTGCCGTTGCTCCACGCCACCGGCAACTGAAAACGCTGCCCGCTGCCCGAATGGATCATCTGCAGTCGGCGCGGCAAGTTGTGCGTCTCGACTGCGGCGAACCCGCTTCCGACGCGGCGGCGGATCACGTGCTTCATCGACACGGTTTCGCCAGCGCGGAACAACGCGCGATCAAACACCGTATGCGCTATGACCGGCTCTGCACCCGACCCTCCGCCCAGATTGAATTGCCACGGCCGGATGCCTTCATTCCAGCTCGTGAACATCAACGACATGTCACCGTCCATGCGGGCGCTGACCAGGTACGCATTCGGCGCGTGCGGACAATCCTGCCAACGGTTCTGCCGCGGCAGCTCGCGCTCGATGCGTGCGATGCCGTTTGAATCGGTCGCGCCATCCCACCAACGCTTGCCGAGGCAGTCGGTCACTCTGACCTGCGCGCCACTGGCGGGCTTGCCGTCGTCTAGCCGCGTCACCCATGCAAGCGACGATTCACGCCCATGCTTGAAATGCACCGCGAGGTTGGTGACGAGCGCACCACCGGAGACGTAGTACGGTTTGTCTTCCGCATGCAGCGCTTGTCCAAGACGCGCACTTGCGATCTCGACTGCATATAGCCCGGGCTGCGGCAAAGGAATGCCGATTACCTGCATCGCCATCTTCGGTTCCGCGCGCGGAATGTCGATCGGCTGCGCCGCTGCACGCTCGGCGTCCGACAGCATCGGCACCGAGCCCGGCTTCAGGTATTCGCCATTCCTGCGACGGATGTCTTCCGATGGCTCACGCAGTATTCGACGCATCCACTGCGCCAGCGCGGCATCGTCATCCGTATCAATGCGCTTGATGCGCCCCTTGGCCGCCGGTTTTACAAATGCTTCGGCGCCTTGGCAACATCGAGCGCGTAGGCATCGAGCATCGGTTCGACGTTGCGCACCGTGACCGGTAGCGCAGGCTGCGCGTTGACTTCCAGAATGCCGAAGCGCGATGGAAATTTGACCAGCGGCGGATCGTCGTCGATGCGCACCTTCATCGGAAACGCTGCGGCGTTGGCAAGGACGCGGCCCGCATCGTCTTTCAAATCGGCAGGCAGCACGACAGTCGCTTCGCTGCGCTCCGCGAACGGCCCCTTGAACTCGACGGCATCAACGGTCGCGACATTAGGATCGATCGTCGGGCGATGCACCTGCCCATCGGCTGCACGCAATTCGATCTTCGATGCGATATCCCGCGCGACCGGCGCGGCGAATTCCAGCTGCACCGGCAACACAGGAATACAACCGGCATTCGCGTTGACACGCTGACACGTGAAGCGCGCAGAAAATTGTGGCCGTACTCGATACGGCAGTGTTTGCACCTCAGTGGTTGCGACTCCGGTGTTGGTCTTGATACCGGCACCCCAAACGAGCCGCACGTTCGCGCCTGCCGGCAGCGGCCGCCCACAGCTGGCAACAAGAATCGGCGCATCGACCAGGCGCACGTCTTTGACCGACGCCACACCACGATTGCCGCGCTTGAAAATGACCTCGAACAAGACGCGCGCGCGATTTTTCTGCTCCGCCAAGATGCGCTCGCGCTCCTTGCCTTCGATGATGTTCAACGGCAAACGCTCGCCGATGCCGTCGACCGCGCAATAGGCATTCGCGCGCACGCTCGCGAGGTCCGCATGCGCGTCGAGCGCCAGCAGGAATACCTGCGCTTCGTCGATACGCTCTTCCCCTTCGTCGGGCCATGCGCCGCGGATCGACGGCCCGCCGGTCGAAAAGCGGAATGTCTGCGCCGTGACTTCGGCACCTGCGAAGCTCTTCAGTCCCGGCTTCGTCTTGAAACTGCATTCGATTCCGGCCGGCAGGTCCTGATCGAAGTCGTACAGCCAGTTGCGCGCATCGGCCCACCGCCCGCGCCCCTTGCCAGCGCATTCGACATCAAACGGCGCTTCGCTGCGCGGATCGCCGAAGCTCACCATCGGTTGCGAGAAGCGCACGACGACCTGCCGCACGTCCTTGATCTGCCCCTGCGGACTGAACGACTCGACTTTGGCTGCGTCCTGTGCGGCCACGGCCGCCACCAGCGACAGCATCAACGCAAAGGCAAGCGCACGAATTCGCATAGGCAGGTCTCCGAGGTGACGCCATTGTGCAGAGTGGAATGAAACATGTGTGAAGCGTGCGTGAACACAGCGCGTGGAGTGCACAATTGCGAAATGGCCCGCAAGGATTCGAACTCCGCCCCGGCCGTGCTCGATCTGATCGGCAACACGCCGATGATTCAGGTCACGCGGCTCGACACGGGGCCGTGCACGCTATTTCTAAAACTCGAATCGCAAAATCCCGGCGGCTCGATCAAGGACCGCATTGGCCGCTCGATGATCGAAGGCGCCGAGCGGCGCGGCGAGCTGAAACCGGGCGGCACCGTGGTCGAGGCTACGGCCGGCAACACCGGCTTAGGTCTTGCACTGGTCGCGCGCGCCAAAGGCTATCGAGTCGTGCTCGTCGTGCCCGACAAGATGTCGAGCGAGAAAGTGCTGCATCTGAAAGCACTCGGCGCTGAGGTGAATTTGACGCGATCGGATGTTGGCAAGGGCCATCCCGAGTATTACCAGGACGCGGCTGCAAAGCTGGCCGCAGAGATTCCCGGCGCGTTTTTCGCGAATCAGTTCGGCAATGCGGACAATCCCGACGCGCACGAACAGACCACCGGGCCGGAAATCTGGCAGCAATGCGACCACCAGCTTGGACGCGATCGTGATCGGCGTCGGGTCTGCGGGAACGATGACCGGACTGACGCGCTACTTCCGCAAGGTCGCGCCCGCGCTCGAGTTCGTGCTCGCCGATCCCGACGGCTCGATCCTTGCCGACTACATCAAGACCGGCAAGATAGGCGCCGCCGGTTCGTGGGCGGTAGAAGGCATCGGCGAGGATTTCATTCCGCCGATCGCAGACTTCAGCGGCGTAAAGCACGCCTATTCGATTCCCGACGAAGAAAGTTTTGCCACCGCGCGCGCGCTGCTGCGCGCCGAGGGAATTTCGGGCGGCTCTTCGACCGGAACGCTGCTTGCGACCGCGCTGCGCTACTGCCGTGCGCAAACAACACCGAAACGCGTGGTGAGCTTCGTGTGCGATACCGGCACGCGTTACCTGTCGAAGGTCTACAACGATCAGTGGATGATCGATCAAGGCCTGCTGAAGCGCCCGCGACTGGGAGACCTGCGTGATCTGATCGCGCGCCGCTTCGACGAGGGTGCAGTCGTCGCGGTGGGACCGGAAGATACTTTGATGACCGCGTTCCAGCGCATGCGGCTGGCGGAGGTATCGCAGCTACCTGTGCTCGACAAGAACAAACTTCTAGGCGTGATCGATGAGTCCGATCTGCTGCTGACGGTGCACGACGATGCTGCGCGCTTTCACTCGCCTGTCAGCGAAGCAATGACGAAGAAGCTTGACACCGTGCGGCCGGATGCGAGCATTGCAACTCTGCGAGAAATACTGGACCGCGGTCTGGTCGCGATCATCGCCGATGACAAGCAGTTCTACGGTCTGGTCACACGCTTCGATCTTTTGAATCACCTGCGCAAGAAGCTGACATGAAAAACAAGAGCGACGAGAACGACTTTGCAACGCGCGTAATTCACGCCGGTCAATCGCCCGACCCGTCGACCGGCGCGATCATGCCGCCGATCTACGCTACCTCGACATTCGTGCAGCAAAGCCCGGGCGTGCACAAAGGCCTCGACTACGGCCGCTCGCACAATCCGACGCGCTGGGCTCTCGAACGATGCGTGGCAGATCTCGAAGGCGGTGCGCAGGCGTACGCATTCGCTTCCGGGATGGCAGCCATTGCAACCGTTCTCGAAACGCTCGACGCCGGCGCGCACATTGTGGCCGGCGACGATTTGTATGGCGGCACGTTTCGATTGTTCGAGCGCGTGCGCAAGCGCAGCGCGGGACACGAATTCACGTTTGTCGACATGTCGAATCTCGATCAGCTATCCGCGGCGCTGCGGCCCGAGACGAAGATGGTATGGGTCGAAACGCCCAGCAATCCGATGCTGAAGCTCGCTGACCTGGAAGCGATCGCAAAGCTCTGCCGAGCACGCAATATCGTTGCGGTCGCCGACAACACGTTCGCCAGCCCGTGGGTGCAGCGTCCGCTGGAGTCCGGCTTCGACATCGTCGTGCATTCGACGACCAAGTATCTGAACGGGCACTCGGACATCATCGGCGGCGTTGCCGTCGTTGGCAGCGATGAACGGCTCGCCGCAATGCGCGAGCAAATAGGGTTTCTGCAGAACGCGGTCGGTGCGATCGCCGGGCCGTTCGATAGCTTCCTTACCTTGCGTGGAATCAAAACCCTCGCGCTGCGCATGCAGCGGCACTGCGAGAACGCGCTCGCGCTGGCGCAGTGGCTTGAAGCGCAGCCGAAAGTGAAGCAGGTCCGCTATCCGGGCCTAGCGTCGCATCCGCAGCACGCGCTGGCAAAAAAGCAGATGCACGGCTACGGCGGCATGATCTCGGTCGACCTCGCAACCGACCTCGCCGGCACGCGGCGCTTTCTCGAACGCTGCGAAATCTTCGCGCTCGCCGAAAGCCTCGGCGGCGTTGAAAGCCTGATCGAGCACCCGGCGATCATGACGCACGCGACAATCCCGCCGCCCCAACGCGCCGCGCTCGGCATCAGCAATAGCCTCGTGCGCCTATCGGTGGGTGTCGAGGCGCTCGACGATCTGCAGCGCGATCTGTCCCGCGCGTTCGCTGCGATTCACAATGAGAACATCAAGCTTGTCCGTTGATGCCCTCCTCAAGCATCGTGTCTGGCTCGCACTCGGTTGGCAAGGACGTACCCTCGTATGTGGGCCAAGTTACGCGTTCAAACCGAATTCGCTCAACAGTGACAGATGAGGCGAGTGGGGGTGGGCAAAATGGAAGACGGTGCGCAGCTTTCTCGCCACTTTTAGTGCTGTAGATTTATACAGTGCGGCGTCGTAAGTCAAGAGCGGGCTGGAGTTTTTCGCGTGAACCGCGAAAGTGTTATTTAACAGTCGCCGGTGTTATCCGACAGCGGCGTGATATCTAAAACGAGTTAGCTGGCATAGAGCAGCAAAACGATCTGACAGCATTCGCCGGATGAGTCCGGGCCTCGCGGCAGGCGCGTCGGAATTGCTTCTTGATGCGGCGATGGCGTCTTGGAGATTAAGACGCGCTGCCGCTCCGACCGAACGATGGCGACTCCTCGTTGTCGAGCGTCATTAGTCGCTCTTCCACTAGACGTTGCGTTCGCATACAAGAGCAAGTTGTCGAGAACGCGACGGCTCTCTGGCGACGCCTGCGTTGGCCGCTGTAACGTCGTCAAACAAGCTATGGTGATTAGTTGTCGAGGATTATCGAGCACCGGCACTGTCCAGAGTTGAGATGCACTGTTCCAGCTAACTCATCGTTGGAGAGCCGACGCTCTACGAGCGCGGCTCAACTCAGACGTTAGGCGCCACGAACACGTCGAGGGAACGTGCAAACACACTGGTTCTACACCGTATGGCCGTTCATAGGGGTGGGCGGCGCAATCGTGATGGCCGCCATCCTGCTGCTGACCGACACATTCCGTGGCAACACCACGGTCTCGCGCTGGCGTGATCCAGCGTGGCTGGCGTGGCTCGCCGTACCGCTCTACTGGGTGCATCAGTTCGAGGAATACAGCCTACCGGTGATCGGCATTGACTACTCAATCCAGGAAATGATCTGCGAGAAGATAGGCTTTCCGCCGTACCCGGATTGTCCGATACCGCTTGCCTTCTACCCGGTGATGAACATTTCGCTCATGTGGTTTGGGGCACCGCTGGCAGCGTACCTCTTCAGGCGCAATGTCCTCATCGGCCTCAGCTTCTGGGGATTGCTCTTCGCCAACGGGCTTGTGCACACCGCGGGTGGCGTCGCGGCGAGCGCCTACAACACCGGCCTATTGAGCGCCGCCTTCCTGTTCGTTCCGTTGTCCGTCTGGGTTATTTACGCAAGTGCGATTAACGGTCCGTACAGCGGCAAGGTCGTGGGCGTGGCCTACGCGGCCGGGGCCCGCACTCATGTCCTGCTATTCATGGGCTACGTGATGTTCAAGGCCGGGGTGTTCGGTAGCGCGGGCCTGCTGGTCTTTGCCTTCGTGATCGGTTTCGCGCCGATTATCTTGGCGGCCCTTGCAAGCCGTTCTTCAAGCCTGAGTTGCTGCGGCCTGTGTCAGTGCTACAAGGCGACCGCAAAGCAGTTTGAACTCAAACCAATGTCGCCTAACCCTTCCATCGAGCGGACGCCTCCAGCAGGCGCGGCTTCAACTCATGCAAACGTTAGGCGTCATGACCGCCCACACAGTGAAGTGCGTTAACTGTGCCACCGAGACCAGGGTGAGCTCTACCATCTCGGATTCAGTGACATGGAGTGCATGTACTGCGACTCATGTCCCAGGGTGCTGTTGCTCAGAGACCCCGGTTTCTTCGCGCGGTACGGAATGGAGTGGCGCAATCTCCAGGCGGGCGACAAGGGTTGGGAACCATACAACCGTCATCTCTTGCCTACGTATGAAAAGCTCGAAGGTCTGTTCAAACCCTGCGTCTGTGGCGGAACATACCGCGCCAGTGCACTTCCCCGATGTCCGAAGTGCAATGAGTTCATGCTTGTCGGTGAGGTGCACGAAGACGAGCCGGTCCGTTGGGACATACGCCACGTTTTTGTAACAGTAGGGTCCGTAACCGACAACGATCAGGTGCGCGACAATGCCGCCTAACACGGCGCTCATGCGGGACGTCCACGGCGTCGCCGCGCTCCGCCGCGGCCGCCCCTTAGCTTCGCGTTGGGCGTCATGCGTCGACCACGCATACAGGAGGAGGAATCCATGAGCAATGCGTTCGTACCGATCGTCGCTGTGTCAGTACCGCGGCGGATGTTCCTGCAAGGGGGTGCAGCATTGCTCGGCGGAGCATTTCTGCCCGATGCCTTTGCCGCTGCTACGAAAGCCTGTCGGTCGACGGCGCAAGACATAATCGGGCCGTTTTATCGCTTTGGCGCGCCGTTTCAGACCCAACTGCTTGGTCCCGACGAACCCGGCCAACGGCTCATGGTGGCCGGTACGGTATACGGTTCCGACTGTCGTACCCGCTTACCGAATGCGCTGATTGAAGTGTGGCAAGCGAACGATGCCGGCCTGTACGACACCGACAAGCCTGGAAACTTCACCGAACGCAACGCCTTGCGCTTGCGGGGCATGATGCTGACCGATCAGAAAGGGAATTACGAGTTTGAGACTATTGTGCCGGGGAGATATCCGATCCCACCGAACCTCCCGGGGCTGGAGAAATACGCCGGCTTGACGCGACCGGCCCATATTCACTTCCGAGTTTCGGAGTCTTTGCATGTCCCGCTCACCACACAACTCTACTTCAGGGACGACCCGTTCATCGCCAAGGACCCCTGGGCCAGCCGTAAGCCATCCTCGGTGATCAGTCTCAAACAAGAAGGCAAGTTTCTGCGCGGCGGATATGACATCGTGCTCGCAAAGGGTTTCTAGAATCCGATCGAGAATGACGCCCAACCTGGCGTTCGAGCGGACCCGCCGATTCGCGGCTTCTTCTTCCGAACATTGGTGGCGGCGGGCCGCTCAACTCCGACGTTAGGCCCCAGAAGGAACACCGTGACCCGCCAAATCGTGTTCACTCCCAAGGCTGGCAAGCCGCCGCCAACATATAGCCAAGCAGTTAAGGCAGCTGGCTTGGTTTTCGTCTCGGGAACCGCCCCGATCGATCCCGCTACGGGTGCCATCAAAGGTGCAACTATCCAAGAACAAACCGCACAGTGTTTGGCCAACATTCGGGCCATCCTGGAGGAAGCAGGCAGCTCCCTGGAGAAGGTAGCAAGCGTCACCATCGTTCTCGCGGACGAAGACGACTTCGCGGGAATGAATGAGGAGTGGCTTAAGTGGTTCCCATCCAATCCGCCTGCACGGCAGGGTGCAAAGCTGCCCGCTCGAATTCCTGGCCTAAAGGTGTCAATTGCGGCTATCGCTGAGGCCTAACCGCTCCTCGAGCGTTAGTCGTCATTAGGAAGCAACGTGGCAGTTCAAACGCGCTCCGTTCTGACGTGCCCTGCCTGTGGCAAACGGTCCGAAGAGGAGATGCCCGAGGACGCTTGCGTGTACTTCTACGAGTGTCGCGGTTGCGGCAAATTGCTCAAACCGACGAAGGGGGACTGCTGCGTGTTCTGCTCATTCGGAACCGTGAAGTGCCCACCAGTTCAAGCATCAGCCGCATGCTGTGGATCGGGCGCCAATGACGTCTAACACTTCGTTGGAGTGCCGACGCTCTGCGAGCGCGGCTCAACTCGGACGTTAGCCAGACGATCGAGTTGCACCGCCGGGTAACAGAGTGGCAGCAATTCAAATCCGAGGAGAGCGCATGGACAACGTAAACCTTCTGAAGAATCTCTACGATGCGTTTGGCCGCGGAGACATCCCGACCGTCCTTGAGGCGATGAGCCCGGACATCAACTGGTATCAGGCGGAGAGCAACCCCTACATGCCCAGCGGGGAGGCCTGGGTAGGACCGGACGCCGTCCTGAACAATCTGTTCATGAAGCTCGGCGCGGAATGGGACGCCTTCTCCGTCCATACGAAGTCATTCCACGATGCTGGCGACAGCGTCATCGTTGAAGCCCGCTACAGCGGGACGTACAAGGTGACCGGGAAGAGCATGGACACGCAGGTCTGCCACGTCTGGGACGTTAAGGACGGCAAGGTGACCAGGTTTCAGCAGTACGTCGACACGGCGAAGCTCCAGGACGTCATGGGAGCCAGGTAGGGAGTCGGATAAACATCCCAAGAGGCACGACGTCGCAGATTGGGCCGCCGGGGGATGCGCGAGACCGTTGGCGTGATCACGCTCGCTAATATCCGGTTGCAGCGGACGGCGGTGCGCGTCGCCGCTGAACCGGGAGTTGAGCGTTACGGTATGCGGCGTGGTTCACCGACCGAGACGAACCGGGCGTAAAGGAGTCCTTGAGATGTGGTACTTGAAGGTCATCGCTATGTCGTTCCTGGTGAGCACGATGTTCACGGCCACATCATCGGTGCAAGCTCAGAGCGACCGGGATCAGGTGCGTGCCATCGAACGTGAGCGCCTTCGATCGCTCGTGGAGGCGGACATGAAGACTGCCGATCATCTGCACGCCGATGACTTTCAGCTGATTAGTCCGCTTGGCGGGACCCTGTCAAAGGCACAGTATCTGGGGCTGGTCGCCTCGGGCGAGATTGACTATCTGGAGTGGGAGCCTGAAGCGATTGATGTCAAGCTCTATGGCGATGCGGCAGTCATCCGCTACCGAGCTCAACTGCGAATCACCGTTAAAGGGCTGCCGAACGCTCCGTCCGGACGCTTTTGGCACATGGATCTCTATGAAAAGCGAAACGGTCGCTGGCAGGCGGTCTGGTCTCAAGCTACGCAGATTCAGTAGGTGGCAAGTGACGCCCAACAGGTCGCTGCACCGGACAGCCAGCAGCGCCGCTGCGCGCCGCTTGCCGTCTGCCGCTGAGCTTCGACCTTAGAGCGCATAAAAGGTAAGGTACGCGCGTGCGGCGCATCGTCCGAGGAGGCAAATGCCCGTCGACGCATGCATCTACTACTACGAGTGCAAGGGCTGCCACGCACTGCTGCGGCCGTACGAGGGCGATTGCTGCGTCTTCTGCTCATTCGGGAGTGTGAAATGTCCACCCGTCCAACTCGCGCGCAATTGTTGTGGCTGATGGCGTTCGTCGTTTCGATGGCCGGTGATCCCTCGCCGGCGCATGCGGCGCAGGGTCGCGCGGCTTCCGCGGATGGCGTCGCGATCGCGTACGACGCGCACGGCGCCGGAACGCCCGCGCTGGTTTTCGTCCACGGCTGGTCGTGCGACCGCACGTATTGGAAGGGCCAGCTCGAGCCGCTGGGCCGGCGCTACCGCGTCGTCGCGATCGACCTTGCGGGACACGGCGAGTCGGGAACGAACCGAGAGGCGTGGACGATCGCGGCGTTCGGAGCGGACGTGGCGGCGGTAGTGGAAAGGCTCGGCATCGAACGCGTGATCCTCGTCGGTCACTCGATGGGCGGCGACGTGATCGTGGAAGCGGCTCGGCGCCTGCGTGGCCGTGTCGCGGGCCTGGTGTGGGTCGATGTTTATAGGAAGCTCGATGCGCCGCTGACGGCCGAGCGTATCGAGGCGTTCGTCGCACCGTTCCGCGCCGACTTCGCGGAGCGGACGCGTGCTTTCGTCCGCAGCATGTTTCCGGCGACGGCCGACAAGTCCATCGTCGAGTGGATCGCGGCGGACATGTCGTCGGCGCCGAAGGAGATCGCGCTGGCGGCAATGGTCTCGGTGTTCAGCAACGGCCGCGAGATGCCGGCCGCGCTGGCCGAGCTCAAGCTGCCCACAATCGCGATCAACCCTGACCACCCGCCCACCGACTTCGAATCCCTGAAGCGCCACGGCGTCGAGGTCGTGCTCATGCCGGGCGTCGGCCACTTTCCCATGATGGAAGACCCCGAGCGATTTAATCGGGTTCTCGGCTCGGTGATCGAGAAGCTGCCGCGGTGAGACTATGTGTTCTTGGCCATCGGGGCAGTTCAAGCATCGCGCGTGGTGCCCGTATTCGAAGCACTTCGCCGTGAAAATGGGCCCGCATGCGCTCTAACTCACTGCGCCGCTCTTGTTCGTCATCGGGGAAAGATACATGTCCTTCGAGCTTGATCACGTTTTCGTTTGCACGAGCCTCGATGCGCCAGAAGCAACTCAACTCGTTTTGCATGGGTTGACCGAGGGTCCATCTCGTGCCCACCCGGGCCAGGGAACTGCCAATCGATGCTTCCTCTTTCAGAACGCGTACTTGGAACTGATCTGGGTTCACTCCCGTGAGGAGGCATGCTCCCCTCTGACCGAGAAAACCAGGCTCTTCGAGCGATGGCACCGCAGAGCGAACGAGTCGTGCCCGTTCGGAATCTGTTTGCGACCTGCGCTTCCCTCGGTTGGAAGCCGCCTTCCGTTTGCAGCCTGGGACTACCTGCCGAGGTATATAGCCAAGTCGAGTCCCATACATATCGGCACCAATAGCGATCGGCTCGCGGAACCGATGCTGTTCTTCATCGAGTCCGCGTCGAGGCCTGATAGTTGGCCCCGCCAACCTCCGCTGCACCATCACCTCGGCGTTCGCGAAATCACGCGCCTGAGCTGGACGCGTCCGACGGACAACCCACTTTCGCCTGAGCTACAAGCCGTTGTCGATGCCGGTTGCCTCAACGTTGCGTTGGGCCGCGCGCATGCGCTCGAGGTCTGCTTCGATAACGAAGAAATGGGGCAGAGTGCGAGCCTATTACCCCATCTCCCGATAACCCTCAAATGGTAAGCGCGCAAGCAAACGCGAGAGAGTGCCCCCTAAGCCTTCGCTCGAGCGGTCCTCCACCGGCCGCTCACCTCAGACGGTGGGTCGCAGC
>CAWHKW010000019.1:0-62690 GCA_963829995.1 uncultured beta proteobacterium | reverse complement strand
TGATCCGTTCGGGTGTTGGCAAAAACAGATCGCGAATCCACCCGGCATGCGTTGCAACCCACCAAAGCGTCAGTAGAACAACGACCGTGACCACAGCGATCGTCGTGCTCGAGCCCTCGCCCGGTACGCTGTAGCCGCTGACCTGGCGCACTGGCGCAGATGACGGTGCATCAACGCGCGGCACCGCGCCTGTTCCAGCCACGTCGACATTGCTGGGTGCGCTCATCAACTGACGAGCCTATGCAGCTTCGCGCATCTGAGGCGCCGAGTGGATCACCTGCAACACCTCCTCGCGGATACGAATGAACTCAGGGTCGGCCTTCACTGCACGAGCATCGCCGCACTCGATGAAGCGACGGCCGAAATCGAGCTTGTAACGATGCGCGATCCGGCCCGGAGACGGCGTCATCACCACCAGCTCGGTCGCAAGGAAAAGAGCCTCCTCAACGCTGTGCGTGATGAAGAAGAACATCTTTTGTGTCTTCCACCAGAGCTGCAGAATCAGCTCCTGCTGCTGCTCACGGGTCAGCGAGTCGAGTGCGCCAAGCGGCTCGTCCATCAACATCACTTCCGGATCGCTGGCCAACGTGCGTGCGAGGCCTACGCGCTGTTGCATGCCACCGGAGATTTGATACACCGGAGATGCTGCGAACTTTTCCAAACCCACCGCGGCAAGTTTTTCTAGCGCGATGATGCGACGCTCTGCCTTCTCGACGCCGCGCATCTTCAAACCGAACTCGACGTTCTCGACAACGTCGAGCCACGGCATCAGCGCGTGCTTTTGAAACACGACGCCGCGCTCCGCACCGGGACCTGTCACCGGCTTCCCGTCGAGCAGAATCTCGCCCGACGAAAACCGCATAAAGCCGGCGATACACGAAAGCAGCGTGGTCTTGCCACAACCTGACGCACCAAGAGCGACAACGAAGTCGCCTGGGTCCAACGCTAGATTGACGTCCGAGAGTGCATGCGTACCGGCCGCCCCGTGGCGGCCGGTGTAATGGACCGAAAGATGCCGGACTTCGAGCTTGCTCAGCGGGCCCCTCTTACTTCATTGCTTCCTGAACGTATGTGGGGTTAACCGCGATCGAGTAATCGGGCAGTTTCTTCTCGATCTGCTTCTGCGAGAGCTGGAAGTCCGCCGTCGCAGCGAGCGCTTTCGCCGCAATCGAATCCTTGCCGCCAAGCCACTTCGTCGCCTGTTCCTGCACTGTCGGGAACGCATACAGCGACATGCTGCCCGCTACATCCTCCTGCTTTGCTCCGGACCATTTAGCAATCGCCTTCGCTTCCGCCGAATCCTTGCCGAACTTCGCCTTGTTCTTGCGATAGTTGTCGTCGGATGCTGCCAGCACCTTGACGAACTTGACCATGAAGTCCTTGTTCGCCTTTGCCCAGTCGCGGTTGACCACGTAGCCGTCGAACGTCGCCTTACCGGTGTCTGCAGAAATTTTTCCCGAAGTCAGAATCACTGTGCCGTCCTTCTTCGCTTCGGCAAGCACGGGATCCCAGATGAACGTCGCGTCAATGTCGCCGCGTTGCCATGCCGCCCGAACTTCTGGCGGGCGCATGTTCAGGATCTGGACATCGGCTGGATTTACCTTCGCTTGTTCAAGGGCAACCATCGTGTGAAAGTGCGTGGTCGAGTTAAAAGGCATCGCGATCTTCTTGCCTTTCAGATCGGCAATCGTCTTGATGCCCGAATTTTTCTTGACGACCAACGCCTCGGCACTGCCGATATCGTCAAGGATCCAGAATATCTCTAGCGGCTCTCCGCGCGACACCGCTGCCGCAATGCCGGCTGAACCGATTTCGCCGATCTGCACCGCACCCGACGCCATCGCCTTGATGACTTCGCCACCGCCGCCGAATTGCTTCCAGTTGATTTTGTAGCCGGTCGCTTTTTCGAGCTCCTTGGCTTCCTGCGCGACTCGATACGGAACCACCATGTCCTGGTAGCCGATCGTCACTTCTTTGGTCTGCGCAACTGCGAGCGTCGATACGGTCAACGCCGACACCGATAACAAGGTTCTGATGAAACGTTTCATGTGCCTCCCCTTTAAAAGCAACTGAATTAAATTGATTTCAACGTCCTGCGCAATATGTCGACGATCTCATCCACATGCGCCCGCTCGGCCACCAGTGGCGGTGCGACGATTGCCGAATCGCCGGTAGCCTTCAGGTGCAACCCGTTATCGAACAGCTTCTTCTGCAACACGTGGCCGCGTCTACCTGGAGCCCCTTCGGTCTGCACGTCCACCGCGCCGATCATGCCGTAGCCACGAATATCCGCCACAACCGGTACGTCGCGCAAAGAGAACAAACCCTCAAGAAAATACGGCGCGAGCGCACGGCCCTTCTCGAATAGACCGTCGCGCTTATAGATATCAAGCGTCGCCAGGCCCGCGGCGCACGCCGCCGGATGACCCGAGTACGTGTAGCCGTGAAAGAACTCAATAGCGCCTTCGGCCGCCGAGCCAAAGATCGCGTCGTAGATACGCTCGCTGACCGCCACCGCGCCCATTGGCTGCGCGCCGTTGGTGATTCCCTTGGCCATTGTCATTAGATCGGGCGTCACACCAAAGCTTTGCGCCGCGAAGCTTTGGCCAGTCCGCCCGAATCCGGTGATCACTTCATCAAACACCAACAGGATCGAGTGCGCATCGCAAATCTCGCGCAGCCGTTTCAGATAGCCCTTCGGTGGAACCAGGCAGCCGGTGGAGCCTGCGATCGGCTCGACGAAACAGGCAGCGATGTTCTCGGCGCCATACAAGTTAATGAAGCGCACCAGATCCTCTGCTAGTTCAACGCCGACATTGCCTTCGCCAGGCTGGAAAAAATTTTCCTTGATGTGTGTATGCCGCATGTGAGCAATGCCCGGAAGCGTTGGTCCGAACCGGCGGCGGTTGTTCGCCATTCCGGCAAGCGAAACGCCGCCGAAATTGACGCCGTGATACGCGCGCTCACGCGAGATGAACATCGTGCGGCCGCCCTGACCTTTCGCCTGCCAGTAGGCGAGCGCCACCTTCATCGCGGTATCAACCGCTTCGGAGCCCGAGTTCGTGAAGAAGATGCGGTTCAGGTCGCCGGGTGTCATCTCTGCCACACGACTCGCAAGCTCGAACTGCTTCGGATGGCCGCGCGTAAACGGCGCGATGAAGTCGAGCTCGCGCAGCTGTGCGCTGACTGCGTCGGCGATTTCCTTGCGGCAATGGCCGGCGTTCACGCAGAACAAGCCGGATGACGCATCGATCAACCGCTCGCCGCGCTCGTTCCATAGATACATGCCTTCGGCGCGCACCACCATTTTCGGGTCGTGCTTGAAGTCCCGATTTGGCGTAAACGGCATCCAGTACGCATCCATCGACACCTTGTCCGCGTGTAAAGCGTCCTGAACCTTGGTTTCGGCGTGGCCCATCGAGGTCTCCTTGATGCTGCAAGCGTGGAATTGAAAGCAGACTTGGAATCCTACACTCGTGCGCGCGCCGGGCTTGTCGGCGCAGCGTCCGCAGGCTGCAGTAGCATCACGGTTGCGCGGCACATAAAACATTCTCCCTACGCCGCCCAGACCGAGGAGACACTCATGCAGGCCCTGCTCTCTCTTGCGCACTCGCTCGCCGTTGCTGCCGGCATCATCGCAGCACTTGTTCCTGCCGCGTCCCTCGCCCAAGGCACTCCGCAGCGGGGCGGCACGCTGGTCATGGTGGTGCAACCGGAACCGCCGACGCTTGCCTCCTACCAGAGCACCTCGGGCCCGATTGGGCAGGTTACGACCAAGGTGTACGAGGGACTTCTTCAATACGACTTCAATCTGCGTCCGGTTCCTGGTTTGGCGCAATCATGGACCGTAAGCCCTGATGGCAAGACGATTACGTTCAAGTTGCAGCAAGGTGTCAAGTTCCACGACGGAAAACCCTTCACCAGCGAGGACGTCAAGTTTTCAATCCTCGATGTACTGAAAAAGGTGCATCCGCGCGGCGTGAATACGTTTCGCGCGGTCGAGTCGATTGACACGCCGGATGCGAGCACGGCGATCTTGCGCCTGTCTGAGGCGGCGCCGTACATGTTGATGGCGTTATCCGGCTACGAATCTCCGATGCTGCCGAAGCACGTGTTCGGCACCGGTGACATCGCCAATCATCCGAACGCGAACAAACCGGTGGGAACCGGCCCTTTCAAATTCGTCGAGTGGCAGAAGGGCCAGTACATGCGCTTCGACCGCAACGACGACTACTGGCGTAAGGGCACGCCGCATCTTGATCGGATCGTTGCTCGCTTCATCGCAGACGGCGCTACCCGCGCTGCCGCGATGGAAACGCAGGAAGTGCATATCGGCGGCTTCAGCGCCATATTGCCGCTGGATGTGAAGCGTCTGCAGGCGCTACCGCACATCGCAGTCACGACGCGCGGCTACGAGATGCAGTCACCGATCATCGAGCTCGATTTCAACACGCAAAAGAAGCCGTTTGACAACGCCAAGGTACGCCAGGCTGTCGCCTATGCGATCGACCGCAAGTTCGTCATCGACAACATCTGGTTTGGATTCGGAAGGCCGGCCACTGGGCCGATCAGCTCGAACTTCAAGGCAACCGGACTCTGGACCGGCGATGTGCTGAACTACAACGTACCCAACGGGCTCGAGATGGCGAACAAGCTGCTCGATGAAGCTGGGTACAAGCGCGGTGCCGATGGCACGCGCTTCGAGATCACGCACGACATCACGCCGTATGGGGAAGAGTGGAGGCGCTTCGGCGAATATGTGCAGCAGCAGCTTGGCAAGCTGGGCATCAAAGTGAACCTTCGCTACGAAGACGTCCCGACATGGCTGCGCCGGGTGTATACGAACTACGACTACGAACTTACGAACAACTGGATCCAGACGCTTGCCGATCCGGTGATCGGCGTTCATCGCCTGTACCACTCGAAGCTCATCAAGCCAGGGACGGTTTTCGTGAACGGTACGCGCTGGAGCTCACCGGAGACCGACAAGCTGATGGATCAGGCAACCGTTGAACCCGATCCGAAGAAGCGTGCCGCTGCTTATCACGAAATGCAGAAAAAAGTCGTCGAAGCGAGCCCGATCGTATTCGTGATGGAACTCGACTTCGTCACTGTGCACAACAAGCGGTTGAACGGCTGGCTGGTCAGCCCTCTTGGGTTGTACTCGTCCTTCGATCAGGCTTGGCTCGCGAAGTAAACGCCGTTTGTCGCCCAAGGGACTCGCCTACGTCGGGCGCCGGCTGGCGCTCGCCATCCCGACGCTGCTGACGATCGTCCTGCTGAACTTTGCGCTGCTGCAGCTCGCGCCGGGCGATGCGGCGGATGTGCTGGCCGGCGAGGCGGGCTCGGCAACACCTGAATACATGGCGCAATTGCGCCAGAAGTTCGGCCTCGACCAACCGGTCCACGTCCAACTTCTGGTGTATCTGCGCCAGGTGCTAATGCTCGATCTTGGCTATTCGTTTCGTCACGGGGCGCCGGTTTCAGAGCTGATTTTGACGCGGCTCGGTCCGACGCTGCTGCTGATGATGAGCGTGTTCGTCATTGCGGTGACATTCGGCGTTGTTCTGGGAGCGATCGCCGCGCGCAACTTGAACCGCTGGAAAGACGGCTTGATTTCGATGCTCGCGGTGCTCGCCTATGCGACTCCGGTGTTCTGGGCAGGTCTGATGTTCATCGTCATTTTTTCGATCCGGCTCGGATGGTTTCCGACCAGCGGATACGAAGAGGTTGCCGCGTTCAAGGAAGGATGGGCGCACGTCATCGACGTGGCTCACCACCTGGTCCTGCCCGCGATCACGCTGACGCTGTTCTACCTCGCGCTGTACACGCGGCTGATGCGCGCTTCGGTGCTCGACCAGTACACGATGGACTATGTGGTCACGGCGCGTGCGAAAGGTCTTTCCGAGCGACAGATCGCACGGCGACACGTGCTTCGTAACGCGGCGTTGCCGGTTCTGACGATGGCGGGCGTGCAAGTCGGTGCATTGCTAGGCGGCGCTGTCGTGGTCGAGACCGTTTTCGCGTGGCCCGGACTGGGACTTCTCGCCTACGAATCGTTGTTTGCCAGGGACATCAACCTGTTGCTTGGGATCTTCTTCATTTCTGCCTGCCTGGTCGTAGTCGTTAATTTGGCAGTCGACCTGCTCTACACGCTGCTCGATCCTCGCATCGAGTTGCGATAACGGCTTCGGCTCGAATGCACGGCTTCGCTCTCCGCTTCTTTCGCAACCGACCTGCGGTGGCGGGTCTTGTAATCCTCCTTCTGGTTACAACGGTCGCGCTGCTGGCGCCGCTGCTCTATCCGACGAGTCCGTTCGCGATGGCCGGCAAGCCCTTTCAGGCTCCGTTCACCGACACTTTGTTTGGCACCGATCAACTCGGACGCGACGTGACGGCGGGGGTCCTGCACGGTGCCCGCACGACGCTGATGATCGGTGTCGTCGCCACCGTGATTGCTGTGCTGCTTGGAGCGACGATCGGTGGCCTGGCGGGTTACTACGGCGGGCGGCTAGATACGGCGCTTATGCGCTTCACCGAGATTTTTCAAACGATTCCGTTCTTTCTGTTCGCGATTCTGCTGGTGGCGGTTTTGACGCCGTCAATCCGCAACGTGATCATCGCAATCGCCGTCGTCTCATGGCCACCGATGGCGCGGCTGGTCCGCGGCGAGTTTCTGTCGATGCGCAGTCGAGAGTTCGTTCTCGCATGCGTGTCGATGGGTATGAGCAATGCGCGAATCATCCTGCGGCATATCCTGCCCAACACGCTGTCGGCGATCATCGTTACGGGCTCTCTGATGATTGCGACGGCGATCTTGATCGAATCGGCTTTGTCGTTTCTTGGCTTGTCGGATCCCAACACAATGAGCTGGGGTTTCATCATTGGTTCAGGCCGTACTGCGCTGCGATCCGCGTGGTGGGTCTGCACGATCCCTGGCATCGCGATCCTCGTCACCGTGATGGCGATCAATCTGGTTGGCGAAGGACTGAACGACGCGCTCAACCCGCGCCTGCGAACCGCATGAGCGCTTCGTCGCCAAGCAAACCGGAAGCAGTGCTCTCGATCGAAAACCTGACGATCGACCTACCGGCGTGGGCCGAACGCACACATGCCGTGGAAAACGTATCGCTCACGTTGAGACGCGACGAAATCATGTGCGTGGTCGGCGAGTCGGGCTCGGGCAAGTCGGTAATGGCGCGAGCCACGCTCGGACTCTTCCCGTCCCGACACGTGCGGCACAGCGGCGGCCGCATCGTGTTTCAGGGCGAGGATCTGCTGGCTGCCGGCGAAGAGCGGCTGCGCCAGCTGCGCGGGAGCCGGATCGCGATGATCTTTCAGGAGCCGATGACGGCGCTGAATCCCCTGCTAACGATCGGGCGACAGATCGAGGAAGCAATCGAGGTCCATCAGCCGCGCGCATCGGACGCTCGTAAGCGCGTAATGGATATGCTCGCCGCGGTTCATCTGCCCGACCCACAGGCAATCTATGGCGCGTACCCGCATCAGGTGTCTGGCGGGCAGCGCCAGCGGGCGATGATCGCGATGGCGCTTGTGCTCGAGCCCGACGTGCTGATTGCCGATGAACCCACAACTGCTCTGGATGTCACCACGCAAGCCCAGATTCTGGCGCTGATCCGAGAGGTGCAGCGAGTCCGTCACATGAGCGTGCTCTTCATCACTCACGATTTCGGCGTGGTCGCGGAGATCGCGCACCGCGTCGTCGTGATGCAGCACGGCCGCGTCGTCGAACAGGGTGCTGCGACCGACGTTCTGGAAACACCGCGTGACGACTACACGCGCATGTTGCTGGCCGCTGTTCCGGACTTGGTGCCTGCTCACCGCGACAAGGATTTCTCGCACGAAGCGGTCGCACTGCATGTTGCTGGACTCGAGAAGAATTACCGTTCCCGCCGGGGTTTGTTCGGCAGAGCAGGCAGATCGGTTCATGCGGCAAAGGCGGTGCGCTTCGAAATCCGGCGCGGTGAAACGCTGGGCATCGTCGGCGAGTCTGGTTCAGGAAAATCCACTGTTGCACGGTGCGTCACGCGTCTTGTTGAGCCCGATTCAGGTCAGATCCGAATTGGTGATGTCGATTTCGCAGCACTGTCGCAAGCGGCGCTTCGGCCTTTGCGCAAGCGCATTCAGATGGTCTTCCAGGATCCCTACAGCTCACTTGATCCGCGACACACTGTAGGCAACCTCATTGCGGAAGGGCCGATCGTGCACGGCA
Source organism: uncultured beta proteobacterium (assembly GCA_963829995.1). GTDB lineage: Bacteria > Pseudomonadota > Gammaproteobacteria > Burkholderiales > Burkholderiaceae_F > JACCZX01. The sequence continues at coordinate 54,457 of CAWHKW010000019.1, read as the reverse complement.
TGTCCACGGCTAAGGCATTGCAACGCGCCGGTGAGTTGCTCGAGCTGGTTGGGCTCGATTCGAAGGCCGCTGACCGCTACCCGCACGAGTTCTCGGGCGGTCAGCGCCAGCGGATCGGGCTCGCGCGCGCACTGGCGCTCGATCCGGAAATCTTGGTTGCAGACGAGCCGGTGTCGGCGCTCGATGTTTCAGTACAGGAGCAGGTACTGCGGCTTCTGGCCGACATCCGCCAGCGCCTCGGACTGACGATGCTCTTCATCACGCACGATCTGCGCGTCGCCGCACAAGTGTGTGATTCGATTGCAGTGATGCGTCACGGGGAGATCGTTGAGATGGGATCGACGCGGAGCGTCTTCGCGCAGCCGCGCCATGCGTACACACGCGAACTGCTCGCCGCTGTACCCGGCCGGGCCTGGAGTGAGCGCCGCGCAGCAAACTCGATGAAAGTTCGCCATGAACCTGCCTGAATTTCCGTTCGGTGATATGAGTCTGCAGTCGTTCGCGACTGCATTCCGCGCGGGACGTATTCGCTCGCGCGATGTGACCGAGTCCATCCTTAAACGCATCGATGCGCTGCAGCCGCGCCTGGCTGCCTATTCACACATCGATCACGGCGGCGCGCTAGCGCGTGCCACCGCGGTCGATGCGCTGCGCGCGGCGGGAACTGATCTCGGACCTCTGATGGGCCTGCCCATCGCGCTGAAGGATTTATACAGTGTGCGCGGCATGGCAACCAATGCCGGTAGTCGCGTCGACGTCGGCGATCTTGTGCCGCCGCAAGGTCCATTCGTCACTGCTCTGGAGCGCGGAGGCTGCGTGCTTCTGGGCAAAACAGTTACGACGGAGTTCGCGCTCGGCGGTATCAATCTGATGCATCGAATGCCGTGGAATCCGTGTGACGCGCACGTTGCGCGAATGACCGGCGGTTCGAGTCATGGTTCGGCCGTTGCCATGGCAGCGGGATTGGCGGCGATGACTTTCGGAAGCGACACAGGAGGCTCCGTTCGCTGGCCGGCCGCACTCTGTGGCGTCGTTGGATACAAAGCGAGTCCTGACCACTGGCCGACGGAGGGTGTATTCCCGCTGTCGAAGAGCATGGACAGTCTGGGCGTATTCAGCAGCAGCACGAACGATGCGGCATTCGTGGAAGCTGCGATGCGCGGAAACGAGCCCTCACATCCGCCAGCAGCCGACCGCCTCGTGCTCGGGATTCCGACCGAGCATTTCTTCGACAATGTGGATCGCGATGTGCGTGCGTGTTTCGACGAGGCGTCGGAACGCTTGCGCGCGCGCGGTGCACGACTGATACCGGTATCGGTGCCGGAAGCGATCGAACAAGAGGCATTGTTTGCACGCCTGTTGCCTGTCGAGTGGCTGGCGTTCTTTGGCCGGGAGCGTTTTAGTAGGCATCGGCAGAACATGGATCCGGTGGTACAGGCGCGTGCCGGTGTCGGGCTCGACGTAGCGGCCGATGAATACGTGCGCTACGAACAACGGCGCAAACAGTTGATCGTCCTGATGCGCGAGCGAATGCGCGGTTTCGATGCATGGATGATGCCAACAGTGGTTGTCGTGCCAGGTCCTTTAGCTGATTACGACACGGTGGAAAAAGCGTCAGCATGGAACAAGCTCACCGCCAAAAATACCCGGCCAGCGAACATGTTCGCGCAGTGCGGCGTTTCGTTGCCGATCCACCATCTGCTGGGCACCCTTCCGGTCGGACTGCAACTTTGTTGCGCACCGGGCGATGATGCGCACTTGCTTGCGGTTGCCAGGGCGGTTGAAGATGTCATCGGTCGCGCCCCGGCGCCCGATGTAGCGCAATTCGTTAGCTGAGCGGCGGGTTAAACAACTCTCGAATTCCCGTCAGCTCGTTATCGGTAAGCAACTCTTTTGCGCCGATCACGACCAGCGCAGACCCTTCATGCTCGACAGCGGAGCCAGCATCGCAAATCGACCAGCGTGGGCCAATGCCTTGAACCAGCCGTAGCCGCTGCGGGTTCGAGTCCAGACGCACGAAACCCTTCAGACGAAGAACGCTGCTCGGAAGTTGATCGAGCATTTCGTAAAGCTTTGGCTCGCTGACCGGAGTAGCACACCGAAAGACGCGAGCGGTGAAGCGATCGCTGTGATCGCCTTTGTCTATTCCGTGAAGCGAACCTGCTGACATCATTGAGCCGAGCGTGATTTCAATTGGCACATCGGCGTGTTGTGCTTCGATTAATGCGGCGCCTGGAGCTCGATTTCTTAGCCATTCGAGCAGCTGCTGCTTGCGTGTTCGGTCGACCAGATCGATCTTGTTCAAGATCAGAAGGTCTGCAGCCGCAAGCTGCGCCATCACGGTATCCCCGACGTAGCGATCGCCTGCCAGCGTTTCGACCTGATCTGCAGCCACCACCACCACTGTCGCTTCCGGAGAAAACCCGGCGCCGGTCCGCGCGACCTGCGCAATGCGTCGCGGATCGCTGACACCGCTGGCTTCGACAACGACATGATCTGGTGCCGGATCCAGCGCAACCGCCTCCGACAATGCGTTGACGAGGCCGCCAGCCAGCGAGCAACAGACACAGCCGTTGCGCAGCCCGATCGTCGTGGCGCTGCGTTTTGAAATAAGTGCTGCATCGATCTGCAGATCGCCGAAATCGTTGACAAGCACCGCGATTCGGCGTCCTTCGGCCTGCGCCAGTACGGCATTGAGCAAAGTGGTCTTACCGGCCCCGAGAAAACCGCCTATCACGGTCAGCGGCACTGCGCGTGAACCAGACATCTGAACTTGCTCGGCAGCTATGTTCGTGCAGGAGATTCAAACGGAACGCCGCCTACCATCGTGCCGACGACTCGGACATCCTTCAACGCTTCGGGCTGCACCTCGAGCGGATCGTCCGCGAGAACGGCAAAGTCCGCGCGCTTACCGACTTCGATGCTGCCCACTTCGTCGTCGATGTGCAGCGTATACGCCGATCCGAGCGTCACCGCGCGCAGCGCATCGGTCACGCTGATGCGCTGGTTCGGACCCAGTACACGGCCTGACGCCGTCAGGCGATTGACCGCGCACCAGGCGGTGAACAGCGGCGCCATCTGCGTGATTGGCGCATCCGAATGCACGCTGAACGGAATGCCATGCGCGAGGGCGCTGGCGGCAGCGTCCATTCGATGCGCGCGCTCAGGGCCCATTGTCACGTCGTGATGAATGTCACCCCAGTGAAAGATGTGATTGGCAAAGAGGTTGACACACAAGTCCAACGCGCGGATGCGCCGAAACTGCGCCTCGTCCGCCATCTGTAGGTGCTGCAGCGTGTGCCGGTGATCGGGTCGAGGCTTGCGCGCGATAGCTGCCCCCAGCGCGGCAATCGCAACCTCTGAGGCTTCGTCGCCATTGACGTGAATGTGAAGCTGCAACCCCGCTTCGTGATACGCAGCCACAACGTCATTGAGCTGGGTCGGCGCAATGTTCCAGATTCCGTTCGGGTGGCCGTTGTAATAGCCCGGCCATTTGACGCGCGCAGTGAATGCCTGGATCGAGCCATCGGTCATCAGCTTCACCGGGCCGAAGCGCAGCTTTGGGTTGTTGAACTGCTTCCGCGCACGTACCAACTCGATTCCATCGCGCGGAGCGAGGCCCAGGCCGAAAAGTGCGGCGACAATGCGCAGTGGAAAGTCCGGCTGCGCGGTGGCGGCCCCTAAGCTATCGACACTTTCGTCGGACAGGTCATTGGTGAGATCTGCGGCCGTCGTCACGCCCGCCGCCTGCGCGAGCCGCGCGTAATTCCAGACCGCACGCTCGGTGCGCCCGCAGCGAAACGGGTCGCCGACATACTGGAACACCGGAAACATCGCCGCCATCTCGGCAAGCTCTCCGGTGGGTTCTCCACGATCGTCACGAACGATTCCTTCAACATCCGTGTCGCGCGTGATGCGCACACGCGCCAGCATCGCCGAATTGGCATTCAGTACGTGAAAATTCGAGTGAATGACGGCGATCGGACGCTGCTTCGACACTCGATCGAGATCGGCTGCCACCATGCGTGGCCCACGAAAGAGAATCGGATCGAATCCCCACGCCACCAGCGGCGCCTCGGCATCGCGCATGTCAGCGTTCGAGCGTTGCAGTTGATCGACAACGGCATCGATGCTGCGTAGCGCAGGCCATATGGACCCATCGGGCGACCGCCGCTGGTAGAAGCCGACGTACGGGTACTCCCAGATGCCGCCTTCAAGCAGATGGCTGTGACCTTCGATGAGTCCGGGCATCAACACCCGATCGGCGTATCGATCATCAACGCGGTGGCTGCCCCACCCTGCCAGCGTCGCCGTATCACCGACGCCAAGAATGCGTCCATCGAGCACTGCGACCGCATCCGCAAATGGAAGCGTGCGATCCATCGTGATAATCCGGCGCGCCGGATAGATCGTGAACGGCAGACGGGCTCCCATCACCTGCACGCTTTGCGCGCGACGACCTGGCCGTACAAATCGCAATCCTTCATGGCCTCGAATGTAAGCGTTTGAACGCCTCGGTGGAACCACGTACGCTTGGCGTTCGGCATCACCATCCCAGCGGCGGCATCCATCGCGAACACGTGAAACAGGATCGCGGATGAATAACCTCAGCGCGACCGAGTTGGCGCGGTTGATTCGCAGCAAGGCCATCAGCCCCGTCGAAGTTCTCGCCGCGCACCTCGATGCAATCGAGCGTGCCAATCCGGCGATTAATGCGATCGTCACGCTGGCGACGGAACAAGCCATGGATGCGGCCCGTGCGGCTGAAACGGCGATCGTCAAAGGGCACGCCATTGGACCTCTGCACGGCGTGCCGATCGGCATCAAGGACATCACGCCGACAGCCGGCATTCGAACGACCTATGGCTCGCCGTTGTACGCCGAGCATGTGCCCGAAGAAGACGCAGAGGTAGTGCAGCGTCTCAAAACCGCCGGCGCGATCGTCGTGGGCAAGACGAATACACCGGAATTCGCGACTGGAGCGAATACGGTCAATAAGGTGTTCGGTGCGACGCGCAACCCTTGGGATTTGCGTTTGACGGCGGGCGGCTCTACCGGAGGTGGCGCAGCTGCAGTGGCCGCGCGCATGCTGCCACTTGCCGAAGGGACCGATGTCGGTTGCAGTTTGCGAGTGCCGGCGGCGTACTGCGGCGTGATCGGCCTGCGCCCGACGGCGGGCGTCGTGCCGAACTCCACCGAGCCGCAGCCTTGGGATGTGACCACCGTGCATGGACCGGTGGCACGCAACGCGACCGATGCCGGCCTGATGCTCGATGCGATGGCGGGCGTCAGTGCGTCGTCACCGATCTCGTTCGATCCGCCGTGGCGCGGCAAACTGGTGCAAATGATCGAAGAGACGCGCGACTTGCGTGGTCGAGCGATCGGCTTCGTCGCCGATATCGCCGGGTTGGGCGTTGATTCCGAAGTCGAGCAGATTTGCCGTTCCGCCGCGCTAGGGCTAAGCAAGGCACAAGCTTCGGTGACGGAACTGACGCTCGATCTCGTCGACGGGGTCGATGCTTATCAAGTCTTGCGCGGTGAATGGATGGTGGCGCAGTACACCGATCGACTCGACCGCCTTCATGAGTTCGGCCCGAACCTTGCCGGCAATATCGAGTCCGGCTTGCGATTGACGAGCCGGGACCTCGCAGTCGCCGAGCGCAAACGCGCCGAAATCTGGCATCGGCTGCGCCGGTTTTTCAGCGACTACGAGCTGCTGCTTACGCCTACCGTGCCGGTGCCACCATTTCCGGTCGAGAACAACTATCCCACCGAGATCGGCGGCCGAAAGCTTGACAACTACACGACCTGGTTCGCACCTGCCTTTATCGTGTCGCTCGTTGCGCTGCCCGCCGCCTCCGTGCCCGCCGGGATGACAAGAGCGGGTCTTGCCCGTTGGAATTCAAATCATCGGTCCGCGCTGCTCGGAGCCACGCATCCTGGCTTGCGCGAAGCTTATCGCTGAGCTCAATCCGATCGGGCGGCCACCGCAAGCGGCATAGCTGCGGCTTCGCGTAGTGGCAAGCGGCGAACTTGTTTGATCAGCGGTCTCCTGGGCCTGAAATTGCGACCTCAATCGGCGTTGGGTCGAATCCGTTGCACGGATTGTTAATCTGCGGGCAGTTCGACAGCACGCACAGTACGTCAATATGCGCGAGCAGATCGACGTAGTGGCCGGGTTCCTGCGTCCCGGCGATTATCGCCAACCTGCCATCCTCCTCGACCGGCACGGGCATAAAAAAATTCAGATTGGGCACGATGTCACGCTTAGACATGCCGTGCTTCGCCAGCTCTATCAGGAAGTTATCGCGGCATGAATGCAGATGCGCCGCCTGCTCACCAAAGCGAACCACGTTGGCCTCGGCGCTGCAACACCCCACCAGAGTGTCATGCGCTCCGAGCGTGTCGGACGTCATCGTCATCAGCTCGCTACCGCGATTCGATAGAAGCCGAGTGCCGCGTGTGATTGCGGTGCTTCCGCGCGTGAGAAGCGTGAGCTGAGCATCGTAGCGCTCGGTCTTATCAGCAGCGCTGTAGACGAGGAAATCCACTGCTTGCTCGCCTACAAGGTCGACGATCCGGATTGTCTCGCCGCTGCGCACGATCCCCGACCATGAGCGCCCCGGCGGCACAATGTGCCGAAAGCGCGCCTCAGACGCCGCCATCGCCTGCTCCGTCGAGCTCGGTCAAATAGGCGTCCGTTCGAGAATAGGCGCGCACCGCTTCGGCGATTGCTTCGCGGCAAAAGCGGGAAAGATGCAACCGCTGAGGTTGCCAAAGGACGGCTTCGATCACCGTGGACGCCGCTTCAGGTGGCGCCAACGGGTGCAGTGTGTTCGAGATGCCCACAAGCAAATCCATCTCGGCGTAAAGATCGACGTACGTATCTGCAAGCCGAACTTTGTCGTCCCACTTGAAGCGCTGATCACAGCAGGTAACGGGAGCGAAGAACGTGATCGGTGCGTGAACGTCGCGCGGCTCTAGCCCGAGCTTGGTCGCCACAATTGCAAGGTTTTCAGTCGCCTTGCGCACCGTGAGGGGCGAGGACCCGTCGTCGGCGCGAGGCAGACCCACGCCGAGCAGGATGTCATGCCGCTCGCAGTTGTCATCGATAATCGATGCAAGGACGCGTCCCATGTCGGAAAGAAGCATGCGGCCTCGTCCGATGCGCGCTGTCCATTGCACTTTTATCGTGTCGGTCGCGCAGAAGCGCTCGCTCGGGTCGGATGCATTCCACAGTAGGCAGGCGACTCCCGCCGTGCCTTGCGTGTTGTCGATCCGCAAACAGGTGCCACGGTTGACACGCCCGAACCAATACCAGCCAGCTGGAACACTCGCGCGCACTTGCACGAGATCGGTGGAAATTTGTCGCCCAATGTGCGGCGCGGCCGCGACGGAAGCTTCGAATCTTCCGAGCGCCTGCCCTGCTTCACGCAGCTCTTCGTAACGTGCCCGGAGCGCGGCAATGCGAGCCACTTTGCTTACATCGGTGGGCCGTTGTGCCTCCGCGGTCATTTGTAGCGGCTTAGGAACTGGCGCGCACGAACGCTCTTCGGATTGGAGAAAAACACCTCCGGCTTGTCGCGTTCGACGACGAGTCCTTGGTCGATAAACACGACTTCGTCGGAGACGTCGCGGGCAAAATCCATCTCGTGAGTCACCACGACCATAGTCATGCCTTCCTCGGCCAGTGTGCGCATCACGGCGAGAACTTCGCCCACGAGCTCGGGATCGAGGGAGCTGGTCGGCTCGTCGAACAAAAGCACGGCCGGATTCATTGCCAGCGCCCGCGCAATCCCAACGCGTTGCTTCTGCCCGCCAGAAAGTACGTACGGATATGCGTCCCGTTTATCGCCGATGCCTACCTTGTCGAGAATCTTCTCGGCGCGCGCGATCGCCTCGTCCTTCCTCAGTCCAAGAACGTGGATTGGCGCCTCGGTCACGTTTTGCAGCACGGTCAGATGCGGCCACAGGTTGAAACTCTGGAACACCATGCCGATGCGCGCACGCATGCGCGCTAGCTCGCGGTCGGACATGTGCTTGCCGTCGCGCATGCCGATGCGCTCACCGGCGACAAAGATCTCGCCGCTGTCGGGTTCCTCGAGCCAATTGATGCAACGAAGGAGCGTGGATTTTCCGGAGCCGGAAGGGCCGAGAATGCTGACCGTCTGCCCGCGCGCGACGTCCAAACTGACATCACGCAGCACTTCGAGCGCACCGAAGCGCTTCAAGATGCTGCGAACCTCAACGGCGAGTGGCGGTGGCCGAGTATCCAAGTCCTCTTCGCTCCGCGGCAAAGCCGAAGCGGGCGACCAGCAACTCGATAAGGATGCTAGTCACCCAATACAGTCCGATTGCCACTATGAACGCTTCAAACGGGATGAAATATAGCGACTGCACCGACGCAGCCGCGGACGTAAGTTCGCGCACCGTGATGATCGACAGAAAGGCTGTGTCTTTTAGGCAGATGATGAGCTGGTTGCCGAGCACCGGTGCGGTGCGCAGCACAAGCTGCGGCAGCAGGATACGCCGGTACATGCCAAGGCTCCTGAAACCGTGCGCGCGCGCGGATTCCTGCTGACCCGTCGACAACGTCGCCCACGCGCCGCGCAGAATCTCGGCGAAATACGCACCGTGGTAGGTGATCAGTGAAATGAAGCCAACTGTCCATGCATCCATGCTGATGCCGAGGCTCGGCAGCCCGTAATAAAGAATGTACGCATACATCAGAAAGGGCAGCATGCGCATGCCGTCCACGATTGCGCGCATGGAACTGCTGACGACGCCGCGGCGCGTTTGAATCGCAAGCACAATCGCCGCGCTGAGCAGGAACGCGGCAATCGCCGACACGCTGAACAGGATCAGCGTATTCCTGAATCCTAGAAGGATCATGTCGCTGTGCTTCAACAGGATTTCCCATTTGTTCATCGCGCGCCCTCAGATCGCCAAGCGCCGCGCCCGCTCATCGAGCATCCGCTGCAGATGAACAAGCGCGCCGATCACAAGCATGTAAATAGCGGCCGCGATCAATATCGGCGGTAGTGGCTCGTAAGTGATGGCAGCGATCTGATTGGTGACACGCGTGAGGTCCACGATGCCGATCACAGCGATCGCCGGACTTGCCTTGATCAGCAGCGTCATTTCATTGACGAGACCAGGCAGGGCAGTGATCCAGATCTGGGGCAGCATGATGCGCCGGAAAACAAGCGGTCGCGACATGCCCGCTGCGCGAGCCGCTTCGGTCTGCTCGCGCGGGAAACTGCGAATCGCGGCGCGCCAAATCTCGGCGTTAAAGGCGGCCGTGTTGAGGATCAGCGTGACGAGTGCTGCGGTGTAACGGTCGAGCGGAAAGCCCATCACCGGCGATGCAATGAAAATGAAGAGCACCAGAGTCACCAGCGGGGTCGCCCGTCCGAGGCTTACGTAAAGAACGATTACGCGGCCGATAATAGGAATGCGGGCCTCGCGCAGCAGAGCCAACGCGAGGCCCAATGGGACGCCGCCGGCGATGGCGACGGCCGAGATCCAAGCCGTCGTCCAAGCGCCCAGCAGCAGCGTGTCGAAGGCTGCTGCGTTCAGTTCGACGCCTTACGGGCTAAGTGTCCCGAGGGGCGAACCGCATCACTGCATGCCCGCCAGCTTTTTGTACTGATCGAAACTCTTGATAGGCTCTTTGGGCAGATCGGGGAAGGCAGCGCCGAACCACTTGGTCTGCAGCTCGGCGAGCTTGCCTGTCGAGCGCAGATGAGCGACGAACTGGTTCAAGTAGTTCAGCAGGTCGTCGTTGCCCTTCGGCACCGGCCAGGCGTGAAAGCCGGCTCCGGAAACGGGCTGACCCATCGCAAACACTTTGCCGCGCTCCTTGATGAGCGACCTTGCGTTGATGATGCTGTTGACGACGTAGTCGATACGTTTGTTCTCGAGATCCTTGTAGGCCTCAGGGTAGGAGGTGTACTCGACCACCTTGCCGAGCTTGCCGCCAGTCTTCTTCAGCATGGCGTCCAGCTCTGGGAGACGCGACAAGAGCACGCTGCCGGCCTGCACGCCGACCGTGAGGCCGTTTAAATCCTTCACGCTCTTGATGCGATCGTCATTGGCGCGTTTGATGTAATAGTGCGTGGCGCCAGCAACCGGAGCGACGAAATTGAAGACGTTCAGACGCTCTTCACTGACGATGGCGCCCGTGATCGCAGTGTCGTACTTGCCGGTCGAAACCGCGGCCAACAGGCCGGTCCAGGGCAAGATCTCCTGCCTTATCTCGAATTTCGCGTACTTCTTCAGCTCGGCGATGACGTCATGATGAAAGCCTTTTGGCTTGCCGGCCTCGATGAACTCGAACGGAGCGTAGTCATCCTCCGTCGCGACCGTCATGTAGCCGCGCGCCTGAATTTCCTTCAGCGACGCCGCGTTAACAGTGAGGGGAATGAGACTGAGCGCAAACAGGCCGATGCCGAGCGCAACACGGCGCGTCGTCGATAACGAAACAAAACATGCTGACATTTAGCCTCCCACTTGGCGAAGCGGCTCCTACCAGTACAGTAAGAATTCCGCATGCGCGACTTTACGCCACCGCGTCGAGTCGCTCCACGAAAATCGCTTTCGGCCGCAAGTCGGGACCATTTGTTGGCACGATATCCATCGGGCACGCAGAGATAACGAGGACAAGGTCCATAAGGGCGCGTATCACTACGAAATCGCCGCGCGCGGCGAGCGGCGGTTCGATGACAAGACTGCCGTCGATCCCTATCGCGACTTTCTCGAAGATATTGACCGGACTTGGAATTTGCGACGCCTTCAATCCAAGCGCTGCCAGCGCCTCAATCATATTCGCCACACAGTTACGGTGTGGGCCCGCATGTCCTAGCAGCGTGTAGCGCATCTGATCGCAAGCCGAGAGTAGGAGATCGTGTGTTCCAGGTGAACGGTCTTCCTCAAAGGCGAGCATTGGCCTGCGGCGGCTCGAATAAAAAGCCTCTCCCACGACCGGCGCGAGGCGCTGCGTGCAGGAGCGCGTGTGCTCTGTGGATAAAACTTCTTCGAGGTCGGGCAGCGCGAATGCGAACATGTCTGCCACCTGCGATCCTTCCGGCAAACCAATCCTGACGCGCTCGCCTGTTGCGAGGCGGAAGGCGCGGCCGTGCCCTGCCTCTATGAGCGTGTATTGACTCATTAGATGGCCGCGGCTTCGCGTAAATGACATGCGGCCCAGTGTGCAGGCCGAACTTGTTTCATCAGCGGCTCTTCGATGCGGCAACGCTCGAAGGCGTACGGGCAACGCGTATGAAAGCGGCAGCCTGAAGGTGGATTAATAGGGCTCGGTACATCGCCTGCAAGAATCACGCGGTTTCTTTGAATTTTTGGGTCGGGCACAGGCACCGCCGCGAGCAACGCCTCGGTGTACGGATGTTGCGGATAGTCAAAAAGTGAGCGTCGGTCAGTGAGCTCAACAATCTTGCCGAGATACATGACGGCCACTCGATGGCTGATGTGTTCGACCACCGCGAGATCGTGCGCAACGAACAGGTACGAGATCCCCAGCTCTTTCTGCAAGTCCATCAGCAGATTGATGACTTGTGCCTGCACCGACACATCTAGCGCGGACACCGGTTCATCGCAGACGATCAGTTTCGGCCCAGGGGCGAGTGCCCGCGCGATACCCAAACGTTGCCGCTGCCCGCCCGAGAACTCGTACGGATACTTCACCATCTGATCCGTACGCAGCCCCACCTGTTCGAACAACGAGGCCACTCGATCGCGGATCTGCCCTGCCGATTGGGTTTCGAAGTTGCGGATGGGCTCAGCGACGATGTCGGCAGCTCGCATGCGCGGATTGAGCGATGAATACGGATCCTGAAACACCGCCTGCAGCTCGCGCCGCAGCGCGCGCATTGGGCGCCCGCGCAAGCGATCTATGCGCTGCCCGCGCCAAAGCACTGTACCTGCTGTCGGCTCGATGAGCCGCAAAATTGTCTTGCCAGTAGTCGACTTGCCGCAACCGGATTCGCCGACGAGCCCGAGCGTTTCGCCTTCGGCAATCGAGAAGCTGACGTCGTCGACCGCATGCACCTGGCCGCTTACCCGCGAAAAAACGCCTTTGCGGACCGGGAAATGCTTGGTGAGATTCGACACTTGCAACAGCACGTCGAAGTGCGAGTTCATCTGACGGTTCCTGCAACACGATCCGATTCCCAGCAAGCCGCAAAGTGGCCGGCGGTTTTTGCTTCGAACGGCGGATATTCGGCGCGACAGCGCTCGGTCGCATACGCGCAGCGCGGCTCGAAGATGCAACCTGTCGGTTCCTGCAGCAGCGATGGCACCACACCGGGAATTTCGGCGAGTCGTACGCTTGCCCCGATGCCTTTCTGTTTCAACCGCGGGATCGAGTTCAAAAGTCCCTGCGTATAGGGATGCCGGGGTTGATCGAATAGCTGTGCAACCGGCGCTTCCTCCACCTTGCGACCGGCGTACATGACGACGACTCTTTGCGCCATCTCGGCGACGACCCCGAGATCGTGAGTTATCAGCACAATCGCAGCGCCGGTTTTGTCCTTGAGCGCGCGCATTAGGTCGAGTATCTGCGCCTGGATCGTCACGTCGAGCGCGGTCGTCGGCTCATCGGCAATCAACAGACGCGGGTCGCACGCTAGCGCCATCGCAATCATCACGCGCTGGCGCATGCCGCCCGACAACTGGTGCGGGTACTGGGTAACGCGCCGCTCGGGCTCCGGCATGTTGACGAGCCGAAGCATCGCGATCGCGCGCTGCGTCGCTGCGTGAGTTGAGAGTCCGCGGTGCAGTTCGAGGGATTCGGCGATTTGGCGGCCGATCGTCAGCACTGGATTGAGCGAGGTCATCGGCTCCTGGAAGATCATTGAGATCTCGTTGCCGCGTACCGCACGCATCTCGCGTTCCGACAAGTCCAGCAGGTCGCGTCCTTCGAAGCGGACCTTGCCGGACACGATGCGGCCAGGCGGGGATGCGATCAACCGCAAAATTGAAAGCGAAGTGACGCTTTTGCCACAGCCGGACTCGCCGACGATAGCCAGCGTCTCGCCCGTGTACACCGAGAACGACACGCCATCGACCGCGCGCACCACGCCGTCGCGCGTGAAGAAGTAGGTTTTGAGATCTACGACTTCGAGCAGCGGAGTTGCCATCGCACTCATAAGCGCCGCGCCAGCCGTGGGTCAAGCGCATCGCGCATGCCATCACCCAGCAGATTCACGGCGAGCACGGTCAACGAAAGGAAGATCCCCGGAAACAGGATCAGGTAGCCGGCGATCTGAAACAGACTTCTCGCCTCCGCCATGATGTTGCCCCAGCTTGGGATGTTCGGCGGTGTGCCGGCTCCGATGAACGACAGGATCGCCTCGGTGATCATCGCCGAAGCACAGACATAGGTTGCCTGTACCAGGAGCGGCGCGACTGTGTTCGGCAGAATATGGCGCACGAGTATTCGCGGCAAGGTCGTGCCGGCCGCAATCGCCGCCTCAACGTAAGGCTGCTCGCGCAAACTCAAAACCAGACTGCGCACGAGCCGCACGACTCGCGGCACTTCCGCCAGCGTGATCGCGAGTACGACGTTTTGGATGCTCGCCGTGGTCAACGCCATCAGCGCGATTGCGAGCAGCACCGACGGTATCGACATCAGCCCGTCCATGATCCGCATCACGATCGCATCGATCCAGCGGATGTACCCGGTCACCAGGCCGATTGCGAGCCCTACGAGCGTGCTGAAAAATGCGACTGCGAGTCCGACCAGCAACGACACGCGGGCGCCGTAGAGAACGCGACTGTAGACATCGCGCCCGAGCATGTCGCTGCCGAACCAGAATTCGGCCGACGGCGGCTTCAACCGCCTGATCGGGGCAACCGCCTGCGGGTCGGTGGTGCCGAGCCAGGGCGCGAATATCGCGATCAGGATCATGAGCATCAGCACCAGGGCGCCGACGATCGCAGTCGGATGACGCCGCAGTGCATCCTTCAAGCGCCGCCAGGTCGGCGACAAGGATCGCGGAGGGTCAAGCGCGAGCGCAGACATCTCAGTACCGAATCCTCGGGTCGAACAGCATGTAGGAGAGATCGACCGCGAGATTGATCAGCACATAAGTCGCGGAGAAGATCAGGATCACACCCTGAATGATTGGGTAATCACGCCGCAGGATCGCATCGACCGTCAGGCGGCCTATGCCGGGTATGGCGAAAACGGTTTCAGTGACGATCGCGCCGCTGATCAGGAGTGCAATGCCGATTCCGACGATCGTCATGATCGGAACGGCGGCATTTCTGAGCGCATGCGTCGCCAGCACTGAGTGCGGCGCAAGTCCCTTCGCTTGCGCGGTGCGCACGTAATCCTGCGCCAGCACGTCGAGCATCGTGGCGCGCGTGATGCGCGCGATCAGCGCCATGTACACGGTGCCCAGCGCGATGCTCGGAAGGATCAGGTGCCGCAGCCATTCCCAGACGCCCTCGTCGAAGTTTCGATAGCCTTGAACGGGCAGCCAATCGAGCCCGATCGAAAACGTCAGGATCAGGATGTAGGCCAGCACGAACACCGGCACCGAAAACCCCAGCACCGAAAATGCCATCACGCTGCGATCGATCCAGGTGCCGACCCTGGCTGCTGCGATGACTCCGAGCGGTACCGCGACGGCTACAGCTACCAGCAGCGTGCACAAGGTGAGTGCCACCGTCGGCTCGACTCGCTGCGCGATCAGGCGCGTGACCGGCAGGTTAGTGAAGATCGACGTGCCGAGATCGCCGTGCAGAAGCCCCCACACCCAACCGCCAAAGCGCACCAGGAATGGCTCGTCGAGGCCGAGGTTGGCGCGAATGCGCCGGATGTCGTCGGTGGTAGCGGCGTCGCCGGCGATCACCGCAGCCGGATCGCCCGGCGTCAGATAAAGCAGTGAGAAGACGAAGAACGCGACCACCGCCATGACGACGATGGTCGCGAACAATCGGCGTACTACATACGCAAACACCTACAGGCCACTGAGTGCCAGCGCCTTACTTCTTCTCAACATTCCAGAGGAACGCGATCGGCGCAATGATGACCCCTGAGATGTTCGAGCGATACGCCGTTGGAAGGATGAATTGCGCGGTGGTAATGAACGGTACGAATTCGAAGGCCCGCGCCTGCACCGCGTCTGCAGCCTTCTTGGAACTGGCTTGATCGGTCGAATTGAACCAGGCTTCGCGTAACTCCTCGAGCTTGGCATCGGTCGGCCACCCGAACCACGCCTTGTCGCCGGTGCCACGGATCGGGAAATTTACCGCCGGATTCACCATGTCAGGTCCCACGATCCAGGTATGGAAGATATTCCAGCCGCCTTTTTCCGGAGGCTCTCTCACCGCGCGTCGCGTAATCAGCGTACCCCAGTCTCCCGCTTGCACTTCCGCATTGAGGCCGAGCTTCTTCAGCAAATCGAGCGTTATCAGCGATTGCGCATGCACCATCGGCTGGTCGGTCGCGTCGATGATCACGATTTTTTCGCCCTTGTAACCCGATTCCTTGATCAGTTGCTTCGCTTTCTCCAGATCGCGCTTGCCTTTCAGCGGGTCTGCCGCCACCTCGGATGCGAGCGGCGTGCCGCAAGTGAAATAGGAATAGCAGGGGTTCCCGTTCTTCGGGTCGCCTGCAATACCGACCACATAATCCGCCTGGTTGATCGCATACAGCAGCGCCTGGCGCATCTTGACGTTGTTGAAGGGCGGGTGCAGGAAGTTAAAGCGGATCATTCCCATCGAGCCCATCGGGTCGATATTCTTGACTGTGATGTTCTTGTTTCGGGAAAGCAGCGGAATCAGGTCTGCCGGCAGGTTTTCCCACCAATCGGCTTCGCCCGCGCTAAGCGCCGCCGCCGCCGTGGCCGAATCGGGAATGTAAATCCACTCAACTCGGTCGACCTTGACGACTTTGCCGCCCGATGCCCAGGAGGGCGGCTCCTTGCGCGGCACATAGTCGGTGTTCTTGACGTAGACCACTTTGTTTCCGGGCACCCATTCCGCTTTGACGAATTTGAAAGGACCGGAGCCGGTCGTATCGTCGATGTTCTTGAAAGGATCGGTCTTCGCAATACGCTCGGGCATGATGAAGGGCACGTTCGACGATGGCTTTGCGAGCGCTTCCAGCGTAAGTGGGAAAGGCTTCTTCAGCTTCAGGCGGAAGGTCTTATCGTCGACTGCAGACCACGATTCGGTCGCTTCAGCGAGCTTTTGGCCGAGCGCGTCACGTTTGCTCCATCGATCGATCGACGCGATGC
The DNA here is from genome assembly GCA_963829995.1 of uncultured beta proteobacterium. Lineage (GTDB taxonomy): Bacteria > Pseudomonadota > Gammaproteobacteria > Burkholderiales > Burkholderiaceae_F > JACCZX01. The sequence continues at coordinate 38,192 of CAWHKW010000019.1, read as the reverse complement.
AGTCGGCTGATCGCACCGGCTGACCATCGTGGAACTTGAGACCGTCGCGCAAGGTGAAGGTGTAGGTGAGCTGATCCTTGCTCACGTCGAACTTGTCGACCATCTGCGGCTTGACCTGAAACTTCTCGTCCATCGCAAACAGCGTGTCGTACACCATGTAGCCATGATTGCGGGTGATGTACGCCGTGGTGCTGATTGGATCGAGGATGCGCAGATCCGCCTGTGGGATGAATTTGAGGACCTTCTGGCTCTGTGCCAGCGCCGGAGCGGGTACGACTGCCACGATTATCAGCGCGGCAATACCTGCGAGTCGATAAAGTGCAGCGTTCATGGTGTTCTCCTTGGCCAAAAACAAGAGTACGGGAAGCAACCTAGGTCTGCGTTACGTTGGCGACGATCGAGCGCTATTCATTTAGGGTAATTTAATCCTTGCGCGCTGACGACCACAGCCGGTTAAAGTAAATCGCCCATCGGCACCAACACAATCCGTGCTTTCACCCGCACCGATGCGGAACACCATACACCTTGATGGAGCGATCGTGCGGCCGATGTCGGTACGCACCGGTTTTGGTTCGATGAGCTCAGTGCAGCCGCGCATCCGCGCGGATCAAGTCGACAGCCTTCTCGGCGATCATCATCACCGGAGCGTTCGTGTTACCACTCACCAGCAACGGCATGATCGAGCAGTCGACCACCCGCAGACCGTCGATGCCGTGCACGCGCAGCCGCGCGTCGACGACCGCCATCGGGTCATTGCCCATCTTGCAGGTGCACGACGGATGAAAAATCGTCGCGCCGTTGTTGCGTGCAAACTCGAGCAACGCCGCGTCGTCGATCGCCTTAGGACCGGGATTGCACTTCACGCTCGAACGAAGGGACGCATCGGTGCCGACTGCGCGATTGCTCGCGCCGCCCGCATGCCGGCGACAGTTGTGCGGCGATCGATCTCCTCGGTCAGATAATTCGGGCGCATCGATGGCGGCTGCATCGGGTCGGGCGAGCGGATCGCGACTCGGCCACGCGATGCCGGCCGCAGCTGGCAGATCGACAGAGTGAATCCGGAAAACGGATGCACCGCACCGCCGGCGACATCGGCCGACAAGGTGGCGACGTGAAACTGGATGTCGGGTGTCGCCGACTCGGCCAGCGCACGCATGAAGCAGCCGCCCTGATTGATGCCGATCGCGAGCGGACCACGCCGTGCGATCAGCCACTGCAATCCGATCTTGATGCGCCCAAACAGCGAACGCAGCTCGTCGTTGGTCGTAATGGGCTGCGTGCATTCGTAGATCAGTCGAATCTGCAGATGGTCCTGCAGGTTCTCGCCAACGCCGGGCAGGTCATGCACGACATTGATCCCGTATTGCGTCAGCAGCCCGGCCGGACCGATGCCGGATAGCTGCAACAACTGCGGTGATTGCAGCGCGCCCGCCGTCAGCAGCACTTCGCGTGAGCAGCGCGCTTCTAAATCGCGACCGTTTTGCCGATAGCGGACACCGCTCGCACGCCGCCCCTCAAGCATGCAGTTCGGTCGCATGCGCGCCCGTCTCGATGCGCAGGTTCGGTCTACGGCGCGCGGGCTTCAGATACGCGGTCGCCGCGCTGCTGCGCCAACCGTTGTGAGTGGTCAGCTGAAAGTAACCAGCACCATCCTGCGTCGGCCCATTGAAGTCATCGTTACGGGGAATGCCGAGCGATGCTGCGCCGTCGATGAATGCATCGATCAGCACGTGCCTGTGTGCAATGTTGGACACCTTCAACGGTCCGTTGTCGCCGTGAAATGGACTGGAACCGCGCTCGTTGCACTCGTTGCGAATGAAGTACGGCAGCACATCGTCGTAGCTCCAGCCGACATTGCCTAGCGCACGCCACCGGTCATAGTCTTCGCGCTGTCCACGGATGTAGATGAGTCCGTTGATGGCGCTCGACCCGCCCAACGTCTTCCCGCGCGGCCAGTAAATGCGGCGTCCGTTCATACTCGGCTCGGGATCGGTGTGGAAGCACCAGTTGTATCGGCTGTCCCACATTGTCTTGCCGTAACCGATAGGAAGGTGAATCCAGATCGATCGATCGGCAGGTCCGGCTTCCAGCAACAGCACTCGCGTTTGCGGATCTTCGGATAAGCGCGCCGCAAGCACGCAGCCGGCCGAGCCTGCACCGACAACGATGTAGTCGTATTGCACCTCTTGCCGAGCCTGCATGGGTCAGCCGGCTGAGAATCCGCCGTCGACGAAAATCGTCTGACCCGTGACGTAGTCCGACGCACGACTTGCGAGAAACACCGCTGTGCCGCGTAGATCGGACAGCTCGCCATTGCGGCCGGCAAATGTGCTGTCGGCCATTTTCTGCCAGCGCGCGGAGTCGCTGACGACTTGTGCCGTCAGCTCAGTTGCGAAAAATCCCGGCGCAATCGCGTTCGCGGTGACACCGTGGCGCGACCACGCTTCTGCCTGCGCGCGCGTCAGCTGTGCAAGTCCCCCTTTTGAGGCGCCATAAGTTGCGCCCATCGGGAATGCGCGCACGGACTGCAGCGACGCGATGTTGATGATGCGTCCCCACCCTTTCGAGATCATCGCGGGCGCCAACGCCTGCGACAGGAAGAACGGCGCAGCTAAATTGATCGCCAGCACCGCGTCCCAGTCGGCGGGACTGACTTCCAGAATCGGCTTGCGAATGTTGATGCCCGCCGCGTTCACGACGATGTCAGGAGCACCGAAGAACGATGGTGCCTGCCTGGCGGCGGCCGACAGTGCCTGACGATCTGAAAGATCAGCGCTCAAAGTCGCTGCGCGTCCGCCGGCTGACTCGATCTCGCGTTGTACCGCCGCAAGCTGTTCTGTACGGCGCCCGACCAAGATAATCGCGGCGCCGGCCTCGGCTAACGCAGTCGCAATTTCTCGTCCTATTCCGGAGCCCGCACCTGTCACCAGGGCCACCGCGCCGGTAAGGTCAAAGCGCGCGGGCGCCGTCACGACTCGATGCGCGCGCCGAGCTCGAAGCGCTCGCCGGGAAAATACTTGGCGAGCCGATCGTCAGCGGTACGTGCGTGCGCTTCCATTCCTTCGAGCCGGGAGATGCGCGCTGTGGCGGGAGCGATTGTGTGATTGGCCGCACGCGTCATGCGCTGCCACGTCACTGTCTTTATGAATTTGTGGACTGATAGCCCGCCTGAATAGCGCGCTGCGCCCCGCGTCGGCAGCACGTGATTCGGACCAGATGCCTTGTCGCCAAACGCGACCGTCGTTTCCTCGCCCAAGAACAGAGAGCCCATAACAGGTCAGTTTCGCGAGCCACCAGTCCAGATCCTTCGCATGCACCTCCAGGTGTTCCGATGCATAACGATCGGACACTTGTGCGACTTCCTCGCGACTGCCGCACAAAACGACTTCGCCGTAATCGCGCCACGCGGAACCGGCGGCGTCTCGCGCCGCAGCGGGAAGCGCTTCGATCAGCACCGGCACTTGTCGCATTACTTCCTCGGCAATCGCGCGCGAATCGGTGAACAGCCATGCGGGTGATTCGTGCCCGTGCTCCGCCTGGCCGACGAGATCGCTTGCGACGATGGCGGCATCTGCAGAGTCGTCGGCGATGACTGCGACCTCCGAAGGTCCGGCAAACACGTCGATGCCGACCTCACCGAACAGCGCGCGCTTGGCCTCGGCAACGTACTTGTTGCCCGGGCCGACGATGATGTCGGCCGGTTTTCCAGTGAATAGTCCTCGAGCGAGCGTCGCGATCGCCTGCACGCCACCCAGCGTCATTACGACATCCGCGCCCGCGACCTTCATTGCATACAGCACGTGCGGATGAATGCCTTCACCTTTGTACGGCGTAGAACATGCAATCACCGTCGGGACACCGGCCGCCTTGGCTGTGGCGATCGTCATGTATGCGGAAGCGATGTGCGCATAGCGGCCGGTCGGCACGTAACAGCCGGCCACGTTGACCGGAATCAGGCGCTGTCCTGCAACGAGGCCCGGATGTACTTCGACGGAAAACTCATGCATTGACTCACGTTGCGCCAGCGCGAAGCTGCGCACCTGCGCTGTCGCAAACTCAATATCGCGCTTGATACTCGGATCGATGTCATGTGTTCGGCGTTCGATTTCCTCGCCGCTTACGACAATGTCGCCGCTCCAGTTGTCGAGTTTCTTCGCGTAAGCGCGAACGGCAGCCTCGCCATCGCGCCCAATCGTCGCCAGCATTTCATCGACGACCTTGCGCGCCGCATCCGACTCGGTCGCCGGTGTCTTGGCCGCCTTTTTCAGGTACTCGATCGCCATAGCTTCACTTCCCATATAGGTACTCTGGCATCCACAGCGCGATTTGCGGAAACGCAATGATCAGCAGCAGTACGAAAAGCTGCAACCCCATGAACTGCAGCATGCCCTTGTAGATGTCTCCGAGTTCCCACTCCGGCACGACGCCCTTTAAGAAATACGCCGACATTGCCACCGGCGGCGACAACCATGCGGTCTGCAGGTTAACGGCGACCAGGATGCCGAACCAGGCGAGGTCAAAGCCGGCGTCGCGCACGAGTGGCAACAGGAACGGCACCACGATCAGCACGATCGGCACCCATTCGAGCGGCCATCCCAACAGAAAAATAAGCCCCATGATGATGAAGAGCATCACGTACGGATTCAGATCCATCCCGAGCAGCACCTCGGTGATCATCGTCGGCGTGCCCAACCGCGCGAACACTGCGCCGAAAAAGTTCGATGCCGCCACCAGAAACAGGATCAGTACCGTGATCTCGAGTGTCTTGACCAGCGCATCCTTCAGGTTTCGCCAGGTGAGCCGCCGGTAGGCAGCCGTCAGCAGCAATGCTCCGAGTGCGCCGCACGCCGCGCCTTCAGTCGGGTGTCGCGAGCCCGAACACGATGCTGCCAAGCGCTGCCAATACCAACGCAGCAGGTGGCACCAACCCCTGCAGGAACTGCATCCAGACTTCGCGCATGGTCGTTGGCTGCAGTTCCTTTGGCAGTGCAGGCCCGAGCGCAGGATTAATCAGGCAACGGATCATTGCGTAGCCGGTGAACATCAACGCGAGCAGCAGTCCGGGCACGATCGCCGCTGCGAAGAGTGTGGTTACGGGCACCTCGAGCACCGGGCCCATCACCACCAGCATGATCGACGGCGGAATCAGGATGCCGAGCGTGCCGCCCGCGGCGATCAATCCCGACGACAGCTTCACGTCGTAGCCTGAGCGAATCATCGACTTGCCGGCCATGATGCCCAGAATTGTCACCGACGCTCCGACGATGCCGGTGGCGGCGGCGAAGATCGTCGCGACGAACATCACCGCCAGATACAGTGACCCGCGCACACGCGAGAGCATCTTCTGCACCGCGTCGAACAGACGTTCCATCAGGTTCGCCTGCTCCATCATGATTCCCATGAAGACGAACAGCGGCACTGCTGCAAGCGTCTGCTCCATCATCGTTGCGTTGAACTGCAACGTCATCAGATAGAAGACGAGCTCGCCGAATCCCCAGTAGCCGAATGCGATCCCGAGGAAGATCAGCGTGAACGAGATAGGGAATCCGACGAAAATACCGGCGAGCATCGCCGCGATCATGAAGAAGCCGATCATTTCCGGGCTCATATTCGGCCACTGCCCCTTGCGAGCGGCATGCCAACTCTTCAACAGCTCGGATATACCCTGCAGTATCAGGAACGCGATGCCGATCGGCAACGCACTCTTGACCGGCCCGAGCAGCGGCATGAACGCAGTGTCGGTGCCGCGCTCACCACGCACCACCGAAGTCCAGGCCCACTGCGAGGCGACCCACATGAATATGAGCATCGCCGGGAAGTAGCAGAACACATACAGCGCCGTGTCGATGCGGCCCTGCGTTTGAACCGACCACTTTCGATAGAGAAAATCAGAGCGGATGTGTACGCCCTTGGAGAGCGCGTATGCCGCACCGAGCACGAACATCGCGCCGTAGATCATGCGGCTGATGTCGTACGCCCATACGGTCGGGGCAACAAAAAGGTAGCGCGCGAAGACCTCGTACGCCATCGCGAACATCAGCGGCAGCGTAAGCCAGCTCACCGCGCGTCCGACCCACAGGCTCAATGTGTCGATCGCGACGATCGTGTGCGACATCCAGCGCGGCATGTCCTCGGGCAGGTGGTCGTGCGAGTCCGGCCGCCGGCCGGCGATCATCTCGTCGGTGAGATTGTGTTCTTGCTGCATCGTCCTCTAGTCGCTTGAAGCGCCTGACGTTGCTCCAGGCAATAAAAATGGACCGCGAGTGCGACCTCGCGGCCCATGATCGCCAATCGTTACTTCTTCGCCGGTGCGGCTGGTGCCGCCGCTGGAGCTGCTGCCGGCTTCTTCTTGGCAAGCTCGGCGGCGTAGGCGCCGCCCATTGCCGCGTTGGCCTTCTGCGCGCGCGCCCAGAATGGAATGGCAGTGTCGGCCCAGTTTCTCTGGCTGTCCCAGACCTTTTTGAAGAACGGATTCGCCGCTGCGTTCTTCTCGAAGTTCTTCAGCGCCGCCGCGCCGTACTCTTTGAAGTACTCGGGGGGCGTGTCGTGCAGGATCACGCCGTGCTTCTCGGTGAGCTCCTTCAACGCGATGCCGTTTTCGTGGATCCGGTAAGCCACCGTTTTCATCAGCGAAGCGTTGGCGGAAACCTCGATCGCCTTCTGCTGCAGCGGTGTGAGCTTGCGCCACACATCGCCGTTGATGTAAAGATCGGCGTTCACCACAACCTGGTGCAAGCCTTCGAGGTAGTAGTGCTTGAGCACTTTCTGAAACCCGAACGTCATGTCGGGTTTCGGGCAGCACCATTCAGCCGCGTCGATCACGCCCTTTTCAAGGCCCGGCAGAATGTCGCCACCGCCCATCGCCACCGAAGCGACACCAATATCGTTGTAGATCTGGCCCGGAATGCCGGGCGGCGTGCGGAAGCGCAGCTTGCGAAAGTCAGCCATGCTGTTGATCGGGTTCTTGAACCAGCCGAGCGCCTCCGGACCGACGGGCTGAAGGATGAAACCCTTGACGTTGACCTTCATCTCCGTCCACAGCTGGTCATACAGTTGCTGACCGCCGCCGTACAGAAACCACGAGACCCACGCAAAGTTGTCCATTCCCACCCCGGAGCCGGCGGCCGGAGAACCAAATAACGCCGCTGCAGGATGCTTGCCCGACCAGTAGTGCGTCCACGCGAAACCGGCTTCGATCAATCCCTTGTCAACCGCATCGAGCGTGTCATTGACAGCCACCACCGCGCCAGCAGGCAATATCTCAAACGTAACCGTGTTACCGGTAAGTGCCGCAACATCCGCGGTGAACTCTCTCAGCATCGTGACTTCGTCGGCTGAGGTCGGGATCACCGACTGAATGCGGATCTTCACGGGCTTGGATTGGGCCAGCGACACGGCGGGTGCGAAAGCCACAGCCATCGACAAAACGGCTGCGTTGACGAAACTCCATCTGTTTCTTGCCATTCAGGTTTCTCCCTGTTGTTGGCAGCCGATTCATTGTCGGCACGCCTTTTTTGAGATCGCCGCCAACGGCGGAAAAGAAGCGCTTGCGGTCAGTGACGACTGCACGCGTTTGTAATGCACAGTAGTCGCGCTGTTCTGAAGCGTCAAGGTAAGGCGTGTCGATGGCATGCCAATTGGGTAGATCTTCGGCAAGCACAAGGGAAGTCACCAATGCGACGAGCGCACTGAACGGCTGGTCAGCTCTGCATCTTCACGATGAACGGCGTTTCCGTTCGCTTTTCCAGATCGAATTGCGAGCGCCCGGTGTGATTGATGTGTTTGCCATAGATGTGGAGGGAAAGCGTGACTCCAGCCGTCTCGTTCCAGACGCTGTGGATCACGCCGCGCGGCAGGGCGAGGACGTCGCCTGCGCTGCATACTTTCTCGCCGACTTTCTTGAGGTCGGCATAGCCGGCGCGTGTTCGATCGTCCGCCCGTTCGAAAAACTCGTTCTTCTCCGGACCATCGACTCCCGCAACGACTGCCCAAGTGCCATGATCGTGAGGCGGTGCGCCGCGGTTCGGTAGCCAGCTCAAGGCCAAGACAGCCACCGTGTGATCGGGTTCCTCGTGCAGCAAGTGGACACCAAAACCCTGCTCCGGATCGGCGCTGTACATACGAGGCTCGAGCCAGCTTGCCTTGGACAAGGCGGCGCGACGCGCCAACCCGCGAACGTTGCTGAGAATCTGCCGTTCGTCTTCAAACTGCGCACACACTCGCTTTACGTCAGCCGCCAGCTGGGCGATTGGATAGTGATCAGCCTCCATTGTTTTCTCCTTCATCTTCTGGACACGCCGGTGATGTCGCCTGGCTGAGCGTCACCTTACTATGAGCGGCGGCAACAGTCACACGATCAAAATCACGGTCGATACAGCGATCAGCAGCAGCAGCGTGAACTGACGAAAGCGAGTGTCGCTGAAGCGCGGAAACAAGCGCAAGCCGACCAGAAGCCCGACGTAGTAGGCGGGCGAAAGCAACACCGACATCCAGCCGGCGCGCGCATCGAACACGCCTTGATGCCACAGCATTAAAACACCGATCAGCGAGCTCGCCGCTACGTACAACGTCAGGTTCGCACGCGTCGTTTCAATCGGGTCGGGACCCGCAAGCAGATAGAGAATCACCGGCGGCCCACTGATGCTGGTGGCGCCTAGCATCGCACCGCTAACCGCACCCAGACCCACCGACGCCGCAAGTCGCGGACGCCCGGCATAACGCCAGCCGCGAAACAAGATGAAGGCAAACACGATCACTGTGACTGCAATTGCGCGACGGATGATTGTCGGATCCGCCGCGACCAGCACGAAAACGCCGAGAGGTACGGTGACGCAGGCGGCCAGGATAATCGTGCCGATGACTTTCCACTGCACGCGATGCCTTGTTTGCACCAGCATCGGTGCTGCAGCGACGGACTCGAGCACCAGAATGACGGGTACCGCAAGCTGCGGGCCAAGCAGCAAGGCGAGCGGCGGCGCCATTACCATCGCACCGCCAAAGCCCGTGATACCACGCACGACGCCGGCGACGCAGGCGATTGCCGCGGCCAAGATCAGCGTGAGCGAGTCCACGCTGATCCAGGTCGATAAAAGAAAATCGATTGCACTAAGCCGCGATCGTCATGTCAGTGCCCGCGAATCGGACCCGCGCGTACTCGATGTCCGAACGATTGGAGAGATAGCCGACCAGCTCCGTTAGCGGTGTCGTGCCAAAACGGCATTCGGGAGCGGGATTGCGCAACGGCTCGATCAGCTTGCGATCGTAGAACGCAGCGAGCAGCAGGTCTTCGTCACTCGCAGCTGAGCCGAGCTCCCCACGCAGACGCGGAATCGCAGGCTCCAGATGAGCCGCAGGTGCCTCGGTCACGTACTCGGACGGATCAATGTTCGCCCGCTCGAGAAACTCGGCCGACGGCTGCGCCGCCAGGCGTCCGTAGTAACCCCTTGCGTACTTTCGTATCTCGTCGGGAATTGTTTTGTAGCGCTCGCCCTGCACGACGTTGAGCGTGGCCTGCGTGACGATGTACTGCGCGAACGGGCTGACGACGATCGGGTACCCGAGGTCGTGTCGCACGCGCGCCGCTTCCTCGAGGATTTCGGGCAGCCGGTGCCCGAGTTTCATCGTGTCGAGTTGGGAACGGAGATTGGAGATCATCCCGCCCGGAATCTGATGTTCGTACAGATCGGCGCTGTAAGTGGCGATCTGTCCGCGCGGCTTGCCCTCTCGCTCGCTCACCCAGCGGAAGTAGCTCGCCACCTCCGCCAGTGCTTCGTCGTTCATCGACGTCGCGAACCCGAGCCGACGCGCGCGCGCAACGATGTCTTCGGTCGCCGGCAGCGATGGGCCGTTCGCCAATGGCTCGGCAGCGGTATAGCCGAAACGGAACCCGCTATTGATCGCAACCTCGTAGACCTCGGGCGCCAAACCCGATTGGCAATGCGAATGCAGTTGTACAGGGATGCTTCCTGCAGCCTGCACGACGGCCGGGAAAAGCGTGCGCCCTCGCTCAGGCGTCAGCAGCCCGGTGGGATCCTTGATCGAAATGAAGTCGGCAGCAAGTGAGACCAGCTCGCGCGTACGTTCGAGGTAGTACGCATCGTCATGCACCGGCGAAACCGTGTAGGTCATCATCGCGTTGACCTTCATCCCCGCCTCGTGCCCCGACCGAACCGATGATTCGATGTTGCGGTTGTCGTTCAGCGCGTCGTAGACGGTCAACACCTCGATGCCGCGCCGAGCCAGCGCGTGCGAGTTCAGCGTAACGATGTCGTCAGGAAACAGCTCGAACGTATATAGGCTTTGCGCGCGCGTCAGCGCGTCGCACGGTGTAGCAAGGTGTTCGCTCAGCAGCCCGATACGCTCCCACGGATTTTCCTGCAAATATCGCACGCACACGTCGAACACCGCGCCGCCGAGGATGTTGATGTAGGCATAGCCTGCGCGGTCGATCGCACCGAGGATCGGCGTCATCATCGCGGTGGTCATGCGGGTGGACCATAGACACTGATGCGCATCACGCAAAGTGACATCTATGAAGTCGAAGCGTTTGGTGCCGGATGAACTATTCATTTCGGTCATCGGCTCCTGTCGTCAGATTTGGCCTTATCACAATGACTGGCTGTCCAGCCTCGACCAGCGCAGCGTCGTCCACCAAAATCTGCTCGACAATTCCATTCACGTCAGCGGTGATCGAATTCATTAACTTCATCACTTCGATGATGCCCACAACGGAGTGCTGCTTCACCGCTTGCCCCATTTCAACGAATGGAGGTGCGCCGGGTTGCGGTGCGCGATAAAACGTTCCCACCATCGGTGCGCGGATGACCACCGCGCCTTCTGACCATTGCGCCGGAGCGACTGGCGGCGCCTGCTCTGCACCGCCGGCCACCGCGGATTTTGCAGCGGCCGCCTTGAGGGTGGGCGAAGCGGCCGTGGGCGCACCGGACTTACGGTGGCGCAGTTCGAGCTCTATGTCGCCGACCTTCAAGCGGAACTCAGAGAAGTGTTCCGTGGACTTGATCAGCTCGACGATGCGCAACAAATCATCGTATGTGAGGGTCTTGTGATCCAAGTCGTATCTTCTCCGCAGGAGCCTTCACATCATTGCACGGCGCAAGAAATTGGGGCAATAATGAAACATGAGTAGCAGCACAACCAATCCCGTCATCATCACAGTCGCGATCACCGGCGCTGTGCCGCGCAAGAAAGACAACCCGGCAGTGCCTGTTACGCCCGAGCAGCAGGTCGAGTCGACGCACGAAGCCTTCGAGGCGGGCGCGGCGCTCGTACACATTCACGTGCGCAACCCCGATGAGTCGCCCGGTTCGGACCCCGAGCTTTACGCCCGCGTGCAGGAAGGCGTGCGCAAGCACTGCCCCGGAATGATCGTGCAGTTCTCCACCGGTGGGCGCGGCCGAGAACAGCAGAAGCGCGGCGCGATGCTGTACCTGAAGCCCGACATGGCGTCACTGGCGACAGGCTCGGTCAATTTTCCCAACGGTATTTACGAGAACGCGCCGGAGTTCGTGGAAGGTCTCGCGCGCACGATGCTTGACAACGGTGTCAAGCCTGAGATCGAGGTATTCGACCTTGCGATGTTGTACAACGCTGCAAACCTGGTGAAAAAGGGGCTCGTCAAGGAGCGACCGCACGTACAGTTCGTGCTGGGCGTACCCAACGCGATGCCGGCTCGTCGCTCGATCTTCGATTTTCTTCGCTCCGAGCTTGCTGTCGTGTTGCCCGACGCGACATGGGTAGCCGCCGGAGTCGGCCGTCATCAATGGGAAGTCAATCAATGGTGTCTGGAGGCAGGCGGTCACTGCCGAACCGGGCTTGAAGACAATCTACGCATCGAGCCTGACCGGCTTGCGGCAAGCAACGCGGAACTCGTGCGCAAGATCGCCGATGCATGCGCACGTTACAACCGGCGACCTGCTAGCGCTGCAGAGGCTCGTCAGATCCTCGGGCTTGCTGCTGTCCATTGACTGATGGATCTAAAGCTCGGCGGCAGGATTGCATTGGTCACGGGAGCCGGAGGGGGAATCGGCGCAGCGATCGCCCGCACCCTTGTCAGTCACGGTTGCAGTGTGTACGTGGCTGACAGCAACGGCGACGCCGCCGACCAGGTCGCAACCGAACTCGGTGACTACGGCTATCCGTTGACGCTGGATGTCGGAAATGCCGCCCAAGTCGCTGCTGCAGCCGAACAGATCGTGCGCGAACGCGGCCGCATCGACATCGCCGTCAACAACGCCGGCGTCCTGAAAACCGGCTCGATACTCGAGGCGTCGATTGAAGACTGGGATCAGGTTTGTCGCGTAAACCTGTCCGGCGTTTATTACTGCTGCAAAGCCGTGCTTGCATCGATGGTCAAGCAGCGCTACGGCAAGATCGTCAACATCGCTTCTGTTTCGGCAATGAAAGGCGGCGGCTCATTCGGCAATGTGCTTTACGGCACGACCAAGGCCGGCGTTGTCGCGTTGACAAAAGGTCTTGGGCGCGAACTGGCGCCGTTCGGCATCAATGTCAACGCGATCGCGCCCGGCGTGGTGGAAACCAGCATGACGGGCTCGCTATTGACGCCAGAGCGCCGGAAAGCCGTGCTTGCTGCTATTCCCCTTGGCCGCTTCGCGTCGACCGACGACATCGCCCACGTCGCTGCGTTGTTGTCATCCGACGTACTTGCATACGTCACCGGCGAAACGATCGTCGTGGACGGCGGTTATCTGACACGCTGAAGGGAAACAGGGCGATCTACGTCCGTCGGCTGAAGCGCTGCGCCACGAACGCCACTGTGATCCCGAGCAGAATGGCCCACTCCAGCGACACCGTGATCGTCGCGAAAAATGTGACCAGTAGCGGCCATCGCTGAGGGGACTCTTCGCGCCAGATGCGAGAAATCTCGCCGCGATCAATTAGCCCCCAGGCAACGAGAAACAGCAACGATGCGATCACTGCGAATGGCAGATAACGCACCAGCGGCGCTACAAAGAACAGGATCGCGATCAGAAAAATCGCCGCAGCGATCGCAGCAAACGGCGTTCGCGCGCCGGCAGCAACATTGACGCCCGAGCGATTGAACGAACCGCTGGCCGGGTACGCCGAGAAAAACGAGCCTGCAATGTTCGCAAGCCCCTGACCGATGAACTCCTGATTGCCATCCAGCCTTTCGCCGGCCCGAATGGCCAGCGCGCGCGCAATCGCGACGGCTTCGGTGAGCGCGAGCAGTGTCATTACCATGGTTGCGCCGAATAGCAGGCGGATCGTGTCGAGCGACAAATCGGGCGCCGACAGAGGCGGCAGCGCTCCCGGAAGTGCCTCTACCGTCAGCAGCGCCGGCCAGTTTGGCACCGTCTTTACCAACAGCCATGCTGCGGCCGAGCCCGCTAGAACACCGGCAAGCATCGCAGGAACCCACCGGTTCAGCGGTTGCCACGCGAGTACTACGCCGATGGTTAATGCGCCTACCAGCGGTGCGGCAGGGCTGACGTTGCGCCAGTTCGCCACTGCTGCGCGAGCGGTGTCGATGACGCTCGCACCTCGCGGCAAGTCGATTCCGAGAAACGCGCCGATCTGGCTATTGATAATCAGGATCGCCGCGCCAGCGGTAAACCCGACGATCACCGAATGCGGCACGTAATCAATCAGACGGCCGGCCCGCGCGAACCCAAGTGCCAGCTGCAAAGCACCCACCAGAAAAGTCAGCGTCAGTACCAGCGATATGAACTGCGGTGAACCGGGAGTTGCGAGGGGTGCGATCAGCGCCAATGTTGTCAGCGAAATCGCAGTGGCCGGCCCAGTCACCATCAGCCGACTCGACCCGAACAGAGCTGCCATGACACAGGGCACCATCGCGCCATACAGCCCGTACTCGGGCGGCATACCGGCCAGCGTGGCAAACGCTACGCCCTGCGGTAGCACAACGATCGCACCCGTCAGACCAGCGAGCGCATCAGCGCGCACCGTACCGGGCTTCCTCAATTCAGGAAGCCACCGTCCGATCGGAAGCTTGTTGATGAGCGGCAGCCGAATCACGCGGCGGCAGAGTCTGGCGCCAAATCAGCGAGCTTCAATCGCTGCACTTTTCCCGAAGGGCCGCGCGGCAATTCGTCGACAAACCGAATCACCTTGGGTGTCTTGTAGCGCCCCACTTCGCGGTTACAGAAATCGCGCAACTCTTGCTCAGAGCACCGATGGCCGTTGCGCACAACGACGCACGCCATGATGTCCTGACCATAGTGACGATCCGGAATTCCCACCACCGCTGCATCGAGAACCGCCGGGTGACGTAGCAATGCTTCGTCGATCTCGCGCGGCGCAATATTTTCGCCACCCTTGATGATCAATTCCTTGATGCGGCCGGTGACAAAGAAAAAACCATCAGGATCGCGGTAGCCGAGATCCCCGGTGCGCAGCCAGTGGTCGGGAAAAAATGCTGCAGCAGTGGCGTCAGGGTTTTTGTAGTAGCCAGGCATCACCTGCGGCCCTCTAATCACGAGCTCGCCGACTGTGCCGTCGGCAAGCTCGGCACCGGTCGCGTCTACAACACGTGCGTCACAGCCCGACGCACGCCCCACGGAGCCGATCTTGCGCAATTGCGGTTCGATCGGATTCGAAAACGCAGGCGCCACAGTTTCGGTCAGCCCCAGCGTTTCGATGATGCCGATACCGAACTTCGCTTCAAAAGCGCGATGGTGTTCAGGAGGCAATGAAGCGGACGCCGAACGGCAAAACCGAATGCGCGACAACCGAGCGCGCGCGGGCACTTCGCCTTCCAGTAGATACGACACGATCGTCGGCACGACATTAAGCCAGGTGCAGCCCTGTTCGATTGCCATCTGCCAGAACCCAGCCACAGAGAATTTCGGCGGCATCACGAGACTGCCGCCGTGCGCGAGCGGCGCGAGCATCGTCACGGCAAACGCATTGATGTGATAAAGCGGCAGCACGGCGGCTACCCGATCGCTGCTGCCCAAGCAATGCTCTCGGCTTATCGCAAGCGCATTTGCGGCCAGATTTGCCTGCGTCAGCATCACGCCCTTCGGCTTGCCGGTAGTGCCTGAGGTGTACATCAGCAGTGCTAGCGCGTCAGGTGTTGGGTCGATCGGCGGTTCGCACGCTGGCGACCGCGCGTTTTCGCCGGGCAAAGCGCTGCCATCCGGCTCGACCGCCACTATTTCGATGCGCCGCGCGATAGTGGCCGTCAGATCACGCAGGCGCTCGATCCATTCAGGCGCGGCGAATACGACGCGCGCATCCGCGTGGTCAATCACGTAACGCATCTGCTCCGGCTGCGACAGCAAGTTGACCGGATGCACGCAATAGCCGCCATACATCGCCCCGAGCAGCAGGCGAATCGTCTGAATGCCGTTGCCCAGCACCAAAGACACATGATCCCCCGGCTGCAGGCCGCGTGCCGCAAGCATCGCGCTCACGCGAACGCACGAATCGCGAAGCTCGCTGAACGTCAGTGAACCTTCCGTGTGCGGCGCGACGAAATACGTCGCGCTCGGATCTGTGACCGCACGCGCGTCAATCAGCTGGCGGATCGTGCGCAACTCAGGCGCGGCCATGACGGGCAAAGTAATCGCCGAAAATCTCGCCTTCCGACGGCACACGCTCGGCAATCGTGGTCGATACGCGCGTGATGTTCAGGTAGTGCCGGTAGTTCATGTTGTCGGAAAAGTTGTTGCGTCCCCACGTTCCGCAGCCCATCGAAAGCGAAAACGGCAACCCATTGTCGAAACTGCCACCGGTGGCAACGCAATGCACCTGGTTGACGATGACCCGCGACACAGGCAGCCGCTGGCCCAGCACGAGGGCGCGATCGCGCCGTGTCGTGTGCAGTCCAACCGAATGCCCGGCGCCGATAAACGCGTAGATGCGGTCAACTATCTGCATCGCGTCATCGAAATCGCGAGCGCGATACACCGTCAGCACCGGGCTTAGCTTCTCACCCGAAAACGGATGCTGTGGCCCGACGCCGTTCTCCTCAACCAAGAGCGCACGTGGCCTGTCCGCAGCAATCGCCGCGAGTCCGGCGCGTCCGGCGATCGTGGCGGCCGACTGGCCGATCACATCCGGCGAGAGCTTGCCATCGGCCCACATCGTTCGCTGCAGCGCGGCCTTGGCGTCACGCGGCACCAATACCGCGCCTTGCGACCTCAACGCATCAAGTGCTGCGTCGTAGATGGAATCGAGCAACACCACACTGTTTTCCGACGAGCAGCTGGTTGCATTATCGAACGTCTTCGAGCGAATAATCATCTCGGTCGCGACCGCGAGGTCCGCTGTCTCGTCGACGATCGCGGCAACGTTGCCGGCGCCGACACCGAATGCTGGCGTGCCGCTCGCATAGGCCGCCCGCACGTTGGCCTGCGAGCCGGTAGCCACCACAAGATCGCAGCGGCGCATCAACTCGAACGTCAGTTCCTTGGTGACCGGTGACGGCAGCATCTGCACCAGATCGCGCGGCGCGTCGATGCGATCGAACTGCTGATGAATGAATGCGATCAACCGTGCGCACGTAGTCCAGCCCTTAGGCGAGGGAGCGATGATGATGGCGTTGCGACCTTTAAGCGCATTGATGATCTTGTTGGCGGGTGTCGCCGCCGGGTTGGTCGATGGTGTGATGGCGGCGACCACGCCTACCGGTCGTGCAATCTCGATGATTCCGCGCTCCGGAAATTCTGCGATCACGCCGACCGAACACGCACCCTTCAGGTCGCGCAGCAGACCAAAAGTCTTGCGATAGTTTTTTCTGATCTTATCGTCGACATTTCCGATACCGGTGTCGGAAACGGCGAGCTCGGCGAGCTCACGGTTGCGTGCCGGTTCGATGATCGCCCAGCCGGCGGCAGCGACGAGCTCGTCTGCGCGAGCCTGGTCGTATTCGTTGGCGATCGCTTGCGCAGTGCGCGCGCGCACGACCAGCGCGGCAACATCGTCCGCCGCTGAAGCCACGTTGCGATCACCGAGGTCGTTCATCGAGGCACTGCTATTCGAGGCTCGCGCTGCCCGCGCCGGCGTTCCCAGATCGTGCGCACGACCGGAAACGCGAGCCCGATGATCGCGACCACCAGGATCGTGCCGCTGATCGGCCGCGTGAAGAACACTGTCCAGTCGTTGTTAAAGCTCACCATCGTCGTCATGAAGGCGCTTTCGGTCAACGGACCGAGGATCGTGCCAAGCACCATGGGTGCGAGTGGAAACCTGAAGTGCTCGAAGAGGAAACCGACCAGCCCGAAGACCGCAATCACATACAGATCGGACAAATTGCTGCGTGCAGCGAACGCGCCAATGAAGCAGAAGACCACGACGAACGCAGACACCAGCGCTTCCGGTGCATCCAGCACCTTGCACAACGGCTTGATCGCGAAGTAGCCGAGAATACACATGCCCACCACACCTACGAACACCGCTGCAAAAACCGTATAGATCAGCGAGGTGCTCGACACGAACACCTGCGGGCCGGGCTGGATCCCGTGCAGCAAAAAAGCGGCCAGGATAATCGCCGTCGCGCCGCTGCCGGGGATTCCCATCGTCAGCAACGGCACCAATGCGCCGCCGACCGATGCCGTCGCGGCGGACTTGGCCGCGACAATGCCTTCGGCTGCACCGTCGCCGAGCTTGTATCCGCTCTTGCCGGTTGCCACGAACTGCCCCTCGATTCCGTACGCGACGAAAGCCGACACCGTTGCACCTGCGCCCGGCACGACACCGACTGCGATGCCGGTCGCAGTGCCGCGCAGAAACGAGCCTTTGATCGCCAGTAGCTCCGAGAGCCGCGGAAACGTCGTCTTGAAGCGCGTTGTGGCACCTGCGGCTGCGCCGGCCTTCGACGCAAACCCGGTGTGCAGCCGCGTTAGCACTTCGCCGATGCCATAGGCGCCGACCATCACCAGCAGGAACTCAATGCCGTCCTGCAGGAACGCGACTCCGAATGCCAGACGCTCGGCACCGTAGATCGAGTCCACGCCGACAGTCGCAATCAACAGGCCGATGCACAGGCTGATCAGGCCGTTGACGAGTGAGCCACCACCGAGTGCCACAACGCTGGCGAGCCCGAATGCAGTGATTGCGAAAAATTCCGGTGATGAGAAACTCAGCGCGACGCTTGCGACCGGCTTCGAGAGCGCCACCATCACGATGGCCGACAACAATCCGCCGACCAGCGCGGCCACCAGTGAATAACCGAGCGCCTGGGCCGCCTGCCCACGGCGCGTCATCGCGTAGCCGTCCCACAGCAGTGGCACATCCATCGGTTCGCCCGGAATACGGAACAGGATCGACGTAATCGCGCCGCCGTAGGTGCCGGAGGCATACATCGCGGTCAGCAAAATCAGCGCCGGCTCGACACCCATCTTGTAGGTGAACGGCAGCGCGAGCACGACACCCATCACCAACGTCAGGCCTGGCAGCACAGCGACCAGCATGCCGAGGACCAAACCAATCACCATCACCGCGAAATTGACCGGCGTGAAAATGTTGGCCAGCCCGTGCAGCAGGTTGACGAGCACGTCCATGGTCAGTGCCGCCGCGCCGCCCCAAGGTACTGACGCGCACCCTCAAACGGCACCCAACGCCGAGAGGCGGCATCCGGTCTCATTTGTTTGAGCGAAGTCAAACGCCGACCAGTTGCAGCAGCAGTACTGACAGACTGTTAAACGGACCCACGCCGAGAGGCAGTGAAACATAGGTCACGCGCATGAAGATCATCAGCAGAATGAATGCACCCAGCACACTGGCGAGTGCTACCGGCGCCGTTCGGCGGTAGCCGCCGATCCAGCAAAACAAGCCCACGAAGAGCGCCGTTGCGACAAAGAAACCGAGGTAGGCGACGCCGACGACAAAACCTGCGATCACTGCGATGCCGGCGACAAGTTTGCGGTTATCGACCGGCGTCTGCGACTGACTCGCTTCACTGTCGATCGCAGCGGGGCGGTCGACCGAGGCTCGCGGTCAGGCCGCCGGCATCGCGGGCCGCACCGATAATCAGGCGCTTGCCGATCTCATAAACGCACAACGCCGCCAGCGCACCTGTGATGATCTTGGGCCAGAAATCCGGCCCGATGCGTGTCGCGCTCGCCGCGGTGTCGATGAACGACGTCGCGTAGTACAAGCACCCGGCGACCAACAGCAACACGGCGTACGGCAACGCAAGCCGCAGTCGCTCTTTCATCGCAGGCTGTTCCGCTGTGCGCCGGCAACCGACAGCACCACGTCGATCGCTATTGTTTTTTCGGGGCGTTCTGCTCGATTGACTTCAACTCACGCTCGAGGAATGCGCTCGCCTGCCCTGCCGGAATGAAACTGTCGGCAAAGGCCAACTCGTCCTCAAGGTACTTGACGAAGTCCGCCGAGCGGGCAACCTTCTCCAATGCAGCCGACAACATCGCGACCTGCTTGGGATCGGTCCCAGCGCGCACGACAATCGAACGAAACTGGTTGATCGTGATCGGGAACCCGTTGTCTTTGGCAAGCGGAATCGCCGGAAAGCCGGCTGCCGGCGCGTCGGCGAAAAACGTGAGCGGACGCATCTGCTTGCCGTCCAGAAACGAACGAATATCGCCCGCCTGCTCAATCAGTACATCGGCGTGGCCGCCGAGAATCGACGAGTACCGCTCCCCCGGGGAAGCGAACGGCACCATACGCAGCTTCGCGCCCTTGGCGTTGATCTGATTGATCAGAATCTCGTCGGCGCTCCCAAAGCCGAGAATCGCGACCTTCACTTCGTTGCCGCGCGCATCGGCCAGCAGATCCTGCAGCGTCTTGTACTTGCTGTCGGTCTTGACGAACAGTCCGCTCGGCTGCCGGATCATCACGCCGAGGGGCACTACGTCGGGCAGCTTCCAGCGGCCGCCGCCACCAGCGATCGTCGCCAGCGTATCGCCGATCAATATCGCCATCGTGTGGCCGTCGGGAGGCGCAGACAACAGCTTCGCCATCCCGGTATTGCCGGTGGCACCCGGCACATTGATCACCGGTATCGAAACTTTCAAATCGGCCTCAACCAGTTTGCTGACACGCCGCGCCAACTGGTCCGCGCCGCCTCCCGGACCCCACGGAACGACAAACTCAATGGGGCGCGACGGGTATTTGTCCTGCGCGTGAACAAGCGACGGCACCAGCGCGCAGGCAGTAGCGCTGACACCGCCCATAAGCAGACGGCGTCGCGCAACGGCGTCAGGTACAAGGAAAGTAGATTGCATCGAAGTCTCCTCGAGTTTGTTAAACGTACTCTTTGTACTTGGCCAAATGCCGCACTGGCTTCGACAATGCATCGCGACGGAACGGGTCACCAAGTTCCTTCGTGACCATCATCTCGAGCACGGTCGTCTTACCTTCAGCTTGATTCTTGACCGACTGCTGAAGAGCGGCGCCGACGTCGGACAGCTTGTCGACCGTGATGCCGTCGCAACCAAACGCTTTGGCCACCGCGGCCCAACTTGGATTATCGAGTTCCACAGCCTTGATAGCGCTGCGAGTAAAAGTCGACATGATTCTTTTTCTCCGCGCCCCATTGCCCGTTGTTGAACAGCACGACGGTGACGCCGATCTTCTCGCGCGCGCACGTCAGCAATTCGTTCAGGCTGATACCCCACGCTCCGTCGCCGACGTATGCGATCGCAGGACGATCGGGCGCCGCGACCTTGGCGCCACACGCAACCGGGAATGCGTAGCCACAATTGCCAAAGCTCATCGCCGCCAGCATCGATCGCGGTTCCTCGAAGCGCAGATACGAGTTCGATACCGAGCAGATGTTGCCGATGTCGGTCGACACCATCGCCCGCTTCGGCATCGCGCGCTCCAGTTCACGCAGCATCTGGCGCGGATGCATATGGCTCGAATTCTTTGAAATCTCGACCGAGTACGGATCGGTTTCGTGCGTCCATTTGTCAAGCTCGGCTTCCCACGCGGTCTTCTCTGCCTTGATCTTGGCGTCGCGCTCCGCTTTATTCTGCTGGCAAGCAAGTGTCTTCCCTTGCAGACGGCGTACCAGCGCGTGCGCGGCTGCCTTGGCGTCGCCGCAAATGCCGACCGAAATCGGCTTGACCAAGCCCAGCATCTTGGCGTGACACCGTGATCGTCGCGAAAAATGTGACCAGTAGCGGCCATCGCTGAGGGGACTCTTCGCGCCAGATGCGAAAAATCTCGCCGCGATCAATTAGCCCCCAGGCAACGAGAAACAGCAACGATGCGATCACTGCGAATGGGAGATAACGCACCAGCGGCGCTACAAAGAATAGGATCGCGATCAGAAAAATCGCCGCAGCGATTGCAGCAAACGGCGTTCGCGCGCCGGCAGCAACATTGACGCCCGAGCGATTGAACGAACCGCTGGCCGGGTACGCCGAGAAAAACGAGCCTGCAATGTTCGCAAGCCCCTGACCGATGAACTCCTGATTGCCATCCAGCCTTTCGCCGGCCCGAATGGCCAGCGCGCGCGCAATCGCGATGGCTTCGGTAAGCGCGAGCAGTGTCATTACCATGGTTGCGCCGAATAGCAGGCGGATCGTATCGAGCGACAAATCGGGCGCCGACAGAGGCGGCAGCGCTCCCGGAAGTGCCTCCACCGTCAGCAGCGCCGGCCAGTTTGGCATCGTCTTTACCAACAGCCATGCTGCGGCCGAGCCCGCTAGAACACCGGCAAGCATCGCAGGAACCCACCGGTTCAGCGGTTGCCACACGAGTACTACGCCAATCGTTAATGCGCCTACCAGCGGTGCGGCAGGGCTGGCGTTGCGCCAGTTCGCCGCTGCTGAGCGAGCGGTGTCGATGACGCTCGCACCTCGCGGCAAGTCGATTCCGAGAAACGCGCCGATCTGGCTGTTGATAATCAGGATCGCCGCGCCAGCGGTAAACCCGACGATCACCGAATGCGGCACGTAATCAATCAGACGGCCGGCTCGCGCGAACCCAAGTGCCAGCTGCAAAGCACCCACCAGAAAAGTCAGCGTCAGTACCAGCGATATGAACTGCGGTGAACCGGGAGTTGCGAGGGGTGCGATCAGCGCCAATGTTGTCAGCGAAATCGCAGTGGCCGGCCCAGTCACCATCAGCCGACTCGAGCCGAACAGAGCTGCCATGACACAGGGCACCATCGCGCCATACAGCCCGTACTCGGGCGGCATACCGGCCAGCGTGGCAAACGCTACGCCCTGCGGTAGCACAACGATCGCACCCGTCAGACCAGCGAGCGCATCAGCGCGCACCGTGCCGGGCTTCCTCAATTCAGGAAGCCACCGTCCGATCGGAAGCTTGTTGATGAGCGGCGCCGAATCACGCGGCGGCAGAGTCTGGCGCTAAATCAGCGAGCTTCAAACGCTGCACTTTTCCCGAAGGGCCGCGCGGCAATTCGTCAACAAACCGAATCACCTTGGGTGTCTTGTAGCGCCCCACTTCGCGGTTACAGAAATCGCGCAACTCTTGCTCGGAGCACCGATGGCCGTTGCGCACAACGACGCACGCCATGATGTCCTGACCATAGTGACGATCCGGAATTCCCACCACCGCTGCATCGAGAACTGCCGGGTGGCGTAGCAATGCTTCGTCGATCTCGCGCGGCGCAATATTTTCGCCACCCTTGATGATCAATTCCTTGATGCGGCCGGTGACAAAGAAAAACCCATCGGGATCGCGGTAGCCGAGATCCCCGGTGCGCAGCCAGTGGTCGGGGAAAAATGTTGCAGCCGTGGCGTCAGGGTTTTTGTAGTAGCCAGCCATCACCTGCGGCCCCCTAATCACGAGCTCGCCGACAGTGCCGTCGGCAAGCTCGGCACCGGTCGTATCTACGACACGTGCGTCACAGCCCGACGCACGCCCCACGGAGCCGATCTTGCGCAATTGAGGTTCGATCGGATTCGAAAACGCAGGCGCCACAGTTTCGGTGAGCCCCAGCGTTTCGATGATGCCGATACCGAACTTCGCTTCAAAAGCACGATGGTGTTCAGCAGGCAACGAAGCCGACGCCGACCGGCAAAAGCGGATGCGTGACAACCGGGCGCGCGCGGGCACTTCGCCTTCCAGCAGATACGACACGATCGTCGGCACCACATTAAGCCAGGTGCAGCCCTGTTCGATTGCCACCTGCCAGAACCCAGCCACAGAGAATTTCGGCGGCATCACGAGACTGCCGCCGTGCGCGAGTGGCGCGAGCATCGTCACTGCAAACGCATTGATGTGATAAAGCGGCAGCACGGCGGCTACCCGATCGCTGCTGCCCAAGCAATGCTCTCGGCTTATCGCAAGCGCATTTGCGGCCAGATTTGCCTGCGTCAGCATCACGCCCTTCGGCTTACCGGTAGTGCCTGAGGTGTACATCAGCAGCGCTGGCGCGTCAGGTGTTGGGTCGATCGGCGGTTCGCACGCTGGCGACCGCGCGTTTTCGCCGGGCAAAGCGCTGCCATCCGGCTCGACCGCCACTATTTCGATGCGCCGCGCGATAGTGGCCGTCAGATCACGCAGGCGCTCGATCCATTCAGGCGCGGCGAATACGACGCGCGCATCCGCGTGGTCAATCACGTAACGCATCTGCTCCGGCTGCGACAGCAAGTTGACCGGATGCACGCAATAGCCGCCATACATCGCCCCGAGCAGCAGGCGAATCGTCTGAATGCCGTTGCCCAGCACCAAAGACACATGATCCCCCGGCTGCAGGCCGCGTGCCGCAAGCATCGCGCTCACGCGAACGCAGGAATCGCGAAGCTCGCTGAACGTCAGTGAACCTTCCGTGTGCGGCGCGACGAAATACGTCGCGCTCGGATCTGTGACCGCACGCGCGTCAATCAGCTGACGGATCGTGCGCAACTCAGGCGCGGCCATGACGGGCAAAGTAATCGCCAAAAATCTCGCCTTCCGACGGCACACGCTCGGCAATCGTGGTCGATACGCGCGTGATGTTCAGGTAGTGCCGGTAGTTCATGTTGTCGGAAAAGTTGTTGCGTCCCCACGTTCCGCAGCCCATCGAAAGCGAAAACGGCAACCCATTGTCGAAACTGCCACCGGTGGCAACGCAATGCACCTGGTTGACGATGACCCGCGACACAGGCAGCCGCTGGCCCAGCACGAGGGCGCGATCGCGCCGTGTCGTGTGCAGTCCAACCGAATGCCCGGCGCCGATAAACGCGTAGATGCGGTCAACTATCTGCATCGCGTCATCGAAATCGCGAGCGCGATACACCGTCAGCACCGGGCTTAGCTTCTCACCCGAAAACGGATGCTGTGGCCCGACGCCGTTCTCCTCAACCAAGAGCGCACGTGGCCTGTCCGCAGCAATCGCCGCGAGTCCGGCGAGTCCGGCGATCGTGGCCGCCGACTGGCCGATCACATCCGGCGAGAGCTTGCCATCGGCCCACATCGTTCGCTGCAGCGCGGCCTTGGCGTCACGCGGCACCAATACCGCGCCTTGCGACCTCAACGCATCAAGTGCTGCGTCGTAGATGGAATCGAGCAACACCACACTGTTTTCCGACGAGCAGCTGGTTGCATTATCGAACGTCTTCGAGCGAATAATCATCTCGGTCGCGACCGCGAGGTCCGCTGTCTCGTCGACGATCGCGGCAACGTTGCCGGCGCCGACACCGAATGCTGGCGTGCCGCTCGCATAGGCCGCCCGCACGTTGGCCTGCGAGCCGGTAGCCACCACAAGATCGCAGCGGCGCATCAACTCGAACGTCAGTTCCTTGGTGACCGGTGACGGCAGCATCTGCACCAGATCGCGCGGCGCGTCGATGCGATCGAACTGCTGATGAATGAATGCGATCAACCGTGCGCACGTGGTCCAGCCCTTAGGCGAGGGAGCGATGATGATCGCGTTGCGACCTTTAAGCGCATTGATGATCTTGTTGGCGGGTGTCGCCGCCGGGTTGGTCGATGGTGTGATGGCGGCGACCACGCCTACCGGTCGTGCAATCTCGATGATTCCGCGCTCCGGAAATTCTGCGATCACGCCGACCGAACACGCACCCTTCAGGTCGCGCAGCAGACCAAAAGTCTTGCGATAGTTTTTTCTGACCTTATCGTCGACATTTCCGATGCCGGTGTCGGAAACGGCGAGCTCGGCGAGCTCACGGTTGCGTGCCGGTTCGATGATCGCCCAGCCGGCGGCAGCGACGAGCTCGTCTGCGCGAGCCTGGTCGTATTCGTTGGCGATCGCTTGCGCAGTGCGCGCGCGCACGACCAGCGCGGCAACATCGTCCGCCGCTGAAGCCACGTTGCGATCACCGAGGTCGTTCATCGAGGCACTGCTATTCGAGGCTCGCGCTGCCCGCGCCGGCGTTCCCAGATCGTGCGCAGGACCGGAAACGCGAGCCCGATGATCGCGACCACCAGGATCGTGCCGCTGATCGGCCGCGTGAAGAACACTGTCCAGTCGTTGTTAAAGCTCACCATCGTCGTCATGAAGGCGCTTTCGGTCAACGGACCGAGGATCGTGCCAAGCACCATGGGTGCGAGTGGAAACCTGAAGTGCTCGAAGAGGAAACCGACCAGCCCGAAGACCGCAATCACATACAGATCGGACAAATTGCTGCGTGCAGCGAACGCGCCAATGAAGCAGAAGACCACGACGAACGCAGACACCAGCGCTTCCGGTGCATCCAGCACCTTGCACAACGGCTTGATCGCGAAGTAGCCGAGAATACACATGCCCACCACACCTACGAACACCGCTGCAAAAACCGTATAGATCAGCGAGGTGCTCGACACGAACACCTGCGGGCCGGGCTGGATCCCGTGCAGCAAAAAAGCGGCCAGGATAATCGCCGTCGCGCCGCTGCCGGGGATTCCCATCGTCAGCAACGGCACCAATGCGCCGCCGACCGATGCCGTCGCGGCGGACTTGGCCGCGACAATGCCTTCGGCTGCACCGTCGCCGAGCTTGTATCCGCTCTTGCCGGTTGCCACGAACTGCCCCTCGATTCCGTACGCGACGAAAGCCGACACCGTTGCACCTGCGCCTGGCACGACACCGACTGCGATGCCGGTCGCAGTGCCGCGCAGAAACGAGCCTTTGATCGCCAGTAGCTCCGAGAGCCGCGGAAACGTCGTCTTGAAGCGCGTTGTGGCGCCTGCGGCTGCGCCGGCCTTCGACGCAAACCCGGTGTGCAGCCGCGTTAGCACTTCGCCGATGCCATAGGCGCCGACCATCACCAGCAGGAACTCAATGCCGTCCTGCAGGAACGCGACTCCGAATGCCAGACGCTCGGCACCGTAGATCGAGTCCACGCCGACAGTCGCAATCAACAGGCCGATGCACAGGCTGATCAGGCCGTTGACGAGTGAGCCACCACCGAGTGCCACAACGCTGGCGAGCCCGAATGCAGTGATTGCGAAAAATTCCGGCGATGAGAAACTCAGCGCGACGCTTGCGACCGGCTTCGAGAGCGCCACCATCACGATGGCCGACAACAATCCGCCGACCAGCGCGGCCACCAGTGAATAACCGAGCGCCTGGGCCGCCTGCCCACGGCGCGTCATCGCGTAGCCGTCCCACAGCAGCGGCACATCCATCGGTTCGCCCGGAATACGGAACAGGATCGACGTAATCGCGCCGCCGTAGGTGCCGGAGGCATACATCGCGGTCAGCAAAATCAGCGCCGGCTCGACACCCATCTTGTAGGTGAACGGCAGCGCGAGCACGACACCCATCACCAACGTCAGGCCTGGCAGCACAGCGACCAGCATGCCGAGGACCAAACCAATCACCATCACCGCGAAATTGACCGGCGTGAAAATGTTGGCCAGCCCGTGCAGCAGGTTGACGAGCACGTCCATGGTCAGTGCCGCCGCGCCGCCCCAAGGTACTGACGCGCGCCCTCAACGGGCACCCAACGCCGAGAGGCGGCATCCGGTTTCATTTGTTTGAGCGAAGTCAAACGCCGACCAGTTGCAGCAGCAGTACTGACAGACTGTTAAACGGACCCACGCCGAGAGGCAGTGAAACATAGGTCACGCGCATGAAGATCATCAGCAGAATGAATGCACCCAGCACACTGGCGAGTGCTACCGGCGCCGTTCGGCGGTAGCCGCCGATCCAGCAAAACAAGCCCACGAAGAGCGCCGTTGCGACAAAGAAACCGAGGTAGGCGACGCCGACGACAAAACCTGCGATCACTGCGATGCCGGCGACGAGTTTGCGGTTATCGACCGGCGTCTGCGACTGAATCGCTTCACTGTCGGTCGCAGCGGGCGGTCGACCGAGGCTCGCGGTCAAGCCGCCCGCATCGCGGGCCGCACCGATGATCAGGCGCTTGCCGATCTCATAAACGCACAACGCCGCCAGCGCACCTGTGATGATCTTGGGCCAGAAATCCGGCCCGATGCGTGTCGCGCTCGCCGCGGTGTCGATGAACGACGTCGCGTAGTACAAGCACCCGGCGACCAACAGCAACACGGCGTACGGCAACGCAAGCCGCAGTCGCTCTTTCATCGCAGGCTGTTCCGCTGTGCGCCGGCAACCGACAGCACCACGTCGATCGCTATTGTTTTTTCGGGGCGTTCTGCTCGATTGACTTCAACTCACGCTCGAGGAATGCGCTCGCCTGCCCTGCCGGAATGAAACTGTCGGCAAAGGCCAACTCGTCCTCAAGGTACTTGACGAAGTCCGCCGAGCGGGCAACCTTCTCCAATGCAGCCGACAACATCGCGACCTGCTTGGGATCGGTCCCAGCGCGCACGACAATCGAGCGAAACTGGTTGATCGTGATCGGGAACCCGTTGTCTTTGGCAAGCGGAATCGCCGGAAAGCCGGCTGCCGGCGCGTCGGCGAAAAACGTGAGCGGACGCATCTGCTTGCCGTCCAGAAACGAACGAATATCGCCCGCCTGCTCAATCAGTACATCGGCGTGGCCGCCGAGAATCGACGAGTACCGCTCGCCCGGGGAAGCGAACGGCACCATGCGCAGCTTCGCGCCCTTGGCGTTGATCTGATTGATCAGAATCTCGTCGGCGCTGCCAAAGCCGAGAATCGCGACCTTCACTTCGTTGCCGCGCGCATCGGCCAGCAGATCCTGCAGCGTCTTGTACTTGCTGTCGGTCTTGACGAACAGTCCGCTCGGCTGCCGGATCATCACGCCGAGGGGCACTACGTCGGGCAGCTTCCAGCGGCCGCCGCCACCAGCGATCGTCGCCAGCGTATCGCCGATCAATATCGCCATCGTGTGGCCGTCGGGAGGCGCAGACAACAGCTTCGCCATCCCGGTATTGCCGGTGGCACCCGGCACATTGATCACCGGTATCGAAACTTTCAAATCGGCCTCAACCAGTTTGCTGACACGCCGCGCCAACTGGTCCGCGCCGCCTCCCGGACCCCACGGAACGACAAACTCAATGGGGCGCGACGGGTATTTGTCCTGCGCGTGAACAAGCGACGGCACCAGCGCGCAGGCAGTAGCGCTGACACCGCCCATAAGCAGACGGCGTCGCGCAACGGCGTCAGGTACAAGGAAAGTAGATTGCATCGAAGTCTCCTCGAGTTTGTTAAACGTACTCTTTGTACTTGGCCAGATGCCGCACAGGCTTCGACAATGCATCGCGACGGAACGGGTCACCAAGTTCCTTGGTGACCATCATCTCGAGCACGGTCGTCTTACCTTCAGCTTGATTCTTGACCGACTGCTGAAGCGCGGCGCCGACGTCGGACAGCTTGTCGACCGAGATGCCCTCGCAACCAAACGACTTCGCCACCGCGGCCCAGCTTGGGTTATCGAGCTCCACACCCTGATAGCGCTGCGAGTAAAAGTCGACGTGGTTCTTTTTCTCGGCGCCCCATTGCCCGTTGTTGAACAGCACGACGGTGACGCCGATCTTCTCGCGCGCGCACGTCAGCAATTCGTTCAGGCTGATACCCCACGCTCCGTCGCCGACGTATGCGATCGCAGGACGATCGGGCGCCGCGACCTTGGCGCCACACGCGACCGGAAATGCGTAGCCACAATTGCCGAAGCTCATCGCCGCCAGCATCGATCGCGGTTCCTCGAAACGCAGATACGAGTTCGATACCGAGCAGATGTTGCCGATGTCGGTCGACACCATCGCCCGCTTCGGCATCGCGCGCTCCAGTTCGCGCAGCATCTGGCGCGGATGCATATGGCTCGAATTCTTTGAAATCTCGACCGAGTACGGATCGGTTTCGTGCGTCCATTTGTCAAGCTCGGCTTCCCACGCGGTCTTTTCTGCCTTGATCTTGGCGTCGCGCTCCGCTTTGTTCTGCTGGCAAGCAAGTGTCTTCCCTTGCAGACGGCGTACCAGCGCGTGCGCGGCTGCCTTGGCGTCGCCGCAAATGCCGACCGAAATCGGCTTGACCAGGCCCAGCATCTTGGCGTCGGTGTCGATCTGGATGATCTTCGCGTTCTTCGGCCAGTAGTTCAGACCATACTGCGCAAGTGTGCCGAACGGTCCGAGACGCGAACCGAGTGCCAGCACAACGTCCGCCTGGCTGATGAGTTTCATCGCCGCTTTCGATCCCTGGTAACCGAGCGGGCCGCACCAGAGCGGGTGGGAAGCTGGAAACGTGTCGTTGTGCAAGTAGCTGTTCGCAACCGGCGCATGCAGCAGCTCGGCCAATGCAACCGCCTCCTTCATTCCATCGGCGAACATCACGCCGCCGCCGGCAAGAATGACGGGAAACTTCGCCTCCGCCAGCGTGCGCGCGGCCTCGTCGAGTGCGGCCTCGTCGCCGGCGCCGCGGCCGATGCGAATCGGCTGCGGAATTTCGACTTCAATGTCGCCGTAGAAAAAATCGCGCGGAATGTTCAACTGCGTCGTTCCCATTTCGAGCAGCGCGCGGTCGAAACAGCGGGCCGTGATCTCCGCGATGCGTTTCGGATTCATCACGTGGCCCTGATACTTGGTGATCTTCGAGAAGATCGGCAGTTGCTCCGTCTCTTGAAAGCCGCCGAGCCCCATTGTCATCGACCCGGTCTCCGGGGTGATCACCACCACCGGTGAGTGCGCCCAATAAGCGGCTGCGATGCCGGTCACGAAATTGGTAACGCCCGGTCCGTTCTGGCCGATGCAGACACCGTGACGGCCAGACACCCGCGAGTAGCCGTCGGCCATATGAACCGCGCCTTGTTCATGTGCCACCGGAATGAAACGGATTCCCGCCGCCGGAAAAATATCGAGCGCATCCATATAAGCCGAACCGACGATGCCGAAAATATCGGTCACGCCTTGCGCCACCAGCGTCTCGACGAACGCCTCGGACGGCGTCATTTTCTGTAGACCCTGCGTGACGGTGCGGTTCGGCTGCTTCATATCGGTCATCGTTATCCTCGCTTGGGTGACGCTGCAGTTTTACTTTACGCTCGTTGCGTTCCCAGCCTCATCAGAGATCATCTCTGACCGCGGCCGTTGCGAACGTTTTCGGAAGGTTTTCGGAAGGTTAACGGAGATTCAAGGATGAGCGAAGACACTCAAAAGATCGACATCCATCGCGGGCTTGCAGGCGTCTATTTCGACCGCTCGCGCGTCTGCTACATCGATGGGCGCGCCGGCGAGTTGCGCTACAGAGGGTATTCGATTCACGACCTCGCCGAGCGGTCGACCTTCGAGGAGACCTGCTACCTGCTGCTCAACGGGGAGCTTCCCGGTAAGGAGGAACTCGCTCGTTTTGAAGCCGAACTGAAAGGCGCGCGCAAGCTACCTGCCGAGATCAACAAACTCATTGAAATAACAAAAAATGCACATCCGATGGATGTGCTGCGTACCGCCGTGTCGGCGCTCGCTGCCTTCGATCCCGACGTGGCCGACAACTCGCCGCAGGCGATCGTGCGCAAAGGCATACGGCTCGCTTCGCAGGTGCCGATGATCGTCGCAGCGCACGAGCACATCCGTAACGGCCGCGCGCCAGTGATGCCTGACCCGGCGCTCGGGCACGCCGCGAATTTCCTCTACATGCTGAAGGGCGCGGCGCCGAGCGCGGACGCCGCGCGGTTGATGGACACCGACATGATCCTGCACGCCGAACACGGCTCGAACGCGTCGGCGTTCACCGCAAGAGTCGTAGCGGGCACGGAAGCCAACCTGCATGCCGCGATCACGGCGGCGATCGCCGCGCTGTCGGGCCCGGCGCACGGCGGGGCTGCGGAGAACGTGATGAACATGGCGCAGGAAATCGGTGACGCCGCCAACGCCGCCGAGTACGTCCGGCGTAAGCGCGCTAACAAGGAGCCGGTAATGGGCTTCGGGCACCGCGTCTACCGCGCCGAGGATCCGCGCGCGCGGCACATGCGCGCGGGCGTCGAGAAGCTGTCGCGCGAGATGGGCGAGCCGAAGTGGTACCAGATCCTGGAGGCGCTGGTGAAGGCAATGGAGCGCTATGCGCGACATGGCGTGAACGTCAACGTCGACTTCTACGCTGGCGTCGTCTACTACCTGAACGGAATTCCCTCTGATCTCTTCGTTCCGATCTTCGCCATCGGCCGCGTGCCCGGCTGGACAGTGCAGGTGCTCGAGCAGATGGAAAACAACATCCTGATCCGCCCGCTGACGCTGTACAACGGACCGCAGCCGCGGGAGTACGTCCCGTTAGATCTGCGCTGAGAGAAGCACGGCCGCGTCGACGATGTCGTCGACACTCGCGCCGCGCGAGAGGTCGCTGATCGGGCGCGCGAAACCCTGCAGGATCGGCCCGATGGCGCGCGCACGCGCAAGGTGCTGAGTGAGCTTGTAGGCGATATTGCCGGAGTCGAGATCCGGGAATATCAGCACGTTGGCGCGTCCCGCCACGGCGCTTTCGGTCTTGACCTTCATCTTTGCGATCGAATCGACGAGCGCTGCGTCGGCCTGTAGCTCTCCGTCGATCGCAAGTTGCGGGTCGCGTGCTCGAGCGATCTCTAGTGCGCGCACGACCTTCTCGGTGCGCGCGTGGCGTGCGCTGCCCTTCGTCGAAAAGGAAAGCAGCGCGACGCGCGGCTCTTCCTCGAGCAGCGCGCGGCAGCTTGCTGCCGAAGCTAGCGCGATGTCGGCGAGCTGTTCGGCGTCGGGCTCGACGTTGACCGCGCAATCGGAATAGATCAAAACTCTTTCGTCCAGGAGCATCAGGAAAAAGCTCGAAGGCGTGCGGATGCCCTCTGCGAGGCCGATCGTCATCAGTCCGGCCTCGATCACGCGAGCCGTCGGATGCGCGACGCCAGCGAGCATTGCGTCGGCATCGCCGGCCTTGACCATCATGCCGGCGTGCAGCAGCGGTTTGCGCACCGCGCGCTGTGCAATCTTCGGATTGCCGTAGAGCTCGGCATATACGGCGAGACGCGGGCTCGCCTGCGGATCGAGAGGCAGGATGGGCTCGGCAAGCCCTTCGTTTTTCAGTCTGCGCGCGGCCTCGACGATGCGTTCGTCATCGACTTCCGGCAGCACGATGCGGCACGGCCGTTGGCGAGCCCGCTGGAATAGTTTGTCAAGAACATCCACGCGAAGGACGCCGTACGCGATCCTACGGCGTCTTTGGCGTCTTGTAGGGGACTTCCTTCTGCAACGGCTTCCAGACTGTCTCGTAGCCGACAAACCCCTGAGTGTTCGGCGGCATCTGACGCGTCGTATAGAAGCGAGTAACGCCTTCAGGAACTTTGGTGATCGGTTTTTGCTCGCTCATAGGTCACCCCGTCTGTCGTGATAGTCATGACTTTAAACTCAGAAAAGCGTCGTCATCGGCGCTCAAACCGGCGTCATTATCGACGGGTCGATCTTCGGCGCGGCGCCCACAGCTCCACCGGCTTTCATCTCCTCGTCGGTCGCGTTGCGCACCGTCACTATCTCGAGCGTGAAGACGACCTCCCTGCCGCAAAGCGGATTGTTTCCGTCGACCGTCAGCGTTTCGCCGTCGATTCGCGTCACGATGAAGCTGCGCGTCTGACCTCTGTCGTTCTCCATCAGGATGGCGGTGCCGACCTGACGGTACTCTTCGGGCACGTTCTCGATAAGATCGGTGAACACGAGCGACTCGTCCCTCGGCCCAAAGATGCGATTGCCGTCGATCCGCACTTCGGTCACGTCGCCGGCGGACTTACCCTCCAGTTCCCTGTGGACCGAAGGCGCCAGAATTTCATTGTGTCCGTGAACGTAACCTAACGGAAACTCGACGCAGCTGAGAACGTGGCCGGTTTTCCGGTCGGTCACCTTGTAGGTGAGCTCGACAAACTTGCCGTCCCGGATCTCTTCGCTCATGCAACAGAGTCCGTTCGCTCAGAAAATCGACGCCGCGAAAATCCTGATATCACCATCTTCGTAGCCGAGGACAAGCCTGCCGAGCCATTCACCGGGCTTCTTGGTACTCCGTTGACGGTAAAGGACCGTCACATGTTCGCCGCGCCGAATGATGCCCAGATAGTCGACATGTTCGGAGAGATTTCTGGCCAGCTCGCTATTGGCGAACTGGTGATTCACGACGACCTCGTTCATCGTAAGCGCCAGCGACTTGGCGAACTTTTGGACGAACTCTGCGTACTTGCCTTCGTTGGAGGCCTTGAGAAGATCGCGCCACAGTGGATCGGCTATGGCGCGTATCTCCTCATCACTGCTTTCGACGACGTTCACGCCGTCAGTTTCTGTTGCGTAGCGTGGCCGATCGTCGCCGGCTCCTCATCCGCAATCAGGTGATAGCAAGGCGCCTTCTCCATCTCGTACTCACCAGTTTCTGGATCGCGACGCGACACGGTCAGCACGTGCCAGTTCTCGTCGTCTACCTTCATGACGTCGCCACGGTAGTAGTACCCCGGCCAGCGTGTTTCCTTGCGGAACAGCGTGTGTTGCGTAACGCACTCCGCGGCTCGATGACGGTGCTTCAGTTCCCACGCACGCAGCAGCTCGTGAAGATCCTTCGCGGCCAGGCTCTCGAGATCTTCCTCCATGATCTTGAGCTTCTTGAGGCAGATGTTCAGGAGCTTCTCGTTGGTCATGTAACCGACGGTATAGCCGCCGCAATACTCATCCATCAGCTTCTGCAGACGGTCCAGGCCTTGCTGAGGATTGATGTAGTGCGGGTTGACGGTACCCGCCACGACCGCATTGCGGTAGGTCTTGTAGTGGTGCAAGGGCCTGTAGATCTCGTTCCTGCGGCGCGCGATCTGCAAATCCGATACGACGATGCCTTCGCCCTTTCCGTCGTCGATGTACTTGCAGGCGGCCTTCGCGGCGAGACGGCCCTCGGTGAACGAGCCCGATGAGAACGCGTGCGGCGTGCCGCCGACCGCATCACCTGCGCCGAAAAGACCTTCGATCGTCGTCATGCGGTTGTAGCCCCAGAAATACTCGGGCGGTGAAACGTCCTCTGGACCGGAGCACCACGCACCCGAGCACGTCGCATGTGACCCCATGACATAGGGCTCAGACGTAGTCAGCTCGGGATTCTCGTTTTTGGGATCCACGTCGGTGGCCGCCCACAGAACCGCCTGGCCCACGGTCATGCCCAGGAAGTTCTCCCAGCCGACCTCTTCCAGGTGCGGGTCCTGGAAGGCCTGCATGGTCACCATGTGTATGGGGCCGCGGCCGGCGGCCACTTCGCTGATGATGCAATGGTTGCGCAAGCAGGTCGGTATCGGCCGATGAGTCAGGTGCGAGACTTCCGGATCGAGATACTCCTTGCCGACCATTTTCTGCAGCGCGGGGAACCACTTGGATTCGTACTCTTCGCCCAGCGCGTTCTGCGTGTAGGTCTTCAGGTGCAGGAAGTACGCGCCCACCGGACCGTAACCATCCTTGAAACGGGCCAGCACAATCCGATTTTCCATCTGCGTCATCTTGGCGCCGGCGTTGATCATGAGTCCGTACGCCGACGCGGACGACCACGGCGCATACCAGGTGCGCCCGGCACCTTCGCCCGTGGAGCGTGTCTTGAAGATGTTGGAGGCGCCGCCCGCGCCGCAGATGACGGCCTTGGACTTGAAGACGTGGTAGTTGCCCGTGCGGACGTTGAAGCCGACGGCACCTGCAACTCGATCCGGCTTGGCTTCATCCATCAGCAGGTGCGTGACGCAGATGCGGTTGAAGACCTTGTCAGCCGATTTCTTGGCGGCCTCGGCGACGATGGGCTTATACGACTCGCCGTGAATCATGATCTGCCATCGACCTTCACGCAGATAGCGCCCGGTCTTCGGGTCCTTCATGATCGGCAGGCCCCACTCTTCGAACTGATGCACGGTGGAGTCGACGTGACGGGCCATGTCGAACAGCAGGTCTTCGCGCACCAATCCCATCAGGTCGATGCGGGCGTAACGGACATGGTCTTCGGGATTGTTCTCGCCCCAGCGGGTCCCCATGTAGCAGTTGATTGCGTATAGCCCCTGGGCGACTGCACCGGACCGATCGATGTTTGCCTTCTCGGCAATGACGATCTTCTTGTCCTGCCCCCAGAACCTGGCCTCCCAGGCGGCACCCGTGCCGCCAAGACCCGCACCGACGACGAGAATGTCGATGTTGTCTTCGATGATCGTTTGGTAGGCCATCAGTAGTACACGCCCTGCTTCAGCTTGAGGCCGGCGTCCTTGAGCGTGCGCAAGCCGCCCTCATCCATGCGGATCCATTTCGGCTCGTTGTAGAGGAGCTGGCTGTCGCGCATCTCCTTGCTGGGCGCGGGAACATCGGCGAGCTTGGGGATCGCGGTCCCCCACGGCTTCGTCGTAATCGGAGACAGAAAGTTTTTCTCCGTGCCGTTTCGGAACTTGATCTTCCACGCGATCGTGCCTTTGCGTTCGTCGCGATCGACTCGAACGCTGTGACCGAGCGGCGCGAAATCCGCATATCCGCGGACGTCGATCGCATTCTGGGGACAAGCCTTCACACAGGAGTAGCACTCCCAGCACATGTTCGGTTCGATGTTGTAAGCGCGACGAGTCGTCTCGTCGATGTGCATGATGTCCGATGGACAGA
This sequence comes from uncultured beta proteobacterium, assembly GCA_963829995.1. GTDB lineage: Bacteria > Pseudomonadota > Gammaproteobacteria > Burkholderiales > Burkholderiaceae_F > JACCZX01. The sequence continues at coordinate 2,324 of CAWHKW010000019.1, read as the reverse complement.
TGTCGACGCAGTGTCCGCATCCGTCGCACCTCGTCATGTAGACGAAGGTAGGCATGAGTGTCTCCTTGAGCGGTTCTTGATGAAATTGTTTTCTGTTTTCTTTTTCAATAGTGACGTGGGGCCTCGCGCTTGATGCCGAGTCCCATGTCCATCGGAGCGTCCCGCAACAGTTCCATGGAATGCCGCTTTCGTTGCTCCGGATCGTCACGCGTCTGCGTCGGCAGGTTCTCGGCCGTGCCGTCGGCCTTGGATACCCGCTTTTCGAAGGCTGCCGCCGGCTTGAAGAACATGTGAGCGAATTTCGACCACGGCACGCCGACAAAGAGAACGATGGTCGCAAGGATGTAGAGCCAGAAGAGCACGCCCACGCCAGCGCCCATGGCGGCCCACGCGACCGCGAGAGTCACGCTCACCAGCAGTGACAGAACGAAGAGGTCCGCCTTCGCCAGGCGGAATGGCGAGTGGCCTTCGGAGGTGACGTCAACACGGATGAAGAACCAGAACCAGTAGCCGCCAACCAGCACCATCAGGGCGCCGATCCACCAGAGCATGGGCCAGATCTGCGGCGTGGCTGTCGCGCCAGTGGGATAGCGGAACACCATAACCGCAGTGGCCACCAGATAAAGAATGAACCCATACATGCCGAGCAGGTGCGCCACCCGGCGTTTCGGGTTACAGAACTCTCCCGAAGCGAGCACGTCGACTACCGCGGTCTGCACGGCGATCGAGACGAGCTCGCCGCCGCCCAGCTTGCGGCCCTTCGCCCTTGACGTGCGCATGTTGGTGAAGAAATAACCTGGCGCTACCCTTGTGGATGATGTCGAACAGCGTCCCTATCAGCACGGCCAGGGCCATCACGACCAGGAAGCCTTGCAGAAAGCCGGCAGGCAACGACGCGCCCGCGACGGCGAATGGATTGATACTCAGCATGGAATCTTCCCTCTCTTAGGCCTTGCTAACGAGGCTCCTCGCAAAAAACGGCCCGCTCGGATGCGCCCAGCTCACGTTCGCAACGGATGCTCGACTGTGCCACGCACTTCGCATATCCGCCAATTCAACTCGTTTATCCGCCGATAAGCTATTGGCTAGTCGCGACAGTAACAACTGCGCACGGTACGCCCGGGCATTATGAGCGCGGCGCCGCAGTGCAGTGCGGCCACTTATGACTACGCCGCGAGCCCCGCGTAATGTTCGCGGAGAATTTCTAGAACTTCCGGCCGCGAAAACTCCGGCGGCACCGCGCTGCCTTCGGATAGCCATTTGCGTAGTTGCGTGCCCGACACCTGCAGCTGGTCCTCTTCGCTGTGCGGACAGGTGCGGCCCGACGCCATTCCCCCGCACGCATAGCACCAGAAGGCAACGTCGATCTTCAGCGGCTGGGTCTGTAGCGAACCGGGCGGTATCTCGTCGAAGATGCGGTGTGCATCAAACGGACCGTAGTACTTTCCGACGCCGGCGTGATCGCGCCCGACGATCAGGTGCGAGCAGCCGTAGTTCTGTCGAAACAGCGCGTGCAGCAGCGCTTCGCGCGGGCCGGCATAGCGCATGTCCAGCGGATAACCGGCCTGCACCACGGTGCCAGCACGGAAATACTTTTCGATCAACGCGGCGATTGCTCGGGTACGCACCTCGGCCGGAATGTCACCTGCCTTCACATTGCCGAGCAGCGAGTGCACCAGGACGCCGTCGCACACCTCGATTGCGATCTTGGCCAGGTACTCGTGCGAACGATGCATCGGGTTGCGCGTCTGGAACGCTGCGACGCGCGACCAACCGAGCCGCTCGAATTCGTTGCGAGTCTCGGCAGGCGTCATGAACAACTCGCCGTACTTCGCCTTGAAGCCGCCGTCGGAAAGCACTTGCACCGGGCCCGCGAGATTTACGTCTCCCTGCTGCATCACCATTTTCACGCCAGGGTGCTCGAGGTCCGTCGTTCGGAACACGGACAAGCACTCGTGCGCTTTGTCGATCGAGTACTTCTCCGAAACCGTCATCACTGCGAGCACGTCGCCATCCTCACCAGCGAGTGCGATGTCGTCCCCAATGCGGATTGAATCGGCGGCCGTCGCATCCACCGACAGCGTGATCGGAATCGGCCAGAAAAGGCCGTTCGCCGTGCGAAACCCATCGCAAACCCCTTCCCAGTCGGCGCGCGTCATGAAACCGTCGAGCGGTGTGAAGCCGCCGATACCGAGCATGATCAGGTCGCCCTTCTCGCGCGAACTGACGCGGATCGCGGGAAGTGTTGCCGCCCGCGCACGCGCGGCCGCGAGCGCCTCTCCTGCCGGCATCCGCGGCTTAAGAGCACCTCCTCCGTGCGGCGC
>CAWHKW010000018.1:0-29210 GCA_963829995.1 uncultured beta proteobacterium | reverse complement strand
CATGTTCAACCGAATCCAGCGCGGGTTGCGCGAGATCATTGCGAGTACAACGATCGTTGCCAGGTATGGGGTCATCGCTAACCATTGAGCCGGAACGTCAACCCCTTGGCCCTGCAGATAGAACTGCAGCATCGTCACTCCGCCGAACAAGTACGCGCCAAGCAGCAAACGCCCGGGCCGCCAGGTGGCAAACGTGACTAGTGCGAGTGCAATCCAGCCGCGACCCGCGACCATTCCTTCGGACCACAGCGGCGTGTAGACCGTGGACATGTACGCGCCGGCCAACCCCGCGCAGGCGCCGCCGAACGCAACGGCCGCACAACGAATGCGCCGCACCGAATGACCCAGCGCATGTGCGGATTCCGGCGATTCGCCGACCGCACGCAGGATCAAGCCTGCGCGGGTTCGAAACAGAAACCACGCGACGGCCGCCGCGAGCGCAAGAGAAAAGTAAACCAGCCAGTGCTGCGCGAACAACGCCGGACCTAAAAACGGAACATCGCGCAGTAGCGGCACGCCATCGACACCGCGCGCCGGCAACGTATCGCCTTGCAGCGCAAGCCCTATGAACGCCGACAACCCCGCGCCGAAAAGCGCCAAAGCAAGGCCCGTGGCAAATTGATTCGTCAACAAACCGATCGCAAGCAGAGCGAAGAGCAACGCCATCACCGTGCCGGCCGCCGCACCTGCAACAAATCCCAGCCAGTACTGACCGGTGAAAAGTGCCGTTGCAAATCCGACGACCGCGGCTACCAGCATCATTCCTTCGGTGCCGAGGTTCACGACGCCGCTGCGCTCGTTGATCACGATGCCCAGCGCTGCCAGCAGTAACGGGGTGCCGGCGTTCATCGTGATTGCAATCAACGAAGCCAGCTCGTCCATCAGACGGTGGCGGCCCGATGAAACTGCACGCGATACCTGACGAAGGTGTCGCAAGCCAGCAGGAAAAACAGAAGCAGCCCCTGGTAGACGCCGGTCAACGCCGACGGCAAGCCGAGACGCGATTGCGCGAGCTCACCGCCGATGTAGAACAGCGCCATCACCAGTGACGCCAACACGATGCCAACCGGATGCAGACGTCCGACAAACGCGACGATGATTGCAGCAAAGCCGTAGCCGGGTGAAACGGTCGAAGTCAATTGCCCAATCGGGCCCGCGACCTCGAGCCCGCCTGCCAAGCCGGCCAGCGCACCCGAAACCAGCAACGCGATCCACAAGGAACGACGGCTCGAGAAGCCCGCGTAGCGCGCGGCCTTCGGTGCAAGTCCGACCACCTTCAACTGAAAGCCGATCACAGTGCGCGCCAGCATCCACCAGACAGCCACCGCCGCAAGCAGTGCGACGATGCTTCCCGCGTTCAAGCGCAACCCGTCCAGGATGATCGGCACGCGCGTCGCGGCCGCAAACAATTCGCTCTGTGGGAATCCGTAGCCGTTCGGATCTCGCCACGGACCTTGCACAACCCACGAGATCAACTGTTGCGCTACGTAGACGAGCATCAGGCTAACCAGAATTTCGTTTGCGTTAAAGCGATCTCGCAGCCAGGCGGTGATCGACGCCCACAATGCGCCGCCCAGCATCGATGCCAGCAACACCCACACGAACCACGCGCGCGATGATTCCGCGTCGGCTGACAACGCAATTCCCCCGCCGACGATCGCGCCTGCAATCAACTGGCCTTCGGCACCGATGTTCCAGACGTTCGCGCGAAAACATACCGCCAGACCCACACCGCACAGAATCAACGGCGTCGCTTTCAGTGCCAGCTCGCTCCAGCCGCGAAAGCTTGTCAGCGGCGCAATGATGAACACGCTCAGTCCTTTCAGCGGACTCGTGCCCATTACGGAGAACAGGATGCCGCCGGCGATCAGCGTCAACACGATGGCGGTGACCGGCGATAACCAGAGCCACGCGCGCGACGGAGCGGCGCGCGGCACCAAGTGCCATGAAGTCACGCAGCGTGCTCCGCGGTTGCTTTCCGCTGAGCGTCAGCCGGCCAGGAGCCGCTCATCCAGCGTCCAAGCTCGGCCATGTCGATCTGTTGCAGCGCCCTTGATGGCGACAAACGGCCACCGGCCATCACCATTACACGATCTGCCAGTTGATATAACTCGTCCAACTCTTCCGACACGACAACGATCGCGCAGCCGGACGCTCGCAACGCGATCAGCTCATTACGAATCGCCGCAGCAGAACCCGCATCGACACCCGACGTGGGCTGGTCGAGTAACAGCACGCGTGGCGCAGCGAGCATCTCGCGTCCGAGCAATGAACTTCTGCAAATTTCCGCCCGAGAGTGTTTCGATCTTCGCCGATGTCGCAGCGCGCACGTCGAAACGCTGCACGATCTGCGCCGCGCGCTCGCTTGCTTTGTCGACGTCTAATACGCGGCTCGATTGCAACGAGAGGTCGGTTAGCAACGCGTTGTCGCTGAGCGTCATGCCGGCGACGACCGCGTGGCCCAACCGCTGCTCGGGAACATAGCGCAGCCCAAGCGCCCGGCGCTGCGCAGTGTTCAGTCGGCCTACTGCCTGACCGAACAGCCGCACCGCTTCCGCCTCGACCAACAGTTCGCCCGCGAGCGCGGCCATCAGAGCCTGCTGCCCGTTGCCCGATATCCCGGCGATGCCGACAATCTCGCCGGTTCGCACCTCGAATGACACACGATCGAGATTCCATTGATCGGATCCCACGAAACTCAACCCGTCAACTGCAAGTGCCACGGTGCCCGCCTCGGATTCGAGTGCAGCAATCGGCAGCGGCTCGGCACCCAGCATCAGCCGCGCCAGACTGGCATCGGACTCCGATCGCGGATCGACCTCACCGACCACCTTGCCGGCACGCATTACCACGCAGCGCGTTGCCAGGCGGCGAACTTCGTGCAGCTTGTGGCTGATGAAGATGACGCTGACGCCGTCGGCCGAAAGCTCGCGCAGCGTGTCGAACAATCGTTCGGTCGCTTGCGGTGTCAACACCGAGGTCGGCTCATCGAGGATCAGCACGCGCGGCGAGCTCATCAACGCACGCAGGATCTCGATCCGCTGGCGCTCACCGATCGACAGATCGTGCACATTCCGCTCTGGAACGATTTCGAGCCCATACCGGGCTGCGAGCTCAAGGACCCGCGATTCGATTGCGACCAGTGGCGCCGCCGGCAAGCCAAGCGCGATGTTCTGCAACACGCTCAACGAATCGAACAACGCGAATTGCTGAAAAACCATCGCGATACCGAGCGAGCGAGCGCGCCGCGGACTGTCGATGTCGACGGTAACGCCATCGACTGCAGTCGTTCCTGAGTCGGGCCGCGTTACGCCGTAGACGACCTTCATCAGCGTGCTCTTGCCCGCGCCGTTTTCACCGAGCAGCGCGAGGATTTCGCCAGGCATCACCGCGAGCGAAACCGAATCGTTGGCGAGCGTCGACCCGTAGCGCTTGGTGATATCGCACAGCGCAAGACGCGGTGTCATCGGCAAAGCTCGGGTGAAAGGTGAACTGGCGGAGGTGGTGAGATTCGAACTCACGAAGGACTTACGCCCTTGCCGGTTTTCAAGACCGGTGCCTTAAACCGCTCGGCCACGCCTCCGAAGCCGCGATTCTGCCCGAGGTTGCGTCGAGCGACCTACTTGGTGGCGCCCGAGGCGCGCGCAACGTAGCGGGCGAGGGCTTGTATCTGTGCGCCGGAAAGCTGCGTGTAGGCCGGCATCGCTCCGATGCCGGCCTTTACCGCTTGCGTCACACGCTGTGCGTCAGGTTTCAATTCGTCGAGCGACGGGCCGACGTTTGCGCTGGCACCGGCGTCGGCCAGTGTATGGCAGAGCGCACACGGCGGCGTTGCATCCTTGACGAACAATCGCCGCCCCGCGTCATCGCCATCGCTTGCATGCGCAACACCGAATGCAAGCGTCAGTATTGCTGCACAACATGAGCGCCGGGCGCCCAAGGCTCAATAGCTCCGCTTCAAGCGACAGTCACCTGGACCGCGTGTGCCCGCCAGCCGCTGTTCAGATAACCGCCGGTATTCTCAGGCGTAGTTTCAACCTGAACCTTGCCTTGCGAATCTGTAACGCGTGACGCAAGCACATACGTTCCCGGCTTCAACTCGGCTTGCAGCACGAAGGGGCGCCATGCGTATCGGCCAAGGTTCGGGCCGATGAAACTCGCCTCGCGCCACGTCTTGCCGCCATCTGTGGACACGTCGACCCTGCGTGGCGCCTGCATGCCACCCATCGCTACGCCATGGATCTGCACCCAACCACGACGGACCGGCCCGCCCTCCGTGGAGGGGGAATTGATCCACGACTTGGGATCCATCTCCCACACCGCCGGCTGGCTAGGCGACTCTTTGGTTCCTGGCGGCGCAATACGGTAGCGAGTGGCCTGAATCGCCGCCTCGGTTTGATCGCGCGTGAATGCAAGCCGCTTGACGTACTTGATGTTATTCACGCCGCTGTAGCCGGGGATAATCAAACGCAAGGGCCCACCGTGTGCATGCGGTACCGGCTCACCGTTCATCTCCCACGCTAGCAGCGCATCGCCCAGTGTGCTAATCGGAACTGAGCGTTCGACGATGACGGTCTTCGGATCGATTCCGGCAGGCAATGTTTCGCCGCCCGTACCCGTGATGAAACGCGCATCGGCACCCACTCCGCCGAGCGCCTCTGCAACGGCCCGCACCGGAACGCCGCTCCAGAACAAATTGCCTGCGGCGCCGACCCGCCATGGTGTTCCGCTCGGCTTGTTTGCGAAATATCCGCGGCCATTACCAGAGCATTGCAGCACCATCACCATCGTTTCGAGTCCGAGGGTTTTCAGTTCGGCCACTGTGAGCGTGCGCGGCTGGCGGACGCCCTCGACGGCGAGCTGCCACGCATCGCGATTGGCAACAATAGATACGTCGGGCGCCGCGATGTTGTTTCGAATGTAAAGACGCTCTGCAGGCGTGATCGGACCCACCCCCAGTGCGGTGCGCTTAGTTTCGATTGTCGTCGGCGTATGCACGATCAGGCTGTCAGCATCTTTCCAGGCCACATATGCGGGCAGCGGTTTCGCTTGCGATGCAGCGGCAGGTGCCGCGGGCGTCGCTTGCGCAGCCACGCGCGATGCGCCGGCCAACCCCGCTACGGCAAGTGCGCCGGAGCCCGCGGCAAGCATTCGGCGACGAGACAGATCAGTGCGACTATTCATTAAAGGCTCCCCAGCGAAAGTTGTAATGGCGCAAGGCTACGCTGATGAGCGCGCCCGTTCGTCTACGTACCTACACGTACCTCAAAAAGGTATCACACAAACTAGCGTGGGGAGGTCTTCCCCTGGGCTTCCACCTTGCGCTGCAGCTCGTCAAGCCGCGCTTGCACTTTGCTCTGACGGGTGCGGTATTCAGCGGGCCTTTCGCCACCGGCTCGCCCAAGCGTAGACAGAGAACTTTCCCACGCCGTCTGATATTCCTTCAATGCCGCCTTGGAAGCTGTCGTTGATGTCTGCTTGGATGCAGGGCCGTACATGTCGCGCCCCTTGACCAGCGTCTCCTGCACGCAGGCCCGATAGTCTTCGTCGGATGGCGGCGAGCCGGTGACGGTAGTCTGCCCTTCGTTGACGAGAGCAAAGCGGTCATATTTGTCGACGTAGTCACGATACTTGTTGCTGCACGTGATGTAACCAAGGCGGGTGCCGACAACATACCGCGACACCGCTTCTGGAGGAGCCTCATCCGCCGGACGGACTTGTGCTGTACTAGGACTGCCATTGCCAAGCATTGCGACAACAGCGGCTGCAACCAAAACCATCGTGTCTCGCTTCATCGAATACTCCTTGAGGCGCGCCTCAGGCATCGCCGAAATTAGCGCCAGCACAAACCCTAACGTGCATCGGCAGCAAACAGACTACGAAGTTTGCCGCAGATGCCTGCGGGCTGCATCGATTGCCGACGCAAGGTAGCCTTCGTAGAAACCCGAGCGGTCCAGGCCGACCAGAGGCTCGCCGATCGGCCGCATCGATGAGTCGAACAGCGTTACGACCGGCACGGCGCGCACGTTGTGCCGGCGCGCGAACTCCGCCTCAGTAATGTGATTTCCGGGCAAGTCGACGAGGGCGCTCGCTGAGGTGATATCGGTTTCGCGCAACAACAACTCCGGCGTCGTTTTGCCCGCCTGCTCTTTCACACGTGGGACCAAATAGTTGCGACGGACTTCGCGGCAAAACGGGCAGCCAGGCGTGCTGAACAAAACCAGCAGCGGCGCTTTGTGCTTCGCAATCGCATCTGCGAGAACGCGCAGATCGTTGAGTTGAGGCAGGTGCTCGTCTGCAGTACCCGGCTGTGCGCACAGCATGCCCGGCGCGATCGCTAATGCGATCAACGCCTGCCGGCGGTTCACTCGCATGCCTACGCCAGCCCAGGATTGTTCTGCGCGCCCTTTATCGCCGGCAGGTTCAGCCGCAGCGGCGGCAGCGTTTTGCGATCCTTCAAGTAAGTGGCGACGACTTCCCAGATCGGCTCGCCCTTCGCCCCCTCGGCCACCGGCGCCCAGCCGGCGACTTTGTAAGTCTTGTCGGCGTCAAGCGGCCTGCCACCCAGACGCAAGTCGCTGATGCGGGCTCCGATACTTGCGAGCGGGTCAATCGAATACTGCAATCCGCCGACGCGCACCATGTCCCCGCCCTGCTGCAGATACGGATCAGGATTGAACAAGTTGTCGGCTACGTCTTCGAGGATGGTCTTGATCGTGGCGCCGCTTAGCTCGTTGACGGTCGTATGCGGATACGTGATCGCCGTCTGGTCCATCAGGTGTTCCATCATGATGGGCTGGCCGGGCAGCAGCGAAGTGCCCCAGCGAAAACCTGGCGAGAAGGCGATGTCGGCACCGCGGACCTGCATCAATGCATCGCAGATCAACTGGTCGAACGTGCCGTTGAAATTGCCGCGCCGATACAGCAGCCCTTCGGTGACCGCGAGTTTTTCCGCCAGCCGTGATGCGAACGGTGCGCGCATGCGAGTGATGTAGGCCGACATCTCAGCGTCTGCCGGCAACAGGTTCGCGAATACCGGCAGCAGCTTGTAGCGATAGTCACTGACCTTGCCGCCTTTGACCTCCAGGTCGAGCGCGGCGAGGAACTTGCCATTGCTTCCGGCGTTGGTAACCAGCGTTGTGCCGCTGGCGTTCTTCACCAGGCTCGGCTGCGGCACGCCGTCATGCGTGTGACCACCCAGTATCGCGTCGATGCCACGCACGCGCGTTGCCATTTTCAGATCGACGTCCATGCCGTTGTGCGACAGCAGTACGACGACTTGTGCTCCTTTGGCACGCACCTCATCGACCATCTTCTGCATGTTCTCTTCCTGGATGCCGAAGCTCCAGTCGGGCACGAAGTAGCGTGGGTTCGCAATCGGCGTGTACGGAAATGCCTGGCCGATGATGCCGATGCTGACGCCATTCATTTCTTTCATCGTGTACGGAGGAAACACCGGATCGCCGAAGTCCGCGGTCTTGATGTTCTGCGCGATGAAGTCGATACGTCCCTTCAAGTCCTTGTCGACGATTTCCTGCACTCGCTTGGCGCCGTAGGTCATCTCCCAATGCGCTGTCATCACGTCGACGCCGAGCAGCTGGCTCGCATCGACCATGTCCTGCGCGTTGGTCCACAGGGCAGTGGCTGAACCCTGCCATGAATCGCCACCATCCAGCAGCAGCGCGCCCGGCCGGCTTGCTCTGAGGCGCTTGACGAGTGTTGACAGGTGCGCGAAGCCCCCGACCTTGCCGTAGGTGCGCGCGGCCTGCTGAAAGTCCAGATAGGTGAAGGCGTGCGCCTGCGACGTGCCGCGCGCTATGTTGAAGTGCTTCAGCAGTTGCTCGCCCACAAGGTGCGGTGGCTGACCGAACGCTGCGCCGACGCCCAGATTGGCACTAGGCTCGCGGAAATAAATAGGAAGCAGCTGCGCGTGGCAATCGGTGAAGTGCAGGAAATGCACGTTCCCGAAGCGTGGCAGCTCGTACATGCGCTGTGCCGACGGTGCGGCAGCCAGCGCGTCGCGCGCCGCGAGCGGCATTCCCGCCGATGCAGCGACCGCGAGCACCTGCAAGAATTCGCGTCGGTCCATTACCTACTTCGCCGCAAAGCGCGCCAGCGCCGCGATGTCTTCGGGGAACATCTCACCGCGGTGCACGAATACGACTTTTCCGTTCGCATCGACGACATAAGTTTCCGGCAAGGTCCGGTTGCGGCCGAACCAGCGATCGACATCGGCGCTTCGCATCGCAACGTTGAACGTGTAGCCGTGCTTGGCCAAATAATCTTTCGCCGCCTGCTCGGTAAGGTCGATCGAAAACGCAAGCACCGTGATTCCGCGATTCGATGTTGCATCGTGCAGCTTTTGCACATGAGGGTTCTGCGCGCCGCAAAACGGGCACCAGGATGCCCAGATCTGCACGACAACCGCGCCGCCCTTCAGCTCCTGCGCTTTGAGAGTACGGCCGTCAAGCAGTGCGACGTCGCGCCACGCCACCGCGCTGCCAACTTCGCCCGCGCTCTGTGCGAGAGCGGGTGTGGCGACTAGCAGCAGCGCTCCCGCGAATGCGCCCAGTACTTTCTGCAAAGAGGTCGTATCGACTTACTTGTTAACCGGCGAGTTCGGATCGAGCAACAGCGCCATCAAATCCTTGATCTGCGCCGTCGTCAGGATATTGGCGTCGCCGTAGCGCGGCATCTGCGAACACGCGTTGTACGCATGCGAATTCCACAGCTTGCCCCATGTATAGCTCAACACCGCCTGCGAATCGCCACGCAGCTTTCCGGTAACCCTTTAGCGATGGGCCGATGTTGCCGAACGCGATTTCCTGCGGCGAAACTTCATGGCATGCATAGCAATTCCCGCCCGCGACGGTCTTGTCGGTATCGCTCCACTGCATGCCGACGCCGGTTTGCGCGATCCGTTCGCCCTGCTTGAAGTCGCCAAGGTAAACCCCGTCGGCCGGCAGCTTGACCGTGGCCAGCGCCTGCTTTTCCAGCCGCGCGCGAAGGTCCTTTGGCAACTCCTTACCGGTGAGGGCGACTTCAGAACACGCGACCTGAAGCTCGGACTGATTCAGTCGATCCAGCTTGGCGATGCCGCGATCCTGAAACGAGCTCTTGACGACCTGCAACGTCTCTTCGCGCGTCGGTGCCGTGTACACGGCACAACCGATCAGCGATACGGTAATCAGCGACAAACAGTCAGCGACAACGTGAACGGAAAAGTGAATGTACGTTTCATGTCGTGCCCTTAGCGTTTGATCGACGGCGAATCCATCTTCGCGCCGTTGGCGTTGACGCCAAGGAAGGTGATCAGGTCCACCGTGGCCGGTGATGCGAACACGGGTTCTGGAAACCGTTGCTGCCGGAAGCAATCGTTCAAGCGCCATTGCATCGTGCGCAGCGTGCCCTGTGATACGCGATACGCAGGCCAGGTCGTGAACGCGCGCGCGGCATCTTCCTTGTTCTGCGAGATGTTGGGTAGATCCTGTAGGCGAATTCTCTGACCTGTCACGCCGTGGCAACTGGCGCACGAGAAGTCATACGGTCCGGCACGCATGTAAAAGAGCTGCTTGCCGCGGTCGAACGCAGCTTTCTCTTTCGGATGCTCCTGCGGAATATTGACCGGCACGCCACGCGACAGCTCAACGCCGTACGCCGTTAAAGCTTCGATATCGGTCTGCCGCTGCCCTGTACCCGAGTATGGGTTCTTGGCCGCAGTTGCACGGTCAAACCCCTGCAAGGTCACCATGCAGTGAACAATCCGGCTTTCGTAATCCATCACCTGGTCGGCGTCTGCAAAATAGCGCGGCAACTGCGCGTATGCGGCTTTCACTACGCCAGGGCCCAGGCCGAGATCGCACTGCTCGAGCGATGTCTTCTTCGGTCCGCGCTTCTCTTTCCACAGCGCCTCGCCGCGCGCAACCACCAGTTCGGCCGGATTGCCGTCTTGCAGCAGCTGGCGGTAGCGCGCAATTGCGTCGGCAGTTTCCTTCTGTGCCAGTGCGGCCGTGCAAGACAGCGCGAGCGCCGCCCCTGCCAGCGCTACCCGCGTGATTCCCTTCATGTTTGCCTCTCCGTGCTTGTAGTGTTGAGCGCAGCTCTGTAGCTACTCGTCCTGCTAGCCAATGGTCGCTTCGTCGGTGCGCGTGTCGCCTTTGTTGTCGACCCACGTGACCGTCAGCTTCTCACCCTTCTTGCCGCCCTTGAACTTGAACTGCAGGTACGGATTCTTCGCAACCGCCGGGCCCCACTCGGCACTTAGTACCTGCTTGCCGTTATGAGTAACCGTGACGTTGGAAATGTAGTGCGCCGGAACCACTTTGCCAGCCGAGTCGCGCCGCTGTCCGGTTTCCATTTCGTGACTCATCAACACGCGCACGTCGACGCCGTCGGGCTGCTCGGTCGCGCGAATTCTCATCGGGTCTGCCATGTCTGCTCCTGTATGCGAATACTTTGCTCAGCCGCCGCAACCGCCGAGGGTGACTTTGACTTCCTTGGTCGCCACGTAGAACTTGTTGTCGGCCTTGACGACTGCGTGCACGTTCGACGTCTGGCCCATCTTGATGCGGGTTGCGACGTTGGCTTCGGTTCCCGCCGGAATCGAAAACCCCGCTGCGAGCGAATTGGGATTTTTTTCAACCAGGATGTAGACGTTCTGCGTATTCGGAATTTTGCTGGTCACGCCGACCGGAACCACCGCGCCGTTTTCGGCGATATCGGGCGCTGTAATCGAAATATCCGCGCTTTGGGTGGCGGCTGGCCCGCCCAGCGCTTTGACCGTTTCATCGAGCGACTTCGCCTCGAACGCGGCCTTGTTCCACGCCTGCTGCTGGGCGAATGCTTCTTTGGTACTGATCAGTCCCGCACCAGCCATCACGGCGAAGACGCCGGTTAGCTTCACGAATTCTCTGCGATTTTGTTTCATCGAAATCTCCTGCCGCTGCTGTCTTGAGTTGCTCAAAAGCAAACGCGTGAATGTAACAGCGCGCCTACCCCATTCAATTTCCCTCTCGGGATAACCCTATCGCTAAAAGTTATTTCGCTCCATCGGCGATCCACCGCGCGATTTCGTCAGCCTCGCTGTCTCTCAAGCCCGCTTGCGGCGGCATCGGGACCGCGCCCCAAACACCCTGACCACCTTCCTTGATTCTTTTCGTCAGGTACGTCTGCGCATCGGACCGTCCTGCGTACTTGGTCGCGATTTCGTTGAAGCCCGGCCCGATGATCTTGTTTGTCATGCCATGGCAGCCGGTGCATGCATGCCGCGCGACCAGGTTCGAGGGATGCACCGCCGCGGACGTTGTGGTTGCGGCTACCGCGGTGGCGGTCTTCGCCGTCTCGTAACGCGCAGTGTCGATGCCCCGCATGGGCCCGAGCGGCCTTTTCTGGTGCGCGAGATTGCCGTTCTGATTGCGTGCGAACTCCGGCATCTCGGAAGCGATCGTGACGTCTTTGACGCAGTCCTTCATGCACAGGCTGCCCTGCGCATCGGGCCGACCCTTCACAGACCCGAGTCCGTGTGCAGTGGTGAGCCCATTGCGATTCGGCATTTTCACGCTGAGCAGCGTCTTTTCGTTCAGCTCGTAGTCGGCAGGCACGATTTCATTCAGATGCAGCACGTACGCAGTCACCGCGTACGTCTCGTCGACGCTCAGCGATTGCGGATTGGTCCACGGCATCGCACGAAAAATGTAGTCCCATAGCGTCGTCGCATAGTTCAGCTTCGTGCCCAGCGTGCGCAGACCGTCGGACTGCAGCAGCATCGACGCGCGGCCAGCTGCCAGATCACCCTTGCGCACACCGCCCGCAATCGGCATGTAGCGATTGCTCTCGCCAAACGTACCGTGGCAGCTCGCACACTGCGTGTCGTAGATCTTCTGGCCCTGCGCGACGGTGCCCTTGCCCGCTTTGAGGCCGTGGCCGTCCGGGCGCACATCGATGTCCCATGCGGCCACTTCCTGCGGAGTCGGCGCACGGCCGAGGCCGTATCGCGTCGCCTGCTGCGCGCTGACGGACAGCGTCACCGCCGTCAATACCAATGCGCAGAGGACGCTAAGCGAGCTGGACATTCCACACTTCGCCGTCGGGTTGCACGTGCCACGTCTGCACCGCGTTGTTGTGATAGATCGAACGCACGCCGCGCACCGCTCTCAGTTGCTGAATGCTCGGCTGCACATGACCGGTTTCATCGACCGCCCGGCTTTTCAGCAGGGCCGGCGCGCCGTTCCAATTCCAGTCGAGTCGGAACCGTGTCAGCGCCTTGGTCAGCACCGGCTCCTGCAAGCGCGCCGTCTTCCAGTTACGCCCGCCGTCGACCGATACATCGACCCGCTTGACCTTGCCACGGCCCGACCAAGCGAGTCCGGTGATCTCGTAATAGCCTTGACCGACCAGCTTCTGTCCGCCGGACGGCATCGTGATCACCGATTTGACTTCCTGCACTCCCGAGTACTGGCGGTGCATACCGTCCGGCAGCAGATCGATGTAGTGCAACGACTCTTCGCGCGTGTTCCAGGGTTTGTCGCCGACTTCGAGACGGCGCAGCCACTTGACGCTCGACACACCTTGCACCCCGGGCACCAGCAGGCGCAGCGGATAGCCATTCTCCGGCCGCAGCATTTCGCCGTTCTGCCCATAGACGACCATCACGTCGTTCAGAGCGAACTCCATCGGAATCGTGCGCGTCAACGCGGAACCGTCGGCGCCCTCCGCCAATACGAACCTGCCCTTCGCGCGATCGACGCCGGCCTCATCGAGCAGCGTGGACAGCGGCACTCCAGTGAACTCGCTGCAGGCGATCATCCCGTGCGTGTACTGCACTGTCGGCACTGCAACGTTGGCCCACTCCATGCCGCCGTTGGCGCCGCATTCGATGAAATGAATGCGCGACACCGACGGAAACCGCATCACATCGTCCATCGTCAACATCAGCGGGCGCTTGACCAGACCATGAATCATCAGCCGATGCTGAGCAGGATCGACCTCGGGCATGCCGGAATGATGCCGTTCGAAATGCACCCCGCTGGGCGTGATGATGCCGAACAGGTTCTGCAGCGGTGTAAAGCTGATGCTGGCTTGCGGCTGTGGCGTCAGGCCAGGGCTTTGGCGCCGCTGCACATTGGCCTCGTGCTTCGACGGCAAGCCGTAGCCGGTGGTAACGACCGGTGCACCGAGGGAGCGCGTCCATGCCGGTACAAGCGGCGTGTTTGTCGCTTGTGCAACCGCGCTCCCACCTGCAGCAAGCGCGCTTGCAGCAACGCCACGGCGAAGGAAGTTGCGGCGTTGCGCGCGCAGCTGCTCGGGCGGCAAGTGATTCTCTGGCGCCGCGATCACGCGGCCGGCACTCAGTCCGCTCATGCGCGCTGCATAAAGCGCTTTAACGCCCGATTCGATACTGATTTCACGTCCAGCTGGCTAGCCATCTGAACACAGGCGGTACGACAAAGCGCCACGACATTCCGATCGGCGATCGAATAAAACGTCAGGCTTCCTTCGCGCCGCCGCTTTAACACACCCTTGCCATACATCAAATTAAGGTGGCGAGAAACATTGGTCTGCGTTGAGTCGACGCGCTCGACGATGTCGGAGACGCTCAGCTCCCCGTCGCAGATCGCGTTCAGGATTTTCAGCCGCGTGGGTTCCGATAACAGCGCGAAATAGCCTGAAACGATCTCAAACAACCGGTCAAGTTCGGGATCCATCGCCACGCAGGGTATGCGCATATGCGCAATGGCGCATATGATCCCTGCGTGCGGTCGGGCCTGTCAAGCCCGATTCTCGTTCAGTTGGCTACGATCTTGCGGTCACGCACGACGGTGGCCCAGCGCGCCGTTTCATTTTGAATGCGCGTGGCAAACGCTTTGGGCGTTAGCGGCGTCGGCGACATTCCCTGCACGAAAAAGCGAGCCCTTATATCCGTCGTGTCGAGCACTTTGGCCACGTCGCGGTAAATCTGGTCGATCAACGGCTGCGGCGTGCCCGCCGGCGCCATCAATCCGAACCAGCCAATGTTTTCGAAGCCCGGAACAGTCTCCGCAACGGTAGGCACATTCGGTAACGCCGGCGAACGTTCCTTGCCGGTGACTGCCAGTGCACGCAGTTTTCCGCCCTGGATGAATCCGATCGCTGCCGGCACGTTCGGCGTCGCCATGTTGATCTGCCCTGCAACCAGGTCCGTGATTGCGGGGCCTTCGCCCTTGTACGGAATGTTCTGAATGTTCAGGCCGGTCGCGTACAGGAAATTCTCTGCTGCCAGATGCGTCTGGCTACCGATGCCTGCGTGACCGTAATTGAGCGTGCCTGGCTTTGCCTTCGCCAGTTCGATCAGTTCCTTCAGTGTCTTCGCCGGGAGATTCGGATTGACGACGACGACCTGAGGTCCGCTTGAGACCATCGTGATCGGCATCAGGTCGGCTTTTGGATCGAAACCCATGTTCTTGTAGATGTGCTGGTTGGCAGTGACGATCGAGCCCGACGTCATCAGCAAGGTGTAGCCATCGGGCGCGGCTCTGACAACTTCGACTGCCCCAATATTGCCGCCCGCACCGCCGCGGTTTTCGACCACGACCGACTGTCCCCAGCTCTCGGTGAGCTTTTGCGCCAGGATGCGGCTGACGATGTCGGTAGCACCCCCCGCGGCGAATGGCACGACGATGCGCACGGTCTTGTTCGGATACGTGGTTTGACTGATGGCTGCAAACGACAGCAACGACCCCAAGGCAAGCACGAGCAAGCGCAGTTTCATCAGTGTCTCCAAAGAAAATCGTTCTATCGCCTGTGTCAGCAGGCTAAAGCGCCAGCGCGAACGCCAGGCCCATCACAATAGTGAACGCGGCAGCAGCTGCCAGCAGCGACTGCTGCCACTGCCGCCACGGAAGAAACTCCAACGCCAGCAATCGCAGTCCGCCCCCCGCGTGCGCCGCGAGCAACAGCACCAGCGTCCATTCGGCCGCTTTCACCATCGGGCTGTCGGTCCATCGCAGAAACCCTTCGAATTCAGCCTCGGCACGTAACGCTTGGCCGAGCGCCCAAAAGTGAATCGGCAAAAACAGTGCGAGTGCTAGGCCACTCAGTCGGTGCACCAAAAAAGCAACATACGCGGGGCGGCGTCGCGCGGAATAATGACGCGCGCGGATGGAATTGACTCTCATGGTTTACGCGCACGTGGTCACAGGAACACGGCCGCCGCTGCGCTGAAACCCATCACGATCAGCACCACACCGAACGCGGCCAGCAACCAGTCGCGTGTCAATCCAGTCCACCCCAGCCATTCGATGGCAATTGTTCGCAGTCCGATAGGAACGTGCACGGCAACCGCCAGAACGAACAGAACATAAAAAGCGAGCCACCCACTACTGCCGCGCGTGCGTGCCAGTATCTCTGCAGCCGATAGCCCGCCGCGCGTCGCATAGACGATCGTGACCAGATGCACGATCACGCAGATTGCGAGCACGGCAGCCGAGACTCGCTGCGCAAGCCATAGTCTTGTTTCGTGGCGCGCGCCGTGCGTCACACGCGACCCTTCAATGCTGCGTTGACCGTCGCCCGCTTCAGCCCTGCGATCGACGCCGTCGGCGCAATATGTTTGGGGCAGCGCTCCGTGCAACTGATGTGCGTATGGCAACTGTGGCAGCCAGCGTCGCCCGAGACGGCACGCACCCGCTCCGAATTCGAAGCGTCTCGCACGTCGTTTATCAACGTCCATGCGCGGTTGAGCGCGGCCGGGCCAAGATAGTCGGGACGCCAGCCCACCACGTCACACGATGCGTAGCACACGCCACAGCCAATACATTCGATTCCAGCCTGCAGAGCGCGTGCTTGCGTGCTCGTCGGCATAACCGCAGCAAAGTCGTCGTGCCGCGTACGAGAGCCTTTGAAATATCCTTTCGCACGAGTCCACTTGTTGAAAAACTCGCGCATGTCGGTGGCGAGGTCGCGTATCACAGGCAAATTGGCGAGCGGTGCGATCTGCAGTCGGCCCCCCTCGCCGGCGACCGCACTGACGTGTGTACGGCACGTCCAGCGCGCTATGCCGTTCACCGTCATCGCGCACGAACCGCACATACCAACCCTGCACGCGTAGCGATACGCCAACGTCGGCTCGAGCTTGCGCTGTATGTAAGTCACGACGTCGAGAATCGTCTGGCTCGTCTGGCGCGGCACGTCGTAGTCGACGTAACTTCCTTCTTCGGTCCCGCGCCACACGGAGACGTGCAGCACCGACATCAGCGCTTCCCAGCGCATCAAGCGCTCTCGTACAAGCGTGTCAGAACGAACTCGCGATGGCCCAGCGCTTCGGCAGCCGTCAACCGGCCGTTGGCGGTGCGATACATCATGTCGAGCAGTGCATCGCCGGCTTCATCCGGCGACATTTCCCGCCTCAGCAGCCCCGACACATCGACGTCGATGTGCTCGCTCATCGTGCGCACCGTTCTTGGATTGGCACACAGCTTGATCACCGGCAGGATCGGGTTGCCGATCACGTTGCCCTGGCCGGTGGGGAAGAAGTGAACCGTGTAACCCGACGCTGCGCATAGCGTCACCATCTCTGCGGCGGCCGACGACGAATCCATAAACCACAAACCCGGGCCGGTTGGTGTCTCGGCTTTATCAAGCACCCCGTCGATCAAGCATTTGCGCCCGATCTTTTGAATATTGCCGAGGGCTTTCTCCTCAATCGTCGTCAGGCCTCCCAGGATGTTGCCCTTCGTCGGCTGCGAATCCGAGAGGTCGCTAGTCTTATGTCGATCAATGACTTGCTGATAACGGTTAAAGTATTGCATGAACTTCTCGCGCACCGCCGGGGTGCGGCAACGCTCGGCGACCAGGTGCTCTCCACCGGTCAACTCGGTGGTCTCGCCGAACACCAGCGTGGTGCCCAGCGGGTACAGCTTGTCGAACGCATTGCCGACGGTCGGATTGGCGCCGCAGCCCGATGTCGTATCCGACTCGCCGCACTTGGTCGATACCCACAGGCTGTCAATCGGACACTCCTCGCGCTCCAGTTCGCTCGCCCACTGCACGTATTCCCGTGCCGCCTTCGAGGCCCGCATGATCGTGTCGTGGTCACCGTGTTGCTCGATTCCGAATCCGGTGACCGGCTTGCCGGTTGCCGCGATGCCGTCCACGATTTTCTGTGTCCACTGATCCTCGATGCCGATAACGACGACCGCTGCGACGTTCGGGTTGCTGCCGGTTCCGATCAGCGTTCGAAAGTGCAGCTCGAGGTCAGCGCCGAACTGCAGCCTGCCGTACGGGTGCGGCAACGCCATCGCACCCTTGATGTTGTTCGCCACCGCGACCGATGCGGCGTTCGACAGATCGTCGACCGGCAACACGATGACATGGTTGCGTACACCGACCCTGCCGTTTTCGCGGCGGTAGCCCATAAAAGTCTGGTTTCCGTTTGACTTCATTGCTTCACCACCGTTTCGTCTTGACGTTATGCACGTGCAGATGTTCGCCGACCCTGATCGGCGCGATCGTGCGGCCGATGTCGGTGCTGTACTTGATCACCGTGTCGTTATTGTTCAGATCGCGGATCGCAATCTTGTGGCCGATCGGTACATCGTTGAGCACCTTCGTGTGCAACGTCTTGTCCTGGTCCATGATCCAGCCGGTCAGTTGATCGCCGGCCTTGACTCCTTCGACGACCACCACGCCCACTGAGTCGTGCTCGTCATGCACCACAAAATGAATCTTCGCTTGTTCTGTCATGGCTCCTCGCTGAAATCGCAGCTACACGATTATCCGCGACCTTTCCACGGAACGACCGCGCGCTCGATGAAACGCATCAACAGATCGAAGCTGTACGCGACCACGCCGATCACGACGATGCCCATGATGACGACATCGGTTCGCAGAAAATTGGACGCATTCAGCACCATCTGACCGAGGCCGGCTTGGGCGGCCACCATCTCGGCCGCGACCAGCGTGGTCCAGCCGAAGCCGATGGAGATCCGCATCCCGGTAAAGATCTCGGGCAATGCGGCCGGAATGACGACATGGCGGATCACCTGCCACTTGGATGCGCCGAGTGAATAGGCCGCGTTGATCTGCTCGATCATCACGCTCTTGACGCCGGCGCGTGCCGCCATCGCCAACGGCGCGAAGCACGCGAGGTAGATCAGCACGACCTTCGCGGTTTCCTCGATGCCGAACCAGATCACGATCAACGGCAGGTAGGCCAGCGGAGGCAGCGGACGGTAGAACTCGACCGGTGGATCAAAGATACCGCGTGCGATGCGCGAGACTCCCATCGCGATCCCCACAGGAATCGCAGTGACGCACGCGAGTGCGAATGCAAAGAACACCCGGAACATGCTCCACCCGAAATGCTCGTACAGCGGGCGGCCCCCCTGGATGTCGCCCTTCCATGCATCCGCGAAGCTGGTGATGATCCGTTCCGGTGTTGGCAAAAACAGATCGCGAATCCACCCGGCGTGGGTTGCAACCCACCAAAGCGTCAGTAGAGCAATGACCGTGACGACAGCGATCGTCGTGCTGGAGCCCTCGCCCGGTACGCTGTAGCCGCTGACGTGGCGCACCGGCGTCGCAGATGACGGTACCTCGACGCGCGGCACCGCTGTTCCCGCCACATCGACATTGCTCGGAGCGCTCATCGACTGCCGAGCCTATGCAGCTTCGCGCATCTGAGGCGCCGAGTGAATCACCTGCAGCACCTCCTCGCGGATACGAATGAACTCGGAGTCGGACTTCACTGCACGCGCATCGCCGCAGTCGATGAAGCGGCGCCCGAAATCCAGCTGGTAACGATGTGCGATCCGGCCCGGAGATGGCGTCATCACCACCAGCTCGGTCGCAAGGAAAAGAGCCTCCTCAACGCTGTGCGTGATGAAGAAGAACATCTTTTGTGTCTTCCACCAGAGCTGCAGAATGAGCTCCTGCTGCTGCTCGCGGGTCAGCGAGTCGAGTGCGCCAAGCGGCTCGTCCATCAACATCACTTCCGGATCGCTGGCCAACGTGCGTGCGAGGCCTACGCGCTGTTGCATGCCACCGGAGATTTGATACACCGGAGATGCCGCGAACTTTTCCAAACCCACCGCGGCAAGTTTTTCTAGCGCGATGATGCGACGCTCTGCCTTCTCGACGCCGCGCATCTTCAAACCGAACTCGACGTTCTCGACAACGTCGAGCCACGGCATCAGCGCGTGCTTTTGAAACACGACGCCGCGCTCCGCACCGGGACCTGTCACCGGCTTCCCGTCGAGCAGAATCTCGCCCGACGAAAACCGCATAAAGCCGGCGATACACGAAAGCAGCGTGGTCTTGCCACAACCTGACGCACCAAGAGCGACAACGAAGTCGCCTGGGTCCAACGCTAGATTGACGTCCGAGAGTGCATGCGTACCGGCCGCCCCGTGGCGGCCGGTGTAATGGACCGAAAGATGCCGGACTTCGAGCTTGCTCAGCGGGCCCCTCTTACTTCATTGCTTCCTGAACGTATGTGGGGTTAACCGCGATCGAGTAATCGGGCAGTTTCTTCTCGATCTGCTTCTGCGAGAGCTGGAAGTCCGCCGTCGCAGCGAGCGCTTTCGCCGCAATCGAATCCTTGCCGCCAAGCCACTTCGTCGCCTGTTCCTGCACTGTCGGGAACGCATACAGCGACATGCTGCCCGCTACATCCTCCTGCTTTGCTCCGGACCATTTCGCAATCGCCTTCGCTTCCGCTGAATCCTTGACGAACTTCGCCTTGTTCTTGCGATAGTTGTCGTCCGCGGCCGCGAGCACTTTGACGAACTTGACCATGAAGTCCTTGTTCGCCTTTGCCCAGTCGCGGTTGACCACGTAGCCGTCGAACGTCGCCTTACCGGTGTCTGCAGAGATCTTTCCCGAAGTCAGAATCACTGTGCCGTCTTTCTTTGCTTCGGCGAGCACCGGGATCCCAGATGAACGTCGCATCGATGTCACCGCGCTGCCACGCCGCACGAACCTCTGGCGGACGCATATTCAAGATCTGCACATCGGCCGGATTCACCTTCGCCTGCTCAAGGGCAACCATCGTGTGAAAGTGCGTGGTCGAGTTAAAAGGCATCGCGATCTTCTTGCCTTTCAGATCGGCAATCGTCTTGATGCCCGAATTTTTCTTGACGACCAACGCCTCGGCACTGCCGATATCGTCAAGGATCCAGAATATCTCTAGCGGCTCTCCGCGCGACACCGCTGCCGCAATGCCGGCTGAACCGATTTCGCCGATCTGCACCGCACCCGACGCCATCGCCTTGATGACTTCGCCACCGCCGCCAAACTGTTTCCAGTTGATCTTGTAGCCGGTCGCTTTTTCCAGCTCCTTGGCTTCCTGCGCGACTCGATACGGAACCACCATGTCCTGGTAGCCGATCGTCACTTCCTTGGTTTGCGCGACTGCCAGCGCCGATACGGCCAACGCCGACACCGATAACAAGCCTCTGATGAAACGTTTCATATGCCTCCCCTTTAAAACAACTGAATCAGATTGATTTCAACGTCCTGCGCAATATGTCGACGATTTCATCCACATGCGCCCGCTCGGCCACCAGTGGCGGTGCGACGATTGCCGAATCGCCGGTCGCCTTCAGGTGCAACCCGTTATCGAACAGCTTCTTCTGCAACGCGTGGCCGCGTCTACCCGGAGCCCCTTCGGTCTGCACGTCCACCGCGCCGATCATGCCGTAGCCGCGAATATCCGCCACAACCGGTACGTCGCGCAAAGAGAACAAACCCTCAAGAAAATACGGCGCGAGCGCACGGCCCTTCTCGAATAGACCGTCGCGCTTATAGATATCAAGCGTCGCCAGGCCCGCGGCGCACGCCGCCGGATGACCCGAGTACGTGTAGCCGTGAAAGAACTCAATAGCGCCTTCGGCCGCCGAGCCAAAGATCGCGTCGTAGATACGCTCGCTGACCGCCACCGCGCCCATTGGCTGCGCGCCGTTGGTGATTCCCTTGGCCATTGTCATTAGATCGGGCGTCACGCCAAAGCTTTGCGCCGCGAAGCTTTGGCCAGTCCGCCCGAATCCGGTGATCACTTCATCAAACACCAACAGGATCGAGTGCGCATCGCAAATCTCGCGCAGCCGTTTCAGATAGCCCTTCGGTGGAACCAGGCAGCCGGTGGAGCCTGCGATCGGCTCGACGAAACAGGCAGCGATGTTCTCGGCGCCATACAAGTTAATGAAGCGCACCAGATCCTCTGCTAGTTCAACGCCGACATTGCCTTCGCCAGGCTGGAAAAAATTTTCCTTGATGTGTGTATGCCGCATGTGAGCAATGCCCGGCAGCGTTGGTCCGAACCGGCGGCGGTTGTTCGCCATTCCGGCAAGCGAAACGCCGCCGAAATTGACGCCGTGATACGCGCGCTCACGCGAGATGAACATTGTGCGGCCGCCCTGACCTTTCGCCTGCCAGTAGGCGAGCGCCACCTTCATCGCGGTATCAACCGCTTCGGAGCCCGAGTTCGTGAAGAAGATGCGATTCAGGTCGCCGGGTGTCATCTCTGCCACACGACTCGCAAGCTCGAACTGCTTCGGATGGCCGCGCGTAAACGGCGCGATGAAGTCGAGCTCGCGCAGCTGTGCGCTGACTGCGTCGGCGATTTCCTTGCGGCAATGGCCGGCGTTCACGCAGAACAAGCCGGATGACGCATCGATCAACCGCTCGCCGCGCTCGTTCCATAGATACATGCCTTCGGCGCGCACCACCATTTTCGGGTCGTGCTTGAAGTCCCGATTTGGCGTAAATGGCATCCAGTACGCATCCATCGACACCTTGTCCGCGTGTAAAGCGTCCTGAACCTTGGTTTCGGCGTGGCCCATCGAGGTCTCCTTGATGCTGCAAGCGTGGAATTGAAAGCAGACTTGGAATCCTACACTCGTGCGCGCGCCGGGCTTGTCGGCGCAGCGGCCGCAGGCTGCAGTAGCATGACGGCTGCGCGGCACATAAAACATTCTCCCTACGCCGCCCAGACCGAGGAGACACTCATGCAGGCCCTGCTCTCTCTTGCGCACTCGCTCGCCGTTGCTGCCGGCATCATCGCAGCGCTTGTTCCTGCCGCGTCCCTCGCCCAAGGCACTCCGCAGCGGGGCGGCACGCTTGTCATGGTGGTGCAACCGGAACCGCCGACGCTTGCCTCCTACCAGAGCACGTCGGGCCCGATTGGTCAGGTTACGACCAAGGTGTACGAGGGACTTCTTCAATACGACTTCAATCTGCGTCCGGTTCCTGGTTTGGCGCAATCATGGACCGTAAGCCCTGACGGCAAGACGATTACGTTCAAGTTGCAGCAAGGTGTCAAGTTCCACGACGGAAAACCCTTCACCAGCGAGGACGTCAAGTTTTCAATCCTCGATGTACTGAAAAAGGTGCATCCGCGCGGCGTGAATACGTTTCGCGCGGTCGAGTCGATTGACACGCCGGATGCGAGCACTGCGATCTTGCGCCTGTCCGAGGCGGCGCCGTACATGTTGATGGCGTTATCCGGCTACGAATCGCCGATGTTGCCGAAGCACGTGTTCGGCACCGGTGACATTGCCAATCATCCGAACGCGAACAAACCGGTGGGAACCGGCCCTTTCAAATTCGTCGAGTGGCAGAAGGGCCAGTACATGCGCTTCGACCGCAACGACGACTACTGGCGTAAGGGCACGCCGTATCTCGATCGCATCGTTGCACGCTTTATCGCAGACGGCGCCACCCGCGCTGCCGCGATGGAAACGCAGGAAGTGCATATCGGCGGCTTCAGCGCCATATTGCCGCTGGACGTGAAGCGTCTGCAGGCGTTACCGCATATTGCAGTCACGACTCGCGGATACGAAATGCAGTCGCCGATCATCGAGCTCGACTTCAACACGCAAAAAAAGCCGTTTGACAACGCCAAGGTACGCCAGGCTGTCGCATATGCGATCGACCGCAAGTTCGTAATCGACAACATCTGGTTTGGGTTCGGAAGGCCGGCCACGGGGCCGATCAGCTCGAACTTCAAGGCAACCGGACTCTGGACCGGCGATGTGCTGAACTACAACGTACCCAACGGACTCGAGATTGCGAACAAGTTGCTCGATGAAGCTGGGTACAAGCGCGGTGCCGATGGCACACGCTTCGAGATCACGCACGACATCACGCCGTACGGAGAAGAGTGGAGACGCTTTGGCGAATATGTGCAACAGCAGCTTGGCAAGCTTGGCATCAAGGTCAACCTTCGCTACGAAGACGTTCCAGCATGGCTTCGCCGGGTGTATACGAACTACGACTACGAACTTACGAACAACTGGATCCAGACACTTGCCGATCCGGTGATCGGCGTCCATCGCCTGTACCACTCGAAGCTCATCAAGCCGGGGACGGTCTTCGTGAACGGCACACGCTGGAGCTCGCCGGAGACCGACAAGCTGATGGATCAGGCGACCGTTGAACCCGATCCGAAGAAGCGTGCCGCCGCTTATCACGAAATGCAGAAAAAAGTCGTCGAAGCGAGCCCGATCGTATTCGTGATGGAGCTCGACTTCGTCACAGTGCACAACAAGCGGTTAAATGGCTGGCTGGTCAGCCCGCTTGGGTTGTATTCGTCGTTCGATCAAGCCTGGCTCGCGAAGTAAACGCCGTTTGTCGCCCAAGGGACTCGCGTACGTCGGGCGCCGGCTGGCGCTTGCCATCCCGACGCTGCTGACGATCGTCCTGCTGAACTTTGCGCTGCTGCAGCTCGCGCCGGGCGATGCGGCAGATGTGCTGGCCGGTGAGGCTGGCTCGGCAACGCCTGAATACATGGCGCAGCTGCGCCAGAAGTTCGGACTCGATCAGCCGGTTCACGTCCAACTTCTCGTGTATCTGCGCCAGATGGTAATGCTCGACCTCGGCTATTCGTTTCGTCACGGGGCGCCGGTTTCAGCACCTGATTCTGACGCGCCTCGGTCCGACGCTGCTGCTGATGGTCAGCGTGTTCGTTCTTGCGGTGACATTCGGCGTTCTTCTTGGCGCGATCGCCGCGCGCAACTTGAACCGCTGGAAAGACGGGTTGATTTCGATGCTCGCGGTGCTCGCCTATGCGACTCCGGTGTTCTGGGCAGGTCTGATGTTCATCGTCATTTTTTCGATCCGGCTTGGATGGTTTCCGACCAGCGGATACGAAGAGGTTGCCGCGTTCAAGGAAGGATGGGCGCACGTCATCGACGTGGCTCACCACCTGGTCCTGCCCGCGATCACGCTGACGCTGTTCTACCTCGCGCTGTACACGCGGCTGATGCGCGCTTCGGTGCTCGACCAGTACACGATGGACTATGTGGTCACGGCGCGTGCGAAAGGTCTTTCCGAGCGACAGATCGCACGGCGACACGTGCTTCGTAACGCGGCGTTGCCGGTTCTGACGATGGCGGGCGTGCAAGTCGGTGCATTGCTAGGCGGCGCTGTCGTGGTCGAGACCGTTTTCGCGTGGCCCGGACTGGGACTTCTCGCCTACGAATCGTTGTTTGCCAGGGACATCAACCTGTTGCTTGGGATCTTCTTCATTTCTGCCTGCCTGGTCGTAGTCGTTAATTTGGCAGTCGACCTGCTCTACACGCTGCTCGATCCTCGCATCGAGTTGCGATAACGGCTTCGGCTCGAATGCACGGCTTCGCTCTCCGCTTCTTTCGCAACCGACCTGCGGTGGCGGGTCTTGTAATCCTCCTTCTGGTTACAACGGTCGCGCTGCTGGCGCCGCTGCTCTATCCGACGAGTCCGTTCGCGATGGCCGGCAAGCCCTTTCAGGCTCCGTTCACCGACACTTTGTTTGGCACCGATCAACTCGGACGCGACGTGACGGCGGGGGTCCTGCACGGTGCCCGCACGACGCTGATGATCGGTGTCGTCGCCACCGTGATTGCGGTGCTGCTAGGAGCGACGATCGGTGGCCTGGCGGGTTACTACGGCGGGCGGCTAGATACGGCGCTTATGCGCTTCACCGAGATTTTTCAAACGATTCCGTTCTTTCTGTTCGCGATTCTGCTGGTGGCGGTTTTGACGCCGTCAATCCGCAACGTGATCATCGCAATCGCCGTCGTCTCATGG
Organism: uncultured beta proteobacterium; assembly: GCA_963829995.1. Classification (GTDB taxonomy): domain Bacteria; phylum Pseudomonadota; class Gammaproteobacteria; order Burkholderiales; family Burkholderiaceae_F; genus JACCZX01. The sequence continues at coordinate 4,169 of CAWHKW010000018.1, read as the reverse complement.
CCACCGATGGCGCGGCTGGTCCGCGGCGAGTTTCTGTCGATGCGCAGTCGAGAGTTCGTTCTCGCATGCGTGTCGATGGGTATGAGCAATGCGCGCATCATCCTGCGGCATATCCTGCCCAACACGCTGTCGGCGATCATCGTTACGGGCTCTCTGATGATTGCGACGGCGATCTTGATCGAATCGGCTTTGTCGTTTCTTGGCTTGTCGGACCCCAACACGATGAGCTGGGGTTTCATCATTGGTTCAGGCCGTACTGCGCTGCGATCCGCGTGGTGGGTCTGCACGATCCCGGGCATCGCGATCCTCGTCACCGTGATGGCGATCAATCTGGTTGGCGAAGGACTGAACGACGCGCTCAACCCGCGCCTGCGAACGGCATGAGCGCTTCGTCGCCAAGCAAACCGGAAGCAGTGCTCTCGATCGAAAACCTGACGATCGACCTACCGGCGTGGGCCGAACGCACACATGCCGTGGAAAACGTATCGCTCACGTTGAGACGCGACGAAATCATGTGCGTGGTCGGCGAGTCGGGCTCGGGCAAGTCGGTAATGGCGCGAGCCACGCTCGGACTCTTCCCGTCCCGACATGTGCGGCACAGCGGCGGCCGCATCGTGTTTCAGGGTGAGGATCTGCTGGCTGCCGGCGAAGAGCGGCTGCGCCAGCTCCGTGGAAGCCGGATCGCGATGATCTTTCAGGAGCCGATGACGGCGCTGAATCCGCTGCTGACCATCGGGCGACAGATCGAGGAAGCAATCGAGGTCCATCAGCCGCGCGCATCGGACGCTCGTAAGCGCGTAATGGATATGCTCGCCGCGGTTCATCTGCCCGACCCACAGGCAATCTATGGCGCGTACCCGCATCAGGTGTCTGGCGGGCAGCGCCAGCGGGCGATGATCGCGATGGCGCTTGTGCTCGAGCCCGACGTGCTGATTGCTGACGAACCCACTACTGCTCTGGATGTCACCACGCAAGCCCAGATTCTGGCGCTGATCCGAGAGGTGCAGCGAGTCCGTCACATGAGCGTGCTCTTCATCACTCACGATTTCGGCGTGGTCGCAGAGATCGCGCACCGCGTCGTCGTGATGCAGCACGGCCGCGTCGTCGAACAGGGTGCTGCGACCGACGTTCTGGAAACACCGCGTGACGACTACACGCGCATGTTGCTGGCCGCTGTTCCGGACTTGGTGCCTGCTCACCGCGACAAGGATTTCTCGCACGAAGCGGTCGCACTGCATGTTGCTGGACTCGAGAAGAATTACCGTTCCCGCCGAGGTTTGTTCGGCAGAGCAGGCAGATCGGTTCATGCGGCAAAGGCGGTGCGCTTCGAAATCCGGCGCGGTGAAACGCTTGGCATCGTCGGCGAATCCGGTTCAGGAAAGTCCACCGTTGCACGGTGCGTCACGCGTCTTGTTGAGCCCGATTCAGGTCAGATCCGAATTGGTGATGTCGATTTCGCAGCACTGTCGCAAGCGGCGCTTCGGCCTTTGCGCAAGCGCATTCAGATGGTTTTCCAGGATCCCTACAGCTCACTTGATCCGCGACACACTGTAGGCAACCTCATTGCGGAAGGGCCGATCGTGCACGGCATGTCCACGGCTAAGGCATTGCAACGCGCCGGTGAGTTGCTCGAGCTGGTTGGGCTCGATTCGAAGGCCGCTGACCGCTACCCGCACGAGTTCTCGGGCGGTCAGCGCCAGCGGATCGGGCTCGCGCGCGCACTGGCGCTCGATCCGGAAATCTTGGTTGCAGACGAGCCGGTGTCGGCGCTCGATGTTTCAGTACAGGAGCAGGTACTGCGGCTTCTGGCCGACATCCGCCAGCGCCTCGGACTGACGATGCTCTTCATCACGCACGATCTGCGCGTCGCCGCACAAGTGTGTGATTCGATTGCAGTGATGCGTCACGGGGAGATCGTTGAGATGGGATCGACGCGGAGCGTCTTCGCGCAGCCGCGCCATGCGTACACACGCGAACTGCTCGCCGCAGTACCCGGCCGGGCCTGGAGTGAGCGCCGCGCAGCAAACTCGATGAAAGTTCGCCATGAGCCTGCCTGAATTTCCGTTCGGTGATATGAGTCTGCAGTCGTTCGCGACTGCATTCCGCGCGGGACGTATTCGCTCGCGCGATGTGACCGAGTCCATCCTTAAACGCATCGATGCGCTGCAGCCGCGCCTGGCTGCCTATTCACACATCGATCACGACGGCGCGCTAGCGCGTGCCACCGCGGTCGATGCGATGCGCGCGGCGGGAACTGATCTCGGACCTCTGATGGGCCTGCCCATCGCGCTGAAGGATTTATACAGTGTGCGCGGCATGGCAACCAATGCCGGCAGTCGCGTCGACGTCGGCGATCTTGTGCCGCCGCAAGGTCCATTCGTCACTGCTCTGGAGCGCGGAGGCTGCGTGCTTCTGGGCAAAACAGTTACGACGGAGTTCGCGCTCGGCGGTATCAATCTGATGCATCGAATGCCGTGGAATCCGTGTGACGCGCACGTTGCGCGAATGACCGGCGGTTCGAGTCATGGTTCGGCCGTTGCCATGGCGGCGGGATTGGCGGCGATGACTTTCGGAAGCGACACAGGAGGCTCCGTTCGCTGGCCGGCCGCACTCTGTGGCGTCGTTGGATACAAAGCGAGTCCTGACCACTGGCCGACGGAGGGTGTATTCCCGCTGTCGAAGAGCATGGACAGTCTGGGCGTATTCAGCAGCAGCACGAACGATGCGGCATTCGTGGAAGCTGCGATGCGCGGAAACGAGCCCTCACATCCGCCAGCAGCCGACCGCCTCGTGCTCGGGATTCCGACCGAACATTTCTTCGACAACGTGGATCGCGATGTGCGCGCGTGTTTCGACGAGGCGTCGGAACGCTTGCGCGCGCGCGGTGCACGACTGATTCCGGTATCGGTGCCGGAAGCGATCGAACAAGAGGCATTGTTTGCACGCCTGTTGCCTGTCGAGTGGCTGGCGTTCTTTGGCCGGGAGCGTTTTAGTAGGCATCGGCAGAACATGGATCCGGTGGTACAGGCGCGTGCCGGTGTTGGGCTCGACGTAGCGGCCGACGAATACGTGCGCTACGAACAACGGCGCAAACAGTTGATCGTCCTGATGCGCGAGCGAATGCGCGGTTTCGATGCATGGATGATGCCAACGGTGGTCGTCGTGCCAGGTCCTTTAGCTGATTACGACACGGTGGAAAAAGCGTCAGCATGGAACAAGCTCACCGCCAAAAATACCCGGCCAGCGAACATGTTCGCGCAGTGCGGCGTTTCGTTGCCGATCCACCATCTGCGGGGAACCCTTCCGGTCGGGCTGCAACTTTGTTGCGCACCGGGCGATGATGCGCACTTGCTTGCGGTTGCCAGAGCGGTGGAAGATGTCATCGGTCGCGCCCCGGCGCCCGATGTAGCGCAATTCGTTAGCTGAGCGGCGGGTTAAACAACTCTCGAATTCCCGTCAGCTCGTTATCGGTAAGCAACTCTTTTGCGCCGATCACGACCAGCGCAGACCCTTCATGCTCGACAGCGGAGCCAGCATCGCAAATCGACCAGCGTGGGCCAATGCCTTGAACCAGCCGTAGCCGCTGCGGGTTCGAGTCCAGACGCACGAAACCCTTCAGACGAAGAACGCTGCTCGGAAGTTGATCGAGCATTTCGTAAAGCTTTGGCTCGCTGACCGGAGTAGCACACCGAAAGACGCGAGCGGTGAAGCGATCGCTGTGATCGCCTTTGTCTAATCCGTGAAGCGAACCTGCTGACATCATTGAGCCGAGCGTGATTTCAATTGGCACATCGGCGTGTTGTGCTTCGATTAATGCGGCGCCTGGAGCTCGATTTCTTAGCCATTCGAGCAGCTGCTGCTTGCGTGTTCGGTCGACCAGATCGATCTTGTTCAAGATCAGAAGGTCTGCAGCCGCAAGCTGCGCCATCACGGTATCCCCGACGTAGCGATCGCCTGCCAGCGTTTCGACCTGATCTGCAGCCACCACGACCACTGTCGCTTCCGGAAGAAACCCGGCGCCGGTCCGCGCAACCTGCGCAATGCGTCGCGGATCGCTAATACCGCTGGCTTCGACAACGACATGATCCGGTGCCGGATCCAGCGCAACCGCCTCCGACAATGCGTTGACGAGGCCGCCAGCCAGCGAGCAACAGACACAACCGTTGCGC
>CAWHKW010000017.1:0-46822 GCA_963829995.1 uncultured beta proteobacterium | reverse complement strand
AGAGGACTGCGCGGCAATAAAAAAACCGGGCCGAAGCCCGGTTTTTTTATCCGTCGAAGTCTTGTTTCGAGGAATTTAACCGCGATCGACGCGAGCCGGACGACCGGCCGTGCCGGTTGCCGGATCGGTAGTGCTGCTCGTTCCCATCGTGCTGCGGTCCGTCGTGCCGGCTGCCGGTGGAACCGGTCGCGCTGGACGGCGTGGTAGTTGTTGCCGGTGACGTGGACGTAGCCGGGGGGTAGCGTGTAGCCGGCGGGGTCGCCGTTGTTGCCGGTGGCGTGGTGGTAGCCGGAGGCGTCGTGGTGGTCTTGCTCGGCTGTGTTGTCGTCGTACCTGGCTGTGTCGTAGTGCCGGTCTGCGCGAACGCGAGCCCTGCTGCCGTTGCCAAGCCCGCTGCAGTGGCGATAATGGTCTTCATAGTCATGTTGAACTCCTTGCCTTTGATGGTCAGTATCTTGCGCGCTTTGTGCGCCGCTAGAGAATGCTGGCAACGCGCGTGCCCGAGCCTGGAATGTCTGTTGGCCTATTCTCGTCACGGCTTCTAACTGCTTGATGACTTACAGAAGTGCAGCGGCCCTGGGCATCCCGTGAGCTACGTGGTTAAGCGCCTCGCCTTACTAGGACCATTTGTCATCATGCTTGCCGGCTGTGTTGAGCGGATGTTTTTTTATCCAGACGCGGTGAAGTACACGACACCGTCGCAAATCGGCGTCCGGGTCGAGGACGTTCATGTCGTTTCCAGCGATGGATCGCGACTGCATGGCTGGTTTATGCCGGCGGTCGGTCAAGCGAAGGCAACGGTGCTGCACCTGCACGGCAACGCCGCCAACATCAGCAACCATCTGCCTTTGGTCGCATGGCTGCCAGCGCGCGGCTACAACGTGCTGATGATCGACTACCGCGGGTTCGGCCGCTCCGCAGGCAAGCCGTCACTCGATGGCATCGTCGACGATGCGGCCGCAGCGCTCGCTTATCTGCGCACCCGGCCGGATGTCGATGCAACACGCCTGATCGTGTTCGGGCAAAGCATTGGTGGTGCTACCGCACTGCGAATGCTCGCGCGCGACGCGAACGGAGATGCGGCTTGCGGTTATCGATTCGGCCTTTGCGAGCTACCGCGGGATGGCACGCGATGCAACCGCGGGTGGTCCGCTGGCTCCGGTCGCTGCGTTGACGGCGGGTATGTTGCCGGGGGCCGATAAAGATCCGATTACCGCTCTGAAATCGATTCGCACCCCGCTGATCTTCGTGCACGGAAGAAAGGATTCAATTATCGATGCCGTCAACAGTGAACGGCTGCACGCGGCAGCGCCTGGCTCGCAACACTGGAGCGTGCCAGACGCGATGCACATCATGGCACTCGCGCAGCCAGGGTCGTGGCGCGAGAAACTGGTGCAGGCGATGGATGAAGCAGCGCGTTAACAGCTAGCGCAGATTGCCGGTATGGCCGAGCGAATAGCGGCCGGGCTGGGGCCACACCGTCAGTCCGTGCGGCTCTTTGCCCACCGGAATCTTGTTAACCGTGCCGGCCGTAGTGTCGATCGCGTACACCACGTCGTCGAAACGCCCCGATAGCCAGAGCGTCTTCCCATCGGCGCTGACGTTGCCCATGTCGGGACTGCCGCCACCCGGAATCGGCCATGTTTTCTCGACCTTGCGAGTTGCAAAGTCGACCACCGATACGCTGCCTTCTTTGCCGGCAGGCGGACCATACATCTTGTGCGAGCCGCGGTTTGCGACGTACAGCTTGGTGCCGTCGCGGCTGGGATACAACCCGTGTGTGCCGACGCCGGTCTTGATGAACTCCATTTCGGTAAACTTTTCTCCGTCGATGACGTGCACACCGTCGGCGTGCATGTCCGCCACGAGGAAAAGCTTTCCGTCAGGCGACACCCGTATGTCCTGCGGCATTCCTCCCCGGGACAATTTCAGGTAGCCCATGACCTTTCGATCGACCATATCGACCTTGGCCAGCTTGCCGCTGAACTCGCAAGTGAAGATCGCATAGCGGCCGTCAATCGAAAAGTCGGCGTGATTGACTCCGGCGCACTCGGGCATGGGCAGCGAGCCCTGCATCTTCATCGTCTGCGCATCGCGGAAGTCGAGCCGCTTGCGCGCTTCGGCAACGATGATCGCAAAGCGGCCATCGGGCGTGAAATAAACGTTATATGGATCATCGACCGCAATCGATTTGCCTGGCTTACCGGTGACGGGATCGATCGGAGTCATGGTGCCGTCGGTGCGGCCTTCGGCGTTGTTGGCCACCCACAGCGTTTTCAGATCCCACGATGGCACGACGTGCTGCGGGTGGCGGCCCACCCGGAACTTGTCGACCACCTTCATCGTCTCCGGGTCGATCACATACACGTCGTTGGACTGGCGGTTGGGCACGTAGATGCGCGCTAGCGCGTTGGTCACCGAAGCACTGAGCTTGCCAGCTGCTGTGTCGCTATAAAGATTGTTGGAATTGCTGACCGGAGGCATTCCCGGCACGGTCTGAATAGTGGCGGGCTGAGCGAACGCGACGCTCGAAGAAAAACTGAGTATTAGGCTCAGTAGGTGTTGACGCATCGACATTGTCTGTTTCGCTCCGGACCGCATCCTAAGCTATGCCGACGCAGCAGCAGCGGCTGACGCAGCTGCGCCGCCTACGTCGTCGGGCACTGAAGTGCCGACCACTGCGGTACTCGCCGAGGCGCCGGGCCCGTGAACTCGTTCGCTTCGCTCTCTCAGACAACGGGCCCGAAAGCTTGCGCCTCGGCTCCGTTCCTCGGGCGACGACTCAAAGGCGGCGCAGCTGCGCCAGCCGCTGCTGTCGCGACATTACCTGGCACGAGATGTTTTTTTCTTTCTTCCCCACCACCAGGGAATGGTGCCCGCGCAAGCGTTTGGCATAGCGGCGCTGCCTTTGAGTCGTCGTCGAGGAGCGGAGCGCCAGCGGGTCTTTAAGGGCCTGTTGTTTGAGCGCAGCGAGTTCACAGGCCCGCCGCTGGCGCGAGTACCGCAGAGCAGTCCCGAAGGGGCCGACGACGTAGGCAGCGCCGCTATGCCAAACGCTTGCGCGCTACGCAAATGCCAAGCGCTACGCCATCGCCGCGCGTTGCACTTTATGTGCCGCGATCGCGTCGGCTAACTTCGCGACACCATCACCGGTCGTCGACACCATCTTCAGCACCAGCCGCTTGTGTTCGATGCCGCGCCGCGCAGGCATTGCCAGCAGATCGCGCGCGGTGCGCTCTGCGCCCGGCAGATCGGCTTTGTTGACGACCAGGATGTCCGCGATCTCCAGCACGCCCGCCTTCAGCGCCTGAATTTCGTCGCCCAGGCCGGGCGGATAAACGACGATGCGCGTGCGCGCGAGCTTTGCGATCGCAACATCCGACTGACCGGCACCGACGGTTTCGACCAATATCAAATCGAATCCCGCGGCGTCGAGCACGTCGATGACCTGTGCGGTGGCGCGCGATACGCCGCCCGCATGCCCGCGTGCAGCCAGCGAGCGGATGAACACGCGTTCGTCGGCCTGATGCTCAGCCATGCGGATTCGATCGCCCAGTACGGCGCCCCCGGTGAACGGACTTGATGGGTCCACCGCGACGATGGCGACCTTGTGCCCGCGCGCAAGCAGCTCGCCGACCAGCGCATTGACCAGCGTCGACTTGCCTGCACCTGCAGGCCCCGTGATGCCGACCACGTGTGCACGGCCAATATGTGCAGCCAATGTCTCGCGCATCACGTCCGCGTGCGTCGGTTCGTTTTCGACAGCAGTAATCGCGCGCGCGATCGTGCGCCGGTCTCCCGCACGAATGCGCTTCAGCCAGTCCGCATCAACCGCCATCGAGCCGGCGGCTAAACGACAGCGAGCGGTTGTCCGAAGCCGAGCTCGCGCCGCAGCACTGCGCAGATTTCGCCGTGCGTTGCTCCGGCCTCGGCGGCGGTGACGATGCTCGCCATCACGTTCGATGTGCCCTGTGCGCTGCGCGCAAGATCGTCGAGTGCATTGGCCGCGTCGGCCTTCGAGCGGTTTTGCTTGAACGCTTTGAGCCGCGTGCATTGCGCATCGATCGTTGCGGGATCGGGGTAGGGCTGCGAGCGATATTCCTGCGGGTCTTCGTCGATCTGATACGCATTGACGCCGACCACCGTTTGTTCGCCGCTTTCGATCTTCGATTGATGCGCCAGTGCGGATTCGCCGATCATGCGCTGCACGAGGCCGTCTTCGACTGCCTTGAACATGCCGCCGGCCGCGTCGATCCTCGCAATGACGGCCTCGATCTCTTCCTGCATGCGATCGGTCAGCGTCTCGACGTAGTACGAACCGCCCAGCGGATCGATCACGTCGGTCAACTGCGCCTCTTCGCGCAGGATGTTTTGCGTGGCGATCGCGATTCGCGCAGCTTCCGCCGTGGGTACCGACACCGCCTCGTCGTAGCCATCGGTGTGCAGCGACTGCAAGCCACCGAAGATGCCCGCCATCGCCTGCGTGGTTACGCGAGCGATGTTGTTCAGCGGTTGCTGGCGCGTCAGGTCGACGCCCGACGTTTGTCCGTGGAACTTGAAGCGCCACGACTTCGGCTCCTTGGCGCCGAGGCGCTCACGCGCGAGGCGCGCCCACAAGCGCCGGCCCGCGCGAAACTTTGCGATCTCTTCGAAGAAACTGATCGAGATATCGAAGAAAAACGTAAAGCGGGGGAGAAACCGGTCGGGATCCATGCCGCGCGCGATGCAGTCCTCGGCGTACTGCAACGCCGCCGCAATAGTGAAACCCATTGCTTCAGCGGGCGTTGCCCCGGCTTGTTGCGTGTGCTGTCCGACGACAGACAACGGATTCCAGCCCGGCAGCGACTCGTTGGCAAACTGGATGTGATCGGTCAGCACGCGCCGCGCGCCCGGTAGCGCGAGGCGGAAGAACATGTGATTGGCGACGCAGTGCGACAAATAGTCGGACTGGTTTGACGTGCCGGTGATCTTCTGCCACGGAATGTTGCGTCGCTTGGCCACCGCGAGCAGCAGCGCCAGCAATGTGAATGGCGAAGGATCATTCAATGCGCACGAGATGCGATCGAGCGGCACGTCGGCCAGTGCGATGTCCATGTCCTGGACGCTGTTGACGACGACGCCGCAGGTCCCAAGCAGCTCGGTCGGCACTTCGTCGGCGTCGTAGCCGCGATAGACAGAATTGCACGGGATCAACGACAGCGCGGTTGCTCCGTGCGCCAGGATCTCCTTCAGGCGCTTGTTGTAGTCCTCGGGGACGCCCCATCCGATCAACTGCCGCTGCGTCCAGCTGCGTCCTCGATGCATCGAAGCGTAGATGCCGCGCGTATTCGGGTATTCGCCGGGAAACCCGACGTCGTCGAAGAATTCTTCGCGCGCACGGTCGTGCGGCGTGTATAGCGGCTTGATCTCGATGCCCGAGCGATTTATCGAGCGTTGCGCACCGCTCGCGGTCGCGTCATAGGCTTCCTGCCAGCGGCGTTCGGCCTGCTGCACTTCAGAGTCGAACAGCCGTGCTTCGTCGGGTTTGTTCATGAAATTTCCTTCATTGCAGCTCGCTGCTGCGCATCGCGCGTGCGCGCGCCGACAGCGCGCGTATCTCGGCTGCGATGTCTTCCAGGGACGTGCCCGGATGAAAGACGCGCGCCACTCCAGCATCGAGCAGCAGCTTTTCATCCCGCGCCGGCACGATGCCGCCGACGATGACCTGCACGTCGTTGACACCGGCGTCGCGCAGCGCAGTCATCAATCGCGGCACCAGCAGGTGATCGGTCGCGAGCGAAGAGATGCCGATCACTTCGGCGTCTTCCTCGATCGCGAGCTTGACCACCGTGGCTACTTCCTGCCAGGGCGGCGTGTAGATGACTTCCATCCCGGCATCGCGCAGGAAGGCGGCGACCAGGCGGCTGCCGCGATCGTGCCCATCGAATCCGATCTTGGTGACGATCACTTTTGGAGGGTAGGTCGAAGCGGAGTCAGACACCCTGAGCCTCCTTCAAGAAACAGACGAACTTGCGCGCCAGCGAGCGCGGCGTGTCGCGGCCACCCGGCGCAAACCAGAAGCGCGACCAGTTGAGCGCGCCGATCAGCATCAGCCGCAGCGCTTTTCGATCGGTCCCGCGGGCCAATGGCAATGCGGCGATCAGGCTCATCAACTGTTCCTCGTACTCGTCGCGCAGCTCCGCGAGGCGCGTCACCGCCGGGCTGACGTCGTCGGGCAGCACGCGTATCAGTACCTGTGCATAGTCACTGCGCCGAAGAACGGTTTCCAGGTGCGCGGTGCACGCCGCCTGCAGGCGGGTCCACGGTTCGGATTCCTTCGCGATCGCCGCGCGCACGTTGACCAGCAGCTCTGCGACGCCGCGCTCGTACACCGCGACCAGCAGATCTTCCTTTGCCGCGAAGTGATAGTAGAGCGATCCAGGCAACATGCCGCAACGCTGTGCGATGTCGCGCATCGAGGTCGCGACGTAGCCTTTTTCGGCAAAAAGGCTCGCCGCAGCATCGAGCACGATCGATACGCGGTTGTCGGAACGAGGAGAGCGCAGTGCGACGGCGGACAAGGTTGGCGCCTAAACCAAACGATCGTTTGGTTTATACCGATGCTTCTCCGTGACTGTCAAGCGCAGTCCTGCGCGGCTTGCTCGCGCAGAATGACGATCGAAGGCCCTCCGGCATCTTCCGCGGCCGATTCAGCGTTCGTAGACGACGAACGAATAACCATAACCTCGATCGCCCGCGGGCGGATGATGTTCACGGCTTGTTTCGCGCCATTGCGTGCGATCGGGCGCTGGCATGAACGTATCGCCGTCAAAATCGGCGTCGATTTCGGTCAGCAACAGGCGGCTCGCGCGCGACATCGCTTCGGCGTACAGCTGGCCGCCGCCGATAACGAATATCTCGTCGGCCGCGCCAGCCAGAGACAAAGCTTCGTCCAGGCTGCCAACGACGTCAGCACCGATCGCGGAGTAGGCGCGGTCCCGTGTGATCACGATGTTGCGCCGTCCCGGCAGCGGCCGCCCGATCGACTCCCACGTTTTGCGGCCCATCACGATCGGGTGACCCATCGTCATGCGTTTGAAATACGCCTGTTCGCCTGGAATCTTCCACGGCATTTGATTGTTGCGGCCGATCACGCTGTTGCGCGCGCGTGCGGCGATCAAAGTAAGCCGGCTCATCGTTTCCGCGCGACTTCCGATCGGCACGCGCTTCGAAGCAATTGATGAAAGTGCCAGACGCCGCTCTCTCGCACCGGGTTCAGCCGGCCTGCGACATACGAGCCGCTCGCCAGGCCGCGCTGTACTGCTTCACAGATAGCGGTGTCCTCGGCCTGGACCGAGTCAGCGAACGCGCGATCGTCGTCTGCGATGGCGGCGCCCGGCTCGTAGTAGTAATCGAAATCCACTCGGCAGTGCTGGGCGTCGAGCGGCACTACCCGATTGGTTTGGAGCCGTCGCGGCAAGACATTGAGCATCGTGTTCGGCCACAGCCACCAGTAAAGTGCTTCGTCGGCGTCATCGTGGCCGCGGTACGGTCCGGCGGTGGAGACGAGCGGGCTCGATTGCAGCGAATGCCAGTTGGCCAGTTCGGTGCGGTAGCTGCGGTAGTCGAGCAGCCGGTTCAGTGCGGGATGCACGCGCGGCAGGTGGTATCCCTCGAGGTAGTTGTCGACATAGACCTTCCAGTTGCAGCGGATCTCGTAGCTGTCGCGGCGATCGAAGGCGTACGTGGCCAATGGGTGCTTCGCGAGCCGCGCCTCGATGCCGGCGACAAGCGCATCGAATTCGTGGCTGTCGTCATTGTCCGCGCCGTCAAGTGCAGCGAAAACCAGGCCCTGCCATTCGGCGACTCGAGCCGAAGGAAGACGGATCGTGCCCACATCGAACTCAGGCGCATCGTGCATTTCGGGTGCGCCGCGCAACTGCCCGTCGAGCGCGTACGTCCACCCGTGATAAGCGCACACAAGCGAGCGAGCGCCGCGTCCGTCACAGGTGGCGAGTGGGCCGGCACGATGACGGCAGACGTTGTGCAGCGCGCGCAGCCGGCCCTGCGGGAGATCCGGCTCGGCTTCGCCGCGAACGATCACGAGCGGAACGTTGCCGATCTGCGCAACGACGTGATCGCCGGGGTTGGCAACCTGCGCTGCGTGAGCGACCAGCTGCCAGCCTCTCGCAAACACGGCGGCACGCTCGAGCTGCTCGAACTCCGGGTTGACGTAACACGCGGCCGGCAGCGAGAGCGCACGATCTGCCGACTGCGGTTCGAGCCAATCCGCATCCAGCATCGTCACTAAACCGCGACTGGCGCCTTGATGTGCGGATGAGGGTCGTACGCTTCGACTTCGAAGTCTTCGTAGCGATAGTCGAACAGCGACTGCGGTTTGCGCTTGATGATGAGCTTGGGAGACGGGCGTGGCGTGCGCAGCAACTGTTCGCGCACCTGCTCGAAGTGATTGCTGTAGATGTGGCAATCGCCCCCGGTCCACACGAAATCGCCGACGTCGAGGTCGCATTGTTGCGCGATCATGTGCGTCAACAACGCGTAGCTGGCGATATTAAATGGCACGCCGATGAAGATATCGCAGCTGCGCTGGTACAACTGGCACGACAGCTTGCCCTGTGCGACATAGAACTGAAACAGCAAATGGCACGGCGGCAACGCCATCTTCGGGATGTCGCCGACATTCCAGGCCGACACGATCAGCCGTCTCGAATCCGGGTTCTGCCTGATCTCGCGCATCACCTGATCGATCTGATCGATCGTTCCACCGTCGGGCGACGGCCACGAGCGCCACTGCACGCCGTAAATCGGGCCGAGCTCGCCGTGCTCGTCCGCCCATTCGTCCCAGATCGTGACGCTGTGATCGCGCAGGTACTGCACGTTGCTCGAGCCCTGCAGGAACCACAGCAGCTCGTAAATGATCGATCGCAGATGCAGCTTCTTGGTGGTGATCAGCGGGAAGCCCTGTTGCAGATCGAACCGCATCTGATACCCGAACCAGGAACGAGTCCCGGTACCCGTGCGATCGGTCTTGGCGACGCCGCGCTCGAACACGTGCCGCATGAAGTCTTCGTACTGATGCATGCAGCGATTCTACTAATGCGTCAGATCGCAAACTGCAACGCGGCCAGCCGCGCGTACAAACCGTCTGTCGCCACCAGCTGATCGTGGCGGCCGATTTCTGCGATGCGGCCGTGGTCGAGTACGACGATCCGGTCGGCGCGCTGCACGGTAGCGAGCCGGTGAGCGATCACCAGGGTGGTGCGGCCCGACATCGCAGCCTGCAATGCGCGCTGCACGATCTGCTCGCTTTCGGCGTCGAGCGCGCTGGTCGCTTCATCGAGCAGCAGCAGCGGGGCGTTCTTCAGCATCGCGCGGGCAATCGAGATGCGCTGCCGCTGGCCGCCGGACAAACGTACGCCGCGCTCGCCGAGGAAGCTTCGGTAGCCCTCCGGCAAGGCGCGAATGAAGTCATCGGCGAAAGCCGATCGTGCGGCCGCGATTACTTCATCATCCGTGGCCGACGGCCTGCCGTAGCGAATGTTCTCCATCGCATCGGCAGAAAAAATCACTGCGTCCTGCGGCACCAGCGCGATGCGCGCGCGCAGATCGTCGAGCCGCGCTTCGTTCAGCGCGACGCCGTCGAATCGGATCACGCCTTCGGCGACGTCGTAAAAGCGCAGCAGGAGCTGAAAGATGGTCGTTTTGCCCGCACCCGACGGGCCGACCAGCGCGACTGTTTCGCCCGGTTCGATCGCGAGCGACAGATCGTTCAACACCGCGTGCGCCGGCCGCGACGGATAGCGGAACGTGACGTGCTCGAACTCGACCTTCAGTCCGCCTTTGGCGGGCGGTAACGTGCGCGGCTGGGCCGGATCGACGATGTCGGAGCGTGTTGCGAGCAACTCCATCAACCGCTCGGTGGCACCGGCAGCGCGCACGACTTCGCCCCAGACCTCGGCAAGCACTGCGACGCTCGACGCGACCAGCATCACATACAGCACCGACTCGGACAATTCGCCGAGAGAAATACGGCCGGCGATCACCGACTGCGCCCCGGAGTACACACCGTAGAGCAGCGACGCGAACACCCCGATGATTACGAACGCTGTCAGCAGCGAGCGCGCGCCGGTGCGCCGGATGGACGTTTCAAAGGCATGTTCGTTGGCGGCGCCGAAACGCCGGCTTTCGAACGCCTGTTGCGTAAAGCTCTGCACCACGGAGATCGCGTTCAATATTTCTCCGGCGATCGCACTCGAATCCGCAATGCGATCCTGGCTCGCGCGGGATAGCTTGCGTACGCGGCGGCCGAAGAAAACCGCCGGCAACACGACCAGTCCGATGACCGCGAGCACGATCAGCATCAGGCGCGGGCTGGTCACGATCAGCATCGTCAGGCCGCCGGCGAACAGCACCAGGTTGCGAAGGCCCATCGAAACACTGGAGCCGACGGCCGACTGAATGACGGTCGTGTCGGTCGTCAGCCGCGACAGCACTTCGCCTGTTTTCAGTGTCTCGAAAAACTGCGGGCTCTGCCGCAGAACGTGCGAGTACACCGCAGAGCGCAGGTCGGCGGTCACGCGTTCGCCGAGCCACGACATCATGAAATAGCGTGACGCAGTAAACACCGCAATCGCGAGTGCAAGCGGAATGAAAAGCAGGAACTGGCTTCGCACCGCGGCCAATCGCGCGCCTGGGTCGCTGACGTCGACTGCGAAACCGTTATCGACGACGCTTTTGATTGCCGCCGGCAGCGCCAGCGTGGCGGCCGCCGCGAGCAAAAGAAACAGTAACGCCAGTGCGATCTGCTTTTTGTATGGCGTCAGAAACGGGAGCAGCGCCGCCAGCGGCCGCAAGGTTTGCGCAGGTGGAGCAACGTTGATCGCACCGGCGACAGCGGCCGCGGTGGATGAGCCCACTGTCTGAATCGAGGGAGCGCCGGTCATGTGTCGCGAATACTACTGATGCTCGACGCCAGCCCAGCAAACGCACGATTGTTGACGGCCATCAATACGCGCAGCGCGCATCGGCCCATAGTGACAGCGAATCGGCTCCGCCCGGGTCGGGCGATCCGGATCGGTCCGATTGAAACTCCGACAGGAGGGCATCATGAGAAGTGTGGCGCGTTGGAATCCGTTCCGCGAATTTGCGCCATTCGCGTTATTCCCTGAAGGGGAAACATATCTTGGCGAGTTCCCGTTTCGGCCAGTGGCAATGGACTATGAGCCGGCACCGCTGATGCGGATAGACATGACCGAGGATGGCGCTGCGTACATTGTCAAAGCGGAAATTCCCGGAATGAAGAAGGAGGACATCGCAGTTTCCATCGACGGCAGCACCGTAACCATCACCGCCGAAGTGAAGCGCGAAAAAGAAGTGAAAGAAGAAAAGACGCTGCGCAGTGAGCGTTATTACGGGTCGGTGTCACGGATGTTGAAATTGCCGTTGGATGTCAATGCGGCAAAGGCCGAGGCCTCCTACGAAGCTGGGGTGCTTAAGTTGATGTTGCCGAAGGCACCGGGCACCGAAGTACGGCGTCTTGCCATTCATTAATTGTGATCCATCCCCGAGGAGTCGGGGATTTGTGAAGGAGGTGGGGACGTCCGCGACCAGAGCGGGCGTCCCCTTTTTTGGGATAAGGCTCAATCACTCGTAAACACGCGGACAACCTCACCTGACCATCGGTTCACATCGACAACGTATCTGCCGTTGCGACAGCGTTCCGTTGTTGGGTTCGGGCAATTGCCCGTGCCTTCAATCCGCCACACGCGCTCATCGCTATTGGGCTTGTTCGCGAAGTAGGTCGCCTTGAACGGCATCTGCTTGCTGACGTTCGCTCGGCCAAACACGGGAATCAATACCTTCAGAGCCTGGTGGAGAGCCGTATCGTTGTCCGGAACGACGCCTTTGTGGTTCTTGGGAAAGAGCATCCGACGCAGTGTCACCAGGTCATCCATGACCGGATTGAGGTTGGCTTCCTTTTGCTCTGCTTCCAGCCAAATGAGCCGCGAATGGCTGGTTACGTTCACGACGTCGCCGTCGTTCATGAAAACCAGGATCCTGCTGTTCTTGTTCGCCCTGCCGAGACCGCATTGCTCGGTTTCGCTCAGCGTGACCTCAATCTCGCCGCCCGGTGTGCCCTTATCCGCCAATCCTTTAAAGGGTTCGTCTACGACAATTTTGTAGACACCGCGGCCAGGTGCCGGCTCCCTGATTCTTTCCCTAACCGTGCCAAGAAAAACGGTACGGTGCTTGCTGAACTGCTCGTAGAGACTGGTCGATGCAGGAGAACAGGCCCGGCCAAGGCTTGGCAGGGCGACCAGCACTAGCGCCGTGGTTGTCAGCCAGAATCGAAGGCTTTTCATCAGTTGTCTCCCTACGCGGTGACCTGTATTGAAGTCCGAAGTCGCACTCTCAATCCTGAGCATCATGCTTTATCTCGGCTATTAACGTTGGACCGTCGATGACGGGGTTAGCCATCAGGTCTGACCGGACGCGCAATTGGCACCATCTCAGGTGCTTGATTCGCTTCGGCTATAAGCGGATGGGCGCGACGTACCCCGTCATCTCGAGATACCCGCGCCCGACTTGCTTGCCATCTTCGAACAGCCGGCTTGCGCCTTCCCAGTAAACCGCGCCGCTACTGGCTCGCGAATCGAGCTCCTGGTCTTCCATTAACGGCTGTGTGACAAATGCGCGATTTCCGATCCGCAGCTCGCGGGCAACCGGCCAGGTTGCGCGGGTCCTCGGCGATGTCCAGTGAGCGCGCGTTGCAAAGCGAACGTCATGCGGCCCGAATATCTGCACGGCGCCGCCCTTCGGCCGCAACGACGCATACGCATGCAGCGACGCGGACGATTGCTGCCTGCGAATCGAAAACGCGGTCAACGCGCTGCCATCGTCCAGATTCATGCCAATCCAGTCCCAGCCTGCCGCCTCCTCTGCGAGCAGCGTGCTCGACCATTCGTGATCGAGCCAGCCCGCACCGGTGCGTTGTTCGCGTTTGCCATCGTGTGTCAGCAGTGCCCGCACTGCGAGCTGCGGCTGCGAATAGTAGTAACTGGCCTGGCTCGGCAGCGGTCCTTTGCGCGAATAACCGGCTTCGCCCTGCAGCAAGATCGGCTGCGTCGGCTGCGCTTCGAATTCGAACGCGAACCCGCGTGCGGCAACAGTGGCACGATAGGCGCCGCTCGCCGGTGAACGCACCAACCGCCAGCGATCCAGCGTGACGTCGGTATCTTCGGTCGAGGCCGCGGCGGCACCGAAGCCGGTGCGCGCGATGCGCTCGTCGTGCAGCAGCGATGTACGCGATGGATCAGCAATCGCGGCGTGAGCGATCACCAGCTGCTTGGCGGCAAACGCACTCGGGTTGGCGTCGTCGATCGTCGTGCGCGTTCTGAAGAACGTCACCTGAAACCCGATCGGAGCGTTGGTGTCAGTCGGGCCATCGAGCCAGCCGGTCAGGTACCACCACTCGGTCCGGTACTCCGGGTGTGCGCCATGATCGCGCGGAAAATTGAGCGTACGCGGGACAACCTCTGGATATTTCACTTGCGCGCGGGCGCGCGTCGATGCCAACGCCGCTGCGGCCAGTAACGCACGACGTGTCACCATCACCAGTCCTCGCTGACCGCGCGTATCGCGTCGATCGACACTGCACGGCGCCCGGCCAGCACTGCAGTCGTCACGGCCGCCATCATGAGCGCCAGCATCAGCGCCGCAATCAATCCCGACGGCGGCTTGAAGTCCATCGTCCAATTGAACGACTGCGGATTGATCACCTCAATCAGCACGATCGAGACGACGAGTCCGGTCGCCAGGCCCACGGCGAGAGCGAGCGCCGTCAGCAGCGCACCTTCAAACGCGAGCATCTGCAGGATCTGTCGTCGTGTCAGCCCGATGTGACGCAGCATGCCGAACTCGCGTGTGCGCGCGATCGCCTGTGATGAAAACGTCGCAGCGATTCCCACCAAGCCGATGATGATCGCTGCGATCTCCAGCACATAAGTGACGGCAAAGCTGCGATCGAAAATGCGCAGACTGATCTCGCGAATCTCGCCAGTTTCGGCAAACTCGACGGCCGGCGACTCCAGTTGCGCACGCAACTCGCCGATCACGCGGCCGGCGGCAACGCCGGGCTTGAGCCAGACACCGGCGTCGGTCAGCGTTGCGTCGCCTGTCACCGATTGATAGTCGGATGTGCGGATCGCGATTGCGCCGAACTGGCGCGCATAGTCTCGCCATACGCCTGCCACAAAAAACTTCTGCAAGCGCCCCGCGAGCGGTAGCTCGACGATCTGACCGACGCGCATGCCGTAGATGTCTACCATTGGCTCGGTGATCCAGATCGGCGGCGGCATACCGGGCGTCCAGGCGGCTGCGGCGCCGGTCAGTGGCAACGTGGCTCCGGGATTTTCAATGTCGATGGGCCGCGCCGTCAGCGTTACTTGTGCGCGCTCGGGATCGAGTTGAAGTTTGATCGCACGCGAAAAAGCGACGCGTTCAACGCCCGGATGCGAGCGGATACGTTGCATGTCGGCGTCGGTAAAAAACGCGGTCGAGGCGCCGGGCGCGGCGCGAACATACAGTTGCGCGGGCAGAACGCGTGTCAGCCATTCGTCGACGGAGTCACGAAAGCTCGCAACCATCGTGGCCATCGCGATCATCAACGCGAAGCTGGCGACGATGCCGGCCATGCCGATCGCCGCGAAACTCGGTGCCTGCGCAATTCGGGTCACCGCAAGCAGCAGCGCCGGAGATTGTGTTGAGCGGCTGTTCAAATGGTGCGCGACACGCTTGAACACTGAACGCGCGATTCGGGTTTGTGCTGCGATCGCACCGATCAACACCGCAGCGATCGCGCTGTACCCGAATACCGGAATGCCATTGATCGGCGGCAGCACGACCAACACCGCCGCGAGCGCCAGCAGGATGATGCTGGGCCACGCGCGGCCGAGAGACCGGTGCGCATCTTCCTCGGCCCCGGCCTTCAGTGCGAGCGCGGGCGATGCGCGAGCCGCGTGACGTGCCGGCAACCAGGTGCCGGCGATCGAAGCCGCCATTCCAAGAGCGAAGAAGCCGCCGACCCCCGCAATCGAATACTGCAGCTCAGGTCGGGTGCCGGCGAAAGCTCCGCTGCCAAGATCGCCGCCGAGCAGCTGCAGGCTGACTGCTGCCAGCACAGCCCCCAGCACCAGTCCGAGAATGCTGCCGACCGCACCCAGCAACATCGCCTCTCCGATCAGAAGCCACTGAACTTCGCGCGCGGTAACACCCGTTACTCGCAGAAAGGCCAGCTGCGAGCGGCGCGCGATCGTCGCCTGCGCCTGCAGCGAGAGCACGAGAAAGGCGCCGGTAAACAGTGCCACCAGCGCCAGAACGCTCAGGTTGACGCGGTACGCGCGAGAAAGATTCGAAACGCGCGTAGTTTCGGTGTCAGCGCTCGTCAATGCGACGCCGGCCGGCAACGACAGCGACGGCGCTATCGATGCGGGCGACGTTCCGGGCGCGAGCTTCAGATCAATGCGGGTCAGCGTACCAAGTCGATCGAGCCGCCATTGCGCAAAGCCGAGATCCATTACGCCGATCAACTGCTCGGCGCTCGCTCCTGGAACAGTGCCGACAATGGGCAACGCGACGACGCGATCGGTGACCTGCACGCGCAGAACATCGCCGATCTTCAGCCCGAACTTCTGCAACGCTGCCGGCGAGAGAAAGATTCCATCGTCGACCAAGGCGAAGCGCGAACCGGACCGCTCCGGCACCGGCACCAGCGCGGACGACAGCGCTGCCGCACGCAAGGCATCGATTCCAACAATCGTCAGCAACGGCGCCGTGGGTTCGCTGGTTCCCAAGATAGCCGCGCTGACGCTGAGCCGCGGACTGGCGAGCTCCACCGCCGGATGCGCGATCACGCGTTCGAGCACACGCTGATCGAAGCCCTCGGTCGAGCCGGTGATCGAAGCGTCGGCCTGGCCGGTCGCCGCGCGCACTGCCGAAGAAAACTCGTTGAGCGCCGATGCGTTGATCAGGTGCACCGCATAACCCAGCGCGACACCAACAGCGATCGCGAGCACCTGCACTACCGTGCGCAGCCGATGCTGTCGCGCGTAGCCGGCGATCACATGCCACGCCAGCCACAGCATGCTCATCTGAGCTTCCCGTGATCGAGCACGAGGATGCGGTCGGCTGACTGCGCGGCTGATGCCGAATGCGTGACCAGCACGCCGCACGCGCCGCGCGCACGAATCTCCCGCGCCACCAGTTGCAGCACCGTTTGCGCCGTGTCTGGGTCGAGGTTGCCGGTCGGCTCGTCGGCGAGGATCAGCGCAGGGCGATGCACCAGCGCCCGTGCCAGGGCGATGCGCTGCAACTCTCCGCCCGACAATTCGCGCGGCATGCTGGCGCCGCGGTCGCCCAGGCCGACGGCAGTCAGCAGTTCGGCGACGCGCTCAACGCGCAAGTCTCGGGCGACACCTAGCAATACCAGCGGCAGCTCGACGTTCTGCTCGACCGTCAGGTGCGGCAGGATATGAAACGACTGGAACACGAATCCCAGCTTCGAGCGCCGGGTCAACGTGCGCTGCTCGTCGTTCATTGCGGCGAGGTCGGTGCCCGCGACCGCAACGCGTCCAGCATCGGGTCGGTCGAGACCCGCGATCAAATTCAGCAACGTCGATTTGCCGGAGCCGGATTCGCCGACAATCGCGACGTACTCGCCAGCGGCGACATGAAGCGAGAGTCCATCGAGCACCGAACGCGCACCGAACCGCTTGACCAGACCCTCGACCGCCAGCATGCGCGGATTCTACGGAGCGACATTGCGCCATCGCTACAATCAAGCGCCGCACCTGGCAGGCACTGCATTGAACAAGACCGCAGTCACCTTTGACGACATCATTGCGGCGCAGGCCCGGCTGGCGGGCCACGTCGGGATCACACCGTGTCTGCATTCGCAGACGCTGTCGCAGATTACCGGCGCCGAGGTGTACCTGAAATTCGAGAACTTGCAGTTCACGTCGTCGTTCAAGGAGCGCGGCGCACTGAACAAGCTCTCTTTGATGTCACAGCAGCAGCGCGACAAAGGCGTGATAGCAGTGTCGGCCGGCAATCACGCGCAGGGGGTTGCGTATCACGCGCAGCGGCTTGGCGTTCCGGCGGTGCTCGTGATGCCGCGTTTTTCGCCGATGGTCAAGATCGAACGTACGCGCGGCTTCGGCGCTGAGGTGGTGCTCTTCGGCGACACGTTCGATGATGCAAAAGCCGAAGCCGCGCGGCTCGCGAGTTCGCGTGCGCTGATGATGCTGCATCCGTACGATGATCCCGACGTGATTGCAGGGCAGGGCACGATCGGGCTCGAAATGCTCACGCAACAGCCGGATATCGATTGCCTGTGCGTGGCGATCGGTGGCGGCGGCTTGATTTCCGGCGTTGCGATCGCAGCACGCCACCTTAAGCCTGCGATCGACATCGTCGGCGTACAAACCGACCAGTTTCCGTCGATGTATGCGGCGTTCAAAGGTGTCGACATGCCTTCGGCCAACGCGACGCTGGCCGAAGGCATCGCCGTCAAGAGTCCGGGTGATCTGACTGTGCAGATCGTCAAGAGGTTGGTCAACGATGTAGTGCTCGTGTCCGAAGGCGATATCGAACAGGCGATCGTGATGCTGCTCGAGATCGAAAAGTCCGTCGTCGAAGGCGCCG
Source organism: uncultured beta proteobacterium (assembly GCA_963829995.1). Classification (GTDB taxonomy): domain Bacteria; phylum Pseudomonadota; class Gammaproteobacteria; order Burkholderiales; family Burkholderiaceae_F; genus JACCZX01. The sequence continues at coordinate 29,122 of CAWHKW010000017.1, read as the reverse complement.
GCGCGACGGGTCTGGCGGCGATGACTCGGCATCGCGATCGCTTTGTCGGTCGCAAGGTCGGGCTGATCCTGTGCGGAGGCAATATCGATCCGATGGTGTTGGCCGACATCATCGAGCGCGGCATGGTTCGTGCTGGGCGACTAGCTCGAATTCGAGTGCACACACGTGATGTGCCCGGTGAGCTGGCGCGCGCCGCCACGTTGATCGGGCAAGCGGGAGCGAACATCGAAGAAGTGGAACACCAGCGGGCATTCACGACGTTGCCGGTACAAAATGCCGAACTCGAGTTTGTGCTGCAGACGCGCGGGCCTGATCACATTGACGAGGTGTTGCGGACCTTGCACGCAGCGGGGTTGTACGCAACCACGCATCCTTACTAGCGCCACTGAGGCTAACAATGGTTCCTGACGAAGTCCTCGCGCCGCCCCGTGCAGCGCCGCAATTCATCGATCTGCTCGCGGTCACCGGGGATCCTCGTGCCGAGCTCGCCGCGGCGTTGCTCGAGCCGTGCGCGTCGATACCGCCAAAATATTTTTATGATGCACTCGGCTCGCGTCTGTTCGAGGCGATTTGCGAGCTGCCCGAGTATCCGCTGACGCGCACCGAGCGCGCGATCGTCGATGCCCACGTGCACGAGATCGCGGCGCGTATCGGCCCCGGCGGTGTGCTGATCGACCTCGGCGCCGGCAATTGCGAAAAAGCCGAGCGGTTATTCGGCTGGCTGGCGCCGACTCAGTACGTTGCGATCGACATCGCCGCCGACTTCCTGCGTGATCGATTGAACGTGCTGGCGGAGCGCAACCCGCAGCACTCTATCCTCGGCATCGCGCAGGACTTCACGCAGACGATCGAGCTGCCGGAGGAAGTCGCGCGCGGATCGCGCGTACTTTTCTACCCTGGCTCGTCGATCGGTAACTTCGCGCCGGAAGCGGCATTTGCTTTTCTGCAGCGCACGCGCGCCGCATGCGGCAGCGACGGTCATTTGCTGCTGGGTGCCGATCTGGTCAAGGAAAAGCGCCTGCTCGAGCTCGCCTACGACGATCCGCTGGGTGTGACTGCCGCGTTCAATTTGAATGTGCTTCGCAACGTCAACGCGCTGCTTGGCAGCGACTTCGACGTAGGCGACTGGCGCCACGTCGCATTCTTCAATGACGAACGATCACGCGTCGAAATGCATGTCGAGGCGCGCCGCCCGGTGACAGTGCGCTGGCCGGAGGCCGAGCGCGCGTTTGCTGCCGGCGACCGGATCCACACCGAGAACTCATACAAGTACACACCGGACCGCTTGCGTGAAACGCTCAAGCGAGCGGGCTATGCATGGGTAGCGATGTATACGGACGACGCGGAGGGTTTTGCGGTTGCGCTCGCGGCCGCGTGAGACGAGTCGACGATTAACGCCGCACCAACCGGATCGTCGAGTACACGTACGGATAGTCTTCACGAAACCAGTTGCGAAATGAGCGGCGCAGCAACCTACGCGGTGTCACCGGGGAACCGCCCTTGAGTACGAAGTGATCGTCGTCGAAGAAGTTGGCTGAGTAGCCCGGGTAGTACGAGCTTGGCTGAAAGCCGTCGAAGCCGGAAAACGGCGTTGACGTCCACTCCCAACCATTGCCGATCATCTGCGACACGCCATGGCTGCTGTCGCCGGCAGGATGGGCGGTGACCGCGACGGGATCCCAATCGACGAAATCGAAGTTGCCGCGTGTGCGCGTGGGTACGGCGTTGCCCCATGGGTACGCTTGCTGGTCATCCTGATAAGCCGCGCGGTGCCACTCGGCCTCGGTCGGTAGCGCGGCGTCGGCCCACTGTGCATACGCGGTGGCCTGCTTGTGCGTCGCATACACCGGCGCATCGAGCGGCAGCGGCACCTCGTCGAACATGCGGCGCAATCGCCACGCGCCGTCACGCTCCCGCCAGAAAAATGGCGCTGGGCCGCCAGCTTCGACAAAGCGCAGGTATTCGGCGTTGGTGACTTTGTATTTGCTGATTTCGAACGACGAAACCGACGCCGTGTGAGCAGGAAACTCGTTGTCCCAACCAAATTCACCGTTCGACTGCCCCAATTGTGTCGGGCCCGCCGGTATGCGAATGAACTGGGGGATTGGCGCAGCAGTAGCCAGTGGATGGTCTGCGGCGGGACGCGTTTTCAAGGCGGGGTCGAGCTGATGCAGCAGATAGCAAATCGTTTCGGCGTGCATCCAGCGGTGTTCGAGCACCATCTGCTGTCGCTCGGCCGGAATCAGATTCCAGGTTTCATCGACACCTGCGCGCGCGCGAGCAACGTAACGGCGCACCGCTTCGAGCGTTGGCCAGTCAGCCGCCGTGTCCTGCGGCGCCTGACCGGGCGGTGGATCGATGCCCGCTTCAAACAAGGTGTCAAACGTCGGATCGAACGACGGCTTGCCTAGGACACCGCGCGGAAGCTGGTTCCAGTCGAACGCTTCGAGATGCCCCACGTAGAAAATCAGGCGATGCCGGGCCGGGACCGGTCGCTCGTACAACGTTTCGGGCGCAACGAGTTCGAACAACGCATCGGTGTGGGAGCGCGCGCGCTGCAGATCGGGTTTGTTATCCATGGTTCGATACAAGGCACGTTTTGCTTTGGACAATACGCTGAGTTGACGCCGCATCCGCTCAAAACAAGGCTCGCCTTGCAGCTGCGGCATTAGGCACGGCACTTGCATTTTGTAATGAGTGACATCCCAAACTGCGTCTGCGCCGACACTCAACGGCGAAACCCCATCAACCGCGCCGCCGAAGCGCCGCTGGCCGTGGGTGCTTGGCGCGCTCGCGCGTTGCGTTGGTCGTATTCGTCGCGATCTTCGACTGGAACTGGTTTCGCGGGCCGCTTGAGCGTTATCTGAGCAAGAGCAGTGGAAGGCCGGTCACGATAGGGGTTCTAGATGTTGAGCTTGCACCTGCGCCGCGCATCGTGCTGACTGACATCGAGATTGGCAACGCATCGTGGGCCGGGGATGCGCCAATGGTTAGCCTGCGCGAGCTGATGCTCAGCGTTAGTGTGCCGTCGCTGTTTACCGATCAAGTTGTTCTGCCGTATCTGGGCTTGACGGAGGGGCAGTTGAATCTGGTTCGCGACAAAGACGGGCGCGCGAACTGGAAGCTGCGCGAGTCCGATCAGCCGTCGACGCGTACCTTCGAGGTGAAATCGCTTGCGTTGAACAATGCGAGCCTTTCAGTGCGCGACGCTGTGCAGAATATCGAGGTCAATGCCAGTGGTGTGAACCGGGTCGACGGGCCGTACCAAGCGCGAGTGACATTCAGCGGACGCTGGCGCGGCAATCCGTTCGAAGGAACGGCTGACACCGGCAACGTCTTGGCGCTGCGCGAATCCAGCGAGCCGTTTCCGGTTCGTCTCTCAGTGCGCGCGGGCCGAACGTCGATCAGCGCCGAGGGCGAGATGGGCGACTTCCGCAACTTGAGCCGCATCGACGCAAAGGTGTCGGTCAGCGGGCCGAGCCTTGCGGCGCTGTATCCGACCTTTCCGCTGGTGCTGCCGGATACTCCGCCGTATCGCGTCACTGGCCGGCTGGTGCGCGAAGGCAATGTGTATTCCTACACGGGCTTCAGCGGTGTGATCGGCAACACTGATCTCGCCGGCGACGGGCGTTACGAGCGGCGCCAACCGAAACCGCTGCTGACGGCGACGTTGAAAAGCCGCAGCCTCGATCTGGCCGACCTCGGGCCGTTGGTCGGCCTGCGGTCGAGATCGGGTGCGGCAGCTGCGCCGCCAGTTGCGAAGGGCACGCCGACACCGGCCAAGGCAACCCCGGCGAAGCTGCCTCCGGGCAAAGTGTTTCCGGACAGGGACTTCAATCTGGAAAGATTGAACGCGATGGACGCCGACGTGCGTCTTAACGCCGCTACGCTGAAAATTCCAGAGCAGATTCCGCTCGAGGATTTTTACGCGCATCTGAAACTCAACAATGGTGTGCTCGTGCTCGACCCGATGAACTTCGGCATGGCGGGCGGAGATCTGGTGTCGACCATCACGCTCGATGCGCGCAACAACCCGATTGCGGCAAGGGCATCTGTTGATATGCGGCGGGTGAGGTTGGGTCAGTTGTTTCCAACGCTGGAGACCGCGAAGAACACCAGCTCCGGTTCAGTGGGCGCTCAGATTCGTCTGGCCGGCCGCGGCAATTCGGTTTCCGACATGCTTGCCACATCGGACGGCAGCATCAACGTCGGTATGGCGGGTGGGCGCGTGTCCGAGCTTGGCGTCTGGCTGGTCAATCTGCATGGTGGCGAACTGCTGCCGCTTCTGTTTGGCGGCGACCGACCGACTCAGATACGTTGCGGCGCCGCGGCCTTTGCCGTCGACGACGGCGTAGCGACCCTGGGTTTGTTTGTGTTCGATACCGACGAGTCCAACATCGGTGGCAGCGGCACAGTCAACCTCGGCGCTGAAACGCTCGACATCACGCTCGTGCCGCGGTCGAAAAAGGCGGGCGTTTTGTCGCTGCGCGGCCCGGTGCATATCCGCGGGACCTTTCGAGATTTAGACATAGGACTATCGAGCCAGAGCATCGGGCGCGGGGCCAGCGCCATTGCGCTCGGCCTGTTGAATCCCTTGCTAGCACTGATTCCGTTGATTGAAACCGGGCCGGGACAAAACGCCGACTGTCAGGCCGTACTGGCGTCGGTCAGCGGAGCGATCAAACAGTCCGGCAAAAAAGTCGGCGACGCGCCCACTGCGGAGGAGAGCGCGTCTTCGCCGGCGCCGATTGTCGACACGCGCAAGCGCTCCGGACCGCCGGCGCCGATTGTCGACGTGCCGGCGAAAAAGGCGCCAGCAAACTCCTAAGTAATTTCTCGTGCCGAGATGCGGTACTTGAAATTGTCAGGATCCAGGCTATCCATCCGGCCCTGCGCGTTTTCCGCCTGCGGGTACATCAGGAAAGGCACCGGCGCCTTGCTTGACCCCGGCAGCCGCACGTCGTGTGCATAGTTGTAGGCGAGCCAGTTGCCTTCCCATCCACCCCACAGCATCGATCGCGCTTGTTTGACGACGTCGTCGTTCAAGGTCAGCCCGGGTCTTTCCTCGAGCACGACCTTGCGCACGTCGGCCGGATCGACCGGAATCCAGCCGATGTTCTGCGCATAGAACTCGGCACGGCAATGCTGCGCCTTCGTGATGTCGCCCGCTTTGCCCAGACTCTTGTAGCCGCGCTTCGAATCCGCGACGCGCACGCCATAGACGTCGCGCGCAGGCACGCCGACCGCGCGCGCCAGTGCGACGAAAAGTGAATTCAGATCGGCGCACTTGCCGCTCAGGTTATTGCTTTCGAGCATCGCCTTGATGTCGCCGACGCCGCAGCCACGCGTCTTCGCGTTGCGCTCGGTATTCTCGACCGTCCAGTCGTAGATCGCGCGTGCTTTATCAAGATCGGTGCGCGCGCCGCGCGTCGCTTTCAGCGCGGTTTCGCGCACGATGCCGTCGGTCGGCATGAATTCGGTCGGCTTCAGATACACGGCCTGCTCTGCTGCGCTCGCAAGCATTCCGGCACCGGGCTTCAGCTCGACTTTGCGATCGCGCGTGCGAAAGCGGCTGGTGACTTCAAACACCGGCTGACTCTCGCTCGGCTTGAACATGGCCGCGCCGATCGCGGCGCGGTAGTTCGGCTCGATCACGTCGTTATTAACAGTGAAGTTGCCGGTCACCGAGTTTTCCAGCGTCTGGAACCAGTCGGTGTCCTGCGACAGCGGCAACGGCACCCACACCATCACCGGCCCGGCCGGGGCAGCGATCTCCACACGCGTCACCACTTCGAATGTGCGCCAGCCATCGGCCGCCTGTGCGCGCGATGCAAAGGGAGTCATGGCAAGCAAGCCAACGGCGGGGCCCGCGGTGATCAGCGTACGGCGTTTCATCTTTGTCTCCGAAGTGTGTGGCGGCACGCGCCAACGATGCGTTGCTTGCCGTTAGCGCAATGGCTGCGAAGCAAGCAACGTGCGAATTGTGCTAACTAGCGGCGGGCTTGTCCAATCGGCTCCGCCGCTGATCGAGTGGCGAATATTGCCGTTCCGATCCACCAGATAGCTCGCCGGAAACACGCGCGCGCCCCAGCTGCGCGCGATGCTGCCGTCGGTATCGCGCACAATCGGCAGCGTCAGATTCAATTTCTGCACGAAGGAACTGATCCGCGCCGGCCCTTCCTGGTAGTTGACGGCGAGCACTTCGAAGCCGTCGGCCGTCAACTGCTCGCGCAGTCGCTGCAGCGACGGCATTTCAGTGATGCACGGCTCACACCACGTCGCCCAGAAGTTCACCAATACAACTTTGCCACGCAGTTGCTGCAGTGAAAGCGGAGTGCCGTCAATCAATAGCAGGTCGATCGGAGGCGCAGCCGGCTTGCCCTTCCAGCTCTTGAGCTCGGCCGCGTGAAGCGGAGGGACGGATGCGGCGATTGCTGCGACCAACAGCCCCCTGCGCGTTAACACCTTCAGGCCTCTACGGTGATGCCGCGCCCCCCGGCAAGGCTGCCGATGACGGCCGCGCGATCAAAGCCGTCAGCGCGAAAGACAGCGAGCACCTCATCAGCTGCTGCGGGCGCGCATGCCACAAGCAGACCGCCGCTGGTCTGAGGGTCGGTCAGCAGCGCCTTGTGCACAGCGGACACGTTTTGCAGTTTCACATGGTTGCCATAGCCGGCCCAGTTGCGGTTGGAGGCGCCGGTGATGTGGCCGCTTGCCGCAAGCTCTTCGACACCTGGCAGCCACGGAACGGCGTTCAATTCAACGCTTGCCGCCAATCCGCTGCCAAGGGCGATCTCGTTCAAGTGTCCCAGCAAGCCGAAGCCGGTAACGTCTGTCATCGCGTGCACGTCGGTCATGTCGGCGAACTTGCGGCCCGGTGTGTTGAGCTTGGTCGTGCTGGCGATCATGTGGGAGTAGCCCACCGCGTCGAGCGCCCCTTTTTTGAGCGCGGCCGAATAGATCCCGACTCCAAGCGGCTTGCCGAGAATCAGGATGTCGCCGGCTTGTGCACCGCTGTTCTTCTTTACTTTCGCCGGATGGACCAGGCCCAACGCCACCAAGCCATAGATCGGCTCGGCCGAATCGATTGTGTGGCCGCCGGCGATCGGAATGCCTACGGCGTTGCACACCGACTGGCCGCCTTCGGCAATGCGCCGGATCACTTCGAGTGGAATCTTGTCGATCGGCATGCCGAGCAGTGCCAGCGCCATGATCGGCGTGCCGCCCATCGCGTAGACATCAGAGATGGCGTTGGTAGCAGCGATGCGGCCGAAGTCGTAGGGATCGTCGACGACCGGCGTGAAAAAATCCGTGGTTGCGACGATCGCCTGCTCGTCGTTCAGTCGATAGACAGCGGCGTCATCGGCGGTCTCGATGCCCACCAATAGTTGCGGCGGCACAATCCCCCGCACACCATGCAGAATTTCGCTCAGCACGCCGGGCGCGATCTTGCAGCCGCACCCGCCGCCGTGAGCGAACGACGTAAGCTTGATCTTCAGATCGTTGGGGGCATTCATTGCCGAATTATGATCGACCGATGAAACCATCACACCACACGATTGCGATACTGGCTGCGCTCGTGATTGCGCCGACTGCGCATACGCAGCCGCCGTCACTAGCGGATTCGTTTGTCGACGCCCAGGAGTTCGGCCGACGCGACGAAAAGGATCCGGCAACGGTCGAGTACCACCAGTCGGTGCTGCTGCCGCAGTTCAGCGCGCGCTATCGAGCCCACCTGCGCGACTGTCAGGCCGCACTGCCGCAGCCCGATCAAACGCCGTTTTCATTTGTCGCGGCGATCGACGGCGAAGGGAAAGTCATTAAGTTATGGAGCGACCGCAGTCCGCCGGTTTACTCGTGCGTCCGCGGGAGGCTTCTGTTCGACCGCTTCGCGCCGCCACCGCGCGCGCCGTTCTACTTGTACGTTCACATGCGCTTCGCGACTTAACGGTGATATCAAGGAATCTGTATCTTGCCGCCGCCACCCAACCCGCCGACACCGCCCATTCCTCCGGGCCCAAAGGCGCCGCCCCCCTGACCGGGCAACACCAGCGATGAAGCGCTCTGCCGGCGCAGCTCCTGCAACTCGTTCACTGTGCGTTCGACCGCGACCTTGGCCGCCTTCGCGTATCCGGTGACGGCGGCGTCGAGCGACGCGGCTTCGATCTCGAACGTGACCGGCAGCGGACCCATCTGCGTCATGATTTGCGCTTCGCCGATAAACAAAGTTTCGCGCGCGCCGTCCGCGTCTCCGTTGGATTTCACCGGAACCATCGCGCGGATGGTCCCGATACGGCGATCGGTATAAATCTCCTCGCGATACAGCGAGGCAGCGTCCATTTTGATATCGAGGTCGGCGGCGGTTGCCATTTCTGTCTCCTGGGCGAACAGGCCCTATTCAGATTCCAGCGACGATCCCATCATGGCGTTGAACCCGCCATCGACGTGGGTGATCTCGGCCGTGATGCCGGCTGCGAGATCGGATAGCAAGAATGCCGCCACATTGCCGACATCTTCGATCGTCACGTTGCGCCGCAGTGGCGCGGTGCTCTCAACCGCCGACAGAATTTTCGAGAACCCTTTGATGCCGGCCGCCGCGAGCGTTCTGATCGGTCCGGCCGAGATCCCGTTGACGCGAATTCCGCGCGGCCCGAGGCTCGCTGCCAGGTAGCGCACGCTGGCTTCCAGACTCGCCTTTGCCAGTCCCATCGTGTTGTAGTTCGGGACCGCGCGCGTCGATCCGAGATAGGTCAGCGTCAGCAAAGCTGCCTTGCGGCCTTCCATCAGTGGCAGAGCCGCCTTCGCAAGCGCCGGAAAGCTATACGAAGAGATGTCGTGCGCGATACGAAAACCTTCGCGCGACAGCCCATCGATGAAATCGCCCGCGATCGCCTCGCGCGGTGCAAAGCCGATCGAATGCACAAGCCCGTCGAGGCCGTCCCAGCTCTGCTTCAACGCATCGAAGGTGGTGGCGATCTGCGCATCGTCGCCGACGTCCATGTCGTAGACGAGGTCGGAGCCGAACTGCTTCGCGGTTTCGATGATGCGCTCGCGAAAGCGCTCGCCGACATACGTGAATGCGAGTTCTGCACCTTCGCGCTTGCACGCCTGCGCAATGCCGTACGCAATCGAGCGATTCGAAAGCACACCGGTAATCAGCAGGCGCTTGCCGGCGAGGAACATCTCAGTAAACGCGTTTGCGCGGTGGTGTGCGGACGGAGCTGCTAGTCGTCGTAGCGGGCGCGCGCGCCTTCGGTCCCGCCCTTTTCACGGCACGGCTTCGCGCTTGCGCAGCAGGCACCGTAAGCTCCAGCCGCTGGCCCGCAAACAAACTTGGGGACGTCAGCCGGTTCCACACAATCACATCCTTCGGCAGCACATTCCAGCGCTTCGCCACACTGGTAACCGTGTCGCCGCGCCGCACACGGTAGGTGACCTTGCGCAGGTTGGCATGCTCGGGCACCAGCGAGAAGCGCCCTTCGAGGCTCTCAGCGGGAATATCCAATTCCATCGTCTCGTCGCGCGGGATCAGTATCGTCGAGCCGCTCCCGAGACGATAACGCGGCGGTATCTGATTTGCATCGCGCAGCTGCTCCTCGCTGATACCGGCGCGCTTGGCCACGGTAGCCAACGTATCCGACGCCGTTGTCTTGTAAGTCGTCCAGCTGGCGAGCGGTTGCCCGGTCGATTCCCACGCGGCGAGGTTGGCCTGAAAACGTTCGACCTTCGTCGCGGGCAATAAGAGTTGCGCGCCGCTGGCGCCGAGAATCACCGGCCGGTTGAAACGCCGGATTCAACGCGCGAAAATCATCGACCTTCATTTCGGCAAGTTTGGCCGCAGTCTCGACGTCGATGTCGCGCGTCTTATGCACCGCGATGAAATACGGCGCATCGTCGATCGGCGGCAGCACGACTCCGTACCTTTCGGGCTCGGCCACTATGTTCTTGACCGCCTGCAATTTCGGCACGTAATACTGCGTTTCTCGCGGCATTTTCAGATCGGTGTAGCGAGTGGCCTTGCCGGCGCGCCGGTTCTTGGCAATCGCGCGCGATACCGCCCCCTCTCCCCAGTTGTAAGACGCAAGCGCCAGGTGCCAGTCGCCGAACATTTCGTGCAGCTTTTCCAGATAGTCAAGGGCGGCACGCGTGGATTCCACCACATCGCGTCGCTCGTCTTTCCACATGTTTTGTTCGAGGTCGTAGTTGCGGCCCGTCGATGGAATGAACTGCCACAGGCCGGCGGCCTTCGCCGTCGAAAACGCTTCCGGCATGAACGCGCTTTCAACGAACGGCAGCAACGCGAGCTCGGTCGGCATGCCACGCCGCTCGATCTCTTCGACGATGTGAAACAGATAGCGGCTCGAGCGCTGCGTCATGCGCGCGAAGTAATCGGGCTGGCTCGCGTACCAACGGGTGCGATCGTCCGCAAGTTTGGTTTCCAGATTCGGCATCTTGAAGCCGAGCCGGATGCGCTCCCACAAATCGCGCATCGGCGGCGGTGACAAAGGCTGCACCGTCGGCAGTGGCGCGTTATCGGGCACAACGATCACCGGAACGACCGGCTCCGCGGAAGCCGGTGGCGTGGGCGACGGCGCTGTGGATTCGGGGGAGGAAGAAGTTGCTGCGGGAGGGGGTGAAGGAGGTGCGGCGGGGGCGGCGTCAGGCGGGGTCAGGATCGGGCTGGTGCTTTGCGACTCGCCGCCGCTCGTTGCGCAGCCCGCAAGTAACGTGCAACAGATGCCGAACGCAAGCCAGAAGGTCGCCGAGCTTTTCGAGAGCCGCATTGTTGAAAAATCTACAGGGTTCGAGCCAGTGTAGGTAGAACGTAGAAACGGCGTCAAGTCACGTTTCCTTGAGTTTTCTTTAAGTAGTAAGGACTACGCGAATCCGTCTTTCCAAGTGCGGATCGCCGCAAACGTAGATACGCGCGCGAACCCTGCGCCTTGACTAAAGCCCGAAGCAGCCGCACGCACCGAGGGCATATCGCAGCGCATGAACGGGTTGGTTGCAAGCTCGAGCCCGATCGTCGACGGCAACGTCGGTTCGCCGCGTTTGCGCATCGCAGTGGCCATCGCAGCGCGCGTTTGCAATTCGCGGTTGTTGGGCTCGACTGCCAGCGCAAATCGAATGTTGGCGACCGTGTATTCGTGGCCGCAGTAGACGCGCGTCGCTGCAGGCAACTCAGCAAGCGTGTCGAGCGACGCCAGCATTTGTTCGGGCGTGCCTTCGAAAAGGCGGCCGCAGCCGCACGCGAACAGCGTGTCGCCGCAGAACACGGCCGGCGGTTTCAACCCGGGTGCGAAAAACGCGATATGCCCCGCGGTATGACCGGGAATGTCGATCACTTCGAAGCGTGTGCCGAGCACTTCGAACTTGTCGCCCGCGGCAAGGCGATGATCGAGTGCGGCCACTTTTTCGCGTGCCGGCCCGTAGGCCGTGGCGGAGTAGCGCTGCTTTAAGGCCGCCAAACCGCCGACATGGTCGGCGTGATGATGCGTCGCTAGAATCGCTGTCAGCCGGAGTTTTTGCCGTTCCAGTGCTTGGACCACTGGCGCGGCATCGCCGGGATCGACGATCGCGGCTTCATCGCCGCGCGTCAGCAGCCAAATGTAGTTGTCTTTAAACGCCGGCAACGGCGTAATGATCAGATCGGACATAGTGCACGCATGAGCGCAGACGCTTTCAGCAAGGACGCATCGATCGCGAGGTTATCCGAGTTTCTAGGCTCGCCCGTCGGCCAGTACGTGCTCGACTGGGAACAACTGCAGCTGGATTCTGCGGTGGTCGACATTTTTGGCTATCACGCGCTGCAGCTCGGGCTTCCGGATATCGACGCCTTGCGCGAAAACCGCATGCCACTGCGCTTTTGCGCGGCCGATCGTGCGCCTGAGATCGCCTATAGCAGCGGACATCCGAGAATTGCCGTCATCAACCGCTACGAAGAGTTGCCGTTCGCGACGCACTCGATCGATCTGGTCGTGATGCCGCATATCTTGGAATTCACCGAAGACCCACACCAGGTGCTGCGCGAGGTCGAGCGGGTGCTGGTGCCAGAGGGGCATGTCGTGATTACCGGCTTCAACCCGGTCAGCCTGTGGGGTATTCGGCAATACCTGACCCGGCTGGGAGCTACGCCGTATCTGCCGCGCGAAGGTCGCTTCCTGACGCTGCCTCGCATCAAGGACTGGCTGAAGCTGCTGTCGTTCGATGTCGAGCGCGGCCGGTTCGGTTGCTATGTGCCGTCGGTGCGGCAGGAGCGCTGGCTCGCGCGCTGGCAGTTCATGGAAAAAGCAGGCGATCGCTGGTGGCCGTTTCTCGGCGCCATCTACATGCTGACCGCTGTCAAGCGCGTGCGCGGCATGCGGCTGATCGGCGCGGTCTGGAAAGGCAAGGAAGAACCCGCGCGGCGTCTTGCGCCCGCGGCGACGACGCGCACATTCTTGACCGGCGATTCGAGTTCCGCAGTGATCGACGCGCCCGATGCGGCGAACGACGGCGTTCGCAGTGCAGCCAGGAGATGAGGCACGCACGCGGCTTAAGGTTGGTTGACAAGTCATCGTCGCCGGTGCTGCCGAAGGCGGCATCCGGCTCCCCTGTCCATATTTATACCGACGGAGCCTGCAAGGGGAATCCCGGCCCCGGAGGCTGGGGCGCGGTGCTGCTGTACGGTGATCGCGAGAAAGAATTGTTCGGTGGCGAGAATCCGACGACGAATAACCGGATGGAGCTGATGGCTGTGATCGAGGCGCTCGGCTCACTAAAGCGCAGTTGCCACGTCATCGTGCATACCGATTCGCAATACGTTCGATTGGGTATCACCGAATGGCTGCCGGGGTGGATGCAGCGCGGCTGGAAAACCGCCGCCAAAAAAGCGGTTAAAAACGTCGATTTGTGGCAACGTTTGTTCGACGTGGCCGCCAAACACGAGATCGAATGGCGCTGGGTGCGCGGACATTCGGGCAACGTCGGTAACGAACGAGCCGACGAGTTGGCGAACCGCGGGGCTGAATCGGTGTCTGCATCTGGTCAGCTGACGTAGCACGCCCGCTTGCGGGTGTTAAATTCGATCTCCAAGTTGCGCAACGCGCAGCATCTCGACATGAAGAGAAATCGAACCGCCGTCGTGGCGGTCGTCGCCTTAGTGACCGTCGCCGTTCTCGCCTATTTTGCGGTGGATCGGCTGTCGCCCGGCCCGAACGCGGTCGCGGGTGTCAAGGGTTCAAGCGCACCTGACGCTTCCAAGGCGGCGCCCGGTGGTCCAGGCGCCGCCAAAGGCGGTCCCGCCGGGCCGATTGCGGTCGAAGTCGTTCAGCTGAAGCCGACCACCGTGCAGGAGGACTTGCAGGCGGTCGGTTCGCTGCAGTCGAATGAAAGCGTGATTCTGCGTCCCGAAGTGCCCGGCCGCATATCGGCGATCGGCTTCAAAGATGGGCAGATCGTGCGCAAGGGGCAATTGCTGATTGCGCTCGACAACGCGCTTAACGAGGCCGAAGTGGCGCAGATGAAGGCCGAGTACGACCTGGCGTTGTCGAACCTGAAGCGCAGCGAGGATCTTGCGAGCCGCAAGTTCATCAGCTCCAGCGCTCAGGACACGGCGGCATCCAATGCGCAGGTGGCTGAAGCGAAGTTGAAGCTGGCGCAGGCCAGGTTGTCAAAGATGCGCATCGTTGCGCCCTTTGATGGCGTGGTTGGCATCCGTGGCGTGAGCATCGGCGATTACGTCAAGGACGGCGCTGATCTGGTTAACGTCGAAGATGTGCGCATCCTGAAAGTCGATTTTCGATTGCCTGAGCGCAACCTGACGCAGATCAAGGTCGGGCAGGGGATCGAGGTGGTGGCCGATGCGCTTCCGGGTGAGCGCTTCGCCGGCCAGATCGATGCGATCAATCCGCGCGTGGACGCCAACGGACGCTCGTTGGAGATACGCGCGAAATTGGAGAACACCGCCGGCAAACTACGCCCTGGAATGTTCGTGCGCGTGCGTGTGATCGTCGGCGAGCGAACCAATGCGCTGCTGGTGCCCGAGGAGTCGATCGTTCCGCAGGGCGCCGAGTTTCACGTGTACAAGGTCGTTGACGGGCAAGCGCGCCGTGTGCCGGTGAAAATTGGCGTGCGACGTAATGCACTGGTAGAAATTGTCGACGGGCTTGCGCCCGGCGATCAGGTCGTGACGGCGGGTATGCGCTTGTCGCGCGACGGTCAGCCGGTGCGTGTTCTGCCGCCGGCTCCGCCAGTCAAGCCCGCCGCACCGAAGGGCGGCGTTGGCAAGGACGAATCCAAGGCCGGCCCGCCGAACAAGTCCGCGGCCGTATTGCGTGCAGAGGTATTGGCATGAGCCTGTTCGAGTTGTGCATCCGCCGGCCGGTGTTATCGACGGTGTTATCGCTGCTCGTGCTTGTTATCGGCGCGATCTCCTATACGCGGCTGGCAGTGCGAGAGTATCCGCGCATCGACGAACCGATCGTCAGCGTCAACACGACGTATCCGGGCGCGTCGGCCGATGTGATCGAGTCCCAGATCACCAAGGTGCTCGAAGACTCGCTCGCCGGCATCGAAGGCGTGGAGCTGATGACATCAAGCTCCCGCTCCGAGCGCAGCAATATCGATGTGCGCTTTCGCATCACGCGTGATCCGGACTCGGCGGCGGCCGACGTGCGCGACAAGGTGGCGCGCGTGCGTGCGCGATTGCCCGATACGGTCGATGAGCCAGTAATCGCGAAGGTTGAAGCCGATGCATTTCCCATCATCTGGATGGCCGTGGCCGCCGGCGGGCGCACGCCGCTGGAAGTGTCCGACTATCTGACGCGCTATGTGAAGCCGCGGCTATCCGTGCTGCCCGGCGCAGCCGACGTAAGAATTTTCGGCGAGCGCGTCACATCGATGCGCATTAACGTCGATCGCGATCGTTTGGCCGGGTATGGCTTGACACCGCAGGATGTCGAAAACGCGCTGCGGCGGCAAAACCTCGAACTGCCGTCGGGACGTATCGAATCGGCGCAGCGTGAATTTTCGATCGTCGCAACGACGGATGTCAGCACGCGCGAGCAGTTCGATAGTCTGATCGTTGCGAACGTCAAGGGCTACCCGGTGCGGCTGCGCGACGTCGCGGATATCGCAGTGGGCGCGGCCAGCGAGCGCGTGATCGCGCGCTACAACGGCCAGCCGGCAATCAACATGGGGTTGATCAAACAGGCTGTCGCCAATCCGCTCGATCTATCCAAAGCGCTGCGGGCTGAGCTTGCGAAGATCAACCCGAGCCTGCCGCCGGGCATGAGCATCAATGTTAGCTACGACTCGTCGGTGTTTATCGACCGGTCGATTCGCTCGGTATTCACTACGGTTACAGAGGCAGTGGTGCTGGTCGCGCTGGTGATCTTCTTTTTTCTGCGCAACGTTCGCGCCACGCTGATTCCGCTGGTGACGATCCCGCTCGCGCTGGTCGGCTCGTTCGCGTTGATGTATGCGTTCGGGTTTACCGTCAACACGTTGACCTTGCTGGCTATGGTGCTGGCGATCGGTCTAGTGGTCGACGACGCGATCGTCGTGCTGGAAAACATTTACCGCAACGTCGAGTCCGGCATGGAGCGAGTGGCCGCGGCGGTGAAGGGCATCAAGGAAATTGGCTTCGCGGTTATCGCGATGACGTTGACACTGACAGCAGTGTTTGCGCCACTGGCGTTTGCCACAGGGCGTACCGGACGGCTCTTTATCGAATTTGCGCTGACACTTGCAGGCGCAGTGCTCGTGTCCGGCTTCGTCGCCCTGACTTTGTCGCCAATGATGTGCAGCAAGCTTTTGAAGCACGAGCAAAAGCACGGCCGCATTTTCACGATGGTCGAGGGCTGGCTGACGGCGATGACCAACGGCTACGCGAGGTCACTCGCCTGGTTGCTCGACCGCCGTTGGATCGTGGTCGCCGTTTGGCTCGTCACGGCGGGGCTCGGCTTGTTGTTCTTCAGCTTGCTGCGTTCGGAGTTGGCGCCTTTGGAAGATCGAGGCGTGATATTCGGCCGTATGCAATCGCCGCCGGGTGCAACTGTGGAATACACGTCAGAGCAATTGCGCCCGGTCGAAGCAATGTTTGCGAAGATTCCCGAAGCTTCGGCGTACAACGCTATCGCAGGGTTTCCGTCGGTTGATTTTGGCACCGGCGTGCTGCGCCTGAAGCCGTGGGAACAGCGCACCCGCAAGCAACAGGACATCGCGCGCGAGTTGAATCAGCAGTTTCAGAATCTGCCCGGCATCATCGGCTTTGCCGTCAACCCGCCGTCGCTCGGGCAGTCCTTCCGCTCGTTGCCGGTCGAGTACGTCATCATGGCGCAGGTGCCGTACACAGAGCTTGACGGGATCGCGCAAGAGTTCATCGCCGAAATCTCGAAAACTGGGATGTTGCAAAACCCGCAATCGGATCTTCGTCTGAACACACCCGAACTAAGGGTTGACGTCAATCGCGACAAGCTCGGCGACCTCGGTATTCCGGTCGAAGCGGTCGGTCGCACGTTGCAGACAATGCTGGGTGGCAGTCAGATCACACGCTTCAAGAAAGATGGCGAGCAGTACGACGTGATCGTGCAGGTGGCACCGCGCGATCGCAGTCGGCCGAACGACATCAGCGATATTTATGTGCGGGCACGCGATGGTTCGATGGTTCAACTGGCAAATGTGGTCACCGTGCTCGAGGGCGTTTCGCCGTCCTCGTTGAACCACTTTCAGCGGTTGCGCGCAGTCACGATCACCGCCAACCTGGCGCCCGGCTACACGATCGGCGACGCGCTGAAGATGATGGATGAGACCGCGCGGCGGGTGCTTCCACCGGATGCCCTGACCGATCTGAACGGCCAGTCACGGGAGTTTCGTGATTCGAGCGGCAGCTTCTATCTGACCTTGGTGCTCGCCTTGATCTTTATCTACCTGGTGCTTGCCGCGCAGTTCGAGAGTTTCGCCGACCCGTTTGTCATCTTGCTGTCGGTGCCGCTCTCCGCTGCCGGTGCGCTGTTCGCCTTGTGGGCGACCGGGGGGACCTGGAATATCTACAGCCAGATCGGCATGATCACGTTGATCGGGTTGATTACAAAGCACGGGATTTTGATCGTCGAGTTCGCCAACCAGCTGCAGGAGCGTGGCGAGCAATTGTTCGATGCGGTCCGTCAATCGGCGGTTTTGCGGCTGCGGCCTATCTTGATGACGACCGGCGCCATGGTGCTCGGTGCCGTGCCGCTCGCGCTGTCATCCGGCGCAGGCGCAGAGAGCCGCATTCAAATCGGCTGGGTCATCGTCGGCGGACTGACGTTCGGAACCTTGCTGACCCTGTACGTCGTGCCGACGATGTACACATTGATGGAGCAGTTCCTGGGCAAGTGGATGGGATCGCATCACCATGCGCAGCCCGAAACGGCTGAGAGCGGCGCGGAGTGAGCCCAAGGCTCGTAGTACTGGACACTGAAACGACCGGGCTCGAGGTCCGCGATGGCCACCGCATCATCGAGATCGGTGCCATCGAAATCGTCGGACGCCGGATTACCGAACGCCGGTTTCATCAGTATGTGAATCCGGAGCGCGAGTGCGACGAAGGTGCGCTGGCGGTACACGGCATCAATCGCCAGTTCCTCGAAGACAAGCCGAAGTTTTGTGACATCGTCGACGATCTGATTGAGTTCGTCAAAAACGCCGAAGTCATCATTCATAACGCGGAGTTCGACATCGAGTTTCTCGACGCCGAACTGGTTCGCATCGGCCGCAGCCGTTTTACCGACTACTGTTCGAAAGTGATCTGCTCGCTGCAGCACGCGCGCGAACAGCACCCCGGGAAGCGCAATTCGCTCGACGCGTTATGCGAACGCTACGCAGTGTCAAACTCGCATCGAACGCTGCACGGCGCGTTGCTCGACGCCGGGCTTGCTGGCCGACGTATTTCTCTCGATGACGCGCGGTCAGGATAGCCTTGTGATCGACGTGCTCGACGATGACGCGCTCACCGCGAACTTCGGCCCGATCGATGTCAGCCAACTGATCGCGGTCGCGGTCGCAGCCGAAGAAATAGCGGCCCACGAGGCACTGCTTGACCTGATTGCGCGCGAAGCGAAGGTCACGCCTGTATGGCGGCTAGGGGTCTGCTCACCCTAAAACGTGAGTGCGAAAGGTCGATTGCGGGATGCAGTGCGAGGCGTCGCGAGCGCCGTTGGTGCGTACCAATCAGCGAGCGACAACGACGCAATGCGCCCGCAAGCGGCCTTTCCCTTCGGGTTGGGTCGAAATGCGGCGTCTGCTTTGGCGAGCGGCTTGCGAATGGAACCACCATTCGGCAGCGCCGCTCTTCGCGCAGCCATCCGCATTGCGACCCAACGCATCTCACGTTTTAGGGTGAGCAGACCCCTCGGTCCTGCCAACGCGTGAGGTGCTGCCGCAGCTCGCGCTTTAGCACCTTGCCGGTCGCGTTTCTGGGCAGTTGTTCGACGAATATGTAGCGCTTCGGCCGCTTGAAGCGGGCGATGTGTTCGAGACAAAACGAGTCGAGCTCATGTTGATCGGCAATCCGCCCCGGTTGCGTCACGACTACAGCAACCACCGACTCGCCCCACTGCGCGTCAGGTTCGCCGAGCACCGCGGCTTCCTTGATTGCAGGATGCCGCAACAGCACCTCCTCGACTTCGCGCGGATAGATATTTGAGCCGCCGGAGATGATTAGGTCTTTGCTGCGATCGACGAGCGTCAGATAGCCGTGCGCGTCGAAGCGGCCGACATCGCCGGTATGTAGCCAGCCGTTCGCGAGCGTCTCGGCGGTGGCTCCTGGATTGTTTAGATAGCCCGCCATTACGACGTCGCCACGCACACAGACCTCGCCCAACTCGCCAGGCGGCACCGGCTGATCGCTGCCATCGAGCACCGCGACCTCGACCCCCATCTGCGCGCGCCCGACGGAGCCGAGCCGCTCGATGCGGCGGCCGTCATGGTCATCGACATGATCGGCGGCGGGCAACACCGTAATTGTCATCGGAGCCTCGCCCTGTCCGTAGATCTGCACCAGTCTTGGGCCGAAGCAATCCAGCGCTCGCAAGCAATCCGCAACGTACATCGGCCCACCGCCGTAGATGATCGACTTGAGATTGGCGGGCTCGCGCTCGCTACCCCAGCTATCGACCAATCGCATCACCATCGTGGGTGCCGCGAAAAACTTGACGTGCGGCGTGTACGCGATGATGTGGGCAATCTCATCGACGTCGAAGCCGTGCGAAGCGGGAATCAATTGCGTCACACCGGAGGCGATGTTCGGAATGATGTACAGCCCCGAGCCGTGCGACATCGGTGCTGCATGCAGCAGATGGTCGCCCACCGCGGCATGGTCGACGTCGGCGAGATAGTTGAGCGCCATTGCAAGTAAGTTGCTATGCGTCAGCACAACGCCCTTGGGTCGCCCGGTTGTGCCGCTCGTGTAGAACAGCCAGGCCGGCGACTGTGAGGAATCGGATTGCGGCGTCGACAACGGGCCGGCGTGCAACAGCTTGCGATATTCAGAACCCTCGACATCGACGAAGTGCGTAGCGCCGGCACGTTCGCCCTCGATGACGGTGATGTCGATCTCATCAGTGACGAAGGCGATGCGCACGTCGGCGTCGTCGAGGATGAACGCAATTTCCTTCGGATGCAGCCGCATGTTGATCGGCACAGCGCAAGCGCCGATCGCCCAGCACGCGTACAACAGCTCCACATACGCGGCGCAGTTGTGGGCAAGTAGCGCGACACGCGCGCCTGGCCCCACGCGAAGATCGAGAAGTGCCGAAGCCAGGCGCAGCGAGCGATCAGCGAGCTGCTGGTAACTGAGTTCGATTCGGTCGCGCTCAATCACCGCCACCGCACGCGGCAGGCGTCGCGCAACGCGAAACAGAGTGTGCGAAAGATTCAGGGTGCCACCGCGGCGAGGCCAACGAAGCATCGTAAGGCAAGCAAAAGTCGCACGAGCCCATGCAATAATTCGCGTCCCCGTTTCACAGCGAGTGGTCTTGTTCGGTACTCCGACCAAGACCCCAACGGGCAAGGGTGATTAGCTCAGGGGTAGAGCGGTACCTTCACACGGTATAGGTCGGGGGTTCGAAACCCTCATCACCCACCAGCAACCAGCTCAGGGACTGAAACAGCGCGAGGCCTCGAAGTTGTTTGCGCGCCCTTGCGCGCACGGTCTTTCAAGAAGCGCGCCATCACGCTGCGGGTCACATCGACCGAATAGCGGAAGCCGGCTGGATGACTTCCCATCAGCGTGTGCATCTCACAAAATTGAGCCTGATTAGGAGTAAGGCAAATGGACTTTCTTGACTGGCTCACCGTGCTCTTCTCGTTTGCGATCGCGCTGTACCTCATGTTTGACGCAGGGGGCACCGATAGAGACTGGCCATCACTCATGCCACCCCAAGGTGACGACGAAGGTCGACTGGAATAGCTGCGTTTATGCCGACGGCATGAACAATGTCGCGGGCACTTCCAGCAAGCGGCGCACCCTTTGAATAAACTCGGCGGCGTCCTGGCCATCGACGACGCGATGGTCGAACGACGACGACAGGTTCATCAGCTTGCGCGGGATTACGGCACCGTCCACGAACATCGGCCGCTCGACGATCCGGTTGATGCCGACGATTGCCACTTCCGGATGATTGATGATCGGAGTCGACACGATTCCGCCGAGTGGACCCAGGCTCGAGATCGTAATCGTCGATCCGCTTAGCTCCCCGCGATCTGCTTTGCCGTCGCGCGCGGCGCCGGCCAGGCGCGACACTTCAGCGGCACTTTCCCAGATATCGCGCGCCTCGGCGTGCTTGACGACCGGCACCACGAGTCCGGACTTGGTTTGCGTTGCGATGCCCAGATGCACCGCGCGATGGCGGGTGATGATGCCGGCGTCGTCGTCAAAGTGCGCGTTGATCTGCGGATAGTCGGCGACTGCGAGCACCACCGCGCGCATGATGAACGGCAGCAAGGTGAGCTTCGGCTGATCTTCGCGGCGGGTTTCGTTCAGGAAGGCGCGCAGCTTTTCGAGTTCGGTGACATCGACTTCCTCGACGTACGCGAAGTGCGGAATGCGCCGCTTCGCCTCCTGCAT
Organism: uncultured beta proteobacterium; assembly: GCA_963829995.1. GTDB lineage: Bacteria > Pseudomonadota > Gammaproteobacteria > Burkholderiales > Burkholderiaceae_F > JACCZX01. The sequence continues at coordinate 8,034 of CAWHKW010000017.1, read as the reverse complement.
CTTTTGCGCGATCTTGCGTCGCAGTCCGATGACCGGGATTTCTTCGGTGGCGTCCCGTTCGACTAACTCTGATTGGATCGCGCGCAGCGGCAGGCGCGCGCTTACCCGCTGTGTGCGCGTCGAGGTCACGGTGTTCGATGCGGCCTGCCGGGCCGCTGCCCGAGACGTCACGCAGTTCGATTCCGAGCTCGCGTGCCTGCCGCCGCACCGAGGGTGATGCGAGCGGTTTTTGATCGGACGCCTGGCTCGGTGAAGGTACCTCCGTACTGTGAGCCGGCGCCGCCCCGTTGCCCGCCTTTGCGACCACTGCGGTGGCAGTAGACGGCGGCGCAGCGGCAGCCGTCGCCTTTGCCGACTCATCAGTGCCGCCGCCATCGACATCGAGTCGCATCAATTCGGCGCCGACGGCGACCACATCGCCTGCCTTGGCGCCCAGCGCAATCACCTTGCCTTTTACCGGCGAAGGAATCTCCACCGCCGCTTTATCGGTCATCACATCGGCGAGCGCTTGATCCTCCTGTACCTGGTCGCCCAGCTTGACATGCCACGCGACGACTTCGACTTCGGCAATGCCTTCACCGATATCCGGCATCTTGATCACGTGGACGCTCATGCGCTCATCGCTCGCTTCAGCGCTTCGCCGACTCGCGCGGGGCCGGGAAAGTAATCCCACTCGAGAGCGTGCGGATACGGCGTGTCCCATCCGGTCACGCGCTCGATCGGCGCTTCCAGATGGTAGAAGCAGTGCTCCTGAACCAGCGACATCAGTTCGGCGCCGAAGCCGCTGGTGCGGGTGGCTTCATGCACGATCACGCAGCGTCCGGTTTTCTTGACCGACTCGACGATCGTGTCGAGATCGAGCGGCCATAAGGTGAGCAGATCGATGATCTCGGCGTCGATGCCCGCTTCTGCCGCGGCAGCCTCGGCCACGTAGACCATCGTGCCGTACGCGATCACCGTGAGCTCGGCGCCGGCGCGAAATATCTTCGCCTTGGACAGCGGCACCTTGTAATAGCCGTCGGCCACTTCGCCGAGCGGATGCTTGGACCACGGCACGATGGGTTTGTCGTGATGGCCATCGAACGGGCCGTTGTAAAGCCGCTTCGGCTCGAGAAAGACCACGGGATCGTCGTCCTCGATCGCCGATATCAACAATCCTTTTGCGTCTTGCGGATTGGACGGCACCACCGTCTTTAAACCGGAGACATGCGTGAACAGTGCCTCGGGACTCTGGCTATGCGTTTGCCCGCCGTAGATGCCGCCGCCGGTGGGCATACGCACGACGATCGGCGCCGAAAAATCGCCGGCAGAGCGATAGCGCAAGCGTGCGGCTTCGGACACCAGCTGGTCGTAGGCCGGATAAAAGTAATCGGCGAACTGAATCTCGGCCACCGGCCGCAGGCCGTACGCGCCCATGCCGACCGCGATGCCGACGATGCCGCCTTCGGAGATCGGCGTATCGAACACGCGCGACGTGCCGTACTTGGCCTGCAGGCCTTCGGTGCAGCGAAACACGCCGCCGAAGTAGCCGACGTCTTCGCCGAACACCACTACGTTGTTATCGCGCTCGAGCATCACGTCCATCGCGGAGCGAATCGCCTGCACCATTGTCATCATCGCCATCGCTATAGCCCTGCCTGCTCGCGCTGCCGGCGCAGATGCTCCGGCATTTCTTTATAGACATCCTCGAACATCGTGGAGGCGCTGGGCAGCGGGCCGGTGGCCAACGTGCCGAAGCTCTCGGCGGTTTTCTGCGCCGCCTTCACTTCTTCTTCCAGAGCCGACTGCGTTCGCGCGTGCTCCTCATCGGACCACGCGCCGATGCGAATCAGATGCTGCTTCAGTCGCTGCACCGGGTCGCCGAGAGGAAACGAAGTCCAGTCTTCGGCCGGGCGGTACTTCGACGGATCATCCGAAGTCGAATGCGCCGCTGCGCGATAAGTGATCCACTCGATCAGTGTCGGGCCGAGATTGGAACGCGCGCGCTCGATCGCCCACTGTGACGCCGCATAGACCGCGAGAAAGTCATTGCCATCGACGCGCAACGCCGGCACGCCGTAGCCGACACCGCGCGCGGCAAACGTCGTCTCGGCGCCGCCCGCGATGCTTTGAAACGAAGAGATCGCCCACTGGTTGTTGACGACGTTCAGGATCACTGGTGCGCGATACACCGCGGCGAAAGTCAGCGCGTAATGGAAATCGCCTTCGGCGGTTGATCCGTCACCGATCCAGCCGGATGCGATCTTGCTGTCGCCCTTGATCGCGGAGGCCATTGCCCAGCCCACGGCCTGAATGAACTGCGTGCCCAGGTTGCCGGAGATCGAAAAGAATCCCAGCTTGCGTGACGAGTACATCACCGGCAGCTGCCGGCCCTTTAGAGAGTCTTTCGAATTCGACAGAATCTGACACATCATGTCGACCAGCGGCATGCCGCGCGCGATCAGATAGCCCTGCTGCCGATAGCTCGGAAAGAACATGTCGTCGGCGCCAAGCGCGAGACCCTGTGCCACCCCAAGAGCCTCCTCGCCGAGACACTGCATATAGAACGACGCTTTTTTCTGCCGCTGCGCCAGTTGCATCCGCGTGTCGAACACGCGCGTTTTCATCATCGCGCGCAGACCGGTGCGCAACAGCTCGGCGTCGATCTGCGGCACCCATTGCCCGACCGCGTTGCCGGCGTCGTCGAGCACGCGCACCAGGCTGTACGCGTAGTCGTGCATCTGCGCCGCTGACGCATGCACCGGCGGGCGATCAACGCTGCCGGCGGGCGCAAGCTTCAGGTAAGAGAAGTCGGGCTTATCTCCGGGGCGTGCGGGCGGCTCCGGCACCTGCAGGGTAAGGCGCGGTGGTTCGTTCTTGCCCATGGGTCTGTCTCCAAAACTTGTGGTTCTGGTTGATATGGCTGGCCGTCGCGGGTAGCGACTGCATCAAGCAAGTCTCATTATGATGCTTCGGCGCAATCCGATCGATGCGGTCGACCGGCTGCCAGCGGGGGGCGTCTCTAAATCGGTTCGATGCGATCGGCAATCAACACGTACGAGACGACAACGCCGTCGCATTCGACATTGCAGCCGACCAGCGCACGCAGCGTTTCATCATATGTCGGGCCGTCGCGGCGTCGCAGGACATAGCGCGCGGTGTTGGTTTCGAGGAACACCGCGCTGCGCTCGCTCTTGCTACCGCGAGCAAATGGTCCCTCGGCCACGCGGCCGCGCAGCGCGTGCACCGGCACTGGCTCGCCTGGGAGAGCCGATTTCGATCCGGATCTGCGAGTCATTAGCGTTGGTAGTAAACGCGGTACGCAACGATGCGCTGGCTGGTCTCCCGCGCCACAACAGCGACACGTGAGCCGACGTCGGCTTTGGCAAGACGATCGGCGGTAGTGACAAGCAAGTGATACTTGTCTGCCGTGTCCGAGGTGTCTGCCGCCCGGCGGAGGGCATGCTTGCGGCCATCCAAACGGCCCGCGCATTCGACCGCGAAGGCTGTAAAGGATGCCGCGGGCGGCGCGCCGATTTGCTTTGCTATCTCACGCAATTGACGGCGGACGGTCGGCGAGCGCGTCGGCGCCGTGGGATGTGAGGCGGTCGGCTTCGTTTCTCGCAGCAGGTCTCCGATCCGTTCGGTATTCGCGCGCCGCGCTGCACGAACACTGCGTTTGGCGACCGCCCGCGTCGCGGCGGGCGGAGTGCGCGTCGGGGAATCGATTTTTACCGGTTGCACGCTCGGATCACCGAGCAGGTAGAACTGCGCCAAGGTTTTCAAGTCGATCGGATCGAGTTCGTTGACTTGCTGCACGTAGCGCTGCTGTGCTTTTAGCGCCGCAAGTCCAAGCGAGTGTCCGGCTTGAACTTCGAGGAGAAAGTATTGCGTGATCAGGTCGGCAGCGCCGTTGCCCTGCACCGGGCCGTACGCGATGGTGGTGCTGCCGAAATATCCATACGCGCCTTGGACGAGATACGACTGACAAATGGGGCTCGGCAGTTTCAGGGCTGTCGAATCGTAAAGCTCGGCGCCATAGCAACATTCCACGGCCGCCACCGTGCCATCGCGAATTCGCCCGCGCACATCGTTTGAGTCAAGCGCGACCGGCATGGATTTTCTGTCTTCGCCGTAAAAACGCGGGTCAGCCAGCGCGCCGTGGCAGTTGATGAAATGGCTCCGCGGGCCGAGTTTGCGGCGGACCACAGTGCCGCCGGTAGGCGGGGCGAGCAACAGTTTGCGGGAGTTGCCGAAGATATTGGCAAGGGACAACTGGCTCGACTTTTTCCACACCGCCGCTGACACGGCGAAGTAGTCGAGATACTGCGCGAGCGGCCGCTGTTGATGCGTTGCGGCCGTTCTCAACAATGCGAGCAAGTGCGAGGGTTCGCGGGCCCCAGTCATATCCGGCAGGCGCCCGATCACCCGCGTCGGGCCGATGAATCGAGTGATGTCGCGCGAATACGGTGCATCGCACGCGTAGGGCAAGTCGCCCCACGCCACCGGATCGTCTTCATCATCGTCCGCAAACATCGGATTCTTCGGGTCCTGATGCGGGATGACGTCGATCGACCCGAGAATCATCAGGTAGTGCGGCCGTAGCGCCCGATAAAGCGAGTCGATCGCGCGCTTGTTCTGGCGCGCGCTGGTTGCGTCGCGCACGGCGCCGCCGTATCGCTTCATCGCTGCGCTGTCGAGTGCGATCAGGCGCGTAGTCAAGTCTCGTTTACGATCGGCGGCGATCAACGCGCTTGACCGCTGCCGTGATTTTCGCGAGACCGCGCGTGCCATATTTTTTCCGCAGCGCCGAGCGGTTGGTGACGATCAGTTTGTCGACCATATGGCAAGTTACCATGCATGCATGAGCGAAGTAAGAACGCGAATCGCACCGAGCCCGACCGGCATGCTGCATCTCGGCACCGCGCGCACGGCGTTATTTTGCTGGGCGTTCGCGCGCCATCACGGCGGCAAATTCATCCTGCGCATCGAAGACACCGACGCCGAGCGCTCGACCGAGGAAGCGGTGCAGGTCATTCTGCAGAGCATGCGCTGGCTCGAGCTCGATTACGACGAAGGACCGGTACGGCAGACCGAGCGCCTTGCGCGCTATCGCGAAGTGCTCGAACGGATGCTGGCCGATGGCCTGGCGTATCGCTGCTACGCCAGCAAGGAAGAGCTCGAAGCCTTGCGCGAGGCGCAGATCGCGCGCAACGAAAAGCCGCGTTACGACGGCCGCTGGCGGCCGGAGTACGCGCGCGGCAAAACACCCCCTTCCGGTGTGCAGCCGGTGTTTCGCTTTCGCAATCCGGACGAGGGCGATGTGGCGTGGAACGATCTCGTCAAAGGGCCGATCAGCATCTCGAATCACGAGCTCGATGACCTGGTGATCGCGCGCAGCGACTGGATGCCGACCTACAACTTCGCGGTGGTCGTCGACGACGCCGACATGCGCATATCGCATGTGCTGCGCGGCGAAGAGCACATCAACAACACACCACGGCAGATCAATCTGTATCGCGCGCTCGGGTGGACGCAGCCTTTGTTCGGGCATCTGCCGCTGATTCTCGCGCCCGACGGCAGCAAGCTATCGAAGCGGCACGGCGCAGTCAGCGTCCTGCAGTACGACGACGACGGCTTCCTGCCCGAGGCGCTGTTCAACTATCTAGCCCGCCTTGGATGGAGCCACGGTGACGAGGAAAAGTTCACCCGCGAGCAATTGACTGAATGGTTCGATCTGCAGCATGTCAACCGAGCGCCGGCTCAATACAACCTCGACAAGCTGATGTGGCTCAATGGCGAGTACATCAAGGAAGCGGATGACGATCGGCTCGCGAGCCTGGTCGCGCCACGCGTCGAAGCGCGCGGTGGTCGGCTGCTCGGTGGGCCAGCCCTGCGAAACGCGGTCGCGCTGTTAAAGGATCGATCGCGAACGCTGAACGAACTGGCCGATGCGGCGTTGCTGTTTTATGTCGAGCCCCAAATCGACCGCGACCTCGTGATCGAGCATTTGAGCGACTCCGGCCGTAGAGCGGTCCGGGCATTCCGCGATCATGCGTCGGGCCTCACGTGGGAGCGCACCGCGCTACATGGCGCCATCAAGCAGACCGTCAACGAACTGAAGCTGAAGATGCCGCAGGTCGCCGGACCGCTGCGGGTCGCGGTCACCGGTCGAACGCAAACGCCTTCGATCGATGCAGTGCTCGAACTTATCGGCCGTGACGCGGTGCTCGATCGGCTCGATCGGGCGCTCGCAATCGACAGTGATCCGCTGAGTATCCCTCGTACGTAGCCCATCGTCCCGCCGCGTTGCGGCGCCTACATGTTATTGCAGCGCAGCGACGACTTCGCTGATTTGCTGCTACGCCAACCATTGACTTTCTACCAATTGGTAAGTAACTTGTTGACTAGTAGGTAAGCAGATATGTGTTCACGCTGCGGGTAGGGGGAGACATCGGTGGTTAGAGCAGACACGTCGCAGCGGATATTGGACACCGCCGAGCGCCTGGTGCAGACGCGCGGTTTCAACGGCTTTAGCTACGCGGATATCGCGACCACGCTCGGAGTCACAAAGGCCAGCTTGCACTATCACTTTCCGGCCAAGGCAGAGCTGGGTCAGCGCCTGATCGAGCGATACGAAAAAAACTTTGTGGCCGCGCTCGGTGCAATCGACGGGGCCAGTACGTCTGCGCGCGAGAAACTGAAGCGATACGCGGCGATCTATGCAGACGTGCTGCGCAAGAACCGGATGTGTCTGTGCGGGATGCTGGCCGCCGAATACGCAACGCTGCCAAAGCCGATGAAGGATGAGATGAAACACTTCTTCGACGAGAACGAGCGTTGGCTCACCGCAGTGCTGAAGCAAGGTCAGAAAGCGGGTGAGCTGAAATTTTCGGGCCCAGCGCATGAAGTTGCCCGCGCACTGGTCGGCTCGCTCGAAGGCGCGATGATGCTGGCGCGCTCTTTCGGCGAGGTTTCGCGCTTCGAGGCGGCGGCCAATCGCTCGCTGGCGGAGCTTTTCAGGTGAGTACGCAATCCTGCGCATAGCCGGCATTCGCCGGTGCGTCATCGTGACGCATATCGAACGAGGAGCACATATGCTTTCGCAATCGCAAGTCACGTGCATGTTGCCGGTTAAGGATCTGTCCCGAGCGCGACGGTTCTACGAAGACCGGCTTGGCCTCGAGCCACAGGGATTGCGGCCCGACGGCAAGTTCATCTACCGCTGCGGCGGCACTGAGGTTGCGTTGTTTCCGAAGGCCGAAGGAACAAAGGCCGAGCACACGGCGCTGAGTTTCAAGGTCGACAGCATCAGCGGCGCCATAACTACATTGAAGGCGCGCGGCGTCAAGTTTGCCGATTACGACTTTCCGGGATTCAAAACGATTGACCACGTCTGCGTGCTGGGGTCGGAGAAAGCGGCATGGTTCGAAGACACCGAGGGCAACATCCTCTGTCTGCACGAGGATGTGGCCTGAGATGGTCGCCCCTGATGATGCGTATCACAACGGCATGCGCCGGCTACAGGATCGGTTCGACACGCGCCGGCTTGCCGACCGCCTGGTGGACAAGCTGTCTCGAACCGAGTTCACCGACGAGGATCGTGCGTTCGTCGAGACCCGAACGTTGTTCTTCGTTGCAACCGCCGATTGCGACGGGCGGCCTGACTGCTCGTACAAGGGCGGTGCCGCGGGGTTCGTCCGAGTGACCGACGTCAATGAGATCGCGTTTCCGAGCTACGACGGCAACGGCATGTTCCGCACCCTCGGCAACGTGCTGGTGAACCCGGCCATCGCGCTGCTGTTTATCGACTTCGAGCAGCCACGTCGTCTGCGCGTGAACGGAACCAGTTTTATCCAGCTCGACGATCCGCTGCTCGAGCAATTTGCCGGCGCACAGGTGATCGTGCGCGTGCGTGCAACGCAAATTTTTCCGAATTGCCCGCGCTACATCCATCGAATGCATACGGTCGAGGCGTCGCCGTATGTGCCACGGGCCGGCTACGTACCGCCGGAGCCAGCATGGAAGCGTTTCGAGGCATTCGCCGATGTCCTG
>CAWHKW010000016.1:0-49814 GCA_963829995.1 uncultured beta proteobacterium | reverse complement strand
TGGGCAGATTTGACTCGCGACTAGTCGCGCGGCGACGCCTTGGTGAAATGCCGACGACATGGCAAGTTTGTCGACGTGTGCAGGGACGTAGAACTGGCTCAACCCCTACTTCCACTCTTCCGGCGAACCGGAACGGAAGCCGGACGCTCAATCGCCCCATAACCGCCGGTCACGAACTGCCTGACCGCGGAACCGTCGCTTGAATTTACAGGTTGCCTGCCACAGCACGGGTGCGCCCTCTGTAGCCTCTTGAATCTGCACTTGTTTCTAGTACCTGGCACGGGCGATGCATGCGCGTATTTGGGTTCTTGCGTGAGCTCGCGGAGGGTTCGTTGTCGAAGCCCCCAATGGAGGAATGGCTATGAATAAGTTCGTCGCTGCCATCGGTTGTGCCGCTTTCCTCGCATCTAGTTCTGCCCAGGCGGTGTTCATCGACTTCGAAACGGACCTGGGAGGATTGACGCCGACGACGAATCCCACGCAGGGCGGAGCGCTCGACAATGCTTCCGAGCTCAATGATGAGATTGTTCCGTTGCGCATCACGTCGGGCGGGCTGAGTTCCAATCCTGCGGACTCATTTCTGGGTATCTCGGGTCTGCTTAATCTGACCGGCACGCCCTTCGGACCAGCTCGTTCGGGCACGAACGTCGTCGCCGGTCTGGAAGGCGGCTCCGGGGGGCCGGGTTTGCAGGCGGTCATCGACTTCAGGAATTTCGTCGAGGTGCGCGTGCTGGACGACGGTTTCACGTTCGTCAGCCAGTGGATCCAGCTTTTCGGGACGGGTACCACGGCGCTCGTGAGGGTCTGCGGCGACCTCAATTGCGGCGACGAACTGTTTTCCACGACGATGAGCGCGAGCGGTCTTTTCAGCTTCACGGCTCCACCGGGCAGCGAGATCCGCAATATCTCCATGATTCCGACCGCGACGATCGGCGGCGGCGCATGGATCGACGACATCACATTGCTGGCCGATGGCGGAACGGTGCCGGAGCCGCACACCGCTTTGCTGCTAACGGCGGGCGTGATCGCCTTCGGAATCCGACGCCGAATGCGTCATCTCGACGCTTGACGACAGCCGCGCCCACATCGAACGCGGTCGGCGGCGGACATGTGGACGCTGGCTCAAGCTATCAACGTTGAACCCGCCGTCATCCGCGAGCGGCGGCGCCGGCTATTGGGTCAGTACGGTGCCGCTTAGCCATGTCAGGTACTGGCCGTTTGCGGACATTACGGCATCGTTGCAATGCCTATCCGTGGCGCTCGGCGGTCCCAGAGTGGGTCGTATCCAACGGTTTCAGACAGCTACAGGTGTTGGCGGCGCAGGATCCTACTGGCGTCGATAACAACGAGCATGTCCGACCTCCCACACCCGTCGTTGCGCGCGAGCTCGTCGACCTTTGGTACCGCATCTCAAGCGGCCTGGCTCTTGCCGATCAGCGTCAGACTCAATCGCACTACACCGGGCTCGTCACTCGCTACGCGTGCGAAGCCAAGTTCACGCGCCAACGCAAGCATTCGGGCATTGGTTGCGAGCACATCGCCGACCAACTCCCCTATCCCGCGGCTGCGGCAGTACCGGACGATCTTGTGCATCAGCACTGCGCCGAGGCCTTTGCCTTGGATATCCGAGCGAATCAGGATTGCGAACTCGGCGCGCGCGCCATCAGGCTCCGAGATGGCGCGCACAACGCCGACGGTTTCTTCCTCTCCCGTTTCGGCGCGCATAGTTGCAATGAACGCCATTTCGCGGTCGTAGTCGATTTGAGTGAAGCGCGCGAGTTGCGAGTGTTCGAAAGCACGCACTACACGAAAGAAACGTAGCTGCAAGTCGCTAGGCGCAACGGCGGCTAGGAATCGTGCGTGCTGCGGCTCGTCTTCCGGGCGGATCGCGCGCAGGACCACCTCGCGTCCGAGTAGATCGATTCTCTCCTCGTATTCCGCTGGATAGGGCCGAATGGCAAGCCGCTCGACGCCCGACATTGCGGCATGCGATACGCGCATGCGGGCGTCGAGAGCCAGAACACCTTGTTCGTCTATCAGCAGCGGATTGATGTCGAGCTCGAGCACTTCAGGCAGATCCACCACAAGCTGCGACAACTTTGTCAGCGTCAGATAAAGCGCTTCGCGGTCGGCGGGGGGCCGGTCACGATAGCCGTCGAGCAGCCGTGCGATGCGCGTACGCGAAACCAGATCCTTGGCAAGCGTGAGGTTCAGTGGTGGCAAGGCAACTGCGCGATCGGCGATGACTTCGACCGCCACCCCACCGTGACCAAACAGAATCACGGGGCCAAAGATTGGATCGACAGTGGTGCCGACAATGGTCTCAAGCGCACGCGGCCTTTGAACCATTTGCTGCACGCTGAATCCGCCGAATTCGGCGTGTGGCGCCTGCTCGCGCAAACGCCCCCTCATTGCTTCGGCGGCGCTGCGTACCTCGGTCGCACTCATCAATCCAAGAGCCACACCGCCCACGTCGGACTTGTGCGTGATCTGCGGCGAAACAATCTTCAAGGCAATCGGAAAACCGATCTCGCCGGCGACACGCGCCGCCTCTTCGCTGCTTGATGCGAATTGCGTCTGCACCACCGGAATGCCGTAAGCGGCAAGCACGCGCTTGGCTTCGAGCTCGTTCAACAACTGACGGTTTTGAGACAGCGCGGCGCCGATCACGGAGCGCGCGGTTTCTAAATCGACAGCTAACGCCTTGGCCGCGGAAGGAGGGGTTTGCATCAGCAGTTGTTGATTGCGCCGGTAGTTCACCAATTGCATGAAGGCAGCGACAGCCTGCTCAGGGGTCGCGTATGTCGGAACTCCGGCTGCTTCGAAGACGTTGCGCGCCGGCTGCAATGAATCGCCTCCAAGCCAACACGACAAGACCGGCCGGCCGGTGGTCTGCCCGGAGGCGAGCGGAACACACGCGTTTGCGATATCGGCCGCGGGAACGATTGCTGTCGGGGCGTGCATGAACAACACGGCATCGCTGGCAGGGTCAGACGCCAGCGCCTCCAGCGTCTTGACGTAGCGCTCGACCGATGCGTCGCCGATGATGTCAACCGGATTACTGCGCGACCACGTCGAAGGAAGTAAATTGTCGAGCCGCCTCATCGTGTCGTCCGACAGCGCAGCCAGTTTCCCTCCACCCCGTACCAAAGCATCGGTAGCCATCACGCCCGGTCCACCCCCATTGGTCATGATGGTCAGACGATCGCCGTAAATCGGTCGCGCTCGCGCGAGCGTCTCCACTGCGTCGAACAGTTCCAGCACCGTATCCAGACGGAGCATGCCGGCTCGCCGGATGGCTGCATCAAACACATCGTCAGCTCCGGCCAATGCACCGGTATGCGAGGCGGCGGCACGTGCACCGGCGGGTACGCGACCCGCTTTGACCGCGAGCACCGGCTTGTTGCGTGCAGCGGCACGCGCCGCCGACATGAACTTGCGCGCGCCGCGGATCGATTCGATGTAGAGCAGGATGGCACTCGTCTGCGCGTCGCTCGCAAGCCAATCGAGCACATCGGCAAAGTCGACGTCCGCGGCATCTCCGATCGAAATGAAATGCGAAAAGCCGATGTTCCGCGAGCGTGCCCAGTCGAGCGCAGCAGTGGTTAGTCCGCCTGATTGCGAAACGAACGCGAGTCGACCGGGTAGCGCCGACGTGTGCGCAAAGCTGGCATTAAGACCTAGTCCCGGAACAAGCAGGCCAACGCAGTTGGGACCGATGATTCGCAACAGATAAGGACGCGACGCCTCAAGCATCGCCGAACTGAGATTCTTTCCATCGCTGTCGGTGGTATTCGCGAGGCCTGCAGTCAGAACAACGGCGGCGTGAGTACCGCGTGCGCCGAGTGCCCCGATGATGCCCGGCACGGTCGCCGGTGGCGTCGCGATGATGGCCAGGTCTGGAGTTTCGGGCAGGCCTGATACGTCGCGGAACGTACTTTGACCCGCCACTTCGCGATGACGAGGATTAACAGCGTAAATCGGTCCGGCAAATCCACCCGCAAGCACGTTTCGAATCACTGTAGCCCCCACGCTTCCAGGACGATCGGATGCACCGAAAACGGCGAGCGATTTGGGGCGAAACAGGGGTTCGAAATTACGAATGGTCATGGATGCGTCCGATGCAACACATCTTAGGTTGCCACCGGCACAAGCGCAGCGTTACCGAACAAACTATTGATCGAAGTCAAAGAGGTCTGGGCTGTGGCGCGTAGCGCACCTCGTCCGACATGGTTGACGATCCGCTATGGGAATTTGCGCGCTGGCGTTGAGCAGTAAGCTACCCACGCCTTGCTTCAGACTTCTGCTGGAGCAGAATCGGCGCCGCTGGGTTATTGGCCACAGTTCTCGAAATCAAGGTTTTGCCGACACATGGTTACCGAAGTGCCGCCACACGCACTCACCACCGAGAGCCCTTTGCAGGAAGGTGAGGCGCGCCTCGACGCAATCGTGCGCTCGGCGATGGACGCGATCATCACCGTTGATGGCAACCAACGCATCGTTCAGTTCAATGCCGCCGCCGAAAAGGTGTTTGGATGCGGTTCGTCCGAAGCCATTGGCGCTGCGCTCGACCGCTTTATTCCCGAACGCTTTCGCGTGGCGCACAGAACTCATGTGGAGCGGTTTGTCAGCACCGGTGCGACGTCAAGGCGCATGGGGATTCAGACAGCACTATCGGCGCTGCATGCGGACGGAACGGAGTTTCCAATTGAAGCTTCGATCTCTCAGGCGACCGTTGGCGGCCGCACACTGCTGACGGTGATATTGCGTGACATCACCGAGCGTACGCGCGCTGAGCGAGAAATTCGGCAAGCACACGAAGAGCTGCGCAACCTGTCGCTTGCAATGCTCGAAGTGCGCGAAACGGAGCGCACGCGCATCGCGCGTGAGCTGCACGATGAGCTCGGCCAGGCACTCACAGCCATGAAAATGGACGTCGATCTGCTGGAGAGCACGATCCCCCCGGAACGTGCCGATCTGCTGGAACGCATAGTCGCAATGCACGAGTTGCTCGACTTCACCGTCTCTACGACCCGCAGAATATCGTCGGACCTCCGACCGCTGGTCCTGGACGATCTCGGCCTTGGTGCGGCCGCAGAATGGCTGATGCAAACCCTGGCTCAGCGTGCCGGTCTTGCGTGCGAGTTGCGCGTCGATCCATCGTTCGCGGAGCTGGGCGAGCCCCACGCGTCGACGCTCTTCCGCGTCATGCAAGAGTCACTTACCAACGTGGTGCGCCACGCCCAGGCGAAGCGGGTCGCAGTGCACCTCGATAGGTTGGGCGATGACGCATTGCTGAGCGTGAGCGATGACGGCATCGGCATCGGCCCCGATTCGCCGCCGAGAAACTCCTTCGGGCTACGCGGCATCCGCGAGCGTGTTCTCCTGCTAGGCGGTACCGTCGATATCTCGAGTCACCCTGGAATGGGTACCAAAATAGTGGCGCGAGTGCCGCTGGGTGGCGCAACGAAACGGGACACCGCGTGACACGCGTTCTCATTGCGGACGACCACGCGATCGTGCGCGAAGGATTGCAGCGCATTTTGGCGGGAGATTCCAGGTTCGAGGTGGTGGGCGAAGCCAAGGACGCGCACGAAGTGCTCAGCGCGGTACGCGGCGGCGGCTTCGAATTGCTGCTGTTGGATCTGTCGATGCCAGGTCGCAGCGGCATTGACCTGATTCGTCAGGTGAAGGCGGAGCGATCCGATTTGCGCGTGCTGGTGCTGTCGATGCACGATGAGCAACAATATGCGGTGCGCGCTATCCGCGCCGGCGCCTCGGGCTACCTGACAAAGGACACGGTCGCGAAGCAGCTGGTTGCGGCGCTAGACAAGATCGCATCGGGCGGAGTGTTCATTACCCCTGCGGTCGCCGAGGCACTTGCGCTCGGTCTCCAGACTCCGACTGAAGAATTGCCGCATAAACGGTTGACCGATCGCGAGTACGAAGTTCTATTACTTCTTGCGGCTGGCGAATCGGTGACCGACATCGGCAAACGCCTGCACTTGAGCGTGAAGACGGTCAGCACGCACAAGACGCATGTCCTCGAGAAGATGAACGCAGGATCGCTCGCAGAGCTCGTGCGCTATGCGATCACACACAACCTTCTGGAATCGCCGGACATTCCGAAGTAGCTGCATTCGCCAGCTACCACACGTGACCTGAAGTGCCGTAGGAATTTTCCTACGTTCACGCGGCGTCCTTTCCGAGCTCGCTTTCAGCCGCCACCGATAGCGTTTCGCCTTCGCCTCGCACACAGTGTTGACATGCAGGTCAACGCAGTGCTGGAGAGCGCAAGGCAAGTGAACGTCTTCGTAGCCGACGATGCGCCAGAGGTCAGAAAACGCCTCGTCGCGCTAGTGCGCACGATCCGGGGAGTTGAAGTCCTCGGCGAATCCGATTCGGTGCGCGGCGCGATCGATGGCGCTTTGAACCCAGAGGTCGACACATTGCTTCTCGATCTGCAGCTCCTGGATGGCAGCGGGTTAGACGTTCTGGCCGCGATCAAGTCGCAGCGCCCAAGCATGCGCGTCATTGTTCTGAGCAACTTCACGAGTTCGCAGCATCGCCAAGCGAGTCTTGCTGCCGGTGCCGACGTATTTCTCGACAAGTCGTGCGAGTTCAAGCGCGTTCCAGAGATCTTGCGTGGCTGGCTTTCGACACCGGTCGCCGGACTGCGATGAAGCCAGCACAACGACAACTAGTCAGCATTGGAGGGCAAACCATGTTCGATCCCGGCTTACGTCAGATGAACAGTGAATTACGTAGCGATCTCGCCGGTGCGAGCGCGCCGCACGCGCACGAGCACTGGGCATCGGTCAACTTCACCGACCTCGCTCCGCTTCTGGGCGCCGAACTGCCCGTTGGCCACGACTTAACAGGCGTCAGCTTTCCAGTGCGTCGGGTGAAGCCAGGCGAAACGCTGTACCGCGCCGGCGACAAGTTCAGTGCGATCTATGTCGTCCGCTCGGGATTCTTGAAGACGGTATCAGTGGACGCTGGTGGCGCTGAGCTGGTACTAGGATTTCCGATGGGCGGTGATGTGATCGGCCTTGAGGGCGTCGACTCAGGCTATTACACCGCAGACGTGGTTGCGCTCGATATGAGCAATGTCGCCGTCGTTCCGTTTGCACGACTGGCGCAACTTGGACGCCAGCACCCGTGCATAGAGCGGCTTCTGTTTTCAATCTTCAGCCGCGAGCTCGTCCAGAAGCACCGCATGTTTCGACTGCTTGGCACGCTGGGTGCCGAGGCCCGTCTGTCCAGTTTTCTGCTTGGCCTTGCGGACCGCTTTGGCAAGCTCGGCTATTCGCGCACTTCGTTCACATTGCGCATGACGCGGCAAGAAATCGGCAGCCATCTCGGCATAAAGCTCGAAACAGTCAGCCGCACGCTTTCCGCTTTCGCAGCGGCGGGTCTGATCGAAGTTGATCGCCGCGCAATCACGTTGTCCGATGTGGACGGCCTGCGGCGCATCGTCGAACCACAGAAGCAAGAGTGCGTGGAACGCCCGATGACCCGCAATCAGCGGCCGCGCCCGCGAGTCAAGGCCGCATTCTCGCCGCTGTCGCTGCTGTCAATGGCGGCGGCGTAGCTTGTATAGGCACACGGCCGCGTGTCACCCCGCCTGTCTCGCCCGGTCCTCGACTCGTCGTCTTAACTCGCAATAACGAGCATCGACGTCAGCGCCAAACAGTGGATCGGGCTCGGTTGAAATGGCGGCGACGGCTCTCCAGTCCGCCAAGGTCAAAAGATCCATCGCGCGTGGGATGACCTCTCGCTCCTCCGCCTGAAGATGGTAGCGGTAGTACACCAAGTAGGTGGCAGCTGCCGCTTCCAGCACTGCACGGTCGATTACCCCCGCCCGGATTTGGTTCAGACAATCGAGTAGCCGCTCTCCAGCCGCAGCGATTACGACATGTTCCTGCATGCGGCGCGCAATCTGAAGTTGCAAGTTCGGATCGCGCTCAACCATCCGGGCGAAAGCAACATCCTCCCTGGGGTGGTGGAAACGATCTGGATTGTGGCGCAGGTAGTGGACGATCGAGTGCATCAACTCAAAGTTCGGTCTTCCGCCCTTGTGCATCGCGTCGACCTGCTGTTCAAGTAGATCGAGAAGCAACGCGTACTTGCTGTGGTCCGAGTGCCACCTGCCAACGGGATGAACGATTAGTCGCTCCGTCGACGTGCAGCTGTCTTCAATTCTGGTCTCTGCCATACCTCAGCTCGATCAATAAATTCTTCGATCCAGGTTCATGCATTCACCACCAACGTCCGAACGCGCGGAAAGAAGGCCGGCGTTTCGGCTTGGTAACGTTGGTAGGACTCTCCAAACCGCTTCAAAGCTTCGTGTTCCTCACGGCGCGCAAGACGCACGTAGACAAAAAGCAGGATTGGAAACATCGCCAGCGTGATCAGCGTCGGCCACTGCAACAGAAAGCCAACCATGATCACGACGAAGGCGGCGTACTCCGGATGACGTAAGCGTGCGTACACGCCGGTTCTCGCCAGTTCCCCGCGCTGCTGGGCTTTGTGCCGTACCGACCATGCCGCTGCCAGAAGGATAAAGCCACCGACTATCAGCACGATGCTTGCAATCTGGAATAGTCCGAGGGGAGGATTCGCGCGCCAATCGAACATCAACTCAAGCACACGTTCAACTTCGTGCGGGAGGGATTCAATGAGCGGTAGTGTCGGACCAGGCCAACCAGACAGCAGATAAATTGTCAGAGGAAATCCAAACATCTCGGCGAACAGTGCCGCTAGAAAGGCTGTGAAAGCGCCAAGGGTCCACCAGTCGCGACCGGTCTTCGGCCGGTAAAAGAAAAATGCGAGGATCACGAAGATGAGCGTGTAAATAACTGCCAGCGACCATTCACCATAGGTCGGAACGGCGTCGCGACTCATTGGGAGCCTCTTCCACTGATCGAAAATCGTGAGGCAATTATCCGAGCCATCGGGCAAGCGTTATTGACACAGGTCAAACAGGCCGCGCCCGCCCCGTTTGGCTTAGCGGCCTCCTCGGTCACGTGCCGCCGCACTCCTTCGCTGCCGAAATTTTGCGACGCAGCTTGTCAAGCTCGCGCAGCCAGAGCGCGCTGGAGGCGACGGCGATGGCGAGAATCCAGTCGCTTGCTGTCAGCGGCACCGTATTGAATGCCCGCTGTAACACCGGCAAGTAGAGCACTGCGGCCTGCAGCGTCAAAGATGCTGCAATCGCGAGCCATAGCCAGCCGTTGCTAAAGAGGTCACGCATTGCGCTGGCCTGGTCGGAGCGGACAGCGAAGACAGTGAACAGCGAGAACAACACCAGCGTATGGAACGCGAGCGTGCGCGCATGCTCAATTGAGCCGTCGCCGGCGATCAGGCCGCCCGGCAGCGCCGCGTCGAGCACGCCCAGTGTTCCCACACCCATCACGACGGCGACGAATACGACGCCCCGCCACATGAGCGGCGTGATGATGCCAAGCTTCGGATCGCGTGGTGACCGCTTCATCAGTTCTTGACTTGGGGGATCGATGCCAACCGCAAGCGCCGGACCCGAGTCGGTGACGAGGTTGATCCAGAGGATCATTGTTGCCGTCAATGGCAGCACGAGGGCCTCGCCTGCGCCCGATGCAATCCCCAGCAGGCCAGCGGCGACGACGCCGACGAACATCACGATCACTTCGCCCAGGTTGGTGGCTAATAGATAGCGCAAATATTTCTGGATATTCGAATAGATCGATCTGCCCTCTTCGATCGCGGCGACGATGGACGCGAAATTGTCATCAGTCAGCACCATGTCGGCCGCGCCTTTTGCGACGTCGGTACCCGTAATGCCCATCGCGACGCCAATATCGGCCGCCTTTAATGCAGGCGCGTCGTTGACGCCGTCACCCGTCATCGCAACCACGTGGCCATGGTGCTTTAGAGCATGCACGATGCGCAGCTTGTGCTCTGGACTCACGCGCGCAAACACAGACACGTTTTGTACAGCCTCGGCCAACGCGGCCGCATCCATCGTTTCGATTACGACGCCGGCCAGGACTTTCTTGCTGGCGTCGCAGATTCCCAGTTCCTGACCGATCGCAGCCGCGGTCCGTGGATGGTCGCCGGTAATCATGATCACCCTCACCCCTGCTTGCTGTGCGGTCCGAACCGCGGCCGCAGCCTCCGACCGCGGAGGGTCGATCATGCCGACCACTCCAAGCCAGACCAGTTCTTCCTCCACGCGAGGGTGCAGCGCCACGGCCAAATGGTCAGGCAACAGTCGATACGCGATGCCGAGCGTGCGCAGTGCTTCGTCGGCGAGTGTGTTGATCGCATCGCTGATTTCAAGGCGTCGCGCGTCGGTCAGGGGTTGTTCCGAGTCCCCGATCTGCTCGGCATGGCAGCGTGCCAGCAGTACATCGGGCGCGCCCTTGACGAACAACGTCGTGCCGCCCTCCGCTGCGGTCGCATGCGTGTGTGCAGTGCTCATCAGCTTTCGCTCTGATGAAAATGGAATCTCCCCGACGCGCGCGAAGCGCATGCGCATACGGTCGACAACCAGACCCGCTTTCAACGCGGCGACCTGAAGCGCTCCCTCGGTCGGATCTCCGATCACAACCCGCAAGCCGTCGCGCTCGACCAGTTCTGCGTTGTTTGAAACGAAGCCTGCGCTCAGTATTAAGTCGATTTCACGCGCCTGAGCCGCGTTGATCGCAGGTTGCTCGCACGCGAGCAATGACCCGTGCGGGTCGTAACCGGATCCAGTAAAGCCGATACGCCCACCGGCGGTAATCAACGTACGCACCGTCATTTCGTTCTTCGTCAATGTGCCGGTTTTGTCGCTACATATAACGGTCGCGGCACCCAGCGTTTCAACAGCACTTAGACGCCGCACGATCACATTGCGCCCTGCCATGCGTTGCATGCCGAGCGAAAGCACCACAGTCGTGATGGCAGACAGGCCCTCGGGAACCGCAGCTACGGCGAGCGCGATCGTGTACAGCAGCACGGTGGTCAGCACAGTCAGCGAGAAGTCGCGTTGCATCAGCAGAAGTGTTGCGCCGACCACGACTGCGATCGTGATCACGACGGCGCCGAGGACTCGGCCGGTACGGTCAAGCTCGGCTTGCAGCGGCGTCTGCTCATCGACCGTGTGTGCAAGCAAATCCGCAATCCGCCCGATCTCCGCGCGCATGCCGGTCGCGGTTACGATCGCGCGACCGTGGCCGAATGCCACTGCGGTACCAGCAAACAACATGTCGCTGCGATCGCCCATCGCAGCGTCAGCAGGCACCGGCTCGACATCCTTCGACACCGGCGCGCTCTCGCCGGTCAAAGCCGCTTCCATCGTGCGCAGTGACGCCGAATGAAAGACACGTGCGTCGGCGGGGATTGTTGCTCCTTCATCGATCACCAGCACATCGCCGGGAACTATCTCTGCCGCCGGCACGGCGACTCGAACGTTGTCTCGCAGCACGGTGGATTGCGCAGCTGTCATCTTGCGCAGACTTGCGATCGTCGCCTCGGCACGCGCTTCCTGAAAGTAGCCGAGCGCGGCGTTGGCAATCACTATGGCTAGGATCGTCAGCGCCTCGTACGGTATCGCGGACTCGCGTTCAATCGCCCACACGACGAACGAAATCCCCGTCGCTGCAATCAGCAACAAGACCAGGGGACTCTTGAACTGAAGGAGAAATCGGCGCCAAGCTGAGATGACCGGCGCCGCGTCCAGTTCGTTTCGGCCAGCGATCGCCAGCCGCTGACTCGCTTCTTTGTCTGTCAGCCCGCTGTCGAGATTGCTCCGGAGCGCCGTCGCGACGACTTCGCAACGCAACGCGTGCGGGACATCGACGTGCAGGTCAATTCGCGTTGCCGAAGCCGAGATGGTCCGTCCAGGAGAATCAGCGGTATCAGAGGTGGTGCGGCAATCCACAACGCGCTCCTATCGCTGCCGCACACTGCCCGCGCGCGAAGCGCTCGCTCGGATGTGAAACTGGTTCTTTGCGTGGCATTCCTGCGATCAGCTCGGCCCACAGCGCGCTGACGTTTTTGCGGAAAAACAACTCCGCACGAGGCTCGGAGACGCTCCAGAAGCCACCCTCGATTTCGCCTTCAAGCTCGTCTTCAAACCAACTGATGTAACCGGTGACGTAACGAGCCTTGTTGGGTCTGCGTTCGATGACGTCCTTGATCGCCTTCGGGACAGCAGTAACAAAAAGGTCTTCAAACAACCGTACCGAATCGACCGGTGGATGGCTCGTCCGCACGAAAGCGAAAATACTTCCCAATGAATCGGGACCGCCGATGTAAATTGGATCAATCACCTTTCTCGACGGGGCATGCTTCGGAAATACGCTCGCGAGTTTGTGCTTCGACGGCCGATTGACAATGAATCCAACGTGTTGCTTCCTGCCCACCGGCAGCGCGATCACTACCGCTCGACTATAGAAACCCTCCACCTCGGGTGACGCCACTAACAGCATCGGACCGTCAAGGCTTTGCGCAACGGCAACATTCGCGATAACCAGCCATAGGCAGGTCGCAATGGAAGTCGCCAAATGGAGGCAACGTCTGCGCGTGTTCATCACCCGAGCGTGAGGCTCATTTCAGCGCGGGGTCTCGCCCGCACCAGCAGCACCGGCGCGGGTGCCATGCGAACCAATGTCTCTGCCACGCTGCCGAGCAAGATGCGATTGAAGCCGCGACGGCCGTGCGTCCCGAGCACGATCAGATCGGCGGCCCAACCCTGAGCGTCTTTGACAATCGTCGTTGCGACGTGCGATGACGCCTCGTCTCCCTCAAGCATCGCGATCTCGCTTTCAACTTCTGAGCTGCGTGCTTTGGCTTCGGCCACCGACAGCGTCTGGCGTCCTTCTTCGCGCAGCGCTTGCCAAAGTGGCGTCGCATCGAACGCAGCTCCATCGAGCATCGTTAGGGAATTCTTGAACAATTCGACCACATGCACGATTCGAAGCCGCGCTTGCTGGTGCTGGGCGAGTTGTACTGCGTGATCCAGCGCAAGATAGGAGGTATCACTGCCGTCGACAGCAATGAGAATGCGTTGATACATGGGCAGGCCGAGACCGTTAGTCGAGCGATAGCAGCGCCGTGAGAAGGCGGGCTGTGAACCATAGCGCCCACGCCGACAGCAATACGCCAGACGCAACAAGCAGCCAACTCACCAGTGGACTCATGGCGACACCACGGCCGGCTCTCCGCTCAGCCCAGCGATCACATCTTCTTTTAGATCGACATCTGCCTTCATTGGATCTCCTTCATGGAGTTGAAGATCAGAATATCGACAGTTCCTAGCGGAGATATTGATCTACATCAGACGCGCCCGACGTTGCGAGCCGATCCGCCTCTACGCTGTCACCCGTCGTTCGCCCCACCGCCAGTCTCGAATCTCCGGCATATCGTCGCCGTAATGTTCAATGTAGCGCTTGTGGTCGACTAGCCTGTCATCCATCAGACGTGTCAGAGTTTCGCCGAGCGATCCCAGCCCGGGCACTCGACCAACTACGTCTTTGACCAGATGCAGGCGATCGATCCGGTTCAGCACCGCCATGTCGAACGGCGTGGTGGTCGTGCCTTCTTCGTTGTAGCCGTGAACATGAAAGTTCGCGTGATTGGTACGGCGGTAGGTAAGGCGGTGGATCAGCGATGGATAGCCGTGGTAGGCAAAGATCACCGGTTTGTCGGTTGTGAACAGTGCGTCGAAGTCAGGGTCGCGCATTCCATGAGGATGCTGACTTGGCGATTGCAATGCCATCAGGTCGACGACGTTTACGACTCGAACCTTCAATTCCGGCGCGTGCTCGCGCAGCAGATCGACTGCCGCTAACGTTTCCAGCGTCGGCACATCTCCGGCGCACGCCATCACGACGTCGGGTTCGCTTCCTTGATCATTGCTCGCCCAGGACCAAGTGCTCATTCCGGCGCCGCAGTGCTTCACCGCGTCGTCGATGCCTAGCCACTGCGGCGCGGGTTGCTTGCCCGCGACGATGACATTGATGTAATTGCGGCTTCTCAGGCAGTGATCAGTAACGGATAACAGCGTGTTCGCGTCGGCCGGCAGATAGACGCGGATCACGTCGGCCTTCTTGTTGACGACGTGATCGATAAAGCCGGGATCCTGATGGCTGAAGCCGTTGTGGTCTTGCCGCCAGACGTGGGACGTAAGCAAGTAGTTGAGCGAAGCGATCGGATGCCGCCAGGCAAGTTCTCGCGTCAACTTCAGCCACTTCGCATGCTGATTGAACATCGAATCGACAATATGAATGAAAGCCTCGTAGCAGGAGAAAAATCCATGGCGTCCGGTCAGCAGATAACCTTCGAGCCAACCCTGACATAGATGCTCGCTTAAAACTTCCATCACGCGGCCATCGGGCGAGATCTGAGAGTCGGATGATCTGATCTCCCCCAAGAAAACACGATCGGTCACTTCAAACACGGATCCAAGGCGGTTGGACTCGGTCTCGTCCGGACCGAAGACCCGAAAATTGCGATGCTCGAGGTTGAGCTTGATGATGTCACGCAGGAAGGTTCCGGTGACGCGTGTTGCTTCGGCGGTGACTTCCCCCGGCCTCGCTACATTGACCGCGTACTCGCGAAAATTTGGCATCCGTAAATCACGCAACAGGCCGCCGCCGTTGACGTGCGGATTTGCGCCCATGCGGCGTGTACCTTTCGGCGCGAGTTCAGCAAGCTCCGGAATGAGCTTTCCGTCCTTATCAAAAAGCTCGCTTGGACGATAGCTTTGCAGCCATTGCTCCAAAATTTTCAGGTGTCCCGGATTGCCTGCGATGTTTGCAAGGGGCACTTGGTGCGAGCGCCACGATCCTTCGGTCGGCAGTCCGTCCACTGCTTTCGGTCCAGTCCAGCCCTTCGGCGTGCGCAGAACGATCATCGGCCACATCGGTCGCTTGTTGTTCGCCCCCGAGCGTGCCGCGGTTTGAATGCTTCTAATCTTTTCCAGGACTCGATCCAGCGTTGCAACCATCGCTGGATGGACCTCTTCGGGCAAGACGCCCTCGACGAAGTGCGGCTCGTATCCGTAACCGCGAAAGAGCTGATCGAGCTCATCGTGGCTGATGCGAGCCAGCACCGTAGGGCTCGCGATCTTGTAACCGTTCAGGTGCAGTATCGGCAACACGGCGCCGTCGTGCGCGGGATTCAGAAACTTGTTCGAGTGCCAGCTCGTTGCGAGCGGCCCCGTTTCGGCCTCACCGTCACCGACAACGCAGGCGACAATCAGATCGGGGTTATCGAAGGCGGCGCCGTACGCGTGCATCAACGAGTATCCGAGCTCACCACCTTCGTGGATGGAGCCAGGCACTTCGGGCGACACATGACTCGGGATACCGCCCGGAAACGAAAACTGTTTGAAGAGCCGCTGCATGCCACGCTCATCCTGCGAGATATGGGGATAGATCTCGCTGTACGTGCCTTCCAGATAGGTATTCGCCACCAACCCCGGGCCACCATGACCGGGGCCGGTTACGTACATCATGTTCAAGTCGTACTGAGTAATGACACGATTCAGGTGGACATAAATGAAATTGAGGCCTGGCGTGGTGCCCCAATGCCCGAGCAGCCGCGGTTTCACGTGCTCGATAGATAGCGGCAATTTCAGCAGCGGATTGTCTAGCAGGTAGATCTGACCAACCGAAAGATAGTTCGCGGCGCGCCAGTAGGCATCCATCTTCGCCAGAGGCGTGGAGGCGCGTGGCTGGTTCAAAGATTTGCTTGTCACTGGCTGACCGGCTGCTCGTTCAGAGTGCGCAGAGTCGACCGCGCGATCATTGCTTCTTCATCGGTGCGAATCATTCGCACTGTGACGGTCGCCGCATCGCCCGAGATCACGCCGTCATTGCTCGCGTTCTTGTTCGCATCGATCGTAATGCCGAGGAAGCCGAGCCCTGCGCAGATGCGTTGCCGGATTTCCGGCGCGTTCTCGCCGATGCCGCCGCTGAAAACGAGCGTATCAAGACCACCCAGAGCGGCACCAAGAGAGCCGATCGCTTTGGTGACGTGATAGCAATAGAGCGCCACCGCCTCCGCGGCGCGCACGTCGGCCGCCTCGGATGCGAGCAGGTCGGACATGTCCGAGCTTGTTTCCGAAATACCAGCGAGTCCAGATTCGTGATTCACCATGTGATGGAACTGCTCGGTGCTCATGCTTTCGGTGCGCGCCAGGTACCACGCGAGTCCAGGATCGAGGTCTCCCGAGCGCGTGCCCATCGGGATTCCAGATGCCGGTGTCATGGCCATCGTCGTGTCCATGCTTCGGCCTTGCCGAACTGCGACAAGACTCGAACCGTTTCCAAGGTGCGCAAGGATGACGCGTCCGCGCGCCGCGTCACTACCGGCGACGCGTTCGAGCTCTTCCATTAAAAACGCATACGAGAGCCCATGAAAACCGTAGCGCCGAACGCCTTTCTGTTCGTAGCGCCGCGGGATTGGCAGCAGCTGCGCAACGCGCGGCATGTGGCGATGGAAGGTCGTGTCGAAACACGCAACCTGTGGGATGCCAGGATAGCCTTGAGAAAAATGCTCGATAAGCGATAGCTCAGCGGGTAAATGTTCAGGGCTGTAGGAGCTGATCTCGTGAAGCTCTTTTGTGAGCTGGTCGTCGACACGCGTCGGTGCGCTGTATCGCACGCCTCCGTGCACCACGCGATGGCCAATGGCCCGCACGGCAGATCGGAGACCCGTTTCTTCCAGCCAATCTGTTAGCGCCTCTGCGGCGCTCGCGTGGTCGATCACCTCTTCGATTCGACGTGGCGTGCCAGCACCGGTCGAATCCTGGACCATGAGCGTTGTGTCCGAGAGGCCAATGCGCGCAATCTTTCCGCGCAAACTAAGTTGCAGCGGTTCGCTTGCTTCGTATAGCGAGAACTTGAGGCTCGAGGAGCCTGCGTTGATCGCGAGCACATGCGGTGAATCGCCGTGCGATTTGCCGTGGGCCATCGTTACTACGGTACGCCTGCCTTTCCAGCCGCTAACGGCTCCTAACTGGCCTTGATGGCAGTGACGCACGGACTCTGCATCCGCGTCGAGCCCGGTCCGGCGCGGAGGAAGCGATTAGCGCACGACGAGTACGGGCAGCTTCGTACGCGCAAGCACTCTTTGTGTCTCACTACCGAGCAAAAGCTTGTCGATTCCTTTTCGCCCGTGAGACGCCATCACAATCAGATCGGCCTTGAATTTCTTGGCGGTTGCAATAATCGCTTCGGCGGGTGAGTCACTATAGGAGTGCGCAGTAGTCGCTTTCACTCCGAGCTTCTTGGCCAGAGCGCTCGCGCTTTTCAGTACTTTATCTGCACCGGCCGCCGCTTCCTTCTCGTAATTCTCCTTGGGCGGCCAAGCCATTCCAACTCCGTCAGGGAAATACAGCGCCGCATAGGATCGACTCGAGTGAAAGATACGCAGCGTCGCCCCAAGATCAGAAGCAAGCCTGGCCGCGGCCTTTACTGCATGATTTGACTGAGTGGTGCCGTCTGTGGAAACCAAAATGACCTTGAACATTGCACTCTCCGCTACGGGCGGGCTGCTCCGATACGACAATGATAATTCGCCACGACTGGCGCGAACTTGACCGAAATCAAAGTGTCGCTCCCTTGGAGGCTGGCGGAACGCTAGTAGGCGCGGAAATCGTTCGCGTGCGATGCTGATCTAGGTCAAGGAGCCATGAACCTACGTAAGCACAATCGCTGGAGCGCTTATCGTGCCGTGTGCGCAAGAAGACGAACCCAATGGAACGAGAGATGAAAATCCTGATTGCAGTCGATGGCAGCAATTACAGCCGTATGGCGGTCGAGTTCATCGCCTCGCGCAAGGCATTAATCAAGTCAACCCCCAAGGTCGAAGTACTCAATGTGCAATGGTCACTTCCTCCACATCCCGCACGCATCGTCGGCATGGCGGTTGTGCGGGACTATTACGCCGACGAAGCCGAGAAAGCCTTGGGGCCTGCGCGCAGCCGCCTGCAAAAAGCGGGTTTGACTCCGCGCGTGCGGTACACGGTCGGTAGACCGGCTGCCGAAATAAGCAGCGCCGCTGATAAAGACAACGTCGACCTGCTCGTCCTCGGCTCCCATGGTCATTCTGCACTGGGCGGCATGCTGCTGGGATCGGTGACCAACGAGGTGATGGTTCGCAGCAAGCGACCAACACTGATAGTGCGCGGCAAAGCCAAGAAATACGCCGATTCACTCAGGGTGGGAATTGCGATCGACGGCAGCGCCTACGGCGTGGCCGCATTGAAGTACGTATTGCGTCACGCAAAGCTATTCGGGGATGCGCCGACGGTCTCGCTGATCCATGTCGTGCATTCGTACGACCTCGTCGGCATACCGAGTGTCGCCGGGTTCGCGCCACCCGCTTTTTCGTCCGCAGAGGTGCGCGGAATGCAGGACAAGGCTTACGAGGCCGCAATGAGGCCGGTGCGCAAGATTGTGAAGAACGCAGCCGGTGTAAAGGCGAACGAAGTTCGACTGACTGGCATACCGAGTGATGAACTGATTGGGTATGCCAAGAAAAAGCTCGACGTACTCGCAATGGGATCGCACGGGTACGGTGCGCTCAAGGGTGCGGTGCTCGGCTCAGTGGCAACACGTGTAGTGGCGCACGGCGAGGTCCCTCTGCTCTTAGTACGAAGCGTGGCGGTTTAGCCCGGCTGCCGCGATTCGAACGTGGTGCAATAGGGCGTCGGGCATAAGCGAAGCGCACTACTGGACGAGCGGCGACTCGGCGGCGTCGAGATCGACCCCCTTGACTACTGCACTGCCGGCAAGCACCTTCAAGCACTGACGCAGCGCGGTCACATAAGCCTGCTGCCGCAGCGCCAGGCGCACCGCGCTGTTAACTGCTTCGAATGGCTGCTGCACACCGGGCTCGCGCTCGAGCACTTCGACTACATGCAGACCGAAGCGGCTATGCACCAGCCGCGGCAGCACACCGACCTCAACACGTCCGAACAGCTCCCGTGCGAATTCCGGTGCGCAGTCGGAGGCAGTAAGCCACCCGAGCTCACCTCCCTGCTCCGCACTGGGACAGTTCGATAGCTGCCGGGCGGATTCGCCAAAGGCATCCGCATTACTGCCATCATGGCAACGCACCTCCAGCAGACACGCCTCGGCGCGCTTACGTAACGCCACCACGTCTACACCCGGCGTCACCGCAAACAGGATATGCCGCACACGTACACGTTCTCCGGTGCAATAGCGTCCTTTGTGGGCTGCGTAATAACGCCCGCACGCCTCTTCGGAGGGGTCAGGCAGCTGCAGCTCGCGCTCGAGCCACGCATCGATGGCGGCAGAAGCGGCCTCGCTGACCACGCCGTCGTCCGGCGCGTTGTCGCTCGCATTCAGCAGTCCGGCCTCGATCGCGGCCTGGCGCAGCAGCTCTGCGCACGCGCGCTGCCGCAGCTGTTCAGCCGTCAGACTCTGCTGTGTCGGATTCAGCAGCACGCCGTTGACGCTGGCGGCCCTTTCCGACGTCTCCGTTGCGGTGAGGTCGATGGTTTCGATCAGCATCAGGTTCCTTCATGCACGGGCGCGCGGAGCGCCCGTCTCGGGCAGGTTGTGGCCAGCCGGCAGATTCAGTCGCCGGCTGCGCGCGACCTGATAGGGCCGGAACAAGTATCCGAGTGCAGCGAACCCACTCCATACATGCACCAGCCGGCTGAATGGAAATATCAGAAAGATCGTCATGCCAAGCACGATGTGAAACAGGAAGGGCCACGCGAGAGAAGCCAATGCTGATGCATCAACCGGCCGCAGCGTGACGATGCGCTGCGCCCAGTCGGCCAGCACCACCATTACGCTGCCGTCGGCGTGCTGATAGGAATACGGTAGCGTGATCAGGCCGACGACAAGCTGGACCCACAGCACGACCAGTATGGCAATGTCGGCGAAATGACTGGTGTAGCGAATGCGCGGATCGAATATCCGTCGATACAGCAACAGCGTCAGGCCAATGAAGCATATGAAGCCCGCAATACCGCCAGCCGTGACTGCGAGCATCTGCTTCTGCGCTGCGCTCATGAAGACGCCGTAGACCGCATGCGGTGTAAAGAGCCCGACCAGGTGCCCGAAGAACAAGAACAGGATTCCGACGTGAAACAGATTGCTGCCCCAGCGCAGCAGTCCGCCGCGCAGCATCTGCGACGAATCGCTCTTCCAGCTGTATTGCGCCTGATCGAAGCGAATCAGACTGCCGACGATGAACACGACGAAGCAGACGTAGGGGTAGACCTGAAACAGAAAACCGTAGACACCGCTCATTAGTGCGCTCCTCGTTGCGTCGTCGGTTTGCGGATGATGTGAACCGGGTGCAGTTGCTCCGGTCGTGCTTGCCCCTTCGTTGAACAGCCGTCGAACGCTGCCGGCTCGGGCCAACTTTGGTCGAGCGGAGCGTCGGCAGTCGGCGCAACCGTCGTTACTTTCTCGCCGGCGAGCTCCAACAGCGCGCCGAGCACACTGGCATAAGCGCTTTCACGCGCGATCAGCGCTGCGAAAATCGCATTCAGAATGTGTGCCATCTCGGCCAGGAAAGCACGTGCTTCGCGGGGTGGTTGCGTCGACACGAACTCAAGAACTGCCGGCAAATAGTCGGGCAGCTCGCCCTCCGTCAGCATCAGCCCTGCTTTCGCGTACGTCTGTCCCAGATCGATCATTGCCGGCCCACGGTCGCGCGAATCACCATGCACATGCTCAAATAAATGCAGCGATGTCGCACGTCCGCGATCGAAAAGCTCGACGTATTGGGCTTCAGTTGCCAGCGGATCTGCATGCAGCAGTGCGTCGATCAACGCCTGCAGCTCGCCCCGGCGTGCTTGCGACAGTGTGCGTTCGTCGCCGATCACGGTGCGCATCTCTGGCAGATACGCGCGCACGGCCGCGTCCGGATAAGTGAGCAGTGCCGACAGTACGCGCAAACTGTTGCGCATCGGCTGAACAGTGCTTGATGCGATCATGTTCAGATCTCCGCCTTGATTGGAATCGTGCGCTTCTTTTCACTACCGAACAGACTGACGTCATTGATGCCGTCCGAGCAGTTGTTGCCGAAGCTGAAGCCGCATCCACCGCGCACGCTGAAGGCATTCTCGGCGTACTCGCGATGCGTGGTCGGAATCACGAAGCGGTCTTCATAGTTGGCGATCGCCATCACCTTGTACATCTCCTCCACCTCGGCCTGCGTGATCTGGACCTGTTTCAGCACATCGAGATTCACGCGTCCGTCGACATGCTTTTCGCGCTGGTACGCGCGCATCGCGAGCATTCGCTCCAACGCACGTACTACCGGCGCGGTGTCCCCTGCTGTCAGCAGGTTCGCCAGATACTTGACCGGAATGCGCAGCTGGTTGACGTCGGGAATCGCGCCTTTGCTGCCGACGTAGCCGGCGTTGGCGGCCGAGCTGATCGGTGACAGCGGCGGGACGTACCACACCATCGGCAGGGTGCGGTATTCGGGATGCAGCGGCAGTGCGACTTTCCATTCGACAGCCATCTTGTAAACGGGGCTGTTGCGCGCCGCTTCCATCCATTTGTCGGGGACGCCGTCGACTTGCGCCTGCGCGATCACTTCCGGATCGCTTGGATCGAGGAAGATGTCGAGCTGCGCCTGATAGAGATCGCGGTCGTGTTCGACACTGGCCGCTTCCTGAATGCGGTCGGCGTCGTACAGCATTACGCCGAGATAGCGAATGCGGCCGACACACGTTTCACTGCACACCGTCGGCTGTCCAGCCTCGATGCGCGGATAGCAGAAGATGCACTTCTCGGCCTTGCCGCTCTTCCAGTTGTAGTAGATCTTCTTGTACGGGCAGCCGGAGACGCACATGCGCCAGCCGCGGCACTTGTCCTGATCGATCAATACGATGCCGTCTTCTTCGCGCTTGTAGATCGAACCCGACGGACACGATGCCACGCACGAAGGATTCAGGCAGTGTTCGCATAGTCGCGGCAAGTACATCATGAACGTGTTCTCGAATTGGCCGAGCATGTCCTTCTGTACTTGCTCGAACCCGGCTTCGAAGTTCTTGTCCTTGCTGCGCTTCGAAAACTCGCCGCCGAGGATCTCTTCCCAGTTCGGGCCCCAGACGATCTTGTCCATCTGCTGGCCCGAGATCAGGCTGCGCGGGCGCGCGGTCGGCGTGGCCTGCATTTCCGGGGCAGACTGCAAGTGACCGTAGTCGAATGTAAATGGTTCGTAGTAATCGTCGATCTCGGGCAGGTTCGGGTTGGCAAAGATCTTCATCAGCAGCTGCCACTTGCCGCCCTGGCGCGGCACGATCGAGCCATCGGCACGGCGCACCCAGCCGCCGTTCCACTTGTCCTGGTTCTCCCATTCCTTCGGGTAGCCGATGCCAGGTTTGGTCTCGACATTGTTGAACCACACATGCTCCATGCCGGGCCGGCTGGTCCAGACGTTTTTGCACGTCACCGAACAGGTGTGGCAGCCGATGCACTTGTCCAGATTCAACACCTTGCCGATCTGCGCACGCACCTTCATACACTGGCCCCTTGCTCTTGCGTCGGACGAATCAGTTCCGGCGCGACGGGCGTGTCGAGCCAGTCGACCTTGTTCATCTTGCGCAGCAGGATGAACTCGTCGCGATTGGTGCCGATCGTCCCGTAGTAGTTGAAGCCGTAGGAAAGCTGCGCGTAGCCGCCGATCATGTGCGTTGGCTTGACGACCGTGCGCGTCACCGAGTTGTGGATGCCGCCGCGCACGCCATTAATCTCCGACCCGGGCGTGTTCACGATCTTTTCCTGCGCGTGATACATCATCACCATGCCCGGCTTGACGCGCTGGCTGACGACCGCACGCGCGGTCAGCGCGCCATTGACGTTGAAGAGCTCGATCCAGTCGTTGTCGACAATGCCGGCGCGCTTGGCATCGTCTTCGCTAATCCACACGCATGGCCCGCCGCGACTTAGCGTCAGCATCAGCAGGTTATCGGTGTAGGTGGAGTGAATGCCCCACTTCTGGTGCGGCGTGATGAAGTTCAGCGCGATTTCCGGATTGCCGTTCGGCTTGATGCCGCGCATCGCGGCAGTCGTCTTCAGGTCAATGGGTGGTCGATAGCTGGAAAAGCCCTCGCCAAACGCGCGCATCCACGGATGATCGATATAAAAGTGTTGCCTTCCAGTCAGGGTGCGCCATGGAATCAGCTCGTGCACGTTGGTATATCCCGCGTTGTACGAAACGGTTTCGCTTTCGATGCCGCTCCACGTCGGTGAGCTAATGATCTTGCGCGGCTGCGCCTGGATGTCGCGGTAGCGGATCTTTTCGTCTTCGCGATGAATCGACAGATGCGTATGGTCGCGTCCGGTTTGCTTGCCGAGCGCCTGCCAGGCTTTGACCGCGACGTGACCGTTGGTTTCCGGTGCGAGCATCATCACCACTTCGCAGGCGTCGATGTCGGTCTCGATCTTCGGCATGCCGCGCGTTGGGCCTTCGGTTTGCACGACACCGCTTAACTCGCCCAGCTGCTTGACCTCTTTCTCGGTATTCCAGCTGATGCCCTTGCCGCCGTTGCCGATCTTGTTCATTAACGGCCCGAGCGCAGTAAACCGCTTGTAGACGTTTGGATAGTCGCGCTCGACAACCTGCATGTTCGGTGCGGTCTTGCCCGGGATCAAATCGCATTCACCGCGCTTCCAGTCCTTGACGTCGAAGGGCTGCGCAAGCTCGGCCGGCGTGTCATGCATCAGGGGTGTAAGCACGAGCTCGCGCTCGACGCCGAGATGACCGATACAGACCTCGCTGAACTTCTGCGCAAATCCTTTGTAGATCTCCCAGTCGCTGCGCGATTGCCACGCGGGATCCACAGCAGCCGACAGCGGGTGAATGAACGGATGCATGTCGCTGGTGTTCAGATCGTTCTTCTCGTACCAGGTCGCGGTCGGCAGCACGATGTCGCTGTACAGGCACGTCGTGCTCATCCGGAAATCAAGCGTGACCAGCAGGTCGAGTTTTCCTTCAGGCGCCTGCTTGTGCCAGACGACTTCGAGTGGTTTTGCCTCCTCTACACCCAAGTCTTTACCTTGCACACCGTTGCTCGTTCCCAGCAGATGCTTCAAAAAGTACTCGTGGCCTTTGCCGCTGGAGCCGAGAATGTTCGAGCGCCAGACGAACATGTTGCGCGGCCAGTTATCGGGATGATCGGGGTCGGCGCAGCTCATCTTCAGCTTGCCGTCCTTTAGCGCTTTGACCGCATAGTCCTTCGGATCGACGCCGGCCGCCTGCGCATCGCGCACGACCTGCAGCGGATTCGTTTGCAGCTGCGGTGCACTGGGGAGCCAGCCCATGCGCTCGGCTCGTACGTTGTAATCGATCATGCTGCCGCCGAAGTCTTTCTTGTCGGCCAAAGGAGACAGCACTTCTTCAACGCCGATCTTTTCGTAGCGCCATTGATCGGTATGCGCATAGAAGAAACTGGTGCTGTTCTGCAGCCGCGGCGGGCGGATCCAGTCGAGCGCAAACGCGAGCGCGGTCCAGCCGGTTTGTGGCCGCAGCTTTTCCTGACCGACGTAGTGCGCCCAGCCGCCTCCACTTTTGCCGACGCAGCCGCACATCATTAGCATGTTGATCACGCCGCGATAGTTCATGTCGCTGTGGTACCAGTGGTTCATCGCGGCGCCGATGATCACCATCGACCTGCCCTGCGTCTTGTGCGCGTTCTCGGCAAACTCGCGCGCGACCGAAATCACTTGCGCGCGCGGCGTGCCGGTGATGCGCTCTTGCCAGGCCGGCGTGTACGGGGTGTCGTCGTCGAAGCTCTTTGCTGCGAGCTCGCCGGTGAGTCCGCGCGCTACACCGTAGTTGGCGACCAGCAGGTCGAACACGGTGGCGACCAGCGCTTCGGGCTTGCCGCCGCCAAGCGCGATGCGCTGCACCGGCACGGTCCGCACCAGCACGTCGCTGTTGCCGCCGCTTAGCGCGTTGTTCGGAAAATGCTCGCTTGTAATACCGCCAAAGTAAGGAAAGCCGACCTTTGCCGTCGCCGTGCTGGGATGTTCGCCTTCGAGCAGTGAGAGTCGCAGCTTGATCTCGTTCCCACGCTGCGCCTCTTTCGCTTCGAGATTCCACAGTCCGGCGTCAGCGCGGCCTTCTGGGCCCCAGCGGAAGCCGATTGATCCATTCGGAAGAACCGCTTCTCCAGCCTCATTGCACGCGACCGTTTTCCATTCGGCGTTGTTTGTCTGGCCCAGATGGGCCTCGAAGTCCGATGCGCGCACGTAACGATCGGGCACCGTGATCACTTCGCCGCTCGGCAGCCGATGCTCCTTCAGCATCACCAGCATCGGCATGTCGGTATAGCGGCGAACGTAATCGTCGAAGTACGCGCTGCGCTCGCGGCCGCCGTCGGGGAAGTAAAACTCCTTCAGGATCACATGGCCCATTGCCATCGCGACCGCGGCATCGGTGCCCTGCTTCGGATGCATCCAGATGTCGCAGAGCTTCGCGACCTCCGAATAATCGGGCGTTACTGCAACCGTCTTCGTGCCTTTGTAGCGAACCTCGGTGAAGAAGTGCGCATCGGGCGTGCGCGTCTGCGGAACATTCGAGCCCCACGCAATGATGTAGCTCGAGTTGTACCAATCGGCGGATTCCGGCACGTCGGTCTGCTCACCCCACACCTGAGGGCTCGACGGCGGTAGATCGCAGTACCAGTCGTAGAAGCTCATGCAGACGCCACCGATCAGGCTCAGGTAACGCGAGCCCGCGGCGTAGCTGACCATCGACATCGCCGGGATCGGCGAAAAGCCGATCACACGATCCGGTCCATGCTTCTTGATCGTGTAGACGTTGGCCGCGGCGACGATTTCGTTGACTTCGTCCCAGCTCGATCGAACAAATCCACCGAGGCCGCGAATCTGTTGATAGTCGCGCCGGGTGGCGTCGTCTTCGACGATCGAGCCCCACGCTGCCACCGGTTCATGTTTCTCTCGCGCAGCGCGCCA
Source organism: uncultured beta proteobacterium (assembly GCA_963829995.1). GTDB lineage: Bacteria > Pseudomonadota > Gammaproteobacteria > Burkholderiales > Burkholderiaceae_F > JACCZX01. The sequence goes on along the minus strand of CAWHKW010000016.1, from coordinate 23,865 downwards.
CGACTTGAGCAGCCGGCCGCGCACCATCGGATACTTGACGCGGTTCGCGCTATATAAATACCAGCTGTAGCTGGCGCCGCGTGCGCAGCCGCGCGGCTCATGATTCGGCATATCCCAACGGGTGCGCGGGTAATCGGTCTGCTGAATCTCCCACGTGACGATTCCGCCTTTGACGAAAATCTTCCAGGAGCAGGCACCGGTGCAGTTGACGCCGTGCGTCGAGCGCACGATCTTGTCGTGGGCCCAGCGATTGCGGTAACTGTCTTCCCACGTGCGGTCTTCGCCGGTGGTGATGCCGTGATTGCCGGAGAAGCTTTCGCGCGGATTGCGGAAATAGTTCAGACGATCCAGGAAATGGCTCATTAGATTCCAATGTCGCTCATGGATTTTTCACGTACGCGTTGCGGCGCAGATAGAACCACCAGTTGAGAATCAGGCACAGCGCGTAGAACACGGCGAAGCCGTACATCGCAAATTCCGGCGTTCCAGCCTTGATCTGCTCGCCGATCACTACCGGTGCGATGAAGGCTCCATAGGCCGCGATCGCAGACGTCCATCCGAGTACCGGGCCCGCCTGCGATCGGTCGAAGATCACACCGATCGTGCGAAACGTCGAGCCGTTGCCGATGCCGCTGGCCGCGAACAACACGACGAACAACAGCATGAACACCAGGAAATATTCTTCCGGCGTTGCCGACCGGTAAGCGAGCAGCATCACGTAGCCCACCGACACTGATGCCACAACCATCACCGCAGAGATGATCTGAGTGACGATCGACCCGCCGACCTTGTCGGCGATCCAGCCGCCGACCGGGCGGATCAGTGCGCCGACGAACGGGCCGATCCACGCATAAGTCAGTGCCGGTGGTGCGTTCGGATTATTGGCGGTGTGCTGCATCACGCCGGCCGCATCAGGCAGATGACTGACACCGAAGATCACCTTGATCGACAACGGCAGCGCCATCGAGAAGCCGATGAACGACCCGAACGTAACGATGTACAACAGCGTCATCGACCACGTGTGCTTGTCGCGGAAGATTGAGAACTGCTTGGCGACACCTTCCTTCATTGCGCCGAACGCCGTGAGCTTCAGCACGAGCAACGTGCTGATGATGATGAGTGCGATCGCGGCCCACATGTTGAGCAGGCCGAGTCCGGTCGGAGCCGGCAGATACAGGTATAGGCCGATGATGGCCGGCACGAACGACAGCGTGTAGAGCCACGTGATCTTCAGGAACGCGGCAATCGGGCCGCCAATGTTCGGCGACACCGTCAATAGATTGTTCATGCCAAACCAGCACAGGATCGACAGCGGAACCAGTGACAGGAACCAGGCAAAGCCGGCGTTCTGAATCCAAGTCGGCGTGCCTGCGGGAATCTTGCCGAAGATCCAGCCGCTGTCCTTGAGCAGCGTCATCGGCTCACCGCCAAAGGCGCCCAACAAACCTACGGTCATCACCAGCGGAATGACAACTTGCATGCTGGTCACGCCGAAATTGCCGAGGCCGGCGTTGATTCCGAGAGCTGTTCCCTGCAACCGCTTTGGAAAGAAGGCGCTGATGTTCGACATCGAGCTTGCGAAGTTGCCGCCGCCAACGCCTGACCACAGCGCCATCAACTGAAATACCCACAATGGCCAGTCCTTATGCTGCAGGGCGATGCCGGTCCCGATCGCAGGCGCAAGCAGCATCGCCGTGGTCAGAAAGATTGTGTTACGCCCTCCCGCAAGGCGAATCAGGAACGATGCCGGGATGCGCATCGTTGCGCCAGCGAGTCCGGCAATCGCGGTCAGCGTGAACAACTCGCCCTGGCTAAACGGAAAGCCAAGGTTGAGCATCTGCACCGTGATGATTCCCCACATGCCCCACACGGCAAAGGCGCACAACAGAGCCGGCACCGAGATCGCGAGGTTGCGATAAGCGATTTTCTTGCCGGTCGAATCCCAGAAGACGTCGTCCTCCGGTCGCCAGTCGACGATGTCAACTGAAGATGTTCGACGTCCAGGGGATACAGGTTCGATGGCGCTCATTAATACTCCGCGGCAATGGCAATCAAGTGGTCGCTCTCAGATCGGAAGCGCGCGGACCGATGACTTCAGTACGCCGTATCTCTGTCCAGTACATCCAGATCAGGCTGACCCAGACCACGCCATACATCAACATGAAGGCGCTCGAGCGGACCTGCGTCAGATCAAGCAACGCACCGAACATGATCGGCAGGATGAAGCCGCCCAATCCGCCGGCGAGTCCGACGATGCCCGAGATCACACCGATGTTCGCCGGGTAGTCGTCCGCGATGTACTTGAAGACCGATGCCTTGCCGAACGCCCACGCAATTCCGAGTACGAACATCAGCAGCGTGAAGGTCCAGACGTTCAATGCCAGCGTGAAGGTCATCGGACCGTTGACGCCGTGAATCGTGTAAGTCGTCGCGGGGTACGACAGCAGAAACAGAGCGATCCAGCTGACCCACATCACCCACCAAGTCATTTTGTGCGCGCCCCATTTGTCCGACAGCCACCCTCCGATCGCGCGCAGCACACCGCCGGGAAGCGAGAAGCACGCGGCCAACAAGGCCGCGATGCGAATGTCGAGTCCGAACTCGCCGATGTAGTACTGGACCATCCAGAGCGATAGCGCCACATAGCCGCCGAATACGATCGAGTAGTACTGGCAGTACTTCCACACCTTCGGATCCTTCAGCGCAGCGAGCTGCTCGCGCCAGGTGATCTTCGAATCAACAAGATGCTTCGGATCGCTATAGGTAAAGAACCAGAACGCAATCGCCGTGATCAGCATCGCGACCGCATACACCTGCGGCACGATCGCCCAGCCGAACGCGACCAGTAAAGTCGGCGCGACGAACTTGTTGACGGCAGCGCCTGAGTTGCCGGCGCCAAACACGCCCATCGCCAGGCCCTGCTGACTCTTGCCGAACCAGCGCGCAACATACGGTGTGCCGACCGAAAACGATCCGCCGGCCAAGCCGACGAACAAGCCCAGCACCAGGTAATGCCAGTATTCGGTTGCATACGAAATCAGCCAGATCGGCACTACGGTGGCGATCATCAGAAGAAAGAAAACGATCCGACCGCCGTACTTGTCGGTCCACATGCCGAGCGGCACGCGGATCAGCGAGCCGGTCAACACCGGAATAGCGGTCAGAATTCCAAACTCGGTGTTATTGAGGCCGAGCGTCTTCTTGATCGGTATGCCGATCACGCCGAACATCATCCATACGGCAAAGCACACGGTGAACGCAAGCGTGCTCATGATCGCGACCGACCATTGCTTGCTCTTGATCCCGCTTGTTTCGAATGCGAGGCGGCTGATACTGTCGATGGCCATTGTTCTGTCCGAAAGCGAGTATCGAGAGGTTAGGCAGAAGAAAAAGCGCGGATTTGATCCGGATCAAGCCGCGTGTAACTTCCAATTTCCCCGTTGCGTAGGTACCCACTGCGCGTCGTACCGCTTCAGCGACGCGGCTTCAGCGACGCGGCTTCAGCCGCGTCAATGGCGAACCGAAGTTACTCAGTAGACTTGATGATCGAACGTGGCTTCGATCGGGCGCGCAGAGTCCGCCCTCTGAATCTTGACGGTCAGTAGGTAACGTGACTTACTTCTCAGCCGGACGTAGTTTCCGTAGCTAGGCGCACTGTTGATCGTTAGAGGCTGTAGCGCGGTCGTCTCGCTGCTGAAGCCTCGCTCGTCGATCTTAATTTCAACTTTGGCGTTGGGTATCGGTGCCTTGGTCGCTGCATCGAGCAGGGAAATATTGACGTGGTAATAGCCCGATCCACCCGGAACTCCACCGTGCATTGAACGCTCGACCGAGTCTTTTGGATAAGAGCGCAGCACTTCCGCGGGCAGCAGTCCGAGGTAGATCTCGGTTCCGCTGACAACCCTTACATTGCTGGTTGACTTCGTGGCTGCCACTGGGGATGGGCGCGCCGTGCTTGTCGTAGCGGCTGATCCCGGGTTGAACATATAAATAATGGCATTCCTGACTTCATTGTCAGTCAAGGCGGCCTGCCCGCCACGCGCGGGCATGCCGCCGTGGCCGCGGATCGCCTGCATCACCAACTCGTCCAGCCCGTGGCTAAGGCGCTTGCTCCAGTCGGCTTGCTGACCAATCCTCGGGGAACCTTTCTCGCCGGTCGCGTGACACTTGGCACATATTGCTTCCACAACTTCCTTGCCGCTGCGTTCACCGGACCGCACATTGGTTTGCGCACTCGCTTCAACATTTCCGAACAAGAACACAGCCAGTCCAGCGAGGGCGGCAAGTTTGCCCGCCGAGATCCGACGCATCCAATAGAAGCACTTCGATTGCATCCAAGCCTTTTAAGGTCGTGCGCGATTCAACTAATTCTCGCGCCGGGCGCAAAGCCTCTTATTGACTTGGATCAAGGTACGGCATCGCGCTGAAAATACGATTAGCGCCATTCGTAGTAGACGGCAACGCCGATGAATTGCACTTTCTGCGATGATTCCTGTATCAGGCGCGTGCCGTCGGTGTAGACAAAGTTCGACCATGTCCACTCGTCGCTTTTCCACCGATCGTAGATGTAATTAACGCGCACGCCGAGGTTCTTCTGGACGGCATACTTGGCGAAGAGCTGTAGCGTGGTGAGGCGCGTATTGATGTCCGGAATCGAACTCACCGCCGCAGGTCCTGCAATCGCGGCAACGTTGAACTGGTCTTCGATGTCACTGTACTGAAGGTCGGCCCCAACCTCGATACGCGGATTAAGCTGACCGCGCGCGCCGACGCCAAAGCTGTTACTGGTGTTTGCAATGTTCGCCGCTGCCGTCGTGGCGCCTGACGAGGTTGCCTGCTCGACGCGAATAGTGTTGCGCGAATACCAGGCGTTTCCCTGCCACGCGTCGGAGAACGAATACGACGCATCGACCGAGTAATTGCGAAACCGCCCCGAGCGTGGCCCCAGGTCCGCCGCAGTTCGACTGTCATAGTCGTCGCGCCCTTCGTCGACTAGGAGCTGGACCGTCAGCGGGTCAACCGGCATCCACGTAAGGATCGCTCGCACCTTGTCGCGCTCGCGGTCAGCCAGATGGATCGGCGCAATCAGATTGCTACCAGGCGCACCGCTGTTTACCACTGTCAGCAGAAAAGGCGAGCCATCGCGATCGCTGTATACGTACGACAGTGCACCGGTCAACGTTTCACCGATAGAGCGCCGGACTTCGGCTCGGTACGACGTTTCTTCTGTTGAATCGCGATGGCTTACCGAGCGCACGCGAAACGTGTTGCGGTCTTTTTCCTCGTAATCAACACCACCCGTGACGCGGAAGCCCATTGGCAACTGGTATCCGGCTTCCACCTTGCCGCTCGTGGTCCTGATCGAACGTGGCTCATTCTCTCCGCTTAGCGTGGCTGTAGGCGTCCCGCCAGTGAAATACAGCGCTGTCGGAGTCTTGTCGTGCCGATACTCGTACCGCAAGTTTGCAAGAAAGGACATGCGCTGGAGAGGTTGTGCAGTGAACCCCAGTTGCGCGAGCGTTGTGTCCACGCGCCCATCCAAGTTTGTGCGCCCGTTGACGGCCGCGGCGACAAACCCCTCGTCTTGTGTCTGACGCGCATAGGCCACCTTGAAACTTGCTCGTGCTGTGGGCGTAAAGCTGTAGCCGCCGGCGAAGTAAAGCTGGTGCGACTGGTTTCCGGGCGGCAGCGCCATCGGCGTGAAAATCGCCGCAGGCAGCCCAGTGATGTTCAGCGCTGGAATGTCATTCTCGAAGAGCGTGCCGTAATAACCGGCCGAAAGCTGCAGTTGCTGGGTGGTGTAATTGGCGATCGCCTCCCATTGCCTGATGGTGTAATCGATCGGATCGGTGAGAAAACGCGTGCTCGGCGCGCCCGGGTTGTCCCCCTGCCCGAACAGGCGTGCGCCGCTCTTTTCCTCATTCCTGAAGCGCAGCTGGAAGTCAAAACCACGCGCGACGATCTTGTCGAGTCCAAGGCTGAACGTATCGCGCCGCGTGTCGAGTTCTACCGGCCGCACGCCTGTTCCATTGATCGTTTGATTACCGCTGCCAATGCCGGTCAGGCCTGTCACCGGCGTGAATGGCTCATAACGTGGAGTTTGTCCAAACTCAAAGAAATAACCCCAATCGCCTTGACGGTTGTGATCAAAGCGCAGCTCGCGATTGTCTAGACCCAGGTTGCGTCCGCGCAGGATGACCCAGGTGCCGGTGGAATCGATGCGGCGCCGATACTCGCCGTCCAACAGCAAATAGAGACCCTCGTCGCGAATGCCGTTGTATTGACCAAACCGTGGCGCGTCGTCAGTTGCGTAACCGAGTCCAGCGCTAACCGTGCTTACCGGAGTGACGAGCTCCGCTACGGTCTGCTCTTCCTCCGCGCGGGTAGCGGGACTAAACGCGGCGAGCATGGCACCCGTAAGCAAACTAACTCTCAGACCATCGTTAGCTTTCATCACGATCTCCTTATCAGCGCCTGAACGTGCGTTCTCCGGGCGCGTCGACCGGATTGTTGGTGCCGTGGATGTTGGTGTGGCAGTTCGCGCAGCCCCGAGCGAGTGTGACCGTTCGCTGCAGCGCGCTACCACCGGTCACCGTCGGAATGGCCCCGCGATGACCTGTTGGCTCGTGACACTGCTGACACAGAAACGGCGAACGCACGCGCAGCAGATTGGGATTGGTCGTGCCGTGCGGGTTGTGACAAATCGCGCAGTTTTCCTGGACAGGCTGATGGTTGCGCACAAATGGTCCGCGCTTCTCCATGTGGCAGCTGTAACAGGTGTCATTCACGTTGTCTCGAATCAGCAGCGCCGGACCGACACTGCCGTGGGCGTTATGACAATCGGAGCAAGCTACCTTGCCCTCCTTGATCGGGTGCCGCGAAACTCGACTGATCTGTGCACGCTGTTCTTTATGGCACGAGAAGCACACTTCGGGCTGCGTAACTTTGTCCCTGACTTTGTCGTGCGCGGTATGCACTTGATGACACGATGTGCACGAAACATCGCTTCGTGCATGTGCGCTCAACTGCCAATGGACGCGCTTGGTGCCCTGGTGGCAAGTGAGACAAGTCTCATTGCGCGCGCTGACGGGCGTCTGGGAAGTTTTGCCGAAGACACGATCGGGTTTAGGACGCTCTGCAACTCCGCTGGGTTTGTTTGCGTGTGTCTCGCTCTCACCATGGCAGCTCGTACATGTAGGCGTGCGCCCGTCCGCTAGCGTGCCGTGCTTCGTCTGACCAATCGAAAGGATCGGCACCTCCTCGTTTTGATCATGACAGCGCGTGCACTTCGCGTCGCCTTTAAGAACAAGGTCCTTGCGTGGCGTACCTTCCGATTGCGCATTCGCATCGACGGCGTACGTCACCAGGGCACCGGCGATGAATACAGCACGGCAAAAATCGTAAGAAGTTACGCGTCGCGTGCTTCATCGTGCATTTCTCCACTTTCGAAAAGGCGTGCCTTATGCCTTTGCGAATGACGGTTAATCGGACGCTGGCTTCAATGACTAGGGCTTCTGACCCCCACTACGCTGGGCCTGGCCACTGCGCTCGACCTTCAACTCGCGAGGCCCGGGTCCGCCCTCCGCCTCCTTGTGTGCGATGCCAAAGTGACAGTCGATGCATGTAAGGCCTTCAGCCTGCCCTTTGGCGTGACGAGCCCGGGCGCGCTCTGATTGCAGTTCACTGCTCATAGCCTTCGCGTTGTGGCAGTTTCTGCACTCGAGTGAATCGGTTTGCTTCATACGCGTCCATACTCGCGTCGCCATCTCGTACCGATGTGCTTCGAACTTCTCTTTTGAATCGATTACACCGGTGAAGTGGCCCCACAACTCGAACGTGGCGCGGACTTTGCGCAACAACATCGGCCAGGGTTCGCGCGGCACATGGCAGTCGGAGCAGATCGCTCGTACGCCGGAGCGGTTCTGGTCGTGGATGGTTCCCTTGAACTCTGCGTAAACGTTGTCACGCATCTCGTGACAGCCGATGCAAAAATTCTCGGTGTTGGTCCAAGCCAGCCCGGCCGCGCCGCTTGCCAACAACACTCCGCCGACAACAAGGGCCAACAAAGTACTGCCCGTGATTAACGTCGCGCGAGCACATGTCTGACATCGGTTTCGAAGCCGGGCCCAGGCTTGCCTGATCACGGCCGGCTACCGGGAGAGAATCCAGCGCACGACGTTGCGGACTTCCGCTTCGTTTTTTGTCTTTAGTGAGTCGTGCTCTTCCTCTTTACCGTCGACTTTGATCTTCGGATTGCTTGTCAAGTGCTTGACAAGCATCGGCTCGGCGTCCGCCTTGCCTTTGTATTTCGCGGCGACTTCTTTGTACGACGGCGCACCTCTCTTCTGCGTAACGCTGTGACACGTAAGGCATCCGCTCTTTTTGGCCAACGCTTCAGCAGCGCTTTCGTCAACGGCGGTTTGCGCAGCAGCGCTGAATGCGGCTGCCATAAGCAGGGGACCGAAAATGAGCGAACTTCTCATCACACGACTCCTCAATGAGGTGATTCACATTGCTGCACCTAGCCGTGCGGCGCGCACGATTGCGCTTCGGACCTTTCGACTGACGATACGGCGACGATTGACAGACATCTTTGATATGGATCAAAAAACCGCAGACCGTATTCAATTGATCACAAAAGGCGTCTGCAGGCTCCTGAGGACTCGTTTGCACTCGAATGCGCACCGGGCGACTCGATTAGTAGAAATAAATTGATCTGCATCAAGCGGCGCGACCGCCGACACCAGATAATCATTTCGTGCCCCGCGCTGGAAATATGCTCAAGAACACCATTCCGATCGATGAACTGATTAGCAACCTTCCGCTTTTCAAGGAACTCGACCCTCACGTAATCGAGCGTCTTGTGCGCGGTATCACGGTTATTGCTGCACCGAAAGGCACGGTATTAGTGCGTCGAGGAGATGCCTGTACCGGGCTTCACATCGTTGTATCCGGGCAAGTGAAGCTTTGTTTGCAGACGCTACGTGGTAACGAAAAAGTCATCGGTCTGCTAGGCCTCGGCGAGAGCTTTGGTGAATCCGCCATGTTTCTCGGTCAACCTTACCGCCATACTGCTGAAGCTTTGCTAGACAGCAGACTGGTCCATGTTTCGAAGGAAACGGTTCTGGCAGGGATCGAGCGCGATCCGCGTTTCGCCTACCGAGTTATCGCTAGGTTGAGCCAGCGACTTAGCCACTTTATCAATGAAGTCGAGACTTTCACGTTGCGCTCGGGGCCACAACGCGTTGTCACGTATCTATTAAAGGAGCTAGGCGCGCAATCTCGTCCGGACGAATCGGCGATTACGCTGCCTGCTCAGAAGGGAGTCATCGCTTCACACCTGAACCTGACGCAGGAACACTTTTCGCGCATTCTTCATGGCCTTGCCGCCGAGGGACTGATTGAAGTACGGGGGCGCACAGTACGGATACTTAATGCGCAGACTCTCAGCAGCCAAGCGGTCTCATAACTCCCGACCTCGTAACCATTCGGCCAGTCGATGCAGTTCTGCCACTGCTCCAGTTCTGCCTGAGATCAATATCAGGGGCTGAGGATCTTATGAATGCAACAGCTGAGCTGAAGATGCCACGCGCAGCGCTCGATAGATGGCATGCCGATCACCTCAACTTCGCGCGGCTTCTCGATTTGATCGAACACCAGGTCGATGCTTTTCATGCGGGTAAGCGTCCAGACTTTGAACTTCTTCGCGAGATCGTGTACTACTTACGCCACTATCCGGATCAATTTCACCATCCCCGGGAGGACATAGCGTTTCGGCGTCTCGTGAAGCGCGACCCGGACCTTCAAGTTGAGATCGCTCGCCGCATACAAGAGCACGCGGTGATCGCGGCGGCCGGGGAGGAGCTGCTTAACTGTTTAGACGGGGTCATTGCAGGCGCCGTGATCGAGCGCGCGACCCTGGAGAAGATTGCCGCGACCTATCTGGTGTATTACCGACACCACCTTGCTGCAGAGGAGCGGCAAGTGATCCCGCGCGCAGTTGAGCTACTGACACTGGCGGATTGGCTCGACGTTGCTGCCATTGCCACCGAACCCGATCCGCTGTTCGGCTCCGGCTCCCAGCCGCGCTATGCAGAGCTTCGTCGACGACTTCACCGCCAGGATGACGAAACCGACTGATGCGAAATGTACAAGCACATTCTGATTCCTACCGACGGCTCCGAATTGTCAGAGCGTGCGGCCCGTAGCGCGGTTGACCTCGCAAAGTCAATCGACGCGCGATTGACTGCGCTGCACACCACACCGATGTTCGCCCAAACCGAAATCGGCGCGCATGCGGTGTACACGCGCGTGTTGGAGCACAAGGAGCAGTCTGAGCAGACCGCGCAACAGGTGCTGAGTGCGATCGTGCAAATGGCTCATGCAGTCAACGTTTCTGTCAACACCGTGCATCGCGTAACTGATAATCCGTGGGAAGCGATCGTCAACGTGGCGCAGGAGCTCGGGTGCGACTTGATCGTCATGGCGTCGCACGGCCGCCGCGGCATCAGCGCATTTCTGATGGGTAGCGAGACGAACAAGGTGCTGATTCACACCAAAATCCCGGTTCTTGTCTGGCGTTAACCTGCGAGTTATTCGGCTCCTCGAGGCAATGTCATGGTTGACCGAGGGTCGCCCGTGATCAAGACCCCGGGCAGCTTCGCGCTCTGGAACCTGGGCTTCCGTCCGTTTTATCTACTGGCGAGTGTCTTTAGCGCCTTCAGTGTGCTGCTCTGGGTAGCGCAGTATTCGGGGTTCGTGCCGGCCGTGTACCGGGAAGGATCCGTATGGCACGCCCACGAAATGCTGTTCGGGTACACGACTGCGGTGATTGCAGGCTTCCTGCTGACTGCCGTGCGCAACTGGACGAATCGGCCCACGCCCACGGGCATTTGGTTGATGGCCCTTGCCGCGCTGTGGGTGGCAGGCAGGGTGCTGATGCTGACACCGCTTGATACCGCGACGGCGATAGCGAACGCGGCGTTTCCGGTCGCAATCGCGATTGCCATTGGCATTCCGCTGCTGAAAGCGCGCAATGTGCGCAACTATTTTTTCATCGCACTCCTGTTGACCTTGGGTTTGCTCGCACTGTCGGTGCATTTGGCGCTGCAACGGCGCTTCACATTTCCGGCACAGGCGAGTCTGCAGCTCGCGCTCGATGTCGTGCTTTTCATCATGGTGGTGATGGGCGGCCGTGTCATACCCGATGTTCACCAACAACGGAATACCAGGCGCCGGCGCAACGCGCCAGCCCTGGCTGGAGAAGTTCTCGCTTGGAAGCGTGTTGCTGCTGCTATTGGCCGATCTGCTGCAAATGCAGCCAACTGTTCTGGCTGCGATTGCGCTGACCAGCGCAGTCGCGCACGGCGTTCGCCTTTATCTATGGAGGCCGTGGCGGACGACTACTACTCCGCTGGTGTGGATATTGCACGCGGCCTATGCGTGGATCGTCGCGTACCTCGCATTGCGCGGCCTGTCCGAGCTTGGCCTGGTCGCCGGATCGCTCGCCACTCATGCACTCACCATCGGCGCGATCGGTGGTTTGACGCTTGGCATGATGACCCGTACCGCCCGTGGGCACACAGCGCGGCCGCTGCAGGCGGACAGGTACGAAACCGCGTCGTTTGTGCTCGTGCAGGCGGCAGCAATCGTGCGTGTGCTGGGTGGCATGCTGATGCCGGGACTTTATGTTGCGAGCGTCCAGCTGTCGGGAGCGCTCTGGGCCGCAGCATTCTTGCTGTATGCGATTCGTTACTGGAGCGTGTTGACACAGCCACGGCTGGACGGCAAGCCCGGTTAGTTGCGCACGAGCAATGGACTACGCAGCGCTGAAACTCACGCACATAAGTTGTGCCGCCATCAGCTACACGCTGTTCTTCGTGCGTGGCATTTGGATGCTGAACGGTTCCGCCATGCTGCAGCAGGCTTGGGTCAGAACGGTGCCGCATATCGTCGATACGGCATTACTGGCAAGCGCAATCGCACTAGCGATCTTGACCCGGCAATATCCGTTCGTAACACCGTGGCTGACTGCGAAAGTGCTCGCGCTGTTGCTTTACATCGCACTCGGCATGATTGCACTAAAGCACGGCAAGACGAGAGGCGTCCGCATCACCGCATGGATCGCTGCGCAGGCCGTCTTTGGCTACATCGTCGCTGTTGCACTGACACGAAATCCCATCCCGTCGATGTAACCCCGACCGATGGCAGACTGACTGTCGCCGGAATGATGACGAGTTGATGCGGATCAAATTGCCGCGCACGCCCGTGTGCTCTGCTCTAGCCAGACGGAGGTTATATGTCGCGTCCGCTCGCCCAGCTATACGAGGAGCACAGTTCGCTCGCTGCAGTGTTGCATGCGATGTCGGTCCTCGTGCGAGAGATCCGCGATCACGACAAGCGCGTTGATCCCAAGGTCTTTCGCGCGATTCTGTATTACCTCGACGTCTTTCTCGAGCGCGAGCACCACCATAAAGAGGAAGCCGTGCTGTTTCCGCGCATTCGCCTGCGCACGCATGATGCCGACGCCGTGCTGGATCAACTGGCGTGCGAACACGAATTGGGTGAGAAAGCGATTCGGGATCTGGAGCAGGCCTTCGTCCGGTACGAGGAGCATGGCTCCGCCGAGTTTGGAGCGTTCGCCGATGCGGTGGACCATTACGTCAAACGCTACCGTGAGCACATGCGAAAGGAAGAACGCGAGGTGATGCCGCTCGCCCAGCGGGTGCTTAACGCTCAGGATTGGATCGACGTCGAGGCCGCCTTCGCATCACATCGGGATCCCCTGGCGGGCTCATCACCGGAAACGAACCACGATCAGCTTTTTAGGCGCATCGTCACGCTGGTGCCGGCGCCGCTGGGGCTGGGGGCACCACTTGAAGAATGACTACAACGCGTACCGACGCGAGCGTCGCGCTCTGCTGTTCGATAAGTTCAGCCGCCAACCATCCAGTGCGGTTCATGCTCCGATGGCGTCGAACTATCTGCCAGGCGATCACCGAGATAATCGGCAATCGCGCCCATGCCACTCTTGCCAGCCGCGTGCTCGGCTTCGGCGTTGTAGTTCGTGTTGGTGTTGACGTCGTAGACGACGCGCTCGCCGTTCGGACGCACGACGAATTCGATACCGGCAATTCCGATTCCGTTGTTGCGCAGGAAGCGCTGATAGCGCGCGATTTGATCCGATGTGATGACGCCATCGACGATCTCGAACTTCTTCCCGCCCGGCACGGCCGGACAGAAGGTGTCGAGCTCGCATGCATCCGACGGACATAGCTCAAAGCCGCCTGTCGCATCAATTTTCAGCAAATACAGGAAGCGACCGCCGACGAACTCCGCGCGGTAGATGTGTCCAGTGTCTCCGCGCATGTATTCCTGAATCAGCAGCGTGCCGTCGATCGCATCGGGCAGCTTGCCGTCTTCGGCGGCGCGCAGGATCTGCTCCGCTGTTTCATACAACCTCACGCCGAGCCCCTTGCCGCTTCGATTCGGTTTGACGATTATTGGCCCGTGTGCAAATGCGGACAAAGCATCCGGTAACGCGCGCTCGCCGACGACCGCCACGGTCTTCGGTACGGGAATGCCTTCAGCTGCAAGCTGCATGTACTGGCGCGTCTTGCTGATTTCCAGGTCGAGTGCGCGGCTGTCGTTGACGACAGTTCGGCCATGGCGCTCGAGCCATGCAAGCACCGTCGAAGTGAGTTCGGCCGAATATCGGTGATCGCGCGTATGTGACGATGCGCTCATTCGGTTGTAGAAAACTCCCTGCGGGGGCAAGCCGCTCAAGTCGACCGCCCACTGGTCGAGGTACCACTCCGCATACGGCAGATCGCGTTCGGTAAAGGCCGCGCGCAGCGGAACCACCCAGTCGTTGTTTTCGTGCAGAACGTATATCTTCGCCATCGAATCCTCTCGAACGAACCTGAGTATGTGTTCGGCGCAGCCTTGGCGAAGGAACAATTTTGCATTTGATTAGACATGCAACGTATGGGACGGAGAGACGCCGAAGTGCTGTGAGCTTGCGTCGCGCGCAAACTAAACACTTAGAGTTGCATCACCACGTAACGCAGGCGCCGGTTTGAAAATGAGAGTTGAGCAAGCGTCGCTGACCGATGAGGAGCTGGCACAGCTTCAGAAAAGTACGTTTGCCTATTTCTTGAGAGAGACCAATCCTGAAAACGGAATGGTGCCGGACAGCACCAAAGACAATTCTGCGGCGAGCATTACTTCCATTGGATTCGCGTTGACCGCTTACCCAATCGGCGTCGAGCGCAAATACCTGACGCGCACCGAGGCGATCGACCGCGTGCTGACGACGCTGCGGTTTTTCTCGAACAGCGAGCAGTCGGATGCGGCCGACGCGACCGGCTACAAAGGCTTCTACTACCACTTCCTCGATATGCAAACCGGACGGCGCGCAGCGAACTGTGAGCTGTCGACGATTGATACGACGTTCTTGCTAGCCGGCGCGCTCACCGCCGGCATGTACTTCGACCGCCAGACAAGTGGCGAGCGCGAGATACGCGCGCTGGCCGAAGCGCTCTATGCCCGCGCCGACTGGCAGTGGGCGCGCAATGACGGCAGCACCGTCGCACACAGCTGGAAATCCGGCAAAGGGTTTCAGAAGTATCGGTGGGAGGGCTACAGCGAGGCTCTTATGCTGTATGTGCTTGGGCTCGGATCGCCGACACATCCTCTACCGGCGAAGAGCTATTCGGCGTGGACGCAGTCGTACCGGTGGAAGAAACTTTACGGCATCGAGTTTCTGTATGCCGGCCCGCTGTTCATCCATCAACTTTCGCATATGTGGATCGATTTTCGCGGCATTCAGGATCCATACATGCGCGCGAAAGGCATTGATTACTTCGAGAACAGCCGCCGCGCTGCATATGTGCAGCAAGCCTATGCGATCCGCAACCCGAAGAAGTTCACCGGTTATGGCAAATACGGCTGGGGCATCACTGCGAGTGACGGTCCTGGCCCTGCCGAGCGCAACATCAACGGCATCAAGCGAAAGTTCTTCGACTACAAGGCTCGCAGCATCCCGCTGGGGCCTGACGACGGCACCCTTGCACCATGGGCAGTGATTGCTTCCCTTCCGTTCGCGCCCGAGCTCGTGTTGCCTTCGATCAAGTACTTCGATCAAGCCTTCCCCGAGATGACCAGCGAGTACGGCTTCAAGTGCAGTTACAACCCGACATTTACCGGCAGACAGAAAAGTAACTCGGGCTGGATTTCGCAGGGGTATTACGGCCTCGATCAGGGCCCGATCGTGATGATGATCGAAAATTACCGCTCAGGTTTTCTCTGGCGTTTAATGCGGCACTGCCCGCCCGTGCGTCGCGGTTTGCGCCGTGCTGGATTTACCGGGAGTTGGCTAGCAGCAGATAAGAAGGCTCCTTCCGCAATCGCGAGTCACTAGCTAGCGCGTCGTCGCGCTGCGCGACTTCTTACAGCGCGAGTGCTCAGTCGTCATAACCGATTCGAATGAGCGGCCGGTAATCGCCCGCCGGGGTGCCGCGACGAAACAGCGCGTGCCGAATCGGCGCTAGCCGGCCCGAAGAAGCACCGAATCCACTAACCCACTTCGACAGACTGGAGAACATCATGAAAGTCCGCAAACTGATTTCCGCCGTTGCTTTTGCTGTTGTCGCCGCACCGATCGCCGCACACGCCGACGCACCGTCAGGCGACTTCGATAAGCACTTCAAGATCGATTACTTGGTGAAGGCTCCGCAGTTTTCCCGCAGCGAACACCGCCTTTATGTCGAGCACTGGCTGGAAGAACAGCTGGCCGCGAACGCGAAATTCGCCAAGTCGCGCGACCAGGTTCGCATGGAGATCGCGGCTCAGCCGCTGCCCACGATCGGCGCGTAAGTTCCACGCCGCTCCGCGACAAGGGCACCCGGCGAGGTGTCCTTCTCGCCGCCTCTGAACTCCCACGGCGGTACCGGCTGATCTTGTCGCCATAACCCGCGTCGCGCATCGCGCGCTTCACCTTGCAACGGTAAGCACGTCACCGCGCGGCCGCGCTACCATCGCAGCATGGAACGTCCTCAACGCGTCTTGGCATACGTCCTCGCGCACCCCAACGCAACGATCGGCGAGATACCGCGGGCGATTGCCGACTTCGACGTCAGCATCTTCGATGTGGTCGCCGGGACGACCACGATCGACTGAGGTCGACGATGTGCCGCTGGCTCGCATACTCGGGGGCGCCGATCCGGCTCGAGGAGCTGCTCGTCAAGCGCGACCGCTCCCTGATCGACCAGAGCCTGCATTCCCGCCAGGGTGCGACGACGACGAACGGCGACGGCTTCGGCGTCGGCTGGTACGACGGCGAAACGCCGCGGCTCTACCGCAGCGTCCATCCGGCCTGGAACGACCGCAACCTGCGTGAGCTCGCCGCTGGCGTCTCGTCGCACCTCTTCTTCGCGCACATCCGCGCCTCGACGGGTACGGCGATTCAGGAGACGAACGCGCACCCGTTCCGCTACGGACGTTGGCTCTGGATGCACAACGGGCTGATCCGCGAGTTCTCGCGCGTCCGGCGCGAGCTCGTGCTCGCGGTCGACGACTCGCTCTTCACGTCGATCGAGGGCACGACCGACTCGGAGACGATGTTCTACCTCGCCCTGACCTTCGGGCTCGAGAGCGATCCTGTCGGCGCCGTCCAACGCATGGTCGGATTCGTCGAGGAGACGGGGCGCCGGCACGGTGTCGAGCTGCCGATCCAGATGACGATCGCGACGACCGACGGGCGTTGCGTCTACGCGTTCCGCTACTCGAGCGAGGGCGAGTCGAGGTCGCTCTACTTCAGCACGAGGATGGACGCCTTGAAGGCGATGTACCCGGAGAGCGCGGAGCTCGCCGGTCTGTCGGACGAGACGCGGGTCGTCGTCTCCGAGCCTCTCGGCGACCTCGCAGGCGCCTGGAACGAGGTGCCCGAGGCCCACGTCGGCATCATCCAGCCGGGCGAGCACGAGCTCCGACCGTTCACGCCGACGCGATAAGGTCCGACTCTGCCACCGCTATGGGGTCCCCATAGCGGTCGTTCTTGTACGGCCTCGTGCAGCTTCCCATCTACCAATACGTCAATGGTGTGCGACGCAAACACATTTCACTGGCTTTCCCCTCCGCGATGTGGCTTGCTGCGGCGGTTTGCGGCTTCGCCCGAGAATCGAGGATGACTAGCGATTCGGGTTATTACCCTTAGGTGCAAATCAACGTCATGGGCACAGCAGCCCCGTCCGTTACGCAGACTTTTTCAATTGATGGAGCGCCTTGTTGAATTCGCTGTATTCCAAGCCGCAGCGAATCCGTAAGAACTTATCGAAAGAGTTAAACCAACGTCCGTACTCGTCAGAATCAAAGTCAATGTCGCCTTCCTGTATCAGTTTTTGCAAACCGTAGAAGTGTTCTCCGGAAGCTCCGGCGCCCGTCCAAACGGCGCTCATCATTGACAGTTGCTCATCGAGTTCGCGAATGCGCCGTTCTCGTATCCATTTGTCAATATGCCGACCGAGATACAACAAGTATCCAACTGTGGCCACCATGAAAACCACGTTCCACACTGAGCTTGCGCCTTCCCATTTCAATAGGAAGTAGAACAGCAGGACAGCGCCAATAAATATTGCCGGAGCGAATCGGTCGCGCTCGTCAATTTGTGGTGCCTTCGCTTCTTCTCGTTTGGCGAAAAGTTTTGCGGCTGGTGATACTAGGCCCGTGCAGCGGTCGCGCCGCGACTCGTAATCGATCTGGCGCACTTGATCCAACGTCGCGAGTGGTTCCATCGAGTAACTGTAGGCAGTGGCTTCGCGTTGCAGAGTAGCGGGGCCGCGATTTGTCCGAAGCCTTGAATAGGGACGATGCACAGGCTTGTCTCTGCAAGCTCCTATTCAGAACACAAGCGGACACGCGGCCGTGGTGCGGGGCCGTCAACGGTGCCGGACCAAGACCAAACAGCCGAAGCCACTTCCACCGCGCCGCGCGCCGCTTGCGCGCCGTAGTCGAGCGGGTGGTGCTTGACCCCGAAACCGCGGAGCTGGCCGTGCACTACGCACTGCCAGCGGGGCAAGCCGTGGCGTCCCCAAGGGGATTCGAACCCCTGTACTCACCGTGAAAGGGTGATGTCCTAGGCCTCTAGACGATGGGGACTTAGAACTAGTTGGTGGAGGTAAACGGGATCGAACCGATGACCTCTTGCATGCCATGCAAGCGCTCTCCCAGCTGAGCTATACCCCCACACGCGAGGCGCGATTATAGCCGCGCCCCGCGTACCGTCCGGAAACCGCTGTGCGCTATCAGTGCGACCTGGCGTAGTCGATCATTCCTTGAAAGTCGACAACGATCGCCGGCTCGTCGCCGACGACCCAAGCGTCGTGGCCCGATGGCAGCAGTGAGACATCGCCCGGACGGCAATCGAACTCGGTGCCATCGTCCATCTTGACGCGCAACACGCCGGCAACGTGATACTGAAAGTGCGGCGCGTCGCAGCTATCGGTTTTTGCAATCGGCTGCACTGAAGTCGACCAGCGCCATCCGGGCTCGAATATCGCGCGGCCAACCGTCGCGCCGCCGATGTTGATCAATTCGACGCGGCCGCTCGGAAACTCGCGTACTTCATCGGGCTGCGAGAAATTTTTCCACTCTGCCATTTCTTCGACGTGCTCAACTGCATGTGCGTGTTTCATCGACCCTCCTTTTGCACAACGGTCTGGGTTGCACCTGCTACCGGCAGGACATCGGCGAATGCCTCAAAACGCTTCCATGCTGGCTCCGGCGGTACGTAGCCGGCCCGTGGCACATACGGCGACGCCTCGACCGTATGCATTCGATGGATGTAGCGCGGGCAATTCGGAAAAATTTGCGTTGCACGCACGCGCACGATCAACTGTGCGCCGGCAAATTGCTCGAGCAGCGGATCGTCGAGCTGGATAAAGCTGGTTCCATTCACGCGCAGACGACGTGGCTGCTCGAAGTCGATAAACAGCAGCGCGATAGCCGGGTTCACCAGCACGTTGCCGAGGGTGCGGAACATGCCGTTGCCGTCGTAGCTCGGAAACGCGAGCTCATTGACGTCGGTCACTCGCACGAACCCCGCGGCACCGCCCTTGTACGAGCAGTCAGGCCGCCCGTCGCCATCGGCGGTTGCAACGAAGAACAACGTTCGGCTCTCGACGAACGCGCGATCCTCGTCGGTGAACTCGGTGCGCGACAGCTTGTCCACCAGGCGGTCGGCAAGCCGGCGCGTGTCGAACCGATCCTGCAGCCGGCGCATGCCGTTGTGATACGCATCATCAGGGGCGACCATCTCAGGCCACGTCCTCGTGCAGACAGAGGATGTTGCCCTCGGTGTCTTCGAACCATGCCGCTTTCTCCGACCCCAGCACGCAGACGTGGTCAATCGTTTTGAATCCCGGAAAGTCGTAATCGGCAAACTTGACGCCGCGCGCCTTCAATGTGGCGATAGAGGCGTTGATGCTGTCCACCTTGAAACTCAGCGCGGTGTGTTCCGCTTTAGTGCCTTCGGGCTTCGGAAACAACGCGACCTCAGTGCCGCCGCAGCGGTAGATGAACTTGCCGTCGGGCCGCAATCCCTGTGGCTCGAGGCCAAGCCGGTCTTCGTAGAACCGTCGCGCTCGGGACAGATCCTTAACCGGCAACATGCACGTGACTTGCGATTGCGAAAGCATATGTGCTCCTCGTTCGATATGCGTCACGATGACGCACCGGCGAATGCCGGCTATGCGCGGGATTGCGTACTCACCTGAAAAGCTCCGCCAGCGAGCGATTGGCCGCCGCCTCGAAGCGCGAAACCTCGCCGAAAGAGCGCGCCAGCATCATCGCGCCTTCCAGCGAGCCGACCAGTGCGCGGGCAACTTCATGCGCTGGGCCCGAAAATTTCAGCTCACCCGCTTTCTGACCTTGCTTCAGCACTGCGGTGAGCCAACGCTCGTTCTCGTCGAAGAAGTGTTTCATCTCATCCTTCATCGGCTTTGGCAGCGTTGCGTATTCGGCGGCCAGCATCCCGCACAGACACATCCGGTTCTTGCGCAGCACGTCTGCATAGATCGCCGCGTATCGCTTCAGTTTCTCGCGCGCAGACGTACTGGCCCCGTCGATTGCACCGAGCGCGGCCACAAAGTTTTTTTCGTATCGCTCGATCAGGCGCTGACCCAGCTCTGCCTTGGCCGGAAAGTGATAGTGCAAGCTGGCCTTTGTGACTCCGAGCGTGGTCGCGATATCCGCGTAGCTAAAGCCGTTGAAACCGCGCGTCTGTACCAGGCGCTCGGCGGTGTCCAATATCCGCTGCGACGTGTCTGCTCTAACCACCGATGTCTCCCCCTACCCGCAGCGTGAACACATATCTGCTTACCTACTAGTCAACAAGTTACTTACCAATTGGTAGAAAGTCAATTGTTGGCGTAACAGCAAGTCAGCGAAGTCGTCGCTGCGCTGCAATAACATGTAGACGCCGCAACGCGGCGGGACGATGGGCTACGTACGAGGGATACTCAGCGGATCACTGTCGATTGCGAGCGCCCGATCGAGCCGATCGAGCACCGCGTCACGGCCGATAAGTTCGAGCACTGCATCGATCGAAGGCGTTTGCGTTCGACCGGTGACCGCGACCCGCAGCGGTCCGGCGACCTGCGGCATCTTCAGCTTCAGTTCGTTGACGGTCTGCTTGATGGCGCCATGTAGCGCGGTGCGCTCCCACGTGAGGCCCGACGCATGATCGCGGAATGCCCGGACCGCTCTACGGCCGGAGTCGCTCAAATGCTCGATCACGAGGTCGCGGTCGATTTGGGGCTCGACATAAAACAGCAACGCCGCATCGGCCAGTTCGTTCAGCGTTCGCGATCGATCCTTTAACAGCGCGACCGCGTTTCGCAGGGCTGGCCCACCGAGCAGCCGACCACCGCGCGCTTCGACGCGTGGCGCGACCAGGCTCGCAAGTCGATCGTCATCCGCTTCCTTGATGTACTCGCCATTGAGCCACATCAGCTTGTCGAGGTTGTACTGAGCCGGCGCTCGGTTGACATGCTGCAGATCGAACCATTCAGTCAATTGCTCGCGGGTGAACTTTTCCTCGTCACCGTGGCTCCATCCAAGGCGGGCTAGATAGTTGAACAGCGCCTCGGGCAGGAAGCCGTCGTCGTCGTACTGCAGGACGCTGACTGCGCCGTGCCGCTTCGATAGCTTGCTGCCGTCGGGCGCGAGAATCAGCGGCAGATGCCCGAACAAAGGCTGCGTCCACCCGAGCGCGCGATACAGATTGATCTGCCGCGGCGTGTTGTTGATGTGCTCTTCGCCGCGCAGCACATGCGATATGCGCATGTCGGCGTCGTCGACGACCACCGCGAAGTTGTAGGTGGGCATCCAGTCGCTGCGCGCGATCACCAGGTCGTCGAGCTCGTGATTCGAGATGCTGATCGGCCCTTTGACGAGATCGTTCCACGCCACATCGCCCTCGTCCGGATTGCGAAAGCGAAACACCGGCTGCACACCGGAAGGGGGTGTTTTGCCGCGCGCGTACTCCGGCCGCCAGCGGCCGTCGTAACGCGGCTTTTCGTTGCGCGCGATCTGCGCCTCGCGCAAGGCTTCGAGCTCTTCCTTGCTGGCGTAGCAGCGATACGCCAGGCCATCGGCCAGCATCCGTTCGAGCACTTCGCGATAGCGCGCAAGGCGCTCGGTCTGCCGTACCGGTCCTTCGTCGTAATCGAGCTCGAGCCAGCGCATGCTCTGCAGAATGACCTGCACCGCTTCCTCGGTCGAGCGCTCGGCGTCGGTGTCTTCGATGCGCAGGATGAATTTGCCGCCGTGATGGCGCGCGAACGCCCAGCAAAATAACGCCGTGCGCGCGGTGCCGAGATGCAGCATGCCGGTCGGGCTCGGTGCGATTCGCGTTCTTACTTCGCTCATGCATGCATGGTAACTTGCCATATGGTCGACAAACTGATCGTCACCAACCGCTCGGCGCTGCGGAAAAAATATGGCACGCGCGGTCTCGCGAGAATCACGGCAGCGGTAAGCGCGTTGATCGCCGCCGATCGTAAACGAGACTTGACTACGCGCCTGATCGCACTCGACAGCGCAGCGATGAAGCGATACGGCGGCGCCGTGCGCGACGCAACCAGCGCGCGCCAGAACAAGCGCGCGATCGACTCGCTTTATCGGGCGCTACGGCCGCACTACCTGATGATTCTCGGGTCGATCGACGTCATTCCGCATCAGGACCCGAAGAATCCGATGTTTGCGGACGATCATGAAGACGATCCGGTGGCGTGGGGCGACTTGCCCTACGCGTGCGCTGCACCGTATTCGCGCGACATCACTCGATTCATCGGCCCGACGCGGGTGATCGGGCGCCTGCCGGATATGACTGGGGCCCGCGAACCCTCGCACTTGCTCGCATTGTTGAGAACGGCCGCAACGCATCAACAGCGGCCGCTCGCGCAGTATCTCGACTACTTCGCCGTGTCAGCGGCGGTGTGGAAAAAGTCGAGCCAGTTGTCCCTTGCCAATATCTTCGGCAACTCCCGCAAACTGTTGCTCGCCCCGCCTACCGACGGCACTGTGGTCCGCCGCAAACTAGGCCCGCGGAGCCATTTCATCAACTGCCACGGCGCGCTGGCCGACCCTCGTTTTTACGGCGAAGACAGAAAATCCATGCCGGTCGCGCTTGACTCAAACGATGTGCGCGGGCGAATTCGCGATGGCACGGTGGCGGCCGTGGAATGTTGCTATGGCGCCGAGCTTTACGATTCGACAGCCCTGAAACTGCCGAGCCCCATTTGTCAGTCGTATCTCGTCCAAGGCGCGTATGGATATTTCGGCAGCACCACCATCGCGTACGGCCCGGTGCAGGGCAACGGCGCTGCCGACCTGATCACACAATACTTTCTCCTCGAAGTTCAAGCCGGACACTCGCTTGGACTTGCGGCGCTAAAAGCACAGCAGCGCTACGTGCAGCAAGTCAACGAACTCGATCCGATCGACTTGAAAACCTTGGCGCAGTTCTACCTGCTCGGTGATCCGAGCGTGCAACCGGTAAAAATCGATTCCCCGACGCGCACTCCGCCCGCCGCGACGCGGGCGGTCGCCAAACGCAGTGTTCGTGCAGCGCGGCGCGCGAATACCGAACGGATCGGAGACCTGCTGCGAGAAACGAAGCCGACCGCCTCACATCCAACAGCGCCGACGCGCTCGCCGACCGTCCGCCGTCAATTGCGTGAGATAGCAAAGCAAATTGGCGCGCCGCCCGCCGCATCCTTTACAGCCTTCGCGGTCGAATGCGCGGGCCATTTGGATGGCCGCAAGCATGCCCTCCGCCGGGCGGCAGACACCTCGGACACGGCAGACAAGTATCACTTGCTTGTCACTACAGCCGATCGTCTTGCCAAAGCCGACGTCGGCTCACGTGTCGCTGTTGTGGCGCGGGAGACCAGCCAGCGCATCGTTGCGTACCGCGTTTACTACCAACGCTAATGACTCGCAGATCCGGATCGAAATCGGCTCTCCCAGGCGAGCCAGTGCCCGTGCACGCGCTGCGCGGCCGCGTGGCCGAGGGACCTTTTGCTCGCGGTAGCAAGAGCGAACGCAGCGCGGTGTTCCTCGAAACCAACACCGCGCGCTATGTCCTGCGACGCCGCGACGGCCCGACATATGATGAAACGCTGCGAGCGCTGGTCGGCTGCAATGTCGAATGCGACGGCGTTGTCGTCTCGTACGTGTTGATTGCCGATCGCATCGAACCGATTTAGAGACGCCCCCGCTGGCAGCCGGTCGACCGCATCGATCGGATTGCACCGAAGCATCATAATGAGACTTGCTTGATGCAGTCGCTACCCGCGACGGCCA
>CAWHKW010000015.1:0-51362 GCA_963829995.1 uncultured beta proteobacterium | reverse complement strand
GTAGTAGCGGTCGTAGTTGTCGCCGTTGATACCGACCGGCACTTCGAAGTCGAGCTCTGAATACGCGAGATACGGCGCGTCCTTACGCAAATCGATGGGCGCACCTGTCGACCGCAAGATCGGCCCGGTGAATCCCCAGTTGATCGCGTCGGCGGTCGAGATCGTGCCGATGTTGCGAGTGCGATCGATGAAGATCCGATTGCGGTCGACTAACCCATGGATGCGCCCGACGAAGTCTTCGTACTTGTCGAGGATCTCATCGAGCCGCTTCAGCCAGCCCTCTGGCAGGTCGCGCGCGAGCCCGCCAATCCGGCCGTACGTGTACGTGACGCGTGCGCCGGTCAGATCCGCCAGGTGCTCGTAGATGTAGTCACGGATCATCACCAGGTAAAGAAACGCCGTCATCGCGCCGAGTTCCATCAGCGACGCCGCGACGCACGTCAGATGATCGGCAATTCGCGAATACTCCGACAGCAGTGTGCGCAGGTAGCGGCAGCGCGGCGTGATCTCGATCCCCATCAGCTTCTCTACCGCTTCGCAGTAGGCGAAGTCGTTGATCAGCCCGGAGCAATAGTTAAGGCGCGTTACGTACGGGATCAGATTGGTCCACGTGTGGTCTTCGCACTCTTTTTCGAAGCCGCGGTGCAGGTAGCCGCAATGAACGTCGACCTTGCGCACGCGTTCGCCATCAAGCTTTGCGATGACCTGGATCGTTCCGTGCGTCGCCGGATGCGATGGTCCGATATTGACAATGACCCCGTCCTCGGTGTCGGAGGGTCCGAAAGCCGGACGTACGGGATTGGGCAGTCGCATGTCCATGGTCTTGCTCGTCAAGTCCGATACGGCACCAACGGCTGCTCATCGTGCTTGTCGTAGTCCTTGCGCAGCGGATGACCGACAAAGCCTTCATAAAGAAGAATCGGGCGCAGGTCGGGATTGCCGTTAAAGACAATGCCGTACATGTCATGGCACTCACGCTCCATGAAGTTGGCCGATCCAAACAGCGACACCAGTGAGTCCACAGCCGGGTCTGCTAATTCGACGCCAGTCTTCACACGAATGCGATCGTGATAACGCGTCGAATAAAAGTGATAAACGACCTCGAAGCGTGGCGTCTTTGTCGGCCAGTCGACCGCGGTCACATCCAGTAGCAGATCGAACGCAAACTCGCTTCTCAGTCGCCGCACGACTGGCAGTAGATCGGCGCGCACAAGCTCGACGACCGGCATGCCGTGCAGGATGTAACAGCGCAGTGCGCTTCCGATGGCTGCGCTCAGGTCGACCTGGATATCGTTGAATCGTGCCGACACGGTCAGAAGTCCTGATTAACGATCAGATGGCGCGAGTGCGCGATCTTGTCCTGCAGCTTCATGATCGCGTCGATCACAGTCTCGGGCCGGGGTGGGCAGCCGGGAACGTAGATGTCGACCGGGATGATCTTGTCGATTCCCAACAGCGTTGCGTAGTTCTGATAGAAGCCGCCGCTGGTCGCACAGACGCCGAAAGCCATCACCCACTTGGGTTCGCACATCTGCTCGTAAACTTTCAGCAGGATCGGCGCCTGTTTATGCGTCACCGTCCCGACGACCATCAGCAGATCAGACTGGCGTGGCGAAAAACGCGGCAACGCTGCGCCAAAACGGTCGGTGTCGTAAGGGGTCGAGCTCACCGCCATGAATTCCATCGCGCAGCAGGCTGTGACGAATGGATACGGAAACAGCGAAAACTTGCGCGCCCATCCCACCAGCTCGTCTTTCTTCGTCGATAGGTATTCGAATGCCTGCGACGGCGCCTTCGCGGTGCGGATCGGAATTGTTTTCGCAGCCATTTACTGGGTGACCTCTTCCAGCAACCGCGCCTTGTAAACGTAGAGCAGTACCAGAACCAGCAGAAACATGAAGATAAAAAAAGTGAACAGCATGAAGCCGGTCAGCGGCTGCGCTCCGACCGCCCAAACGATCAGGAACACGGTTTCGAGATCGAACAGGATGAAAGCGACGGCGACCCCGAAGTACTTGACCGCAATCGGCCGCACGTTGCGCGAATCGATGGGCTCGGCGCCGCACTCGAACGGCTCCAGCTTGATCGCCGACGCCACGGGCTTCGGACCGAGCACGCGGTTCATCAGCAGCGTGACGAATACGAACCCCAGAATCGCGACGAGGTAAAGGAGAAAGACGACGTAGGGATTCAACGGTTCCGCCCGCTCCCGTGTGAAGCGCAACAGTAAGCGCGACACAACGCAGCCTGCCTTGATGCAAATCAAATGTCAGCGACAGTGCCCTTCGCTCGGCGCACGTTGGAGTTGCATGACCTAAGTCAAGCTCGGCTCCCAGGCCTCGGAGTAGTTTTCAGACCAAACAAGCCCCCTGATCAAAACGGGGTGTCGCCACGCCCCCTCAGGGAGAAAAAGATGAGCTGGTCACAGGTCTATGACCCCATTGGCAACGCGTGGCTCTCCACGCTGTTGGCATCTCTGCCGATCCTCGTGTTGCTAGGCAGCCTCGCGTTCTTCCACGTCAAGGCGCATTGGGCGGCGATCCTCGGACTCCTCGTCGCGCTCGCGGTAGCAGTCTTCGTCTATGGCATGCCTGCAGAGATGGCGGGTAAGACGGCGTTTTTGGGTGGGCTTTTCGGATTGCTCCCGATCGGCTGGATCGTCCTCAACGTGATCTTCATGTATCAGCTCACCACCGACACCGGACTGTTCGAGGTTTTGCAGAAGAGCATCACAGGCATCACGAACGATCGCCGCCTGCAGTTGCTACTGGTTGCCTTCTGCTTCGGTGCGTTCTTCGAGGGTGCGGCCGGATTCGGTACGCCGGTCGCAGTGACCGCAGCCATCTGCATGGGTCTGG
Source organism: uncultured beta proteobacterium (assembly GCA_963829995.1). Taxonomy (GTDB): domain Bacteria; phylum Pseudomonadota; class Gammaproteobacteria; order Burkholderiales; family Burkholderiaceae_F; genus JACCZX01. The sequence goes on along the minus strand of CAWHKW010000015.1, from coordinate 48,504 downwards.
GATTCAAGCCACTCGCCGCTGCGGGCCTTTCGTTGATTGCGAATACCGCGCCTGTCGCGTACGGAGCGTTGGGTACCCCCATCGTGGTACTGGCCGCCGTTACGGGCCTCGATGTGCTGGATTTGAGTGCAATGGTCGGTCGCCAGCTTCCGTTCTTCTCGGTGCTGGTGCCGTTCTGGCTGATCTGGGCGTTCGTGGGCTTTCGCCGCATGATTGAAATCTGGCCGGCCATTCTTGTTGCGGGAGTTTCCTTTGCCATCCCGCAGTTCCTCGTTTCGAACTATCACGGCCCGTGGCTGGTCGACGTGATCGCGGCGATCACCTCCATGGGAAGCCTGTCCCTTTTTCTAAAGATCTGGCATCCGAAGGAAGTCTGGCTGTCGACGAGCCGCGAGGGTGACACCGTGAGCCATGCCGAGGCCGAGAAGCAGCGGGTCGCGACAGGCTATTCGCGAGCACAGGTCCTCAAAGCGTGGACTCCGTGGGTGATCCTGAGCGTGCTGGTGTTCCTCTGGGGATTGCCGCAGATCAAGAATTGGCTCAACGAAATTTCCATCTTCAAGTTCCCGATCGAGGGCTTGCACAACCTGGTGATAAAGGTGCCGCCCGTGGTGCCGAAGCCCACACCCGAAGCTGCCGTCTACGTATTGAACTGGCTGTCGGCCACTGGCACCGGCATTCTGATCGCCGCGATCATCGCCGGCCTCGTGATGGGCCTGTCGATTCCGAAGATGGTGAAGACCTATGGGCGGACCTTGAAGCTGGTGCGCTTCTCGCTGCTTACCATTGCCGCAATGCTCGCGCTTGGCTTCGTCACCAAGGGCTCAGGGCTGGATGCGACGCTTGGGCTCGCATTCGCGCATACCGGTTACCTCTATCCGTTCTTTGGCGCGATGCTTGGGTGGCTGGGTGTCGCGCTTACCGGATCGGACACGTCATCGAACGTGCTGTTCGGCAATCTGCAGAAGATCACCGCCGAGCAGCTCGGCTTGTCGCCGGTGCTGATGGCTTCGGCAAACAGCTCCGGCGGTGTCATGGGCAAGATGATCGATGCGCAGAGTATCGTCGTCGCGTCGACTGCAACACAGTGGTATGGGCATGAAGGTGAAATTTTGCGTTATGTGTTCTTCCATAGCTTGGCGCTGGCTGGGTTGATGGGACTGCTTGTGATGGCGCAGGCGTACGTGTGGCCGTTCACGGCGCTCGTCGTGCGTTAACAAGTACGCGATACGGCGCATGCTCGCGTTGGCGTCCGTTCCTTCGCGGCATCGCGCGTATGCGCATGCGCTGCGTCCGCCGTACGATTCACTCCATCGTCTACTGTCCGAATTCATTCCTGACGAGCGCCTGGTCACCGATCCACTGCGCCTGCTGACCTGGGGAACCGACGCGAGCTTCTATCGGCTGATCCCGCAGCTCGCAGTCGTCGTCGAGAGCGAACAGGAAGTGGTCCGGCTGCTGGCCGCGTGCACGGCGCTCGCCACGCCGGTCACTTTCCGGGCCGCCGGCACGAGTCTTTCGGGGCAGGCGATCACAGATTCGGTGCTGGTGCTGCTAGGTGACAACTGGCGGAGCTGCGAAGTCGGCGCCGATGCTGCCACGATCACGTTGCAACCGGGAGTGAACGGCGCGGCCGCGAACCACAATCTCGCGCAATTCGGATGCAAGATCGGACCCGACCCGGCGTCGATCGACTCCGCGATGATTGGTGGCATCGCCGCCAACAATGCCAGCGGCATGTGCTGTGGGACGGCACAGAACAGTTATCACACGCTTGCCGGACTACGCGTTGTTCTTGCCGACGGCACGGTGCTCGACACGCGCGATGCAGCGAGTCGAGCGGCGTTTCTGGATCAGAAGCACGAACTCGTGGACGCGCTCAATGCGCTCGCCCGCTCCGCGCGCGATGACGAACGGCTTGCCGAGCGCATCCGGCACAAGTTCCGCATGAAGAACACCACCGGCTACAGCCTGAATGCGTTGGTGGATTTTCTGGACCCGATCGATGTCCTCGCCCACCTGATGATCGGCTCCGAGGGCACGCTGGGGTTCCTGAGCGAAATCACTTATCGCACCGTGCCGGAATACGCCGACAAGGCAAGCGCGCTGATCTTGTTCGACCATCTGGAAACAGCGTGCGTTGCCGTGACGGTTTTGAAGAACACTCCGGTCGCTGCGGTGGAGCTCGCGGACCGTGCCGCGCTGCGTTCTGTGGAAGGAAAGCCGGGCCTGCCGGAAGGCATTCACACACTGGGCGCGGACGGCGCGGCGCTATTGGTCGAGACGCGCGCAGCCAACGCCGGGGGGCTGGCGGAGCAAGTCCGCGCCATCGAGGCGGCACTGTCGGATGTCCCAACGTTTGAGCCGATACGCTTTTCCACCGATCCATCCGAGTGCGCGCGGTTCTGGAACGTGCGGAAGGGAATGTTTCCCTCGGTGGGCGCGATGCGCGAGGTCGGCACGACCGTCATCATCGAAGACGTTGCCTTTCCCGTTCCTCGGCTGGCCGAGGCCACTCTCGACTTGCAAAAGCTGTTGGCGACGCATGGCTATTCCGACGCGATCATCTTCGGCCATGCGCTCGAAGGGAATCTGCACTTCGTGTTCACACAGGATTTCAACTCGGCGCCCGAAGTCCTTCGTTATCGCGGCTTCATGGATGCGATGTGCCGGATGGTCGTCGAGAAATACGACGGCTCGCTAAAGGCCGAGCACGGCACCGGCCGCAACGTCGCGCCCTTCGTCGAGCTCGAATGGGGCGCCAAGGCCTACGATCTCATGCGCCGAATCAAGCATCTGTTTGATCCGCGGGGGATGCTTAATCCGGGCGTCGTCATTAACGATGACCCCGACGTCCACGTAAAGAACCTCAAGCCACTGCCGCAATGCGACCCTATCGTGGATAAGTGCATCGAGTGCGGATTCTGCGAGCCAAAGTGTCCGTCACACGGGATGACGCTCTCGCCTCGCCAACGCATAGTCGGATGGCGTGAAATAACGCGCCTCGAGCGCGCGGGCGAGCATGACGCCGAGGTCTCCACGTTGCGCGCGCTGTACGATTATCATGGCATCGACACGTGCGCTGCCTGCGGTCTGTGCGCTACAGCGTGCCCGGTCGGCATCGAGACGGGAATCCTGATCAAGTCCTTGCGCGGAAGGCGCGCCGGTCCATTCGCCAGTCGTGTCGCCACGACGTTGGCGGACCACTACGGCGCAGTCACCGACGGCGTACGTGCGGGGCTCACCATGGCCAATCTCCTGCACGGAATGGTGGGTCCACGGGCAATGCAGGGCTCGCTCGACGCAATGCGGCGCTTTTCCGCTGGCAGGATGCCCAAGTGGTCGCCGGCGATGCCGCGTGCCGCGCATTTCAAGCCGCCGGAATCGAGCCGCGTGCGAGGAGTCGAGCGGATCGTCTACTTTCCGAGCTGCGCTACACGCACGATGGGCGCGCAGCGCGGTGACGACACCGAGGCGCTGCCAAACGTGGCTGAACGCCTTTTTCGCAAGGCCGGATTTGACGTCATCTATCCCAGCTCGCTCGCGCAACTGTGCTGTGGCCAGCCGTTCGAGAGCAAGGGACTGATGGAGGCGGCCGATCAAAAGTCGTTGGAGCTGGAGCACACTTTGCGCGAGGCGAGCGAGGACGGACGCTGGCCGATCGTTTTCGATACCAGCCCGTGCGCGTACCGCATGAAGCGCCGTTATGACGGGCGTCTCAACGTGCAAGACAGCATCGAGTTCATTCACGACACCGTGCTCCCCCGCGTCGCGATCACGCCCACGCGCGAGCCCGTTGTCATTCACCCGGTTTGCAGCGTGCGCAAGATGGGCACCGTGGAGAAGCTTTCCGCCATTGCCGGGCGCTGCGGCCCCGACGTCATCGAGGTGAACGAAGTGCTCTGCTGCGGCTTCGCCGGCGACAAGGGTTTCAATCGTCCCGAGCTGAACGAGCACGCGCTGCGCCACCTGCAGCAAGCTCTTCCGGCCGGTTGCAAGCAAGGCTACTCGTCGAGCCGCACCTGCGAGATAGGTCTGTCTGAGAAAGCGGGCTTTCCCTACCACTCCATCATTCATCTCGTCGACGAATGCGTCCAGGAAACCGCATGATCAAAGCCGCGCTGTTCGTTCCCTGCTACGTAGACGCATTTTTCCCAGAGGTCGGCATCGCGACGCTCGAGCTGCTCGAGCGCCTAGGCGTCGAGGTCGACTATCCGCTAAATCAGACCTGCTGCGGGCAGCCGATGGCCAACAGCGGATGCCAAGACGATGCTGCAGCAACCGAGGCGTTGTTCGTGCAGAATTTTTCCGGTTACGACTACATTGTCACGCCGTCGGGCAGCTGCGCGCATCACGTGCGCGACCATCTGACCGCGATCCCGCAATCGGACGAGACGTTGAAAGTGCGCGCCTCGACATACGAGCTGGTCGAGTTCTTGCACGACGTTCTGAAAGTACGCGAGTTCCCGTGGGCCAGATTCCCGCACGCCGTGGGATTGCACAACGGGTGCGCGTCGCTACGTGCACTGCGAACGGCGAAGATGTCCGAGATCGACGAGCCGTTTTTCTCGAAGCCGCTCGCTTTGCTGTCGAACGTCAAAGGCATCCGCTTCGTCACGCCTGAACGGCCCGACGAGTGTTGTGGATTCGGAGGTACGTTCTCCGTCTATGAGGAACCGGTGTCGGCAAAAATGGGATACGACAAGGTAAGCGACCACCAACGCGCCGGCGCCGAGTACATCGTGTCAGCCGACATGTCGTGCCTGATGCACCAGAAGGGCTGTGCCGAACGTCTGGAGCTTCCGATCAAGTTCATCCACATTGCGCAGATCCTGAACGGAGCCCGGGCATGAGCCCCCGCCCGGCCGCTCCGAAGGGGGCTTGCACCGCAGCGCGCAGCGCGCAGGTTATTCACCGCCCCCGCCCGGCCGCTCCGAAGGGGCCTTGCACCGCAGCGCGTAGCGCGCAGGTTATTCAATGAGCCGCATCGATCACTCCGAGGCGTCCTCGAAGTTCATCGAGGCCAAGGATCATCTCGAGTTCCACGACCGAAGGCTGTGGGACTTGCGCCAGAAGCGCGATCGGGAAAGCGTGAATCTGCCCGAATGGGAGGAGCTTAGGGCGCTCGCTTCGGCGATCAAGGAACACACGCTGTCACACCTCGCCGATTACTTAGAGGAGTTCGAGCAAAACGCGAAGCGCAATGGAGCTGAGGTGCATTGGGCTAAGGACGCGGCCGAGCACAACCAGATCGTGCTCGACATCATGCGCGCCAACGGCGCCAGCATGCTGGTCAAGGCCAAGTCCATGCTGACCGACGAATGCGAGATGCGGCCTTTTCTCGAGAACCGCGGCGTCGAAGTGATGGAGACCGATCTCGGGGAACGCATCCAGCAGCTGGACGACGAACCCCCTAGTCACATCGTCGTTCCCGCCGTGCACAAGCTTCGCGGCGATGTCGCCCGTGTTTTTTCGCAGACGATCGGAACCGACCCGGAAAACAGCGACGTGCATTACCTGGCCGAAAGTCAGCGACAGCACACGCGGCCGTACTTCCTGCGTGCCGGGGCGGGAATGACCGGCGCGAATTTCGCGGTCGCCGAGACGGGAACGGTCGTCGTCTGCACTAACGAAGGCAATGCCGATCTGAGTGTCAACCTGCCGAAGCTTTACATCGCGTCGATCGGCATCGAGAAAGTCATTCCCCGCATCGAGCATCTGGGCGTTTTCGTTCGGATGCTTTCCCGCAGCGCGCTCGGCTCGCCGATCACGCAGCTCACGTCGCACTTTCGCGCCCCGCGCCCCGGCACGCAGATGCACGTGATCCTGGTCGACAACGGCCGGTCCGAGCGCCTGGGGATGGCTGACTTCTGGTACTCGCTGAAGTGCATCCGCTGCGGCGCCTGCATGAACACCTGCCCGGTGTACCGCCGCAGCGGCGGCCTCAGTTACGGCGCGACGTATTCAGGACCGATCGGCGTCATCATCGACCCGACATTCAACCTTCGAAAGTACAGCTCGTTACCGTTCGCATCGACGTTGAATGGCAGCTGCACCAGCGTCTGCCCGGTCAAGATCAACATCCACGAGCAGATTTACAAATGGCGCGAGATCATCGCCAAGCGCAACCAACTTCCGTTCGTCAAACAGCAAGCCATGCACGTCGCCGGCAAAGTGTTGAGCAGCCCGAAGCTATACCGTGCTGCTGTCGAGACCGCCGGCAGCGGCATCGATCATCTGCCTCGACTGATGATGTACAGCCGCCTTAATGCGTGGGGCCGGCAACGTGAAGTACCCGAGGCGCCCGAGCAGACCTTCCGCCAGTGGTATGTGCAGAACCGGGGCAAGAAACCCCGGGGCAAGAAATGAGCAGCCGCGAAGAGATACTCGCGCGAATCCGCAAGAACCAGCCGGCGCGACTGCCGCTGCCCAAGGTACCGACATTCGACAGCGCCGCGACGTCTTCGCCGATCGAGCGCTTCAAGGCGGGTGTGCTCCGCATGGGCGGCAAGTTCGTTGATCCGCCAACTGATGGCCTCGATAACTTGATCAAGCGGCTGTTTCCGGAGGCAAAGGTGGTGTGCTCCGCCGTCGCCGAAGTCGCTGGCAACCGCAAGCTCGATCGCGTGAAGACTCCAGCTGTGCTGCACGACGTTGACGTCGGCGTCGTGCGTGCGGTTTTCGGCGTTGCCGAGACCGGATCGCTGTGGCTAACCGAAGCTCAATTCAAGGTGAGCTCACTCGGATTTCTCGCGCAGCATCTGGTCGTGCTGCTGGATCCGGCAAGGATCGTCGACAACATGCACCACGCGTATCGCGAACGCGCGCAGTTCAACGCGCCTTATGGCGTGTTCATGACGGGTCCATCGGCGACCGCTGACATCGAAGGCGTGTTGATCCATGGCGCACAGGGAATCCGCACACTTACCGTTGTACCTTTGCCCGAGGCATCTTTTTGACTAACAGACAGTCTGGCCCACGATTGCCTGGAGCGCGGGCAAATCGAGCAGCTTGATCGAGCGTCCCTGCACCTGGATCAATCCTTCTCCTTGGAGGCGCGAAAACACCCTACTAACGGTCTCGAGCTTCAATCCGAGCAGACTGGCGATTTCTTCGCGCGTCATGCGCAGCACGAACTCGCTGCCGGAGTATCCGCGAGCCCGGTAGCGGCGCGAGAGGTTGAGGAGGAATACGACCAGCCGTTCTTCGGCGCGCATGCTGCCCAGCAGCAGCATCATGTGCTGGCCTCGACAAAGGTCCTTCGAGATGCAGCGATTCAGATTGCGTCCGAGCGCGGGTATATCGTGCGCCAACTTGTCGAGCTGAGCGAAAGACAGTGCGCACACCTCGCTGTCCTCGAGTGCGACTGCCCCGCAAGTGTGACGACCATCGCCGATCCCATCGAGCCCCACGATCTCACCGTTCATGTAGCAGCCAGTGATCTGCTCGCGGCCGTCCTCTGCAAGCATTAATGTCTTGAAGGTTCCCAGTCGAATGGCATACACCGCACCGAAAGCATCGCCGGGTCGGTAGAGACTTTCGCGCCGCTTCACGCGCGCCCGAGTGGGAACAATACGATCGAGTAGACGAAGGCTCTCTCGTTCCAGGCCAACCGGCAGGCACAACTCGCGCAGGGAGCACGCGTCGCAATGCTCCCGGTGGTCACAATATGAATCAACCCGCAGAGCTGCTAAAGCTGACGCGGTCGCGTGGCGGGCAAGCATTGCGACGCTGGAGTTGGTCATCGCCGAAGGGACAGACGACCGCTCGCGCTGTTCGTCTGCCACCGGATCGCATCCAAAGTACGCCCGGTTTGAACCCCAAGTCTGTGCGCTAGCGCACACATATGTGAATGTCACTGTCCGCGAGCACCACTCGCTCGATTTTCGGGCGGCGCTGGAGGGCTACGCACTGCCAGTCAGGTGCGTCTGCCACCGCACAGACTTCGTTATCTCGTGAGCCTATCCTGGATGCGCAACCGGGAATTCCCCGATGCAGAAACACGAAGGATTGAAATATGAGCACGAAATCAGAATTTGTCACCAAGATGGAGACGCAACTGAAGGTATGGGACGCAGCTGTCGACGCGCTTGCAGCCAAGGGTGAAAAAGTAAGCGCCGACGCGCGCAAAGCTTATTACGCGGGGATTAAGGATTTGCGCTCCAGCCGCGAAGTGGCGCAGAAGACGTTTCAGGAAATCCTTGTCGCGGGTGAGTCGGCGCGTACGCAGCTGCAGACCTCAATGGAAGCGACTTGGGAAGCGATGCAAAAAGCTCTCGGGAAAATGTCGTTGGAGACCGCGAAATAAGCGCCTGTGCGGGGGCCAGCATCGCTGGAAGCTGCGCTCCTGCAGCGACTTCCAACCGCAAATCCACCGTTAGGACCAACTTGAATGGTGCGCTACCGCACAAAGAAATGCACCCATCGGGTTAATATCATTTTGCTTCACGCACGCTGCCCGTTTCAAGGGCAGCGATCCTCGCTGACCCGAGGTTCGGAGGATTGCGGTGCCCAAGGCAGAAGGCCCAACCCAGAATCATCTGCTTGGCGCGTTGGCAGCAACGGAGCGCGCACGTCTGTTCCCGCAGCTGGAACTCGTGCCGATGCCGCTCGGCAAAGTGCTGTACGAGTCAGGCAGCGAACTTGATCACGTTTACTTCCCGACGAACTGCATCGTGTCCCTGCTGTACGTGATGGCGAACGGTTCGTCAGCAGAAATCGCGGTGGTGGGCAATGAGGGGTTGGTCGGCGTGGCGCTGTTCATGGGCGGTGAGACCACGCCCAGTCGGGCGGTGGTTCAAAGCGCCGGTTTTGCTTACCGGCTTGAGGGAAAAAGGATGAAGGAGGAATTCAACCGCGCCGGAGAAATGCAGCATTTGTTGCTTCGATACACGCAGGCGTTGTTAACGCAGATGGCACAGACGGCCGTGTGTAACCGGCATCACTCGGTTGATCAGCAACTGTGTCGCTGGCTGTTGCTCAGTCTTGACCGCTTGCCGTCCAACGAACTGACGATGACACAAGAACTGATCGCGAACATGTTGGGAGTCAGGCGCGAGGGCGTGACCGAAGCGGCGGGACATTTGCAGGCTGCCGGGCTGATCCGTTATAGCCGCGGCCGCATCACGGTGCTTGATCGAGACCAGCTGGAGCAACGCGTGTGCGAGTGCTATGCGGTAGTTAAGAAAGAATCCGATCGGCTGTTGCCCTATCTGCCGCCCGCCGGACGCCCGTTTGTTTCGACCGTGCCTTCCGGGCTTGCGTAACGCTCGAGCAGAGTTCGATGCCTACCGCCCGGCGCGTTGCGCCGCTGAACCGACTGCTCGCGGCACTGCCTCGCCGTGAATCACAACGGTTGCTAGCCGACTGCGAAGCAGTCGAACTCGAACTCAGCACGGTTCTCTACGAACCCGACGGGCGTATTCGACACGTCTATTTCCCGACTGGCAGCTTCATTTCACTGATTATTCCAGTCGATGGGATAACCAACCTAGAGGTGGGATTGGTCGGCAATGAAGGGATGCTTGGATCGCCTGTGATTCTCGGTGTGGACATTTCTCCGCTGCGTGCACTGGTCCAGGGCGCGGGTTTGGCTTGGCGGATCAGTGCTGTCATGTTTGCGCGTCAGCTCGGCCGCAGCCCGGCGCTACGCCGTACGCTGCATCGCTACCTCCAAGTTCAGATAAGCCAGTTGGCGCAGACCGCCGCCTGCACTCGGTTTCACGTAGTCGAGGAGCGGCTTGCACGGTGGCTGCTGATGACGCAAGATCGTGCGCATGTAGACGAGTTCCGTGTCACTCATGAATTTCTCGCTTACATGCTGGGCGTTCGGCGCGTTGGGGTCACAAAGGCTGCGAACGCGCTGCAGTTGCGCAAGCTGATTCGCTACCACCGCGGTGCTGTGACGGTCCTCGACCGCGTCGGCATGGAGGCGGCTTCGTGCGGCTGTTATCAGGCCGATCGGGACACGTACGACAGCTTGTTAGCCGCTGCGTAATTGGTCGCAGATCCGCAGGCGGTCGGTACACGACGCTAATATCGCCCGTGCTGCTTGTAGATGTAGTTGGCGAGCTCGACCGACTGCATCGAGATCCGTCGCTGAATTTCGTGCACGGTGCGGACAATCGCGCGCATCACTCGGTAGACGAGTTCTGGATCAACCCGCAGCAATACTTCGAGCTTGGCGCGCTCGAGTCCGAACACGCGCGTCGGACCAATCGCCACCAGCGCCGCGTAGTGCGGCGTTTCGTCGAGAAAGCTCAGCTCGCCGACCAGATCCCCGGTGCTCAGGGCGAACAGCGTGACGCTCTCGGATGTGCCGGCGCTGCGGACAACTCCGAGCGCACCGTGGACGATCACGTATAGATGATCGTCCGACTTCCCTTCCGCCACCAGTATCTCGTCGGACTGCAGATCGCGGAATGCAAGATGCTCGGCCAGCAAGCGCACTTGTGCGTCAGACAGTTCGGCGGCAAGCCGCGAGGCGCGCAATGCCTCGACAATACCCAGTTCGTTCATCGGTCCACTCCTTGTTCTGCGCGGCGCGCAAACGCATCCACCATCGTGTTCGCTATGTCGTTGAAAATGGGGCGCGCGAGAAAGCCGGTGAGTCCCCCGCCCCATTCGTAGCGCAAGTCAAAGTCGATCCTGCACGCGTCCGCGGCGATTTCCGTCAGCCGCCACTCGCCTTCGAAGCGGCGAAACGGTCCTTGCTGCAAATGCACCTTCATCCAGCGGGGACGCTGTTTCGGGTTTCGGGTGGTCAGCGCGAAGCGGATGCCGTGAAAATCAATCGTGAGTCGTGCGGAAACCTCTTTGGCGCTGCGCTCAAGGATCTGAGCATCAGCACACCACGGCAAGAACAACGGATAGTGCTCGGCGGCTTCGATCAGGTCGAAAGTTTCGACTGCTGAACGCGCAACCAAGGCGGACTTGCGGATTTCCATTGGGCCCTGATCGACGTGTCAAAACGCGCCTCAAGAGCGTCGCTGACGGCGACCCAAACCAGTTTTCACCTGCACCGGGTAACGTGCTTGATGGGAAGCATTTGACCAACTGCTCTTGCGCTCGAGTGCAGCGGCAACATCTCGGCCACAGCGCGCGCGCTTTCGATGCACCGCCGTACCCGGCAGCGCAAACTCGCCAAACGCCCGGCGAGAAACTGACGCACGGTCATTCGGTGGGTGCCGTATGGGCGATCCCCTTATGGCAATCGATGCAAGTCGCCTCCTTCGACAGAAACTGCTGGTGCATCGGTCGCACAAACTCTTTCTGCTGAGACAGGATTTGCGCGTCGAACACATGGCAATGCTGACAAGGCTTCGAGTCGTTGCGTTTGTATTCGGACCAGACTGACTGGGCAAGCCGCAAGCGCTCTCGGTTGAACTTTTGCTCGGTATCGATAACACCGCGCGCTTCCTGGATCACGTCGCGAATGCCGGCCTTCGTCTTGTACCAAAGCACCTCCGGATAGTCGTGCGGGATGTGACAGTCGTGGCAGCCGGCACGAACTCCGGTGCGGTTGGCAGAGTGGGTGCTCTGCGCATGTTCCTTCGCGACCCATTGCATCGAATGGCAGGCACCGCCGCAGAACGCGTCGGTACCGGTTGCAGCGACCATGACCTGAGTGCCTATCGTCGCACCAGCACCGATGAGGAGGCCGGCGATCAGTAATGCCAGGACCGGCCATCTCGTGCTCGGCCTCCAAAGGCGGCGCCAAAACCCAGGGCCGTCTTGCTCGCGCGATCCACCCTGCCCACCGAATTTGTCTGCCATCTTTTCAGCTTAAGGTGGCGCGGAGGCAGGCTCTTGACTTAGGTCAACACTTGCGGCTCAGTGTGCTTGCCTACCATTCGCTTTAGCGCCGCGGAGTCGAGCAGCTTGACCGTGCGCCCTTGCACCTGTATCAGACCGTCTTCCTGCAAGTGTGAGAACTGTCGACTGACGGTCTCTAGCTTCAATCCCAGCAAGCTCGCAATTTCTTCGCGCGTCATGCGCAATACGAATTCACTGCCTGAATAGCCGCGCGCCTGGTAGCGGCTCGCAAGGTTGAGCAAGAACACCGCAAGCCGTTGTTCTGCTCGCATGCTACCCAGCAGAAACATCATGTCCTGGCCCCGGCAAAGATCCCTCGAGATGCAGCGATAGAGATTGCGTCCGAGCGCCGGCACCTTGTAGGCCAGTTTGTCGAGCTGCTCGAAGGGCAGTACGCAGACCTCGCTGTCCTCGAGCGCGACCGCGCCGGAGATATGACGGTGATCGCCGATGCCGTCTAACCCGATGATGTCGCCACCCATGTAGCAGCCTGTAATCTGCTCTCGCCCATCTTCAGCGAGCATCAACGTCTTAAAGGTTCCCAATCGAATCGCATACACCGCGCTGAACGGATCGCCGGGTCGGTAGAGGCTGTCGCGCCGCTTCACGCGCGCGCGGTTTGTAACGATGCGGTCCAACAGGCGCGTCGCTTCCGGCTCCAAGCCAGTCGGCAGGCACAAATCGCGCAAGCAGCACGTGTCGCAGTGCGCCTTGAGGTCGCAATAGGAGACTAGCGAAGCGATCGGCTCTGGCCGCACTACGAACGTCTGCGAACAGTAGAGCGCTGGAATGTGTCATCGGAGGCCGAGAAAGTGCCTTCACGAAAATTGTATTTGCCACTGTCCCGCCGAATCGCGTTTTCGGCGCCGAGCGGGTGCGACTAATTGCCACATGGCGGGACTGAATCCGGCGACCGTCCGCGCGGCTACAGGGGCTGTCGCGGGCTTGTTGCCCAACGCAGCGCACGTCCCACTTGCAATGCGTGACATTGGAATCCCCCTCCGAAGCCCAATACCAACTGTAGGAGCGGCCAGCTTCGGTGCAGTTGACGCTCGTCAACAGTTTTCGTGATCGGCGCTTGCTCGGGATCTTCGTCAACCGACGTGATCGAATGGCGTCGATGGCCTCCGATAACGATGACGATCAGTGCGCGGGCAAAAGAACGGCCGCTCCATCGAAGGCGCCGGCGCGCAGCGCATCGAGGGCCTCGTTGGCCGCGTCAAGCGCGAACGGTGTCGCGTGTAGCCGGATCGGGTATTGCGCGGCCAGCGCAAGAAACGCTTCGCCGTCGGCGCGCGTCAAATTGGCAACCGAACGCACGACACGCTCACCCCAAAGCAGCGAGTAGGGGAACGCAGGTATGTCGCTCATATGTATACCGGCACAAACAACTACGCCGCCCTTCCGCACTGCCCGCAAAGCCAAAGGTATCAGCGCGCCTACTGGAGCAAACAGCAAGGCGGCGTCGAGGTGAACCGGGGGTTGCATCGTCGAGTCGCCGGCCCATGTTGCGCCGAGGTCACACGCAAACTGCTGCGAGCGACGATCGCCGGGGCGCGTAAACGCATAAACGCTGCGGCCTTGCGCAACTGCTGTTTGCGCAACGATGTGCGCCGCCGCGCCGAACCCGTACAAACCTATCCGGCTGCCCGCATGGCTATCAGCCATCGCATACGCCCGATAGCCGATCAATCCCGCGCATAGCAGCGGCGCAGCGTGCAGATCGTCGTAACGGTCGGGAAGCGCAAAGCAATAACGCTCATCGGCCACCGCATATTCGGCGTAGCCTCCATCCCGGTGGTAGCCAGTGAAAACCGCTTGCTCGCAGAGATTCTCGCGAGCGTCAGCACAATATAGGCAGCTGCCGCACGTGCCCCCGAGCCACGGGACACCGATGCGCGCTCCGATTGGAAACCGTTGAGCGCCATCGCCATTGGCAACGACGACACCGACGATCTCGTGGCCGGGAACGAGCGGCGTGCGTATAAGGGGCAACTCGCCATCGACGATATGAAGATCAGTGCGGCACACGCCGCACGCCCGCACCTCGAGGAGCACTTCGTTCGCAGCAGGAACGGGAATCGGAAGATCGGCTGGAAGTAGCTTGTGGCTGGCAGCCGGCAATTGCATCGCGAGCATGGTTTGAATTGTGAGTCGAGAAAGACCCTCACGGTCAAAGTTTGATTTCTGTCAACGTTACTTTCCCGACCGACTCTAGGATCGTCTTTGCAGGCTTTGGCTCAGGGCACAGTAAAAGCAATGTTCCAACGCATTCTTGTTCCGACTGACGGCACGCCGACCTCGAATCGCGCGGTGCAGGCGGCGGCTGGTCTGGCCAATCGGTTTGGCGCGACACTGACGCTGTTTCACGCGCTTCCTAAGTTCCGATCGCCCTACTATCCCGAGGGTGCTGTCTTTGCTTGGCCCCCCGAGAAAGAGTATTTGGCGGAATCTGCAAAGTTCGCCGACGACCTTCTTGCGAACGCGAAATCGAAAGTTGAAAGGAAGGCCGTCAAGGTGGCCACGGTGTACGTCTACAACGACTCCCCGGCTGAAGCGATTGTCGCGGCTGCTACGAAGGCGAAAGCCGATCTGATCGTAATAGCATCCCACGGCCGCCAGGGACTCCAGAAGTTGCTGCTCGGTAGCGAGACACAAAAGGTACTCGCACTCACAAAGCTCCCAGTGTTGGTCGTGCGTTGAAACACCTGGCGTCGTATTAGGCACCGCGCGAAGCACCGCTACGTGTCGCGCGCTTGCAACCGCCGCGTTAGTCGTGCTGAGGTCGGCTGCGTTGCTATGTCTGCGCGACGCGTAACGCGGCGCCATCGACCTGCGCTCGGTAGCATTCTCCGATGACAATTCGCAATCTGGAATATCTGTTTCGTCCCAAGTCGATCGCTGTGTTCGGCGCCTCCGACCGTGCGGGCAGCGTCGGTGCCACCGTGCTGCGAAATTTGATTGCGGGAGGGTTTGCAGGGCCGATCTATCCTGTCAATCTGCGCCATGCGGACGTTGCCGGACGCCGCGCTTTCCGCGACGCGGCAACGCTGCCTGAAACACCCGATCTCGCCGTCATTGCAACGCCCCCATCGACTGTCCCGGGCATCATCAGTGCGCTTGGCGCGCGCGGAACGCGCGCCGCAGTCGTGCTCACTGCAGGCCTGGCCGCAGCGATCGACAGCCAGGACAAGACCCTCACGCAGGCGATGCTCGAGGCGTCGCGTCCGCATCTGCTGCGCATCCTGGGGCCGAATTGCGTCGGGCTGCTTGTTCCAGGACTCGGCATCAATGCCAGCTTCGCTCACACGTCGGCACCAGCCGGACAACTCGCCTTCGTTTCACAGTCGGGCGGGCTCACCACTGCGGTCCTCGACTGGGCGCACTCGCGCGGCATTGGGTTCTCACATTTCGTTTCGCTCGGCGATGCCGCCGATGTCGATTTCGGTGATGTGCTCGATTACCTCGCCAGCGACCCGGCAACCCGCGCCATCCTTCTCTACATCGAATCGATCCGCGGAGCGCGCAAGTTCATGTCGGCCGCCAGAGCGGCCGCGCGCAACAAGCCGGTGCTCGTGGTCAAGGCCGGACGCGTGGCGGAAGGCGCGCGCGCCGCTGCCTCGCACACGGGTGCGCTCGCGGGATCGGACGCCGTGTACGACGCCGCGATCAGGCGCGCGGGCATGCTGCGCGTGGACACGATTCTCGAGCTGTTCGATGCGGTCGAAACGCTTGGCCGCGCGCGATCGGTTGCCGGCGACCGCCTCGCGATCATGACGAACGGCGGCGGCCCCGGCGTGATGGCGACCGACGCGCTTGTGCTCGGCGGAGGAAAACTCGCCGCGCTGTCGACAGAAACGACGAAGCGGCTCGACCAGTTGCTCCCTTCCACCTGGTCGCACGGCAACCCGGTTGACATCATCGGCGATGCGCCAGCACAGCGCTACGCGTCCACGCTTGACGTACTGCTCGACGAGCCGGGAGCGGACGTCGTCCTGTTCATGCACGTTCCCACGGCGATCGTGCCTGCCGTCGAGATTGCACGTGCGTGCGCATCCGCCTGCGCTCCAACATCGACGGGCGCGCGCGTGCTCGCATGCTGGCTGGGCGGAGACGGACTCGATGAAGCGCGAGACGTGTTTGAAGCTGCTGGGATACCGAGTTATGCCACGCCCGAGCGCGCCGTCGCGGCTTTCCTGCAGCTCGTCAACTACCGCCGCAACCAGGAATCGCTGATGCAAATCCCCGGTGCGACGACCGCCTCGGCACCCGACATCGCCGCAGCGCGCACTGTCATTCACCAAGCGTTGACGCAAGGACGCGAATTGCTCAGCGAACCGGAAGCAAAGCGCGTGCTTTCGGCGTACGGCATACCGGTGGTGCAAACCGTCGTCGCTTCGGATGCAGCCGATGCAGCGCGTATCGCTGAGCAGATCGGATTTCCGGTGGCATTGAAGATTATTTCCCCGCAAGTGACGCATAAGTCGGACGTTGGCGGTGTCGCGCTCGGTTTGTCGAGCACGGCGGAAGTGCATGACGCGGCAGAAGCCATGGCGAGGCGCTTACGCGAGCACGCGCCGAATGCGGAACTGGTCGGCTTCAGTGTGCAGCAAATGGTGCGTCGGCCGCGCGCGGTCGAAACGATCGTCGGCGCCACGGTCGACGCGACGTTCGGTCCGGTCATTCTTTTTGGCCAAGGCGGGGTCGCAGTGGAAGTGATCGGCGACCGGGCAGTCGGTCTGCCACCACTGAATCTGGCACTCGCCAAAGAGCTGGTATCGCACACGCGCATCGCGCGGCTGCTCGAGGGGTACCGCGATCGACCGCCTGCCGATCGCCAGGCGCTGTATCTCACATTGACACGGGTGTCGCAGCTGGTCACCGACCTGCCGGAAGTCGTGGAGCTCGATATCAATCCGCTGCTGGTCGACGAACAGGGGGTCATCGCGCTTGATGCGCGCGTGCGGGTCGCGCGAGCGGAGCAATCCGGAGTAGCGCGACTCGCGATTCGTCCTTATCCGCACGAGCTCGAAGAGCAGGTCGAATTCCACGGGCGACAAATCGTTCTGCGGCCGATCCGCCCGGAGGATGAACCGCAACACGCGCGGTTTCTCGCCGCAGTCGAACCGCCGGACTTGCAGCTGCGGTTTTTTCACGTTGTGCGCGCCTTTGCGCATTCGCAGCTGGCACGGTTCACGCAGATCGACTACGACCGCGAAATGGCATTCATTGCCACCGCGTCGGCCAACGTTGAGAACGAGACACTGGGCGTCGTGCGCGCCATCTCGGACCCTGACGGCGCCCGCGCCGAATTCGCCATTCTGATTCGCTCCGACGTCAAAGGCCAAGGCCTCGGCGCCGTTCTGATGAAGAAGGTGATCGGCTACTGCCGCGAGCGAAACATCGGCGAGCTGGTCGGTGACGTGCTGGCGACGAACACGCGAATGCTGGCGCTTGCACGCGATCTCGGTTTCGAAATCACTGCCAGCGAAGACCCATCGGTCGTGCGAACGAAACTCGTATTGACGGGAGCGGCAACGGCTTAACGCGCGCGCTATGTCTATTTATCACACGCGACGTGGCCCGCAACAATCGCACGCAGTCCGTCGGGATCGGTGATCTGGATACGCTTCTGGTTGACATCGATCAAGCCATCCTGCGCGAAACGCGACAAGGCTCGGCTGACGGTTTCGAGCTTGAGGCCGAGATAGCTGCCGATTTCGGCTCGCGTCATGCGCAGCACAAAGTCGCTGCGAGAATACCCGCGCGCTTCAAAACGCTGCGAGAGGTTGAGCAAGAAAGCCGATAGCCGCTCTTCGGCGTGCATCGTTCCCAACAGCAGCATGACGCCGTGCTCGCGCACGATTTCGCGGCTCATCACCTTATGAAAGTGATTGCGAAGAGTCGGTACCGACGAGGCGACTTCCTCCAACCGCTCGTATGGAATCACGCAAACGTCCGTATCTTCGAGTGCCACCGTTTCGCACGTATGCGCCTCGCTGCTGATGCCGTCCAATCCGACCAGCTCGCCGGCCATGTGAAAGCCGGTCACCTGTTCGCGGCCGTCGGGCGAGACAACGGTGCTTTTCAGGAAGCCGACTCGCACCGCGTAAAGCGATTTGAACTTGTCTCCGGCACGAAACAGACTGTCGCCGCGCCGGATCTTCTTTCTTGTCGAGACCAATGCTTCGAGCCGCTCGAGGTCGCCTGACGATAGCCCGAATGGCAAACACAGCTCGCGCATGTTGCAGCTGGCACACGCGATCTTTAAATGGCTGACTGAAAGGACCGGAGCGTTCATCGATAGATCTACCGTGCCAAACGCGGCCGCCAGGCGCCTAGCAATGCATAAGCAGTCGTGGTCTTCGCTTGACCGGCGTCAAACTGTCAAACGTCAACGATCGAATAATACCAACCAGTGTGACACGGGGCTCGCGGCAGGATCGAGCGAGATGTGCAAGCCGAACCCTATTGATCGACAAGCCAGGTGAAACTTCCAGACGCTTCGCTGCTACGCCGCTTCGACATCCCGGGACCGCGATATACGTCGTACCCGACCGCCGATCGGTTCGTCGAGGCGTTCGATGCGCCGACGTTTGCTGCATGGCTGGGCAAACGCGGCGATCTTTCCACCGCGGCACCGCTGTCGCTGTATGTCCATATTCCGTTCTGCAACACGGTCTGTTACTACTGCGCCTGCAACAAGGTGATCACGAAGGACCATACCAAGGCGGCTGAATATCTGGATGCGCTCGAGCGCGAGGCCGCAATGGTCGCCGACCGCGTGAGCGGTGGACGCTCGATCGAACAACTGCACATCGGGGGCGGTTCGCCGACATTTCTCGATAACGATCAGTTGCGACGCCTGATGGCGATCATCACGCGGCGATTCCCGCTAACGGCGAATGCAGAGGCCGGCATCGAAGTCGATCCACGGGGGACTGGACCCGACAAGGTACGCGTGCTCGGTGCACTGGGGTTCAACCGGCTATCGATCGGTGTCCAGGACTTCGATCCGCAGGTGCAGAAGGCCGTCAACCGCCTGCAGAGCTTCGAGATTACCCAGCTGACGATCGAGGCCGCCCGTAACGCCGGCTTCAGGTCGATCAATCTGGACCTGATCTATGGGCTGCCCCACCAGACACGGGCTACGTTTGCCGAAACCCTCGACAAGGTGCTCGTACTCAGCCCGGAGCGGATTGCGCTCTACCATTACGCGCACTTGCCCGAGCGCTTCAAGCCTCAACGTCGTATCGACGTTGCCGCATTGCCGGCGCCGCAAGAGAAGCTGCACATCATGCTCGACGCCATCACCCGCCTGACGGGAGCTGGGTACCAGTACATCGGGATGGATCACTTTGCGAAAGCCAGCGACGATCTGGCGCGCGCGCAACTCCAAGGGCGCCTGCATCGCAATTTTCAGGGCTACAGCACGCGCCCCGATTGCGATCTGATCGGACTGGGCGTGTCGGCCATCAGCAAAATCGGCCCGACCTATGCGCAGAACGTGCGCGAACTGCCGGAGTACTACGACCGCGTCAACAATGGGCTCGGTGCAACAGCGCGCGGCTTGCAACTCGATCGCGACGATCTGGTGCGCCGTTCGGTCATCATGGCCCTGATGTGTCATTTCGAGGTCTCTAAGGAGGCGATCGAAACCGCGCATCTGATCAAGTTCGACGAGTACTTCCGCCGCGAGCTGTCTTCGATGGCGCCGCTTCTCGAAGCGGGACTGGTCGAGGACACCGCCGAATGGCTCACCGTGACCCCCACCGGGAGACTGCTGGTGCGCGCAGTGGCAATGAACTTCGACCGCTATCTGGGTCAAGATCAGCGCGCCCGCCAATACTCGCGGATCCTGTAGCGGCAACGGCCGCTTGTTGCCAAATTAACTAACCGGATTGCTCAGGTTCCCGTTAACGGATGGATTCTTGATCTATAGCAATCAATCGCTCTAGGTCCGGTTGACGCTGCCCACCACCCTGCCTACTTTTCGCCGATATGCCGGCGAGAGCCCTCTCCGGCCGCGGAGTTGAACTCACCGAGCCGCGATTCGATTTCGTCTGGGGAGGCGTCGATGCGAGTAAGGACCGTGGTGGCTGTCATCACCCTGGTATCCGTCATCACTACGGCGGCCGTTTCCACGCTATACAGCCCGATCGCGGCCGCTCAGCCCGCGACCGGTCAAAGCCCGGCGACCGCTCAGAGCCAGGTGTGCGCAGGCTGCCACCAGGACTACGTCAGCGCGTTCCTTGCAGGGCCGCACGGGGCCAAAGGCGCAAAAGGCTCTCCCGCAGCGATCGGCTCCGAGTGCTCTTCGTGTCACGGAGATGTCGGTCCGCACCTGCAAGACCCGACGAAGGCGAAGCCGGCGATGCTGTTCGGCAACCGGGTCAATGCGACGGCCGAAAGTGCGGTCTGCCTCACGTGTCATCAGCCGAATCGCCAGTTGACGTTCTGGGGCTCGGGCAAGCACGCGTTAAACGAAGTCAGC
The DNA here is from genome assembly GCA_963829995.1 of uncultured beta proteobacterium. Classification (GTDB taxonomy): domain Bacteria; phylum Pseudomonadota; class Gammaproteobacteria; order Burkholderiales; family Burkholderiaceae_F; genus JACCZX01. Next base: position 28,196 of record CAWHKW010000015.1, on the reverse strand, counting down.
TGCAACTCGTGTCATAGCGTGCATGGGCCTGTAGGCGAAGGCCAGAAAGCCTCGCTGAAAACCACCGGACCGAAGATCGGCCCGTTTACCACGACGCAGCGGCAGCTTGAATACGAGACGTGCAATTCGTGTCATGCGCCGATCCGCGCGGCGATTCTGAAGCAGTCGCACCATCCGATCATCGAAGGCAAGGTGACCTGTTCCAGCTGTCATAACCCGCACGGTGCGCTGACGCATGTGATGCTGAAAAACGAGACCGTTAACGATCAGTGCCTTTCATGCCATACCGAAAAGCGCGGCCCGTACGTGTTCTCGCATCCCGCGGTACAGGAAAACTGCCTGTCGTGTCATACGCCGCACGGCTCCGTTCACACCAAGCTGCTCAGCGAGAAGGTGCCGAACCTTTGTCAGGATTGTCACGACTGGTCGCGCCATCCAGGCACGATCTACCAAGGTAACAACGCGTGGCCGCCACAAGGCAACGCGAACACGCGCTTTATCGCTCGCTCCTGCCTCAACTGCCATAACGCAATCCACGGCAGCAATGCGCCGGGTAATCGCGGCAGGTTCCTGATCCGCTAGGGAGAGAAGAATGAACCGCAAGCTTATCGCTGTGTTGATCGCGAATCTGTTCATTGCTCCGGCGGCTTTGGCGCAAGGCGATTTCAAATGGGAAGGTAACGTCGGACTGGGCGGCATCGTTACTGACGACAAGGACACCAGGGATCGCGCCAAACTCGAGGAATATCAGGACCTGTCGGACGGTGCAGCCGGATATTTCGGAATCAGAGGACGCAGTAACTCGTACCGACTTGACGGATATGGCGAGAACATCGGTCGCGACGACATGTTTGTCGCCATTTCCGGCAAGCGTTATGACGCATTCAACTACTACGTGTACGGGAACTGGCTGACGCACAACTACGGTTTCGGACCGTCCACGCGCAGTCCGTATGTGAATCCCGGATCGACCAATATGACAGCGCCATTCGGGCCGACGGGGCCGGGGGTGCTAGCCAACACCAGTGTGCCGCCATGGACCCCCTGGGACGCGAGTGTTGAGCGCAGGGACAATGGCTTCGGTTTCGAATGGAACGCTTTATCGCCTTGGTATGTGCGGACCGACTTCAATCAGGTTAAGAAGGAAGGAAATTACCTATTCGCTGCATCCAACGGCGTCAGCCCTGGAAACGGATTCGTCGATCTGGCCGCTCCGATCGATTTCAAGACGAATAATCTGAGTTTTGAAGGGGGTTACGCGTCGCGTGACATCGTCGGTTCGATCCAGGCGCTGTGGAGCAAATTCGAAAACGAGAACGAAACGTTCAGCTGGACCAACCCGTTCTTTAACCGAGGCCAGGATACGACCACGCAGGCAGCTGACAACGATTACTTCAAGATCAGCGGCAACGGCGTCATACGTAATCTGGCGTGGAACTCCCAGCTCTCGACACGCTTTACCTACAGTACGACTGAAAACGACATCCCGTTGCTGCAACAGATGTTGCACACGGGCGGGGTCTTTGTGCCGATCACAGCCAATACGACGGTGTTCAATGGTGATCAAAAAAACACGACCATCTCATTAGCGTGGACCGCGAATCCGCAGCGTGGCTGGGACACAAAGGTCTATTACAACTTCCACAAGCAGGAAAGCGATTCGACTCACTTGGTGTTTGCATCGACCGCGCTGAACTGCACTGACTTCTCCGCGCCTTCGCTGACCAAGCCCTCGGTGCCGTGTACGTCGGAACCGTACGACTATGACAAGAACAACTTTGGCTTCAACGCGTACTGGCGACTGAATCCGCAGAACCGCTTCGGCTTTGGCTGGGACTATTGGGACATCGACGAAGAGGGGACGCACTACGACAACACAAAGACCAACACGGTCTTCGTCGAATGGACAACCCACATGATCCCGGAGAGCACGCTTAGGGCGAAATACGCGTACTCGCAACGCAGGTCCGACTATCTGCTTGAAACCGCCGGCATCAGTGCTGCTGACCCTTATTTCCTCGAGCGCTTCGTCAGGCAGTTCGACAAGCAGGACCGCGACCAGAATTTGCTGAAGATCACTTTCGACACCAGTGTTGCGCAAATGGTCGATGTCGGCCTTGAATTCACCTGGCAGGACAACGACTACGACGACACGGTGCTTGGCCGAACCGACGACAAGCGTTACGGCATTTTTGCCACATTGGGGTTTGGCGATCCACGCAGCTGGCGCGGCTCTGTGTTTGGCGACTATGAAAAGGTTGAACTGAACGCCCGCCACCGTTACATCAACGCCGGCGCATGTGGCGGCGTCGGCGCAGCCGCCACGGGCCCAGCGTGCTTTGATCCGAACCAGGCGCCGTTCCCGAACGCCTATAACTGGAACTCCAGCAACAACGATGACAGCTGGCTGCTCGGCGCTGCGTTGACGTACCCGTTCAGCGAGAAGCTGAAGCTAACGTCATCCCTGACGTACTCGCGCAACAATGGCGACGCCGATATTACGGCCGAGGTCGGCAACCCGCTGCCGATCAACAACTACGACTCGTACAAGCAAACGTCCTTTAACTTGCGCGCCGACTACCGGCTCAATAAGAACTGGGGATTCTCAGGCGGCTACACCTACCAGAAATACGATTGGAACGACGACCAATATGACAACTATCAATATCTCGCTCCACCGCCACCGGCAGCGCTCAACACGTCGACGTCGTATCTGAACGGCGTCTACGCGTTTCCGCAATACAGCGCCAATATCTTCTGGGTGATTGGTAGGTATTACTTCGACTGAACGCATCGAGCTGTGTTGGCACTAAACGCGGGCGAAGCAGCGCCGCTGCGCCGCATGCATGCCCGCGATCTAAGTTGAACCTATCAAGTCAGGTCGGTTGACGGCGGTCAAGTCCTCTGCTGCCGGCGCGCTCACAATGCTCGTGGAGGTGGCCTCGAGCGAGGGCATTGTGAATGTAGAACGTACGACGCGAGGTATTCGCGCGGATCGTGCACTTGCAGAACCGCTGTCAAGGTGGCACGCGGACCATCGCAACTTTGCGCGCCTGTTGGATCTAGTCGAGCAGCAGGTCGATGCGTTTCATGCAGGCCGGCCCCTGAACTATGAGCTGTTGCGCGTAGCTGTCCACTACCTGCGTCATTATCCTGACCGCTTCCATCACCCGCGCGAGGACGTGGCGTTCATGCGCCTCGTGCTGCGCGATCCGCAGTTGCAGCTAGAGCTCGCGCGGCTCATTCAGGAACACGCCGTGATCGCCGATGCAGGCGAGAAGCTCCTCAATTGCTTAAACCAGATGATCGCCGGCGCTGTGATTGAACGTGCAACCTTGCGAGCCGCGGTCGCCACCTACCTGGTGTACTACCGACATCACCTTGCGACAGAGGAGCGGCAGGTCATTCCGCGCGCCGTGGAGCTTCTGACACCCGAAGACTGGACAGCGGTGAGCGCCATTCCCGCCGGACCCGATCCGTTATTCGGAACCGAGGTCGATGCGCGCTACAGCGAACTGCGCCTGGAGATCGAGCGCCTAACTCTACACACGCAGTTGTGCTCGGGCTGAGGCCGTGCCGGGTCGATCCTCGACTGTGGCTGGGCTTGGGATGCGCTACTCACTCTGGAGTGTTGGGTTTCGGCCTTTTTATCTGCTCGCCAGCATTTTCAGCGCATTCAGCGTGCTCCTGTGGGTCGCTCAATATTCGGGTTGGATACCTGTGGCGTATTTGCGCGGCGCCGCCGCGCATGCGCACGAAATGCTGTTCGGATACACGACGGCCATCATTGCCGGTTTTCTGCTGACCGCGGTACGCAATTGGACGCACGAGCTGACCGTTAGTGGCATGCCCTTGATGGCTTTGGTGGCCCTCTGGGTTTGCGGCAGAGTTCTGGTTCTGACCCCCTTCGAGGTCGCTGCAGCGGTAGTGAACGCGTCCTTTCCCGTCGCGGTCGCGGTCGCCATAGGTATTCCATTGGTTAGAGCGCGCAATACCCGCAACTATTTCTTCGTTGCACTCTTAGTGCTTCTGGGAGTACTCACACTGGCGGTACACGCGGGTCTTCAACAACGCATCGAGCTTTCCGCACACCTCAGCTTGCAGCTGACGTTAGACGCCGTGCTGTTCATCATGGTGTTGATGGGCGGACGCGTGATCCCGATGTTCACAAATAACGCGATCCCCGCAGCGGGCGCAACGCGTCATCCGCTGGTGGAAAGGATCGCGCTCGGCACGGTCATTTTGTTGTTCGTCTCGGACGCTTTGCAGCTGCTTCAGGACTCACCGCCACGATCCTAATAATCGGCGCGCTCGCGCACGCCGCTCGCCTCTACCTTTGGCGACCTTGGCGCACCGGCGCTACACCGCTGGTGTGGATACTGCATGCGGCCTATGCATGGATCGTGCTGCACCTAGCGCTGCGCGGTGTGGCCGAACTCGATCTGCTGGCGGAGTCGCTGGCCGTTCATGCGCTGACGGTCGGTGGAATTGGTAGTTTGACCCTCGGCATGATGACCCGCACCGCCCGTGGCCATACCGGACGGCCCTTGCAAGCAGGTGGATACGAGATTACGTCGTATGGGCTCGTGCAGGCCGCAGCCATCGTTCGCGTGATGGGCGCCGCCCTGGTTCCCGGACTCTATCTTGCGACCATCCAGCTGTCGGGGATGCTATGGGCCGCGGCGTTCGGGCTATACGCCGTGCAGTACTGGCCCGTACTGACGCGGCCGAGGTTAGACAATGAGCCCGAGTAATTGCGCGGCGAGAATGGACGACGCGGGACTGCCGGTTCGGACCTAGGCGTCAGCCGCTATCGCAAGCTAGAAACTCGTCTCCCTCGTTCGCGCACCGGCGCGCGCATTGCGGCGCGCAGCCACGCTACTCCGTTGTTTCAGGCGCCCACCATGGACCGAACGTGCGGAACTGCTGCCGCTGCTCGGGAGTGAGTATGCGGCAACCTGATTGCGCGTTTCGACCTGCGACTTGAGCATCTGCCGCCTCAACTCGTCGACTTTGCGCTGCTGCTCGGAGATCGCGTTCGAGTCGAGCTTGTCGCCGAAATACATCTGGCGAAGCTTGAACATTTCGCCGCGCACCTGGCCCATCGTGTTCCAGTTCTTGCTGCGGTTCTCTTCCTGGATCTTCGCGATTTTCTCGCGCTGTTCGTCAGTGAGATTCAGTGCAGAAAGGCCAGCGCCAGCACCGTAACCGCCTGCCCTGTCCGTACCCACCCATCATGCCGCGGCCATAGCCGTCTCCGGGGCCGCCACCCCCCATCATCCCGGGTCCATGGCCGTAACCCGGACCGTAACCCGGCCCTGCGCCATAGCCAGGCCCTTGCTGTGCGACAGCGCTGCTGCCAATGGTCGCTGCGAGCACCGCACCGGCCACAAGCGCTGTCAGTTTCGTCACGTTCATGACCTCACCTTTATGGTTCGTTGAAAAATGTCGTGATAGTGCGCAGCTTGCGCGTCTGCTGATCAAAGGTCTTGACGCACATCAAGAACGATCACGATCCCCGACACTTGTCAACAGAAGCGCAGTCATCGTCCGCTAATCTGCGTTCATTCTCGATTGCGGATTGGCGATGCACATGGCTTCACTGACGCAAGCGCGCTGGCTGCGCCGAGCACTCATCGTGCTGATTGCGATTGCGGTCGTCGCTGCAGCGGTGTGGTGGATCAGCCGCCCGACGCCGATCGCGGTCGTTCTGACCGAAGTCGGACGTGGCAAGGTCGAAGCGACGATTGCCAATACGCGCGCAGGTACGGTCGAAGCGTGTCAGCGCACCAAGTTATCGCCGATCATCGGCGGCCGCATCGAAGTGCTGGCCGTCAAGGAGGGTGACCGCGTCAAGAAGGGCCAGTTGCTAATGCAGCTGTGGAGCGACGACATCCAGGCGCAGGAGAAGCTTGCAGGCGCGCAGGCCGAGACCGCTCGCAAGCGCGTCGTCGAGGCGTGCACAGTCGCCGATAGCGCCGAGCGCGAAGTCAAGCGGCAAACCGAGTTGCACACACGCGGTTTCGTCTCGGCGAACGCGATCGACAGCGCGCGCTCGGCGGCCGATGCGAAGGTCGCTGCCTGCGCTACTGCGCGCGCCGACGTCTTGCAGGCCGAAGCGAACATCAGGCTCTCGCGCACGCAGAAGGGTCGGACGGTGCTGATAGCGCCGTTCGACGGCACCGTGGCCAAGATCGTTGGCGAGGTTGGCGAGTACTCGACGCCGTCGCCACCAGGGGTGCCCACGCCGCCGGCGATCGATCTGATCGATGAGTCGTGTCTGTACGTGAAGGCACCGATGGACGAAGTCGACGCGCCCAAGATCCGTGAAGGTCAAAGCGTGCGCATCACACTCGACGCGCTGCCTGCGCAGTCATTCTCCGGCAAGGTCAGGCGTGTGGCGTCGTACGTGACAGCGGTCGAAAAACAGGCGCGCACAGTCGACGTCGAGGCGACGTTCGATGACGCGTCGAAGATCGGCCGGCTGCTGGTCGGCTACAGCGCCGATGTCGAAATCGTGCTCGAAACGCGCGCCGACACGCTGCGCGTACCGACCTCGGCGCTGCTCGAGGGCGGCCGCGTGCTGCTGCTCGGCGCCGACGGCACGCTGGTCGAACGCGCATTGAAGACCGGGCTTTCCAACTGGGAATTCACTGAAGTGATCGATGGACTGGCCGCAGGCGACAAGGTCGTCACCTCGCTCGAACGCGCGGGCGTGAAAGCCGGTGTCAAAGCGGTCGCGGACAAGGCCGCCGTCAAGTAGCGGCAAACTCGTCGTGGCGACTTCGGGCAATGGCGAGCTGATTGATCTGTCGGGTATCGAACGCGTGTTCCATCTCGGTGATAGCGAGGTGCACGCGCTGCACGAGCTCGAGCTGCGCATCGAGCCCGGTGAATACGTTGCGGTAATGGGCCCTTCGGGGTCAGGCAAGTCCACGCTGCTGAACCTGCTTGGGCTGCTCGATCGCCCTACCGCCGGCCGCTATTTGCTCGAAGGCCGCGATGTCACAACGCTGTCGCCCGACGAGCAGGCGCGCGTACGCAGCCGACGCATCGGCTTCGTGTTCCAGAGTTTTCATCTGGTGCCACGCCTGACCGCAACGGAGAACATCGCACTGCCGATGATGCTGGCCGGCATCGTCGCGAAGGAACGCGACGCGCGCGTACGACAGGCGCTCGCAGACTACGGCCTTGCAGACCGCGCCGAGCACCGGCCCGATCAACTGTCGGGCGGGCAGCGCCAGCGCGTAGCGATCGCGCGCGCCACGATCATGCAGCCGGCGCTGCTCCTTGCCGACGAACCGACCGGCAATCTCGATCGTGCGACCGGCGTCGAAGTCGTGCGCCTGCTGGAAGAACTGAACGCGCGAGGCGTGACGCTTATCGTCGTGACGCACGATCCGACGCTCGGCGCACGTGCGCGCCGCCGGCTTGAAATGCAAGACGGCGCCATCCGGAACGACACCAGGGCCACGACGTAATGCTTCCGTTCGATGTTGTCCGTTACGCGTACGGCGCGGCCGCCGGCAACCGGCTGCGCACGGTGTTGCTGATGCTCGCGATGTCGATCGGAGTGGCGGCGGTTGTCGTGCTGACCGCGCTCGGCGATGGTGCGCGGCGTTTCGTGGTCAACGAGTTCTCGTCGCTCGGCACCAATCTGGTCATCGTGCTTCCGGGGCGTTCGCAAACCGGCGGCTTCAACCCGGCCAACGCGATCACGACTACCCCGCGCGACCTGACCGTCGAAGATGCGCGCGCCGTGCAGCGCGCCTCGGCCGCACGTCGCGTGGCCCCGTTGGTGGTTGGCACCTCGGAGATCAGTGCCGGCGGACGTCTGCGCGAAACGCTCGTCGTCGGCACGACCGCCGAGTACCTGGACGTGCGTTCGTTCAAGATGGCACAGGGCACATTTCTGCCGCAAGACGATTGGGGTCGCGGCACGCCGGTGATTGTGATCGGCGCGAAGTTGCGGACGGAGCTGTTCGGTGCCGTGCCCGCGGTTGGGCAGTTCGTGCGCATCGGCGACCGGCGTTTGCGCGTGATCGGCGTACTGGGCACGAGCGGTACCGGGCTCGGCATGAACACCGACGAGCTGGCGTTCGTACCGATCGCGATAGCGCAGCAGATGTTCAACACGACGAATCTGTTTCGCATCCTGGTCGAGGCGCGCAATCGCGACGCGATCGAGACCGCCAAGCAGCAGGCGCGCGACATCCTCAAGACGCGCCACGAAGGCGAGGAGGATGTCACCGTCCTCACTCAGGACGCCGTGCTCGCGACTTTCGACCGCCTGCTCAGCACGCTGACCTACGGCGTTGCCGGCATCGCTGCGATCAGTCTTGCGGTGGCCGGCATTCTCGTAATGAACGTGATGTTGGTCTCGGTCGCGCAGCGCACGGCTGAGATCGGACTGCTGAAGGCGCTCGGCGCCACGGCAGCGGCGATCCGCAACGCGTTTCTCGCCGAGGCGGCGATGCTGTCCGCGGCCGGCGCGTTGCTCGGCTACGGTCTCGGCCTGGCCGGTGCGGCGATCATTCGTGCGATGTATCCCGCCTTGCCCGCGTATCCGCCCGAATGGGCCGTGCTGGCAGCATTAGGCACGGCGCTCGTCACGGGGCTGACTTTCTGCGTGCTGCCGGCGCGCCGTGCGGCCCGACTCGACCCCGTGCTGGCGCTGGCGAAGCGATGATCCTGCGCGACGCCATTTTCTTTGCACTGCGCGCGATCACCGCGCAAGGAATGCGCAGCTTCCTGACGCTGCTCGGCATTGCGGTCGGAATCGCCGCGGTGATTTTGCTGACCTCGATCGGTGAAGGCATCCACCGTTTCGTGCTGGCGGAGTTTTCGCAGTTCGGCACCAACGTGGTCGGGGTGGCGCCGGGCAAAGTAAAGACCGCCGGCGGACCGCCGAGCGGATTGCCGACTGCAGTGCGGCCGCTGACCTTCGACGATGCGCGCGCGCTGCAGAAGCTGCCACAGGTGATCGGCGTCGCACCGACCGTGTGGGGCAACTCCGAGGTCGCAGGCAACGGCCGACTGCGACGCACGACGATCTACGGCGTGAGTCAGGCGGCGCTGCAGGTATTCAACATGACCGTGAAGAGCGGCCAGTTTCTGCCGAACGAAGAATGGGAGAGTGCGCGGCCGTTCGTCGTGCTCGGGAGCAAGCTGAAAGACGAGCTCTTCGGTACCGCCAATCCGCTCGGAGCGCGCGTGCGCATCGGAACGCTGCGGTTCCGCGTGGTGGGTGTGCTCGAGTCGAAAGGACAGTTTCTCGGCATCGATCTGGACGACACCGCATTCATTCCCGCGGCGCGCGCGCTCGAGCTCTTCAACAAGGACGGGCTCACCGAGATCCACCTGTCGTACGAGGAAGGCGCTTCGGCAACGATGATGGCCGAGCGGACGAAAGGCGTGCTCACCGCACGCCACGGCCGCGAGGACTTCACGATCACCACGCAGGAAGACATGCTGCGCACGCTCGGCAACATTCTTGACATCCTGACGATGGCCGTCGGCGCGCTCGGCAGCATCTCCCTCTTGGTGGGCGGTGTCGGCATCGTGACGATCATGACGATCGCAGTTGCTGAGCGCACCAGCGAAGTCGGCCTGATGCTCGCGCTCGGCGCGCAACGACGCTCGATCCTGGCTCTGTTTCTCGGTGAGGCCGTGGTGCTTGCCGTGCTGGGCGGCGCTGCCGGTCTGGCGCTTGGCTTCGGGCTGGCGCAGCTGGTTCACGCTGTGTTTCCCGCGCTGCCGGTACATACGCCGCTGGTCTATGCGGCGCTGGCCGTTGCGCTGTCTGCGGTGATCGGTTTGCTCGCCGGTGTTCTGCCCGCGCGGCGCGCGTCGCTGCTCGATCCGGTCGAATCGCTGCGGGCGGAATAGCGATTCGCCGACTTAGACTCATGCATTCACCGCCCGCGGAGCAATGCGCGGAAAGAATGCGGGCGTTTCAGCCTGGTAGCGCCGGTAAGACTCTCCAAACCGCTTCAAGGCTTCGTGTTCCTCGCTGCGCGCAAGACGCACATAGAGAATAAGCAGGATTGGAAACATCGCCAGCGTGATCAGCGTCGGCCATTGCAATAGAAAGCCAATCATGATCACGACAAACGCGGCGTACTCCGGATGACGTAAGCGCGCGTACACGCCGGTTTTCGCTAGTTCCCCGCGCTGCTGCGCTTTGTGCCGTACCGACCATGCCGCTGCCAGAAGAATAAAGCCGCCGACAATCAGCACAGTGCTTGCGATCTGGAAGAGCCCGAAAGGCGGGTTCGCGCGCCAATCGAACATCATCCCAAGCACATGTTCAACTTCGATGCGGGAGGGATTCAATGAATGGTCAGTGTCGGACCAGGCCAACCAGACAGCAGATAAATCGTCAGAGGAAATCCATACATCTCGGCGAACAGTGCCGCTAGAAAGGCCGTGAAAGCGCCAAGGGTCCACCAGTCGCGTCCGGTCTTCGGGCGGTAAAAGATAAAAGCAATGATCGCAAAGATGAGCGTGTAAATGACTGCCAGCGGCCATTCACCGTAGTACGGCACGGCATCGCGACTCATTGGGAGTCTTTCATTAATCGATCATCGTGATGCAAATTATCCGAGCCGGATGGCAAGCTCTGTTGACCCAGGTCAAACGCGTTCGCGTCCACTTTTGTTTGGCTTCGCAGCCTCTTCGGTCAGCAGCCGCGTGCGACGGGTTCACTCGGATGTGAAACGGGTTCTTTACGGGGCATTCTTGCGATCAGCTCGGCCCACAGCGCGCTGACGTCTTTGCGGAACAACAACTCTGCATGAGGCTCGGAGACACTCCAGAAGCCGCTCTCCACTTCACCTTCGAGCTCATCTTCGAACCAACTGATGTAGCCAGTGACATACCGAGCCTTGTTGGGTGTTCGTTCGATCAGGCCCTTAATCGCCTTCGGGGCAGAAGTAACAAAAAGGTCTTCAAAGAGCCGTACTGAATCCGCAGGTGCATGGCTCTTCGTACGCACGAAAGCGAAAATCGTCCCTAAAGAGTCTGGACCACCCATGTAAATGGGATCAAGCACCTTCCTCGATGGGGCATGTTTTGGAAATACGCTCGCGAGTTTGTGCTTCGAAGGCCGATTGACAATGAAGCCTACGTGTTGCTTTCCGCCTACCGGCAGCGCGATCACTACCGCTTGACTATAAAGCCCCTCGACATCGGGTGACGCTACTAACAGCACCGGGCCATCAAGACTCTGCGCAACAGCGACATTCGCGATAGCCAGCCATAGGCAGGTCGAACCTAAAACCGCCAAATGGAGGAAACGTCTGCCCGTGTTCATAGCCTACGGATAAGGTGCTTCAACGCACTACGAGCACCGGCAGCTTTGTATGCGCTAGCACTTTTTGCGTTTCGCTGCCGAGCAAGAGCTTGTCGAGTCCTCTTCGACCGTGAGAAGCCATCACGATCAAATCGGCCTTGAATTTCTTGGCCATCGCGACAATCGCTTCGGCCGGCGAATCGCTATATGAGTGCGCCGTAGTGGCTTTCACGCCTAACTTTTTGGCCAAAGCGCTGGCACTCCCTAACACCTTGTCCGCACCGGCTGATGCGTCCTTCTCGTACTGCGTCTTTGGCGGCCAACTCATTCCGACACCATCCGGGTAGTACAACGATTGGTAGGTATGACTCGCGTGAAAGACGATCAGCGTCGCGCCGAGATCCGTGGCAAGCGCGGCCGCAGTCTTGACCGCGCGATTCGACTGCGTCGTGCCGTCGATAGGAACAAGAATGACTTTGAACATTACGTTCTCCTTCTGGGCGTGCCGCCCCACAAGGCGATGCTAGTTGGCGGCGAACGCACGAATTTGACCGAAGTCAATCTCCTGCCTAAAGACCCCGCATTACAGGTCAGTCGCTCACTTCTCTTGATGCTGATACGGAACAAGCAGCCATCAACCGATGCGGACAATGGCTGGAGTCGACGGCAGCGCCTCTGTTGTTCGATATGTTCAGCCGCCAACCATCCAGTGCGGTTCATGCTCCGATGGCGTCGAACTATCTGCTAGGCGATCACCGAGATAATCGGCAATCGCGCCCATGCCACTCTTGCCAGCCGCGTGCTCGGCTTCGGCGTTGTAGTTCGTGTTGGTGTTGACGTCGTAGACGACGCGCTCGCCGTTCGGACGCACGACGAATTCGATACCGGCAATTCCGATTCCGTTGTTGCGCAGGAAGCGCTGATAGCGCGCGATTTGATCCGATGTGATGACGCCGTCGACGATCTCGAACTTCTTGCCGCCCGGCACGGCCGGACAGAACGTGTCGAGCTCGCATGCATCCGACGGACATAGCTCAAAGCCGCCCGTCGCATCAATTTTCAGCAAATACAGGAAGCGACCGCCGACGAACTCCGCGCGGTAGATGTGTCCAGTTTCTCCGCGCATGTATTCCTGAATCAGCAGCGTGCCGTCGATCGCATCGGGCAGCTTGCCGTCTTCAGCGGCGCGCAGGATCTGCTCCGCCGTTTCATACAACCTCACGCCGAGCCCCTTGCCGCTTCGATTCGGTTTGACGATTATTGGTCCCTGTGCAAATGCGGACAAAGCATCCGGTAACGCGCGCTCGCCGACGACCGCTACGGTCTTCGGTACGGGAATGCCCTCGGCTGCAAGCTGCATGTACTGACGCGTCTTGCTTATTTCCAGGTCGAGCGCGCGGCTGTCGTTGACGACAATTCGGCCATGGCGCTCGAGCCATGCAAGTACCGTCGAAGTGAGTTCGGCCGAATATCGGTGATCGCGCGTATGTGACGATGCGCTCATTCGGTTATAGAAAACTCCCTGCGGGGGCAAGCCGCTCAAGTCGACCGCCCACTGGTCGAGGTACCACTCCGCATACGGCAGATCACGTTCGGTAAAGGCCGCGCGCAGCGGAACCACCCAGTCGTTGTTTTCGTGCAGTACGTATATCTTCGCCATCGAAATCCTCTCGAACGAACTTGAGTATGTGTTCGGCGCAGCCTTGGCGAAGGACCAATTTTGCATTTGATTAGACATGCAACGCATGGGACGAAGAGACGCCAAAGTGCTGTGAGCTTCGTCGCGCGCAAACTAAACACTTAGAGCTGCATCACCACGTAACGCAGGCGCCGCTTTGAAAATGGGAGTTGAGCAAGCGTCGCTGACCGATGAGGAGCTGGCACAGCTTCAGAAAAGTACGTTTGCGTATTTCTTGAGAGAGACCAATCCTGAAAACGGAATGGTGCCGGACAGCACCAAAGACAATTCTGCTGCGAGTATTACTTCCATTGGGTTCGCGTTGACCGCTTACCCAATCGGCGTCGAGCGCAAATACTTGACGCGCACCGAGGCGATCGACCGCGTGCTGACGACGCTGCGGTTTTTCTCGAACAGCGAGCAATCGGATGCGCCTGACGCGACCGGTTACAAAGGCTTCTACTACCACTTCCTCGATATGCAAACCGGACGGCGCGCAGCGAACTGTGAGCTGTCGACGATTGATACGACGTTCTTGCTAGCCGGCGCGCTCACCGCCGGCATGTACTTCGACCGCCAGACAAGTGGCGAGCGCGAGATACGTACGCTGGCCGAAGCGCTCTATGCCCGCGCCGACTGGCAGTGGGCGCGCAATAACGGCAGCAACGGCAGCACCGTCGCACACAGCTGGAAATCCGGCAAAGGGTTTCAGAAGTATCGGTGGGAGGGCTACAGCGAGGCTCTTATGCTGTATGTGCTTGGGCTCGGATCGCCGACACATCCTCTACCGGCGAAGAGCTACTCGGCGTGGACGCAGTCGTACCGGTGGAAGAAACTTTACGGCATCGAGTTTCTGTATGCCGGCCCGCTGTTCATACATCAACTCTCGCATATGTGGATCGATTTTCGCGGCATTCAGGATCCATACATGCGCGCGAAAGGCATTGATTACTTCGAGAACAGCCGCCGCGCTGCATATGTGCAGCAAGCCTATGCGATCCGCAACCCGAAGAAGTTCACCGGTTACGGCAAATACGGCTGGGGCATCACTGCGAGTGACGGTCCTGGCCCTGCCGAGCGCACCATCAACGGCATCAAGCGAAAGTTCTTCGACTACAAGGCTCGCAGCATCCCGCTGGGACCTGACGACGGCACCCTTGCACCATGGGCAGTGATTGCTTCACTTCCGTTCGCGCCCGAGCTCGTGTTGCCTTCGATCAAGCATTTCGATCAAGCCTTCCCCGAGATGACCAGCGAGTACGGCTTCAAGTGCAGTTACAACCCGACATTTACCGGCAAACAAAAAGGTAACTCGGGCTGGATTTCGCAGGGGTATTACGGCCTCGATCAGGGCCCGATCGTGATGATGATCGAAAATTACCGCTCAGGTTTTCTCTGGCGTTTAATGCGGCACTGCCCGCACGTGCGTCGCGGTTTGCGCCGTGCTGGATTTACCGGGGGTTGGCTAGCAGTACGAGTTACGGATGCCAGCTGAGTAATCAGCGCTGACTTTCCTTCCGCAATCGCGAGTCACTAGCTAGCTCGTCGTCGCGCGGCGCGACTTCTTACAGCGCGAGTGCTCAGTCGTCATAACCGATTCGAATGAGCGGCCGGTAATCGCCAGCCCGGGTGCCCGACGAAACAGCACGTGCCGAATCGACGCTAGCCGGCCCGGAGAAGCACCAAATCCACTAACCCACTTTTGACAGACTGGAGAACATCATGAAAGTCCGCAAACTGATTTCCGCCGTTGCCTTTGCTGTTGTCGCCGCACCGATCGCCGCACACGCCGACGCACCGTCGGGCGACTTCGACAAGCACTTCAAGATCGATCACTTGGTGAAGGCTCCGCAGTTTTCGCGCAGCGAACACCGCCTTTATGTCGAGCACTGGCTGGAAGAACAGCTGGCCGCGAACGCGAAATTCGCCAAGTCGCGCGACCAAGTTCGCATGGAGATCGCGGCTCAGCCGCTGCCCACGATCGGCGCGTAAGTTCCGCGCCGCTCCGCGACAAGGGCACCCGGCGAGGTGTCCTTCTCGCCGCCTCTGAACTCCCACGGCGGTACCGGCTGATCTTGTCGCCATAACCCGCGTCGTGCATCGCGCGCTTCACCTTGCAACGGTAAGCACGTCACCGGACGGCCGCGCTACCATCGCAGCATGGAACGTCCTCAACGCGTCTTGGCATACGTCCTCGCGCACCCCAACGCAACGATCGGCGAGATACCGCGGGCGATTGCCGACTTTGACGTCAGCATCTTCGATGTGGTCGCCAGGACGACCACGATCGACTGAGGTCGACGATGTGCCGGTGGCTCGCATACTCGGGGGCGCCGATCCGGCTCGAGGAGCTGCTCGTCAAGCGCGACCGCTCCCTGATCGACCAGAGCCTGCATTCCCGCCAGGGTGCGACGACGACGAACGGCGACGGCTTCGGCGTGGGCTGGTACGACGGCGAAACGCCGCGGCTCTACCGCAGCGTCCATCCGGCCTGGAACGACCGCAACCTGCGTGAGCTCGCCGCTGGCGTCTCGTCGCACCTCTTCTTCGCGCACATCCGCGCCTCGACGGGTACGGCGATTCAGGAGACGAACGCGCACCCGTTCCGCTATGGACGTTGGCTCTGGATGCACAACGGGCTGATCCGCGAGTTCTCGCGCGTCCGGCGCGAGCTCGTGCTCGCGGTCGACGACTCGCTCTTCACGTCGATCGAGGGCACGACCGACTCGGAGACGATGTTCTACCTCGCCCTGACCTTCGGGCTCGAGAGCGATCCTGTCGGCGCCGTCCAACGCATGGTCGGATTCGTCGAGGAGACAGGGCGCCGGCACGGTGTCGAGCTGCCGATGCAGATGACGATCGCGACGACCGACGGGCGTTGCGTCTACGCGTTCCGCTACTCGAGCGAGGGCGAATCGAGGTCGCTCTACTTCAGCACGAGGATGGACGCCTTGAAGGCGATGTACCCGGAGAGCGCGGAGCTCGCCGGTCTGTCGGACGAGACACGGGTCGTCGTCTCCGAGCCTCTCGGCGACCTCGCAGGGGCCTGGAACGAGGTGCCCGAGGCCCACGTCGGCATCATCCAGCCGGGCGAGCACGAGCTCCGACCGTTCACGCCGACGCGGTAAGGTCCGACTCTGCCACCCACTATGGGGTCCCCATAGCGGTCCATGGCTACGCGTTTACGACCAGATCTCAGCCGAGATCCACGAGGAGATCAAAATGCGCCTTGCGGCTTCGCCCGAGAATCGCGGATGACTAGCGATTCGGATTATTACCATAAGTGCAAATCAACGTCATGGGCACAGCAGCCCCGTCCGTTACGCAGACTTTTTCATTTGATGGAGCGCTTTGTTCAACTCGCTGTATTCCAAGCCGCAGCGAATCCGTAAGAACTTATCGAAAGAGTAAAACCAACGTCCGTACTCGTCAGAATCAGAGTCAATGTCGCCGTCCTGTATCAGTTTTTGCAAACCGTAGAAGTGTTCCCCGGAAGCTCCGGCGCCCATCCAAACGCCGCTCATCATCGACAGTTGCTCATCGAGTTCGCGAATGCGCCGTTCGCGTAGCCAGTTGTCAACTCCGCGACTGAAATACTCCAGGCAGAAAATACCAACCACGGCCGCGCCCAGTGCCCAGTACACGTTGTCCCCATCTTGCTTCAGGGCGTAATGAAGAAATATGGCCGCGCCAAGAATTACGATAGGAGCCAATAGATGCAGTCTGTTAGCTTCCTTCGCTTCTACTCGTTTGGCGAAAAGTTTTGCGGCCGGAAAAATTAGGCCCGAACACCTGTCGCGCCGCGACTCGTAATCGATCTGGCGCACTTGATCCAACGTCGCGACTGGTTCCATCAGTAACTGTAGGCAGTGGCTTCGCGTTGCAGAGTAGCGGGGACGCGATATGTCCGAAGCCTTGAATAGGGACGATGCACAGGCTTGTCTCTGCAAGCTCCTATTCAGGGCACAAGGCGGACACGCGACCGGTTGGCACGGCCATCAACGGTGCTGGACCAAGGGCTAAGAAAAATAGCCGAGAGGAGATCGCCTTCGCGCCGCGCGCCGCTTGCGGTGCGGCACTCGGACGCAAGATCGCTGAACTCGAAGGCGAGAAGCTGCGCGTGGCTGATCAGTTGGCCCACGAGAACGAGACAGATGCGTTGAAGCGTGCCCTGCGCAAGTGGGACAAGCAGCACATCCAAGCCTTCTTTGAGTTTGCCCCGCTGTCGAACAAGAAGCCTGTGCAAGACAAACTGCGCGCTAGATTGCGCGCCGTGGTCGAGCGGGTGGTGCTTGACCCAGAAACCGCCTCGCTAACAGTGCACTATGCACTGCCTGCGGGGCAAGTCGTGGCGTCCCCAAGGGGATTCGAACCCCTGTACTCACCGTGAAAGGGTGATGTCCTAGGCCTCTAGACGATGGGGACTTAGATCTAGTTGGTGGAGGTAAACGGGATCGAACCGATGACCTCTTGCATGCCATGCAAGCGCTCTCCCAGCTGAGCTATACCCCCACACGCGAGGCGCGATTATAGCCGCGCCCCGCGTACCGTCCGGAGACCGCTGATGCGCTATCAGTGCGACCTAGCGTAGTCAATCATTCCTTGAAAGTCGACAACGATCGCCGGCTCGTCGCCGACGACCCATGCGTCGTGGCGAGATGGCAGCGGTGAGACATCATGTGGCTGGTTCCATCAGTCGTCCTGCTTGGGTGATGTGACATGCGCGGGATCGCCCATTGGCAGCACGTCGGCAAATGCCTCGAAACGCTTCCAGGCAGGCACCGGCGGAACATAGCCGGCGCGTGGCACGTAGGCCGACGCCTCGACCGTCTGCATTCGATGGATGTAGCGCGGACAATTCGGAAAAATTTGCGTTGCACGCACGCGCACGATCAACTGTGCGCCGGCAAATTGCTCGAGCAGCGGATCGTCGAGCTGGATAAAGCTGGTTCCATTCACGCGCAGACGGCGTGGCTGCTCGAAGTCGATAAACAGCAGCGCGATGGCCGGGTTCACCAGCACGTTGCCGAGGCTGCGGAACATGCCGTTGCCGTCGTAGCTCGGAAACGCGATCTCATTGACGTCGGTCACTCGCACGAACCCCGCGGCACCGCCCTTGTACGAGCAGTCAGGCCGCCCGTCGCAATCGGCGGTTGCAACGAAGAACAACGTTCGGCTCTCGACGAACGCGCGATCCTCGTCGGTGAACTCGGTTCGCGACAGCTTGTCCACCAGGCGGTCGGCAAGCCGGCGCGTGTCGAACCGATCCTGCAGCCGGCGCATGCCGTTGTGATACGCATCATCAGGGGCGACCATCTCAGGCCACATCCTCGTGCAGACAGAGGATGTTGCCCTCGGTGTCTTCGAACCATGCCGCTTTCTCCGACCCCAGCACGCAGACGTGGTCAATCGTTTTGAATCCCGGAAAGTCGTAATCGGCAAACTTGACGCCGCGCGCCTTCAACGTGGCGATAGAGGCGTTGATGCTGTCCACCTTGAAACTCAGCGCGGTGTGTTCCGCTTTAGTGCCTTCGGGCTTTGGAAACAACGCGACCTCAGTGCCGCCGCAGCGGTAGATGAACTTGCCGTCGGGCCGCAATCCTTGTGGCTCGAGGCCAAGCCGGTCTTCGTAGAACCGTCGCGCTCGGGACAGATCCTTAACCGGCAACATGCACGTGACTTGCGATTGCGAAAGCATATGTGCTCCTCGTTCGATTTGCGTCACGATGACGCACCGGCGAATGCCGGCTATGCGCGGGATTGCGTACTCACCTGAAAAGCTCCGCCAGCGAGCGATTGGCCGCCGCCTCGAAGCGCGAAACCTCGCCGAACGAGCGCGCCAGCATCATCGCGCCTTCCAGCGAGCCGACCAGTGCGCGGGCAACTTCATGCGCCGGGCCGGAAAATTTCAGCTCACCCGCTTTCTGACCTTGCTTCAGCACTGCGGTGAGCCAACGCTCGTTCTCGTCGAAGAAGTGTTTCATCTCATCCTTCATCGGCTTTGGCAGCGTTGCGTATTCGGCGGCCAGCATCCCGCACAGACACATCCGGTTCTTGCGCAGCACGTCTGCATAGATCGCCGCGTATCGCTTCAGTTTCTCGCGCGCAGACGTACTGGTTCCGTCGATTGCACCGAGCGCGGCCACAAAGTTTTTTTCGTATCGCTCGATCAGGCGCTGACCCAGCTCTGCCTTGGCCGGAAAGTGATAGTGCAAGCTGGCCTTTGTGACTCCGAGCGTGGTCGCGATATCCGCGTAGCTAAAGCCGTTGAAACCGCGCGTCTGTACCAGGCGCTCGGCGGTGTCCAATATCCGCTGCGACGTGTCTGCTCTAACCACCGATGTCTCCCCTACCCGCAGCGTGAATACATATCTGCTTACCTACTAGTCAGCAAGTTACTTACCAATTGGTAGAAAGTCAATGGTTGGCATAGCACCAAATCAGTGAAGTCGTCGCTGCGCTGCAATAACATTAGGCGCCGCGACGCGGCGGGACGATGGGCTACGTACGAGGGATACTCAGCGGATCACTGTCGATTGCGAGCGCCCGATCGAGCCGCTCGAGCACCGCGTCACGGCCGATAAGTTCGAGCACTGCATCGATCGAGGGCGTTTGCGTTCGGCCGGTAACCGCGACCCGCAGCGGTCCGGCGACCTGGGGCATCTTCAGCTTCAGTTCGTTGACGGTCTGCTTGATGGCGCCATGTAGCGCGGTGCGCTCCCACGTGAGGCCCGACGCATGATCGCGGAACGCTCGGACCGCTCGACGGCCGGAGTCGCTCAAATGCTCGCTCACGAGGTCGCGGTCGATTTTGGGCTCGACATAAAACAGCAACGCGGCATCGGCCAGTTCGTTCAGCGTTCGCGATCGATCCTTTAACAGCGCGACCGCGTTTCGCAGGGCCGGCCCACCAAGCAGCCGACCGCCGCGCGCTTCGACGCGTGGCGCGACCAGACTCGCGAGCCGATCGTCATCCGCTTCCTTGATGTACTCGCCATTGAGCCACATCAGCTTGTCGAGGTTGTATTGAGCGGGCGCTCGGTTGACATGCTGCAGATCGAACCATTCAGTCAATTGCTCGCGGGTGAACTTTTCCTCGTCACCGTGGCTCCATCCAAGGCGGGCTAGATAGTTGAACAGCGCCTCAGGCAGGAAGCCGTCGTCGTCGTACTGCAGGACGCTGACTGCGCCGTGCCGCTTCGATAGCTTGCTGCCGTCGGGCGCGAGAATCAGCGGCAGATGGCCGAACAAAGGCTGCGTCCACCCGAGCGCGCGATACAGATTGATCTGCCGTGGTGTGTTGTTGATGTGCTCTTCGCCGCGCAGCACATGCGATATGCGCATGTCGGCGTCGTCGACGACCACCGCGAAGTTGTAGGTGGGCATCCAGTCGCTGCGCGCGATCACCAGGTCGTCGAGCTCGTGATTCGAGATGCTGATCGGCCCTTTGACGAGATCGTTCCACGCCACATCGCCCTCGTCCGGATTGCGAAAGCGAAACACCGGTTGCACACCGGAAGGCGGTGTTTTGCCGCGCGCGTACTCCGGCCGCCAGCGGCCGTCGTAGCGCGGCTTTTCGTTGCGCGCGATTTGCGCCTCGCGCAAGGCTTCGAGCTCTTCCTTGCTCGCGTAGCAGCGATACGCCAGACCATCGGCGAGCATCCGTTCGAGCACTTCGCGATAGCGCGCAAGGCGCTCGGTCTGCCGTACTGGTCCTTCGTCGTAATCAAGCTCGAGCCAGCGCATGCTCTGCAGAATGACCTGCACCGCTTCCTCGGTCGAGCGCTCGGCGTCGGTGTCTTCGATGCGCAAAATGAATTTGCCGCCGTGATGGCGCGCGAACGCCCAGCAAAATAACGCCGTGCGCGCCGTGCCGAGATGCAGCATGCCGGTCGGGCTCGGTGCGATTCGCGTTCTTACTTCGCTCATGCATGCATGGTAACTTGCCATATGGTCGACAAACTGATCGTCACCAACCGCTCGGCGCTGCGAAAAAAATATGGCACGCGCGGTCTCGCGAAAATCACGGCAGCGGTCAACGCGTTGATCGCCGCCGATCGTAAACGAGACTTGACTACGCGCCTGATCGCACTCGACAGCGCAGCGATGAAGCGACACGGCGGCGCCGTGCGCGACGCAACCAGCGCGCGCCAGAACAAGCGCGCGATCGACTCGCTTTATCGGGCGCTACGGCCGCACTACCTGATGATTCTCGGGTCGATCGACGTCATCCCGCATCAGGACCCGAAGAATCCGATGTTTGCGGACGATGACGAAGACGATCCTGTGGCGTGGGGCGACTTGCCCTACGCGTGCGATGCACCGTATTCGCGCGACATCACTCGATTCATCGGTCCGACACGGGTGATCGGGCGCCTGCCGGATATGACTGGGGCCCGCGAACCCTCGCACTTGCTCGCATTGTTGAGAACGGCCGCAACGCATCAACAGCGGCCGCTCGCGCAGTATCTCGACTATTTCGCCGTGTCAGCGGCGGTGTGGAAAAAGTCGAGCCAGTTGTCCCTTGCCAATATCTTCGGCAACGCTCGCAAGCTGCTGCTCGCCCCTCCTACCGACGGCACTGTGATCCGCCGCAAACTGGGCCCACGGAGCCATTTCATCAACTGCCACGGCGCGCTGGCCGACCCGCGTTTTTACGGCGAAGACAGAAAATCCATGCCGGTCGCGCTTGACTCAAACGATGTGCGCGGGCGGATTCGCGATGGCACGGTGGCGGCCGTGGAATGTTGCTATGGCGCCGAGCTTTACGATTCGACAGCCCTGAAACTGCCGAGCCCGATTTGTCAGTCGTATCTCGTCCAAGGCGCGTATGGATATTTCGGCAGCACCACCATCGCGTACGGCCCGGTGCAGGGCAACGGCGCTGCCGACTTGATCACGCAATACTTTCTGCTCGAAGTTCAAGCCGGACACTCGCTTGGACTTGCGGCGCTAAAGGCACAGCAGCGCTACGTGCAGCAAGTCAACGAACTCGATCCGATCGACTTGAAGACCTTGGCGCAGTTCTACCTGCTCGGTGATCCGAGCGTGCAACCGGTAAAAATCGATTCCCCGACGCGCACTCCGCCCGCCGCGACGCGGGCGGTCGCCAAACGTAGCGTTCGTGCAGCGCGGCGCGCGAATAGCGAGCGGATCGGAGACCTGCTGCGAGAAACGAAGCCGACCGCCTCACATCCCACGGCGCCGACGCGCTCGCCGACCGTCCGCCGTCAATTACGTGAGATAGCAAAGCAAATCGGCGCGCCGCCCGCGGCATCCTTTACAGCCTTCGCGGTCGAATGCGCGGGCCGTTTGGATGGCCGCAAACATGCCCTCCGCCGGGCGGCAGACACCTCGGACACGGCAGACAAGTATCACTTGCTTGTCACTACCGCCGATCGTCTTGCCAAAGCCGACGTCGGCTCACGTGTCGCTGTTGTTGCGCGGGAAACCAGCCAGCGCATCGTTGCGTACCGCGTTTACTACCAACGCTAATGACTCGCAGATCCGGATCGAAATCGGCTCTCCCAGGCGAGCCCATGCCGGTACACGCGCTGCGCGGCCGCGTGGCCGAGGGACCTTTTGCTCGCGGTAGCAAGAGCGAGCGCAGCGCGGTGTTCCTCGAAACCAACACCGCGCGCTATGTCCTGCGACGCCGCGACGGCCCGACATATGATGAAACGCTGCGTGCGCTGGTCGGCTGCAATGTCGAATGCGACGGCGTTGTTGTCTCGTACGTGTTGATTGCCGATCGCATCGAGCCGATTTAGAGACGCCCCCCGCTGGCAGCAAGTCGACCGCATCGATCGGATTGCGCCGAAGCATCATAATGAGACTTGCTTGATGCAGTCGCTACCCGCGACGGCCAGCCGTATCAACCAGAACCACAAGTTTTGGAGACAGACCCATGGGCAAGAACGAACCACCGCGCCTTACCCTGCAGGTGCCGGAGCCGCCCGCACGCCCCGGGGATAAGCCCGACTTCTCTTATCTGAAGCTTGCGCCCGCCGGCAGCGTTGATCGCCCGCCGGTGCATGCGTCAGCGGCGCAGATGCACGATTACGCGTACAGCCTGGTGCGCGTGCTCGACGACGCCGGCAACGCGGTCGGGCAATGGGTGCCGCAGATCGACGCCGAGCTGTTGCGCACCGGTCTGCGCGCGATGATGAAAACGCGCGTGTTCGACACGCGGATGCAACTGGCGCAGCGGCAGAAAAAAGCGTCGTTCTATATGCAGTGTCTCGGCGAGGAGGCTCTTGGGGTGGCACAGGGTCTCGCGCTTGGCGCCGACGACATGTTCTTTCCGAGCTATCGGCAGCAGGGCTATCTGATCGCGCGCGGCATGCCGCTGGTCGACATGATGTGTCAGATTCTGTCGAATTCGAAAGACTCTCTAAAAGGCCGGCAGCTGCCGGTGATGTACTCGTCTCGCAAGCTGGGATTCTTTTCGATCTCCGGCAATCTGGGCACGCAGTTCATTCAAGCCGTGGGCTGGGCAATGGCCTCCGCGATCAAAGGCGACAGCAAGATCGCATCCGGCTGGATCGGTGACGGATCAACCGCCGAAGGCGATTTCCATTACGCGCTGACGTTCGCCGCCGTGTATCGCGCACCGGTGATCCTGAACGTCGTCAACAACCAGTGGGCGATCTCTTCGTTTCAAAGCATTGCGGGCGGCGCCGAGACGACGTTTGCCGCGCGCGGTGTCGGCTACGGCGTGCCGGCGTTGCGCGTCGATGGCAATGACTTTCTCGCGGTCTATGCGGCGTCACAGTGGGCGATCGAGCGCGCGCGCTCCAATCTCGGCCCGACACTGATCGAGTGGATCACTTATCGCGCAGCGGCGCATTCGACTTCGGATGATCCGTCGAAGTACCGCCCGGCCGAAGACTGGACTTCGTTTCCTCTCGGCGACCCGGTACAGCGGCTGAAGCAGCATCTGATTCGCATCGGCGCGTGGTCCGATGAGGAGCACGCGCGAACGCAGTCGGCTCTGGAAGAAGAAGTGAAGGCGGCGCAGAAAACCGCCGAGAGCTTCGGCACGTTGGCCACCGGCCCGCTGCCCAGCGCCGCCACGATGTTCGAGGATGTCTACAAAGAAATGCCGGAGCATCTGCGCCGGCAGCGCGAGCAGGCAGGGCTATAGCGATGGCGATGATGACAATGGTGCAGGCGATTCGCTCCGCGATGGACGTGATGCTCGAGCGCGATAACAACGTAGTGGTGTTCGGCGAAGACGTCGGCTACTTCGGCGGCGTGTTTCGCTGCACCGAAGGCCTGCAGGCCAAGTACGGCACGTCGCGCGTGTTCGATACGCCGATCTCCGAAGGCGGCATCGTCGGCATCGCGGTCGGCATGGGCGCGTACGGCCTGCGGCCGGTGGCCGAGATTCAGTTCGCCGATTACTTTTATCCGGCCTACGACCAGCTGGTGTCCGAAGCGGCACGCTTGCGCTATCGCTCTGCCGGCGACTTTACGGCGCCGATCGTCGTGCGCATGCCCACCGGCGGCGGCATCTACGGCGGGCAAACGCATAGCCAGAGTCCCGAGGCACTGTTCACGCATGTATCCGGTTTAAAGACGGTGGTGCCGTCCAATCCGCAAGACGCAAAAGGATTGTTGATATCGGCGATCGAGGACGACGATCCCGTGGTCTTTCTCGAGCCGAAGCGGCTTTACAACGGCCCGTTCGATGGCCATCACGACAAACCCATCGTGCCGTGGTCCAAGCATCCGCTCGGCGAAGTGGCCGACGGCTACTACAAGGTGCCGCTGTCCAAGGCGAAGATATTTCGCGCCGGCGCCGAGCTCACGGTGATCGCGTACGGCACGATGGTCTACGTGGCCGAGGCTGCCGCGGCAGAAGCGGGCATCGACGCCGAGATCATCGATCTGCTCACCTTATGGCCGCTCGATCTCGACACGATCGTCGAGTCGGTCAAGAAAACCGGACGCTGCGTGATCGTGCATGAAGCCACCCGCACCAGCGGCTTCGGCGCCGAACTGATGTCGTTGGTTCAGGAGCACTGCTTCTACCATCTGGAAGCGCCGATCGAGCGCGTGACCGGATGGGACACGCCGTATCCGCACGCGCTCGAGTGGGATTACTTTCCCGGGCCCGCGCGCGTCGGCGAGGCGTTGAAGCGCGCGATGAGTCCGGCATGAACGTTCACGTCATCAAGATGCCGGATATCGGCGAAGGCATTGCCGAAGTCGAAGTCGTCGCGTGGCATGTCAAGCTCGGGCGACGAGGTGCAGGAGGATCAAGCGCTCGCCGATGTGATGACCGATAAAGCGGCGGTGGAGATTCCTTCGCCGGTAAAAGGCAAGGTGATTGCGCTGGGCGCCAAGGCAGGCGATGTGGTCGCCGTCGGCGCCGAGTTGATGCGACTCGATGTCGATGGCGGCGGCACCGATGAGATCGCAAAGGCAACGGCAGCCGCCGCGCCACCCGCCGCTGCAACCGCAACGGTCGCAAAAGCAGGCAACGGAGCGGCGCCGGCGCGCACTGCGGCGGTACCCTCACCGAGCCCGGCTTCCGATCAAAAACCGCTCGCATCGCCATCGGTACGGCGGCACGCACGCGAGCTCGGCATCGAACTGCGTGACGTCGCAGGCAGCGGCCCGTCAGGCCGGATCGAACACAGCGACCTCGATGCGCACGCGGCAGGTAAACGCGCGCCTGCCGGTGCACGGACCCAATCAGGGTTAGTCGGACGGGACGACACCGAGCAAATCCCCGTCATCGGACTGCGACGCAAGATCGCGCAAAAGATGCAGGAGTCGAAGCGGCGCATTCCGCACTTCGCGTACGTCGAGGAAGTCGATGTCACCGAACTCGAAAAGCTGCGCGCGTTCCTGAACGAAACCCGCCGCGAAGATCAACCGAAGCTCACCTTGCTGCCGTTCATCATGCGCGCGGTCGTGCTCGCAGTCGCCGACTATCCGCAGATCAACGCGCACTTTGACGACGACGCCGGCATCATTACCCGCCATCGCGCGGTGCATCTGGGCATCGCAACGCAAACCAAGTCCGGACTCGTGGTGCCGGTCGTCAAGCACGCCGAGGCGCGCGATATCTGGGAAAGTGCCGCTGAAGTGTCGCGCCTGGCCGGCGCCGCGCGCGACGGCAAAGCAGATCGCGGGGAGCTAAGCGGATCGACGATTACGATCTCGAGCCTGGGCCCGCTGGGCGGAATCGTGTCGACTCCGATCATCAATCATCCGGAAGTGGCAATCGTCGGCATCAACCGGATCGTCGAGCGGCCGATGTTTGTGGACGGTGCCGTAATCCCGCGCAAGCTGATGAACCTGTCGTCGTCGTTCGACCATCGCGTCGTCGATGGCCAGGACGCCGCCGAGTTCATTCAAAGGGTCCGCCGCTTGCTGGAAGTGCCCGCGACATTGTTCATGCCGTCGGCATAAACGCAGCTATTCCAGTCGACCTTCGTCGTCACCTTGGGGTGGCATGAGTGATGGCCAGTCTCTATCGGTGCCCCCTGCGTCAAACATGAGGTACAGCGCGATCGCAAACGAGAAGAGCACGGTGAGCCAGTCAAGAAAGTCCATTTGCCTTACTCCTAATCAGGCTCAATTTTGTGAGATGCACACGCTGATGGGAAGTCATCCAGCCGGCTTCCGCTATTCGGTCGATGTGACCCGCAGCGTGATGGCGCGCTTCTTGAAAGACCGTGCGCGCAAGGGCGCGCAAACAACTTCTAGGCCTCGCGCTGTTTCAGTCCCTGTGCTGGTTGATGGTGGGTGATGAGGGTTTCGAACCCCCGACCTATACCGTGTGAAGGTACCGCTCTACCCCTGAGCTAATCACCCTTGCCCGTTGGAGTCCTGGTCGGAGTACCGAACAAGACCACCCGCTGACTGAAACCGGGGACGCGAATTATTGCATGGGCTCGCGTGACTTTTGCTTGCCTTACGATGCTTCGTTGGCCTCGCCGCGGTGGCACCCTGAATCTTTCGCACACTCTGTTTCGCGTTGCGCGACGCCTGCCGCGTGCGGTGGCGGTGATTGAGCGCGACCGAATCGAACTCAGTTACCAGCAGCTCGCTGACCGCTCGCTGCGCCTGGCTTCGGCACTTCTCGATCTTCGCGTGGGGCCAGGCGCGCGTGTCGCGCTACTTGCCCACAACTGCGCCGCGTATGTGGAGCTGTTGTACGCGTGCTGGGCGATCGGCGCTTGCGCTGTGCCGATCAACATGCGGCTGCATCCGAAGGAAATTGCGTTCATCCTCGACGACGCCGACGTGCGCATCGCGTTCGTCACTGATGAGATCGACATCACAGTCATCGAGGGCGAACGTGCCGGCGCTACGCACTTCGTCGATGTCGAGGGTTCTGAATATCGCAAGCTGTTGCACGCCGGCCCGTTGTCGACGCCGCAATCCGATTCCTCACAGTCGCCGGCCTGGCTGTTCTACACGAGCGGCACAACCGGGCGACCCAAGGGCGTTGTGCTGACGCATAGCAACTTACTTGCAATGGCGCTCAACTATCTCGCCGACGTCGACCATGCCGCGGTTGGCGACCATCTGCTGCATGCAGCACCGATGTCGCACGGCTCGGGGCTGTACATCATTCCGAACATCGCCTCCGGTGTGACGCAGTTGATTCCCGCTTCGCACGGCTTCGACGTCGATGAGATTGCCCACATCATCGCGTACACGCCGCACGTCAAGTTTTTCGCGGCACCCACGATGGTGATGCGATTGGTCGACAGCTGGGGTAGCGAGCGCGAACCCGCCAATCTCAAATCGATCATCTACGGCGGTGGGCCGATGTACGTTGCGGATTGCTTGCGAGCGCTGGATTGCTTTGGCCAAAAATTGGTGCAGATCTACGGACAGGGCGAAGCTCCGATGACAATTACGGTGTTGCCCGCCGCCGATCATGTCGATGACCATGACGGCCGCCGCATCGAGCGGCTCGGCTCCGTCGGGCGCGCGCAGATGGGGGTCGAGGTCGCGATGCTCGATGGCAGCGATCAGCCGGTGCCGCCTGGCGAGTTGGGCGAGGTCTGTGTGCGTGGCGACGTCGTAATGGCGGGCTATCTAAACAATCCGGAAGCCACCGCCGAGACGCTCGCAAACGGCTGGCTGCATACCGGCGATGTCGGCCGCTTCGACGCGCACGGCTATCTGACGCTCGTCGATCGCAGCAAGGACCTGATCATCTCCGGTGGCTCGAATATCTATCCGCGCGAAGTCGAG
>CAWHKW010000014.1:0-215463 GCA_963829995.1 uncultured beta proteobacterium | reverse complement strand
TCGACGCACAGCGTGATGATGTCGAGATAAAACGGCAGCTGCTTCAGCAGCAATCGTTTGCGCGCGTCGATGCGATCCTTCAGCCAGATCGCCGGATACAGATACGCAAACGCAGCGGCACAGATGGCATACCACTTCGGCGGCTGCAGGAAGCTGTCCGCCAGCCACGTGGCGAGCGCGGCGGCAAGCACGGCGGCAACGATGCGGCCGGCAAAGTATTGCTCCGACGACATCGTGTAGTCGAGGCCCGCCTTGCGCAGTTTGATCATCACTGCCTGCCGGTACCGCGCTGGCAACAGGCGGCCCAGGTAATACGAGATCCATTGAATCGGCCACCAGACGAGGCGGAAGCCGATCGGGGGCCGGTCGAGATACGTGCGGTCTTCGTCGGGCACGTCGGCAACGGCACGGCCCAGGACCAGCGATACGAGCATCGTTGACACGCCGATGCCGGCGCCGAACGCGACGCTGACGAGGGTTGGATTCATCGCCGCACTGAAGCTCTGCATCACGCCGCCTACACGTCGATGGCGACGATCTTGCGTATCAGCAAGACGCCGAAGAATTCGAGCAGCGCGATCACGATAATCGCGGCGAACCCCATGCGCGTGGTCCACAGCAGGCTCATCGCCTCGGGTTCCATTTTCGCGAGCACGAACATCAGGCCAAGCGGCAGTGCGCCGACGATCCACGCCTGCAGTTTTCCCTGCGCAGTGAGCGCGCGAATCTTGCCTTCCATCGCGAGCTTGCTGCGCACGG
This sequence comes from uncultured beta proteobacterium, assembly GCA_963829995.1. Classification (GTDB taxonomy): domain Bacteria; phylum Pseudomonadota; class Gammaproteobacteria; order Burkholderiales; family Burkholderiaceae_F; genus JACCZX01. Next base: position 214,704 of record CAWHKW010000014.1, on the reverse strand, counting down.
TATGAGACGCGCGCTCGAGCGTCTCGGCCAGGCCGCCACCCGTGTGGCTGGCGATGCGCATTGCCGAGACCACCAGCGTGACCGATTGGGTCGGAACACGTCGGTTAAGGTTCTCTAGTGCTTCGTCGAGGGCGACGCCGAGCCGTTGCTCGCGCAGCATCAAGTCAAACTCCTGCGATATCGGCGGCGGCGCCTCGCGCACCAGTTGCGAGATGGCCGAGGTCAGGCTGGTGCCGGCCTTGAGCCCACCGGCGAGTATCAACAGCGCATCCGGCAATTGATCCTCGATTTTCAGCAGCCGCCGTGCGCGCATCCATCGAAACGCCCACCACGGCACGAACCCGGCAACGAGCGCAAACCCGACACCGAGCAGCGAGCTCTTGGTCAACAGCCATACGACTGCGCCCACCAGCAGCATCACGCCCACGTTCAGCGCGTACAGCCGGGCAGGGTCCATGAACAGGAACAACTCGCGCAAGTTGAAGCGGGCGCGTTCGGTGAACGATTGCCGGTAGTTCGCGAGTCCGACAGCGCCGATCTCGGCGCCGGACCACACCAGCAGCACTGTGGCAAGGGCAACCACGACCGACAGAACAACGGGAGCGTCGATCATCGTGGCGCCGTTTCAATATTGTCTTTACGCACGGAAAATCTCCAGATCGAGCGCCACGCCTTGCCCTCGAAGCTCTTCGTAGAAAGTCGGCACCAAATCGCAGCCGACAAACGCGCCGCGCACCTTGCCGTCGGCGCCATAGCCGCTGTGGTTGAATCGAAAGATCTCCTGCATTTGCAGGCGGCCGTTTTCCATGCCTGTGACTTCGGTGATGCTCGTGATCTTGCGCGAGCCGCATGCAAAGCGCGTCTGCTGCACCAGGATGTCAACCGCCGACGCAATCTGGTCGCGAATTGCCGGCAGCGGCAGATCCATGCCTGCCATCAGCACTAAGGTTTCAAGGCGCGACAGCGCATCGCGCGGAGTGTTGGCGTGCAACGTCGTCAGCGAGCCTTCGTGGCCGGTGTTCATTGCCTGCAGCATGTCGAGCGCTTCGCCGCCGCGACATTCGCCAACGACGATCCTGTCGGGCCGCATGCGAAGCGCATTGCGGACAAGGTCGCGAATGCTGATCTGGCCACGCCCTTCGACGTTGGACGGCCGCGCTTCCAGCGCCACCAGGTGTGAGTGGTGGAGCTTCAGCTCCGCGGCGTCTTCGATCGTTACGATGCGCTCACCGTTTGGAATGAAGTTCGACAGGACATTCAGAAACGTCGTCTTGCCGGAGCCGGTGCCGCCCGACACCACGATGTTCTTGCGCTGTTCGACGCACACGCGCAGAAACATCGCCATCGACACCGACAGCGATCCGTATCCGATCAGGTGCTCGGCTTCGAGCCGCTTCTTTGCGAACTTGCGGACCGTCAGCGTCGGGCCTTTGAGCGCGAGCGGCGGAATGATCGCGTTGACGCGCGAACCGTCTTTCAGGCGCGCGTCGACCAGCGGCGACGATTCATCGATGCGGCGGCCGAGGGGAGCGACGATGCGTTCAATAACGCCCATCACGGCGCGGTCGCTCGAAAACGAGGTCCCGTGCCGGACGAGGCGGCCGTCCCGCTCGACGTAAACCTCGTCGAAGCGGTTGACCATGACTTCTGAGACGCTGTCGTCGGCGAGCAGGTCTTCCAACGGACCAAGCCCAACCGCTTCGTTGAGCACTTCGTGCAGCAACGCGGCGCGATCGATCTTCGGAGGCAACTCCGACTCGCGCCCCATCAGCTCACGAACCACCGCCTCTGTTTCACTGCGGATTTCGTCGTCGGACATGCGCGTGAAGTCCCGGCGCCGCAGATCGATCGTGTCGAGAAGTTTCTCGTGCAGTTTGCGGCGCCAGACGATGCGGTCGTGGGAACCGGTTTGTTCCGGCGATCGCACCGCGTTCGGTGTCGGAGGTTTGGCGGCCGGCGCCTGTTTCGGTATCGGCAACGCGCTCGGCGCGCCAGTGGCGGCACCATTGCTTTTCGCGGGCGGCTCCTGCACCCGCAGCTTGAATCCGCCAATCGCGATCTCATCGGCTGCGTTCAGCGGCCCATGCTGCACGATGCGCGCGCCGTTGATCCAGGTGCCAGTCATGTGGCCGAGGTCTTCGATCAGAATGCCGCCGCGCGTGCGCGTCAGTCGCGCGTGCGTTTTGCCAACGCGCCAGCTTTCGAGACGAACGTCGCACGAGCTATGGCGGCCGATGACTGCTTCGGTTGACTCAATGCGCATCGCGCGCCTGGCACCGCCGCCATCGGTGACCTGAACAACCATCATCGGAGCACTGCTCCCGCCCGCGCGGCCACGGCGGATGTATTCGGATCGTCCTTTATCACGTTAGATGAGACCGGCTCGCCAGCTCCTTCCACCGGCGGTGCGATGTACTTTTGCACCTTGTCGTCGACGGCGCCGGCGGGTGCGTTCAGCGGTGAGTCTTGCGCGGTCACGATCACCGGCGTAACGAAAATAACAAGCTCGGATTCGCCATCGGCGAATCTCTTCGATTGAAACATGTGACCCAGGATTGGAATCCGTCCCAATCCCGGCACGCGTTCGTATGTGACACCCTTGCGCCGGTCGAGCAGCCCCGATAGGACCATCGTCTCGCCTGCACGCACGTTGAATTCGGTTTGGGTGCGGCGCGTGCGCAAGCCGGGCACCCCTTGCAGAGTGGAAACGCTGGGGTCGGGCTCGCTGACTTCGGCCAGGATTTCGGAGCGGATCGCGCCTGTACTGTCGGCGCGCGGCTTTACCTCTAGGATGATTCCGAAGTTCTTGAACTGCACGGTCACAAACCCGTCTCGGCCTACGACCGAGTACGGAATTTCTCCGCCCGCCTGAAACTTCGCCGAGCTGCCGCTGCGTGCGGTCAGTTGCGGCGTGGCGAGCACAATTGCATCGCCTTCCCGTTCCAAGAGGTTCAGGCGCGACGAAATTGCGGACACGATGCCGAAGTACCAGCGAAACGGGTCGATTGGCCGCGGCAGTGTCTCTATGCCTTCGATTCCGCCAGTGCCGGCCGGCGGATTGACCACGAACCCGCCGCGAATGATGTCACCCGCGACGCCAGCGTTGAATCCGGGCGCACTGGTGGCCCAACGAACGCCGAGCTCAAGAAATTTGTCTTTCTTGAATTCGACGACTTTGACGTCCATCAGAATCATCCGCTCCCAGCCGACGCGCGTCGTGAAGTTGACGATCTGCGGATAGCGTTTGGCCAGCTCGTCGATGCGGAACAGTTGCTCGTCGGTCAGGTTCTGTCCCTCAACCAGAATCGCGATCACCCACGGCGCGCGCTTTGCACGTTGTCGCTGCCCGACAAGAAATCGAGAATTTCGCGTGTCGTGCGCGACATGTCGGCTGGGCGCACCTGCACGTTGTAGCGTCGTGTTCGACCATCGCTTGCCCACGTGTGGATCATCGTCGAGCCCGCGTCGTTGGCGATCAACAGGATGTCGCGCTCATCGACCACGGATGCTGAAAGCACGCGGCCGTTGCCGACCGCAATGCGCGCCACCTTGGGACTGGGTAGAACGCGTGTCTCACCAACGAACAGTTCCAGCTCAGCCGGAATCTCATCGACGACAGGCGGTGTAGCCGCGGTACCGCGCGAGGTCTGTGCGCCGACAGCGCCCGCGAAGAAAACGCAGGCTCCAGCTAATACTGCGGTTACAACGATGACTCTGTGTGCAAACACTTGAATCCCCCGCGCTCTGAGCGTTTGTTTGAGACGTTGTGATCGAGCGTTGCCATCGTCGTGCGGATCAAATCGAGGCTGTTTCTGTTCAGTTGCTGCTCGCGGCGACCAGACCAGGCGCGTTTGCGGCTGGCGCAGCGGCGACAGGAGCAGCGCTGCCGGCCGGGGCACTCGCGCGCGTGTCAGCCGCACCGGGCAGAGGCGCAATCGCCTGCGTGCGAGCGGTGCCGCCGTAAATGATTTGCACTCCGCGGCGGGCGGCAAACACAGTCGGCGGTGCCAAGCCAAGCAATGCGGCCGCGTCGTCGCGCGAACCCGACACCGCTCCGCGATCACCCGGCGCGCGCAACAGTGCGGTGATCTTTCCGATCTCGCGCGCAGCGATGACCTGCCGCGCCTGCTCGGCGTTCACGTCCAGGGTGATCGTGGTGAATGTTCGGCGCGAGCCGTCGCGGCCGTCGTTACCTTGTTCGACCTTGGTGCCGGTGGCTAGCACCGGCACGCTTTGCAGCAGGATGAACGCGAGCTGTCGTGCTTCGCGCCGCACAGTCACCATGATGTCGATCCGATCGCCGGGCTCCACCAGCCCCGAGATCGAACTGATCTCATCGACCGGTACTGTCACCGCGCGCCGGCCCGCGCCGACACGCGCCGAAAAGGTCGGCACCTTGTCGCCTTCGAGCTGCGACCACAACAACGGTTCGCCGCGTTTGGCCGGATAGGCAAGGGCGCCGCGATCAATGCGATCGAACTGTTCCGGCGTGACTGCGTTCGAGTGCGCCCATTCGCGTGGCACGTTGCGCACTGCGAGTGATTCAGGGCCGAGCGTCGCACCCTTTGGCATGTCTTTCTTGGCGACGACGAGCTTGACGTTCTCGCCTTTGCCGCGCGACTCGATCTCCTCGACCTGCGCACGCAGATAGCTATTCGCCATGAAAGCGGCGCCACCGCCGACGACGAGTGCGACACCCAGCACGATCCAGGTCTTGTTGATTCTCAGTCTCATGGCGACTCCGATGAGTTTTGTGACGGGCTCGGATCAAACGGGCAGTGCCAGCGCAGTCAGCAAGCGCGCCCAGCCGGTCCCGACAGAATCAAGAAACAACTGCAGTACCGATGGATCCCCTACGGCGGCGCCGGCGAGCACCACGGCCAACACGGCCAATGCAACCAGGTATTCGGTCATCGACTGTCCACGCAGCGAGACATGCCGATCGAACCGCAGCCGCGCGTGGCGTCGCGCCGAGGAGAGCGACGGCGGCGCACACGCGCGTTTTGCTGACGGCGATCGAATCGGCATGGCAACGTGAGGCGAGCTCTTACTTGGCCGCGTTGCCGGTGTAGTTCTCGAGGTTGCGTTTCGTGTTCGCCTCGGTCGCTGCACTGGTCGCAGCGGTCGATGCGGCGGTACGCGCAGCCGTGCCGTCATTGCCGGCAATCTCGTTAGCAATCGCAGCGGTTTGGTTGCGCACCGTGTTGCCAAAGAATTGATAAACGGCGATGGCCGCCACCGCGATCAGCGCGACGATGATGATGTACTCGGTCATGCCCTGGCCCCTTTGCTTGGCGCGCTTGCGGCCACGTGCAACGGCTGACTTCAAACGATTGACAACTTGCATGGTGTTCCTCCGATCGGTTAGTGCGCGGCCGTACTTGCCGCCGGAACGAATTAGACGAACTCAGAGGTGTGCATGACAATCGCTCGCAACCGCGAAGGAAACACCTCGCACTCACGCGTGCGGGACGGAGTGCAATAGCCATCTCGGCCGGCCGATGGACAAATTGATCCGTCACGGTCAACGGGGGTTGGCGAAGCGCGCATAGCAACGAATCATTCGTCGCATTTGCGGTTAACCCTTTCGAATATCGAAAGGTGGCGCGCCATGAGTTCGACGCCTGTCAATTCGATAGCACCAACCACGCATGTCGCTTCGCTTGATCAGCACGCGATCCGGCGGGGCGTGAACACGGCCTGGCGACGCGCGCTGCTCTTGTCGACGATCAGCTGCGCCGCTGGCGTTGCGCTCGCTTTCTCGCACGAGTACGAGTCGCTGTTCGGGCTGGCAGTGGTTGCGATAGCGGCGTTCTTGGGAGCCGCGTCGGTAACGAGCCGTCCCGGATTCGGCTTCGTGCTTGGCTTCGCCTTTGGGCTGTCGTGTTTCGCGACCGGTTTGCCGTGGCTTTTCAATCTGCTCGATCCGCGCGAAGCACCGCTCGCCGCCGTGTTGTTGCCGACGCTGTTGATTGGGGCGCTCAGCGTGCCGACAGCGATCGTCGGCGCATGCATTGCCGGTTCGGCGCGATCGGGCGCGACACGGTTATTGCTGGTGGCGCCGGCCGACCTGGGTCGCGTTCGACTGGCTGCGCCATCAAGGTGAAGTGGCTTTTCCATGGTTCACCGTGGGTTACAGCCAAGTGGCAGACAGTCCGCTCGCTGGCTATGCGCCGATTGGTGGTGTGCTCTTGGTGGGCTTCGTCACGGTGCTGGTCGGAGGGCTGATCGCGCTGGCGATCCTAAGACGCGATCTGCGCAGACGCGCGGTGATCGGCGCTCTCGCATTACTCGTCGTTGGCGCAGCGCTGCAACATGTTCCTTGGACAGCAGCGTCCGGGACCGCGATACGGGTCGCTGTGCTGCAGGGAAATATCGGCGCCGCAGCGAAGTTCGATCCGAATGCGCTGTCGCGCACGCTGGCGCGATACGAATCGTTAATCCGCTCGTCGCAAGCAAACGTAATGTTGTTGCCGGAATCGGCGCTGCCGCTACCCACGCACGCGCTGAGCGGTTATCTCAGCGCTCTGCGCAAGCATGCGGAAGGTAGTGGCATCGATGTTGTTCTCGGTGCATTCGAAGTCGACGCCGACACCGGGCAACGGTATAGCAGCGCAATTAGCCTCGGCACCAGTGGAACGCAGATCTATCGCAAACGCCATCTCGTGCCATTTGGGGATTACGTGCCGTGGGGCGCAGCGTTGTATGGGAGTGTTCAGCGGATTCCGCTTGCCGACACCGCACGCGGAGCCACCAGTCAACCGCTGCCCCTGCTCGGCTCGGGTCGCGTGGCGATTGCGATCTGCTACGACGACGCGTTCGGATCGAGGATGCGTGCCGATTCCGCCGCAGCAGGCTGGATTGCGAACTTGAGTAACGATAGCTGGGCCGGTTCACCTGCTATGCAGCGTCAGCACGCGCGGATGGCACAGACACGCGCGCTGGAGATCGGACGCCCTCTGCTGCGCGCGGCAGATACTGGTCAGAGCGGACTGATCGATGAGCGCGGCCGATGGGTCGACTCGCTGCCGCTCAACGAAGTCGGAGCGCTCGAAGTGCAGATCGTGCCTCGTTCGGGACGCACACCGTACGCGTGGTGGGGCGATCGGGCGGCGCTGGTGGTGTGCCTGTTCGCGCTGCTCGCTGCTTTTCAGCTTCGGGGTAGGGCGATGGGACATCGATACTTTATTGCGGAGGATTTCAGATGACGATGAGCATGGTGCGCGCTTCGAAATACCTTCGTACCAGACGTGGCCAAGTGCTTCCGCTTGGATTGGTATTCCTGGTGATCTGCTGCGCTTCACTGCTCTTCATGTTCAGCGCGGGGAAAGTGGTCGACGAGAAACTCACAGTCACCAATGCAGCCGATGCCGCTGCTTACAGCGCCGGCATCGCGCACGCGCGTGCACTCAACTATGAGGCGTACACGAATCGCGCGATCATCGCCAACGAGCTCGCGATCGCACAGGCGGTCAGCATGGTGTCGTGGGTGCGTTACTTCGAGGCCGGGGTATACAACGTCGCCACGCTCGATGAGTTGGTCATTCAGCACCTGATCGCCGGCGGCATTCCGATTGCGGCAGTGTTGAGCGGGACCGCGTATTTGAACGCGTGGACCGGCGGGTCTGCGCTGCAGGAAATCGTTGAGATCATCGAGTACATCAACTCGCTCGGCATCATCAACATTCACGCGGGCGCCATCCTCGCACTGCGCGCGTCGCAACTCGCCACGGACCTGGCGTTTTCGAGCGGACTGCCGCAAGCCGACCTTGCGCGCGAGGTGGCGCAGCGCTCCGACCCGTCACTCGACGTTGAAATCGTGCCGACATCGATCGTCGGCCTGGCAGGGTTCACCCGGACTTACGGACAATTCGGCGGCGCGGCTGACGAGCGTGGCCGGCTCGCCGACTCGGTGATGCGCTCGCGCGATGAGTTCACTGCGAATCGCGGCTTCACACACTTCGGTCCGAACATTCCGTTCGTGCAACGCAACGTCTCACTGCGCAAGCGCGGCGGTACCGACCTCGTGAACTTCGATGAGTGGCAAGCGGTCGACACGCTCGCCGTGCACCGGCAGGTATGGCCGTGCTTCCGCAAGGGCATTCCGCGCTGGTGCGATCCCGAGGAGATCTCGATCGCAGGCGCCGCGCGCTCCGAAACCGGATTAGGCGGAGGCAACGGCGGCAGCGGCAGCTACGGCCGCTCGACCGAAGATAATCCCCGCACCACATCGAACGCATTGAGCGCTAACGAAGACCTGCGCAATATGGGTGCGGTGCTCTGGACGGGTCTTTCCGACACGCAGGACGTGAGTGATCTGGACGCGTCACGCGACCAGCGCATCGGGATCAGCTTTTTCGTCTTCAAACCGGAGAACACTTCACGCAGCGCAGGGCGCAATCCGAATGTGAATCCGACCGGACAATTGGCGGTATTCGATGCCGCTGCACCGGGTGACCGGATTGCATCGCTGTCTCGCGCGGAAGTGTTTTTTTCGCGGCCTGAGGCGCGACCCGATGGCCGGCGCGAGCTCGCGAGCCTCTACAGCCCCTACTGGCAATCTCGGCTGGTTGCGCCGACCACGGCCGATCGGCTATACGCGGCTACACGCCAAAATGGGTTGGCGCTTGGACTGTAGAGGCACACCATGCTGGGTCGCTGCGCGATCGCATCGATGCTCTTGCTAACGACTGCCGTGCACGCGGCTACACCGCTGCCGCCGCATGTGAATGCAGACGGCCCGCAGCAGCCCGTGATCTACTTTGAGCAATCCGGCTCGACAGGAGCAGGAGGCGCGGCCAAGGTCACGACGTGCAAGTCGTTGTGTCCGTCGCCGGTTAACCCCAAGACGTGCCGTGTCGAAGGCAATCCCGATCGGGATGGCGAATTCAGTGCGCGCAGCTGGCGCGTTCCGAATGCTGTCACCCGCTATAGCGAAATCTGGGGGCTCGCTCAGGACGAAGGCGATATCTGCACGCTGCGGCTTAAAGCGCTGCGCATCTTGCGCATTACAACGTTCGACGGCAACGCATCGACGATCATCAACGTCAATCTCGATCGCGGCGAAGGAACGCGGCGTGTGATTCCGGGCAAGCCGGGCGCCGTGGCGATCGATCCGGTGAAAGGGGTGGCCGCGCTGCGCGCGACCGGCTATGTCGACGCGGGAAGCGGACGTCAAGCCGGCTACTCGTGCCGTCTGCTGCGCAAGACGGCGGGCGAGCTGGTGCAGGAAGCATGTCTGCTCGACGACAAAAACGCTCCGCCCACGGTGCTGGGTTTGCCGACGCACATGATGCCGCTGGCGGACTCGATGATGAATTCGACACTGCCCGAAAGACGCAGCTACACCGAAACGCATCGGATTGACTTCGACGCCACCGCGCCGGCGAGCGTGTTCACGCCGCCGGCCAACATCAAATGGAAAAACATCAAATGAATCCACGCTCGCAGCATTCTTCCGTCGTCGCGCGCCAGTCCGTGCGCGGGCAATCGACCACCGAATTTGTGGTGCTTGCTTTGGTGCTGACTCCGTTGTTGTTGGCGGTGCCATTGCTTGGCAAGTATCTGGATCTGACTCAACATGCCTCACAGGCCAGCCGCTACGCCGCGTTTGAAATTTCGGTGCGCGGCCCCGTCACGATGAAGGACGAGGCCACCGTAGCGGCTGAAGCGCGGCGGCGCTTGTTCAGCACATCCGACGCGCCGGTCAAGACTAACGATGTCGCGGGTGATTTTCTCGGTATGCGCAATCCCCTGTGGACCGATTTCCGCGGCGATCATTTCCTGCCGCGCTTTGCCGACGACATCACGCACCAGGCACAGGTCGAGACGCGCGACGTGCCATCTCGCGCATTGGCGGTGTTCGCTGGCGCCAACGGCTTCAAGCTCCCCGAGGACAACCTGTACACGGCGCGCATCAACCTGTTTCCCGAAGGACCACGCGACTTCAGGTTCTGGAGCGATAACAATCCAGGCGTCGATCTGCGCATGACTCGCCAGACTGGCATCTTGATCGATGCTTGGAACGCTGCCTCCGCCGATGTCGTGCGCGACAAGATCGAAAACGCCGGACCCAGTTCGCCGCCGATCCTGATGCCTAGCTTCGATCCCAACATCATGCGCAACCTGATCGACAATGCCGCCGCACTCGGTCCGTATCCGATCTTGCCGCTGAAACTCGAAGGCCAAACACTGGGGCTGCTTCCGCAGCTGCTCGGCGAGCCGCGTCCGCGCTTCGGCGATCACGATCCCAACATCGTGCCGTGCGACCGGCTGGACCCGCCATGCTGAAATTCTTTGTGAGGACAATGGCTGTTGGTGCAGCGTTGTACCTGTCCGCGGCGCTTGCGCAACCATTGCTAGCCCGAGAACTTCAACTTGCATCGCCCGAGGGCAGCTCGGTTGAACGGCTCGGTGACTCCATGGTGGTCAATGGGCGGTCGATGGTTATCGATCACGTCACGACGTCACGCCCACCTTTGGAAGTGCTGCGTCACTATCGCAAGGCGCTCAATGAGCACTCGAGCGGCAAGATTGTCGAAAACAAGCTGGGGAGTGATCAAATCCTGGCGCGCAAAATAGGCGAATACTTCGTAACCGTGCGCGTGCGGGCGGCGCCAGGCGGCGCTTCCGACGTCTGGGTAATGACCACGCCGATGATGCCGGCGGCGGCGAGCAGTGCGCTCCCCTCGCATCTCGCGTTGCCCGCGGGATCGCGGGTTTTGTCAAACGTAGAAACGGTAGACGGCGGTCGCCGCGCTTACACCGTTACTGCAACCGCCGAGGCCGCGGTATCCGCTACCGAAGATTTCTTGAAGCGAAGCATGGGCGAGCGGGGTTTCACGCTTGTCACCTCTGATGTGTCGGGCAACAATCCATCGCGACGGATGCTTTTGTTCCAGCGCGGAAGCGACGATGTGATGGTGACGATTGCCGATGGCCCAGCAGGACGAACGATGGTTATGAATGCGAGCGGGCCGAAGTAAAAAAAGCCGCGTCAGTGTACGCACTGAAGCTCAGTACGATCTCCGCTCCAACCGCACTTCCTGCATGATCGTCGCCGCGATCTCTTCTATCGACTTCGTCGTCGACGACAGCCACCGAATCCCTTCCCGCCGCATCATTCGCTCGGCGGCCTCAACCTCGCTGCGACAATTTTCCAGCGCTGCGTAGCGGCTGTTCGGCCGGCGCTCGTGGCGCACCTCGGCAAGCCGCTCCGGCGAAATCGACAGACCGTAAATCTTGTCCTTGTGCTGCGGCAACGTGCTGGGCAGTTGCCCGCGCTCGAAGTCTTCCGGGATCAGCGGGTAGTTGGCGGCCTTCACGCCGTACTGCATCGCCAGGTACAGGCTGGTGGGCGTTTTCCCCGACCGCGATACACCGACGAGAATGACGTCGGCGCCTGCCAGTCCCTTCGCCGACTGCCCGTCGTCGTGCGCGAGCGTGAAGTTGATCGCTTCGATGCGGTTCTTGTAGTCCTCCGAGTTCACCCGGATCGCGTGCGAGCGGCCGATGGTATGCGTCGAATGCGATTGGAGCTCGCGCTCGAGCGGCTCGACGAACGTTTCGAACATCTCGAGAAAGAACGCTTCGGTTCCCGCACGCAACGCGCCCGAGACCGCTGGATCGACCAGCGTCGAAAACACGATCGGCCGCTTGCCGTCGCGCGCGCCGGCGTCATTGATGCGCGCCGCAGCTGCGCGCGCCTTGTCTGCGCTGTCGATAAAGGGAAGCCGCTGTGGCCGATAACGCAGATGCTCGAACTGCGTCAGCACGCTGTGGCCGAGCGTTTCTGCAGTGATGCCTGTGCCGTCGGAAACGAAAAAAACGGTGCGGTCGTAAGCGGGTGTCGAGGGAGGTGGCATCGCGGGATGTTAGCGGCCCCGCCATTACACTGCGCGCGGTTCCGCAACGAAGGCGTCGATTTCATGCAGCGCGGCAAGTACGTCATTCCCGTTTTCGCAACTCAGAATGTCGGACGTCGAATCGGTCGGCGGCAAGAACGCGTCGCTGGGCGAGATGCTGAGTCAATTGAGTGCCGCAGACGTGCGGGTTCCCGACGGTTTTGCGACGACTGCCGAAGCGTTCCGATTGTTCTTGCGGCATGCGCAGCTTCCCGATCGCATCGAGCGCAGGCTGCAGGGGCTGAATGTGGACGATGTTCGAGCCCTGGCTGTAGCGGGAGAAGAGATCCGCGGATGGATCGTCGCAGCGCCGTTTCCAGATGAGTTTAAGGCCGAGATATCCAATATATTTCAAGAGCTTGAACATGAAAGCTCAAGCGAAATATCGTTTGCGGTGCGGTCCAGTGCGACCGCCGAAGATCTTCCCGACGCCTCCTTCGCTGGCCAGCAGGAAACCTTTCTCAATGTCAGCGGCATTGACGCGGTGCTGGATCGCATCAAGCACGTGTTCGCCTCGCTGTACAACGATCGTGCGATCGCCTATCGCGTTCACAAAGGGTTCGCGCAAGCCGATGTGGCGCTGTCGGCCGGCGTTCAGAAAATGGTGCGCAGCGACCTCGGGTCGGCCGGCGTGATGTTCACGATGGACACCGAGTCCGGCTTTAGCGACGTGGTGTTCATCACGTCGAGTTACGGGCTGGGCGAAACGGTGGTGCAGGGTGCAGTGAACCCGGACGAGTTCTATGTACACAAGCCGATGCTGGCAGCGGGCAAGGTGCCGATCATTCGGCGCAATCTGGGCTCGAAGCTCATCAAGATGGTGTTCGACGCCGAAGGCGATAAGCGCGTGCGCACGGTCGATGTGGCACCCCGCGAGCGCCATGCCTTTTCACTGACCGACGCCGACGTCGTCGAGCTTGCGCGCTACGCGGTCATCATCGAGCGGCACTATGGCCGCTCAATGGACATCGAGTGGGGCAAGGACGGCGACGGCACGATCTACATCCTGCAGGCGCGGCCGGAGACGGTGAAGTCGCAGTCGAACGCCGATACGCAGCAGCGATTCCGCTTGAAAGGCAACGGCAATGTGCTCGTGACCGGCCGCGCGATTGGCCAGAAGATCGGCGTCGGTCCGGTGCGGATCATCGAGGACATCGCGCAGATGGATCAGGTGCAACCCGGTGACGTGCTGGTGACCGACATGACCGATCCGAACTGGGAGCCGGTGATGAAGCGCGCGGCGGCAATCGTCACCAATCGCGGCGGCCGCACGTGCCATGCGGCGATCATTGCGCGCGAGCTGGGTATTCCGGCCGTTGTCGGGTGCGGCACCGCGACCGAAGATCTGACCGAAGGCGATGTCGTCACCGTCAGCTGCGCCGAGGGTGACACCGGCAATGTGTACGCCGGCGCGCTTGAAATGGAAGTCGAAACCGTGCAGCGCGGCGCGCTGCCGCCGCTTCCTGTCAAGATCATGATGAACATCGGCAACCCGCAGCTGGCGTTCGAGTTTCAATCGTTGCCGAACGCTGGCGTCGGGCTGGCGCGGCTCGAATTCATCATCAATAACGGAATCGGCGTGCATCCGAAGGCGGTGCTTGATTACCCCAACCTCGATCCGGAGCTTAAGCAGGCGGTGGAGGGACTCGCGCACGGTTACCCGAGTCCGCGTGCCTTCTTCGAAATGAAACTCGCCGAAGGCATTTCGACGATTGCCGCTGCGTTCTGGCCGAAGCCGGTCATCGTGCGCATGTCGGATTTCAAGAGCAACGAGTACAAGACGCTGATCGGCGGCTCGCGCTACGAGCCCGATGAGGAGAACCCGATGCTCGGCTTTCGTGGCGCCTCTCGCTACATCGCCGATTCGTTCCGCGAATGCTTTCGGATGGAATCCGCCGCGCTGAAAAAAGTGCGCGATGAAATGGGTTTGACCAACGTCGAGATCATGGTGCCGTTCGTACGAACGCTGACCGAAGCAAAGCGCGTGATGGAGTTGCTGGCAGCACATGGGCTGAAGCGGGGTGACAATGGACTGCGCGTGATCATGATGTGCGAAGTTCCATCGAACGCGATCCTGGCCGATCAGTTTCTCGAATACTTCGACGGCTTCTCGATCGGCTCGAACGATCTGACGCAATTGACGCTGGGCATCGATCGCGATTCGGGACTCGTGGCCGAAGGCTTCGACGAGCGCGACCCGGCCGTCACGGCGCTGCTCGCTAAGGTCATCACGGCCTGCCGCGCCCATGGAAAGTACGTCGGCATCTGCGGGCAGGGGCCGTCCGATCACGCTGACTTTGCGGAGTGGCTGATGGCGCAGGGAATCGATTCGATATCGTTGAATCCGGATACCGTGGTCGAGACTTGGCAGCGGCTCGCCAGCTCGGTGGCGACGGCGTCGTCGAAGGAGAGGATAGAAGCACATGGATGACTACGTCTGGTGGTTTGTGATCGGCTTCGGCCTGGTGGTCGCCGAGTTGCTGACCGGCACGTTCTATCTGCTGGTGATCGCGGTTGCGTTCGGCGCGGCCGGTGTGGTGGCACTTCTTGATGCGCCGGTGGTGCTACAGCTTGCGACGGCGGCCGCGTTCAGTCTCGGCGGAACGTTGTGGCTGCGCCAGTCGCGCTTCGGACAGCGGCTGCGCGACCGGGCGACCAGCGATCGCGTCCAAAACATGGACGTCGGTCAGACGCTGCGCGTCGATCAGTGGGCGCCGAACCGCACCGCGCGCGCGAATTACCGGGGTGCGACGTGGGATGTGGAGCTCGTGCCGGGTGAGGAGCCCGTCGGCGGCGAGTTCGTCATTCGCGAAATCGCGGCCAACCGCTTGATCGTCGCCGCCAAATCACGCTGAGCCCATCTCACTGAGGAGACTTCAAATGTTCGGCATTAGTGGTGTTTGGTTGATCTTTGCCGTGATTGCAATCGTGGCGTTCACGTTCGCAGTTACCGCGCTGAAGGTCGTCCCGCAGCAGAGCGCGTGGGTGATCGAGCGATTGGGCAAGTACCACGGCACGCTGCAGCCGGGACTCAACCCGGTCATCCCGTTCATCGACCGTGTGGCCTACAAGCACAGCCTGAAGGAAGTTCCGCTGGATACGCCGAGCCAGGTCTGCATCACCAAGGACAACACGCAGCTGCAGGTTGACGGCGTCCTGTACTTCCAGGTCACCGATCCGCAGCGAGCCTCGTACGGGGCCAGCAACTACATTCTGGCGATCACGCAGCTTTCGCAAACCACCCTGCGCTCGGTGATCGGCAAACTCGAACTCGACAAGACCTTCGAAGAGCGGGAGTACATCAATCACAGCGTTGTGACGGCGATCGACGAAGCGGCGATGAACTGGGGCGTCAAGGTACTGCGCTACGAGATCAAGGACATCACGCCGCCGAATGCAATCCTGCACGCGATGCAGCAGCAGATCACGGCGGAGCGCGAAAAGCGCGCGCTGATCGCATCGTCCGAGGGACGCAAGCAGGAGCAGATCAACATCGCAACGGGCGAGCGTGAAGCCGAAATCGCACGCTCGGAAGGCGAAAAGTTTGCGCAGATCAACATCGCGCAGGGCGAGGCGGGCGCGGTCATCGCGGTCGCCGAAGCCACCGCGCGCGCGATTCAAATGGTGGCGGAGACGATTCGCCAGCCCGGAGGTCTGGAGGCGGTCAACCTGCGCGTTGCCGACCGCTTTGTCGACGCGTTCAGCAACCTGGCAAAGACCAACAACACGTTGATCGTGCCGTCGAACGTTGCCGACATCTCCTCGCTCGTGGCGTCGGCGCTAACGGTCGTCCGGGCACAACCGGCGCCGAAGTGAGGCACTAGCGCTAATCGCATGATCGCAAGTCACGAAATTAGTCTCGCTCGATCTTCCGACGCGCCAGGCATCGCGGCGTTATCGCGCGACGCGATCGAGTCCGGTTTGAACTGGTCGTGGACCCCTCAGCGCGTTCTCAGAAGCATGCGCGATGCTGCGACCAACACGATCGTCGTGCGCGAGGGTGAAATGCTGGCAGGCTTTGCGATCATGAAGTATCGCGAGGAAGACGCGCATCTCCTGCTGATGGCCGTGCATTCACTGCGGCGTCGGCAAGGCGTGGCGTCGGCGCTGCTCGGCTGGCTGGAGGTCACAGCGAGAGTTGCAGGGATAGGTTCGATCCGGGTGGAAGCGCGCGAAACCAACTTTGCTGCACGCCAGTTCTACGGCAAGCACGGTTACCGGCAGGTAGAGATACTGCGAGGGTATTACGAGAACCGCGATGACGCAGTCGTTCTGAAAAGGCTTTTGCGGGTTTAGCGGCTGCGCTGCTTCAACAGCCGGCTTTGTTCCCGTTTCCAGTCCTTGTCCGCCGCGTCGGCGCGTTTCTCGAACTGCCGTTTGCCCTTTCCTAGACCCACTTCGAGTTTCACCCGGCCCTTGTTGTAGTGCATGTTCAAGGGCACGAGTGAATAGCCGGCGCGCTCGACCTTGCCGATCAGCTTGCGTATCTCTGCGGCGTGCAGCAAGAGCTTGCGAGTGCGCGTCGGCTCGGCTTTCACGTGCGTCGATGTCGTTGACAGCGGACTGATGTGCGAGTTGAGCAGATAGAGCTCGCCGCCGCGCACGATCACGTACGCTTCATTCAATTGAACCTGGTTCGCGCGAATCGATTTGACTTCCCAGCCTTCGAGCGCAATACCCGCTTCGTAGCGCTCTTCGATCGAGTAATCGTGTTGCGCCTTCTTGTTTTGAACAATCGTCACTGCGAGAAGCGCAATGGATTACACGCGCGCCGCCAATACAATCCGGCTTTATATCCCACTCACGTGCACGTAGATGGATTTGAGCTCGCTGCGGATCACGGTGGCGTACTGCGCGCCGGGGGTCGAAGACATCAGCGAGGTGCAAGTCCGTCGCGGGGCCACGGTGCGCGATGCAATCGAAGCAGCGCAGATCTGCTTACGCCGTCCGGAGCTGAAAGACGCAGTTGATCCCGGTATCTGGGGACGCCGCTGTTCACTTGACCAGCCGCTCGCCGATGGCGACCGCGTCGAGCTCTATCGACCGCTGACTATCGACCCGAAGGAAGGGCGGCGTGCCCGCGCTGAGCTACGACGCAAGCGAGCCGCGAAGAACTAGCCGCACGTACTCTGAATGATCTTGCGCGTGCGATCCATTTCGGCCGCACGTTGCGAGTCGTCCAGAAACTCTCGATTTCCAGAAGCGTCGGTTTTCGTGATCCGTATGCCGTCCTCGAGCGATTTCATGTAGCCACGCGCGCGGTCGCACTCGGCCGTCTTGGCAGCGCTCTTCGTCTGCTCCTCGGCGGCTTTCTTGTCGCTTTCGGCGCGCTCCTGTTGCCGCTTGCGAAATTCCATTTCGCGCTCGGCGATGGTCTTCGGTGCATTCGGAGCGCTCTTTTCGTCCGAGGTCTTGCCATCCGCAGGTTTGCCTGCGTCATCCAAGGCGCCGCTCGCGGGCGCGGGATTGGCGAGCGCTTGAGTGTTCGGCTGCCGCACGATATTGGCCGCCTTAATGTCCTGCGGTGGCGGACGGTCGGAGTAGACCAGACGGCCATTGCCGTCCTTCCAGGCCCATTGAGCCTCGCTGGGTGTGGAAACGAATCCCGCCAGAACAATGGCAACCGTAAGCGTTGCTCGGACTACACCGACATCAATAAACATACGTTCTCCTTAGTGCGACACATTTTCCAATGGATTCTCGCGATGGGGCAAGGCCACCGATTACCTAGAAGACGTGTAAAGACCCTGCAATTGCAACTAACTAACTCATCCGGGCTACCCGATGCGCCACGGTGCGGGGGAGGTTGATACCCAATTTACGTATACTCCGTCTTTGCGTCTGAGGAAAAGTATGCGGTTGGTACAAAAAGCGCTGACTTTCGATGACGTGCTGCTCGTCCCCGCCTACTCGGCGGTCCTTCCCCGCGACGTACAGCTTTCTACCCAACTCTCCCGCAACATCTCTTTGAACATCCCGCTAGTTTCGGCGCCGATGGATACGGTGACCGATGCACGGCTTGCGATTGCGCTCGCGCAAGAGGGGGGTATCGGCATCGTTCACAAGAACATGCCTCCCAAGGAGCAGGCCGCTCACGTGATGAAGGTGAAGCGTCACGAGGCTGGCGTCTTGCGCGACCCGATCACGATCACGCAGGACATGACCGTGCGCGATGCGATCGAGCTGCAGCGCACGCACAAGATCTCGGGCTTACCGGTGGTCGAGGGCAAGCGCGTCGTCGGTATTGTCACCAATCGCGATTTGCGATTCGAAACGCGGCTCGATGCGCCGATCCGCGACATCATGACGCCGCGCAAGCGCCTGATAACCGTGCGCGAAGGAACGACGCCCGACGAAGCGCGCGCGCTTCTGCACGAACATCGGCTCGAGCGCGTGCTGGTGACGAACGGCGACGACGAATTGCGCGGCCTGATCACCGTGAAGGACATCACGAAAGCGACCGAGCATCCGAGCGCCGCTAAAGATCACCTCGGCAAATTGAAAGTGGGCGGCGCGATCAGCACTGGCCCTGATTCTGACGAGCGGGCGGAGCTGATGGTGCGAGCGGGTGTCGACGTGTTGATCGTCGACACGGCGCATGGACATCATCAGGGCGTCCTCGATCGAGTGCGCTGGGTAAAAAAGAATTTTCCGAAGGTCGATGTCGTTGGCGGCAACGTTGCCACCGCGGAAGGCGCGCGTGCATTAGTCGATGCGGGTGCCGACAGCGTTAAGGTCGGTATTGGGCCCGGCTCCATTTGCACGACGCGCATCGTCGCAGGTGTCGGCGTGCCGCAGATCACTGCGGTGTCCGAGGTCGCCAAGGCGCTCGAAGGGACGGGCGTACCGGTGATTGCCGACGGCGGCATTCGCTATTCGGGCGACGTGGCGAAGGTACTCGCCGCTGGCGCTTACTCGGTGATGATGGGCGGCATCTTTGCAGGCACCGAAGAAGCGCCGGGAGAAGTGATTCTGTTTCAGGGCCGGTCTTACAAGAGCTACCGCGGCATGGGCAGCATCGGTGCCATGACCGAAGGCTCGGCCGAGCGCTATCTGCAGGACAACGACGCCAACGTCGACAAGTATGTGCCAGAAGGCGTGGAAGGCATGGTGCCGTACAAGGGCAGCGTGCTCGGCATCGTGTTCCAGATGACGGGCGGCCTGCGCTCGAGCATGGGTTACTGCGGGTGCCGATCGATCGACGAGATGCGCACTCGCGCGCAGTTCGTCGAAATCACCGCTGCGGGAATGCGTGAATCGCACGTGCACGACGTGCGAATAACGAAGGAAGCGCCCAACTACCGCCTCGAGACCTAGCGGTGGGTGAGGTCTTCCAACACGACCGGATTCTGATTCTCGACTTCGGCTCGCAAGTCACGCAATTGATCGCGCGCCGCGTGCGCGAAGCGGGTGTCTATTGCGAACTCCATCCGTACGACGTTGACGATGCATTCGTGCGCGACTTCGCACCGAAAGGCGTGATCCTGTCGGGTAGTCACGCGTCGACCTACGAAGCACATGAGTTGCGGGCGCCGCCCGCGGTGTTCGAGCTCGGAGTTCCGGTGCTCGGCATCTGCTACGGCATGTTCACGATGGCCGTGCAGCAGGGCGGCGAGGTCGAAGCGAGCACGCATCGCGAGTTCGGCTATGCCGAAGTTCGGGCGCGCGGCCACACCCGGTTGCTGTCGAACCTCGAAGACAAGCGCACCGCCGACGGACACGGCCTGCTCGAAGTCTGGATGAGCCACGGCGACAAGGTCACCGAGCTGCCGCCCGGATTCACACTGATGGCTTCGACGCCGAGCTGCCCGATCGCGGGCATGGCCGACGAAGCGCGCGGCTTCTATGGCGTGCAGTTTCATCCCGAAGTAACGCACACGCTGCAGGGCCAGGCGATTCTGACTCGCTTCGTGCTCGACATTTGCGGTTGCGAGCCCGATTGGGTGATGGGTGACTACGCGGCCGAAGCGATCGACAAGATTCGGGCGCAAGTCGGCAACGACGAAGTCATCCTCGGGCTCAGCGGCGGCGTCGATTCGTCGGTCGCCGCTGTGCTGATCCATCGCGCGATCGGCGATCAACTGACCTGCGTCTTTGTCGATACCGGTTTGTTGCGGCTGGGCGAAAGTCAGCAGGTGATAGATACGTTTGGAAGGCACATGGGAATCAAGCTGCTGCACGTCAACGCGAGTGACCGTTTCATGACGGCGCTCGCAGGCGAAGCGGATCCGGAAGCCAAGCGCAAAATCATCGGCCGCGAATTCGTCCATGTTTTTCAGGAAGAAGCGGCGAAGCTGCCTGCAGCCAAGTGGCTCGCGCAAGGAACCATCTATCCCGATGTGATCGAGTCGGCCGGGGCAAAAACCAAAAAGGCGATGACGATCAAGAGCCACCACAACGTCGGTGGCCTTCCGGAGACACTGCATCTGAAACTGCTCGAACCATTGCGCGAACTATTCAAGGATGAAGTGCGCAACCTGGGCATTGCGCTCGGCCTGCCGCGTGAAATGGTTTTCAGGCATCCCTTTCCCGGTCCGGGGCTTGGCGTGCGAATTCTGGGTGCGGTCAAGCGCGAATACGCCGATTTGTTGCGGCGCGCGGATGCGATTTTCATCGAAGAGCTTCGAGCGAGCGGCTGGTACGACCGCACGAGTCAGGCGTTTGCCGTGTTCCTGCCCGTCAAGAGCGTCGGCGTGATGGGTGATGGCCGAACCTACGAGTGGGTCGTCGCATTGCGCGCAGTACAGACATCGGATTTCATGACCGCACACTGGGCGGAGCTGCCGCACGAGCTGCTCGGCCGTGTATCGAACCGCATCATCAATGAAGTGCGGGGAATCAACCGCGTCGTATACGACATCAGTGGCAAGCCGCCGGCGACGATTGAGTGGGAGTAGGTCACTCTAGCGACCAGCGGGCTTACGACGCCGACTGGCCGCATTTCGTCAGAATTTGGCCTTGATCTTGTCGAGTTGCTCTTTGGAAACGGCTGGCGTGTCGCCGCGTTTCTCCCACCGGTTCAGGTTCCACGCGCCGTCCCCAAGCCAGGCTTTGATCGTCTGCAAGTTTTTTGCGCGCTCCGCGTCATCTGATCCCAGATAACGGTACATGTTCCCGGGCTTGCCACCGGGTGCGCCCTTGCCGTCATCGAGACGCCGCATGATCGCACCGGTCTCGGGCCAGACCACGTGGTTCATGAAATACGCGTAGGTATCCAGTTGCGGCGGCAGGTTCTTATCGTTCACGCGCTGGACGTTCCATTCAGCGAACCCGGGCTGACTGGTGCCGTGACACGTCGCGCATTTCGCCGCGATGACAGGCTGGATATCTTTTCGCCACGTTAGCTCTTGGGCACCAGCGGAAGTGATACTGCCTGAGAGGAATACGAGAATGACTGTAGATACGCGCATGGCCGGCTCCTTGGTGGTGAAAAAAATATCAGGCTTGAAGCTGTGGCTTCTTTATAGACATTGCGGGCCGGGTTGCTTTGATCTGAATCAATGATTCCAGAACCGCAGCGCCATCCTGCATCTTTTGCACGGCGTCAGGCGGTGCTAAGGGTTGGGATGATCCTCGCCGACCAGACGAACTTGACGTAGATCTGACGGTAAAAGCGCTACCAGCCGGAAAAACTTTTATAAGTGACAACGGCTTGCCAGCGCCGGCGACGATTGAGTGGGAGTAGTTAGTAAACTGCGCGGATGAACGAAACGAGCTCCGCACTGACCGCGAGCGATTGGCTCGAGCGCATGTCGCAACTCGCGCTGAGGCATGGTGTGCATCTGTCGACGCTGCAGCAGAAGGATGGTCGCGATCTCGAGTTGCTGTTCGCGAGCGCCGCGCTGGCATTTCCGGCGGGCGCGCTCTTCAACGAACAAGATGCCAATGAAATCCTCAAACGATTTCTGGCAGGCGCCGGCGTGATGGTCTCCACCGATCATGTCGAGTTGCGTCGTTGGATGGTCGACACCGGGTTCCTGGAGCGGTCGGATTACGGCACCGATTACCAAAGAGGAACCATCCCGGATTGGCTTGCCGAATCTGCGCAACAACTCGACTTCGAGCGCATTGCAAAAGCTGTTGCGCAGTCGCGCAGCGCGAACGAGGCGCAGCGCGAAACGCGCCGCCAGGCGTGGCTCGCCAGCCAGATTGAAGTCACTGAGGGCGGCGATCAAGCGACCATCGAAGAGAGCGCCGATGAAACGTACATGCGGCTCGCGCTCGATCAGGCGCATAACGCGTGGGCGTTGTCGGAAGTGCCGGTTGGCGCGGTGATTGTGAAAGACAAGAAAATCTTGGCGACCGGCTTTAACCAGCCGATCGGCACTGCAGACCCGACAGCGCATGCGGAGATTCGCGCGATGCGCGCCGCCGCGCAGTTGCTTGGAAACTATCGGCTCACCGATTGCGAGTTGTACGTGACGCTCGAACCGTGTGCGATGTGCGCGGGCGCGATGCAGCACGCGCGTATCAAGCGGCTGGTTTACGGAGCAGCGGATCCCAAGACCGGCGCGTGCGGCAGCGTGATCGACCTGTTCGCCGAACCGCGTCTGAACCATCACACCGACGTTCGCGCGGGTGTGCTTGCGGACGAGAGCCGCAAACTGTTGTCGAATTTCTTTGTCGAGCGGCGCGAGTTGAAGCGTCAGGGCAGCTTGCCGCCCGACGCCGACAACGGTGAGTAAGCGCGTCGGTATCGTCGCGCCATCCGGATTTGTTCCGGATCCCTCGGCAGTGGATCGCGCCGCCGCGCTGTTTTCGGCACGTGGATGGACGGTCGAGGCGGGCGAAAGCGTCTTTGCCCGCGAGCAGCGGTTTGCAGGCGATGACGCGCTGCGGCTCGCGGATCTGCAGCGTTTTGCGACCGACGTGACGCTTGCCCTTGTGGTCTCGGCGCGCGGCGGCTACGGAATCTCGCGGCTTCTCGATCGGATTGACTTCGCGGCGGTCAAGGCGCGTAGGCCGTTGATGGTGGGCTACAGCGATTTCACTGCGTTCAACCTGGCGTATTTAGCGCGCGGCGGGGTGAGCTTCGCAGGCCCCTGCGCCATCGAGTTCGGCGCGCCCGAGCCAAGCGCATTCACGATCGAGCATTTTTTCGGCTTGCTGAACGCCACGCGCTACGCGATCGAGCTTCAGATTGAAGGGCCGCGTGTGGACATCTCCGGGCGACTCTGGGGCGGCACGTTAGCGATGGTCGTCGCGTTGCTCGGAACGCCGTATTTTCCGCGCGTGCGCGGCGGCATTCTGTTTCTCGAGGACGTGAACGAGCCGGCGTACAAGCTCGAGCGGATGTTCTATCAATTGGCGCATGCCGGTGTGCTGCAGCGGCAGGCCGCGATCGTGCTCGGCGATTTTTTGCCGATCACGACGATGCCGAATGACAACGGCTTCAGTCTCGATGCAGTCATTGAGCGCTTGCGCGAGATCAGCGGCGTTCCGGTGTTCACCGGATTGCCGTTTGGCCATTCGCTGCGCAAGCTGACGCTGCCAGTGGGTGGACACGCAAGGTTGGTCGTGAAGCGCAGCGGCAATGCGACGCTCGAGCTGAGCCGTTATCCAAGCCTGGTTTGACTCGAACCGGTGGTCTTTTCGACCGCTTCGCCGCGCCGGCAGAGTGCGCCGAGGCCGCATTCCTCGCCTATGATCGCGGCCTAACGATGACGCGAGCGCGATGTCCGGCCCACTGACCCGATTCGGCTTTGCCGAAGAGACGCCCGAGCAGCGGCAGGAAAAAATTCTTGCCGGCGTGATGGCGTCGGTGTATCGCCAGGTGCCGCAGTCGGTGCTGGTCAGCATCGTCGGCGCGTTCGCGCTGGTGATGGTGTTGTGGAACTGGATCAACCAGGACTTGCTGCTCGGCTGGTCACTGCTGATTCTGCTCGAATCGCTGTCGCGTCTGCGTCTTTCGTACCGATTTCGGCGCGCCGAACATGTAGCGGAATCGGTCGACTGGTGGGCCACGCGCTGGGTCGTGCAGGCGGTGGCCGCCGGCGTGCTGTGGGGCGTCGCGGGGTTCATGTTCTTCTCCGACACGCAGCCGCTGCATCAGGTCGTGCTGGTCGCCGTCGTACTGAGCGTCGCCTTCGGTTCGCTGACGCTGTACGCAAGCCACCGGCCCGCGTTCCACGTCTTCATGCTGCTGGCGGTGTTGCCGCTGATCGTGCGCATGATCTGGGTGCAGGACCCCACGTACTACACCGCCGCAGTCGTGATGACCGCGGTGTTTTTGTTCACCGTCCTGTACGGCCGCGATTTCGGCAACGCGGTGTTCGAGTCGGTCAAGAACACGTACGAAAACGAAGTGCTGGTCGAGCAGCTCGTTGCCGAGAAGCGGATGGCCGAGGAGGCACGCCGTGAGGCTGAAAACGCCACGCGCTCGAAGACGCAGTTCTTTGCGGCTGCGAGTCACGACCTGCGGCAACCGCTACAGGCGATCGGCATTTATGTGTCGTTGCTGAAGAAGCGCGCGCACGGCCCGCTGGAGCCGCTCGTCAACAATCTGTCGACCGCGGTCGAAACGTTGTCGAAGCTGGTCGAGGAATTGTTGGAAATCTCACGCCTCGATTCGGGATCGATTCAACCGCGTGTTGAGCAGGTCATCATCGACGACATGTTCTCGCTGCTCGAGCAGGAGTTCACTCCACTGGCGGCGTCCAAGGGTCTTTCACTGCGCATCCGGCGCGGCGGCATCCCGATCGACAGCGACGCGTTGCTGCTGCAGCGCGTGATTCGAAACCTATTGGCCAACGCGATCCGGTATTCGCAGAAGGGCGGGGTGCTGCTCGCGGCGCGCCCGCGCAACGGACTGATCAGCCTGGAAATCTGGGACACCGGTCCGGGCGTCAAGCAGGGCGAGCTGGACCGTATCTTCGAGGAGTTCTATCGGGGCGAAAGTTCGAAGGCCGAGAACAGCGGCTCGGGCTTCGGCTTGGGGTTGTCGATCGTCAAGCGCATTTGCGGACTGCTGGGCCATCCTCTGATCGTCACGACGCGGCCGGGCACCGGCACCGTGTTTCGGGTGGAAGTGCCGCGGTCGAGCTCACCGCTACGCATCAAACGCAGCTCGCCGGAGACACTCGACGTGGCGATCCGGCCGCTGCATGGATTCACGTTCGTCGTCATTGAAGACAACGCCGAAATCCTGAACAGCCTGACACGGTTGATCAAATCGTGGGGCGCGGAGGTCGTGCCGTCCACGGGCTACAACGCGCAGCTGATCAAACGCATCAGCGTTCAACAGCGCATCGATGCCATCCTCGCCGATCACAATCTGGGGCCGCATTCGATCAGCGGCGTAGAAGCGGTGTTCCGGGTACGCGAACTCGTCGGGTTCCCGATTCCCGTCGTGATGCTGACGGCGGTGCAAGGAGTCGACGTGCTGTCCGAATTTCAGCGCGTGATGCACGAACGAATGGAGCTTTCCCCGACAATGTCATCGTCGATTGCCCGCAGCCGCGTCGAAGAGCCGACGGTACTGCAGAAGCCGACAACGGCCGCAGTGCTAAACAACACCCTCGCCGAAATCCTCGGCATAACGACCCTACCGATGGTGCGGCCGACCGCGGATGAGACAGCGTCGGCTAGCGACGCGACGTAAGAACGCTGACGACGTTGTTGCGGGGTAGCAGCAGCGGCTGACGCAGCTGCCGCGACACCGCCTCGCACGAGATGTTTTTCCTTCCCCCCAACAAGTGAGACTGTCTCAAGCGCAAGCGTTGGGCGGAGCTGGCCTGCCTTCGGGGCGTCGCCCGAGGAACGGAGCAACGCCGGGGCCTTTGAGCAAAAAAACGCTTTAGCCTTTTTTTGCGCCGGCGTTGTGAGTACCGCAGTGGTCGGCACTTCAGTGCCCGACGCCCAGGCAGGGCAGCTCCGCCCAACGCTTGCGCGCCGCGCGAGACACTGAACGACTAACCTATGTCGTACCCGTGCCGCCGAGCAGCGAGCAGCGCCTCAGTGCGATTCGACGCGCCGAAGGCGCGATAGATAGCGGTCACGTGCGTCTTAACCGTACCTTCCGACAAACCAAGCTCACGGCAGATGATCTTGATCGGTGCGCCACGCGCGAGCAGCTTCAACACCTGCTCCTGACGCTCAGTCAACTCGACTCGCCCACCATCACTATCGCGCGAGCGTTCGGAGGTTCCGAAAATGCCGGCGCGATTGACTTCCTCCAGCAAGTCAGCCGGGATGTAAACACCGCCTGACAGAACAAACTTGACGGCGGACAGCAGCGTTTCCGATGCCATCGATTTCGGTACGAAGCCGGCAGCGCCGAGTTGCAGGACCCGCATCACGCTGCGTTGATCCTGGTTGCCGGAGAGCACCAGAATTTTCATCTCCGGCGCCTTGGCCACCATGGCTTCCAGCAAAGCGGTGCCCGATACGCCCGGCATACCGAGGTCGAGCACGACCAGATCGAGCTCGGGCTGTTCTTCCTGGATCTTCAGCGCACCTTCGGCGGTACGGGTCGTGATGACTTCAGCGGTTGGATCGAGATCCAAAAACAACACACTGAGTGCATCGGTGATGAGCGAGTGGTCGTCGACGACGAGTATTTTCATGGCATTCGAGTCGAGCGCTCCTGAGTGTCAAAGTGACGAGCCCAGTTGACGCGCGGAGGGCGGATTGTAGACCGCGCCCTCTGGGCGGCCATACGCGGAATTGCGAGCGGCGATGCGGTCAATCGCGGCGTTTAATCCGCCGAGCCCGCCGACTCAAGCAGGCCGGGGCGTGATCGTGCGCGCGCATGCCTTCGCGCGCGTACGGGCTTCGGCCGTCGTTGCTGCTCGCGCCAACGCCACTCCCATGCGGCGTTTGACGAAAGACTCCGGCTTGCCGAACAGTCTGACGTCGGTTCCTTCAGCCGCGAGCGCGTCGGCAACGCCGTCAAACTTCATCGCCTGCGCGTCATGGCCGCCGTAGATGACCGCACTGGCGCCGGGACTGCGCAAGGAAGTATCGACGGGCAGCCCGAGCATCGCGCGCGCGTGCAGTTCGAATTCGTTCTGCCACTGCGTTGCCATCGTCACCATGCCGGTGTCGTGCGGCCGCGGACTGACCTCGGAAAACCACACCGCGTCATCCTTTACGAACAGCTCGACTCCAAAGATGCCGGTGCCGCCGAGGTTGTCCGTCACGGCTTTCGCATAGTCACGCGCCTTGGCAAGCGCTGCTGCCGACATCGCCTGCGGCTGCCAGCTTTCTACATAATCGCCGGCGACTTGCACGTGGCCGATCGGCTCACAAAAGTGTGTTTCGATCACTCCGTCGCGGCCAAGTGCACGCACCGTCAGCAGCGTGATTTCGTAATCGAATTCGATCAGACCTTCGACGATGACGCGACCGAGCGCCACGCGTCCGCCTGCCTTGGCGTAATGCCACGCAGCATCGATTTGATCAGCGGTGTCGACGCGGCTTTGTCCCTTGCCCGACGACGACATCACCGGCTTGACGATGCACGGCAGCCCAATCGCCTGCGCTGCGGTGCGCATCTCGTCCAGCGAATCGGCGAAGCGGAAGGGGGAGGTGGGCAATCGCAGCGTTTCGGCTGCCAGGCGGCGGATGCCCTCGCGGTTCATCGTCAGCTGCGCCGCACGCGCGGTCGGCACGACACGCGCCAGGCCGTCGCGCTCGACCGTTGCCAGCGCATCGGTGGCGATCGCCTCGATCTCGGGGACGACGATCGCCGGGCGTTCGGCCTCGATCAACGCGCGCAGCGCCGCACCATCCGCCATATTGATCACGTGCGCGCGATGCGCGACCTGGTGGCCGGGCGCGCTTGCATAGCGGTCGACCGCGATCACTTCGACGCCGAACCGCTGCAAGGCGATGATCACTTCCTTGCCGAGTTCACCCGCACCGAGCAGCATCACCTTCAGCGCGGCCTTCGATAGTGGCGTTCCGAACGCGGGCATCGAAGGTGAAGTTTGGGGAGAAGCCATTTTTCCGACTATCGCATAGTGGCTCCATCGCTTATAACGCGTGCCGATGCTCGACGCCGTCAATCTCACCTGCGAGCGCGGCGAACGCGTGTTGTTCGCCGCGCTCGAGTTCGCTGTCGTGCCGGGATCGCTGCTGCGGGTCGCGGGGCCGAACGGCACGGGCAAAACCAGCCTGTTGAGAATGCTGTGTGGGTTGCTCGAGCCGGCGGCCGGTGAAGTGCGTTGGCACGGCCGGAACATTCGCGGGCAGCGCGAGGAGTACTGGAAGAACCTTGTTTACGTCGGCCATCTGAACGGCGTCAAGGATGACCTGACGGTGATCGAGAACGTAAAGGTGGCGCAGGCGGTTGCGGGGCGCGACGTCGAGCTCGAAGTGATGAGGCGGGCACTCGACGCCGTAGGCCTTGCGCCGTACGAGCACACTCTGGCCCGTCGCTTGTCGCAAGGACAGCGCCGGCGCGTCGCGCTGGCGCGGCTGTTTGCAACCACGACTGCTTCGCTATGGATTCTTGACGAGCCGTTTATCGCGCTCGATCAACGCGGGGTGGCGTCACTTTCGGAGCGCATTGCAAGCCATGTCGGCAACGGCAACATGGTAGTGCTGGTCACCCATCAAGACGTTGCCATCGACGTGCCGCGTCAGCAGCATATCGAGCTTGCCGGCAGTGCGGCTTTGGTCTCCTGACGCCGCATGCTGAGCGTCTTTTTGCAGGTAATTCGCCGCGATCTGTTGCTAGCGATGCGGCAAAAATCCGATGTGCTCAACACATTGTTCTTTTTCGTTGTGGTGGTGACGATGGTCCCGCTGGGCATCGGCCCGGAGCCGGCGCTTTTGCGCGACATCGCCGCGGGCGTGGTGTGGGTCGCGGCGCTGCTCGCCGCCATCCTGTCGCTGCCGCGTTTGTTCGCGAACGATTACGCCGACGGCACGTTGGAGCAGATGCTGCTGTCGGCCGAGCCGTTATCGTTGATCGTTCTTGGCAAGGCCGCGGCGCACTGGATCACGACGGGTTTGCCGCTGACAGTCATGGCGGTCGCATTCGGTGTCGTCTTCGATCTGGACCCAGCGGCTACCGCGGTCCTGGTGGTTTCGCTGGCGCTCGGCACGCCGGTGCTCTCGCTGATCGGGTCGATCGGTGCAGCGCTTACGCTCGGCTTGCGCGGAGGTGGAGTGCTAACATCTTTGCTCGTGTTGCCGCTCTATATTCCGGTATTGATTTTCGGCGCCGGCGCGGTTGGCGCAGCCGCTTCCGGTCTCAGCGTCACCGCCTTATCTACTGCTGCTGGGCGCATTCGCTTTATCTGCGGCGGTGTTGACGCCGTGGGCCGTGGCGATAGCGCTCCGCATTTCGGTTGAATGACATGAGCAGCGTCAGCATCGGTCCGAGATCGAAACCGGGTTGGTTCTGGTTTTCGTCGCCGCAGACGTTTTTCCCGCTGGCGGGAGCGATGACACCGTGGTTTTTCGCGCTGGCTGCGGTCCTTGCGGCGTTCGGCCTGTACGTCGGATTTTTTGTCGCTCCGACCGATGCAACGCAGGGCGAGTCGTATCGCATCATCTTCATTCATGTGCCCGCTGCGTGGATGTCGATGTTTCTTTATCTCGTGATGGCATGCTGGGCCGCAGTAGGCCTGATCATGAACACGCGCATGTCGTCGATGATGGCAAGTGCGATCGCGCCGACGGGCGCGTTGATGACCGTGCTGGCGCTGATCACCGGGTCGCTGTGGGGCAAACCGACGTGGGGCACGTACTGGGTATGGGATGCGCGTCTGACGTCCGAATTGGTTTTGTTGTTTCTGTATCTCGGGTTTCTCGCGCTGCAGGCCGCAATAGATGATCCGCGGCGCGCGGACAAGGCCGGCGCGGTACTCGCGCTGGTCGGTGTCATTAACATTCCGATCATCTATTTTTCAGTGCAGTGGTGGAACACGCTGCACCAGGGCTCTTCGGTCAGCCTGACGCGCTCACCTTCGATGGCAGCCACGATGCTGCTGGGCATGCTGCTGATGGCGCTGGCGTTCTGGATGTACAGCATTGGCGCCGCATTGCACCGCGTGCGCAGCATCGTGCTCGAGCGCGAAAAGCGCGCCGAATGGACGAAGGAACTTCTGGCGCAAGGAAGGCTCAAGTGAACTGGGGAAGTTGGGCAGACTTCTGGGCGATGGGAGGCTACGGTTTCTACGTTTGGGGATCGTATGCGACCGTGGTGGCGGTGATCGCGATCGAACTCTGGCTGTTAAGGGCGCGCCGCAGCACCGCGGTGGCCGAAGTGAAAGCAACAAACTTGAAGCAGGAACCCATGCAAACCGCGGGCGTTCGATGAAACCTCGCCATAAAAGACTGACGCTGATCGTTGGTGGACTTGCCGTGTTGGGAGTGGCCGCCGCGTTGGTGCTTTCTGCGTTCCAGGAGAACCTCGTGTTCTTTTATAGCCCGTCGCAGATCGCTAACAAGGAGGCGCCGCAGGGAAAGGCCTTCAGAGTCGGTGGCCTCGTTGAGCAAGGCAGCGTCAAGCGCCAGTCCGACGGGCTGACCGTCTCGTTCAACGTCACTGATACCGCCAAGGTCATTCCAGTCGTGTTCACCGGCATCCTTCCTGACTTGTTCAAGGAAGGCAAAGGCGTAGTCGCGCAAGGCAAGCTCGGCGAAGACGGCGTGTTTCGCGCGCACGAAGTACTGGCGAAACACGACGAGAATTACACGCCACCCGAAGCCGCGTACGCAGTCGAGCAGGCGCAAAAAGCGCGCAAGACATTGCAATAAGCCATGAGGCCCGATGGCACCCTCACTTCGCTCGCTGCCCCCCGTGGGGGCGCTTCAGCACCTTGGGGCGGCCCGGCGGTGCTGACGTGATCCCCGAAATCGGCAACCTCGCTTTGATTCTGGCGCTGCTGCTCGCAACAGCGCAGGCGGTATTACCGATCGCCGGCGCCGCGCGCGGCGACCGTACCTGGATGGCCGTGGCGCGTCCCGCCGCGCGCGGGCAGGTGCTGTTCGTGACGGTTGCGTTCGGTTGCCTGCTGTATTCGTTCGTCGTCAACGATTTCTCGGTCGTCAACGTCGCAAGTAACTCCAACAGCCAATTACCGCTGCACTATCGAATCGCCGCGAGCTGGGGATCGCACGAGGGTTCGCTGTTGTTGTGGGTGCTGATGCTCGCGTGGTGGACCTTTGCGGTGTCCATCTTTTCGCGCC
Source organism: uncultured beta proteobacterium (assembly GCA_963829995.1). Classification (GTDB taxonomy): domain Bacteria; phylum Pseudomonadota; class Gammaproteobacteria; order Burkholderiales; family Burkholderiaceae_F; genus JACCZX01. The sequence goes on along the minus strand of CAWHKW010000014.1, from coordinate 183,658 downwards.
ACTTGCCGGACGACATGGTCGCGCGGGTGATCGGCGTGCAGGGCGTGATCTCGATTGGATTTTTGCTGTTCATGCTGCTCACGTCGAATCCGTTCGATCGCCTGTTCCCGGCCGCTGCCGATGGCCGCGATTTGAACCCGCTGCTGCAGGACCCCGGCATGGTGTTTCACCCGCCGATGCTTTACATGGGATATGTCGGTTTCTCGATTGCGTTCTCGTTCGCGATCGCGGCTTTGCTGAGCGGAAAGCTCGACGCGGCGTGGGCCCGCTGGTCGCGCCCGTGGACGACACTCGCGTGGTGCTTCTTGACGTGCGGCATAGCGCTCGGCAGCTGGTGGGCGTATTACGAACTGGGGTGGGGCGGCTGGTGGTTCTGGGATCCGGTGGAGAACGCCTCCTTCATGCCGTGGCTGGTCGGTACCGCACTGATTCACTCGTTGGCGGCCACCGAAAAGCGCGGCAGCTTCAGAAGCTGGACAGTGCTGCTCGCGATCTGTGCGTTTTCGCTGTCACTGCTCGGCACGTTCCTGGTTCGGTCGGGTGTGTTGACGTCGGTGCATGCGTTCGCGACCGATCCGAAGCGCGGCGTTTTCATCCTTGCGTTCCTGGTGTTCGTCATCGGCTCGTCGCTCGCGCTGTTTGCATGGCGCGCACCGAAGGTTGGGCTGGGCGGCAAGTTCGAGACCGTGTCGCGCGAGTCGTTTCTGCTGCTGAACAACCTGCTGCTCGCGGTCGCGGCGGGATCGGTACTGCTTGGCACTTTGTATCCGCTGTTCCTCGATGCGCTGACACTGCCGAAAGCCTCGGTTGGACCGCCGTATTTCAATCTGGTGTTCGGCGCCGTGATGGCGCCGCTTGTGTTCCTGATGGGCATCGGGCCGATGGCGCGCTGGAAGAAAGCCGAGCTGCCCGATCTCGCAACGCGCTTGAAATGGGCATTCGTCGTCGCGCTGGTGTCGGCGTTGATTGTTCCGGTGATCGCCGGCCGGTGGACACCGCTGATCAGCGTCGGCCTGTTCCTCGCGTTCTGGGTAATGGCGTCGATCGTGACCAACATCAAGGAGAGAGTTCGCCATTTGCGCGGAGGGCTGACCGAGCGGCTGCGTGCGCAAGGTCGCTCCTACTGGGGCATGCAGGTGGCACATCTTGGCATCGCGGTGTTTGTCGTCGGCGTGACCGTCGTGAACGGTTACCAGGTTGAGCGCGACATGCGGATGAACGTGGGCGACACAGTGCAAGTCGGCCGCTACGCCGTCCGGTTCGACGGCACTCAGAAGATCGCGGGACCAAACTACACAGGCGTGCGCGGTGCGGTCGAAGTCAGCCGTGACGGCACTCGGGTGGCGACCATGCACCCTGAAAAGCGTATCTACAACGTGCAGAAGATGCCGATGACCGAGGCGGCGATCGACACCGGCGTCAGGGGTGATATCTACGTGTCGCTCGGAGAGCCCATCGATCCAGGCGCACTCGAGTCCGGCGCGTGGAGCGTGCGCGTGTATCACAAGCCGTTCGTGACCTGGATCTGGGGCGGGTGCGTACTGATGGCATTGGGCGGCGCATTGGCGTTGTCTGATCGCCGGTATCGACTGCTGGCGCGGCGCGACCTGACGGCATCGGAGCGGGTGTCTGCGTGAACGAAGTTCGCGGCGCCGCAGTTGACGACTCGGCGGACGTTTCGCCGCCGGCACCGACAGAGCCGAAGTCGGCGCTGCGGTTCGCGGTTCCGCTCGGGATTTTTGTTGTTCTCGCGGGATTTCTGTTCGTTGGGCTTGGACTGAATCCGCGTGAAGTACCGTCGCCGTTCATCGGCAAGCCGGCGCCGGCATTTCAGCTGACGCAGCTCGCAAGGCCCGAGCAATCGTTTTCTCCCCAGCAGATGCGGGGTGAAGTGTGGCTGTTCAACGTGTGGGCGTCGTGGTGCGTCGCGTGCCGTATCGAGCATCCACTGCTGGTCGACCTTGCGAAGAAAAACGTCATTCCGATCGTGGGCTTGAACTACAAGGACAAGCGTGACGCGGCGTTGGGCTGGCTTGGGCAATTTGGCGACCCATACCAGCTGTCTGTCGTCGATAACGACGGGCGCGTCGGTATCGATTACGGCGTCTATGGCGTGCCCGAAACATTTGTGATCGACAAGTCGGGCGTGATTCGCTTCAAGCAGATCGGGCCGATCACCGAAGAAACCTGGCGCAACAAGATATTGCCGCTGGTGCTGCAGTTGCAGAAGTCATGATGCTGCGAATCGCGATCGCGTGCGTGCTGCTGGCGCTGCTGACGAGTGGCGTCAACGCAACCAAGCCCGCGATGCAGCTCGATGCCGCAGGCGCACGCCGCGCAGCGGCGCTCGCCGAGCAGTTGCGTTGTCTGGTGTGCCAGAACCAGTCGATTGCCGAATCGAACGCCGAGCTCGCCGTCGATTTGCGCCGTGAGATCAACGAGCAGATACGGGCGGGCCGAAGCGACGCCGACATTCGCGACTTCATGGTGGCGCGCTACGGTGACTTTGTCTTATATCGGCCGCCGGTGAAGTCGCACACGCTGCTGCTTTGGTTCGGCCCGGCGCTGCTCGCGATTGCCGCGCTGCTCGCTTTCATGCGTGCGCTGCGCAATCGCCGGCGGCGCGCGACCGAACGGCCGCTGACAGACGCCGAGCATGCCGAGGCGCAACGCCTGCTCGGCGGTTCGGCCAGCACACCACAGTGACTACATTCGTAATCATCGCCGTAGCGATGGTGACGGTGGCGCTCGCTTGGCTGCTCTGGCCATTGCTGCGACCATCCGGTGGAGGGTCGGTCGAACACTCCGCGGCCAATATCACCATCTTCAAGGATCAGTTCGCCGATCTGGACGCCGACCTGGCGCGCGGCACGATATCTGCCGAACAACACGCCGAGTCGAAAAGTGAGCTCGAAAAACGGCTGTTAACCGAAGCGCGCGCGACGCCCGAGGTAAGCGTCGCGCGCCGCCCCCATCGCTGGTCGGCCGTTGCGGTGACGGTGATCATTCCGGTTGCAGCGGGCGCGCTTTACTGGCGAATCGGCACTCCGGACGCGCTGTCGCCGTCCGCGGTCGCCTCCCATAGCGCTGATCAGCCCACCCGCGAGCAGATCGACGCGATGATCGCGCAGGTCAAGCAGCGGCTCGAAAAGGAGCCGAACAACGTCGAAGGCTGGGCCATTCTGGCGCGCACCCATTACACCCTGGGCAACTTTCAGGAGGCGGCCAGCGCGTACGCAAAACTCAACACGCTGCTGCCAGATGATGCCGACATCCTCGCCGACTACGCCGATGCGTTGGCGATGAGCCAGGGCCGGAGCTTTGCCGGCAAACCGATGGAACTGGTACAGCGCGCGCTGCAGATCGATCCGACCCAATGGAAAGCACTCGCGATGTCGGGCTCGGAAGCGTTCGATCGCAAAGACTACAGAGCGGCGGTCGATTACTGGCAGCGTCTGCAGGACGCCGCTCCCGCGGACTCACCGCTGAGGCAGCGCGTGCAGGGCAGCATCGACGAAGCCCGCTCATTGGCCGGCATGCCGCCGGTTGCACAGACGCCAAAAGGCGCTGCGGGTGAGATGTCCGGTGGCCGCAGCGTCAGCGGGACAGTCACGCTGAGTCCATCGCTGGAATCCAAAGTGCGCCCCGATGATTCCGTGTTCGTTTTCGCGCGTCCTGCAGACGGCTCTCGCATGCCGGTGGCCGTCGTGCGCGCGCGTGTCAGCGAACTGCCTTTGCAATTCACGCTCGATGATTCGCGCGCAATGGCGCCGACCGCAAAGATCTCCGCGCTCAGCGAAGTGATTGTCAACGCGCGTATCTCGCGCTCGGGCAACGCGATTCCTGCCAGCGGTGACCTGGAGGGAGCGACCGAGAAAGTGAAGGTCGGAACGCAGGGGATGGCGCTCGTTATCGATCGCGCGGTGCCGTAGGCAAGAAGCCGGCAGTGCTTGTCTCGGCCGTTCAAGGCTTGCTGCGTACCGTCATGCTGACGGCTCGGCGCGCGCTGGGCTTGTCCGCGCAACTGCACACCGAAGACCGCCACGCACTCGAGCAAGTGATCCTGCCCGAGTACGCGCGCCGTTCCGATATCGCGCGCATCCTGTTCGTCGGTTGCGCCGCCTACACGCAGCGTTACGGCGAGATGTTCGGCGCCCGGGAGTATTGGACGATTGATCCGGTGGCACGGCGCAGACGGTACGGCAGCCCGCGTCACATCGTCGATCAGCTGCAAAACCTGGGGCGCCATGTGCCGCCGGGCTACTTCGACCTCATCATCTGCAATGGGGTGCTGGGGTGGGGGTTGAATGCGCCGGAAGACGCCGATAGTGCGTTCGCCGCGTGCTTGACTCATCTGCGCGCGGGCGGCGAGCTGATGCTGGGATGGAACAACATCATGCCGCGCAACCGCGTTCCGCCGGACGACATCACCGCGCTACGGCGATTCGATCGGGTCAAGTTCGGACCGTCCCAAACAGCGCGCTGGATCATCGACGCAGCCAATCGACATGTGTTCGATTTCTATCAAAAGCCGTCCCGCGAATCGCATATTTGACTTTAAATGAACGTTACATATCGTTGAATCTAAAAGCATTAATTCAACCTGTCGCGACAACCACAAGTCAGGTGCGAGGTTTGCCTGTCGTACAGCGCTCGTTTGTCCTGAGGTGGCGGTATGAATCTGATGCGTCATCGTCCCTATCTGCGCGCTCTGACGCCGCAGCAGCGGCGCCTTTGGTGGGCCCATAGGAAGCAGTTGAAGCCGCGCATTCGAATCGGATCGTCGTGGGTGCCCGATCAGGTGCGCCGCTCGTACGCCTACGCCCTTCGTTTCTGAGAGGTATTCCATGGCCGCCCGTTCTCTGCAATCCGTGACGATCACCTTCGGGCTCGTCACCATTCCGGTGAAGATGTACGCCGCAACGAATCCGCGTGCCGGCATCTCTTTCACGATGCTCGATCCGAGCGGCGGGCGGGTAAAGCAGCAGTACATCTCTGCGGAATCGGGCGATGTCGTCCCCCGCAACGAGATGATCAAAGGGTACGAATTCGAGAAGGACCGGTTCGTTACCTTCACCAAGGAGGAACTGAAGGCGCTTGAGCAGGCGTCTTCGGGCGCCGTCGAAATCACCGAGTTCGTCCCCGCCGCGTCGATCGACCCGGTGTTCTACGAGAAGGCTTACTACCTGGGTCCCGACAAAGGCGGTGCCAAGCCGTATCGCTTGTTGGCCGAGGCGATGCGGGATTCGGGGCGTTCAGCCATCGGGCGCTGGGCGGCGCGCGGTAAGCAGTACCTGGTCAATATCCGCGTTGTCGAGCAGGGGCTGATCCTGCAAGAGCTGCTGTATGCCGATGAAGTGCGGTCGATCGACGAGGTCGAGATTCCCGACGCGAAAGTCAGTTCGAAGGAACTCGCGCTCGCCAACCAGTTGATCGACAGCATCACATCCAAGAGTTTCGATCCGACGCAGTACAGGGACGATGTCAAAGATCGAATCGAAGAGCAGATTCAGAAAAAGGTGGCGGGCGAAGAAATCACGATAGCCGACGATGCTGCAGGTTCTTCGAGAAGCGCGAAGGTGATCGACATCATGGATGCCTTGCGCGCCAGCCTGAAGCGCAAGGGCGGCAACGGCGCCGCCGCCGATGCTGGCGAGTCGCGCGGCTCTACCGCACGCAAGACGACAGCCAAACGCGGAGCGGAAAGAAAGACCGCCAAGAAGTCCGCGCGCAAGGCGCTCGGCAAGACGGTGCGCAAAGCCGCGTAAGCTGCAACAAACTCCGCTCGGTCTTGCCGATGGCGCCGCACCGGCGCCGCGTAACAACATGAGGAGGGCACCCGATGGCACAGAAGACAGCTATAGCGAATCCAATCGCGAATTTTTACGAAGCACAAACAGCCGCCACTGCGGAAATCGCGTATGCCGCGCTGAACGGATTGCAGCGGCTTCAAAAGCTCACGTTAGAAGCGATGAGAGCAGGCGCAGGCGGCCAGTTGTCGCTTGCACAATCGATGACGTCGATGCGCGACGGCGGCAACGCGGGCCGCTCGGCTGCGCAGGCTGCGGCTCCCGCGGCAGAACAGAGCGCGCGTTACCAGAGCGAGATGGTGCAGGCCATTGCGGACATGAACAACGACATCGTGCGCGCGAGTTACTCGATGATGGAACGCATGCGTGACGCAGTCGGCGCAGCGCAGGGCTCGCTGACGCCATCGGCGCTGCCGGGTCTGCGGGGTCTGCCAATGAGCGGCGCGGACATGACGAATCCCATGGCGATGTACGACTCGGCGATGCGGGAGTGGCAGACGGCCGTGCAGCAGATGATGGAGACTCCCGCGGTGGCAATGGCGGTGGCGTCGGCCGAAGACGACCAGCCGCTTCGACCCGCGCGCGCCGCGCCATCGCGCAAACGAAAACGCACGGCCAAGCGCAAAGCGGGTACGCATCCCCGCTGAGTTGCGGTGCGCGCAGTGATGCATAGCTTCTGCTGACTGCGCGGTGACGTTTGCGATCTGGGCGCTGATCGTTGGCGCCATCTTCACCGTGATGGCGCTTTCGGGAACGCTGCTGAAGCGTTTGCCGTTAAGCACGTCGATGCTTTACCTGCTCGCCGGCTTTGTGCTTGGGCCCGCCGGGCTCGCACTGCTCGATCCGTCGCCGGAAGCCGACCATGCAATTCTCGAAGCAATCGCCGAGGCAGCAGTACTGGTTTCGCTGTTTGCGGTTGGACTCAAGCTGACGCTGCCGCTGTCTGATCGCCGCTGGCGCGCGCCGCTACGGCTGGCGACGGCATCGATGCTGACCACGATCGCGCTGCTGGCGGCGATCGGCGTGTTGTTGTTCGATCTTCAAATCGGCGCCGCGATCCTGCTGGCGGCAATCCTCGCGCCGACCGATCCGGTGCTTGCCTCGGACGTGCAGCTGGCCGATCCGAACGATCGCGATTCCGTGCGCTTCAGCCTGACCGGTGAGGGTGGCCTGAACGACGGCACCGCATTTCCCTTCGTGATGCTCGGTCTCGGACTGCTGGGTCTGCGCGATCTGGGCGATGGTTACTGGCGCTGGCTGACGGTCGATCTGTTGTGGGCCGTCACTGGCGGTCTCGCTATCGGTGCGTTGTGCGGATATGCGATAGGCAAGCTGGTGCTGTACCTGCGCACGAAGCACAAGGAAGCCGTCGGGCTCGACGAGTTCCTGATGCTTGGGCTGATCGGCGTTTCGTACGGCGCTGCGCAGCTTGCATCTACTTACGGCTTCCTGGCGGTATTCGCCGCTGGACTTGCACTGCAACGCTCGCAGCGCCAGCTGGCAAGCCAAGAATCCGTAGCTGTCACCGATGCCAAGACCGAAAAAGCGCTGGCTGGCAGCCGCAAGGAGAAGATCGCGACCGATCCGCAGTTGGCCGGCGCCTATATGACGCAGGCCGTGCGCGGCTTCAACGAACAACTCGAACGAATTGTTGAAGTGGCGGTGGTCCTCATCGTCGGGGCGATGCTGAGTCTGATCGTGCTGCCCAATAATGCGATCTTCTACCTCTTGCTGTTGTTTTTCGTAGTGCGCCCGATTGCGGTTGCTCTCGGGCTGGCCGGCCTTCACATACCACGCGACCAGCGCATGCTGATCGGCTGGTTTGGCATCCGCGGAATCGGCTCGATTTACTACCTGCTTTATGCGATCGGCCAGGGCTTGCCGGCCACGCTCACCGAACAGATGCTGTCGATCGTGCTGACCGCGGTGGCAGCGTCGATCGTCGTGCACGGCATTTCGGTGACGCCGCTGATGAATCTCTACAGCGCACGCCGCGGACGTTCGCAGCGACGCTGATCAGAACCAGCCTATTGCGCCGCTTGTTCGCCCCACAGTTGTTTCAGGCGCGCGTCGCGCCCGCAGTTGGCGCGATAAAACTTGTAGCGCACCGGATTTTTCTTGTAGTAATCCTGGTGATACTCCTCGGCCGGATAAAACCGGGTTGCGTTGACGATTTCGGTCACGATCGGCTCACGGAATGGCTTGTTGCTGCTCAAAGCTTTTTTCGACGCATCCGCCAATGTCCGCTGCTGATCGTCGTGCACAAAGATCGCGGTGCGATACGGATTTCCGGAGTCGCAGAACTGCCGATCCTTGGTGGTCGGATCGATCGTGCGCCAGTAATACTCGAGCAGCTTCTCGTACGTGACCTTGCTCGGGTCGTAGACCACCTGCACGGCTTCCGCGTGCCCGCTATTGCCCGCTGACACGCTGTCGTACGTTGGATTGGCGGTCTTGCCGCCGATGTAGCCGGAGGTCGTCGAAATCACCCCGTCGACTTTGTCGAAGTCGGCCTCGGTGCACCAGAAGCATCCGCCGGCAAACGTGGCGGTCGCGGTGGCTGCGGGGCGGGCGGCCGGCGCTTCCGGCTTATTCTGATTGACCTGCGCAAAGGCCGCGCCGGCAGCGACTCCGGCAGCGACGAGCAGCGCGACTACGGTGCGGGCGCTCATGCTGCCGCCGGCACAAATTTGAGCGCCACGCCGTTATTGCAGTAGCGCTTGCCCGTCGGCGCGGGGCCGTCGTTGAACACATGGCCCTGATGGCCTTCGCATCGCGCGCAGTGATATTCGGTGCGCGGAAAAAGCAATTTGTAATCGGTTTTGAGTCCGACGGCGTCGGGTAACGGCTGATAAAAACTCGGCCAACCCGTTCCGCTCTCGTACTTCGTTGCGCTGGAGAACAGCGGCAATTCACAGCCGGCGCAGTGATACGTTCCCGCGCGCTTCTCGCGGTTCAGCGGGCTGGTGCCGGGCGCTTCGGTGCCCTCTCTACGCAACACCTGATACTGCTCAGCGGTCAGCCGCGCCTTCCATTCGGCGTCTGACAAGTTCAGCTTCGCGACGCCGGCGCTGGCCTTGCCTTTCGAGTCGGCACCTATCGTGCCAGCAGCGCCGCCTCCGAGTCCAAGTGCCGCCAGGGTCGTCAGTAGGGTACGTCGGGTCATCATTCGTCTTCCTCTTTATCTTGCATTTTGCCAATCAAACTCAGCGCGCATTAGTCGCCGCGAGGAATCGGTTCTTACAGCGCGCGGACTACTCTCGCTTGGAGTTGCGCTCCATTCTGATCGTTCACGATGACTAGCTGTTGTCCGTCCGCGGGTTGCAGGGTTTTCCCGCGAAATTCAAGAGTGGCCGGCTTGCACACTCGATGCGTGCTCGTCGCGCGCGGGGGCAGCTGAAACGTCCGGCCGTCAAGCGTGTACGAAACGGCGAACCCGGCACGATTAGCCACTTTGAACTCGGCCGATTGCGAAGCCGGCCGGCCAAAAAGCTGCACCGCGTAGTAGCGACCGGTCTTGGCGCTGCGAGCAACGGCGACCGCAGATTCGGTTACGTGCGGTTCGAGCATGTTCTTGCGATGCTCAGGTGAGTCCTGCCAGCCGTTGAAAAGCCGGGTCGCGAGCTCGGAGGTCGCCATGCCGTCCGACCTATAGAGCTGGGCAATGTTCTCGGCAACGATGCAATAGTCGTATCCAAATCTTTTGGCGCGTGCAGCCGGTTCGGTGCCGTCTGCGGAATGACCGTACTTGCCGGTGCGCGCCATGAAATCCGCAAAGTAACGCGCAGCACTTGCAAGCTGCGGTGCATGCCCAGTCTGCGGGAGATTCTCCTGGCGTCGAAATTCGTTGGTCGAGATGACGACGCGTCGCGCTGCTTCGGCGGTATCGGCACCGGCGTTGCGCGTTCCAGGCGTTGCCTGCAGCGACGAGCTCACTTGCGCCGAACGCACTCTGCGCGAACAGCACGCAGGCTGATACAGCCAGCCAGCCTGACGATCTACTTGGCACCAGCTGCGGTTACGCGCCAGATGATGTTGCCGACATCGTCGGCGACCAGCAACGCTCCACGCCGGTCGATCGCAACTCCCACCGGGCGTCCATGCGCTTTACCGTCGGCGTTGACGAAACCGGTCAGCACATCGATCGGTTGGCCCGACGGACGGCCGGCAGTGAAGGGAACGAAGACCACGTTGTAGCCGCTGCGCGGTTCACGATTCCATGATCCGTGCTGCCCGATGAACATGCCTTCGGCGAACTGCGCGGGTAGCGTGTTGCCCGCGCTGTGCGTCAACCCGAGCGCGGCGACGTGCGAGCCGAGTGCGTAGTCCGGCACGATGGCCTTCGCAACCATGTCAGGGCGCTTCGGTTCGACTCGGTCGTCGACGTGCTTACCGAAGTAGCTCCAGGGCCATCCGTAGAAGCCGCCGTCGCGCACCGAAGTCAGATAATCGGGCACGAGATTATGGCCAATGTCATCGCGCTCATTGACGACGGTCCAGAGCATTCCGGTCGTAGGCTCCCAGGCCATGCCGTTCGGGTTGCGCAACCCGGAGGCATACAGCCGCTGGCTCTTTGCGGCAGGATCGATCTCCCAGATTGCCGCGCGACCTTCTTCCATCGACAAGCCGTTTTCGCCGACGTTACTGTTCGAGCCGACCGTCGCATACAACTTCGTGCCGTCACGGCTCGCGATGATGTTCTTGGTCCAGTGATGATTGAAAGGCCCGGCCGGCAAATCGACCACCTTGGTGCCCGGTACCTTGATTTCCGTTTCACCCTCCTTGTACGGGTAGCGCATTACCGCATCCGTGTTCGCGACGTAAAGCTGATCGCCGACCAACGTGATGCCAAACGGAGAATTGAGCTGCGTCAAAAACGCAGTGCGCACTTCTGCAACACCGTCACCATTGGCGTCGCGCAGCAACGTGATGCGATTTGCACTGGGTACCCCGGCGCCTGCACGCGCCTGCACCTTGCCCATGATCCAGAAATACACACCGGTGCGATCAGGGCGCTTCGGTGCGTTCGACTCGGCCACCAGCACGTCTCCATTGGGAAGCACGTAGACCCAGCGTGGATGATCGAGCCCGCTGGCGAACGCAACGACGCGCGTGCCTGGCGCCGCGGTCGGTACGACATCCGCGGGCCATCCGACCGCGGGTGCGATATTGACCGTCGCAATCAGCGGCGTCTTCGGTGCGGGCAACTGGGGAGTCGGACCGACGCCCACCGTCACCGGGTCCCTCGCGGGCTCGGCGCACGAAGCAAGGATCGCCGCAGCGGCGAGCAGTGAAGTGATGCGCAAAAGTCTCATTGGGGGCGTCCGGAAGCGTGTCCAATCGCTTACTCGAAGCATTCGACATGCCCGAGATAGACCTGGCTTACAGCAACGTCGCTAGAAATGCAGCAATGTCGCGCGCGTCATGCTCGGTGACTCCAAGATTCGGCATCGCGGTCAGTGCATCGATTTCCTGGGGATTGCGAATCCAGCGCACCATCGTTTCGGGTGTATTGGCGACCTGGCCTGCGATGAGCTGACGGCGCCGGCCGCAACGCAACCAGCAGTTTCATCGGCGCGCGTGATCCTCTTTGGTTGCTAGACAATGCGAGTGGCCTGAGAAAAAACGACCTGCCAGAAGCCATTGTGCAGTTCGTAAGAGTCCGTGTGCCAACAAGCGAACGACGAAGTGCCGCCAGACTGCAAGGGCATTTCGAGCTCGGCTCGGTAGCGAAGGAGCACGACGTTGCTGAACTGACGCACCATGATGTCTGCGGCCTGCCACTTGAGATACGTGATGGCGCCGGTTTGAACCGCCGTGAGATAGGACTCGCGCGAGCGAGTGTTACCGCCCGGGGTTACGAGATGGAACTCCGGCGAATGAAGCGCATGGGCAAGCTCCATGTCTCGTTCTACCAGCGATCGCAAACGCGTCCGCTCCAACGAGCGGAAATCATCGGCAGAGGAGACGGCTTCCGCTGAATTGAGAGCCACTGTGCTGTCTCTTAACTTTCCGCAGCAGGGGGTTGTGGGTCACTGCGGCGAGAGGGCGAGAGGTCCGAAGAATCCGATGATGCGCTCTATTCGCGAGCCGTCAGGCGAGATGAACGCAATGTCGATCCCCTCAAGAAGCGCGGTCCCGTCTGCCCCCATCGCCTGCCACTCGAACCTGGCAACGGCATGGTGAGTGTCGACGGCGCTGCTTCGTAAAATGGAGACTCCCGGGCGACGAGCCCGGACGGCTGCGATGTGGTCCAGGAGCTCCTCGGCGCTCGCGGCGTGTACTGTCGGATCGGTGTACGTCGCGTCGGTCGCCCATACTGATGCGAGAAGCTCAGCTCGGATAGAAGGATCACCCTCATTCCAAACTAGGCAATAGCGATCTATCAGCGCGGTGACGTCCATCTAACTCTCCCTAGTGACGACGACACGGCTTTCACCTGCGACACCCAACGCCAAATATCACACAGACAGCCAGGTCATCGCAGCGATGCCAAGTGCGCGGCCAGCGACTCGATCTCGGCGTTGCTGAGGTTGGCAAAGAGCGGATCCGGCTTCGCGGCGGTGCCGTGCGACCGGGTGCCGCCCCGCATCAGCTGCAACGACCAAACGGTGTAACGCGCCTTTTGCCCAGCGAGCCGTGCCGCGCCGGCGTTCGTCCCCTGCAACGCCGGACCGTGGCAGTCGGCGCATCGCAAGCGATCGGCCAACGCGCGGCCGGTATCGCTACCGGACGATTCCGGGGCGCGCGGGGGCAGCAATGCCGCGTAGTACTCGGCGAGGTCGTTGACATCCCGCTCGCTCAACTCCTCCGCAAGGCTCACCATCACCGGGGCGGTGCGCTTGCGCTCGCGGAAGGCACGCCACTGCGCAATGAAGGCGGCTTTCGGCTGCCCTTCGAGCAGCGGCAGCGTCGAGTGGATCGTTTCCGTAGACGAGTGGCAGGAAACGCAGCGCGCGGCGGCGAGCCGTTCGCCAGCTGCCGGGTCGCCGGTCGCCGTGCCGTGCGCGACCAGCAGGCATCCTGACAGCGCAGCGGCTGCAACTGCGTGTCGAGCACGCCTAGAGATCACTCCGAGTTCTCCCGTGAGCGCAGCATTCGTGGTTCGGCGGAAGTTGGAGCGTCAAGAGACATCGGTTCGTGTTAGCCGCCACCGGAGTAGGTGCTGTCGCCATGAGGCGTGGCTCTGAACTCGGGTAGCGCTTCGGCCTTCTCGGAGAACGCAACAAGGGATGGAAAGTGGGTTGCTGGCACAACCTCAGGACGGGATTGCTGCGTGAAGTGCCAGCAGACCGCTGTAGTGACACCTGCTTGGGTGATGCCAGAACTTGTGACGGTCAGCGGACGGCGGGCGAGTTCGTTCTCGAGTGCTTCGTAAGCCGCGAGCATTTGACCCGTAATGCGAGCTACCCAGGGCTCATGCACTTTCTCGGGCGGCCGTAGCGCGCCTTCGTAGATGACCTGAACACACTTCTCGCACGCGGCCAACGCGAGCGCGATGATGCGCAGTTCGCGCTGAAGCTCCCTGAGTCCAGAAGGCACCAGAGTGCGGGGGTGGGCAAGCGCCTCTGCGTATTCCAGGATCAACGTGGAGTCCATCAGGATTTCACCGTCGTCGCAGACGAACGTAGGAGCTTTGACAACCGGATTGATCTGCTGGAACTGGGAAAACGTGCGGAAGACGGAAAGCGATTGATGCTCGAAGCGGAGGCCGAGAAGCTGCAGGGAGATGGCCACACGGCGGACGTAGGGCGAATCGAGCATACCGATGAGCTTCACAGACTAATCCTTTCTGTGGCGGCTAACGACCGAGTCGAGCGGCCGACCACGATGACCGTGCCGCGGCCAGTGGCGGCCCTCGATGTTCCCCAGTCTGCTCGAACGTGTTGTTAGCTGTCATGGAGAAAGGCTTAGCTCCATCCACCGTAGGCCTCTTTCGATCTTCCAGTCGGTCCAGCCCCGTTTGCGATAGAAGCCGTAAGCGCGAAGCGTGGTATCGAGATCCGTCGTGAGCCACGCTCGCTTGCAGCCTGATGCCGCGAGCCATTCCTCGGCCAGGGCCATCAGCCTGCCGCCGACGCCTTTTCCCTCGTACTCCGGAAGCACGGCGATGACCAGGAATTCTCCCGTCGCGCGATCGGCCATCGAGAACGCGACGACCCGGTCGGAGTCGTCGCACACCCAACCCTTGGTGGACTTGTCGAAGCTTGCCGTGACGCTCTGCGGGTTGATGCCGAGTCGTTGCAGTTCCTCAAGCGTCATCTTGTTCTCGCGCGTTCTCGGACGAACATAGAAAAGCGCTGGCACGTCGGCGGCAGTGATCTCGCGAAACTTCACGGCGCTCATTCGATGACAGCTACTCAACAAGCACCCCTCCAAACGCTTGTCGACCGGCTGCCGCAGGGGCGTACTGGACGTGCACTCGTTCAGGTGGGCGACCGACGCATGCGGCTACCGTTGCTGTGAGCGCCGCGACCTCGGCTGCCAGGGCTGGACCAACGGGCGGTCGAGCATGCAGCACGGTGACAAACACAGGAAGTTCTGCCGAAGAAAGAGCGGCCTCGTTTTCGGCGTAGAACTGAGCGGAGAGCATTCGGAGGCGCATCCACGTGCGCCCAGGCGGCGTACCAAGCGCGCGGCCCACCGCTGCTGCAAGTTCGCTCGCCGATGCACAGGCCAGTTCGGCTTGGGAGTCGCACACAAACTCGACGTCGACGATTGGCATGGAGCGGCTAACGTCCGCAATGAGCAGCGTTGCTTGGCGGCGCGAAGCGCCGCTGACTAAACGTCTGCTCCACTGCGTGGTTAGGCTGCATACAGAAGCCAGGTGAAGAACGCGAAGATCAGCAATGTCACTCCAATTAAGATCCAAAATGTTTTCGTCATATAGCCGGGAGTCATAGCAGTACGCAACTGATTGTCAGTTTTCTGGACCTGCGCCCAGGTTGCATGGGCCTTGTCGTGCACTTGCTGCATCTTGTCAGCGGTTTCGAGTAGATCTGCCTTCGCAGCTGGATCAGTAGCCTTCTCGGCCGCCGCTCTGAACGATTCGGCTGCCTTTTGAAAACCATCCGACAACGGTTCGTTCGCCATGCTCTCCTCGTGCGGCCTAACGTTTGACATGAGCGGCGGCCACAGGCAAGCGCAGCTTGCCTGAGGACGTCCGCTCGATGGAAAGGTTAGGCCTCAGCGATTGCCGCAATGGAGACCTTCAGACCAGGAATGCGGGCAGGCAGCTTGGCACCTTGGCGCGCTGGCGGATTGGAAGGGAACGACTTGAGCCACTCCTCGTTCATGCCAGCGAAATCGTCTTCGTCCGCCAGCACGATTGTGACGCTGACGATCTTGTCTAACGAACTGCCTGCTTCTTCAAGGATCGCTTGTATGTTGGTCAGGCACTGGCGCGTCTGCTCCTGAATGGTTGCGCCCTTGATAGCCCCGGTGGCTGGATCAGTTGGCGCCGTGCCTGAGACGAAGACCAGGCCGGCTGCTTTGACGGCCTGGCTGTACGTCGAGGGTGGCTTGGCGGCCTTTGGCGTGAAGACGATTTGGCGAGCCACTTGCTTCCTCGCGGTTGGTCGGTAAGGGAGAGCCGGTTCTCTGAGACCTAACGTCGCAAGCAGCGCACCGCGTCCTCACGCATCTTCACGCGCAGCGCGTCGAAGAAGATCGGTTCACGACCTCGCGGCAGCGCGGCGCACCCCGAGCGCGTTCAGGGCGCGGGTGGCGGTGGGTTCGTGCGCGCCGCCGTCATCGCGGAGGGCACGAGCCGGTTACTGCCGTGCTGTACCTCGAACGCGGTGCCCAGGGTCTGCACGTTCGATGGCGCGACCACGCTGTCGACGAACCACCATTCGCATACCGCGCGCTCGCGCGTGACGTCGAGCAGCATGTAGCCGCGCTGGTTCAAGTCGATGTACTTGAAGTGCGGGTTGATCGTGCGCAACAGCGCGGCGGTGGAGCCCGTGGGGTCTGGCAGGCCGGGTGAACTGATCGAGGTGCCGACGAATTCCACCGCGCGCGAGCCGTTGCCGTTGGCGGGGACGTACCCGCCGGTGGCGACATCCGGGTTGTTGGGATCCTGCGTGAGGTCGGCGGCCCACGAGCTGTGAAGGTCGCCGGTGAGGATCACGACATCGCTTACCGGGGCGTGCGTCGCGTCGCCCTTGAGCACGGCATAGACGCGATCGCGCGCCGGCTGGTAGCCGTCCCACTGGTCCGGGTTGAGGAACAGGCCGCCGGGTGGGGCGGGAGGGGGGGAGGCCAGGGGCAGTCCCAGCGCCTTGAGCTGCGCGAACATGACCTGCTGGCCGAGCAACTTCCAGCGTGCATTCGAGCCGCGCAGGCGCGCCGCGAGCCAAGCCTCCTGCTCGGCACCGAGCAGGGTGCGCGACGGGTTTGCGAACGGCCCGACCTGCGCGAAGGCGGGGACGAGAAACCCGGGGATGGTGATGGTCGCGGGCAACTGCTGCGAGCGTGCCGACAGGCGCTCTTCGAGCATCAGCAGATCGACCAGGTCGCCGATGCGGAAGGCGCGCTCATTGCGGCGCGGCTGCGCCGGGTCCACCTGGCGCACCGGCATCCACTCGTAGTAGGCCTTCAGGCTCATCGCCACGCGCTCGGTCCAGGCACCTTCGGCGCCTTCGGTGTGGTTGAGGGCGCCGTCGCGCCACGCGTTGTTGGTGATCTCGCCATCGTCCCAGATGCAGATCATCGGATGCTGGCGATGCACCTCCTGCAGGTCGGTGTCGCGCTTGTACTGCGCGTGCCGCGTGCGGTAGTCGGACAGCGTGATGGTCTCGACCGGGGGTTCGGGCACGCGCACCTCGTTGGGAAACGCCCCCGGGCCGGTCTCGTAGGTGTAGTCGCCCAAGTGCAGCACGAAGTCGAGGTCGGCCCGTTCGGCGATGCGGCGGTAGGCGTTGAACAGGCCCGCCGCGTGGTTGGAGCAACTCGCCACCGCGATGCGCAGGTGCGACGTGGCGCCCACCGGCAGCGTGCGCGTGCGGCCGATCGGCGAAGCCTCGTTCTCGGAGAAGAAGCGGTAGTAGTAGGTGCTGCCCGGGCTCAGACCGACGGCATCGACCTTGACGGTGAAGTCGCGCTCGGCGCTGGTTTCGGCGTGACCGCGCAGCACGACCTCGCGCAACTGCGCATCGCGTGCGACGAGCCAGCGCACGCCCACCGTGCGTCGCGGCGATTGCGACGTAACGCGTGTCCAAAGGATCACGCGGTCGGCAAGCGGGTCGCCGCTAGCCACGCCATGCTGGAACAAGGGGCCCGCGGCCGGTGCCGTGCCTGGCACCAGCGGCAACGTGACGGCCGAGGCGAACGCAGCAGCGGCGGAGCCTGAGCGCTTGAAAAAATCGCGGCGGCTGGTGCGGGTACGCGCTGGCGCGAGGTGTTTGGGGCGGCCCATGGGAGGTGTTCTTTCGTCGTGGCGGGCCCCTTCATAGTAGGCGCGCCCGGCGACACTGTCGATGAGAAAACTAGGGAGACCGGCGGACAGCCCCGCCCGACCCTGCGCTGCAATATGCGCGACGAAGTGCTTGGCAGCTTTGCCGGCGACTCGGTGACGAAAGTAGCGCGAGCGAAGCCTGTATTGCAGCTGCGCCGAAGGCGGAGTTGCTGACGCTACGAAGACTGCACTGCGGTGGATGAAGCAACTGCATTCGCCGTCTAACGCCCGGCTTCAGCCGCGCGGCGAAGCTGCGTCGGCTGCAAGCCCTTGTTGGGCTGCGTTCGGTCGCGCTGCCGGCTGAAGCATCCTCGAGAGAGCCAACCCGCTCCACCACCCGCCAAGGAGTCCGCTGCCCCCGCCTACGGTGATCCAAAAGATCGCGTGCTGCCATTCTTTCGCTTGCAGGTCCGGAGTGAAACCCAGCAGCGAGACTATGGTGATCAAACTGAGCTCGATGACGAAGCTGGCCAGCGGAAAACTGAGAACGGCGACGGCGGCAGCCCGCGGATGACCTTTGAGCGGAATGGCCCCGAGCCAGACCACGCATCCCAGCGCAAGGAAACCGATCAGGATATCCGTGTCGAAGTCCACTGGTATGGCGTCACCGGCCCACGAGGCGGCAATGAATGCCGCTGCCGCAAGCGGGATGCGCGCCCACGAAAGCGATACGTAACCGGCCAGGGCTCGCCGCTGTGCCCCTGCAACGATGATTGCGGCGACCGCCATCGCAGTGCTATGAGCAGCATATTGCGCTGGCGTGAGATTGGGCCCATGCCCACCCGTGATGCCATGTGCGATGAACGAGTACGGCAAGAATCCGACCAGCCATGCAATTGCGTTCCAGCGGAACCATCGACCCGCGAAGCTCGGCAGCGTCATAGCACTTCCTCCGACTCAACGTTCGAAGCAGCCCAACGTTTGAGCTGAGCGGCGGACGACGGCGCCATGCCGTTGGCCGTCCGCTCGAGCGAAGGGTTAGGTCTCGCTCTTGGTGCGAAGCAGAAAGCGCACGAAGACGCGTGCGCCGATGTGATGACGCAAGCGTCCGATGCTGAAGTGAACGGGTGGACCTTCATTGCGAAGGTACGGGAGCTGCTGCTTCAAAGAAGCGGACTTCTCGTTCAACCGTTTCACCGAGCGCTGCCAGCGCGGCCTGGTACTCGAGGCTTTGGTAGGCGGCGAGCGCCTGACTGAGACCTTCGAACTCGACAACGACGGCTCGCTCGTTCGTGATGCCTTCTGGCGCCGCCGACGACATGCCCCGCACGAGAAACGTTCCGCCATTCGACTGAATTGCTGGCCCAGCTAAGGCGGCGTACTTGGCATGTGCCGCTTGGTCCCTGATGGCTCGATACCACGTGACCCAGTACGCTTTTGGCATAGATGCTCCGCGGGTGGTCTGCGAGGCCTAACGTTGCGCTTGAGGTGCCGAAGGTCGCTCTCCAAGCGCTGGTTAGCCGTCATGTAATCACTCCGAACAGATTTCCCGCTGAACCCGAAGCTTCGTGAACTGGCGCTGATAGACATGTTGCCACTCTTGTATCGCAGCCCTTGCTTTCTCCAGCTCTTGCTCCATAGGCCCATGGGCTTTAACCGCAGCCCAAATATCGTCAAATGCAGTACTGACTGCCATTGATTGATTAGCAAGATCTGCATCAGCATAAGCGGCGAGCGCAAACGCTGTCTTGACCAGAGGCGCCCGAAGCTCTGATACTGGGATTGGGGTGTCGGGCTCTATTTTGAGGAACACCTCAGCCGCGCCACTGAGAAATTCCGCTCCTTTAGCGCGGATTTGCTCTTCTCGCTTCACGTATTCGGCTTGGCAAGTTGCAATTCTTTCTGCTGTGGCTTGCTTGGCAGATGACTGAATCGCAAATACACCGGAAATAATTGCGACGATGATCGTCGCCCCGACAGTAATGAGCGTTGCTAAGTAGCTTGGTTTGCTCTCGGTCATAGCGGCATGTTGAGATCAGCTAACGTGTTTTAGATAGCAACAAGCTGATACCTAACACGGTCATGGTGCAGTGCTCGCGTTTGTAAGTCATTGATTTCGGCATGACGCTGCCAAATAACAACTATCGGAGAAACGCAACGCACAAATTTACGGTAGTGACGCGCGAACGTTGCGTGCTGCCATGGTGGGCGCCGCAGAAAACTTCTTGCGCCGGAAGCGATCGTGAAGTTCGTTCCTATCATTAGCCTCAATGCGGCGCGCGCATCGCGTTGACGGTGCTCTTGAGCGCTCCGCCGATGACGGCCGCGATTTGCGTGGTCAGATAGCGCGCACCGAGGCCGGCATATTTGCGCTGGTCTTCAACCGGAATGGTCATCAAGCCCGCGGCGACTTTGCTGCGCGCGATTTTCGTGATGGCCGCGTCGATGGCCGCGATGACGTCCGGATGCTTCTGATTTCCTTCGTGTCCCATCGCGAACGACAAATCGTTGGGACCGATGAACAGCGCATCGATACCGGGCACAGCCAGTATTTCGTCGAGATTGTCCGAGCGCTTCGCGCGTTTCGATCATCAGAATGACGCCGATCCCTTCGTTGGACGCCTTGGCATGCGCCGGGCCGCCGAAGAATCCATAGCCGGCGGCGCGCGGTGAAAACGCTGCGCCGCGGTTGCCCACCGGCGGATACTTCGCCGCGGCCACGATGCGGCGCGCCTGTTCCGCCGTGTTCACCTGCGGCACCTGAATCCCGGACGCGCCGATATCGAGGATGCGCAGGATATCGGCTTCGAGCGTGCGCACGATCGGAATGACGTTCACACAACGCGCGGCACGTATCAGATGCTCGGTGGTTTCGATGCTGGCGGGGCCATGCTCGTTGTCGAGTATCACGAAGTCGAATCCTGCGTGCCCGCACATTTCGACGATCGCGGGACTCGCGATGCCGACGAACATGCCGAACAACGGTTTATTGCCCTTCAGCAGCCCAGGCAGGCGGGTATCGAGGGTGGTCACGCTGTCTCCTATTCGAGTTTTAGGTTTGCTGTCTTGACAACTTGCGCCCAGCGCGCTTTCTCGTCGCGAATGAAGGTCGAAAGCTGCTCGGGCGTATTGGTCGAGACCTCCGCTCCTTGCGCCTCAAGCCGCTCTTTCATCTCCGGCGTGTTCAAAATCTTCGTGATTTCGCTGCCCAGGCGTGCAACGATTTCCTTCGGTGTATTGGGCGGCGCCAGCACGCCTTGCCACGAGCCGGTTTGAAAACCGGCGAGTCCGGCGGATTCGGCGACGGTCGGCACATCGGGAATCGCGCTCATCCGCTTGCTGCTTGAGACCGCAAGGATCTTCAGCTTGCCGCTCTTCACGTGCGGGTAGGTCGCCAGCATGCCGTTGAACATCACGTCGGCCTGGCCGCCCGCCATGTCGGTGATCGCCTGCGCGCCACCCTTGTACGGAATGTAGGCCCAGTCGACACCGGCCTTTGATGCGAACTCGATACCGGCCAGATGCGGTGCGCTGCCGACGCTCGATGCGGCGAAGTTCAGTTTGCCGGGCTTCGACTTGGCCAGCGTGATCAGCTCTTTGGTGTTGTTCACGGGAACCGACGGATGCACGACGAGGATGTGCGGCGAGTACGCCACCATCGTCACCGGCGAAAAGTCGGTCGCCGGGTCAAAGGAAAGTTTGTACAGGCTCGGGCTGATCGCAAGCGCGCCGATGTCGGCGAGCAGCACTGTGTATCCATCGGGCGGGCTCTTCGAAACGAAGTCGGCGCCGAGGTTGCCGTTTGCGCCCGGCTTGTTCTCGACGACGATCGTTTGGCCCAGCGAATCGGTGAGCTTCTGCCCGATCGCGCGCGCCAGGATGTCCGATGTGCCGCCCGGCGGATACGGAACGATGATCTTGATCGGCTTGTTCGGGTACGCCTGCGCTTGTGCGATCGGCGAACCAAGCAAGGCACCGCACGCAAGCAAACAACCTAATCCGACGCGCAAACTGCGATGCATTGTCATGATGAGTCTCCTTGGGTTTATCACGCCGCTAGTGGATCTGCGGTTCTGGGATTGGACTTGTGCCTTCAAGAAAATCGAAATCACATCCATCGTTGGCTTGCGTGATGTGGCGTGAGAATAGCGCGCCGTAGCCGCGCTCGTAGTGCGGCGGAGGAGGGCGCCAGCTCTGCCTGCGGCGCGCAAGCTCATCGGCGTCGACGCGCAGATTCAACGTGCGCGAGGGCACATTGAGCTCGATCTCGTCGCCGCTTTGAACCAGCGCCAGCGGCCCGCCGACCGCGCTTTCGGGCGCGACGTGCAGCACGCACGCGCCGTAGCTGGTGCCGCTCATGCGCGCGTCCGAGATGCGCACCATGTCTCGCACACCTTGCGCAAGCATCTTCTTAGGTATCGGGAGCTGCCCCCATTCGGGAAATCCGGGTGCGCCGATGGGGCCGGCGCTGCGCAGCACGAGCACCGAACTCGGCTCGACGTCGAGTGCCGGATCGTCAATGCGCGCGGCAAGGTCTTCGTAGTCGTCGAACACGACGGCGCGGCCGCGATGCACCAGCAGATGTTGTTCCATCGCGCCCGGCTTGATCACTGCGCCGTCGGGCGCGAGATTGCCGGTCAGCACCGCGAGGCCACCGTTGGCGAGTAGGGCGTTATCGCGGTGGCGAATCACGTCGTCGTTGTAAATGCTTGCGCCCGCGATGTTCTCTCCGAGTGTCTTCGCATTGATAGTCGCCGTCGCGCCGTCGATCAACCCACCCAGTTCGGCAAGCACCGCACGCAAGCCGCCGGCGTAATAAAAATCCTCCATCAAGTACTTGCCGGCGGGGCGAAGATTGGCAAGCAACGGAGTGTGGCGCGATAGCTCATCGAAGCGTTCAAGCTTCAACGCAATGCCGGCGCGGCGCGCCATCGCGATCAGATGCACGAGCGCGTTGGTCGAACCGCCGAGCGCCAGCACGGTCGTGATGGCGTTATCGAACGACGCCGCGGTCAGAAAGTCCGACGGCTTTAGATCCTCCCACACCATCTCGACAATGCGCCGGCCGACATCGGTTGCCATGCGCTGATGATTTGCGTCGACCGCCGGGATCGATGCCGCACCGGGCAGTGTCCATCCGAGCGCCTCGGCCGCGCTAGTCATCGTCGACGCGGTGCCCATCGTCATGCAGTGACCCGGCGAACGCGCGATGCCGTCTTCGACTTCTTTCATCACTTCTTCGGTGATATTGCCGGCGCGCAGCTCCGCCCAGTACTTCCACGTGTCGCTGCCCGAGCCGAGCGGCTGGCCGCGCATGTTTCCGCGCAGCATCGGTCCGGCGGGCATGAAGATCGTCGGCAGGTTCATGCTGGTCGCGCCCATGATCAAGCCCGGCGTGGTCTTGTCGCAGCCGCCCATTAAAACTGCACCATCGGCCGGATACGAGCGGAGCAGCTCCTCGGTTTCCATTGCGAGGAAATTTCGATACAGCATCGCCGACGGTTTTTGAAATGGCTCCGACAGCGACATCGCCGGCATCTCGACCGGGAATCCGCCCGCCTGCCACACGCCGCGCTTGACTTCTTCAACACGCTGCTTGAAGTGCGAGTGGCATTGATTGATGTCACTCCACGTGTTGATGATCGCGATCACCGGCTTGCCCGCGTAGTCCTTGCGGTCATAGCCCATCTGCGCGGTACGCGACCGATGCCCGAAGGCGCGCATATCCTGCGCGCCGTACCAGCGGTGCGAGCGAAGCTGTTCGGCTGTCTTCCTGCGCGGGCGGCTCACTGCGTTGAAACAGATTTCATCGTCTCCTCCTTCAGGTTAGACGCAAGGCGTTTCGCGTATCACGCGTCATCGGAATGCGGCGCTGATTGATTGGCATAAATGGCACGCACCGTATCTATCGTATCCGCTTGGTCCGGAGTTTTGTCGGTGCGGTAACCCTTGATCCGTGCAAACCGTAGCGCGAGGCCCGCAGGGTAGCGCGAGCTCGTCTGCAAATCGTTGAAGGTGACCTCGACCACCAGCTCAGGCCTGACACGCACACTCCATTCATCGCGGGTGATTGCGCGCGCGAGCAGCTCTTCCGTTTGCCACTTCAGAATCGCATCGGTCATGCCTTTGAATGTCTTGCCGAGCATCACGAACCCATTGTTCGCCGGATCACGAGCGGCCAGATGCAGATTCGATAGCCAGCCTTTGCGCCGGCCGTGGCCCCATTCGGCCGCGATGACGACCAGATCGAGCGTATGCGCCCGCTTGACCTTGAGCCATGCAGCGCTGCGGCCGCCGGGTTCGTATGCAGCATCGATCGCCTTGACCATCACCCCTTCGTGCTGCCGTTGCACGGCATCCTCGTAAAACGCCTGCGCGGCTGCCAGGTCCGATGTCACGAGCCGCGGCATCATCATCGATCGCGGAACCACTGCAGCCATCGCTGCGAGACGTTCGCTGCCAGGCCGGCCGATCAGATCTTCGTTGTTCAGATGCAGGCAATCGAAGAAGAAGACCGACAGCGGCATCGCTTCGCGCATGCGGTCAATGTCGAGCACGCGGCCGAACCTGCGCATCGTGTCCTGAAACGGATACGGCGTTCCGTTACGTTTCAACGCGATGGCTTCGCCATCGAGGATCAACGTATCGGCGTCGAGCGTGCGCACTGCGTCGACGATCTCGGCGGCCGCCGCGGTCAACTCGTTTCCGGTTCGCGAGAACACACGCACCTCGTCGCCTGCCTTGTGAATCTGTACTCGTGCTCCGTCCAGTTTCCATTCGATCGATGCCGCCGGGAGGCGGGCGAGGGCGTCGGCGATGTCATCGGCGGGCTGCGCGAGCATGGGCGCGAGCGGCTGAAACAACCTGATCGAGAATGCTTGCAGACCGTCGAGGCCATTCGTCAAAGCAGCGCCAGCGACGGCGGCGATACCGCCCGCGATCATTGCCGCGCGGCGAACGTCTGCCGCAGGAAGGTTGGAAGCGCTCGCCACCGCTTCGATCATCAAACCATCGAGCGCGCCCTGCCGCAGCTCGCCGAGCAGCAGCCGTTGCAGAAAAGACTGTTCCGGTTCGGTCGCCGCCGCGAACAGTTCTGTCAGCAAACGTGTGCGCTCGGCCACCGATCCGCGTCCCGTGCTGCGCGCAATCCGGCCAAGAGTGTGGTCAACCGCAAGGAGCTCGAGTCGAGCGTTGCACGCTGCAGCGGTACTCGCGTTCTGAATCAGCGAGTAGCCGATGCCGGCTCTTCCTTGCCTTGTTTCACCAGCAAGGTAGGCGACACTTGCGCCGATCTCGTCGGGCTGCAATCGCCGCAACAGGCCGGCGATCTCGGCAATTTTTGATCGCCGGCTCGACGTGGCACCCACGCGCTCCGAAGCATCGACCAGGTCGCGTAGCAGTGTCATGCAGACGCACTCCTGTTGTTGGCCAATTGATGATGTTGACGCGGCCGCGGTTATAGCGGATCAAACTTGGTGTTTGCAGGCTCGGGCCAGAGGAATAAACCCGGCGCGAAGCGAT
This sequence comes from uncultured beta proteobacterium, assembly GCA_963829995.1. GTDB lineage: Bacteria > Pseudomonadota > Gammaproteobacteria > Burkholderiales > Burkholderiaceae_F > JACCZX01. The sequence continues at coordinate 158,929 of CAWHKW010000014.1, read as the reverse complement.
TGTGCGGGCGGCGCTAGCTCGTTGGGCAGTCTCATGCCTCCGCCGGAGGCGCCGCCTCGTTTATTCCGGGAACGGCAGTTTGATCACCGCACGGTACGTCCAGTCGTAGGCTTTCGCTTCCAGCTGCGCGCGAAGCGCGCCGCTGACTTCGGCCTCGTACGGTCCCACTTTGAAAACTTGCGCGACGGTTACGCCCAGCGGCGTCGTCAACCGGTCGCTCTTCCAGTCGTAAGTCAAATCGGCACTAAGCCGCACGCGTGTGGCCTCGAGTGGCGTGCAGTCGAAAGTTGGTTGCCAGATCGCTGCGCTGAACTCGGCGCGCGCGCGCGCATCGATCACACACGGGTCTTGTGGCGCCGCCAAGCGCAGCGGCTCGCCCGGCGTAATCCGAACGTCGACCGGCGCAGCAACCGGCTTGCGATGGCGCGGATCGATGAAGCCGGTCAATCGCAGCGGCGGGCGTGGCACGCCCCAGTCAACGCAGCCGCGCGAAGCGCGCAGCCGAAAGAACTCGTCGCCCCAGAGGGTTGGAGTCGTAACACCGACTTGATCGTGTTCGAGCTCCGGTAAGGCGTCGCGCGTGACCGAATGCCAGATTCGGCCGAGCGTTGCAAGTCGCTCCGACTCAGCGTCTGCGATGGCGTCGAGGGAGGCGATGCCTTCCGCAGCGACGTTCGGCGCTGCCGACATGCTGGCGCAAGCAATAACGAGTATGCCGGCGAGCGCCGCGCGAGGACGTGGCATCGAAATGAAAAAGTATCGTTGAGCGAATGATCGCGGCACTTCGATGGATGCTGCCATCCCATGAACCGAAATAACGGCGGTTAGCCGCTCAAATCCCGCCCGAATTCCGAGAATCCGCTCGCACTTAAGCCGTGACTCTGGTCGTCCCGCACCCACCACGGCCGTCGGGAGCGGGAAGGGTGTCGGTGCCTTGGGGCGGAGCGTCGCGGATGCCCGAGGTGGGTAATCGCCTCGCTGTATTGACATAATGCACATTATGCGCACTCAATGGCCATAGGGCTCCGTAAGTGAGGGATCGCTGCGAATAGCGACGCGGACTGCCGCATCGCGTTACACAGACCCTAACAATCAGCGTGAAAACTAGGTGCTAATGCCTTGATTTCGCGCTAAATAACAGATGCCAAACGGAGTCACTCCGACAGGCACTTCATTGACCGGCACCGTAGGCGGCTATGGCCTTCTCGCACAGCCTTCGGGCCGCTCGCCAATCGATAATCATTCGCGCCAATTCGCCGGGGTCGGCGGGCTTTACCAGATGGTGGTCGAAGCCCGCCTGCAGAGCACGTTCGCGGTCAGCGTCCTGCCCATAACCCGTCAATGCGATTAACAGCGATGCCTGGGTTTGCTCGGTCTCCCGTAACCGGCGCGCCACCTCATAGCCATCCATTACCGGCAAGCCAATATCCAGCACGACGACCTCAGGTGCAAATACCGGAGCACACGCCAGCGCCTGTGCGCCGTCGGTGACCGCCTTGACCTGATGCCCTGCGAGTTCGAGAAATACCGCGACTGTTTCGGCCGCGTCCACGCTGTCGTCGACAACCAGCACTCGGCACTGGACTCGGCCCTCGCCCTGCGCCTCGACAGTGTCATCCCCGGCGTTCGATGACTGCTTCACCTCGGTGAGGCAAGGCAGCACCAAGCGAAACTCGGCGCCCAATCCAGCGCCGCCGCTTGACGCCTCGATGCGCCCGTTGTGCAACTCGGCGAGGCGTTGCGCCAGCGTCAGCCCTACGCCAAGTCCTCCCTGCGCGCGGTCCAATGTCTGCTCGCCCTGCTTGAACAAATCGAATACCTTCGGCAGCAGATCGGAGTCGATGCCGATCCCGTTGTCACGCACAGTGATCGTGGCGTAGCCATCATCGACCGAGACGGCAAGATGAATCGCACCACCTTCTTCGGTGTACTTGGCGGCGTTGTTCAACAAATTCGAAATCACCTGCGACAAGCGGGCCGAATCACCGCGTAACCAGATCGGCCCCGGCGGAATCTTCTCTGTCAGCACGTGACGGCGGGAGTCGATAAGAGGCCGTGCTGTTTCGACGCCCTGCGCTACGGCCTCCAGCAGATCGAGCGGCTCTGCACGCAATACGATTTTGCCCTGGCTGATCCGCGCGACGTCGAGCAGTTCGTCTATCAGACGGGACAGGTGACCGACCTGTCGCTCGGTGACATCGGTAGCCCAGCTGAGTTTGGGCTCGGACGGCGCAACCATGCGTATCACCTCGACCGCATTGCGGATCGGCGCCAGAGGATTGCGCAATTCGTGCGACAGCATGGCCAGAAATTCGTCCTTGCGCTGATCGGCTTTCTGCAGCAGCGCTTCGGTCTGCTGCCGCTCCAGCACCTCGGCCTGCAGGTTGCGGTAAAGACGAGCATTCTCGAAGGCGACTGCCGCGCGCGTGGCGAGTTCTTCCAGCGTCGCTACGACTTCGGGTGCGTCGTTCAGCCTGACCCACAGCGCGCCGAGCGCTCGTTCGCCCGCTATCAACGGAAAGGCCGCCTGCCTGCCGTGTGTCGGCCGGGTGTCGACGACTGAAACTGAGCGACGCTCGGGACCCAGCGCGACCCGCTTTCCCGTCGCCAAAGCAGTTGAGAGCGCATCCCTGACCGACGGTGCAAGTTCGTCGAACTCGCATTGGGCAGATACAACGCGGGCGCGCGATTCGTCCAACCCGCAACTCGATGCGCAAGAAAAGCTGCCGTCGTCTTCAAACAGCACGAGCGTCGCCGCATCGGCAATTTCGGGCACGATCAGCTGAAGCAGGCTGCGCTTGCCGACTTCAATGTCGAGCGAAGCGCTCAGCACACGGCTCGCACCGGACAGGAAGTTCGAACGCAATGTGTTTTGTTCGGCGGCTCGCTGAGCAGCTTCGGCAGCGGCCAGTGCGACCCTTTCATCGGCCTGGAGACGCACCTGCCGCTGCATGATGTTGAGGTCCACGAAGACCTTGATCTTCGAGCGCAGAACCTCGGGCACAACCGGCGCGAGGATGTAATCAACCGCGCCGAGCGAATAGCCGCGCGCCGTCTGTATCTCATCGGCGTACGCAGTCACGAAGATGATTGGCGTGTGGGCCGATCGTTTATAACGGCGGATCAGCGTTGCAGTCTCGAAGCCGTCGATGTCCGGCATGTTGACGTCGAGCAAGATGACAGCGAACTCGCGCCTCAGTACTTCGCGCAGCGCCTCGCTGCCGGAATTGGCGAACACCAGATCCTGCCCGAGATCACCGAGAATCGTCTGGAGCACCAGGCGCTGCTCGGGCAGATCGTCGACGATCAGGATGCTGCTGCGCTCGGCAGCCGCGGAGTCGTTGGCGCCCTGCCCGCTCATCTGTTTGCCCCCGGTCGCTGCGCGCCCGCCCCCCGCGGGGGCACGCGATGAGCTTGGGGCGGCCCGGCGCCCATCGCTAGTGGCATAGCCACCCTCGCAGCACGTACAGCATGTGCATGGAATCAACCGGCTTCGCCATGTAATCCCATGCGCCGGCCTCGATGCACTTGTCGCGATCGCCCTTCATCGCCTTGGCCGTGACGGCCACCATCGGCAGATCGCGGCCGCGCGGCAACTGGCGAATCCGCCGCATGGTTTCCATGCCGTCCATCTCCGGCATCATGATGTCCATCAATACGATGTCGATCGCCGGATCGGTCTCGATCATTTTGATCGCATCGCGGCCGTTGTCGGCCGAGACGATGACCATGCCTTGTTCATCCAGTATGGTGGCCAGCGCAAAGATGTTGCGCATATCGTCGTCGACGAGCAGCGCTTTCTTGCCTTGCAGCGACCCCTCGCCACCGTGCATGGCTTCGACGGCACGCCGTTCGCTGTCGGACATCACGGCCGGGCTTCGATGCAATAGAAACGCCGACTGTGCAAGCAATCCGTCGAGCGATTCGGCCCGGCGCAAGGCAAAGCCGTTGTGAACGCCTTGCCAGCTGCTCCCGGCAACGTTGCCGTTCGAGCGCAGCACGACGGGCAGCTGGCACGCGCCTGCGCGCTGCTCGATCGCATCGAGAATGTCCTCGGGACCGAGATCGTCGATGCTGTCATCGATCACGGCGCAATCGGCCTGCGGCAGCGCCGATCGCGCGGCCGCGCCGCTATCGAACACGAGCACTTCGACATCGGTCTCGATGCAAGCCTGGAAATCCGATCGCAATTGCGACGGTGGCATCACGACGACCAGTTTCCTGGTTGGACGTTCGACAAACCGATTCAGCTCGGCCAGCGCCCGATCCACGGCGTCCTTCGATTGCAGCGGCTTGGCCAGGAATGCGATTGCACCTGCCTGCAGCGCACGATCGAACGCATCGTCGGTAGAGACAACGCACACCGGGATGTGGCGCATGCCGGCGTCGGTTTTCAAGCGGTCGAGAATGCGCCAGCCGCTCATGTCGGGAAGATGGATGTCAAGCGAGATCAGCGATGGGTGGTATTCGCGCGCCATCGTCAACGCCGCTGCGCCCGTCGTGCTGACCAAACACCTGAACCCATTTTGGCGCCCCGCTTCCAGCAGGATCTTGGCGAACGCGAGGTCGTTCTCAATGATCAGCAACACTCGGTCGCCGGCCGAGATGTCGTCTCGATCATCTGCCGCAAGGTTGGCGAACATGATGCTCTCGGCGTCAGCGCGCGACACTTCATGCAGAGATCCCTCGGAGAGTTCCCTCAGAGGCAGCGGAATGCCGGTTGAAATGCGGCGCAGTTCGGCGCGCGTTGCTTCGTCCAGCGCGGTCCTGCCGGCGGTTTCGCTTTTCGCCGTCGGGCGCCGCGATGCGCGGGTGGCGTCCGCTGCGCGACGGGTTATAACTCTGTGGCAAATAGAGGGTGAAGGTGCTGCCTTCGCCGGGCACGCTGGTCAAGCGGATTTCGCCGCCAAGCACTCTCGACAGCTCGCGGCTGATCGCCAGTCCGAGACCGGTGCCGCCGTACTTGCGCGACGTCGAACCGTCGGCTTGCTGGAAGGCTTCGAACACGATCTGCTGCTTGTCGGCCGAAATACCGATACCCGTATCGGACACCGAGAACGCGATGACTTGTCCGGCGCGATTCAGTTCGTCGTTATCCGGCGACCAGCCGCTCTGCGCGGACGAGATCGAGAAAGTGACGTGGCCCCGGTGCGTGAACTTGAACGCGTTGGACAACAGGTTCTTGATGATCTGCTGCAAGCGCTTGACGTCGGTCACCATCATCTTCGGCAGCGGCTGCTCGACGTTAATGGCGAACTCGATCTGCTTGGATTCGGCAAAGTGGCGGAAGCTGCGCTCGATCGCGCGCTGCAGATCGTCCAGCCGCAACTCGCTGACGTCGACCGCGACCGTGCCCGATTCGATCTTCGACAGATCGAGAATGTCGTTGATCAGCATCAGCAGATCGTTGCCCGACGAGTGAATCGTCTTCGAGAACTCGACCTGCTTGCCGCTCAGATTGCCTTCCGGGTTCTTGCACAACTGATCGGACAAGATCAACAGGCTGTTCAGCGGCGTGCGCAGTTCGTGCGACATGTTGGCCAGGAACTCGGATTTGTATTTAGACGTCAGCGCCAGCTGCTCCGCTTTTTCTTCGAGCGCCTGCCGCGCCTGCTCGACCTCCTGGTTCTTGCGCTCGACCTCCTGGTTCTGGTGCGCGAGCAGGCGCGCCTTTTCCTGCAACTCCTCGTTTGTCTGTTGCAGCTCCTGCTGGCGGCTCTGCAATTCCTGCGCGAGCGACTGCGATTGCGTAAGCAGATCTTCAGTCCGCGAATTGGCCTCGATCGTGTTGATAACGATGCCGATGCTCTCGGTCAGTTGATCGAGAAATGCCTGGTGCGCCGGGTTGAAGCGTTCCAGCGATGCGAGCTCGAGTACGCCGCGCACCTGCCCTTCGAACACGACCGGCAGCACGAGCACGTCAAGCGCAGCGCTTTCGCTCAACCCGCTGGCGACGCGGAAAGTCGCCGAGGGAGTATTGGTCAGAAGAATCTTCTGCGCTTCGAGCGCGCACTGACCGACCAGGCCCTGTCCGAGCTCGATCTCCTTGCCGTGCGAGCCTTGCCCGCCCGCCGCATAACTGGCAATCAGTTTCAGACGCGGAACCTCGGAGCCGATTGCCATCACGTAGAACTCGGCCTGCTTCGCGCCGACCACCGGCGCCAGCTCCGAAAGAATCAACTGACCGACGGTGACGAGATCCTTCTGCCCCTGCAGCATGCGGCTGAATTTCGCAAGGTTCGTCTTCAGCCAGTCCTGCTCGGTGTTCTTCTGCGTCGTGTCCTTCAGGTTGCGGATCATCTCGTTGATCGTGTCTTTCAGCGCCGCTACTTCGCCCTGCGTCTCGACCGCGATCGAGCGCGTCAAGTCACCCTTGGTCACCGCGGTCGCGACTTCGGCAATCGCTCGCACCTGCGTCGTCAGGTTGGCAGCAAGCTCGTTGACGTTTTCGGTCAACGCTTTCCAGGTGCCGGCGGCTCCCGGCACCTTGGCCTGGCCGCCGAGCTTGCCTTCGACGCCAACCTCGCGCGCAACCGTCGTGACCTGATCGGCAAACGTGGCCAGCGTGTCGGTCATGCTGTTGATCGTTTCAGCCAGCGCAGAGATCTCACCCTTCGCCTCGACCGTCAGCTTCTGCTTCAGGTCGCCGTTCGCGACCGCGGTCACGACTTTCGCAATGCCGCGCACCTGCGACGTCAGGTTGCCGGCCATGAAGTTCACGTTGTCGGTCAGGTCCTTCCAGGTACCCGATACGCCCTTGACCTGCGCCTGGCCGCCGAGCCGTCCTTCGGTACCGACCTCGCGCGCGACGCGAGTCACTTCGGCGGCGAACGAAGACAGCTGATCGACCATCGTGTTGATCACGTCCTTGATCTGCAGAATTTCTCCGCGCACGTCGACCGTGATCTTCTGCGTCAAGTCGCCCATCGCGATGGCGGTGGAAACCTTCGATACGTCGCGCAACTGCACCGTCAGGTTCGACGCCATCGAGTTGACCGAGTCGGTCAGGTCCTTCCAAGTGCCCGCCACGCCTTGCACCTCGGCCTGACCGCCGAGCTTGCCTTCGGTACCGACCTCGCGCGCGACACGCGTCACCTCGGCGGCGAACGATCGCAGCTGATCGACCATCGTGTTGATCGTGTTCTTGAGCTCCGAGATCTCGCCCTTGACGTCAACGGTGATCTTCTTCGACAGGTCACCCGCCGCAACCGCAGTGGTCACCTCGGCGATATTGCGCACCTGCGAGGTCAAGTTGCCTGCCATGAAGTTGACCGACTCGGTCAGGTCTTTCCACGTACCGGCCACACCTTGTACGTCGGCCTGCCCACCCAACTTGCCCTCGGTGCCGACTTCGCGTGCGACGCGCGTGACCTCGGCGGCGAACGAGTTCAGCTGATCGACCATCGTGTTGACGGTGTTCTTCAGCTCCAGAATTTCGCCTTTGACGTCGACCGTGATCTTCTTCGACAAGTCACCGGCAGCGACCGCCTTCGTCACGTCGGCGATGTTGCGCACCTGCGAAGTCAGGTTCGATGCCATCGAGTTGACCGACTCGGTCAAGTCTTTCCACGTGCCCGCCACACCCTGCACGTCGGCCTGGCCACCCAGCTTGCCTTCGCTACCGACCTCGCGCGCCACGCGCGTCACTTCTGCGGCGAACGATGACAACTGGTCGACCATTGTGTTGATCGTGTTCTTGAGCTCCGAGATCTCGCCCTTGACGTCGACGGTGATCTTCTTCGACAGGTCGCCGGCTGCAACCGCAGTCGTCACCTCGGCGATATTGCGCACCTGCGAGGTCAGGTTGCCCGCCATGAAGTTGACCGACTCGGTCAGGTCTTTCCACGTACCCGCCACCCCCTGAACGTCCGCCTGACCGCCGAGTTTTCCTTCGGTACCCACCTCCCGTGCCACGCGGGTCACCTCCGCGGCGAACGAGTGCAGCTGATCGACCATCGTATTGATCGTCGCCTTCAGCTCGAGGATCTCGCCTTTGACGTCGACCGTGATCTTCTTCGACAGATCGCCCGCGGCCACCGCCTTTGTCACGTCGGCGATGTTGCGGACCTGCGAAGTCAGGTTGCCGGCCATCGAGTTGACCGAGTCGGTCAGATCCCGCCACGTGCCTGATACGCCTTCGACACGGGCTTGACCGCCGAGGGAGCCCTCGGTGCCGACTTCGCGCGCCACGCGCGTGACCTCCGCGGCAAAGGACGACAACTGATCCACCATCGTGTTGATCGTCGCCTTCAGCTCGAGGATCTCGCCTTTGACGTCGACGGTGATCTTCTTCGACAGGTCGCCGGCAGCGACCGCCTTTGTGACGTCGGCGATATTGCGCACCTGACTCGTCAGGTTCGACGCCATCGAGTTGACCGACTCGGTCAGATCCTTCCACGTTCCCGCAACGCCCTGCACGTCCGCCTGGCCGCCGAGCTTGCCTTCGGTACCGACCTCGCGCGCAACGCGTGTCACCTCGGCGGCGAACGATCGCAGCTGATCGACCATCGTGTTGATCGTGTTCTTGAGCTCCGAGATCTCGCCCTTGACGTCAACGGTGATCTTCTTCGACAGGTCACCCGCCGCAACCGCAGTGGTCACCTCGGCGATATTGCGCACCTGCGAGGTCAAGTTGCCTGCCATGAAGTTGACCGACTCGGTCAGGTCTTTCCACGTACCGGCCACACCTTGTACGTCGGCCTGCCCACCCAACTTGCCCTCGGTGCCGACTTCGCGTGCGACGCGCGTGACCTCGGCGGCGAACGAGTTCAGCTGATCGACCATCGTGTTGACGGTGTTCTTCAGCTCCAGAATTTCGCCTTTGACGTCGACCGTGATCTTCTTCGACAAGTCACCGGCAGCGACCGCCTTCGTCACGTCGGCGATGTTGCGCACCTGCGAGGTCAAATTGCCGGCCATCGAGTTGACGGAGTCGGTCAGGTCCTTCCATGTGCCAGACACGCCTTCGACGCGCGCTTGGCCGCCGAGCGAGCCTTCGGTACCGACCTCGCGCGCCACGCGTGTCACCTCCGACGCGAACGATCGCAACTGATCGACCATTGTGTTGATTGTGTTTCTCAGCGTCAGGAATTCGCCCTTGACGTCGACTTCAATCTTCTTCGACAGGTCGCCTTTCGCCACTGCGGTCGTGACGTCGGCGATGTTGCGCACCTGATCGGTCAGGTTGCCCGCCATCGAGTTCACCGAGTCCGTCAGGTCTTTCCAGGTGCCGGCAACGCCCTTTACCTTCGCTTGCCCACCCAGCTTGCCCTCGGTACCGACTTCGCGCGCGACGCGCGTGACTTCGGCGGAAAAGTTGCCGAGCTGTTCGACCATCTTGTTGATCGTCTTGGCAGTTCGCAGGAACTCGCCTTCCAGCGCTCGCCCTTCGATCTCGAGCGCCATGCTTTTCGAAAGGTCTCCCTGCGCCACGGCACCGATGACCCGCGCGACTTCGCTCGTCGGATGCACCAGATCGTCGATCAGTGAATTGACGCATTCGATCGACTGGCCCCAGAAGCCGCGCGTCTCGCTCAACGATGCGCGCTGTTTGAGCTTGCCCTCCTTGCCGACCACCTGGCGCAGCCGGGCCAACTCGTCGGCCATGGTGGCGTTCTGTTCGACCACGTCGTTGAACACGTCGGCCACCTTGCCGGCCAACCCTCGCCAATGAAGCGGCAGTCGAACCGTGGCATCACCCTTACGCAGCGCGGTCAGCGCAGTCAACAGCGAAGTCAATTCCTGCGAGTCCGCCACAGCTGGGTCGTCCAGAGTCTTCATAAGGTCTTCCTTCAGGGTCGGCTAAAAGCGGCACGCGCCGGTCGGCCAGGCAGGTGCACAACAGAATCGAAGACGTGGGCGCGCGTTGTCGACACTTCCCAAAATTCGGTTTGGCGTCGATCAGGCATGCGAAGTCAAGCGCTGCCGAAAAGGGAGCGCTTGAGGTAAGGCGAATTACGTTGGCTCGGCATCCGCTTCTTTGTTATCGGTACTCGTGAAGCCGGCGACGAAACCCCCAAAAGCAACGAACGTGCCACAACCCAATACGCTTGCTGGCCCAAAGCCCCTCCGGCATGGAAAATGCCGTGTGTCACACGCGAGGTGCCTAATGCAAACAACCATTCGATTACTTCTTGTCTCCACTGCCGTTGCGCTGGCTGCATGCGCGACGACGCGTATGGACGCGCAGTGGACCAATCCTGATTACCAAGGCCGGAATGTGCGCGGCGCTTCGGTGTTGGTGGCGTGTGAGGCGCCGGATCTGACGCTGCAACGCATTTGTGAAGATCAGTTGGCCGCGGCAGTTTCCTCACGCGGAGCGAAGCCCACGTTGAATTCACAGCTGACGCCTGCGGGCAGCGCGCCGCCGGCCGGAAATGATCCCTATCTTGCCGCGGCGAAGCGTGTCGGCGCGCGGGCAATTGTTCGAATGACCGTCAGCTCCGGCCAGCCGGTCGCGGTCGAAAGCGGCCCTTCAATTGGAATCGGTGTCGGCGGCGGATCCGGTGGCTATCGCGGTGGAGGTTTTGGCGGTGGTATTGGCATTGGTTTCCCGATTGGGGGTGCGCGCGTCAGTCAGGCGTTCGGGGCGGAAACGGCGCTGATTGATCCAGCGAACGGAGCAACGATGTGGTCGGGGCGCGCCAGCAGCACGACTGCCCAAAACGTCACGGGGCAGATCAGCGAGCTTGCGCAGACCACCATCGAGGCACTTCAAGGCACGGGGCTGCTTTAGCGAGCCGCTTTAACGATAGGGCGCAAACGGATGATTTCTAAGACCCTTGAAGAAAGGACGCCTCTTGCTGTGATGCCTTAGATTTGCTACGTAGCGGCTTGAAAAGGTTCATGAAATTCGACGTCGATGCCTCGGCGACTGCTTCGATCGTGACTCCTTTTAACTCGGCTATTTTTTCCGCCACTTTCGGCACGTAGCTAGGCTCGTTCGTCTTGCCGCGGTAAGGCACCGGGGCAAGATAGGGCGAATCCGTTTCAATAAGCAGCCTGCTGAGCGGCACGGCACGGGCGACTTCCTGCAGCTCGCGCGCACTCTTGAACGTGACGATTCCCGAGAAAGAAATGTAGAAGCCGAGCGCCATCGCGGCCTCTGCGACTGCCAGCGACTCGGTAAAGCAGTGCATGACGCCCCCTGCTTCCTGTGCGCCCTCCTCTTGCATCAGGCGAATCGTGTCGGCCGGGGATGCGCGCGTATGAATGATCAACGGCTTGCCGCACTGGCGCGCCGCGCGGATGTGCGTGCGAAAGCGGTCACGCTGCCAATCGAGCGGCTCCTGCAGGCGGAAGTAATCGAGTCCCGATTCGCCGATGGCAACCACCTTCGGGTGGTCGGCCAGCGCGACGAGGCGGTCGATCGTCGGCTCTTCGCAATCCTGAGAGTCGGGATGCACTCCGACGGAGGCGACGATGTGACTGTGCTCCTCGGCTACGGCCAGCACAGCGGGAAATTCCTCCAGTGTCGTGCAAACGTTCAGGGCGGCGACGACCTGGTTTGCGCGCATGCGCTGCAATACACCAGGCAGATCCTGCGCAAGCTCTGGAAACGACAAGTGACAGTGAGAGTCTACAAACATATAGAACTCAGTGTCGCCGGCCGAAGGCCGGCAACACTGAGTTCTACAACGTGTGGGTCGGCCGGGCTGACTTCAGGGCGCCGCCCAGCGCATCTTCAATGCGCTTGCGGGCATTCAGTCCCGTCTCGTCGGATGGAAAGTGCACGCCGATGCCGGGTGTTTTGTTGCCACCGGCAGCAGGGCTGATCCAGACGACCTTACCTGCGACCGGAATGCGAGTCGGATCGTCGAGCAGCGTAAGAATCAGGTACACGTCATCGCCCAACTGATAGGGACGCGTCGTCGGAACGAACATGCCGCCGCTTTTCAGGTACGGCATGTACGCGGCGTACAACGCGGCCTTTTCCTTGATCGACAGCGATAGAACGGCCGGGCGCGCGCCGCCGGCTGCTGCAGCCTGTCCGTTCCCGCCCTTGCCGCCGTCGTTCATTGAACTGTGATCACCTAAAGCTGATTCTGTGGACGCATCGCATCGGCATAACCTAGCAACGCGCTTTCAACCACCAGGCGCGCGTTCAGCGGATGATCGCTGACTGCTTGGGTTTGCGCCAGTGCCGCCGCCCAGTCAACCACCCGAGACGGCTCGATCGCACGCGCAAGTGTCGTTACCTCGCGCTGGTGCTGTGGATAGTAACGAACGCGCCCCGCCAGCCTTTCCGCTAATAAGTCCCATCCCCACCGCTGTAACAGACGGATCGCCGGCGCCACGGCAATGTCTTTCGGCACCGAGCTGACAATCTGAGCTCCGGTCAACGCCGGGCCGCGAGCCAATAATTTGATCAGCGCCTCGTGCAGCTCCGGGTCGAGTGCCTGGCGTTGATCGGGAGCGGTTTCTTCGGCGAGTCCGACCGGCGCGCCGCCCGCTTCCGCCAGCCTCGCCTCGGCGCGCTCGACGCCGATCGATCTGAGCCACGCAAGTGACTGTGTGCGACTCGGGCTCGGCGCACGCAGCAACACGCAGCGCGACAGAATCGTCGGCAGCACCGCATCGAGCTGATCGCTAACAGCCAGAAATGTCGTGCCGGGCGGCGGTTCCTCCAGCATCTTCAGCAAAGCGTTGGATGCTGAAGCGTTCAAGGCTTCGGCGGGCAACAGCAGCACGACGCGACGGCCGCCACGATGCGACGAGATCGACAGAAACTCGCTGATCTTGCGCACCTGGTCGATCACGATTTCGCGGCTCGGCTTTGCGCCCTTGCTCGAACGTGTGTCCGATGAATCTGCCTGGCTGTCTTCGCCGTTCAGGTCCGCATCATCCCGACTCGGCATCGACGCCGCCGGCGTTAACCAGCGCAAATCGGGATGGTTATCGGCAGCAACCAGTTGGCATCCGGCACAGCGGCCGCAGGGCGCTGCATCGACCGGCGCCTCGCACAGCAGGAGCTGAGCAAACGCCTTCACCAGATGGCGCTTGCCGATGCCGCGCCCGCCATGTAGCAGCAGCGCGTGCGGAAGCCGCTCGCGCCAGCCCACGAGCTGTGACCAAATACTGTCTTGCCAGGGCAGCGGGATCAACCGTTCCATTGCCGCATCAGAGACTGGAGTTGCTCACGCACGGACTCGGGTGTCTGTTCGCTGTTAACGACAACGAAGCGGGCCGGATTCGCGGCGGCTCGCTTTAAATACATTGCGCGTACAGCGCCGAAGAACGCGATCGGTTCGGCTTCGAACCGGTCGGCGGACCGGGCCTGCGCAAGACGCTTCGCCGCCACTTCGGGCGCGACGTCGAACAGGATCGTCAGGTCCGGCTGCAGATCGGGATGAACCCATTGTTCCAGCTCCGCGATGCTGCGCTCGTCGACACCGCGGCCGCCGGCTTGATACGCATAGGTGGCGTCGGTGAAGCGGTCGCACAGAACCCATTGTCCCGCCGCGAGCGCCGGCCGAATCACTTGCGCAAGATGCTCGGCGCGGGCGGCGAACATCAACATCGTCTCAGTCTCGCGTGTCATCGCCTGGTTGATCACCAGCTCACGCAGCGCTTCACCGACCGGTGTTCCGCCAGGTTCGCGCGTCAACCGCGCCGTCACGCCGCGCGTACGCAGCGCTTCGGCCACCGTATCGATATGCGTGCTCTTGCCTGACCCATCGATTCCCTCGAACGTGATGAAGCGGCCACGCTCGGTCATCGGCGGCAGCACCGCTGATACGTGTCCACCGCACGATTGTGTTCCGCCAGCGTTGCCGAAAAATGCGATGTGCCGTCGCCACGCGATACGAAGTACAGCGCCGACGTGCTGGCCGGACGCAGTGCCGCTTCGATCGACGCGCGGCCCGGCAATGCGATCGGCGTCGGTGGAAGTCCGACGCGGGTATACGAGTTGTAGGGCCCATCAGCGAGCAGGTCGCGCTTGCGCAAGTTGCCGTCAAACGACGGTCCGATTCCGTAAATCACCGAGGGATCGGTTTGCAGCAGCATGCGGAGCCTCAGCCGGTTGACGAACACGCCGCCAATCATCGCGCGCTCTGCCGCTTGTCCCGTTTCCTTCTCGATGATCGAGGCCATGATCAGTGCCTCGTACGCGTTGGCGTACGGGAGATCGGCGGCGCGGCCGGCCCATGCGTCCTCCAACAATTTCATTTGCGCCCGATAGGCCTGCCGGTAGATGTCGAGATCGGACGTCCCGGGGTCATAGACATACGTTTCCGGCGCAAACAGTCCTTCCGGGTGCCTCTCGCTGGCGCCGATCGCCTTTAACAGCTCTTCGTCCGACATGCGAGCGGAGTCCTGCTTGAGCTGCGTTTGCGCCGACAGCAAAGCACGCATCTCGCGAAACGCAATGCCCTCGACAAGCGTCAAGCGCTCGCGGATCACGTCGCCGGCCTGCAGCTTTGCCAACAGACCGCCCAGAGTGACGCCGCGTTCGACGGCGTAGCGCCCGGCACGTAGCGATTGCGATGTGCCGGTGAAGCGCGCTGCCGCGACCATGGCGTCTGCATTCAACTCGATTCCGGCAGCCTGCGCAGCGTGCGCGATGCTTCGTACCGAGCTTCCCGCGGGAACGAGAAACTCGACGCGATCGGACTTGAATGGCAGCGGACGCGCAAACAGATACCAACGGCCGACAAGTCCCGCCGCAAACAACGTTACGCCGGCAAACAGCAGCAAGCTGATCCAGATGCGTGCGCGGCTACGTTTTTTCATCGAAGCATGTGATTGAAACAGGGAAATGCAAGTTCCGACCAAGACGGCACTGTCACTTATATTAATCTGCGGACTTACTTCACAAGCCAAACTATCGAGTGTCCGCCCTCGCCTCACCTGTTCAATCGGCCACGCTTATCGCGCTACCCGAGCTCGGCGTCGTTTCGGTCAAAGGCGCGGATGCGGTTTCGTTTCTGCAATCCCAGCTGACGAACGACGTGGCTCGGCTCGCGCCCGATCGAGTGCAGTTGTCAGGCTACTGCACGCCGAAGGGTCGCTTGCTGGGGACGTTTCATCAATGGCGCATCGACGACAGCGTGTTCCTGCGGATGCCGCGTGAAGTCATCGGCTCCATCGTCAAACGGCTGTCGATGTTCGTACTGCGCGCCAAGGCGAAGGTCACCGATGTCAGTGACGCCTGGATCACGTATGCGTTGCTCGGCGAACGCACAGCCCTGCTCACGCAAGCCGGATTGGCGCTTCCCGATACGCCTTGGACCTCTGCTTTGAGCGATGGGGCCCGTGTCGACCGCATGTTGCCGACGCCGGACGGCGCGCCGCGCTTCTTGATTACGTTGCCGAGCGACTCCAAATTGCTCGAATCCTCGACGGCGGCTCAAACTTCCAGCAATCTCTGGTGGCTGAGCGAAATCGAAGCGGCAGTGCCGACAATCTTTGCAGCGACGCAGGAGAAATTTGTTCCGCAGATGATCAACTTCGAAGTACTGGGTGGCGTCGACTTCAAAAAAGGGTGCTATCCCGGTCAGGAAATCGTTGCGCGCAGCCAGTATCTCGGCAAGCTCAAGCGGCGCATGAACATTGCGCACGTCGATGCGACCGATGTTGAAGCCGCGGCTGACATCTATCACAGTGGCGGCGCACAGCCGATCGGCGCGGTCGTCATGGCGGCCGAGTCGCCTGCCGGAGGCAGCGCGTTGTTGTTCGAGGCGCCGATCGATCGGCTCGAATCGGGCTCGCTGCATCTGCAAAGCGCCGACGGCCCGCGGCTGACGGTGCGTCCGCTACCCTATGCGCTGTTCGATCCGACAGAGTAGGCAGATGAGGAAGCGAAAACGTCGATGTGCCTGATGGTTTTCTCGTGGCGGTCGCATCCGGATTACCCGCTGATCTTGGCGGCCAATCGCGACGAGTTTTATCTGCGCCGTACGCGTCCGGCGGCCTGGTGGGGCCACGCCGTCTCGGTATTGGCAGGGCACGATGAGGAAGCCGGCGGGACCTGGCTCGGCATCACGCGTCGAGGGCGGATCGCCGCGCTGACCAACGTGCGTGCGCCGAGCGAACGCAATCCACATGCGCCATCGCGCGGAACGCTCGTACTGTCCGCGCTGCAGTCACCGGAATCGTCGGCAGCTTGGCTGGATTCGAATGCCGCGCGCATGAGCGCATACAACGGTTTCAACCTGCTGCTTGGCGATGTCGGGCCGGTGGGAAACACCGACAGCGCCACTGAACCACGGCTGGAATATTTCACCAACCGCGGCGGTGCTCCTGCCCGCTCACTGGCGCCGGGTGTGTACGGCATATCTAATGCATCGCTTGATACCCCTTGGCCAAAAGTGACACGCGCCGTCACACGCTTTGCATGCTCGATCGCATCCAGGGTCGATCTCGAACTGCTGATGCGGCTTCTCGAAAACCGGGAGCTCGCACGCGACGCCGAACTGCCGTCGACCGGTGTTCCGTATGAATGGGAGCGCGCGCTGTCGTCGATCCAGATTCGCGCCAACGGCTACGGCACGCGCGCCAGCACAGTACTAACGGTGCGCAACGATGGGCTGACGACGTTTCTCGAGCGCACCTACGACACGACCGATCCGCAGCGCTTCTCCGACCGTCACTTTGAATTCACGATCGATCGCGCCGCCACACCGGCGCGGATGAAAGCACCGGGCACGGGCTGAGCAACGCTAAAGCGGGCAGCGCATGTCGACGTGCGGGATACCTGCGTCGTCGTACACGCTGCCGTGCACCGAGTAACCGTGCTTTCGATAAAACTCCGTTGCGTGCGTCTGTGAGCTGAGTACAGCGTGCGTGTGACCGCGCCGCCGCGCCTCGTCCATCAAGGATCTAAGCAAGGCGCTGCCGATGCCGGTCCCGCGCGCGGGCTTGGCAACGGCCATGCGTCCGATATGGCCGTCGGGCAGCAGGCGGCCAGTACCGACAGGTTCGCCGTCCGCATCGAAGGCGACGGCGTGTAACGAAAGCGCGTCGAATGAATCGAGCTCGATCTCAGCCGGCACGCGCTGCTCCTCAACGAACACGGCAAAGCGAAGCGGCTCGGCCCAGCGCCGCATGCAGTGCCAGTCACCCAGCTCGATTCGCATCTGCTCCGTCCTCGGGTGCGATGGTTTCGAAGGCCCGAATCCGCGCGCGCAGGCCATCCGGGATCGGCTGCGAAGTTCGTGATCCCGGATCGGCATGCACGTAGATGAGCTCCGCAGTCACCAGCACGGCTTCATACTGCCGGCGCCGGTAGATCTCGACGACGAAGCGCATGCTGCTGGTTCCAAGCCGCGCGATGCGGCCGCAGACTTCCAGCTCATCGTCGTAGTACGCGGCGGAAAAATACTCGACCGTTGACTTGCGCACGAAAAGATCGCTGCCCTGCGCCGTGAAGTCGTCCGGGTAGTGCACCCCCACCGCGCGCCAGTACTCGGTGACGCAGACATCGCAATACAGAAGGTAGTGCGCATTGAAAACGACGCCCTGCTTGTCGACTTCGGCCCAGCGCACGCGCAGTGGCAATCGGTGCCGAAAGTCGGCATACATTACTTGGCGCCCTTTTTCGCGTCGCCGGCGATCACGAAGGTCATGCGCGCGGGATCAATGTATTTGCGGAATGCCGCGGTGACCTGCTCGGCGGTCACGGCGCGCAGGCGGTCCTCGAACTGTTTCGAAAACGCGAATGTGCGCTGCAGGTCCATGTTCGCGGTCCACGCCGCGGCGAGAACGCTGTCCTGCGAGCGGTTGGTGGCGCGCTCCTGCAGCGTGCCCTTCTTCGCGTCTTCAACTTCCTTGGCGGTGAATCCGTCGCGGCGCGCGCGCTCCACTTCCTCGCGCAGCGCCTGTTCGGCCTTCGCGACATTTTGCGGAGCCATGATGGCGCCGAGCGCCCAAGACGCAAGCCGATAGCGCGACCCGAGCGTCAGACTGGTCCCGGCACCGTAGCTGATTCCGTCGCGCTGCCGCAGCCGTTCGATCACACGGTTCGACAGGCCCGCGCCGCCACCGAAGATATCGTTCGCGATTACCAGCGCCGGGGCGTCCGGATCATCGTCGCGCAGCGCAAAGTCGATGCGCCCTCGGATAAAGGCGTTCTCCTTCTCCGGAGTGTCGATCGCGAGCCGTGCGGGTTTGACTTCGCGATACTCGCGATCAAGCCTTGCGTACGGCGCCTTCGACCGATAGTCCGTGAACAACTCGTTGACCAGCGTTTCGATTTGCTTGGCATCGAAGTCTCCGACGACAGCAATCTCGCCGCGTGCCGTCCCGTAGAAGTCGGCATGAAAGCGGCGCGTAGCGTCGAGCGACGTTTTTGCGACGGCGTCGATGCGCGTTCGCAATGGAACGTAGTGGCGCGGGTCGCCCGGCGGATACGTGTTGAAGTGCGTCGCGAGCGCGTCGCGCGAGATTGTTTCGGGGTTGTCGAGCTGCGCCTGCAACGATGTGGCCACCTGGCGCTGCAACTGCTCGTACTCCGAGGCTGGAAAATTCGCTGCGCGCATCACGTGCGCGAGCAGTCGAAGCGCATCGGGCAGGTTGTCACGCGTAGTTTGAAATCCGGTGAGGCCGCCGGTCATCTGCAGCCTCGTCATCTCGTCGGCGATCTGCTGCCGCGTCATCTTGTCGGTTCCGCGGCTGAGCATTGCGGCGGCGAGCTCGGCCTCGATCATGCGGCCGGTCAAAGACTCAGGACTGCCCCACTGGAAGTTGGTCTGCACATTGACGGTGTTGCCGCGATTCTGCTTTGGCAATAGCGCGACATTCAATTCGCCGAACGACAACACGCGCGTTCGCTTGTCGATGTTTTCCTGCGACGGAACGAATGCCTCCGACACCGCGCCCTTCTCCGACGGCTTGTAATCGGCAAGCAGCTGCGCAGACGTCGGGGCGGGAAGGATCTCGGCGCGCAGCGGCGCGTCTTCCGGAATGTACGAACCGACCACTCGGTTGTCGCGCACGAAATACTTGCGTGCCGCTGCGTCGACTTCGCCTACGGTCAGTTTCGCCAGCTGATCGCGCTGCAGGAAGAACAAGCGCCAATCGCCGAGCGCTATGTACTCCGATAGCCCGACACCGAAAGCCTGCGGATCCGCCAGTGCGCGCTCGTACAACGTGCGCTGTTTCTGAACCTGACGCTTCAATTCGACGTCAGTTGCCGGCGTATTCGACCAGCTTGCCTCGATGACGTCGATCATCGTCTGCCTGACGGGCTCAAGCGGCTCGCCTTTCTTGACGACCGCGCCAAACAGAACGAAGCCGGGCTCGCGCGCATCGATGTTGAAGTTGAATACCTGCGCCGCCTTGCCGGTGGTGACTAGCGCCTGGTGCAGCCGCCCGTTCGGCGTGTCGCCGAGAATTTCCGCAGCGAGCCCAGTCGCCAGCGATTGCGGGCTCAGCGACGACGGCACCCGATAACCGACCATCACGAACTGCACTTCCCCGGAGCGCCGTACGGTGAACGTGCGCTCACCGTCGTGTGTCGGCTCCACCGTCCAGAAGACGGGCAACTCTCGTTTCGGCTTCGGAATCCTGCCGAACGCCTGCGCGATCCACCCCAGCGCCCTGCCCTCATCGAACTTGCCGGCCACGATCAGCACCGCGTTATCGGGCTGGTAGTAGGTGCGGTAGAACGCCTGCAGATTCGCTATGCGGACATTCTCGATGTCCGAGCGCGCACCGATCGTCGAATTGCCGTAGTTATGCCAGTCGTACAACAGCGACTGCATGCGAGTGAGCATCACGCGCATCGGGTCGTTCTCGCCGCTTTCGAATTCGTTGCGCACGACGGTCATCTCGGAGTCAAGATCTTTCTTCGCGATAAACGAATTGACCATCGCGTCGGCGGACCAGTCGATCGCCCACTTCAGGTTGTCGTCGCTCGCCTGAAACGTCGAGTAGTAATTGGTGCGATCGAGCCAGGTGGTGCCGTTGTTCTGAAACCCGCGGCGCGTGAATTCAGCGTCGGGCTTCGGAAAATTCTTCGAGCCCTTGAAGATCAAGTGCTCGAGCAGGTGAGCCATGCCGGTCTCGCCGTAGTTCTCGTGCCGTGAGCCGACCAGGTAGGTGATATTGACGGTCGCCGTCGGCTTCGACGGATCGGCGAACAGGATGACGCGCAAGCCGTTGGCAAGCCGGTATTCGGTGATCCCTTCGACCGTCGGGCCACGCGTCACGCCGGCCGGTAGTCGTTCTATCCCCTGCGCCGCTGCGGTTCCCAACGCGGCGAACACGACGACCGCGACCCACCAGCGGTAAACGATCAGCTTCATGACGTGTGTCTCAAAATGGCGAGCGCCATTCTGCCATCGCGAGAAAGGATCAGATGCAGCGCCTCGCCGGCGCGAACAGACGTCGCCTATGCCGGCGACGACGGTCTGGAAGAAGGACGCGCCGCATACGGGTCGGCCGGAGCGGCGTCAGCAAGCACCGCATCGAAGCGCGCTCGCAGTGACGGCAGTATCTGCGGATGCGTAAATACGTAGAAACGATTCTCGCGCACGGCGTCGAATGTCAACTGCGCGATTTCTTCCGCAGTGATCTTGCCGCTCGCGACCGCTTTCTCGGAGGCGGCCTGCGCGATTCTTTGCGATGCAGTCAGCGCGTTGGCGTTCAACAACTCTGCCGGCCGGAAGCGATGCGAGTGTGCAATGCCGGTCGGCACAAAGGCGGGGCACAGTACCGACACGCCGATCGTCGACTGCGCGAGTTTGAGATCGTGGTACAGCGTTTCCGACAATGCCACCACGGCATGCTTCGAAACGTTGTACACGCCCATCAGCGGCGCCGTCAGCCAGCCCGCGATCGACGCTGTGTTGACGACGTGTCCGGGCTCGCCGCGTTGGTTGGACTCCAGCATGCGTGGGACGAAATGTTGCACACCGTGCACGACGCCCATCAGATTGACGCCCATGACCCACTGCCAGTCGCGCGCCGTGTTTTCCCATAGATACCCGCCGCCTCCGACGCCGGCGTTGTTCATCAGCAGGTGGACATTGCCAAACGCGCTGAACGCGTGTTCGGCAAACCGCTGAACCTGCGCCGACTGCGCGACATCGACGACATCCGAGATCACCACCGCGCCGGTGCGCTTCAGCTCGTTGACCACAACGTCGAGTGCATCACGCTGCACGTCGGCCAGCGCCAGCCGCATGCGCTGGCGAGCACCCAGGCGCGCAAGCTCGCGGCCGAAACCGCTCGCCGCACCGGTAATCGCAGCAACTTTGCCTTCCAGGTTCATGCAAGCTTCACCAACTGCTTGCCGAAGTTCGCGCCCTTCAGCATTCCGAGAAACGCCTGCGGCGCGTTCTCGATACCGCGCGCTACGGTTTCGCGGTACTTGATGCGGCCGGCTGCGACGTGCTCACCGAGCTCCTTCAGTGCTTCCGGCCACACATCCATGTGCTCGGTCACGATAAAGCCCTGCATCGTCAGCCGGCTGATCAAAAACCACGTGGGATTTTCGATCGGAATGGGTTGTCCGTCGTAACCGGCGATCAGTCCGCACAATGCAATGCGTCCGTACGTGTTCATCCGCGGCAGCACGGCGTTCATTACCGCACCGCCGACGTTCTCGAAATAACCGTCGACGCCGTTCGGCGCGGCTTCCTTCAGACGCTTACTAAGGCCCTCGTGTGTGCTCTCTGATTTGTAATCGATGCAGGCGTCAAAGCCGAGTTCTTCGGTGACGTAACGGCACTTCTCCGCGCCCCCGGCAAACCCGATCGCTCGCAGACCGCGGATGCGTGCCAATTGCCCGACGACGCTACCCACGGCGCCGCTCGCTGCCGAGACGACGATCGTGTGGCCGTCTCGCGGGTCGATAACGCGGTTCAGTCCATACCAAGCCGTGACGCCAGGCATGCCGACAGCTCCCAGGTAAGCGGACAGCGGCACATGCCGCGTATCGACCTTGAAGACTCCGGTGCCGTCCGACACGCCGTATTCCTGCCACCCCAGATACGCGACGACCTTGCTGCCGACTGCAAAACCCGGGTTGCGGGATTCGATCACTTCGCCTGCGGTGCCGCCTTGCATCACTTCATCCAATACCTGCGGCTGCGCGTACGACCTGCTCTCGTTCATTCGTCCGCGCATATACGGGTCGAGTGACAGCCAGTGATTGCGAACCAGAAACTGGCCTGGCTGCAGCGTCGGTACCGCGACTTCTTCCAGCCGGAAATTGGAAGTTGTCGCGGCAGTCTTAGGGCCGGCTGGCAAGGACTATGCGGCGATTGGTTGGCATGTTGTGCTTCTAGTAAGCGGTTGCGCCGCCGTCGACGGCGAGGATTTGGCCTGTGATGTGCTTGCCCGCATCGGACGCAAACAGCAGCGCGGCTCCTTTCAAGTCTTCGTCATCGCCCAGGCGATTCAACGGCGCCAGCCGCGCCAGCGTTTCTTCGCCGAACTCTTTGATGACGCCCTTTGTCATCTTCGACGGAAAGAACCCCGGCGCCAGTGCGTTGACCGTGATGCCGTACTTACCCCATTCCGCGGCCAACGTGCGCGTGAAATTAACCAGCGCGCCTTTGCTGGTGTTATAGGCAATCGTGTTCATCGTGCCCGGCGTGTTGCCGGACAGGCCCGCAATCGAGGCGACGTTGATGACGCGCCCGGTCCGGCGCGGAATCATCGACGCCCGCCCCACGGCCTGCGTCAGCAGAAATATGCCGCGCACGTTCAGGTTCATCACCTTGTCCCATGCGTCGAGCGGATGATCTTCGGCAGGTGCGCCCCATGTCGCGCCGGCGTTGTTGACAAGGATGTCGATCTCGCCGAGTTGAGCGCGTGCCTCGGCGGCCAGGCGTTCGATGTCGGACGGATTGGCAGCGTCGGCGGCGATCCAGCTCGCATCAACGCCGAGGCCGGTCAGCTTCGAGACGGCAGCCTGCAGTTCGTCGGACTTGCGTGCAGACAGCACGACGCGCGCGCCCATTTCTCCGAGTGCTTCGGCAATCTGCAATCCCGAGACCGCGCGAACCGCCGGTGACCAGTGCGGCCTTGCCTGAAAGGTCGAACAGCTTCTTCAATGACATCGGTGCGGCTGATCAAGAAATTAGCGCGGCCACTTGCCGCTGTCCGCCGCGTCGAGCAGAAGCTTGGCGGGTTGCCAGAACTTCGGATCGGCGTGCGGATTGCGAGCGAATTCGCGCATCGACGCGACGACCTTGTTCAAGCCCGACCGTCTGCGCATAAAACATCGGCCCACCCTTCGCCGCAGGAAAACCGTAACCGGTCAGATAAACGACGTCGATATCGCTCGCGCGCATCGCGATGCCTTCCTCCAGAATCCGTGCGCCTTCGTTGGCGAGCGCGTAGACGCAGCGCTGGATGATTTCATCGTCAGTGATCGGCCGCGCGGTCATGCCGATTTCATTTCGATACTTGTCCACCAATTCGCTCACGGCAGGATCAGGGTGCGGCGTGCGATCGCCCGCCTCGTAGCGATACCAGCCCTTGCCTGTTTTCTGACCGAGCCGACCGAGCTCGACGACACGATCGCCCACGCGGCTGTAGCGGACATGCGGTTTCTCAACGTAGCGCCGCTGACGGATCGCGTAGCCGATGTCGAGCCCTGCCAGATCGCCGACCGCAAACGGCCCCATCGCCATTCCGAATTGAACCATCGCCGCGTCGACCTGCTGCGGCGACGCGCCTTCGTCGACCAGAAACATCGATTGGCGAAGGTACTGCTCGAGCATGCGATTGCCGATGAAACCATCGCACACGCCCGACACGACGCCGACTTTTTTCAGCCGCTTCGCGAGCTGCATGACGGTGGCGAGCACGTCGTCGCTCGTCTTTTTTCCACGCACGACTTCGAGCAACCGCATCACGTTGGCCGGGCTGAAAAAGTGCGTGCCGATCACATCCTGCGGCCGCGTCGTGGCAGCGGCAATTCGATCGACGTCCAGCGTTGAGGTGTTGGTGGCCAGGATCGCGCCGCGCTTGCTCACTGCGTCCAGGCGCTTGAACACGTCCTGCTTGACCGCCATGTCTTCGTAGGCCGCTTCGATCACGATGTCGGCGTTGGCGAGCGCTTTGAAGTCAAGCGTCGGAGTGAGCAGCGCCACGCGCTGCTCAACCTGATCCATCGTCAGGCGCCCCTTCTTCGCCGTCGCTTCCCAGTTACGCCGGCACATCGCAAGACCGCGATCGAGTGCGGTCCGGTCTTTTTCGAACACGGTGACCGGAATGCCGGCGTTGGCGAAGCTCATTGCAATGCCGCCGCCCATCGTGCCGAAACCGATAACGCCGGCTGTGTTGACCGCGCGCGTTCGCGTGTCATCCGGTACATCGGGAATCTTCGATGCCGCGCGCTCGGCAAAGAACACGTGCCGCAGCGCCTTCGATTCGTTCGACTGCACGAGCTCGATGAAAAATTTGCGCTCGAGCGCCAACCCTTGTTCGAATGGCAGCATGACCGCAGCTTCGACTGCCTCGATGCAGCGGATCGGCGCGGGCAACCCGCGCGAGCGTTTCGCAGTTTGAGCGCGAGCCGCTGAAAAAAACGCTTCGCTACCCTGCCCGTCGCGAAGAGTTGCACTCTGGTCGCGCAGCTTCGGATGTTTGCTGTTGCGTGCGACTTCGCGCGCAAACTCGAGTACGCCGTCGAACGACGTGTTCGGAACGATGCGCGCGACCAAGCCATGCTTCAACGCGTCGGAGGCGCTGACAGGCTCGCCGGTGACGATCATCTGCAGCGCCTTTTCGGCGCCGATCGCGCGCGGCAGGCGCTGCGTGCCGCCGGCGCCCGGCAGCAAGCCAATCTTGACTTCGGGCAACGCGAACAACGCGTCCTGCGTCGCGATTCGATAGTGGCAACCGAGTGCCAGCTCGAGGCCGCCCCCCATGCACACGCCGTTCACCGCCGCTACCACCGGCTTTGCCGAGCGCTCGACGTTATCGATCAACTGCAACAAGGTCGGCTCGGCCAATGCCGCAGGCGTGTTGAATTCCTTGATGTCGGCGCCGCCGGAAAATACTTTGCCGGTGCCGGTGATCACAATGGCTATCACGTCATCGTCGCGCAGCGCGCGGCCCAGCCCGTCGATCAAGCCTTTTCGCGTCACATGCCCCAGTCCGTTGATCGGCGGATTGTCGATCTGCAGCACCGCCACGTTGCCGCGTCTTTCGTAGTGCGTCGTCATAACCTCGAGCCATTCTTGGCGAATTAATTTGTTCGCCTTCAAATCAGCGGGCGTTCCTTCGAAGACCATGTGGCCGTGCCCCATTACGTACACGCGCTGAGAGATCTGCATTGCGATCGTCAGCTTCTGTTCGATCAACAACACGGAAATTCCGCGCTCCTTCAGGTGTTGAAGAAATTCAGCCACCATTTTTACGATCATCGGCGCCAGGCCTTCGGTGGGCTCGTCGATGATGACCAGCTCGGGATCGCCCATCATCGTACGCGCGAGAGTCAACATCTGTTGCTCGCCACCCGATAGCACACCCGCTTCGGTGCGCGCGCGCTCGCGCAACCGCGGAAACAACCGGTACATCTCGTCGAACGTCCATCGCCCCGTGCGGCGCCCCTTGATGCCCAGCCGCAGATTTTCTTCGACAGTCAGTGTCGGGAAGATGTCGCGATTCTCGGGCACGTAGCCGAGACCCAGGTGAGCGATCTGATACGCCTTCTTGCTAGTCAGGTCATGGCCGTTGAAATCAACTGACCCTGTGCAGTCGACCAGCCCCATGATCGCCTTGGCGGTGGTCGAGCGGCCGACGCCGTTACGCCCGAGCAGGCTGACGATCTCTGCCTTCTCGACGGTCAGATCGACGCCGTGCAGGACATGGCTCTTGCCGTAATACGCCTGCAGGTTCGCGACGCGCAGCATCAAGGGCCCGTCTCAGCAGATTGACCGAGATACGCCTCTCGCACGGCAGAGTTGGCGCGAATCTCGGCCGGCGTTCCGCTGGCGATCATCTGTCCGTACACGAGGACCGAGATCCGGTCGGCGAGATCGAATACGACGCTCATGTCGTGTTCGACCATCACCAGCGTCTTGCCTTGCGTGACGTCGCGGATCAGCTCGACCGCGCGTTTGCTCTCGGCGCGGCTCATGCCGGCGGTCGGTTCATCGAGCAGGATCACTTCGGCGCCGCCCGCGATCGTGATGCCGATCTCGAGCGCGCGCTGCTCGGCGTACGTCAGCAATCCGGCCGCAATGTCGCGCCGGCGCCTCAAGCCAACCCGCTCGAGAATCGATTCCGCGCGCTCCTCGGCATCTGCCAGCTTGTTCAGGTTCGTCCAGAACGAGTAACGATGCCCCAGCGACCACAACACCGAGCACCGCAGATTTTCAAACACCGACAGCCGGTGAAACAAATTCGTGATCTGAAAGCTGCGTGACAACCCGAGCCGGTTGATCTCGTATGGCTTGCGGCCGGTAATGTCACGCCCGTTTAGCATCAGCTTGCCTGAGCTCACTTCGAAACGGCCGCTGATCAGATTGAACAATGTCGACTTGCCGGCGCCGTTCGGGCCGATGATCGCGTGGCGTTCGCCGCGCGGAATCTGCAGAGAGATATCGCGGATGATCTCGGTCCGGCCGAACCGCTTGCTGACTTCGTGCAGCTCGAGGGCCGCTGTCGCAAGTGAGCTCATGGATTTTCGCGAATCCAATCTTCGATCTCGACCTGCGCTTCATGCCATTGCTGCTTGAAGCGTCGGCGATAGAACTCGAACGCGGCCGCGGCCGCGGCGAGCGTCGAAACGGCGAACACCCATCCTGGTGCACGCGCCGTGTCGAATGAGAATCCAAACAGCCGCACGTCCGGTCCCTGCCCGACATTCAGCGTGACGTGGTACATCAACTCGATGATCAGCACGACGCCGAATGCCAGCGCCAGCGCGGCCAGCAGCAGACCTACATACGGATCGCGCAGACGCGCGAACTTCTTGAACTTCAGCACGCGCAGGTTCATCAGGATCAGGCTGGACAACCCTCCTGGCGCGTACATCACCAACAGCACGAAGAACACCCCCAGGTAAAGCTGCCACGCCTTCGTATATTCCGACAGCGCGACGGCGAAGAAGACAAACACAACCGCTCCGAGAATCGGGCCAAAAAAGAATGCAACGCCGCCGATGAACGCGGCGAGCAACACCCCGCCAGAGCGAATCGCACTCACATTCTCGGCACTGACGATCTCGAAGTTGATCGCGGCCAACCCGCCGGCGATGCCGGCAAAGAAAGTCGACAGGATCATCATCAGCCAGCGCACGCGCTGCGTGTTGTAGCCGATGAATTCGGCGCGCTCGGGGTTGTCGCGCACCGCGTTGGCGATGCGGCCCAGCGGCGTCTGTGTCAGCGCGTACATCGCGATCATGCAGCCGAAGCACCACACCGCGATCAGGTAGTACACCTGAATCTGCGGCCCGAAGGTAATGCGGTCAATGCCGAGAAACGGAGTGCCGCCCGCTCGATCGGCGGTGACTCCGCCCTCGCCACCGAAAAATCCCGGAAACATCAGCGAGGCGGCGAACACCATCTCGCCTATACCGAGCGTGATCATCGCGAACGGCGTGCCGGCGCGCCGTGTCGTTAGGTAACCGAAGATCACTCCGAACAAGGCCCCGGCAAGACCACCGATCAGCGGCAACAGTGACACCGGCCACATCAAGGTACCGGCGCCGATCCACCGCAAAGCATGAATCGCGAAGAACGCGCCGAGCCCGGAGTACACCGCGTGACCGAACGACAGCATTCCGCTTTGTCCAAGCAGCATGTTGTAGCTCAGCGCGAAGATGATCGTGATGCCCATCTGGGACATCAGCGTCAGCGCAAAGCCCTTGCTGAAGAATGCAGGCAGCGCCAGAAACAGCAGCGCGGTAAAGCCCCAGATCACCCATCGGCCAACGTTCAGCGGACGAAAGCTGAGCGCGCTCTACTAGTCTTCCCGCGTGCCGAGCAGCCCCTTGGGCCTGACAATCAGGATCAGCACGAGCAACAGGTACGGCAGGACCGGCGTCACTTGCGACAGGGTTAACTGCAGCACGGCATAGCCCGGCGTTTCCGGTCCGATATTCAGCCCCAGGTCGGTCAACACGCTGGCGGCCGACCAGTCCTCGGCCTTGCCGAAATTTTCAAGCAGGCCGATCAGCAAAGCAGCGACGAAGGCACCTGCCAACGAGCCCAGGCCGCCGACAATGATGATCACGAAGATGATCGCGCCGACCGAACCCGCCATATCCGGCTGCGTGACAAACGCGTTGCCACCGACGACGCCTGCCAAGCCGGCCAGCGCCGAGCCCGCACCGAACACCAGCATGAAAACGCGCGGCACGTTGTGTCCGAGCGCCTCGACTTGCTGCGGGTGCGTCAGCGCGGCCTGAATAACGAGTCCGATTCGCGTCCGGGTCAGTACGAGCCACAGCGCGAGCAACATGGCGATAGCGACAGCCATCAGGAACATCCGATATTCAGGGAAGGTGATGCCATAGCGCTGCAGCCAATCGACCGGACCGTCGAGCTCGGGCGGCACCCGGTACGGAACGGCCTGCCGGCCCCAAATGACCTGCACCAGCTCGACGATGATGTACGACAGCCCGAACGTGAACAGCAGCTCGGGTACATGGCCCCACTTGTGCACGCGCCGCAATCCCCAGCGCTCGACCAGGGCACCGATTACGAACAAAACCACCGGTGCGAGCACCAGCGCGGCCCAGAAGCCGACCCACGTGCTGATCTGGTACGCGATGTACGCGCCCAGCATGTAGAAGCTTGCGTGCGCAAAATTCAGAACGCCCATCATCGAGAAGATCAGCGTTAGCCCTGCAGCGAGCATGAACAGCAACAGCCCGTAGCTGACGCCGTACAGCGCCTGGCTGATATACGTTTCGAGCAAGAGCGCGCTTCCTAATGAAACCGGCCCGGGGGCACCGGGCCGGCAGGTTTCGGCTGAGTTGGACTGTTACGGCTGGGTCGGCCTGATCGGCGAATTACGGCTGCGTAGGCCGCTTCATGTTGCAGCTGGTCGGCTGCGAGGCGACAAAGGTCGGATAGGCAACCTCGGTTTTCCACGTGTAGCCGGTTTTTTCGATGTCGTGCTTGTTGGGACCGCCGACCTTGGTCCAGGAGGTGATCCATAGCGGCTGCAGCAATTGATGGTCGGATGCGCGCATTTCGGTGTCGCCATTGATGCCTGCCTGCTTGGCGCCTTCCATCGCATACGCGACCTTAAGCGGCTCGGTCGACTTGCTGCGCTTGATCGCATCGGCCAGCAACGTCAACGCAGAGTGCGTTGCCACCGCATAGAACTCTTCGCCGAAGCGCTTCTTGAAGTCCAGATACAACTTCTCGCCCGGATAGTTCGGCGTGATGTTCGGATGCCAGTACCCGACCATCCGCATCCGGTTCTCGCCCGCGGGCCCCACCGCGGTCGGCGTACCGATCACGCCGCCGTAATACGTGTAGAAATTCGCGTTCAGGCCGGCCTCGCGCGCGGCGCGCACCAGCAGCGCGAGGTCCGGGCCCCAGTTGCCGGTGATTACCGTGTCGGCGTTCGCCGCGCGCATCTTGGCAACGTACGGCGCGAAATCACGCACCTGGCCAAGCGGATGCAGGTCATCGCCGACCACCTTGATGTCGGGGCGCTTGCGCGACAGCATTTCCTTCGCCACGCGCGACACCTGGTGCCCGTGCGAGTAGTTCTGGTTGATCAGAAAGACATTTTTCACTTCCGGCCGATCCTTGATGTAGGCCGTCAGCGCTTCCATCTTCATGTCGGTGTTGGCATCGAACCGGAAGTGCCAGAAGCTGCACTTGCTGTTCGTCAGGTCGGGATCGACCGCCGCATAGTTCAGGAACACGATCGCCTGGCTGGGGTTGCGTTCGTTGTGCTTGTCGATCGCGTCGATCAGCGCCAGCGCGGCACCGGAGCCCTGCCCTTGCACGACGTAGCGGATGCCCTGATCGATCACCTGCTTCAGCGCGGTCAACGTCTCCTGCGGCGACGCCTTGTTGTCGAACGGCACCATCTCGAACTTCACGCCGGGTCCGGCAAGTTGCTGGGCGTTGACCAGGTCGGCACTGAACTGGAAATGCTTCAGCAGATTCGCCCCGACGCCGGCAAACGGACCCGACTGCGGATCGATGTAGGCGATCTTGATTGTCTGCGCCGGTGCGGCCGCAGGTGCCGCGGCCCGGGAAGCAGCGGGTTTGCTCTGCGCCGCGGCCGACGTGGCGAACATCGCCACAGCAGCGACCGCGAGCCAACTAACGATGGGGCGGCGATTCATGTTTGTCTCCGGTTGTATTTTTGTCCGCAAGAAGAATACTGAAGCGGCCACCTAACGTAAATGAGCGTAAATGAGCGTCGCAACCTTCACAGCCGTCGGCAATCGATGCTCTCGAAACTGCTCGCGCAGCTTCGATTTCAGGATCTTGCCGGTCGCGCCTAGCGGCAGCGACTCGACAAACGCCACGTCATCCGGAATCTGCCACTTTGCGACTTTGCCTTCGTAGTGCGTCAATAGCTCCTGCCGCGTCACACTTGCGTTCGGCTTCCTGACGACCACCAGCAGCGGACGCTCATCCCATTTCGGATGAGTCGCCGCGATGCACGCTGCCATCGCGACGGACGGGTGCGATACCGCGATGTTCTCTATCTCGATTGAGCTGATCCACTCGCCGCCCGACTTGATCACATCCTTGCTTCGGTCGGTGATTTGCATGTAGCCATCGGCGTCGATGTTCGACACGTCGCCGGTCGGAAACCAGCCTTTGCCCTGCGCGTCCTGCACCAGCGGGCTCGGTTCGCCGCTTTCGTAGTAATCGCGCACGACCCATGGGCCGCGTACCAGCAAGTTGCCGAACGCCACGCCGTCCCACGGCAGGTCGGCGCCGCTGTCGTCGACGATTTTCATATCGACGCCGAACAGCACCCGGCCCTGTTTGTATTGAACCGGCAGCCGCTGCTCGGCCGAAAGCTCGTTGTGCTTCGACCTGAAACTGCACACGGTCCCGAGCGGACTCATTTCGGTCATGCCCCACGCGTGCAGGACCTGCACTCCGTACTTGTCCTGAAACAGCTGGATCATCGCGGGCGGACACGCCGAACCGCCGATGACCGTGCGGTTCATCGTCGAAAACCTCAGGTGGTTCGCCTCCATGAACGCGAGCAGCCCCTGCCATACCGTCGGCACGCCGGCGGAGAACGTGACTTTCTCGGACTCGAACAGCTCGTACAGCGACTTGCCATCGAGCTGCGGGCCGGGATACACGATCTTGGCGCCGACCATCGGTGCGATGTAAGGCAAGCCCCAGGCGTTGACATGGAACATCGGAACGACCGGCAGGATCACATCGCGTGCCGACAGGTTCAGGGCGTCGGGCAGCGCGGAGGCCAGCGTATGCAGAATCGTCGAACGGTGCGCGTACAGCACGCCCTTCGGATCGCCGGTGGTGCCCGACGTGTAGCACAGCGACGATGCAGTGTTCTCGTCAAACTGCGGCCAGGTGAAACGATCCGATTGACCGTTGATCAGATCTTCGTAGCACAGCAGATCGCGCAGCTTGTTCGACGCCGGCATATGCGCGCGATCCGTCATCACCACCCAGTGCTTCACGTTCCGGCACAGCGGCGCGATTGCCTCGACCAGCGGCATGAAGGTCAGATCGAAGAACAAGGCGGTGTCTTTTGAATGGTTGACGATCCATGCAATCTGCTCCGGGTGCAGCCGCGGATTGATCGTGTGCAACACACTGCCCGCGCCGGACACCGCAAAGTAAAGCTCCATGTGCCGGTAGCCGTTCCAGGCAAGCGTCGCGACGCGGTCGCTGCGCGCGATGCCGAGGCTGCTGAGCGCATTGGCCATCTGCCGTGCGCGGCCATGCAGGTCGCGATACGTCGTGCGGTGGACATCGCCTTCGACTCTGCGGGATACGACCTCGCCGTCCGCGTGATGCCGGTCCGCGTGCTCGATCAGCGACGAGATCAGCAGCGGCATCTGCATCATCAGACCTTGCAACATTGAATGTCTCCTGCGGCGTTGTTCTGTAAATCGGTGGCCGCGCCCTCATATGCTGGTGACTCGGACCCCGATCGTCAAGCTCTTACAATTGGTCGCCTCTCGGAGAACCTTTTGGAAACACCCGTCGTTGAAGCAGTCGCTGCAGCGCCAGACGAAGCACCGGTAGACCTCGGACTGCGCTTTGACAATTCCTTTGCGCGTTTACCGGGCGTTTTTTATACGCGCTTACGCCCGGCATCCCTGCCTGAGCCATACCTCGTGGGTTTTTCCGAGCCCGCGGGTGCGCTCGTGAACCTCAGCACAAAACAAGCTCAGAGTTCCGAATTCATCGACGCCGTTGCCGGCAATCGGCTGTTGGCGGGCAGCGATCCGCTGGCGGCCGTCTACTCGGGACATCAGTTCGGCGTTTACGTGCCCCGGCTCGGCGACGGACGCGCGCTGCTGCTGGGAGAGGCCGTCGGCCCTACCGGTGAGCACTGGGAACTGCAGCTGAAAGGGGCTGGCAAGACTCCGTATTCGCGCATGGGCGATGGCCGCGCAGTGTTGCGCTCATCGATTCGCGAGTTTCTCGGGTCCGAGGCTTTGCATCATCTGGATATTCCGACCACGCGCGCACTGGCAGTCATCGGCTCCGATCAACCGGTGTTTCGCGAAACGGTCGAAACA
Source organism: uncultured beta proteobacterium (assembly GCA_963829995.1). GTDB lineage: Bacteria > Pseudomonadota > Gammaproteobacteria > Burkholderiales > Burkholderiaceae_F > JACCZX01. The sequence goes on along the minus strand of CAWHKW010000014.1, from coordinate 126,309 downwards.
GCGGCGGTGGCGCTGCGGATGTCGCCCACCTTCATTCGGTTTGGCTCGTTCGAGTACTTTTACTGGACGCAGCAATACGGTGCCCTTAGGCAGCTGGCTGACTACGTGATTGCGCGGTTCTATCCCGAATGCCGTGACGCGAAGCAGCCTTATCTGGCGTGGCTCGAGCAGGTCGCGCGCCGCACTGCCCGGCTGGTGGCGCAGTGGCAAGGCGTCGCGTTTTGCCACGGCGTGCTGAACACCGACAACATGTCGATCCTCGGCCTTACGATCGATTACGGTCCGTTTGGGTTCATGGATTCGTTCGATGGCGGATACATCTGCAATCACAGCGACGTCAACGGCCGCTACGCGTACAACATGCAGCCGCAGATCGCGCACTGGAACCTATATGCGCTCGGACAGGCGCTGGTCGCTTTAACCGAAGATGTCGACGCGACCAAGGCGGCGATAGATACCTATCTGCTCGAATACTCGCAGGCCATCGATGCGGTCTTTCGCGCCAAGCTCGGGCTGAATACCGCGCAACCCGACGATGAATCGCTGATCAGCGGCGTGATGGAATTGCTGCAGGAGACGCATACGGACTGGACCATCTTCTGGCGCGCCCTATCGACACTGCGAGTCGATGGGAATGACCAGGTGCGCGACATAATGATCGACCGAACGGCGTTCGATAGCTGGGCCGAGCGTTACCGCGCCCGGCTGAAATCCGAAGACTCGATCGATGCCGAGCGCGCGCGACGGATGAACCGCGTCAATCCGAAATACATCCTGCGCAACCATCTGGCCGAAGTGGCGATACGCAAGGCCCGTGGCGACGATGGCACGCGCGATTTCAGCGAAGTCGCGCGTTTGCTGAAGATTCTGGAGCGCCCGTACGATGATCAGCCACAGTTCGAGGCGTACGCGCAAGAGCCACCGGACTGGGCCAGGACGCTTGAATTGTCTTGCTCGTCCTGAGACTGAAAGGGAAACACATCGTGGGAAGCGAAACAGCCAAATTGCAAAAGTCGAAGGCCGAATGGCAGAAACAGTTGTCGGCGGAGCAGTACGCCGTGACGCGCGAAAAGGGAACCGAGCGTGCGTTTACCGGCCGCTATTGGGACCATCATGACGAAGGCATTTACCGCTGCGTGTGCTGCGGCACGGCCCTGTTCGCTTCCGATACCAAGTTCGACTCGGGTTGCGGCTGGCCCAGCTATTTCAAGGCACTGGACGCTGCGAACGTGCGCGAAGTGGACGACACATCGCACGGCATGAGGCGCACCGAGATCATCTGCAACGTGTGCGACGCGCATCTCGGGCACGTGTTTCCGGACGGCCCGCCGCCGACCGGATTGCGTTACTGCATCAACTCCGCGTCCCTGACGTTCGAGCCGCAAACGATCGTCAAGACGTGAAGCTGCTTTTTGATCTGTTCCCGGTTGCCGCGTTTTTTATCGCGTACCGGCTTGGCAAGAGCTTCCCCGAAGAGTCGGCAGCGTTTGTCGCCGCGGCGTTTGGTCCAGTCGCCGCTACCGCGACCTTCCCGGATCTGGTCGCGGTCATTGTCGCGACGACGATTGCGATTGTCGCCACGCTGCTGCAGGTAGGGTGGCTGCTGGCGCGCCGGCAGCCGGTGAAACCGATGCTGTGGCTTTCCGCGGTGTTGATCGTCGCGTTCGGCGGCATGACGATCTGGCTGCAGAACGAACTGTTCATCAAGTGGAAGCCGAGCCTGCTGTACTGGAGCTTTGCCGCGATCCTGGTCGGCGGGCGCGTGCTTTTCCGGCGCAACTTGTTGTCCGCGCTGCTGGGCTCCGAGCTGCGGTTGCCCGCGGCGGTATGGGATCGCATGCTGTGGTTGTGGGCAGGTTTCTTCGCGCTGCTCGGAGCGGCGAATCTCTATGTCGCCTATCGGTTTACGACGGAGCAATGGGTCGACTTCAAGACGTTTGGCCTGATCGGCCTGACGTTCGCATTCGTCCTCGGCCTCGGCATCTATCTAAGCCGCCACATGAAAGAACCTTCTGATGCCTGAGGCGACCGTCGACCGCATTCGGACCAAGCTCGCGGGTCTCGAACCGCTGGCGATCGACGTGCGCGACGATAGCGCCAGTCATGTGGGCCACGCCGGTGCCGCCAGCGGCGGCGGGCACTACCAATTGCGTTTAGTAAGCGCCCGATTCGCGGGTCAATCCAAGATTGCGCGACACCGCCTCGTGTATGATCTTTTGGCTGACTTAATGCAGCGTGAAATTCATGCGCTCGCGATGAACCTACTGGCGCCTGATGAGGTCGAACGGGCGCCTATTGAGGATCCACATTCGGGTCCACCCAACACTGACTCTTCACCCAGTCACTCTTCAGGACACTAGCCTCCTATGCAACGTAGCCGATTGATGCAACGTAGTGCTTTTGTGGCCGCGCTAGCGCTGGCGAGCAGCATCGCCATGGCGCAGAACGTCGCCGTCGTTAACAACAAGCCAATTTCCAAGGCGCGCGAGGACGCGTGGGTCAAGGAACTGACGAAGCAGGGTCAGGCCGATTCGCCCGAACTGCGCAAGCAGGTTAAAGAACGCCTGATCCAGAATGAAATCCTGCTGCAGGAAGCGCAAAGGCGCGGCGTGGCCGAAAAAGCCGACGTCAAGTTCATGCTCGACGTGCAGCGGCAGAACACTCTGATTCAGGCGCTGCTGCGCGAGGAAGTCGAGAAGACTCCGGTGACCGATGCGCAGATCAAAGCGGCGTACGAGCAACAGAAGGCCAAGGTGGGCGGCAAGGAATATCGGGCGCGCCACATCCTGGTCGAGAAAGAAGACGAGGCCAAGTCGATCATCGAGCAATTGAAAAAAGGCGCCAAGTTCGAGGAGCTAGCCAAAGCCTCCAAGGACACGGGCTCGGCCAAGAACGGTGGCGATCTTGACTGGGCCGCGCCGGACTCGTATGTAAAACCGTTTTCCGAGGCGTTGACCAAATTGTCCAAAGGTCAGATGACCGAAGCTCCGGTGCAAACCCAGTTCGGGTGGCACGTCATTCGACTCGATGACGTTCGCGACACTCAGTTCCCTCCGCTGGAACAGGTCACGCCGCAGATTCGAGAAGGCTTGCAACAGCAGAGGGTCCAGGCATTCGTCGAAAATCTTCGGAAGAACGCGAAGATTCAGTAGGGGAATCACGAGCACCTGAAGGGCGCTGCGGCGCCCTTTTTTGGTTACCCGCCGGCAGGCATCCCAAGTAGTTAGCCTTATTTTTTAGCTCCAAGTTGCGGGTGGCGCGCCCGCGCCACCCGCTCCCCTGAATATTTAACCAATCCATCGCCGCGCGTTGCGAAAAAAGCGCATCCATGGCGAATCCTCGCCAAGGTTCGGCGGTTGCCACGACATCTGCACTGTGCGGAAGACGCGCTCGGGATGCGGCATCACGATCGTGAATCGCCCATCTTTGGTGGTGAACGCGCAGCGTCCGCCCGGTGAGCCATTGGGGTTGTAGGGGTAAGCGTCGGTCGCTCGGCCCTGTGAGTCGACGTAGCGCATAGCGACAGGCGCGTTAGCCAACTGCTTGGCGCCGTCGAAGACTGCACGGCCTTCGCCATGCGCGTTGGCGATAGGCGCGACACTTCCTGCCATTCCAGCAAAGAAAAGCGACGGCGAGTCCGCAACCTCGACTTGCACCAACCTGCCCTCGTACTGTTCCGAAGCGTTGCGCTCGAAGCGGGGCCAGTCCTGCGCGCCCGGAATCAACGCCTTCAATCGGCTCATCATCTGACAACCGTTGCAAACACCCAGCGCGAAGGTGTCACCGCGGTTGAAAAAATCGACGAACATTTCAGCAAGCCGCGGGCTGTACAAAATCGTCTTGGACCAGCCTCCGCCGGCGCCGAGCACGTCTCCGTACGAAAAACCTCCACAAGCCACGAGGCCTTTGAAGTCTGTTAGCGACTGCCGGCCGTCGATCAAGTCGGTCATGTGCACGTCCACCGTCGCAAAGCCCGCTCGGTGAAACGCGTACGCGGTCTCGGTCTGGCTGTTGACCCCTTGCTCGCGCAGGATCGCAACGCGTGGTCGAGCGCCAGTAGCAATGAATGGCTCCGCGATGTCTTCGGATGGATCGAAGGCGAGCGACAGCGCTAGTCCGCGGTCGCTCGAATCGATGACGCGCGCATATTCTTGGTCGGCGCAGTCGGGGTTGTCGCGCATCCGGGCGATGCGCCACGACGTCTCGCTCCATATTTTTTGCAACTCACTGCGCGGCTTTGAAAAAATCGGCTTGGCGTCGCACCAGAATTCGACGACGTCCTCGGAGTTTGGCCTGCCGATAATTTGGCTCGCGCTACCGAGGCCGGCAGCGCGTAATGAGTCCATCACGGCCGTTTTGTCGCGTTCCCGTACTTGCAACACCGCGCCGAGTTCCTCGCTGAACAGGGCTTTCAGGATCAGCTCGTTGCGCCGGACGCCGACCTGATCCGCACGGATCTTGAAATCACCCCAGTCAGCGGCCAGCGGATCAACCGCGAGCACGTCGAGGTTCACGCTGATGCCGACGTGACCGGCGAACGCCATCTCGCCCAGCGTTGCGAACAGCCCACCGTCTGAGCGGTCGTGATACGCCAGCAGCCAGCCAGCGCGCTGGAGCTGCCGCAGTACTCGCATCAACGCGGCGAGCTTTTCCGGATCGTCGAGGTCGGGAGCCTCGTCGCCAACCTGCCGCGTCACCTGCGCCAGGATCGATCCGCCCATTCGATTGCGTCCGGCGCCCAGATCGATCAGCAAGAGCAGCGTGTCGTTGTCGGCGACCAGCTGCGGTGTCAGCGAACGGCGCACGTCATCGATCGGAGCCGCTGCACTGGCAATCAAAGACACCGGCGCAACGACCACCTTGTCGGCGCCGTCCTCCTGCCAGGATGTCTTCATCGACAACGAGTCCTTGCCGACGGGAATGCTGATGCCAAGCGCCTGGCATAACTCGCTCGCCGCACGCACCGCGTCGAACAGCTTTGCATCTTCGCCGTCGGTGCCGCACGCTGCCATCCAGTTCGCGGAAATTTTCACGCGCTCGAGTTGCACATCGGCGGCGGCGATGTTGGTCAGAGCTTCGCCGATCGCGATGCGCGATGCCGCCGCGGGGTCGATCACGGCGAGCGGCGTGCGCTCGCCGATGGCCATCGCTTCCCCCGCATAGCCGTCAAAGCTGAGCAAGGTCACCGCGCAGTCAGCAACCGGCACCTGCCACGGGCCGACCATCGAGTCTCGGGAACACAAACCTCCCACTGTGCGGTCGCCGATCGTGATTAAAAAACTTTTACTCGCGACCGTGGGATGCCGCAGCACGTCAAGTGCGCACTGTTCGAGATTCAAGTTCGCGCCGTCGAACGCCGGCAGTGATCGCTCGACATGCCGAACGTCGCGATGCATGCGCGGTGGCTTGCCAAGCAGCACGCTCATCGGCATGTCGACGACGGGCGCGCCGCCGGCGCCGTCGATCACCAGCTGCCCATCGTCCGCGATGCGGCCGATCACCGCGTAGGGGCATCGTTCGCGCCGCGCCAGCCAATCGAACGCCGTGAGCCGGTCTGGCGCAATCGCCAACGCATAACGCTCCTGCGACTCGTTGCACCAGATCTCGAGCGGACTCATGCCGCTTTCCTCGACGGGAACGTCGGCGAGCACGATGCGGGCGCCGCGTTTCGACTGATCCGCGAGTTCCGGCATTGCGTTCGACAGGCCGCCGGCGCCTACGTCATGGATCGACAGCACCGGATTGTGTGCGCCGAGCGCCCAACAACGATCGATGACTTCCTGCGCGCGGCGCTGCATTTCCGGATTGCCGCGCTGAACCGAATCGAAATCGAGCTGCTCGGTGTTGGCTCCCGCGTCCATGCTCGATGCAGCCCCGCCGCCAAGCCCGATGCGCATCCCCGGTCCGCCGAGCTGAATCAGCAGCGAGCCCGGCGGCAGATCGTGCTTGCGAACTTGGTCGTCGCGGATGTTGCCGATTCCACCCGCGATCATGATCGGCTTGTGATAGCCGTAGCGTTTGCTGCCGATCTGTTGTTCGTAGCTGCGGAAGTAGCCGAGCAGATTCGGACGGCCGAACTCGTTGTTGAACGCCGCGGCGCCGATCGGCCCTTCAACCATGATCGACAGCGCGTCGGAAATGCGCGATGGGAAGCCGAAGTCGTCTTCCCATGCGTGCCGCATGTTTGGCACGCGCAAGTGTGAAACCGAGAATCCGCACAAGCCCGCCTTCGGTTTTGCGCCACGGCCGGTGGCACCCTCATCACGGATCTCGCCACCAGCGCCGGTAGATGCACCGGGATACGGAGAGATCGCCGTGGGATGGTTATGCGTCTCGACCTTGAACACCGTGTGCGTCAACTCATCGTTAGCACCGTAGTCGATGCCGATCGCGCCTGCGGGATGGTCGCTATGCGGATAGAAACGCGACACGCTGCGGCCTTCGAGTACGGCAGAGTTGTCGCTGTACGCAACCACGGTCCCCTGTGGTGCGGCGCGATGCGTAGCGCGAATCATGTCGAACAGCGTCGCGTCTTCCTCCTTGCCGTCGATCGTCCAGGTGGCATTGAAGATCTTGTGGCGGCAATGCTCGGAGTTGGCCTGCGCAAACATCATCAACTCGACATCAGTCGGGTCGCGCTGCATGCGCGTGAACGCCGCCAGCAGATAGTCGACTTCGTCGCTCGATAGAGCGAGACCCATTTCAACATTTGCGCGCTCCAATGCCCCGCGTCCGAGGGCGAGCATCGGGACCGTCTGCATCGGCTTGCTATCGAGTTCGCGGAACAACAGCGCCGGATCCGTCACCGCATCGATAACGCTTTCGGTCATTCGATCGTGCAGAACGGAAGCTATTTGCGCAACCATGGCCGCATCCAACGCGGTACGACGCACAAACCTGACTCTATAAAGCGTGCCACGCTCGATCCGTTGCACGGCCGCCAGGCCGGTGTTGTGAGCGATATCGGTGGCCTTGCTGGACCACGGCGAAATCGTTCCCAGGCGGGGAACCACCATGAATGAGACAGCCTTCGTGTCCCCTGAAGCGGCTGCTTCTCCGTACGTCAGCAATGCTTCAAGCCGCGCGCTTTCGGTCTGATCGAGCGGCCTGCTGGCATGAATGAAGTGGACAAAACGGGCGCTGAGCGAGTCAGCCGACTTCTCAATCGCTCGGATCGATGCCAGCAGTCGCGCCGCGCGAAAAGTCGACAACGCGCTCGGCCCGGTGAGCGCGGAGAACGTACTGGACTGGATCATCTGACAATGGCGCACGAAGATCGCGTGCGGTCGTCGCTTGCCGGGCTGACAAGCGCGCGAAATTATAACGGTGCGCTACGACGGGTGCGGGGCTAAGCGCGACGGCTTCGAACCGCGGCGCGCAAAGCCGTGACCTCGTACTCAGGTATGCGTCGTTTGAGCCGCGGACAAAGCACGCAGCAACGCAACGTTGCAGTCGAGCAGCGAGATGTCGAGCATCTCGCGCTGCTTTTTTCCCGTCACGGGGTCGTTGCGCTCGATCGCTTCCGCCAGCGACAGATATGGCGCGCACGGCCCCGTGCGATCAACCAAGGCGGCGGACACGTTGGGTGCCAACTGCGCATGCTGCAGCAAGCGAGGAAACGTGGTACCCGTCATCCGATCCAGCAAAGAAAACGCGCCGGTCTGAAACAGCGAGTCACGCAACTGCGCACCTTCGGTATTGCAGCTGGCCAGGTGTTCCAGAAACAATCCACGGCGCGCGCCGGCGTGCATCAGCGGCAGCGCATCGGCGTCGAAAGTCGATACTCGCAACATGCGCGATAGCCAGCGAGTTATTTTCGCGTGGCCGAGCACCATGATCGCCCGTTTGACCGATTCCACCTGCATCGGCACCGCAAATGCAGCCGAGTTGACGAAGCGGATCAATTCGAATGCCAGCGCTGCGTCTCGCTTGATGGCCGACTCGATCACCTCGATATCAGCTTGCTCGTGCGCGAGGCGGAGCAACTCAAGCACCGCCTGCTGACTTGGTTGCGGCGGACGCTCGATCGTCGGATGCGCTTCGTCCAACGGAACGCCTACGCTGGCGACTGCGCCGCGCGCGTGCGCTGCGTGCAGCTCATCGACTCGAAACGCGCCGGTGATGATGAAGGGCATACGCCGCATCACGCCCGGTGGCGCAGGCGCGTTGCTGCCGTCGCTGCGCCGGCGCCGGTCCTCGGTAATGTGAATCAGCGCGTAACTGAAACAGTCGAGCAACGCCGGTGGCAGCGGCACATCGGGCCGCCCGCGCAATGCCATTTTGACGCCGGCCCGGCGCGCGCGCTGCACGAGCGCCTGCACGGCAGGGTCGCGCAGCGCAATCGCCGGAATCTCGACGACGGCGTTCGGCGGCGGCTGCCAGTCGAGCAACGAATCGTCGAGCTGCGCGTCGAGTGGCGCGGTCAGTATTAGCGCGCGCGACTCCGGCCACATGCCGTTCAACTGTTCGAGGATCAAACCAACTGGCATCCGGTCGCTCGGTTTGACTGACAGCATGGTCAAACGCGTGCCGAACGTGCGCCGCTCGCGGTCGACGAGCGGCGCATAGCTCATCGTCAGCGATCCGAGGATCGATGTAAGGCCGAGGCGGTCGGGCGCGTTCATACCGTCGCATTATTTCTGCGCGTACGAGCGAGCGTGTGCGGAATTTCGCTGGCGGCCCCGCCTATTTGCCGACTTAGAGCGGCTTCATTTTCTGCCGAAGCCGCCGCCGCCCGGAGTTTGAATAACTATCACGTCATCGACGTTCATTTCGGCCGATCCGATATGACCCATGGTCTCGACGCGACCGTCAATTCTCTCGATCCAATTACGGCCTACTTCGCCGGGCTCACCGCCTGCCATTCCGAACGGCGCGATCGACCGGTGGTTGGCCAGGATCGATGCGGTCATCGGCTCCAAAAAACGCACGCGCCGCGTGCCGCCGTTGCCACCGTGCCAGCGCCCCGCACCACCGGAATTTGCGCGTATTTCGTAGCTTTCCAGGCGCACCGGATAGCGGAATTCGAGCACCTCGGGATCGGTCAGCCGCGAATTGGTCATGTGCGTCTGCACGACGTCGGTTCCATTGAACCCGTCGGTCACCACGCTCGCATCGACATCAAAAATGCCGGCGCCCGAACCGCCCGAAATCGTTTCGTAATACTGGTACTGCTCGTTGCCGAACGTGAAATTGTTCATCGTGCCCTGCGCCGCGGCCATCACACCGAGGGCGCCATAAAGAGCATCGGTGATGCACGACGAGGTTTCGACGTTACCGGCGACCACGGCAGCGGGATAGCGCGGATTGAGCATCGAGCGCTCGGGTATCACGACGTGCAGCGGCTTCAGGCATCCCGCGTTCAGCGGGATGTCGGCATCAACGAGCGTGCGGAACACGTACAGCACCGCTGCGTAGCACACCGCGCTCGGCGCGTTGAAATTGTTCGGTAGCTGATCCGAGCTGCCCGAAAAGTCGATGGTTGCGGCGCGATTTTCTCGATCGACGCTTGATGCGAACACGAATCAGCGCGCCGTTATCGAGCTCGTAATCGAATGCGCCGTCTTTCAGGCGCGTGATCACGCGCCGCACCGATTCCTCGGCGTTGTCCTGTACGTGCTGCATGTACGCGCGGACGACGTCGAGCCCGAACTGCTCGACCATCTTCAGCAATTCCTCACGCCCCTTTTCGTTCGCAGCGATCTGTGCGCGCAGATCGGCCAGGTTCTGCTGCGGGTTACGGGCCGGATACGCGCCGGACGTGAGCAACGCCATCAGCTCGGCTTCGCGAATCCGCCCTGCACGCTCGGTTCCTCCCGCGCCGCCCTGCCCTTCTACCAGCTTGAAGTTGATGAAGCGGGTGCCTTCTTCGTCGAGCGAGGTCGAAAACGGCGGCATCGATCCCGGCGTCGTGCCACCGATGTCGGCATGGTGTCCACGTGAGCCTACGTAGAACAGAATCTCGGCGCCGGCGCGATCGAACACCGGAGTGATCACCGTCACATCGGGCAGGTGCGTTCCGCCGTGGTAAGGATCATTGATAGCGTACGCATCGCCGGGCTTCATCGCGCCGGCGTTCTCGCGCATTACCGTCTTGATCGACTCGCTCATGGATCCGAGGTGCACGGGCATGTGCGGCGCGTTCGCAATGAGGTTGCCACTGGCGTCGAACAGCGCGCATGAAAAGTCGAGCCGCTCCTTGATGTTTACCGAATACGCGGTGTTCTGCAGCCGCAACCCCATCTGTTCGGCAATCGACATGAACAGGTTGTTGAAGACTTCGAGCATGATCGGGTCGGCATCGGTGCCGATCGCCTGCTTAGCCACGCGCGGGCGCACGCGCTCCAGAACCATGTGACCGCGCTCGGTCACAATCGCTTCCCAGTCGGATTCGACGACCGTGGTCGCGTTGGCTTCGGCGATGATCGCCGGCCCGCCGATCACGTCGCCCGGCCGCATTTCGTCGCGTGCATACAGCGGTGTTGCGTTCCACGCGCCACCGCTGTACATGCGCGCCGTGGCTTTCGCGCCGAGCGCCGCTGAACGCGACGCTTGCTCACCCATGCTCTCAGTTACCGCTTCGCCTTGTCCGATCGCCTCGACCGAGACGGCTTCGATCACGAGGCCACGCTGCTGCATCAGGAACGAGTAGCGCTTCAAGTACTCGGCATCGAATGCCGCCTGCATTTCGGGCAGCGTCGAAGCAGCGACGATCAACGCCGAGTCGGTGCCGTCGTAGCGCAGATGCACGCGCCGGACGACGCGAACGCGCTCGAGCGGAACGCCTTGCGACACGAGATCCTGCGCCGCGTCCTGCGCCAGGCGATCAAGGGCCTCGTTTAGCGCGGCCATTGCGTCCGGCCGTAGCGGCCGCTCGAGCGATTGCTCTCGCATTGCGGTCTGATCAGCCAGCCCCATGCCATACGCCGACAGCACTCCGGCCAACGGATGCACGAAGATGCGTGTCATGCCGAGTGCGTCGGCAACACGGCACGCGTGCTGCCCGCCGGCGCCGCCGAACACGCTTAACGTGTATTGCGTCACATCGTGGCCGCGTTGGATCGAGATTCGCTTGATCGCCTCGGCCATGTTGCCAACAGCGATGTCGAGGTAGCCGTCCGCCAATTGCTCGGGCGACAACGCGCGGCCAGTGGCTTCTTCGATCTCCATCGCCAGCGTGGCGAATTTCTCCCGCACTACGTCGTCGTCGAGCGCTTCGTTCGCGCCGCGGCCGAAGACCTTCGGGAAAAACGCGGGCTGAATTTTCCCGACCATCACGTTGCAGTCGGTCACCGTCAGCGGCCCGCCGCGCCGATAGCACGCCGGCCCCGGATTCGCTCCTGCCGAGTCCGGGCCCACCCTGAGGCGCGCGCCATCGAAGTGCAGGATCGATCCGCCGCCTGCGGCCACCGTGTGGATGCTCATCATCGGCGAGCGCATTCGCACGCCAGCGACCTGCGTCTCGAACGCACGCTCGCAGTCGCTCACATCGCGTCCAGCGAAATGCGAGACGTCGGTCGATGTGCCACCCATATCGAAGCCGATCACGCGCTCAAAGCCGGCGGACAGGCTCGTCCGTACCATGCCCACGATGCCACCCGCTGGTCCGGACAGAATCGAATCCTTGCCCTGGAACCGGTGTGCATCGGTCAGCCCGCCGGACGATTGCATGAACAGGAGGCGAGTTCCCGGCAGCTCGCTTGCCACCATCCCGACGTAGCGCCGCAAAATCGGCGACAGATAAGCGTCGACCACGGTCGTGTCACCGCGCGCGACGAACTTCATCAGCGCGCTGACGCCGTGCGACGCTGAAACCTGACCGAACCCGATCTCCCGCGCCGCGGCTGCGAGGGCGGCTTCATGCGCGGGGTAGCGGTAACCGTGCATCAGCACGATTGCAACCGACCTGAACCCCGCAACGTAGGCCGCTTTGAGCTCGGCACGCGCTGCGGCAAGATCGAGCGGCTTCACAACGTCGCCGTGAGCACTTAGCCGCTCATCGACCTCGATCACGCTCGAATAGAGCAGCTCTGGCAAAACGATATGCCGGTCGAATAGCCGCGGGCGATTCTGATAGGCGATGCGCAATGCATCGCGAAAGCCGCGCGTCACGATCAATGCGGTGCGCTCCCCTTTGCGTTCGAGCAGTGCATTGGTGGCCACCGTCGTCCCCATCTTGACCACTTCGATCTGATCGACGGGCACCGGTGAGTCGGCCGGCACGCGCAGCAAACGCCGAATACCTTCGATTGCGGCGTCGGCGTACTGCTCGGCGTTGTCGGACAGCAGCTTGTGCGTTACCAAAGAACCGTCGGGCCGGCGCGCGACGACGTCGGTGAAAGTGCCGCCGCGATCGATCCAGAATTGCCAGCGTGGTGCAGTGTTCATTTCGGCGGGTACTATTCGGTCCGCGATGTTAGCAACGCGTTCCCTCGTTTTTGAATATCGATTGCCATGACCAGTGAGGATTTGATGAAACGCCGTTTACTACTGCTAAGCGTCCCCATGGCGCTGTCGTGTGCGTTGGCGTCGATGCCGGCGTCGGCGCAAATGAAGTGGGATCTGCCAGCCGGTTACCCGGCGGGAAACCCGCACACACAGAACCTGACTCAGTTTGCGGCCGACGTTGCGAAGGCAAGCGGTAACAAGCTCACGATCACGGTGCACCCGAACGGCGCATTGTTCAAGGCGCCCGAAATCAAACGCGCGGTCCAAACCGGCCAGGCGCAAATCGGCGAAGTGCTGATGAGCCTGCTGGAAAACGAGAACCCCGTGTTCGGCGCCGACGCGGTGCCGTTCGTTGCGACCGGATTCGATGCATCGTGGAAGCTATGGCAGGCGCAGCGTCCGGTGGTCGAAAAGATTCTGGCCGGACAAGGCATCAAGTTGTTATATGCAGTCGCCTGGCCGCCGCAGGGCATTTACACCAAGAAACCGCTTAACACGGTGGCGGACATGAAGGGCCTTAAGTGGCGGGCCTACAACCCGGCTACCACGCGTATCGCGCAGCATGTTGGCGCGCAGCCGCTGACGATTCAGGCCGCCGAACTATCGCAGGCGCTTTCGACCGGCGTCGTGGATTCGTTCATGTCGTCGGGCGCTACCGGCGTCGACTCCAAGGTCTGGGAGAACCTGACGCACTTTGCGACCGCCGATGCGTGGTTGCCGAAGAACATGGTGATCGTCAACCAGAAGGAGTTCGACAAACTCGATCCCGCCTCGCAGCAGGCGGTGGTGACAGCGGCGAAGGCAGCCGAAGAGCGCGGCTGGAAACGGATGCGCGAGTACACCAGCGAGACGCTGGCGACGCTGCGCAACAACAAGATCACCGTGTACGAGCCGAGCCCGGCCCTAAAAGGCGATCTGACCAAACTGGGCGAAACGCTGCTTGCCGAATGGCTGGTCAAAGCCGGTCCCGACGGGCAGACGATCATCACTTCGTTTCGCAAATAGTCGGGCCAGTCGCCTTGTTGTCCCAAGGCGGTTTGCCCTCCACTGTGCGGCGCTGAGGACTGTCGATGCGCGCTCCGCTCGACGCGTTGTTCAAACTGCTGGGCGCGCTCGGCGCTTTTTTCATTCTCGCAACGTTGACGATCGAGGTCGCCGGCATCGCGCTGCGCTTGCTTGGATTCTCGATGGCAGGTGCCGACGCGTATGCCGGATACTTCCTCGCCGCCGGCTCATTCCTGGCGCTCGGCTACGCGTTGCGCCGGGGCGATCACATCCGCGTGACATTAATCCTGCAGCGGCTGCATGGCCGTGCGCGGTGGTGGATGGAAGTGCTCTGCCTCCTGATTGCCGCCGCGCTCAGCGTTTACTTCGCTTATTTCTCGGCCAAACTGGTGTGGGGCTCCTACGCGTTCAATGACATTTCGCAAAACGTCGACGCCACGCCGCTGTGGATCCCGCAGCTGTCGATGGCAATCGGTTTGGCCGGGCTCGCGCTGGCGTTCATAGAGCAGCTCGTCATCACGCTGCGGACGGGCCAACTGCCGCCCGCAGTCAACGAAGCCGAAGCGGCTCACGTCGAGTAGCGATGGGCACGCTGGTCGCGCTGCTACTGATCGTCGCGCTGTTTGTCATTCTCGGCGCCGGTGTGTGGATCGGCATCGCGGTGCTCGGCGTCGCCTTTGTCGGCATGGAGCTGTTCACAACGCGCCCAGCCGGTGACGCGCTCGCGCTGACGGTGTGGGGTTCACTGTCGAGCTGGACGCTGACCGCTCTGCCATTGTTTATTTGGATGGGCGAGATTTTGCTGAAGACACGTCTATCCGAGGGCATGTTTCGCGGCCTGGCGCCATGGCTGCAATGGCTGCCGGGACGGTTGCTGCATACGAACATCATCGGCTGCACGATCTTTGCCGCAGTGTCCGGCTCGTCAGCAGCGACCTGCGCGACGATCGGCAAGATCACACTGCCCGAGCTGGCCAAGCGCAACTATCCGGAACAGATCTCGATCGGCTCGCTCGCCGGTGCCGGCACTCTCGGACTGCTGATTCCGCCGTCGATCATCATGATTGTCTATGGCGTGGCGGCCGATGTGTCGATCGGCAAACTGTTCATTGCCGGTGTGATACCGGGCCTGCTGGTGGCAGCGCTGTTCATGGGTTACACGATCGTCTGGGCGCTGCGCCATGCGAGCGTTATTCCGCCGGCCGATATCAAGCTCAGCTTCAAGCAAAAACTCGCCGAATCGCGCCATCTGGTTCCAGTGATGTTGTTGATCGTCGCCGTTCTGGGCTCGATTTATCTCGGCGTCGCGACCGCGACCGAGGCGGCTGCACTCGGCGTGGTCGGTGCGCTGATGCTGTCCGCGTTTCAGCGCACGCTGACCTGGCGCACATTTACCGATTCGCTGATGGCGGCAACGCGCTTGTATTGCATGATCGCGCTGATCCTTGCCGGTTCCGCATTTCTGGCGCTGTCGATGGGATTCATCGGGTTGCCGCGCCAGCTCGCCGAGGCGATCGGCGCGCTAAATCTGCCACCGTTCGGGCTGATCATGCTGCTGATGGTGTTCTTCATCGTTCTCGGCTGTTTTCTGGATGGCATTTCAATGGTGGTGCTGACAATGGCGGTGCTGTTGCCGACGCTGCAGACAGCTGGCATCGATCTGCTGTGGTTCGGCATCTTCATCGTGCTGGTCGTCGAAATGGCGCAAATCACGCCGCCGGTGGGTTTTAACTTATTCGTGCTGCAAGGTATGACCAAGCACCAGATCAACACAATCGCAGTGGCGGCGTTTCCTTATTTTCTGATGCTGGCTGTGGCGGTGCTCTCGATCTGGTTCTTTCCGGCGCTGGTCACCTATTTGCCATCGGAGATGAAGCTGTAGCACCGCCATGCAATGCATGTGATCGTCATTGGCGCCGGCATCATCGGCGTGACCACGGCGTACTTTCTGCGGCGCGACGGTCACGATGTCACCGTCATCGAGCGCCGCTCCGGCGTCGCGCAGGAAGCAAGCTTCGCCAACGCCGGCGTAACGGCACCGTCGTACGTCGCTCCGTGGTCTCAACCCGGCATGCCAGCCAAGGTGCTTGCCTACCTGTTTCGGCCGGAAGCCCCCATCGTATTTCGACCGTCGCTAGATCCGGCGCTTTGGCGCTGGATCGCTCGCTGGTTGGGCGAATGCCGCCTACAGCGATTCACCCGCAATAAAGCCCGCATGCAGCGGCTGGCGTTCTACAGCCAGGCGCAGCTGCGCGCGTTGCGTGCGTTGCACCAGCTCGAGTACGAGCAAGCCACGGGATATTTGCAGTTGTTTCGCACGCATATCGAAGTCGAGCGCTCGGCCGTGACTCGCCGGATGTTGACCGAGCTGGGTGTGTCGCATCGGCTGCTCGGCACCGATGAGGCGCACGCGCTCGAACCCGCGTTGCATGCGCCGACGCGGCTGGCCGGCGCGCTTCATCTGCCGGACGACGAAACCGGCAACTGTGCGTTCTTTGCGCAGCAGTTGAAAGACATTGCGATTGACGACGGAGTCGACTTTCGCTTCAACGTAGCCGTGCAAGGCCTGCAGTTTGAACAGCAGAGGATCAGCGGATTACGCACGGCGTCCGGGAATGTCGGCGGCGACGTGTTCGTCGTTGCCGCCGGGATCGACAGCGCGGCGATGCTGCGACCACTTGGAATCCGGGTACCGATGCAGCCGGTCAAGGGCTATTCTGCGACGGCGGCGATCACCGCGTTCGAGCATGCTCCCCGCCTCAGCGTGATGGATGAAACGTACAAGGTCGCGATCACCCGCATGGGCAAGTGGCTCAGAATTGCGGGCACCGCAGAGCTGGGCACGCGCGGCATGCAGTTGCGCGACAGTGCGCTGCGCACGCTGCTGAAGGTGGCGCAGGATTGGTTTCCGTACGCCGCTTCGTACGGAAAGTCGCGATTCTGGATCGGCGCGCGTCCGATGCTGCCCGATGGCCCTCCGGTGATCGGCAGAACTCCGATCGGCAACTTGTATGTCAACACCGGACACGGCTCGACGGGTTGGGTGATGGCGTGCGGTTCTGCGCGTGTTGTGGCCGACGTCATCGCGGGGAAAATGCCGGCCATCGACCTCGACGGTTTGACACTCGATCGCTACACGCACCGTCGGTAGTGATGGGAACCCCGCTTCTGACCGTTGCTGAGCTGCGGGCGCTTGAGCACACAGCGCAATCGGCTCTGCCCCCCGGGACGCTGATGGAGCGCGCCGGAGCTGCCGCAGCGGCTCGGATCGCGACCTTACAGACCAGCAGTCAGGCTTCGATATGTGTCGTGTGTGGTCCAGGCAACAACGGCGGCGACGGCTATATCGCCGCCAGCAAACTGCACTCGGCGGGCTATCGCGTCACGTGCGTTCAATTAGCCAAGCCGCTCGCCGACGATGCACGCAACGCCCACACCCAGTGGCGCGCATTGGGTGGGGCAACGAGCACGAGCTTGCCCGTCCGCGAAAAGTTCGACGTGATTGTCGATGCCATGCTGGGCATCGGGCAAACACGTCCGCTGCAAGGAAGGCTGCTGGAGGGCGCGCAGTGGGTTAACGCACAGCACGCACGCGTGATCGCGCTCGATGTCCCGAGCGGACTCGACGCCGACCGGGGCTGCTGGGTCGGCGACGTCGAAGGTGTCTACGCATCGGAAACAATCACATTCATCGCAGACAAGCCCGGGCTGCACACGGGTGGCGGCGTCGACGCGGCTGGCGCGGTGACGCTCGCTGGACTCGGTATCGAGCCCACGTCCACCCGCCTCACGTTGTCCGATCCATCCGATTTTCCGCAGATCAGCGCGCCGCGCCGGCGCAACACGCATAAAGGCAGCTACGGCAATGCACTGATCATTGGCGGCGGCGCAGGCATGGTCGGAGCTGCCCTGCTCGCCGCGCGCGCGGCGCTTGTCCTTGGTGCCGGCCGCGTTTATGTCGATTGCATCGGCGCACCGGAATTTCGCGTCGACCCGGGCCAGCCTGAGCTGATGTTTCGTCCGTACGCGTCTATCGAGAATCCGCATGCGGTCGTGATCGGCTGTGGCCTGGGCCAGAATGAAGCGGCGCGCCGAGCGCTGCAGTGGGCCCTCGACAGCGATGCCTCGCTGATCATCGATGCAGATGCCTTGAACTTACTGGCGCAGGGGCCCGCCCTCAGCGAGCATCTTGGCGCACGCAACGCAACGACCGTGCTGACGCCGCATCCGCTCGAAGCCGCTCGCTTGCTGCAAACTTCAGCCGACGAAGTCCAGCTCGATCGCGTCGCTTCGGCGCGCGAGTTGGCAACGCGCTACCGAAGCATCGTCGTCCTGAAGGGCGCCGGGACCGTCAACGTTCAGACCAATGGGCGCTGCGCCATCAATCCAACGGGTGGCCCGGCACTCGCGACCGCGGGCACGGGCGACGTGCTCGCGGGCCTATTAGGCTCACTGCTCGCGCAACACTTCGACCCTTGGCAAGCAACGCTGGCAGCCACGTGGCTGCACGGGCGAGCCGGCGAAAGCCGGGACGTGGGGTTGGTGGCGAGCGACGTCGCTCTGAGAGCGGCCGATCAGCTGGCGAAGCTGCGCGCTCCTTCGGCCGACGATTAGTCGATCAACGGCTTACGCCGGTGCCGTGGCTTCGCCGGCGACGATACGCCCGGCGTGCAGTTCGATCTGCCGGCCGCATCGACGTGCGATGTCGGGATCGTGCGTGACCAGCAACAGTGTCGAGCCGCGCTCGTGGTTAAGCTGAAACATCAATTCGATCACCGCTTCGCCGGTTCGGGCATCCAGGCTGCCCGTCGGCTCATCGGCCAGCAACAACGGTGGACGCAATACGAACGCACGCGCGAGTGCAACCCTTTGCTGCTCGCCTCCGGATAGATACTTCGGATAGTGCGATAGCCGCTCCCCTAAGCCCACTCGCTGCAACAAAGAACGTGCAGCGTCGACCGGAGATACGTCATCCGGCGCGCGTCCGGTCAACTCCAGCGGCAGCAATACGTTCTCCAGCGCATTCAGATGCGGCAACAGCTGAAACGATTGGAAAACGAATCCAAGGTACTCCGCCCGCAGAGCTGCCCGCCCGTCTTCGTCGAGTGCAAAAAGGTCCCGGCCGAAGATGCTTACCGAGCCTGACGTCGGAACATCGAGCCCCGCTAGCAGTCCGAGTAACGTGGATTTTCCAGAACCCGAGGCGCCGACGATGGCTACGGTCTCGCCCGACGCAATCTTCAGGTTGATATCATCCAAGATGGTCAGGCTGCCAGTGGCGTCTTGCACGATCTTGCTGAGATTGCGCGCCTCGACTGCCGTTTTTTTGTCTTCACTCATCTCGTGCGCAGAAATTTCCTGACTCGTTACTTTGGATCATTGGCGGTCGCGCTGTGCACCGTCGCGTTGAGCACGCCGGCGCTGGGCGCAGTCACACGTCCGGGCAAGGCCACCCACGAGGGCGGGCGCCCGGTGATTCTCGTGCTTGGCGATAGTTTGTCGGCGGAATATGGATTGCAGCGCGGCCAGGGGTGGGTGCAGCTGCTTTCAAATCGATTGCAGCAAAACGGCTCAAATTATACGGTTGTGAATGCCAGCATCAGTGGCGACACCACCAGCGGTGGGCGGTCGCGATTGCCTGCGCTGCTGAAACAGCATCGGCCTTCAATCGTTGTCATCGAGCTGGGCGGCAACGATGGACTGCGTGGATTGCCGGTGGCCCGCATGCAGGACAACCTCACCGCCATGGTTCGCGCCAGCCAGGAGGCCGGTGCGCGCGTTGTGGTGGCGGGAATCCAGATACCGCCGAATTACGGTCGCGAGTACACCGAGCGCTTTTACGCCGCATTCGCCAACGTTTCCAAGCAGTACAACACCGCGCTTGTGCCGTTCCTGCTGGAAGGATTCGCCGATTCATCCGACTTCTTTCAGGCGGACCGGATCCATCCGAGCGCGCAGGCCCAGGCAAGAATTCTGCAAACCGTATGGCCGGTGCTGGAGCCGCTGATCCTGGCGAAAGGCGCGCCCAAAGCCAGGTTATGAGCACCGCACCCTGGGATGCATCCGAGCGTTGCGTGATCTCGGCGTCGGAAGCGCTGCTGCATCTAACGCAATTCGACTCCTTGATCGACGTTCGCAGCGAAGCCGAATTCGCGCTGGATCATTTGCCGGGCGCGATCAACTGCCCGGTGCTGACGGACGAGGAGCGCGTCGAGGTGGGCACGATGGATCGCCAGCAATCGTCGTTCGAAGCGCGCCGCCGCGGCGCGGCGTATGTCGCGCGCAATATCGCGCATCACATAGAAACGCAATTTCACTCCAAGCCAAAAAACTGGCGGCCACTTGTCTACTGCTGGCGCGGGGGTAATCGCAGCGGGGCGATGACGCACATCTTGGGATGCGTAGGCTGGCAGGCGCGCCAGCTCGAAGGTGGCTATCGAGCGTATCGAAGGCAAGTGGTCACCGATCTAGCCACGCTGCCCACGCTTTACTCTTTGTGCGTGCTGTGCGGAACCACCGGAAGCGGAAAAAGCCGCTTGCTGCAGGAGCTTCGTGCAGAGGGTGCGCAGGTGCTCGACCTCGAGGCACTGGCTCACCATCGTGGCTCGGTGCTGGGCGGTCTGCCGGCGCAGGCGCAGCCTTCGCAGAAGATGTTCGAGACGCGCCTGTGGAACGCACTGCGCTCTTTCGACGTGACGCGCGTGGTGTATGTCGAGTCCGAGAGCCGAAAGATCGGAGAGCTGCGAATTCCGGATGCTCTGCTGGCGCGCATGCGCTCATCGCAGTGCGTACGCCTTGAGGTTCCGCTGCAGGCGCGCGTCCGCTTGCTGCGCGACGAGTATGAACACTTCGAGCGCAATCGCGACGCACTGAATGCGCAGCTCGATTGCCTATCGGCGTTACACGGGCGGCAGAAGATTGCCCACTGGAAGGCGCTCGCCGGCGCCAGTGACTGGGACGGTGTCGTCACGCATTTGTTGGCCGAGCACTACGACCCGGCATACGTGAAATCGATCGATCGAAACTTCGAGCACGCTGCCAGTGCCGTCATCCTGCGCATCGAGAGCGACGGGATCGGCGACTTCAAAGCGGCCGCGCGAACGTTGGCCGCACGCACCGTTAACACTATTTGCCCGGTACTGACTTGACGTCGGCCGCCGGCATTTTCGCAGCGGGCTCTTGTTCCGCCTTGCGCTGCAAGTCTGCGCGCAGGATCTTGACGTTGTGCCGCGCTTTCAGGCCTTCGGCATAGGTGAATTCGGCCGCGGCTGCTGCCTGCTGAGTAATCGCTCGTGCCTGTGCGTCACGCTGCGCCGCGGGAATCGGTTCGCTGGGTTTGGATGAGTTCACCCTCATGATGACGTAACCGGCGCTGCTGGCATTGCGGAAGTCGGCTCCGATTTCGGTTCCGACGAATTGCGGGAGTTTGTCTGCCGGAATGCGAAGGACTTCGGTCAACGCATTGGTCGGCAGATCCTGCGGCTGACGGCGGGAGACGACCTTGGGTGCAGCGAATCCCGCATCGCTCGGCTCTTTGCGCAACGCTGCCAGCTTTTGTTCGCCCGCTTCGCGCGCAAGCCGAATCGCTTCGCGGCGCTCGAGTAGCTGGCGAATCTCCGGCGTCACCTTCTCAAGTGGCTGCACTGAGGCGGGCCGATGATCGAGCACACGCGCCGAGACCAGCGTGTTGGTGCCAACTTCAATCGCCTGGGTGTTGCGTCGGTTCTTCAGCGAGTCCTCAGCAAAAATCGCTTCGACGACGCGCGGTCCAAGATGCGGCAACAGGCCCTGACGCGTCAGACTGTCCGCGGTCAACACTTTGAGGTTGAGTTTCTGCGCTGCCGGCTGCAGTGAGTCCGCCTGCTCGTACACCAGGTTGGTGAACTGATCGGCCGCTTCGGTGAAATTCTTCTGTGCCTGCTGATTTTTCAGTTCGCGTTCGATATCCGCGCGCACCTCGGATAGCTCCTTCGCCTGCGCGGGCTTGATCTCGGTGACACGGATGATGTGAAAGCCGAAGTCGGTTTCGACCACTTCACTCACTTCGCCTGTCTTCAGTCGATAAACGGCATCTTCAAACGGTTTGACCATCATTCCGCGCGCGAAGAAGCCAAGGTCGCCGCCCTGCGCCGCAGAGCCCGGGTCCTTTGAGTTCTCACGAGCGAGCTTCGCGAATTCGTTGGGGTTGGCTTTGACTTTCGCCAGAATTTCTTCGGCCTTTTTGCGGGCGCCTGCTTTGTCGGATCCCTCAGCGGCGATCAGGATGTGACTTGCCCGCCGCTGCTCCTCGGTGCCGTAGCGCGCCTTGTTCTGCTCGTAGTAATTCTTGACTTCCTCTTCCGTGACTTTGACGCTGGCAGCGATGGTCTCCGGCGCCAGCACGACGTACTCGACGCGCGCGCTTTCTGGAATCCCGAACTGCGAGCGATTGGCCTGGTAATACTCGGCGATTTGCGCATCCGTGACCGAAACTTTTGACGCAAATTGCTCGGCCGGAAACCGGAGTTCGCGCACCTCACGCTGCTCCAGCAATATGCGCTCGATGCGATCGATCACGTGCTTCGGCGTGATGGCCGATTCGACAACCGCTTGCACCAAAGCCTGCTTGCGCAAATCGTTGCGCAGACTTTGCTCAAAACTTGCTTCACTCTGACCCCGAGAGGCAAGAAAAGCCTTGTAGCGGTCGTAGCTGAACTTGCCGTCCTGCTGAAACGCCGGAACGTTGGAGATGAATTCGCGCAGCCGATCTACGGTGACGACGACATTCGCCTTCGTCGCCTCGTTGGCAAGCGCCCGGTCAAGCACAAGCTGATCCAGAACAGCGGCGCGCGCCTCCGGAGTCTCCAGCAGCTTCGGATCGAAATTGGCTCCAAGGCCCTGCCGCAGGCGCTCGACCCGGTCACGCAGTGCAATGTCGTACTCCTGCTGCGTGATCGGCGCACCATCGACCGTCGCCAGTGCTCCGTCCTGGTCAACGTAATTGTTGTAGCCCTGGATGCCGAAGAAAACGAACGAGGGCAAAATGAGTACGAGGATAAACAGCATCATCCAGCTGCGATGCGAGCGGACGAAATCAAACATGGCAAGGTGTCCTAGAGTGATCTACCAAAGCAAAAAAGGCGAACTTGCGTTCGCCTTTCTTAGTTGTGTGGCGGAGTGGACGGGACTCGAACCCGCGACCCCCGGCGTGACAGGCCGGTATTCTAACCGACTGAACTACCACTCCTGATGTCGGGTTCCGTTGCTGTTTGTGGTGGGTGCTGAGGGTCTCGAACCCCCGACCTACGCCTTGTAAGGGCGCCGCTCTACCAACTGAGCTAAGCACCCATGCCGTGGCGTCTATCGCACGCCACGCGCTCGCTCAGCAACAACTTCGGAAGCGCGTCAGTTTAGCGAATCTTTGAGCGCCTTGCCCGGCCGGAACTTCGGGACTTTCGCTGCCTTGATCCTGATTTCTTCGTTGGTCCGCGGATTGCGACCGGTACGCGCGGCGCGCTTGCTGACGATAAAGGTTCCGAATCCCACCAACGTCACCGAGTTGCCTCGTTTCAAGCTGCCGCGGATGCCCGCAACAAGCGCCTCGAGGGCCCGACCCGCCGCTGCTTTAGAAATGTCTGCTTGCTTGGCGATGTGGTCGATCAATTCGGTCTTGTTCACTTATGTACCCCCGTCTTCTGACTGTCGCTGCACGGACCGCGCGCGCGGCACTGCATATTGCATTTGTTCACGGCTTTTGTTATCTGCAGCGCGCGCAAAAAGTTGGTTGAAGATTTGAACGGCTATTCAACCGCGACGCACTAGCAGTGTCAAGGAGAAGAAAAAGGAAACAGGAAAAAGCGAAAGAATCAGTTGCCGGCGCGCTGAAAACGCGCCGGCTCCCCTGATTCGCTAGTGTTTGACAACCTCGCCGACGACAGGCGGCTCCGGCGGCTTAACCGGCGTCGCGGCGATCTCATCATCGGTCAGCGGAACCGGCCGACGCTCCAGAGCAACCTCGAGCACCTTGTCGATCCACTTCACTGGAATAATCTCAAGCCGATTCTTGACATTGTCCGGAATCTCCGCGAGATCCTTGACGTTTTCCTCCGGTATCAGGACCGTCTTGATACCGCCGCGATGTGCTGCCAGCAGTTTTTCCTTCAACCCGCCGATTGCCAGCACCTCGCCGCGCAGCGTGATCTCTCCGGTCATCGCCACGTCGGCACGCACCGGAATTCCGCTGACTGCCGAAATCAGTGCGGTCGTGATCGCAATTCCGGCCGACGGACCGTCTTTCGGAGTTGCGCCTTCGGGAAAGTGCACGTGAATGTCGGTCTTCTCGAACACCTCGTCGCGAATCCCCAGCCGACGCGAGCGCGAGCGCATCACTGATCGGGCCGCTTCGACCGACTCTTTCATCACGTCACCGAGCGACCCTGTGCGATGCACGTTGGCCTTGCCCGGCATCGTCGCGACCTCGATCGTCAATAGATCGCCGCCGACTTCGGTCCATGCCAGGCCGGTGACCTGCCCAACCTGATTTTCCTTTTCGGCCACGCCGAAGGTGTAACGCCGTACGCCGAGGAACTTGTCCAGGTTGCGCGCCGTCACCTGCACTCGTTTGTCCTGCTTCTTCAGCAACAGCTGCTTGACGACCTTGCGGCAGATTTTGCTGATCTCGCGTTCGAGTGAGCGAACGCCGGCCTCACGCGTGTAATAACGAATGATGTCGCGGATCGCGCTCTCGGCGATCGAAAGCTCGCCGGTTTTCAGGCCATTAGTCTTCATCTGCTTCGGCAGCAAGTGCTGCAAAGCGATGTGCACTTTTTCTTCTTCGGTGTAGCCCGACAAGCGGATGACTTCCATCCGATCGAGCAGCGCCGGTGGAATGTTCATCGTGTTGCTGGTGGCGACGAACATCACGTCCGACAGATCGAAATCGACCTCGACGTAATGATCCTGGAAGGTGTGGTTCTGCTCGGGATCTAGCACTTCGAGCAAAGCCGATGCTGGGTCGCCACGAAAATCCATGCCCATCTTGTCGACTTCGTCGAGCAAGAACAACGGATTACGCACGCCCGACTTACCCAGGCTCTGCAGGATCTTGCCCGGCATCGAGCCAATGTACGTACGGCGGTGGCCGCGGATCTCGGCCTCGTCGCGCACGCCACCGAGCGCCATCCGGATGAACTTGCGGTTGGTTGCACGCGCAACCGACTGCCCGAGCGACGTCTTGCCGACGCCCGGCGGGCCAACCAGGCACAGGATCGGCGCCTTCAGCTTGTCGACCCGTTGTTGCACGGCCAAGTACTCCAGAATGCGGTCCTTGACCTTCTCGAGCCCGTAGTGGTCGTCGTTCAACACTTTCTCGGCATTGCCGAGGTCGTTGTTGATCCGGCTGCGCTTCTTCCACGGCAAACCGACTAGCGTGTCGAGATAATTGCGCACCACTGTCGCTTCGGCCGACATCGGTGACATCAGTTTCAGCTTCTTCAGCTCGGAAGTCGCCTTGTCGCGCGCTGCCTTTGGCATACGCGCCGCCTTGATCTTCTTTTCGAGCTCTTCCAGATCGGCGCCCTCTTCGCCTTCGCCGAGCTCCTTCTGGATCGCCTTGACCTGCTCGTTCAGGTAGTACTCGCGCTGGCTCTTCTCCATCTGCCGTTTCACACGGCCGCGGATGCGCTTTTCAACCTGCAGGATATCGATCTCTGCTTCCAGCTGGGCCAGCAGATGCTCCAGGCGCTCGTTGATGCCGAACATCTCGAGAACTTTCTGCTTCTGCTCGAGTTTCAGCGGCAGATGTGCGGCAATCGTGTCGGCCAGACGGCCCGCCTCGTCGATCCCCGCAATCGAGGTCAAAATTTCAGCCGGGATTTTCTTGTTCAGTTTTACGTACTGATCGAACTGCGTGACGATCGCGCGCCGAAGCGCTTCGGATTCGGCGGTCGACTGCTGCTCTGGAACGATCGGCAGCACGTCGGCGCTGAAATGGGCAGGGCCGTCGACGATGCGCTCGATGCGGGCGCGCTGCGCGCCTTCGACCAGCACTTTGACTGTGCCGTCGGGCAGCTTCAGCATCTGCAGGATGTTGGCGACGCAGCCGATCTCGTAGATATCCTCGGCTTCGGGCTCGTCCTTCGCCGCGTTCTTCTGCGCCACCAGCATGATGCTTTTGCCGGCTTCCATCGCGGCTTCAAGCGCCTTGATCGACTTCGGACGGCCGACAAACAGCGGAATGACCATGTGCGGAAAGACGACCACGTCGCGCAAAGGCAGCAGCGGCAGAGTCGTGGTTTCCGGCGGCAGGATCTGGGTCGTCATTCGAGTCGTTCCCTTCATGTGACTTTAAACGCCATATGCGCCCACACGGGGTGAATGCAAGGGCAGAAGGAATGCGGGCAAACCCAATCTAGCATGCAGCGAGCCGGTGCCGCCCAGCGGTAAGTGCCGAAAAGCCGCGCTGAATACCGTCACTCGCTAGCGTGGCGCGCTGGCAACTTTGGGCTGATCGGAGTAGATCAAAAGCGGTTTTCCGCCGGTAATCGTGTTGTCGTCGACGACGACCTTGATCACGTTCTTGGTGCTGGGCAGGTCGTACATCACATCGAGCAGGATGCTTTCGACGATCGACCGCAACCCGCGCGCCCCGGTCTTGCGCTTCAGCGCTTTGCGGGCAATGGCCTTAAGCCCGTCGTTGCGGATTTCGAGTTCGACGCTTTCCATCTGGAAAAGGCGATGAAACTGCTTGATCAGCGCGTTCTTGGGTTCGACCAGAATTTCGACCAGCGCTTCTTCACTTAACTCGTCGAGCGTCGCGATAACCGGCAGCCGGCCCACCAACTCCGGAATAAGCCCGAACTTGATCAGATCCTCGGGTTCGACATCGCGCAGCAGCTCGCCTACCGCGCGGTCACTTTGACTGGTCACGCTTGCGGAAAAACCGATACCGCTCTTTTCCGAGCGGTTGCGAATGATCTTTTCCAGCCCGTCGAACGCGCCACCGCAAATGAAGAGAATATTGGTGGTATCGATCTGCACGAAATCCTGATTCGGATGTTTTCGTCCGCCTTGCGGCGGGACCGAAGCGATAGTCCCTTCCACAAGCTTTAGTAACGCCTGCTGCACGCCCTCGCCCGACACGTCCCGGGTGATCGAAGGGTTGTCGCTCTTGCGCGAGATCTTGTCGATCTCGTCGATGTAAACAATGCCGCGCTGCGCCTTCTCGACTTCGTAATTGCAGTTCTGCAGCAATTTCTGAATGATGTTCTCGACGTCCTCGCCGACGTAGCCGGCTTCGGTCAACGTCGTCGCGTCGGCGATCACGAACGGCACATTCAGCAACCGCGCCAGTGTTTGCGCCAGCAAAGTCTTACCCGACCCGGTCGGCCCAATCAGCAAGATGTTGCTCTTGGCAAGCTCGATATCGTCCTTCGAGCCCATGTGCTTCAGCCGCTTGTAATGGTTATATACGGCGACCGACAGAATTCGCTTCGCCTTGTCCTGGCCGATCACGTACTGGTCGAGGATCGTGCCGATCTCGCGCGGTGTTGGCAGATCGGACTTGATCGCGCCCGAGCCCGCATCCGAGGTGGTCTCGTCGCGGATGATGTCGTTACAGAGGTCGATGCACTCATCGCAGATGAATACCGACGGCCCGGCAATCAGCTTTTTGACCTCATGCTGACTCTTGCCGCAGAACGAGCAGTACAGCAGTTTTTCGCTCGAGCCTTTTTTGTCCGGCATTCCTGCTAATACTCCCAGCGGCCGTCGACTACGGCTGTTCGCTTCGGCTGACAAAAATCTTGTCGATCAGCCCGTACTTTACGGCATCGTCGGCCGACATGAAGTTGTCGCGATCGGTGTCTTTCGCGATCTTCTCAACCGGTTGCCCCGTCCGCTCGGACAGGATCTTGTTCAACCGCTCGCGCAGATAAAGAATCTCCTTGGCATGGATTTCGATGTCGGCGGCCTGCCCTTGGACGCCGCCCATCGGCTGATGAATCATGATGCGCGAGTTTGGTAACGAGTAGCGCTTGCCCTTCGCACCGGCGGCTAGCAGAAATGAACCCATGCTGGCCGCCACACCGATGCAGATCGATGACACGTCCGGTTTGACGAACTGCATCGTGTCGAAGATGGCAAATCCAGCGCTCACCGAACCACCGGGCGAGTTGATGTAGAGCGAAATATCCTTGTCCGGATTCTCGGATTCGAGGAACAGAAGCTGTGCGACCACCAAATTGGCCGTTTGCTCAGTTATCGGCCCGACGATGAACACGACCCGGTCACGCAACAGGCGCGAATAAATGTCATACGCGCGCTCACCGCGTCCACTCTGCTCGATCACGATCGGCACCATGCCGAGGCCTTGCGGCTCCATGGCGGCGCTCATCTGCGTTCTACTCATTGCCGAAGTCCTCATTTCCCTTTGTGCCCCATCAGCTCGTCGAACTCGACCGGTGCTTCGACGACCTTTGCGCGCTCCAACACCCAGTTGGTCACGTTGTCCTCGAGCGCGACGGTTTCAAGGTCGGCAAGCCGTTTGCGATCCGACAAATACCAGTTAATCACATCCTGCGGCTTTTCATAGCTCTGTGCAATCTCCTCAACCAGCTTGCGGATTTGATCGGGACGCGATTGCAGGTTATTGGAACGCACGACTTCGCCCAGCAACAGGCCGAGCCGCACGCGCCGTTCTGCTTCCGGCGCGAACAGGTCGAGCGGCAGCGGCGCATCCTTGGCGGCCATGCCGCGCGCGATCAAATCGCTGCGAGCGTTTTCCGCCAACCGTTGCTTTTCGGACTCAACCAGTGATTTCGGGACGTCAAACGAGCTCGTCGCAAGCAACGCCGCCATCGCCTGGTCCTTGGTGCGAGCTTTCAGGCGCGACGCAACTTCGCGCCCAAGATTGTTCCTGATCTCGCTCCGCATCTTCGCCACATCACCATCGGCGACACCCAGCGAGCGCGCAAACTCGGCGTCGATGGGCGGCAACTGTGGCTGCTGCACTTGTTTGACCGTCACATCGAAGTTAACCGCCTTACCGGCCATCGTCTGTGCACCGTAGTCGGCGGGGAACTTCAGCTCAAACGTCTTGCTCTGTCCGGGCACCATGCCACGCACTGCGGCCTCGAATTCCGGCAGCATCCGGCCTTCGCCCACTGTAAATTTGAAATCGTTGGCGCTTCCGCCTTCAAACGGTTGCCCTGCGTTCTCGCCTTCGGCGTGCGTGCCTTTGAAGTCGATCGTTACGGCATCCTCGTCTTGTGCCGGCCGCTGTACATCTTCAAACGTCGCGCGTTGTTTTCGCATGATCTGAAGCGTGCGATCGATCTCCGCCTCGCCGACCGAACACGTCGGACGCTGCAGTTGGGCACCGGACAAGTCGCCCACGTTGATATCCGGGTAGATCTCGAATATCGCCGAAAAGTTGAGGTCCTTGCTGCTGTCGCCCGCCGGGCTCTCGCTCTCGTCCACCACGCGCGGTTCGAGCCGCGGCTGCCCGGCAACTTTCAGGTTGCCTGCGGTCACTACCGAATGGAAAGCTTCGCCGACCTTGTCATTCAACACCTCGGCCTGGACTTGCGCGCCGTAGGTCTGCGCGACCATCTTGATCGGTACTTTGCCGGGGCGAAAGCCGGGCATCTTGATGTCACGCGCAAGCTTGGCGAGCCGCGTCTTTACTTCCTGCTCTATCGCCGCCGCCGGAACGGTCAGATCGACACGGCGTTCAAGTGCGCTCAGAGACTGTATGGTCTGTTGCATTCTTAGTCGTTGAATTGTTCGGTGGTGCGAAGGGGGGGACTCGAACCCCCACGCCGGTGAAGGCGTCAGGACCTAAACCTGGTGCGTCTACCAATTTCGCCACCTTCGCGGCGCATGCTGTTGTCGCTTTTCTGTTCGCGACTGACGAAACGGCGCCGATTCTAACGGAACCATCGTGGCAGCTTGTTCACGCGAGGAGCTGTGATAGCTTCGACGCCATGAGTGTCGGCCACTACGAGAATTTTCCCGTTGCATCGTGGCTGATGCCGGCTGCGCTGCGTCCGGCAGTGCGCGCGATTTATCGCTTTGCGCGCACGGCTGACGACATTGCCGATGAAGGAGACGCTGCGCCGGCAGAACGTCTGGCGGCACTTGATGCATTAAGAGCGCAACTTCATGCGATCGAAAGCGGTTTGCCGTCCGCTTGGCCGGACCTCGCAACGGCGGTCAGCGAGCATCAGCTGGCGCTGCCGCTGTTTCATGACCTGCTGTCCGCCTTTTCGCAGGACGTTTCAACGGTGCGTTATGCCTCCTTCGAAATGCTGCTCGGCTATTGCCGCCGCTCGGCCAATCCGATCGGTCGCTTGCTGTTGCAGCTCTTTCGCCGCGGCGAAGAGAAGCATTTGCAGCAGTCCGATGCGATCTGCAGCGGCCTGCAACTCGCTAACTTCTGGCAGGACATCGCACTCGATTGGCGCAAGGGGCGCGTGTATTTGCCGCAGTCGGATCTGACAACATTTGGCGTGAGTGAAGCGCAGATCGCACGCAGCACGGTCGACGAGCGATGGCGGAGCCTGATGGCGTTCGAAGTTCAGCGCACCCGTGACCTCTTGCACCGTGGCGCGCCGCTCGCACGCGCGCTCGGTGGCAGAGTCGGGCTGGAACTCAGACTGGTCGTACAGGGCGGCTTGCGAATTCTGGAGCGCATCGATGCTGTCAACGGCGACGTGTTCACTCGGCGCCCGACTCTGTCGGCGCGCGACTGGACGTTGATGGGCTGGCGGGCGCTGCAACCGCTCGCAGCATGACTTCCGACGAGTACTGCCAAAACTTCAAGCGCGTTCGCGCTTCGCGCTCTCTTGGTGCCGCTGCGGCGCGTCCGCGCCGCACGGCTTTTTGCTGGCTGCTCGTTGCGCGATGACCCCCGACGAGTACTGCCAGCCTGCGAAGCGCGGTCGCGCTTTGCGCTCCCTTGGTGCCGCTGCGGCGCGTCCGCGCCGCACGGCTTTTTGCTGGCTGCTCGTTGCGCGATGACCCCGGACGAGTACTGCCAGCAAAAAGCCGCCAGCAGCGGGTCGAGCTTCTATTACTCGTTCCTGTTCTTGCCGCCCGAGCGGCGCCGCGCGATCACGGCGGTTTACGCGTATTGCCGCGAAGTCGATGACGTCGTCGATGAAGTCAGCGATGCCGGCGCCGCCGAGGCCACGCTTGCCTGGTGGCGCAGCGAGCTCGCGCAGTTGTTCGGCGGGAACCCGACTCACCCGGTCACCCGCGCCCTGCAGCCATTCATACGTGGCGAATTCGGAATTTCCGAGCAAAGACTGGGCGCCGTCCTCGATGGGATGCACGTCGATTTGCGACAGAATCGATTTCTCGACTATGCAGCGCTTCAGCGCTACGCACACCTGGTCGCCGGTGTCGTCGGTGAGATGTCGGCCGGGATTTTCGGCTTTCGCGACCCGAGAACCCTTCAATACGCTGCCCGCCTCGGGCTCGCGCTGCAGTTGATCAACATCATCCGTGACGTCGGTGACGATGCGCGGCGCGGCCGCATTTATCTTCCGCTTGATGAGATGCAGCGCTTCGAGGTCAAGGTCTCCGACGTGCTGGCTGCACGTTACGTCGACGGCTTTTTGCCTTTGATGCGCTTGCAGGCGGACCGCGCGCGCGCGGTGTACCGGGAAGCGCTGGCGCTGCTGCCCGAAGTGGACCGCAAAGCGCAACGGGCCGGTTTGATGATGGGTGCGATTTACTCGGCGCTGCTGACCGAGATCGAGCGCGAGAATTTTCAGGTATTGCATCAGCGCGTCGCGCTGACACCGCTCCGCAAGTTGTGGATTGCATGGCGGACGTGGGTACGCAGTTGAATGCACCGCGAACCGTCGCTGTTGTCGGCGCTGGCTGGGCCGGTTGCGCCGCCGCGGCGGAGTTGGCCGCCAACGGTGTCTCCGTAACGCTTCTGGAAGCGAGCGACGAGCTCGGAGGTCGTGCGCGGCGGTTGCCGCTCGAACTGGCAGGACATTGGCATGTGCTCGACAACGGCCAGCACTTGCTGATCGGCGCTTACACCGAAACGGCAGCATTGTTCGAGCGGTTGAATGTTGCGCTTGACGTCGTCGTTGAGCGACGTCCGTTCGAGATGCACTATCCGGACGGATTTCGCTTGCAAGCCGCACGGCTGCCTGCACCATGGCATCTGGCTGCCGCGCTGATCACTGCGCGTGGCTTGGACCTCGCGGATCGCGCAGCAATGATCGCGTTGCTGCGTACGCTTAAAAAATCCGGCTGGAACATTGGCAGCGATCGCAGCACGACAGAGTGGCTGCTCGAATGCAGGCAGACACCACAGGTCGTGCGGCGCGTGTGGCGGCCGCTCGCGCTGGCTGCGCTCAACACACCACTCGACCGGGCGTCTGCGCAAATTTTTGCCAACGTGTTGCGCGACTCGCTCGGCTCCACGGGTCTGGCCAGCGAAATGTGGGTGCCGCGCGCCGACCTTTCAGCGCTGCTTCCCGATGCAGTCGAGCGCTACGTGGTGACGCATGGCGGGGAAGTTCTGCGCGATGCGAGAGCCGCCAGGATCGACCACAAGGATCGCTTTCATCTTCACTTGCGCAACGAGCCTGGACGGACGATTGAAGTCGATGCCGTCGTCTACGCAGCCGCCCCAAATCACCTCGAGCACATCGTCGGGCGGATGGATGCACTGAACGCAACCTACGAAGCGCTAGCCCGCTTCGAGCACGAGCCGATTTACACCGTTTACTTGAAGTACGCACCGTCGGTGCGCATTGCGCGCGGTTTCACCGCGCTGTTGGATGACCCCGCGAAACGCCGTTACGCGCAATGGATATTCGACCGCGGCACGCTCGACCCGGCGAATCAGGGCGTACTTGCTGCCGTCATCAGCTCGAGCGGCCCGCACGAAGCCGAGTCACTTGAGGACGTTTGCCAGGCAGTGGCACAGCAATTGACGGACGATCTGAGCTTGCCGGCGCCGTTCGATGCCCGCGCGATTGCTGATCGTCGGGCAACGCTGGCTGCCGTCCCCCACCTGCAACGCCCTGCCAATCGAACTCCGTGGCCGGGCTTTGCGATCGCGGGGGATTGGACCGTGTCCGACTATCCATCGACGCTCGAGGCGGCCGTGCGCAGTGGTCGCGCTGCCGCACGCGCCCTGCTCTGATCAATCGCGCACGCGCGCCAACGCGTGCTCGACACGATCCACCGCGATCACCTCCAGCCCTTCGATGGATTGCTTCGGTGCGTTTGCCTTCGGTATCAGCGCCATCGAGAATCCGAGCTTCGCCGCCTCGCGCAGGCGCTCCTGCCCGCGCGGCGCCGGCCGAACTTCTCCTGCGAGGCCAATCTCGCCGAAAGCAACCAAGCCGCGCGGCAACGGCTTATCGCGCATCGATGACACCACTGCGAGCAACACGGGCAGATCAGCGGCCGGCTCGCCGATCCGCACGCCACCTACCGCGTTGACGAAAACGTCCTGATCGGACGTTGCGATGCCCGCGTGCCGATGCAGGACCGCGAGCAACATGGCCAATCGCTGCTGATCCAGGCCGACCGACAGTCGGCGCGGGTTCGGCACATGCGCGGCGTCGACCAATGCCTGGATTTCGACCAGCAGCGGGCGTGTGCCTTCCTGCGTTGCCATCACGCATGAGCCAGCGACCTGAACATCGTGCTTCGACAGAAACAGTGCCGACGGATTCGCCACGCCTTTGAGCCCACGATCCGTCATCGCAAAAACGCCCAGCTCGTTGACTGCGCCAAAGCGATTCTTGAACGCGCGAATCAAGCGAAATGACGAGTGCGAGTCGCCTTCGAAATACAAAACCGTGTCGACCATGTGCTCGAGCACGCGCGGCCCGGCCAGCGAGCCATCCTTGGTCACGTGGCCGATCATGATCAGCGTCAATCCAGATTGCTTCGCCAGGCGCGTTAGTTGCGCGGCGCATTCGCGCACTTGTGCCACCGAGCCTGGTGCCGACTGCAACTGTTCCGAATAAAGCGTCTGGATCGAGTCGATCACCACGACCGATGGCTTTTCAGAGCCAATCGTGGCGCTGATGCGCTCCAGCGATATTTCGGACAGCAGACCGCACGCGGCCGGCATCCACGCCGAGTCGTCGCGCATGCAGCGCCACCTGCGCCGCCGACTCCTCGCCGCTGATGTAAAGAACCCGCGCATTCGCCGACAACGCCGCCAGCGACTGCAACAGCAGTGTCGACTTTCCGATGCCGGGGTCACCGCCGATTAACACCACGCCGCCCTCGACGAAACCGCCGCCCAACACGCGATCAAACTCATCGACGCCCGAGGCGACACGCGGCATTTCGCGCGCCTGCACGTCGCCCAAAGACTGCGGAGACGATGCCGCAGTTGCCAGCCCACCGTAGCGATGTTCTGTCGGCGTCTCAATGCGACCTTCCGACAACGAGTTCCACGCATTGCAATGCGGGCACTGGCCCTGCCACTTCAGGCTCGCGCCGCCGCATTCGGCACACACAAACTGTGTCTTCGCTTTCGCCATCGTTCAGTCAGTTGGTCAATCAATGAGTTCGGTGACTGGCACGCGCGCTGCCAGCGCGCACATCAGTTCGTAGCCGACCGTCCCGCACAAGTTTGCAACTTCATCGATCGGAAGGTTGCGGCCCCACAACTCGACGTCGCTGCCGACTTTCGCATGCGGAACCGATGTCAGGTCGACGGTGATCATGTCCATCGACACGCGGCCGGCAATCGGCACCCGAACCCCTTCGACCAGCACCGGCGTTCCATCGGGCGCGTGGCGCGGGTATCCATCCGCATAACCGCACGCTACGACACCGATTCGCATTGAACGCGGTGCTGCAAACCTCGACCCATACCCGACCGCTTCTCCCGCATCTAGCGTCTGCACTGCGATCACGCGTGACCTCAACGTCATTGCCGGCTCGACGCCCAAGTGTGCCGCGGTATGCGACTCGTCGGTCGCAGCGCCATACAGCACAATTCCCGGCCGCACCGAATCCCCGTTCACTTCGGGCCGGAGGAACAACGCAGCCGAATTGGCGAAGCTGCGCGGCTCGGGCCAGTCGCTGGCGACCTGTTGCAGCGCCGCCAGTTGCTCGCGCACTTCGGCTGGACCACTGGCCCCGGTCGCACGATCCGCGTTTGCGAAATGAATCATCAGCGTCAGTTGCGCGACGTTGGGCGAAGCCTTAATCCGCTGATATGCCGTCGTCGCGACTGCGATATCGCGCACATTGAAGCCAAGCCGATTCATTCCGCTATTGAACTTCAGATAGACATCGATCGGAGCCGCCAACCGGGCGCGCTCGAGCAGGTCAATCTGTTCGGCGTTGTGCACCACCGGCGTCAACTTGAGCGCCGATACGGCGTCCACGTCACGCGGCTCGAAGCATCCTTCCAGCAGCAAGATGGGCCGCGACCACCCGGCATCGCGCGCGCGCTGAGCCTCGTCGAGATCGAGCAATGCAAGGCCATCGGCGTCGGCAAAGGCGCGGATTGCGCGCTGCAAGCCGTGCCCATACGCATTCGCCTTCACCACCGCCCACAAAAACCGTCCTCGCGCATGCCGGCGCGCAAGCGCGAGATTGCGACTCATCGCTGGCAAGTCGATCACGGCGGATATCGGGCGCGGCATTTGGACCTGATCAATCTGCGAATTGATGCTCAATAGCATAGTGCCGCGTGTCATCGCGAGCGAGTGACTGCGTGATATAAGCCCGTCAAAGCGCGTGCCATCAAGCGCGAAATCCTTGGGAGACGTTTCGCTTGTTTCCGACAGCACCCGCGGTTGTTTCGACATCAGCAGCCGGCGGCATGACACGCGGCTTCTACGTCATCATGGCCGCGCAATTTTTTTCGTCACTGGCCGACAACGCTCTCCTGATCGCCGCGATCGCATTGTTGCGCGACGTCCAGGCACCGGCGTGGATGACGCCGATGCTGAAACTGTTTTTCGTGTTCTCGTACGTCGCGCTGGCGGCATTTGTCGGGGCCTTCGCCGACTCGTTTCCCAAAGCGCGCGTCATGTTCATCACGAACATGATCAAGGTCGGCGGCTGCATGATGATGTTTCTCGGCGCTCATCCGCTGCTTGCGTATGCGGTGGTGGGCTTCGGCGCAGCGGCGTATTCACCCGCCAAATACGGCATCGTGACCGAGCTGCTGCCACCGGAAAAACTGGTGGTCGCCAACGGCTGGATCGAAGGTCTGACGGTGACGTCAATCATCGTCGGGTTTTTGATTGGCGGCATGTTGATCGACAGGAATGTCTCCGCGTGGCTGCTGGCCCACGATGTGCCGTTCATCGACACCGGGATCGACCTGTCAGGTGAGGCGGCGATTGCAGTCATAGTCTGGATCTACGTGCTGGCGGCAGCGATCAACCTGATGATTCCCGATACCGGCGCGCGCTACGCGAAGCAGCATGTGCATCCCTGGAAGCTGCTGGTCGGCTTCGTGCACTGCTGCACGGTCCTGTGGCGCGACAAGCTGGGACAGATTTCACTGGCGGTGACGACGCTGTTTTGGGGCGCCGGGGCGACGCTGCAATTTATCGTTCTGAAGTGGGCCGAGACGGTGCTCGGTCTCGACCTTGCGCGCGCGGCGATTCTGCAGGCCGTCGTTGCGGTTGGAATCACGATCGGCGCGGTGTATGCCGCCGCCACCGTGTCGCTTAAGAAAGCGCTGAACGTGCTGCCGGTCGGGATTGCGATGGGCTTGGTCGTCGCGGGCACGGCATTTTATTCGCCGGCAATCGTGCCGGAAGGTGGCCTTCGCCTCGGCACGATCAACGCCAGTTATTTCCTGCTGATCGCGTGCGGAATTCTGGTGTTGATCGGCATGCTGGCCGGTTACTTCGTGGTACCGATGAACGCGTTGTTGCAGCACCGCGGGTACGTGCTGCTGTCCGCGGGGCATTCGATCGCGGTGCAAAATTTCAATGAAAATTTAAGCATCCTGGTGATGCTTGCCCTGTATGCGGTCCTGGTATGGCTCGACCTGCGGCTGCAGACCATCATGCTGCTGTTCGGCGTTTTCGTCGCGGTCACGATGCTGCTGGTGCTGCTGCGGCATCAATTCAATCAGCGGCAATTCGATTCGGTCGCGCTGATCGGCGAAGTCAGTCACTAGCACTGTTCACTCTACGGCGGACACCTGGTGCGCCAGACATAAATCGGCCCAGCTTTTTTCCTTGTCGATCAAATTGCGCAACAAGTAAGCGGGGTGATACGTGACGACCACGGGTATCTGGCGCCCCGCCACATTGATGCGGTGCGGCTTGCCGCGCAAGCTGGCGATACTGGCATCGGTACCAAGCAGCGATTGCGCGGCAAACCGACCCATCACGACAATTAGCGCCGGAGCAACAAGCTCGATCTGCCGCAGCAAGAACGGCTCGCACTTCGCGACTTCGTCGGGCTGCGGGTTGCGGTTGCCGGGCGGACGGCACTTCAGCACATTTGCGATGTAGACCGACTTCGGCGTCTGCCCTCCGCGTGACATCCCGATGCTCGCGAGCATGTTGTCGAGCAGCCGCCCGGCCTGGCCGACGAAAGGCTCACCGCGCGCATCTTCTTCTGCGCCCGGCGCTTCACCGATCAGCATCCATTCGGCGTTGGTGTTGCCTACGCCAAAAACCGTTTGCTTGCGCGTCTCGCACAACGAACACGCGCGGCAGCTGGTCACTTCCTGCTTCAGCTCTTGCCACTCGAGATGCGCAATGGTGGCTGCTCTATCGCGTGCCGGATGTGTTGTCTCAACCATCACCGGTGACTGCGTCGTGCTGCTGCGCAACCGGTAAATCGGCCCAAGTCCCATCGCTTGCCACAACTGGGTGCGTCGAACGTCCATCGTCACAGCGCCACGCGCATCACCAGCGCGTCTTCGCGGCTGTTTTGCGCCGGGTAATAGCCGCGCCGCACCCCGATCTTCTGGAACCCGTAACGCTCGTACATTCGCACCGCCGATCCGTTGCTGGGCCTGACCTCGAGCAGCATCGTGCGCGCGCCGTACCCGCGCGCAACCTCTGCCATCCACTCGAGAGTGCGCCAGCCTAGACCCGCACGCTGGCGTTCGCGCGCGACACTCAAATTGAGCAGATGAGCTTCGTCGATCATCAACGTCATGACCGAATACGCGATCAGCGCGGCACGCGCATCGCGCAATACCCACACGCTGTAGCCGGCACGCACCGAGTCGAGAAAGTTGCCCCGCGTCCAGGGGAACGGATAGATGTCGGCCTCGATGGCCACGACCTCGCGCAGATCGGCCTCGGTCATCGGCTCGTAGCGATCCAATTCCTGCTTCGGCAATGCGCTCAATGTTGCTCCCTTGCGCAGAGCGCGGTCGCTCCGAGCGGGCTCATTTGGCACCCTCGCGCTGCACACGGTCTCTCCGGGAGGAACCCACGCGCTCCCTGGGGCGGCCCGGCGAGGCGCTGGCTACCTGCCGCCGCTCGTCGATCGTCAGCGCGACCTGGTCGCGTACATACAAGGGCGCCGCCTGCTCAGGCGGAATGGACAGGCCGCGCGCTGCATCGAATCGCGCCAGACGTGCGATCGATGCTGCCGACGGCGCTACGTCCGCCATTGCCACCCAGGCAGTGTCATGCGGCCAAATTCCGGAGAACACGCCCAAAGCGTTTCCCGCGACGATTTCGACTTTCTCGACGATGGCCAGCTCGACCAGCGCATTGCGGCCGCTCCAGCGCGGGCGCTCTTGCTTCACTGACTGCTTCGTCGCGCCGGTAGATGCCGCAATACGCTTCATTCATACGAGCGTCGATCGCAGCGAGCAACAAATCGCCTCCGTTACGCGTCGCGAAGGCGCATGCCGCGAGCGCGCGTAGATTGCCGACCGGGACCACGCGCTTGCGCTTGCCGTAGGCAAGACCCTGAGCCACCCCGCATGCGATGCGCAAGCCGGTAAACGATCCAGGCCCGGCGCCGAACGCAAAGAAGTCGATGTCGACCAGAGATAGCCCCGCTTTGTCCAATGCCGAATCGACCATCGGTAGCACACGCTCGGAGTGACGCTGCCCGACAAACTCGATGAGCTCGGTGAGTCGATCGCCGCTTAACACCGCGACCGAACAGACTTCGGTAGCAGTATCGATCGCTAATACGGCAGATTCGCTCGGCATTGCGCCGGCATCTTAACGAAGCAGAACTCGCGAAGCGAGCTTGCTTGCGTCCACGCAAACGGCCGCGGTAGTTGATAAACCTAGCCGACGAACCTCAGCGGCTCGAGCGCCGCTGCAGCACGCGTTCCGACAGCTATGCAACGCTGCTCAAAGCGAGCAACCAGGCCGCCACCATGCCGCCCGGCCACCGCATCACTTCTTTTGCCCTCGGTTGCCTCCGTCACCGCGCCGGTAGACATCGCGCCGCGCCTGTTCGACCTGCTCGCGCAACTGTCGCCGCTCTTCCGGAGAAAGCTGCCGCGGCGTGACATTCTGCTCGCCGTTCGGCAGCCGACCGCTCTGTTGGCGCTCCTGAAAGCGTTTCCGCATCGCTTCGCGCTCGTCGGGCGTGATCTGTCCGCGCAGGTTCTGCCGTTGCTCGGGCGACAATTGCTGCCACATCTCACGCCTCTGCTGCCGTGAAAAACCCCGCAATGTCCCTCGCTGCTCCTCAGGTGAGCGCGCATCGCGCAACTGTTGGCGCTGTTCGGGAGTCATCCGCTCCCAGAGGTCTCGGCGCTGTTCAGGTGTGAGACGCACCGCGTCCTGCCCACGCGCGTCGGCGGGCAGCGGAACGAGAGCCGATATCACGACCATCAACGCAGCACCGAACCCGCGAAAAAGCAGCGTAAAGAAGCGGTGGGCGAGCGAACGATTCATGGTGTGCATGATATTTCTTCAGACTCGGCTGACGGCGCTGTTGTCAGCGGAAGCGACACGGCGAGCGGGTAAATTCTGTAACACTTTGTTCGCACGTCCACGTTGACACAACAAGTTGCCTACCATCGCGCCCCTGCTGCCGCCAGCGAGTGACCCCATGACGCGCCACAAGCCTCCCAAAATTCTGGTCGTCGACGACGACGCGAGACTGCGCGACCTGCTGCGGCGCTATCTGGGTGACAACGGCTATGCCGTGTTCGTCGCCGACAGCGCACAGGCGATGAACCGGCTCTGGCAGCGCGAACGTTATGACCTGCTGATTCTGGATCTGATGATGCCGGGCGAAGACGGGCTTTCGATCATGCGCCGGCTGCGCACAGGCAACGATCAGACGCCGATCATCATGCTGACTGCCAAGGGCGAGGACGTCGATCGCATCGTCGGGCTGGAAATGGGTGCCGACGATTACTTGCCGAAGCCGTTTAACCCGCGCGAGCTGCTCGCTCGCATCACC
The DNA here is from genome assembly GCA_963829995.1 of uncultured beta proteobacterium. GTDB lineage: Bacteria > Pseudomonadota > Gammaproteobacteria > Burkholderiales > Burkholderiaceae_F > JACCZX01. The sequence goes on along the minus strand of CAWHKW010000014.1, from coordinate 86,511 downwards.
GCGGTGCTGCGCCGGCGCGGCCCGGACGACGCGCCCGGGGCGCCGGCCAGTGAAGGCAAACCAGTCAGCTTCGGCAAGTTCGTGCTCGACCTTTCGACGCGCACATTGACCAAGGACGGCGAGCCGGTCGATCTGACCACCGGCGAATTCGCGGTCATGAAGACGTTCGCGCGTTATCCGCGCGTGCCACTATCGCGCGAGAAGCTGATGGAAATGGCGCGCGGCCGCGAGTACGAAGCGTTCGACCGCAGCCTCGACGTGCAGATTTCGCGGCTGCGCAAGCTGGTCGAGCCGGATCCTTCAAAGCCGCGCTATATCCAGACCGTGTGGGGACTTGGCTACGTCTTCATTCCCGACCCCGAACGCGATTAGCATCGGCTCGCACTAATGCGCTCGCCGTCGCTCTTCTGGCGCACGTTGCTGTTGGTGCTGCTGCTGATCGTCGCCAGCCTGGCGGCGTGGCTGCAGAGCTATCGCGTGCTGGAGCGGGGGCCGCGCGCGCAAACGATTGCGCAACAGCTCGTCTCGGTTGTCAACATCACGCGCGCCGCGCTGGTCTACGCGGACCCCGTCGTGCGCAGTGATCTGCTGGCCGAGCTTGCCGCCAATGAGGGCGTCCGTATTTATCCCCTGGAACCCGAAGACAAGATCGTGCCGCTTCCGGACGGGCCGCTGCTCAAGCTGATGGAGCAGGCGATCGTCAACAAACTCGGCGCCGATACGAAGCTGGCGTCGGAAGTCAATGGAATCGCCGGGCTGTGGATCAGCCTTTCGATCGCCGACGACGATTACTGGGTCTACATCAGTCGCGATCCCGCCGCGCGGACCTACGGTACGCAGTGGATCGGCTGGGCCGCGATCGCGCTGCTGCTGTCGGTGATTGGTGCAATCCTGATCACGCGCCTGATCAATCGGCCACTGGCGCAGCTTTCGCGTGCCAGCGCGGAGCTCGGCAGCGGCCGCGATCCTGCGCCGCTGCGCGAGACGGGCCCGGTCGAGATCCGCACGGTCAACGAGAGTTTCAATCGGATGGTGACCGATCTTGGCAAATTGGAAGCCGATCGCGCGTTGCTGCTGGCCGGCATCTCGCATGACCTGCGCACGCCGCTTTCGCGCCTGCGACTCGAGCTCGAAATGGCACCTCTGCCGGAGGGCAGCCGTGCCGCAATGGTCGGCGATATCGAACAGATGGACGCGATCGTGCGGCAGTTTCTCGATTACGCACGCAAGGCGCCGCAGGCACCTGCCGCCGAAGTCGATTTAAGCGCGGCAGTGACGGCGGCGGTGCAGCGTGCACGCATCGATGCCGAGCCCGACGCGTCGGTGGATCTGAATGTTGCTCCCGAAGTTCGCGTCCGCGGCTTCGCGATCGAAATCAACCGTGCGCTCGACAACCTGTTGACCAACGCGCTGCGCTACGGTCGCGATTCAGAAACCGGCCGGTTGCAGGTGACCGTTTCGCTCGCCGCCAATGCGAGCCATGCCACCGTGGCGGTCGTCGATCAAGGTTCGGGCGTGCGTACCGAGCAGATCGATCGGCTGTTGCGGCCGTTCGAGCGCGGCGAAACCGCGCGCTCGGACAGCACCGGCGCCGGGCTGGGATTGCCGATCGTCGACCGCATCGCCCGGATGCACGCCGGGTCGCTACGCCTGCTGCCCAACCGTCCGCGTGGATTGCGCGCGGAAATGACGATCGCTCGATGAATTGCGGCGTCAGTCGCTGACCAGCAGCGCGACCGCGAGCGCCGCGATCCCCTCGCCGCGGCCGGCGAAGCCAAGTTTCTCGCTGGTCTTGCCCTTGACGCTGACGGCGCTTGCAGAAATTTCGCACGCAGCCGCAATGGCTTGGCACATCGCCGCAACGTGCGGCGCGATCTTCGGTTGTTCGGCGATGACCGTGGCGTCGATGTTTTCGATGCGCCAGCCGGCCCCGCGCACGCGCTGAGCGGCGTGCTGCAGCAGCACGCGGCTGTCTGCATTCTTGTAGGCAGCGTCGGTATCGGGAAACAGTTGTCCTACATCACCCATGGCAGCAGCGCCGAGGATTGCATCGGCGATCGCGTGCAACAGGACGTCGGCATCCGAGTGGCCGAGCAAGCCGCGCGTGCTGGCAATCTCGACGCCACCGAGCACCAGCTTACGGCCCGGCACCAGCGCGTGCACGTCGAATCCCTGGCCGACCCGAATCTTCATCGTAAGCAATCTCTTTCGGCAAGGATCGCACGGGCCAGAGTCAGGTCCTGCTCGGTCGTTACCTTGATGTTGGTTGCAGAACCCAGAACCAGCCGCGGAAAATTGCCGTTGCGCTCGATCGCGCTCGCCTCATCCGTGATGTTATCGAGTGACCCTGCGCTCAAGGCGGCCCGCAGTGACGCAAAGCGAAACATCTGCGGCGTTTGTGCGCACCACAGTCCGTCGCGCCGCGGCGTTTCAACGACCACCCCTTCCTCCGCGCGCTTTAACGTATCCGTCAGCGGCATCGCCAGCAGGCCACCGCGGTCATCAGTGCCGATTTCGTCGATCAGTCGCGCCAATTCGATCGTGCCCAGGCAGGGCCGCGCCGCATCGTGCACCAGTACTCGATCGTCATCGCTCGTGTGCGCGGCGATTGCAATCAGCCCATTGAGCACGCTTTGCGCGCGCGAAGCGCCGCCCACCGCCAGAAACTCGACGCGCTCGTCGTGCGCCTCGTGCGATTGCCGGTGCTCGTCCAATGGCGCGATGACCACAAAGACCCGATCGATTCGCGCGTCTGCCAGCATGGCCGCAATCGAATGCTCGAGCATCGTGCGCTCTCCCAGGCGCAAATACTGCTTTGGAACGTCGTTACCCAGACGGGTGCCGACGCCTGCAGCCGGAATCAACGCGATGTATCGAAGAGGTTTTGGCACAGAGGGCAGCTGGTGAACTGCTTCGTATAATAACGATCGAGTTCGGCAGCTTGCGCAAATGCTTGGCTGCCGTATTTTTTTGTGCATTGCCTTGAAGCAAGAAGAAGTGTCAACCCTCACGCCCGAGGCGTCAGCGGGCACGACTGTGTGGACCCTGCCGTCCGCAGGAACCCGCTTTGCCCTGGCTCGCCCGCCGGGCTCGGGTGACGCCTGGTTGCTCAGTCAATTCGCCGCGCAAGCGCGCCAAGTACAGCGAATGGTCGTTGCGATATCGGCCGATGCGCTGGACGCACAGCGATTGGTCGATGAGATCCGTTATTTCGATCCATCGCTCGCAGTGCGTCCGCTACCCGATTGGGAGACGCTGCCGTACGACACGCTGTCGCCGCATCAGGACCTTGTGTCCGAGCGCCTGGAAACGCTGTATCGACTAAGCGAGCCGCAATCCGAAATCGACGTACTTGTCGTTTCGGCGACGAGCGCGCTGTATCGCCTCTCGCCCGCGCAGTATGTTGCAGGCCACACGTTCTTCTTCAAGCAGGGTCAGACGATCCACGCCGACCCGCTGCGCACGCAGTTGGTGTTCGCCGGTTACCAACATGTGTCGCAAGTGGTTGCGCCGGGCGAGTTTGCGGTTCGCGGCGGATTGATCGATCTGTTTCCAATGGGCTCGGCGCTGCCGTACCGGCTCGACTTGTTTGGCGATCAGCTCGACACGATTCGAGCGTTCGATCCGGATACGCAGCGTGGGTTGTACCCGGTGCCGGAGGTGCGGCTGTTACCGGGCCGCGAGTTCCCGCTCGATGAAGCGGCCCGACAGGCGTTTCGCCGACGCTGGCGCGAGCGCATGGAAGGCGACCCGAGTCGATCGAGCGTCTACAAGGATATCGGCACCGGCATTGCTTCGGCCGGGATCGAGTACTACCTGCCGCTTTTTTTCGACGCAACCGCAACGCTGTTTGACTACTTGCCGCGCGCCAGCGTGCTGGCGCTGCACGGTCCGATCGAGACCGCGATGACTCGCTTCTGGAACGAAACGAACGAGCGATACCGTTTTCTGTCGCGCGACGTCACACGGCCCATCGTGCCGCCCGCCGATCTGTTTCTTGACGCCGAAGGATTTTTCTCGCGAGCGAAGGACTACGGACGGATTTCGTTGGCTGACGTTGCAAATGCGGGCACGCCCGAGGATTTTGAAGCGCTTCCGTTGCTCGCGGTCGAGCGGCGCGCTGAAAACCCGATCAGCCGGCTGCATGCATTCGCCGACGCATTTGTAGGCGGATCAGTTGCACAAAGGCACGGCCGCGTGCTGATCGTTGCCGACTCTGCCGGGCGCCGCGAAACGATTTCGCAAATGCTGACCGAGTATCGACTGCCGTTTGCCGACAACGCGGACTTCAACGGCTTCATGGCGTCCGACGCACCGGTCGGCCTGGGCGTAGCGCCATTGCACGAAGGTTTCGTGCTGCGCGAGCCGCGGATCGCGGTCATCACCGAAACGGAGCTGTATGCAGCCAGCCCGCGCCGGCTGCGCGGACGGCAGCGCGAGCGCGCGTCGAACGTCGAGGCAATGATCCGCGACCTGGCGGAGCTCAGAATCGGCGATCCGGTCGTACACGTCGAACACGGCATCGGCCGCTATCTCGGCTTGCAGAGCATGGACATGGGCGATGGGCCGACCGAGTTTCTGCATCTGGAATACGCGAACGAGACCACGTTGTACGTGCCGGTTGCGCAGCTGCACCTGATCGGCCGCTACTCCGGCGCCGATCCGGATGCAGCGCCGCTGCATCACCTCGGCAGCGGCGATTGGGATCGCGCGCGGCGCAAGGCGGCGAAGCAGGTGCGCGATACCGCAGCGGAGCTGCTGAATCTGTATGCGGTCAGGTCGGCCCGCAAGGGTCACGCCTTCGAGTTCAAGCAGCACGACGTCGAAGCGTTCGCTGAGGGATTTCCGTTCGACGAAACGCCCGATCAGCAGGCCGCGATCGAAGCCGTGCTGAAGGACATGAGCGCCGGCTTTCCGATGGACCGGCTGGTGTGCGGCGATGTCGGCTTTGGCAAGACCGAAGTCGCGTTGCGCGCGGCGTTTGCTGCCGTCGTCGACGGCAAGCAAGTGGCCGTGCTGTGCCCGACCACGCTGCTGGCCGAGCAGCACATGCAGACCTTTCGCGATCGCTTTGCCGACTGGCCGGTACAAATCGCCGAGCTTTCGCGCTTTCGATCCAGCAAGGAGGTAGCGCAGTCGGTCGCCGGCATCAACGCCGGTACGATCGATATCGTTATCGGCACCCATCGGCTGTTGACCGAGTCGATCAACTTCGAGCGGCTCGGGCTCGTCATCATTGACGAGGAGCACCGCTTTGGAGTGCGGCAAAAAGAGCGACTAAAGGCTCTGCGCGCCGAGGTCGACGTGCTGACGCTTACCGCGACGCCGATCCCGCGCACGCTGGCGATGTCGCTCGAAGGCATCCGCGAGTTTTCGGTGATTGCCACGGCGCCGCAGCGCCGGCTGGCGATCAAGACGTTCGTGCGCAAGGAAAGCCCGTCGCTGATCCGCGAAGCGGTGCTGCGCGAGCTGAAGCGCGGGGGGCAGGTGTACTTCCTGCACAACGAAGTCGACACCATCGACAACCGGCGCGCCCGGCTGGCCGAGTTGTTGCCCGAGGCGCGCATCGAGATTGCACACGGGCAAATGCCCGAGCGCGAGCTCGAGCGCGCGATGCGCGACTTCTATCAGCAGCGCTTTAACCTGCTGCTGTGCACGACGATCATCGAAACCGGCATCGACGTACCGACCGCGAACACGATCATCATTCATCGTGCCGATAAATTCGGGCTGGCGCAGCTGCATCAGCTGCGCGGCCGGGTCGGCCGCTCGCATCATCAGGCGTATGCGTACTTGATGGTGCCCGACGCCGGCGGCTTGACAAAGAATGCGGAAAAGCGCCTTGAAGCAATTCAAAACCTCGAGGAACTCGGCAGCGGTTTCTATCTCGCGATGCACGACCTCGAAATTCGAGGCGCAGGTGAAGTGCTCGGTGAAAGCCAGAGCGGCAACATGCAGGAAGTGGGGTTCGATCTGTACACGCAGATGCTGAACGCGGCGGTGCGTGCGTTGCGCTCGGGGCGCGAGCCCGATCTGCTCTCGCCGCTGCGCGTCGTGACCGAAATCAATCTGCATGTGCCCGCGCTGCTGCCGACCGACTACGTCAACGATGTGCACCAACGGCTTTCGATGTACAAGCGGCTTGCGTCGGCCGACAGCGAGGATGAATTGATCGAGCGCCAGGAGGAGCTGGTCGACCGCTATGGCAAATTGCCGGAAGCGGCGAAGGCGCTGATCGAAACGCATCGGCTGCGATTAACGGCCGAAGAACTCGGCGTGAAGAAGATCGATGCCTCGGCCGACGCGATCGTGATCCAGTTTGTTCCCGACCCCCCGTTCGATACGGCGAAGCTGATTGCCCTGATGCAGCGTTCGAAGACGATGCGGCTGGCGGGGCCTGAACGGCTGCGCATCGACGAGAAAACCGCCAACCTCGACGCACGCCTGCAGCGGCTGCGGGAAGTGCTCAGAGCGATAGGGCCTAGCTGATCAACGCTTTGCGCAGAATGAACTTCGATCCGCCGTCGGGAAAGCCATCGAGCCGGCACGCCGTTTCGTAACCGAGCCGGTAGTAAAACTCCGGCGCCTGGAAGCTGAACGTATCGAGGTAGAGCAGCCGGCAGCCGCGCTCGAGCGCTATCTCTTCGACCTTGCGCATCAGCGCAGCGCCGACCCCCCGCCGGCGCGTTGCTTCGTCAACCCATATCTGTTGCAGCTCGCACGCGGCACCCCACCAGCGAGCAAGCGCACCACCGACGAGCTTTTCTTCGATATCTCTCGCATAACACGCGAAGCGGTGAATCGCCGCGAGGTCGGCATTGCGCTCGTTGTAGGCGTGTAACCCGCGGTCGATCGACGCGACATCGACGTCGGTCGGTTCGAACTGAGAGTCGATGCGAAACGGATACATGCGACTGACATTAGCGTGCGAAGCGCGTCGTGTCAGTAACCTAAACTTCCATCGATGAAAGATCTCGTGGTCCAGGGCGTGGCGTTGTCGCCCGAAGCGCTCGACACGTTCAAGGTTGTCTGCATGCCGGAGCGGATCACGTTGTACAGGCGCGCGGCGCGTTGTGTGACGGTTCGCGACGATGCCGAAACACGCAAGGCCGTGCAAGGGTTGTCGGACTTCTGGAAACTCGACAACGCGTTCGTCGATTCGCAGATGCGCTTGTCCGATTTTCGCTTGCTGGCGCTCGACATGGATTCGACGTTGGTAAATATCGAAACGCTCGACGAAGTCGCTGCGCTTGCCGGCAAAGGCGAACAGGTCGCGGCGATCACCGAATCCGCGATGCGCGGCGAAGTTGACTACAAAGATAGCCTGCGGCGTCGCGTGTCGATGCTGGCGGGGGTCGATGCGGCATTGCTCGCCCGCGTCTACGACGAAAAGCTGGCGCTCAATGAAGGCGCAGCGGAACTCGTTTCCGAATGTCGCCGCCAAGGACTGAAGACCCTGCTGGCGACCGGCGGCTTTACGTTCTTCACCGAACGCATCAAAGCGAAGCTGAACATCGACTACACGCGCTCGAATCAGCTCGAGATCATCGACGGACGCTTGACCGGTAAAGTGACTGGCCCGAACGGCGGCGAGATCGTCGACGCGGAAGGCAAGGCGCAAGCGGTGCGTGAAGCATGTGCGGAGATCGGGTGTGCGACGGCCAAAGCGATCGTCATCGGCGACGGCGCGAACGACGTGAAAATGATGCAACTGGCCGGAGTATCGGTCGCCTATCGGGCAAAGCCAGTGGTCCGCGAGCAGGCAACGTATGCGCTGAATTACAGCGGTCTAGACGGCGTACTTAACTGGTTTTTGAACGACGGCTGATTGCCAGTCCGGCATGATGTCCGCGATATGCTGTAGGTGTGCCCTCGCGGCGCTAAGTCGAGAGAGCCGAAAGGAGTAAGGATGCGTAGTTGGACGACTCTTGTGTGCGTACTGCTGGTGGCGTGCGCTAGCCCGTCACAGCAGCGCGTACCGCCACCGGACTTCCTTTTCAAGGATGAAATTTTCGCGGCACCTTCCGAGCGAATCGCCGCCGCCGATGTGTTCGCGTTGAGCGACCATATGAAGCGTTATTTGTGGACGGAGGTCGCCAGTCAGCTGCGCCAGCTCGGTTCGCCGCAAGGCTTGATCAACGCGCTGTACGAAAGAGATCAGCTACAGCTGCAGTACGACGCCAGCATGACCCGCAATGCGGCACAGGCATTTGACGCCCGCGCCGGAAATTGTCTTTCGCTGGTTGTCATGACCGCCGCTTTTGCAAAACAGTTAGGGCTGCAGGTCACGTATCAAAGCGCCTATCTGGAAGAAACCTGGGGGCGCAGCGGCGACCTGCTTGTGCGCAGCGGCCATGTGAACGTGACCCTCGACAGAAGAATGGGCGATCGGAACACCGTCGTTGCGAACAGCGCAATGACGATCGATTTTCTGCCCGCCGAGAGCCTGCGCGGGCTGCGGTCACGCGTTATTCCGGAGGAGACGATCGTTGCGATGTACATGAACAACAAGGCCGTCGAAGCACTGGTCGACGGGCGTTCGGACGATGCGTACGCCTGGGCGCGCGAGGCCATCTTGCAGAGTCCCGAGTATCTCGGCTCGCACAACACGCTGGGTGTTCTCTATATGCGCCGCGGCGATCTGGCCCAGTCCGCAAAGGTTTTCAACTACCTTCTCGAGCGGGACGCGACGAATGCGCGCGCAATGTCCAACCTGGCGCAGGTCTTCGCTCGTCAGGGACGCGACGTGGAATCAGCAGCGTTATTGCGCAGGCTGGCCGAGATCGAACCGGTCGCGCCGTTTCATTACTTCCATCGCGGCCTGGCAGCAATGGAGCAAGAGGATTTCAAGCTCGCGAGAGATTTGTTCGCCAAAGAAGTCGCTCGCGCCGACTACCACGCTGAGTTTCACTACTGGCTCGCCGTTGCCAGTTTCAAGCTGGGAGAGATCGAACCGGCCAGAAAGCATCTGACTCTTGCGATGGAAAATGGCGCAACACGCAACGACCGCGCACTGTATGCAGCCAAGCTCGCCTGGCTGCAGACCCACAAGTTCCAGTAGACGGGCTAGGCCTTCTTGCGCGGGCGATCGATCCAGATGCGTTCATCGCCCGTGTCGACGTGGACGAAATTGCGGCCTGGATAGAGCCCGGTGCCACCGCGCCCCAGCACGCTTGCCATCCCTGCCAGCTTGAGGTTTGACACTCCTCTGACGCTGATATCCACCGCCCGACCGACGACATGGCGCGAATCGAGCGCGGCACCTTCGGTACGTTGATTCGTTTGGGGTGTCCGATAGCCCGAGTGAATGCGCAGCGGCGCGTTGATGCCGTTGCGAGCCAGCCAAGTCTGAACACCGCACAATACGTCGAGCAAGTCATGGTTCATTGGAAACACGCGATCCGCCTGTAGATCGCGCAGCAGCCAGCAGATGCTTAGATACTCATCGCGTTTGTAGCCGCCGGCCGCCGTCCAGTACGTCGCTTCCAGCAGTTCGTCACCACGCAGCAGCTTTAGAGAACGGCGATCGCTGAGCAGTTTGCGCAGACGGTCCTCGGGTGTATCGGCGGCCGCGCTTGCGTCCGCGAGGACAGCAGCGCAGAAGCTTCCACCCGCCAGCATCAAGCGCCGACGGGAGTGGGAGAAGTCGCAACAGTTCATCCTGCATTAACGGAGCGCGACGCAGCGCGGAATACGCGCGCACCGCCCTGCCGTCTTTTTATATCCGCTCGAACACAGCCGCGATGCCCTGGCCACCACCGATGCACATCGTCGCCAGCGCGTAGCGCCCGCCGGTCCGCTCGAGTTCGTACAACGCCTTGACGGTGATCATCGCGCCCGTCGCGCCGATCGGATGGCCGAGCGAGATGCCGCTGCCGTTCGGATTGAGCTTTTCGGACGGAAACCCGAGATCCTTCGCCACTGCACAGGCTTGCGCTGCAAACGCCTCATTGGCTTCGATTACATCGAGATCAGCAACCTTCAAGCCCGCTCGCTCGAGCGCTTTCCTGGTTGACGGCACCGGCCCGATGCCCATGAACTTCGGATCAACGCCCGCATGACCGTAGCTGACCAGCCGCGCCATCGGTTTCAATCCGCGCTTTTCTGCAACGCTGCGCTCCATCAGTACCACCGCAGCGGCGCCATCATTGATTCCGGATGCATTGCCCGCGGTAACCGTACCGTTTTCCTTCGCGAACACGGGTTTCAGCTTCGCCATATCCTCGAGCGTCGCGCCGTCGCGGAAATGTTCGTCGGCGTCGAACATCATTGCGCCCTTTTTGCCCTTGATCTCGACCGGGACGATCTGGCTCTTGAAGCGGCCCTCCTTGGTTGCAGTCGCCGCGCGGCGATGACTTTCGACCGCGAGCTTGTCCTGCTCTTCGCGCGTGATGCCCCACTTCGTGGCAACGTTCTCGGCGGTCACGCCCATGTGAATCACGTCGAACGGATCGTGCAGTGCGCCGGTCATCATGTCGATGGCCTTGAAATCGCCCATACGCTGGCCCCAGCGTCCAGTGGGGAGAACGAACGGCCCACGCGACATGTTTTCCGCGCCGCCTCCGATCGCGATATCGGCGTCGCCGAGCATGATCGATTGCGCCGCCGAGATGATCGCCTGCAAGCCGCTGCCGCATAGGCGATTCAACGTCAGGCATGGTGCACTTTGCGCGACGCCGCCGTTCAGCGCCGCCACCCGCGCGAGATACATGTCTTTCGGCTCGGTGTTGACGACGTGGCCAAACACGACGTGGCCGACTTCGTCTCCCTTCACTTGCGCACGCTTCAAAACCTCCGCCACGACGATGGCCCCCAGCTGAGTCGGAGGGACATCCTTCAGGCTGCCACCGAACGTACCAATCGCAGTGCGTGCACCGCTGACGACCACCACTTCTCTCATCGCAAGCTCTCCTAAAATCTCGCGGTCAATCCCACCATTGCCTGGCCCTGCGCGAAACCATCGCCGCTCAATACGACCGTGCATCCGCCCGAGCAAAACAATCCGCCCGAGCTGTTCAGCAGTGTCAAGAACGCGCGCGCTTCGGCCCGCACTGCGACGGCGCTGCCCAACGGCCACACGTAGCCGAACCCGACGTTGAGCGACGCTCTAGTTTCGCTTTGCAGTCCGCCCAGGTCCGGCGTGAAATGGGTCACGCCGAGTCCGCCTACGGCATACGGCCCGCGACCGATCGGCCCTTCGAAAAAGTAGGTGCCGCCGAGGTGAAGGTAGCGCACGTTGAGGTCGAAACGCGGCTGGCCACTGCCAGGGTCGAGCACGGTGCTCTGCTGCCCATAGAACAATTGCAGCTGGCGAGACCCATCCAGATCGTAGTCGGCGGCAACGCCGAACGAGCCGCCGGACTTCACGCTCGCCCGCTCGCCGCTGATGTCGTTGTCGATGCCCTCGCTGACCGCGTAGCCGCCGAACGCCGTTACGCTGACTTGCGCGACTGCGGGTGATGCAAGCAGGAACAACGCCGCGATGGTCGCTGGAAATCGAAAAAATTTCATTCGGTGTCAGGACCAGTGACGTTGCCAGACGGGCACCACTTCCGGGAGCGCGTCGATTCTCTCCATGACGTCGCACAACACGGGGTGATTGCTGCGCAGGTAATCGCGCATCTTCCACCACTTCGATAAATTCGCCAGATAGAGGTCGCACACAAAGGGACGCTCGCCGAGGAAAAACCGGGTTCCTTCGTGCCGGGCGGAAACGATGTCCCAGCCCGCTTGCATCCGCGCGACGGCTGCCTCTTCTACCGCCTTATGCGCCGCATCGTCGGTGGCGGTGGTCCAGCGTGCCGGATAGTCCGCCACGCCGACGGCCGTGTACACGGTCGCCGCCGCAAACTGCATCCAGCGCAGGCATTGCGCGCGATCACGCGTAGACAACGGCGGTACCCATTCGCTCGGGTGTCTTTCGAGCAATGTCCACAGAATGGCCACGCTTTCCGTCAACACCTCACCACCGGGGGTTACCAGCGTCGGCAATTGAGCGAGCGGATTGACGCGTTTCAGTTCTTCAAAAAATGGCCCGCGCGTGTCGCCCCAGGGCGTTGCGTCTTTCAAATCGACTTCGAGACCGAGCGCTCGCAGCAAAACTTCGACGCTCGCGGCGCCCGAACGCTTCGCTGTGTAAAGAATGTACGGGTTCACGCGAGCGTGCCGCGCAAATCGTGCTCGGCGGCGCTATCGATGCGCACATCAACGAACTGGCCGGCGCTCACTTTGCGACGGCCCGTCGCGATCTGGACGATGCCGTCGATTTCGGGCGCATCGGCCGCTGTTCGACCGGTGGCCACGTTCGGCCCGGCCTCATCGATCAACACCCGCTGCACGGTGCCGACCTTACGCTGCAGCCGCTGCGCCGAGATCTGCTGCTGCAGTTGCATCAACCGGGCGCGGCGGTCTTCGCGCATTTTGTCCGGCAGCTGATCGGGCAGCGCGTTCGCCGCCGCACCATCGACCGGCGAATACGCGAAGCATCCGACACGATCAAGCTGAGCTTCGCGCAGAAAATCCAGCAGGTACTCGAACTCTGCCTCGGTTTCACCGGGAAAACCGGCAATGAACGTCGAGCGAATCGTGATATCCGGGCAGATTTCACGCCACGCGTGGATTCGCTCGATGTTCTTCTCGCCGGATGCCGGCCGCTTCATCGACTTCAGAACGCGCGGATGCGCGTGCTGAAACGGCACATCCAGATACGGCAGCACGTTCCCTTCGGCCATCAACGGAACGATCTCATCGACGTGCGGATACGGATACACGTAGTGCAGCCGCACCCACGCGCCATTAGCCTGTGCGAGTTGCCCCAGCTCCTTGACCAGGTCGGTCATCCGGGTGCGCACCGTTCGGCCGCCGACAAACCCGAGTTGGTACCTGACGTCAACGCCGTACGCGCTGGTGTCCTGCGAAATCACCAGCAGCTCGCGCACGCCCTGTTTCAACAAATTCTCGGCTTCGCGCATCACGTCGCCGATCGGCCGCGACACCAGATCGCCGCGCATCGATGGAATGATGCAGAAGCTGCAGCGATGGTTGCAGCCTTCGGAAATTTTCAGGTAAGCGTAGTGGCGCGGCGTCAGCTTGATGCCCGCCGGGGGAACGAGATCGGAATACGGATCGTGCGGCCGCGGCAGGTGCCGATGCACGTGATCGAGCACTTCGCTGGTTGCGTGCGGCCCGGTAACCGCGAGCACCTTGGGATGTGTCTTCGCGATCAGAGTCTGATCGCCCTCTTTCTTCGCACCCAAGCATCCGGTGACGATGACCTTGCCGTTTTCTGCAAGCGCCTCGCCGATCGCGTCCAGCGACTCCTTGACGGCGGCGTCGATAAAGCCGCACGTGTTGACGATCACCAGGTCGGCATCGCCGTAACTTGCGCTCGTTGCGTACCCTTCGGCCCGAAGCTGCGTGATGATCAGCTCGGAATCGACCAACGCCTTCGGGCAGCCTAGAGACACGAAACCCACCGACGGAGCGGTGGGCTTGAAGTTTGCGCGCGGCCGTCTCGCCGCAACAGTTACCGTCATCCCAGCAGTGTCTTTCCGCTGATTACTTCTTGTCGCCCGGGAAGCCGGGGAAACCGCTGAACATCGAGCGCGCCTGCTTTTGCATGTTCTCCTGCATCTGCACGAACAGATCTTTCGATTGTTCGATGTAGCTCGACATCATCGACTGAATCATCGGCGCCTGCATGTTGACGAACTGCGTCCACATCTCCGGCCCGATCTTGTTGGTCTCGTAAAACGCCTTGCTCTGCTCCTGCAGCTTGCCCTGGATGTCGATGAACGCCTGGATGTTCTTCTCCAGGTACGAACCCATCATTCCCTGCATCGCGTTGCCGTACAGGCGAATGATGTGCGACAGCATCGGCGCCGTGAACATCGGCAGCCCGCCCGCCTCTTCTTCGAGAATGATCTGCAGCAGGATCTGCCGCGTCAGATCGTCGCTCGACTTGGCATCGATCACCTGAAAATCTTCGTGCTCAAGTACGAGCTGCTTGACGTCAGCCAGCGTTATGTAGGTGCTCGTCTGCGTATCGTACAAACGGCGATTCGGATACTTCTTGATCAGGCGAACTGACGTTGCCATGTTTGCCTTCTCCCTCAGCAGATCGTGGATTCTAGCGACTTTGTCGCAGCGCAGCGTCCGGCCCCGAAGGAGAGGCGATACCGTTCTGCGAGAATCCCTGCCCACAGGACCCACTGGGAGGCAAGATGCTTCGTTCATTCGCTCCGCGATTCGCCGCGGCGATCGCCGCGTTCGGCTTGATGTCAGTCACAGCAAGCCACGCGGGCACCGTCACCGTAATCACGTCGTTTCCGAAGGAGCTGACGGCCGCATACAAGGCCGCGTTCGAGAAAGCCAATCCGGACATCAAGATCGAGATATTGAACAAGAGCACAGTGGCCGGCATTGCGTTCGTGCGCGAAACCGCCGCGGGGCAGCGACCCGACGTGTTCTGGGCGTCTGCACCCGACGCATTCGAAGTGCTCAAGCGCGACAACCTGTTGGTCACCGCGCCCGACGTCGACAACAAGGCGATCCCAGCCAAGATCGGTAACTACCCGATCAACGATCCGCAGGGCTTTTACAAGGGCCAGGCGCTGGCTGGCTACGGCATCATGTACAACACGCGCTATCTAAAAGCCAACAAGCTCGCCGCGCCGAAGGACTGGGACGATCTGCTGAAGCGAGAATGGTTCGGCCATGTTGCGATGACCGCACCGTCACGTTCCGGCACGATGCATCTGACGGTTGAAACGATTCTGCAGGGCGAAGGCTGGGACGCAGGCTGGGGCAAGGTGCTCGAAATGGCGGGCAACAGCGCGCAAGTTACCGAGCGCAGCTTTGGTGTCCCGGACGGCATTAACAACGGGCAATTCGGCGCCGGGCCCGTGATCGATTTCTTTGGGCTGGCGGGCAAGTACTCGGGCTTCCCGGTCGAGTTCGTCTATCCGGCGCTGACGTCGATCGTGCCGGCCAACATTGCGTTGGTCGCTGGTGGCAAGAACATTGCTGAAGCGAAAAAATTCGTGCAGTTCACGTTGAGTCAGCCGGGTCAGGAGTTGTTGCTCGATCCGAAGATCTCGCGGCTGCCGGTGCTCGCATACTCGAGCTTTGGCGGCAAAATCCCCGCCGGTTATCCGGACCCGCAGGCGATCGTCAAGCGTGCGAAGGTCAACTTCAACGCCGATCTGTCGGAAGATCGTTACTCGGTCGTGCACTCGCTGTTCGATCAGACGATTACCTTCCGTTTAAGGGAGCTGCAGGCTGCCACCAAAGCGATCCACGACGCCGAGGCGAAGCTCGCCGGCAAGAGCAACCCGCAGGCGGCTGAGTTGATCAAGCAGGCGCGCGCACTGGCGTTCGCACCGGTCGTTTCTTCTTCGCTCGCGGGGCAGAAGGACTTCTCTGAAAGTGTTCGCGTCGAACAAGAAAGAAGTCGCCGTCTCGAAGCAGGTGACCGGTCTCGAGGAAAGCTGGAATCGCAAGGCGCGGGAGAACTACACGAAGGCAGTCGAGCTGGCGCAACAGGCGGCCGCTTCCATAAAGTAGTCGTTCCGAATGGCAGTGACGCCGGCTGACGCACTGCCTGTTGAGCGAATTCGCACCGGAGTTCGGGTACGGCAGCTGCTCGGCGCCTCGTGGCGCTCTTACGTCGTGTTGTTTGCGATTGCCGCGTTCCTGCTTGCGCTGCTGATCATCCCCGTCGGTGCGGTATTCATCACCGCGTTCCGCGACGGCGACGGCAGCTTCACGCTCGGCCATTTCGGAACGTTTTTCTCGACCGGCCTGATGCGCGAGTCATTCGGCAACTCGCTGTACGTGGCAATAACGAGCGTCATCGCCGCGTCGTTGATCGCGGTGCCGCTCGCGTACATCACGGTGCGTTTCCAGTTTCGCGGCGCATTGCTAATCCAGACGCTTGGCGTGCTGCCGTTGATCATGCCGCCGTTCGTTGGCGCGGTCGCGATGCAGCTGATCTTCGGCCGCTCGGGGTCGGTCAATCTGCTGCTCGACGAGCTATTCGGCTTTTCAATTCCGATCATGCAGGGGCTGACGGGTGTGATCTTCGTCGAGAGCCTGCATTACTTTCCGTTCATTCTGATGAACCTGATCGTCGCGCTGCGCGCAATCGACGGCGCGATGGAGGAAGCGGCGTTGAATCTCGGCGCCAAAGGATGGCGATTATTTTCGCGCGTGGTGTTTCCGCTCGCGCTGCCCGGCTATCTTGCCGGTGCCGCGCTGGTGTTCATCAAGGTCTTCGACGATCTGGGCACGCCGCTGGTGCTGGGACAGACCAACATGCTCGCGCCGCAGGCTTATCTGCGCATTACACAGGTCGGACTCGAAGATCCGCTCGGTTACGTGATCAGCGTCATCATGATCGCGTTCTCGATTCTTGCGCTATGGCTGTCGATTCGCGTGATGAAAGGCAAGGACTATTCAACGCTGCAAAAAGGCGGCGCCGGAATCGCGCGGCGCCGGCTTTCGACCGGCGAAGCGTGGCTTGCGTACGCGGTGATCGTACTGGTGCTACTGGTCGTGCTCAGCCCGCATCTGGGACTGCTGCTGCTGTCTTTTGCACGCGTATGGAGCTTTTCGGTGCTACCCGACGACTACACGCTTGCCAACTACGCAACCGTGTTCGGCGACAGCACCGGCATGATCACCAACACCCTGCTCTACTGCGGCCTGGCGGCGACGATCGACGTCGTCATCGGCGTTGCAATCGCGTATCTGATCCTGCGCACGCGCATTCCCGCGCGCCAGTGGCTTGACTTTGCCGCAAGCGCCGCCATTGCGGTGCCCGGAATCGTGCTGGCGATCGGCTATCTGCGCACTTTCCAAAGCTTCGAGATCGGCGGCGTGCCGATCACTCAAACTTGGCTATTGATCATGCTGGCCTACTCGGTGCGCCGACTTCCATACGCGCTGCGCTCGTGCATGGCGGCGTTGCAGCAGATCAACATCAGCCTCGAAGAAGCGGCCGAGATGCTGGGCGCCAGCAAGTGGCGCTCGGTGCGGCGAGTCGTGATTCCACTGATGGCTGGCGGCATTCTCGCCGGGTTCGTATCGAGCTTTATCACCGCCGCGGTCGAGCTTTCGGCAACCATTTTGCTGGTGGTCAAGGAGTCGCAGGCGCCGATGAGCTACGGCATCTACCTGCACATGCAGTCGGTGTCAGGGCGAGGCGCCGGTGCTGCCCTCGGCGTCCTGCTGGTGCTGACGGTCGCCATCGGTACTTATCTGTCGCACGTGCTGGCGGATCGTGCGAATCGCAACCTGGAGCAGGTGCGATGAAAGCAGTGGCCGTCGAATGCATCGGTATCGGCCTCGCGTACGGCTCGAACCAAGTATTGCAGGACATCACGCTCGCGATCGAACCCGGTGAATTCTTCGCGCTGCTCGGGCCGTCGGGCTCGGGCAAGTCGACGCTGCTCAGGTTGATCGCCGGATTCAACCAGGCGAATCGCGGTCGGCTGCTGGTCGACGGGCGCGACATCAGCGGCGTTCCACCGCACGCTCGCAATATCGGCATGGTGTTTCAAAGCTATGCGCTGTGGCCGCACATGAGCGTGTATGACAACGTCGCCTTCGGGCTGGTCGAGCGGCGTGTCGCCCGCGGCGAGATCAAACGCCGCGTCGGCGAGGCGCTGTCTTTGGTTGGTTTGGCCGACTACGCGCGCCGCCGCCCGAACCAGTTGTCCGGCGGCCAGCAGCAAAGAGTGGCGCTGGCCCGCACGATCGTCATCGAGCCGCAAGTCTTGCTGCTGGATGAACCGTTGTCGAACCTCGACAAGAAACTGCGCGAGCAGATGCGACTCGAACTGAAGCGGCTGCAGCGCACACTCGGCATCACCACGATTTTCGTCACACACGATCAGGAAGAAGCGATGACCACCGCCGATCGCATGGCCGTGCTCGATGCGGGCGTTCTGCAGCAGATCGGCCGCCCGCGAGAACTGTTCGATACTCCATCGAACCGCTTTGTGGCCGAGTTCGTTGGCAGCACGAACCTGATCGCAGGTCGCTACGACGCAGTCCGCGGCGTCTTCATTACGCAAGGCTTGGGCGATATTCCGCTGGCGGTGGGCGCTGAAGGCAATGCACTGTCGATCCGCCCGCACGCGCTGACGATTGCGGCCGAGCGCAGCGCGCATGGCCTCTGGTTCGACGGGGAAGTTCAGGAGAGCGAATTCCTGGGCGAGTTCACGCGCTATCAACTGCGAGTCGGGCAAGCGCTGCTGACGGCCGATGCGCCACATCTGTCGGCCACACCGATCTACGCACGCGGGGATCACGTGCAGGTCGCGATCGATCCGGCCGAAGTGCGTGTACTCGGATAAGCTTTCCAGTCGTTGGATTCATTGAAGACTAACGGGGAGAGATATGCCGAAGGGTTACTGGATCGTCCGCGTCGACATTACCGATCAGGAAAAGTACAAGGCGTACATCGCAGCCAACGCCGCGCCGCTGAAAAAATACGGGGCCCGGTTTCTGGTGCGTGCCGGTCGATTCGAAAGCGCAGAGGGAACGAGTCGCACCCGCAATGCGGTGATTGAATTTCCTTCCTATGAAGCCGCGATCGAATGCTGGCACTCGCCGGAATACCAGCAGGCGATGAAGCTGCGGACGCCAGTGTCCACGGCGGATGTGGTCATCATCGAGGGCTACGAAGGCCCGCAGCCGACTTGACTCACCGCGCCAGGGCTACATTCGCCATGCACGTCACCAAGCCGAACCGCGTGACTCGCACCTATACGCAGCGGCTCGTCGCCGAGCCCTCTGCGGTGTTCCCGTTGCTGTGCCCCGTGCGCGAGGCCGATTGGATCGATGGCTGGGATCCCATTTCCGTGATCACGCACTCGGGAGTTGCCGAGCATGACTGCGTGTTCGTGACGGCTGCAAGTCCAGGCGACGCCGTCTGGTACGTCACCCGGCACGAGCCGGACAACGGCTTCGTAGAAATGATCAAGATCACGCCCCTTGTGACGGCATGCCGGCTCACCATACAGCTGCGCGCCATAGCGACAGGCTCGGAGGCGCTCGTCACATACACACACACAAGCCTTGGGCCGGAAGGTGATGCGTTCGTCGCATCGTTCACTGACGACTACTACCGTCAGTTCATGGAGGACTGGGAGGCGCGAATCAATCACTACCTCGAGCACGGGACTGCCCGGCGAGCGATCGGTGGCTAGCCGATCGCGGATACCTCCCCAGACGACGTACTGCTGAATTCGGCACACGTAGCTGCGTCCGCCGCCATCAAACTGATTGCCGCGCGTTCACCCTCTTCCGACAAACGGCATTTTGGTTGCCATAACGGTCATCGTCAGTACGTTCACATCGAGCGGAAGACTCGCCATGTGAAGCACCGCGTCGGCGACATGCTGAACATCCATGACCGGCTCCACCGCAATCGCGCCGTGCGCCTGTGGCACGCCCTTCGTCATTCGGGCGGCAAGGTCGGTCAGCGCGTTGCCGATATCGATCTGGCCGACGGCAATGTCGTACTTGCGGCCGTCGAGCGACGATGATTTTGTAAGGCCGCTGATCGCGTGCTTCGTCGCCGTATAAGGGGCTGAGTTGGGTCGCGGTGCGTGCGCCGATATCGAGCCGTTGTTGATGATGCGGCCGCCGCGCGGATCCTGCGCTTTCATCAAACGAAACGCCCCTTGCGTGCACAGGAACGCACCGGTCAGGTTAGCGTCGACGACAGCTTTCCATTGCGCGTAGCTCAGGTCTTCCAGCGGTACGGGTGGCGCACCGGTCCCGGCGTTGTTGAACAACACGTCCAGTCGGCCGAAGCGTTGCTGAATCCTTGCAAAGAGCGCATCGACCGAAGGCGGGTCGCCGACGTCCGTTGCGACCACCAGGGACTCGCCGCTCGCTTCCACGCCAAGCTTGGCGGTCGCCTCGAGTGCGTCAAGCCGGCGGCCGGCGAGCACCGTGTCGAATCCGTTCTTCAGCAACGTGACCGCAACTGCGCGGCCGATGCCGCTGCCGGCACCGGTCACCAGCGCTACCTTTCGTGATTCAGCCATCGATGCCCTACCCCATGTGCAATCCACCGTTGCACGAGAACTCGGCCCCGGTGGTAAAGCCTGCGTCGTCGCCCGATAGCCAAACGCAAATCGAGCCGATTTCTTCGGCCTTGCCTAGGCGCTTGACCGGAATCGTTTGAATGATTTTCTCGCGCACGTCTTCGCGCACCGCCATCACCATGTCGGTGGCGATATAGCCCGGCGAAACGGTGTTGACCGTGACGCCCTTGCTGGCTACTTCCTGCGCGAGCGCCATCGAGAAGCCATGCATGCCGGCCTTCGCAGCCGAGTAGTTGGTCTGCCCGAATTGGCCTTTTTCGCCGTTAACCGACGCGATATTGATGACGCGGCCCCACCCTTTGTCCAGCATGCCATCGATCACTTGCTTGGTGACGTTGAACATGCTGTTCAGGTTGGTATCGATCACTGCGCGCCAGTCATCGACCGACATCTTCCGGAAGACGCCGTCACGCGTAATGCCGGCGTTGTTCACCAGGATGTCCACCACGCCGTGTTCGGCCTTGACCTTCGCAAATGCTTCCTTGGTCGAGTCCCAATCCGAAACGTTGCCGACCGATGCAGTGAACGTATAGCCGTCGGCCTTTTGTTCCGCGAGCCACTTAGCATGATCACGCGTCGGACCGCAGCCCGCGATGACCTTGTATCCGGCGTCGTGAAACTTGCGGCAGATCGCGGTACCGATGCCACCCATGCCGCCGGTCACATATGCCAGTTTTGCCATGTCTGTCTCCTTGGTGTTTTCTGTAATTAGACACTATTAGTGCAGCATCAGCCGAGGCTGCGCCTGAAGTGCGCACCCTATGATCGACGAATGACATCCGGTTTTGTCTCCTTCGTCGTTCCTGCGCACAACGAAGATCCCTTGCTGGCAGCCACGTTGACGGCGATACATGCCGCCGCGAAGGCGTGCGCAATCGAGTATGAAATCGTCGTCTCCGACGACGCATCGACCGATCGCACCGCGCACGTTGCGGCTGAGTCTGGTGCGCGCGTCGTGTCTGTGCAGCATCGCCAGATCGCGGCGACGCGAAATTCGGGAGCACGCGCATCGAACGGCAACATATTGGTGTTTGTCGACGCCGACACGCTGATCAACGAAGGCGTGCTGCGTGCTGCGCTCGATGCTCTCGCGGCCGGCTCGATCGGCGGCGGCGCCGCCGTCAGCTTCGACGGCGAAATCCCGTTTTACGCGCGACTGTTGACGCCGTGGCTCACTGCGATGATGCGATGGATGCGGCTTGCAGCCGGTTGTTTTGTGTTCTGCACTCGGTCCGCTTTCGACGCTGCAGGCGGCTTTGACGAGCGACTATTTGGAGCCGAAGAGCTCGCGCTCAGCGTTGCGCTGAAGAAGCTTGGACGCTTCGTCATCTTGCGCGAAGCCGTCGTGACTTCGGGTCGTAAGCTGCGCACGTATTCGGGCTTCGAAGTGCTCGGCATCGTCGTGCGCGGTGCGCTCAGCGGCGGCAACATGATCAAGCATCGAGATCAGATGCATCTCTGGTACGCGCCGCGGCGAGCCGACCCCGCGCTGCAGCGCCCGCCAGGATCGGCGCAGCCGAGCAACGCTGGCCGATAGCTGCGATTACCGCTCGACCGCCAGCGCAACTCCCATACCGCCGCCGATGCACAGCGCGGCTAAGCCCTTCTTCGCATCGCGTCGCTTCATTTCGTGCAGCAGCGTCACGAGAATGCGCGCACCCGATGCGCCGATCGGGTGGCCGAGGGCGATCGCACCGCCGTTGACGTTGATCTTCTCAGTATTCCAACCCATGTCCTTGTTGACCGCGCATGCCTGCGCGGCGAACGCTTCATTGATCTCCATCAGATCGACCTGATCTGCCGTCCAGCCCGCCTTCTTCAACGCCTTGCGAGATGCCGGCGCCGGTCCCATACCCATCAGCTTCGGATCGACCCCGGCTGATGCGAACGCCTTGATCGTTGCCAGCGGCTTTAATCCAAGCTCCTTCGCTTTCGCCTCAGACATCACCAGCAGCGCCGCAGCGCCGTCGTTCAGCCCGGACGCATTGCCCGCGGTGACACTGCCCTGCTTGTCGAACGCCGGCTTTAACCCGGACAGTGCTTCGGCATTGGTCTTGCGATTGATGAACTCGTCGGTGTCGAACGAAATCGGGTCGCCTTTTCTTTGTGGAATAGGCACCGCGACAATTTCTTCCTTGAAGCGGCCTGCATCCTGCGCGGCTGCCGCTTTCTGTTGCGAAGCGAGCGCGAATGTGTCCTGCGTCGCGCGGTCGACCTTGTGCTCCTTGGCGACGTTCTCCGCCGTGATGCCCATGTGGTACTGGTTGTAAACGTCCCACAGGCCATCGACGATCATGCTGTCGATGATCTTGGCGTCACCCATTCGATATCCGTCACGCGAGCCCTGCATCACGTGCGGCGATGCGCTCATGTTCTCCTGCCCACCGGCCACAACGATCTCGGCATCGCCGTTGGCGATCGCTTGCGCTGCGAGCATCACCGCTTTCAGCCCCGAGCCGCATACCTTGTTGATGGTCGTCCCCGGAACAGTGACCGGTAAACCGGCTTTGATCAAAGCCTGCCGCGCCGCGTTCTGTCCGACGCCCGCGGTCAACACCTGACCCATGATGACTTCATCCACCTGCTCGGGTTTCACGCCGGCGCGCTTCAGTACCTCGCTGATCACGATCGCACCGAGATCGGAGGCGGGAATTTTCGCCAGCGAGCCGCCGAACTTGCCGACCGGCGTGCGCGCTGCTGCAACGATGACTGCATTGGACATTTACAAATACTCCTACGCTTTTTCCTGAACGTAACGACCGGGCGCCGGCTCGATCACTTTGTACATCCCATTGCCGAAGCTCTTCGGTGCTGCCTTTTGAGCACCGCCAAATTGCGCCAGCCATTTGCTCCAATCGGTCCACCAGCTTCCAGGCTGCTCTTTCGCTCCCCGCAGCCAGGCCTCAGGATCTGCCGGGAGTTTGATCGGATCGCCGGTCCAGTAACTGCGCTTGTTCTTCGATGGTGGATTGATGCTGCCCGCAATATGCCCGCTGGCACCAAGGACGAAGCGAACGCTGCCGGCTTTACCCGTCCCCGGCAAAAGCCGCGCCGATGCATACGCGGCCTTCCACGGCACGATATGGTCTTCGCGCGCAGCGAAGACATACGCCGGCACCTTGATCGAACCCAGATCGATGCGCTCGCCGCAGCACACCAGTTTTCCAGGAACGCGCAGATTGTTCTCCAGATACATGTTGCGCAGGTACCAGGCGTACATCGGTCCCGGCAGATTGGTGCTGTCGCCATTCCAGTACAGCAGGTCGAACGCCGGCGGCTGCTTGCCCTGCAGATAGTTGTTGACGACGTAGTTCCACACCAGATCGTTCGAGCGGAGATTGTTGAAAGTGATCGCGAGGTCGCGGCCCGGCATCAGACCGCCTTTGCCCAGCGTTCGCTCGCGCTGCTGCACCTGATGTTCATCGATAAACAAGTCGAGCATGCCCGGGTCTTCGAAGTCGAGCAACGCCGTCATCATCGTCACGCTCGCCACCGGCGATTCGCCGCGTGCGTGCAATACCGCCAGTGCCGTCGCCAGGATCGTGCCGCCGACGCAAAAGCCGAGCGCGTTGACCTGCTTCTGACCGCTGATCTGTTGCGCGATGTGCAGCGCCTTGATCGCGCCCTGCTCGAGGTAATCGTCCCACGTCAGTTTCGACTCCGGCTGATGCGGGTTCTTCCACGACACGACGAATACGGTGTGGCCGCTTTCCACCGCGTGCCGGATGAGTGAGTTTTCGGGCTGCAGATCCAGGATGTAGTACTTGTTGATGCACGGCGGCACCAGCACGAACGGCCGCGCATAGACCTTGGCGGTCAGCGGCTTGTATTGAATCAACTGAAACAGCGCGTTTTCGAAAATCACCTGACCTTCGCTGGTGGCGACGTTACGGCCGACCTCGAACGCCGTTTCGTCGGTCTGCGAAATGCGGCCGCGCTGGATGTCCTTCATCAGATTGTCGAGACCGGACTTCAGGCTCTCGCCGCGCGATTCGAGCAACGTCTGCTGCGCCTTCGGATTGGTCGCCAAAAAATTGGAAGGCGAAGCCGCATCGACCCACTGCGACACCGCGTATTTCACGCGCTGCTTGGTCTTGCGATCACCGTCGACGGTATCGGCCAGCCGATTCATGAAGTCCGAATTCAGCAAGTACGCGCGTGCGTAGAAAGATGCGAGCGAGTTGCTTTGCCATGCTGGATCCGAAAACCGCGAATCTGCGATCGGCTCGGACGACTTGGCCGGATTCTGGAAGAAGTCGGTCCATAGCGCAGCGAATTGAGCGACGTAGTCCTGCTGCAGCTGCATCAATTGATTGGCCGATGGCGGCAGCGCGTAGGTTGCAGGCGTCGCATTCGTTGACGCGTTGGCAGCGGTCGGCTTGACCGGTGCAGGGCCTGATCGCGACGCAGACGTGCGGCGCGTTGGGGGAGGTCTTTTGCGCGGTCGGCGTCCGGTTGTGGTCACTGTGGAAGTTGGCATTCGGGTCTCCTCGCGCGGATTCTCCGCATCGCGTGTGCAGTGTCAAACGCGCCAAATCAAGGCCGCGTGGCGCCCGGTCGCTCCATCGCGACGAAAGCTGTAAAACCGCGTCGGGTCGCTGAACGTGCAGTCGTCGCCGCCATAGATGCGGGCGACTCCGGCTTGCGCAAGCGCCTGTCGTCCAAGCGCGAACAAGTCGGCGAAATACTTCTGTTCTGCGCGCTGTGCAAACGCGCTCTGTGCGTCGGGCAGCTGCGTTCGCATCGCTTCTCGCACGTCCTCGCCCACCTCAAAGTGCCGCGGCCCGATCGCCGGGCCCAGGTAGGCGAGCATTTCTGCATCAGCATCGTCGAGGCGCTGGCGCATCGCGTGCACGGTTGCCTGGATCACGCCGGCCGCAAGGCCGCGCCAACCGGCGTGCGCCACACCCACACACCGGCCCGACGTATCTGCAAGAAGCACCGGCATGCAATCGGCGATCGAGACCGCGCACACCACGTTCGGCGCGTCGGTGAACGACGCGTCGGCGGCGTCTGCATTCAAGTCTGCTTGGCGTGCATCGACCACCGCAGCGCCGTGTACCTGGGTCAACCAGCAGGGTTCGGCTGGCAAAATTGCTCGCAGCAGCGCGCGATTGGCCATTACGTCGGCGCGCTCATCGCCGCTTCCGAGCCCAATGTTCATTCCGCCCCGCTCGCCTGCAGCAGCGCCGTACGGCCCGCGCGATACGCCGCCGGCGCGTGTCGTGATCAAGGCGGACACATTCGCAGGCGCGGGCCATTCTGGGCGAATCCACTGCGGATTCATGCGTGCTCGAACACACCGCTGGGGACATCGATGCGACGGAAGCCGAGGTCGCCCATCAGCCGCGCGAGATCCGGTGCGGGACGACGGAACCACGTCAGCCGCCGCCGGCTGGCCGGATGATCGAGACTCAACTGGCACGCATGCAGCGACTGCCGATCGAACGCCGTCCAGCTTGCCGCGTCCCCACCGCGCGGCGGCAGCTTGCGCCGGTACAAGCGGGTCACCAATCAGCGGATGGCCAAGGTGCTCGAGGTGCACGCGAATCTGATGCGTGCGCCCCGTATCCAGGCGGCACGCGACCCAAGAAATTTCGGCCGCCGCCGCTTGGGTTGAATCGATCAATGCGTAATACGTGCGGGCAGGCTTCGCTGACTCGGTCGTACTGACTCTGAAGCGCAGCGGGTTGCGCGGGTCACGCCCGATCGCCGCATCGATCGTGCCACGCGCCGGCGGTACGCCGAGCACCACAGCCCAGTACTCGCGCCGCACCGTCCGCGCCTGCAACTGGCGTACGAGATCTGTTTGTGCAGCCAGCGTTTTCGCCACCACCATCAGCCCTGACGTATCGGCATCAAGCCGGTGCACGATCCCTGCGCGCGGCACTTCACTCAACGCCGGGCAGTACGCCAGCAAACCATTCAAAAGAGTCCCAGACCAGTGGCCTGCCGCAGGATGCACGACCAGCTTCGGCGGCTTGTTCAACACCAGAATGGCGTCGTCTTCGAATACGACATCGAGCGGCATCGGCTCCGGCGTGTAGGCCGCCGCGTCGGGCGCGGGTTGCGGCGTGATCTCCACCGCGTCGCCAAACGCCAATGTGTGACGTGCAATCACCACTTGTCCGTTGACACGGACGGCGCCCGCGCCGACCCATTGCTGCAACCGGCTGCGCGATACGTCCGGGATCAGTTGGGCAAGCGCCTTGTCCAGGCGCTCGCCCGCATACCGATCGTCGATGCGCAGCGTCAGCGCCGGCGATGTATCGGGCACATCGTCGCCTTCGCCGACGTCCTCGGAGCGCTGAGTAGACATCGTCGAACGATATACTGCCGGGCACTCGAAACACGGTCATTGCCTCGATGAAAACGCCCTGGACGCACCGAATCGCGCCTTACGTCGCCACGCTGGCGATGGCCCTCTTCTCTGTTGGCTTGGGAGGCTGTAGCTGGCTGGGCATCAATTGGGGCGACACCGACGAAACAGTCAAGTGGGATCCCGACAAGCTGTACTCCGAGGCACGGACCGAACTGAACAACGGCAGCTGGAAGCGATCGCGCGAGCTGTACCAGAAGCTCGAATCGCGCTATCCGTTCGGCCGGCACGCGCAGCAAGCACTGATGGAGATCGCGTACACGTACTACAAGGAGGGAGAAAGCGCGCAGTCGATCCAGGCATCGGACCGCTTCATTCGTCAGTACCCGAATCATCCGAACGTGGACTACATGTATTACTTGAAGGGCCTCGCGTCATTCAACGAAGAGTTGGGCTTCCTGGGGCGCTTTTTCGAGCAGGACGTTTCCGAGCGCGATGCAAAGGCCGCGCGCGAAGCGTTTGATGCGTTCAAGGACCTGATCACGCGCTTCCCCGATAGCAAGTACACGCCAGACGCGCGCTCACGCATGATTTACCTGGCCAATTCCCAGGGCCAGGCCGAGGTCAACGTCGCGCGCTATTACTTCACCCGCAAGGCGTACCTGGCCGCCATCCAGCGCGCGCAGACGGTGGTGCGCGATTTTCAGCAGACGCCTGCGACCGAGGAAGCGCTATCGATCATTGCGCGTTCCTACGAAGCACTGCAGATGAAAGACCTTCAGTCCGACGCTGAGCGTGTTCTGATGCTGAACTTTCCGCAGAGCAAGTATCTGAGCGCGCGGAGGTAATGACAACCGGCTGTCAGCCGCCAACCTCGCGCACGGTGTGGACGGTCGGACACTCGACCCGGCCCATCGAAGAGTTCCTTGAAATTCTGCGAAGCGCTGCGATCACGGCGGTAGTCGATGTGCGTCGGTTCCCGGGGTCTCGCCGGTACCCGCAGTACAACCAGCAATCGCTGATTGATTCGCTTGCAATGGCAGGCAGTGGACTACCTCTGGCTGCCAGAACTCGGCGGCAGGCGTCAGCCGCGACCGGACTCACCGCATGGCGCATGGCGCAATGCATCTTTCCGCGGCTACGCCGACCATATGGATACCAAGGCTTTCGAGAACGGCATCGATCGCGTGACTGCACTGACGAAGGAACGAAGCGTCGCGCTGATGTGTTCGGAAGCGCTATGGTGGCAGTGCCATCGCTCGCTGATTGCGGATTACCTGAAAGTGCGTGGTTATTGCGTCCTACACTTGCTCGCACAGAACAAGCTAGAGGAGCATCCGTACACATCGGCGGCGCAGATCGTGGACGGCCAATTGAGCTATGCAGCCCACTGACGTCGAATACGCAGGGTTCTGGATTCGCGTTGGCGCCGCGCTGATCGATACGCTGCTCATCCTCGCGGTCATTGTCCCGCTGCTCGCTGCGATTTACGGGTGGGGCTATTTCGGCGCTCCTCATTTGATCGCCGGCCCGGCTGATTTCCTGATCTCCTGGGTCGCGCCGCCTGTCGCGATCATTGCATTCTGGCTGTACCGGCAAGCGACGCCGGGGAAGATGGTGCTCTCGCTGCGCGTGGTCGATGCCAAGACCGGCAACACGCTTTCAGTACTTCAATCGATCGGGCGCTATCTCGGGTACTACGTCTCGATGATTCCACTGTTCATCGGTCTGATATGGGTCGCGTTCGACAGCAGGAAGCAGGGCTGGCACGACAAGCTTGCGGGCACCGTCGTCATCCGCTCGAAGGCGCGCGGCCCCGAGCCCGTGAAATTCGAGCCAAGGGGTTAGTCGTCTCAACGGCGCGTCAGAAATTCGACCGCTTCGGCTTCGTTGCGCGTGCGAGCAAACGGTGGCAGGCTCGACAGCACAGTCTTTCCGTAGGGTTTTGTCAGCACGCGCTCGTCGAGAATCATCAATACGCCGCGGTCGGTTTCGTCGCGTATCAACCGGCCGACACCCTGCTTCATCAGCATGATCGCTTCGGGCAGCTGATATTCGTTGAATGGATTGCGACCGATTTTCCGCAGGTAACGAATCTTCGCTTCGACCACGGGATCGTCTGGCGGCGCGAAAGGCAGCTTGTCGATCACGACCAGCGACAACGCGTCGCCTCGAATGTCGATGCCTTCCCAGAAGCTGATGCTGCCGACCAGCACCGCGTTACCCGATTTTCGAAACGACTCGATCAACGCACGGCGCGTACTCGCTCCCTGGACCAGCAGCGGCAACTGCTGGTCATCGAGCGCCATTAACTGGCGCAGGCGCTCGGCCACCTTGTCGACCGCGCGCAGTGTCGTGCACAAGACAAAGGCTCGGCCGCCATTAGCGCGAACCAGCGGCCACGCTGCATCCGCAACTTTCTGCGCAAACTGGACGTCGTAAGGCGATGGCATCGACTGCGGCAGATACAGAAGTGCCTGCTTTGTGAAATCGAACGGACTGTTCCAGCGTGCGGTGAGTGCGCCTTCGATGCCCACTTCCGTCAGATAGTGATCGAACCGGCCCGCTGCCGTTAGAGTCGCCGAGGTCAAGATCCACGGCTGCGGTTGCGCCTCGCGAGCGCGCGCCAGCGCCTGCCCAGGTCTGAGCGGCGTCTCGTTGAATTGCGCGCCGTGCGTTGAAACCGAAATCCAACGCACCGATGGCATC
Source organism: uncultured beta proteobacterium (assembly GCA_963829995.1). Classification (GTDB taxonomy): domain Bacteria; phylum Pseudomonadota; class Gammaproteobacteria; order Burkholderiales; family Burkholderiaceae_F; genus JACCZX01. The sequence goes on along the minus strand of CAWHKW010000014.1, from coordinate 57,363 downwards.
GTGTCGCCGGTCGCCTCATCCTCGAAATCGCCCTCGCTGCTGTCGCTCGCGGGCTTGCTCAGTGCACCGTTCCAGCCGGCTAGTCCGCGGCGCAGGTCCGCAAGGCGCGGGATCAGCAAATCGAGCTCGGCATCTCTCCCACGATTGACTTCCAGCGCGCGTGCCAGCTCAACGCACGCGCCGTCGAGCGCGTCGAAGGCCGGCCGCAGATCGCCGCGGCGCTCGATCCGCTCGAGCGGGGTGCGGGTTCCAATGGCGAGCCCGACCGCGCCGAGCGCAAGCCTCAGATCGCGAACGGCACGCTCGAATTGGCTCGTCAGCGTGACCCATGAAGCGCCGTCGGGCGCGCGCGCAAGGCCGAGCGCGCGTGCATCGCGGCCGGCTTCGAGCAATTGTCGCGACCGACAGTGAAGCGCCGAAGAAGTCAGCCGCAATCGACGGCAGTTGATGCGCCTCGTCCAGAACGACCGTGTTGACGGTTGGCAGAAAATCGCGAATCGAATCGTCGCGAAACGCAAGGTCTGCCATGAACAAGTGGTGATTGACGACGACTATGTCGGCGGCCTGAGCGTCGCGCCGTGCCTTGTATACAAAACACTCGGCAAAGCGCGGACACTCGGCGCCCAAACAGTTGTCACGCGTCGAAGTGACCAGCGGCCAGATCGCGGCGTTTTCTGGCACCGCTGCCAGTTCGGCACGATCGCCAGTCGACGTGGTCGCGGCGAAGCGCACGATCGAGCGCAAGTGCCCGACATCCTCGCGCGTCGGCAGCAAGCCTTCATTCTCGGTGCGCGCCATCCGATGCAAACACACATAATTGGCGCGGCCCTTCAGCAGAGCGGTTGCGGCGTTGATGCGCAATGCATTGAGTACCGCAGGCAGGTCCTTGCGAAACAACTGATCCTGCAACGGCTTGGTGCCCGTCGAAAGCAGTACCTTGCCGCCGGCTAGCAGCGCAGGGACCAGATAGGCGAACGTCTTGCCGGTACCCGTGCCGGCTTCTGCGATCAACGTACCGCCGGAGTCGATCGTGTCGTAGACCGCGGCCGCCATGTCAGCCTGCGAAGCACGGGCAACAAAGCCGTCAATGCCGTCGGCCAACGCTCCGTCCTCGGCGAACGCCGCGATGACTCGTGCTCTGACGGACTCCTGCGGGCGCAGCGCGACCGATGCTGATATCACGCCGGAATGTCAGGCACGAGACGCATCTCGAGCTGCGCAAGCGCGTCCTTGATCTGCAACTTCCGTTTCTTCATGCGCCGTAGCGCGAGATCATCGATATTCAATTGTTCGGCAAGCCGACCAATTGCCGCGTCAAGGTCGCGGTGCTCGATTTGCAGCTCGATAATGCGCCGCTTTATTTCTTCCTGATCCATTGTTGTGCAACCATCAGGCAGAGATCAAGCAAACGATTGAGTTGGGCCCCAAAGAAGCGCCGTCATCCTCGCTATCAAGAGGACGTAAAAGCCGATGATAGACTCAACTAAACGACCAATGCCATTGCGTGTCCAGCTTTAAAGTCAGCGCTTGCGTCGCTACCCACATCGGCGACCGCCACGAGCAACAGGACCGGGTCGCCATCATTACGAGCGAGCGGAATCCAGGGGCAATGCTTGCCATCGTTGCCGATGGCATGGGTGGCCGCACAGGCGGCCGACAGGCGGCCGATCAAGTCATCTCGACGGCAGAAAGCCTGTTTTGCGACATGTCCGAGCACGACTCGACATTTCGCGAAATGCTTCTGCACCTGGCTGCCGAGGCGCACACCGTCATCCGGCTTACCGCGATTTCCAGCGAGAAGGAGCCGCACGCGACGGTATGCGCCCTGATCATCAAGAAGCAGTACGCGATCTGGGCGCACGCGGGCGACTCGCGTCTTTACTTTTTTCGTGACGGCAAGCTGGCCCATGTGACCGAGGATCAGACGTACGCGCAGCAGCTGCGCGAAGAAGGCCGGCACGAAGATGCCGAAATCGCCGCGCAGCGATACAAGAACATCCTGGTCAGCGCGCTCGGCATCAACAAGAAGCCGAAGGTGGTCATCGGCGAGGAGCACAGTCTGCGCGTGGGCGACGTCTTTCTACTCGCGAGCGACGGCATGTGGGCCTACTTTGAAGACGATGAACTGTCGCACCTGCTGAACGACATGTCTCCGCGTGATGCATCGGAGGAGATGATGTCGCTCGCGCGCGAGCGCGCCGAGGGGCGCGGCGACAATCTTTCGCTGGCGATCGTGAAGCTCGAACCTCCGCCGAGAGCTCGCGGCTAGTCGAGAAACCTCCGGGTGTCTGCCGTTGTAGCCGCCTCATCAGGATCTTCCATAACGGGTAGTTGTCTTTCACAAATAACGATCTCGTCCACGGCGAGCCATCCGTCGCTGCTGTTGACCTGGGCGTGATACCTCACGTTGAGTCGTCCGCTGCAGCACTGGGTGGACAGCAATGTCACTTCTTCTGTGCCGTCTCACTTGGCAATGCGTCCACCGGCGACTCGAATGCGATAAACAGGATGCACGGGCCCGCCTTCTTGCACTCCGCCTTATGTGGCAGCTTGGCAGGGCCGTACGCATAGGTGCCAGGCTTGAGCACTGTGGTCTTATGCCCGTCATAAGTAACGTGAAGCTCTCCCGATATCAACACCATGCGCTCGGCCGACGTGTGCCAGTGCCGTGGAATAACGGAATTGGCGGGTACTTTGAAAAAGATGTCAGCGTTACTTTTGGCAGGATCGCCCTGAAGAACCGAAATCTCGCATCCCTTTGGCAGGAACGGGGGGCATGGCCCCCACTTGAGTTGGGAATCCTTCGTGGTCCGAGTTAGGGGTTCTTGCGCGGAGACTGGCGCCCCGGCAAATGTGCCTGCGAAAAGCAGCCCCCACATCAGCGCGACGTTCAATGACTGGCGTGTCACGGCTCGGCCATACATAAATCACCTCCTGTCTGTAGACGCTCCGGGCGCATATCTCGGAGTTTTTAGTCCAAATCCTTGATAAGACAAAACGCATTTCCGAATGGGTCTTTCATGACGGCCCATTCGAGGTAAGGCGTGGTCGAGCCAATTGGGTACGTTCCCTTTTCCCGAGATAGCGTCGCCCCCAATTCAAGGGCTTCCTGTACCGCCACATCAATATCTTCGACTGTCAGATCCAGGTGGGCGTTATTGGTGGGAGTCGGACGATCTACTGAAACGAGCTGGAGCAGGATCGAATGAGACGCAATGTCGCCCAGCCGCGAGAAGCGTGTCGGATATCCGAGACCACTGAATCGAACAGGCAGTCCGGTGACTGCAGTCCAGAAACGTTCGCCCCGTTCCAAATCCGTCACGTTCATGACGATACAGCGGAACTTTCCAATTGCAGCCATCTAGAGTCTGCGCGGCGACGCGTTCAGGCCGCCCACCGCCGCATGTAGTTTGTGGCTGGCACGACATGTCAGCGGAAAAGCAAACGCACTCACATTCGTTCGCCGGGTAGTTGGCTGGCTTGCTTCACCCAGCCCGCGAACTGAGCTTCGTCGAGCAGGTCGTCCTGGTGGATGTCGAGGTAGCGCACATCCCGATGCTTGGACTCACCCGGAGGAACAGGACGAAGCGACGTGCCGCGGAAGAAAGCCACCTTGACGTAGTTCGTGAAGCAATGGAAGTTGAGGAACCAGTGCTGGGGCTCGACTCCATAAAACGGCGAGTTCCATTTGACCGCCTTGTGCACGGTGGGGACGGTGCGCACGATGAGGGCGTCGAGGCGGCGCCCGACGTCGCGTTTCCAGCCTGGCATGGCCGCAATGTAAGCCTGCACGGGGCCATCGCCGTCTGCCTTCGCGATCTGCGGGTTGCCGCCTGCAAGGAGGGCCGGCTTTGCGACCTTGCGGGACTGCGACTTCGGTGCGGTCTTGCGCGGTTTGGGCGCCTTCGCAGTGACCCGCTTAGCAACGGCTTTCTTTACGGCTTTCGCGGACTTCTTGTACGTTTTTTTGGCCATTGTCTCCACTCAGTACCGTGCTGCCTATCGTGTGAGCCGTCGCTGCGCGGTGATCGCTAGACCGCTGACGACGCTCGAGTAGCGGTCGCCCCGCACGGCCTGTGCTGAAGGGAACGCTTCGGCTAGTTGCTGCGCGAGAAAGTCGAGTCCGGTGGAGCCGCCGGTAAAGTAGACGGCGCCGATTTCGTCGTCCCCGATCTGCGCCATACGTACTGTTTGGCGCGCAGTATTGACGATGCGGTGCACGTGTTCATGCAACGCGCCTGCTTGCTCGCGTTCGACAAATAACAAATTGAGATCCGGTTCGATAAAGCCGAGGTCAATGACCGATTTGCCGGACTCGGAAACCTCGATCTTCGCGGCTTCGGCGCGCGCTGCGAGATCGTGCCCTCGATGCTGCGTGAGTACGTGCATCAGCCGCTGATGCGCGCGCTGGTCGTCGTACATGCTGCGCATCATGCGCAGCTCGATGAGGCGGTTCGGAACGTAGGTCGTGTTGATCAGATGCCAGGTGGCCAGATCGAAGTAGACCTTCGAAGGCACCGGAAGGCCGCCGGGGCCGCTGCCGTTGAGTCCGAGTACCGGCATGATCTTGGCCAGGTTCACGGCGCGGTCGAAATCAGTGCCGGCCAGGTGGACGCCGTGGTTCGCCAGAATGTCGGCGCGCCGGTCGATTCGGGCATGCGCCGCCTCGCTCGCCCGCACCACTGAAAAGTCAGACGTGCCCCCGCCGATGTCCGCCACCAGCACGAGGCGCTCCCCGTCGCTTGCGCGCAATCTCGATTCGTAATCGAGCGCAGCCGCGATCGGCTCGAACTGAAATTCGACGCGTGCCATGCCCGCTGCGCGTGCCGCATCGAGCAGGGTCTGCTGCGCCTGGGCATCGCGCCGCGGGTCATCGTCGACAAAAAATACCGGGCGCCCGATGACGACGCTATCAATGGGCTGCTGCCAGTGCGTCTGCGCCATCTGCTTCAAATGTCGCAGATAGGAAATCACAACGTCGACGTACCGGATCTGCAGGCCGCTTGCGAGCTCGGTGGTCTCTTCCATCAAGTCCGAACCAAGGATGCTCTTGATCGATCGCATCAAACGGCCCTCGTAGCCGTCGATGTACGCGGCGATCGCGGCGCGTCCGAAACGGCGGCTGCCGTCGTCATCGCTGTAGAACACCGCGGTCGGCATGCTCGTCGCGCCTTCCTCGAGCTTGGCCAGCTCGATCCGGGTCAGGCGTGCGTCGCTCGGATCGCTGACGGCCGCCGCGACCGCCGAGTTCGAGGTTCCGAAGTCAATCGCACACCACAATGCCTGGTCACTTGATCGATGCTGACCTGTCACTGGTTTGACTCGGCGGCCTTCTTGCGTATCGCTTCCCGCTCGGCTTCGCGCTGCGCAACCTGCTTGCGCTTCTCGGCTCGCCGCAGTTCGTTCTCCTTGCGTTCGATCTCAGCCTCCTGCGCGCGCTTCTGCGCTTGCGCCTGCTTCTGCTGATACTTGCGCACGTTTTCCGCTCGCTGCTCCGCAGTCAATCTTTCCTTTGGCGCATCGCCTTTCGCTCGGCCGCCCGCCTTGTGGTGACGCACTTTCTTTCGTCGACCGCCGGCGCCCGCCTTTCGCGCCTCCGCTTCGCGTGCTTTTGCAGCAGCGCGCGCCTCCTGTTCCTTCTGTGGCCGTTGCGCGTCTTCTACTGCCCGCGCTGCCTCCTGCTCAGCACGCTGCTTGGCGACCTGCTCAGCGTCGATTCGACGCTGCAAATCGCCGGCTTCGACGCGAACGCGCCTGACTTCGCGCTCAGCGAGTTCCTTTTCGCGGCGCACGTCGTCCCGGCAGGAGTTGACGAAGAATCGCCGATAGCATTCCGCGTCGCGCGCTTGCGCGCGGCGCGCAATCTCTGCCATTTCGGTATCGGCATCTTTCAGTGCCGCCTGTGCGGCCGCTACATCGAGGATGCTCCCCGCGGGATAGCGGGCGCCGAAGTCGCTCGCCGCCGCAGGCAGCGTCAGCAGCAGTCCAGCCAACCACCCATATCTCATCTGTCGCTCAACGCTTCCCGCCCCGTGCCGGACGACGCTACGCGCGCGCGGAGACGCCGAAGCGGGGCGCTTCAAGGTACTCCGCAGACTGCATTTCATGCAAGCGCGATGCGGCGCGCGCAAATTCATTCGAGAGTGCACCCGCGACGTACAGTTGTTCCGGCGGCGCTTCCGCCGACACGATCAACTTGACTCGATGGTCGTACAACACATCGACTAGCCAGGCAAACCGCCGGGCCTCGGAAGCCTGGCCGGCGCTCATGCACGGAACATTCGACAGCAGCACCGTGTGAAACTGCGCCGCGATCTCGAGGTAATCGTTCTGCGAGCGCGGCCCGCCGCACAGCACCGCGAAGTCGAACCATACGACGCCGCCTGCGCGCCGGCGTGCACGTATCCGGCGCGCTTCGATCTCGAGCACGGGATCGTCGTCGTCAGCTTCGGCGATGCGTTCAAATGCTTTTCGCAGAGTCGCGTCTGCTGCGGGCCCGCCGGGTGTCAGGTAAGCATCGATGCTCAGTAGCGCGCGCTTGCGGTAGTCGATGCCGGCATCGACGTTGACCACGTCAAGCCGCTGCTTCAGCAGATCGATCGCCGGCAGTACGCGGTCGCGGTGCAGACCATCGGGGTACAGCCCGTCGGGCGGATAGTTCGATGTCATCACGAACCCGACGTTCAGCTCGAACAGCTTGCAAAGCAGCCGATGCAGAATCATCGCGTCCGCGATGTCGGAGACATGAAATTCGTCGAAGCAGATCAGCCGGTAGCGGGACGCGATGCGCTTGCCGACTTCGTCGAGCGGATTTTCCGTGCCCTTCAGGTCGTCGAGCTCGCGATGAACGCTGCGGATGAATTGATGAAAGTGGACGCGTGTCTTGCGAGTGATCGGCACGGCGGCAAAAAACAGGTCCATCAAGAAACTCTTGCCGCGGCCGACTCCGCCCCACAGGTAAACGCCGCGCGGCACTGGAGGCTTTGCCAATAGCTTCTTCAGTGCATTCGAGCGCTGCTCCTTGTAGTCGACGCATTCGTCGTACAAGCGTTCCAGTCGGTCAGCCGCGGCATACTGCGACGAGTCGAGCGTGTAGCCGCGCTGCGCGAGCGCGTGGTTCAGTTGACTACGGAATGACACAGGCCGCCGGAAAGCGAGTGCTAGAAATTAAGCGCCCGCTTATCGACCGCTAGTGCAGCTTCCTTGGTCGCCTCTGACAACGACGGATGTGCATGGCAGATGCGCGCGATGTCTTCGCTCGAGGCTCGAAACTCCATCGCCACAACGGCTTCGGCGATCAATTCGGATGCGAACGGCCCGACGATATGGACGCCAAGGATCTCGTCAGTCTTCGCGTCCGCTAGGAACTTGACCATGCCGGTCGTTTCGCCCAGCGCGCGCGCGCGGCCGTTGGCCATGAAGGGAAAGGTCCCGGCCTTGTAGGCACGTCCTTCCGACTTCAGTTGCTGCTCGTTCTGCCCAACCCACGCGATCTCGGGCGACGTATAAATCACCCATGGAATCGTGTTGAAGTTGACGTGACCGTGCTGGCCGGCAATGCGCTCGGCCACGGCGACACCCTCTTCTTCGGCCTTATGAGCCAGCATCGGCCCGCGTACCACGTCGCCGATCGCCCACACGTTGGGCACGCTGGTACGACACTCGTCATCGACCGCGATGAAGCCGCGCTCGTCGGTCTTCAAGCCGATCGCGTTGGCATTCAATCCCTCGGTGTTCGGCACGCGGCCGATCGATACGATCAGCGCATCGAGAGTCAGCGACTGCGCTTCGTTCTTCGCGTCCGTGTAAGTGACGACGACGTTTTTCTTGTCGACCTTGACGTCACCGATCTTTACGCCGAGGTGAATGTTCAGCCCTTGCTTGCTGAACGCTTTCGCGGCTTCCTTGGCGATCTGTTGATCGACCGCGCCAAGAAACTCCGGCAGCGCTTCGAGGATCGTGACGTCCGCGCCGAGGCGCCGCCATACCGAACCCATCTCGAGCCCGATCACGCCGGCGCCGACGACGCCCAGCCGCTTCGGCACGGCCCCGATCGACAACGCGCCATCGTTGCTCAGAATGCGCTGTTCGTCGAATGCGACTCCGGGCAGCTGTCGCGCGCTCGAGCCGGTCGCGATGATCACGTGCTTGCCCACGATGCTTTCGTTCGCCGGCTTCGACACCGCGATTTCGATACCCGCGTCTGACTTTGCAACCAAGGCACCGCGCCCGTGGAAGAACGCGACCTTGTTCTTCTTGAACAGGTACAGGATGCCGTCGTTGTTTTGCTTGACGACCGCATCCTTTCGTTCAAGCATTTTCTCAAGATTAAGGCTTAAGCCTTTGATTTCTATGCCATGATTCTTAAACGAGTGACCTGCGTGTTCGAAGTTCTCAGAGGATTGAAGGAGTGCCTTCGACGGGATGCAGCCGATGTTGGTGCAGGTACCACCGGGTGCGGGGCCACCCGCCTTGTTCTTCCAGTCGTCGATACATGCGACAGTGAAGCCAAGCTGGGCCGCGCGAATCGCGGCGATATAGCCACCGGGTCCGCCGCCGATGACGACGACGTCGAAAGTTTTCTCTTCCGCCATCAGACTTCGAGCAGCAACCGCGCCGGATCTTCGAGCGCTTCCTTCATCGCCACCAATGCGAGCACCGCTTCGCGGCCGTCGATGATCCGATGATCGTATGAGAGCGCCAGGTAATTCATCGGGCGGATCACGATCTGGCCGTCTTCGACCACCGGCCGCTCCTTGGTCGCGTGGATGCCGAGGATCGCCGACTGCGGCGGGTTGATGATCGGCGTCGACAGCATCGAGCCAAACACACCGCCATTGGAAATCGAAAACGTGCCGCCGGTGAGTTCTTCGAGCGCGAGTTTGCCGTCGGCGGCACGCTTGCCGTAGTCGGCGATCTTCTTCTCGATGTCTCCGAACGTCATCTGATCGGCGTCGCGCAGGATCGGCACCACCAGCCCGCGCGGAGAACCGACCGCGATGCCGATGTCGAAGTAGCCGTGATAGACGATCTCGGTACCGTCGACCGACGCGTTAACAACCGGGAACCGCTTTAGCGCAGACACGGCGGCTTTGACGAAGAACGACATGAAGCCGAGCTTCACGCCGTGTTCCTTCTCAAACTTTTCCTTGTAGCGGGACCGCAGCTCCATGAGTGGCTGCATGTTCACTTCGTTGAATGTCGTCAGGATCGCGGCAGTCGATTGCGATTGCACCAGACGTTCAGCGACGCGCTGCCGCAGCCTCGACATCGGAACCCGCTGTTCGGGGCGGTTTACCAACTCGGAAATGTCCATACGTGCGTTGACTTCGGGTAACGCGGGACGCGCGGGCGTCGGTGCCAGCGGCGGTTTTGCTTTCGCTTCGCCCGCGCCGATCACGTCACCCTTCGTGATGCGGCCATCCTTACCCGTGCCTGGGACCTGCGACGCTGACATTCCCAAATCGGCCATCATCTTGGCGGCGGCGGGCATTGCTACGCCGGCAGCGGCGCTTGCCGGTGTCCGAGCCGGAGGCGGCGCTGGTGCAGGAGCCGGGGCGGACGCAGCAGCCGCTGGCTTCGCCGGCACGGCGGCAGCCTTGCCGTCGGTGTCGAGCCGCGCGATCAGCTCACCGGCCAGCACCGTGCTGCCGTCGGGCTTCACGATCTCGGCAATCACGCCGGCTGCGGGCGCAGGCACCTCGAGCACGACCTTGTCGGTTTCAACTTCGATCAACGTCTCGTCGATTGCAACCGCTTCGCCCGCCTTCTTCTTCCACTGCAGCAATGTCGCTTCTGCGACCGATTCGGAAAGCTGAGGCACTTTGACTTCAATGATCGACATTTCGATTCCTACTTGTTCAACACGAGGCCTTTGAGCTTGCCGAAGGCTTGCTCAATCAGTGCCTTTTGCTGCTCGCTGTGCTTCGCGTAGTAACCGACCGCCGGCGACGCCGATGCGGCACGTCCTGCATAGGCAAGTTTCTGGCCGTCGGTCATGTTTTCGAGTACATGGTGCTGCACGTAAAACCACGGTCCCTGGTTGGCCGGCTCGTCCTGGCACCACACGACTTCCGCCAGCACCGGATAACGCTTCAGCTCGGCCGCGAGGGATTTGTGCGGAAACGGGTACAGCTGCTCGATGCGGATAATCGCAACGTCGTTGTCTTCTCGCTCGCGCCGCGCGTTGACGAGGTCGTAGTACACCTTGCCCGAACAGCCGATCACGCGCTTGACCCTCTTCGGATCGATCGCCGTATCGGTTTCACCGATCACGGTCCGGAACTCGCCCTTTGCGAACTCCGACAAATCCGACGTCGCATCCTTCGCACGCAGCAGCGACTTCGGCGTCATGATCACCAGCGGCTTGCGGAACAGCCGGATCATTTGCCGGCGCAGCAAATGAAATATCTGGGCAGCGCTCGTCGGCTGCACCACCTGCATGTTGTTGTCCGCCGCCAGCTGCAGAAATCGCTCGAGCCGCGCAGACGAATGCTCAGGGCCCTGGCCCTCGTAACCGTGCGGCAGCATCAGCGTCAGCCCGGACTGCCGGCCCCACTTGACCTCGCCAGAGGACATGAACTGGTCCACCACCACCTGCGCGCCGTTGACGAAGTCGCCGAACTGCGCCTCCCACACGACCAGGGCATTGGGCTCCGCAGTCGAGTAGCCGTACTCGAACGCGAGCACGGCCTCCTCCGAAAGAACGGAGTCGATGATCGCGAACGGCGCCTGTCCGTCGGACACGTTTTCGAGCGGCGTGTAGTTGCCTTCGTCGAACTTTTCACGGTTCTGATCGTGCAGCACCGCATGCCGATGTGAGAACGTGCCGCGTGCGGTGTCCTGACCGGTGATGCGCACCGCGTAACCGCTCGACAGCAAGCTGGCGTAAGCCAGATGCTCGGCCATGCCCCAGTCGAGCGGCAGCTTGCCTTCGGCCATCGCGCGGCGATCGGCAACCACCTTTTCGACCAGCGAGTGCAGCTTGAAGTTGGACGGGATCGTCGTGATGCGCTCGCCCAGGCGTTTCAGCTCGGACAGCGGCACGGCGGTGTCGGCGGTGTCGGTCCACTTTCGGTTCAAGAATGGGGACCAGTCGACGGCGAACTTGCTCTTGTAGTTCGTCAGCACCGGGTCGGAGGTGCTGCGTCCTTCATCCAGCGCCGCCCGAAACTCCTTCAGCATCTCGTCAGGCTGCTCGGCAGTGATCGTGCCCTGTGTGATCAGCTTGTCGGCGTAGATCTTGCGCGTGCCCGGATGCTGTCCGATCTTCTTGTACATCAGCGGTTGCGTCACCGCTGGCGTGTCCTGCTCGTTATGACCCAGGCGACGGAAACACACGATGTCGATCACGACGTCGGAGTTGAACTCCTGCCTGAAGTCCATCGCGAGTTGTGTGACCAGCACGACCGCCTCCGGATCGTCGCCGTTCACATGGAACACCGGCGCTTCGATCATCTTGACCACATCGGTGCAATACAGCGTCGAACGCGTATCGCGCGGATCGGACGTAGTGAAGCCGATCTGGTTGTTGATGACGATGTGCACCGTGCCACCGGTACCGTAGCCGCGCGTCTGCGCGAGGTTCAGCGTTTCCATCACGACACCCTGGCCGGCGAACGCAGCGTCGCCGTGCACCAGCACCGGCAACACGCTGTCGCCTTCCTTGTCGCCGCGCCGCTCCTGCCGCGCGCGCACCGAACCCTCGACCACCGGATTGACGATCTCGAGATGCGACGGATTGAATGCAAGCGACAGATGCACCGGTCCGCCCGGCGTCGATATATCGCTTGAGAAGCCGTTGTGATACTTGACGTCGCCACCCGGCAGCTCCGAGCCCACTTTGCCCTCGAACTCGGCGAACAAATCCTGCGGCATCTTGCCAAGGATGTTGACCAGCACGTTAAGCCGACCACGATGCGCCATGCCGATGACGATCTCCTGCACGCCGCTGGCGCCGGCGCGCTGTACCAGCTCGTCCATCGAAGCGATGAAGCTCTCGCTGCCTTCCAGCGAAAAACGCTTCTGCCCGACGTATTTGGTGTGCAAATAGCGCTCGAGTCCTTCGGCTGCGGTCAGCCGGCCGAGGATTTCCGTCTTCGTCTCCGTACTGAACGAAGGCATCGAGCGAATCGACTCGAGCCGCTGTTGCACCCAGCGCTTCTGCGCCGGATCGGACACGTACATGTACTCGGCACCGATCGAGCCACAGTAGGTTTCGCGCAGCGCTTTGACGATTTCGCGCAGCGTCATCTGTTCCTGGCCGAAGTACGTGTTGGTGGCCGAGAACACCGTGTCCATGTCGGCTTCGGTCAGGTCGTAGAAAGCCGGCTCGAGCTCGGGAATCGGCGGCCGCTCGCGCCGCTGCAGCGGATCCAGATTCGCCCAGCGGTTGCCGAGGAACCGGTACGCGGCGATGATCGACTGAACGTGGACCTGCTTGCGCGCGACCGACAGATCGCTCGACGCGACCTTCGGCGCGAAAGCATTGGCCTTCGCCCGTTGCGCAAACGATTCGACGATCGGTGCGTGGGCTACATCGCGCGAGTCGGGCGAGCCGTCGGCTGCGGGCACCAGCTGCATTTGATCGAAATAAGCACGCCACTTTTCCGGAACGGATCCGGGGTTATCGAGGTAGCGTTCATACAACTCCTCGACATAGGGCGCGTTGCCGCCGAACAGGTACGAGTTGGCCTGCAACTGTTTCATCATCCGCTCATCCTCCGAAACGAGTTTCTCGCTCAAAGCGCCCGCACGCTCTCATCTCGATCGACGAGAGCCGCACTGGCAACAGCGCTTCCGGCTTCCGGTCGTCGCTGCTTGCGTCAGCCGCGCATTGCCTGCGCGGTAAACGATGATGCTACCACCGGCGTTGCATTTTCTATCCGCAGTTGACACACCTGTCGCACGGTTGCCGCAGCACGGTTTGCAGCGGCTCACCCAGCGTCTGGCAGGCATACACTGCGGCCAGCACGGCAACAGGAGACAAGGTGCAACCGACGGATATTAAAAATCCGGACTATTTTCATCACGTCGTCGACTGCCAGTGGGCCTGCCCAGCGCATACGAAGGTCCCGGAATACATCAGGCTGATCGCGGCCGGGCGTTACACCGACGCCTACATGGTCAACTGGAGTTCGAATGTGTTTCCCGGGATCCTGGGGCGCACGTGTGACAGGCCATGCGAGCCCGCATGCCGGCGTGGACGTGTCGAACAGCAACAGGCGGATAAACCCGAGCCGGTCGCAATCTGCCGCTTGAAGCGTGTCGCCGCCGATTACAAGGCCGACGACATCGCCAAACGCCTGCCAAAGCGCCGTGTGCCGATGAACGGCAAGCGCGTCGCGTGTGTCGGCGGCGGGCCGGCTTCGCTGACGGTAGCGCGCGACCTGGCGCCATTGGGATACGCCGTCACGGTGTTCGATCAGGACCCACAGGCGGGCGGCATGATCCGCACGCAGATACCGCGCTTCCGTTTGCCGGAAGAAGTGATCGACGAGGAGACCGGCTACATCCTCGGACTCGGTGTCGAGTTTCGCGGCGGCGTCAGGATCGATTCGATGAAAGCGTTGCTGTCGGAGAACTACGACGCGGTATTTGTCGGCTCTGGCGCGCCGCGCGGACGCGATCTCGACCTTCCTGGGCGTGACGAAGCAGCAGCGCAGATACACATCGGTATTGACTGGCTGTCATCGGTGTCGTTCGGCCATGTCAGCAGGATCGGCAAGCGTGTGATCGTGCTTGGCGGGGGCAACACTGCGATGGATTGCTGCCGGACCTCGAAGCGTTTGGGTGGCGACGACGTCAAAGTGATCGTTCGTTCCGGCTTCGAAGAGATGAAGGCGTCGCCGTGGGAAAAGGAAGACGCGATGCACGAAGGCATCCCGATCCTGAACTATCTGGTGCCCAAGGCATTCCTGCACGACAACGGCCGCTTGACAGGTATGAGCTTTGAGAAGGTGCAGGCCCAGTACGACGATAAAGGCCGCCGCTCACTGAAGCCGACCGGCGAGCCCGCGGTAATTCACGAGTGCGACGAAGTGCTGATCGCAGTCGGCCAGGAAAATGCCTTCCCCTGGATTGAGCGCGACAGCGGCATCGAATTCGACGAATCGGGCATGCCGGTACTCGACAAGGCGACGCTGCAGTCGTCGATCGCGAACGTGTTTTTTGGCGGCGATTCAGCTCTCGGCCCGAAGAACATCATTTGGGCAGTGGCGCATGGGCACGATGCGGCGATCTCGATCGACAAGCTGCTGCACGGCGAAGACGTACGCGACCGCCCTGCTCCCGGTGTGACACTGTTATCGCAGAAGATGGGCATTCACGAGTGGAGCTACGACAACGAGGTCGCCAACGACGAGCGTTACAAGGTTCCCTGGCGCGACGTCAATCAGGTGTTGCGCAATATCAAGGTCGAAGTCGAGCTCGGGTTTGATCCGGCCACTGCGTGGAAGGAAGCCCAGCGCTGCCTGAACTGCGATGTGCAGACCGTGTTCACGGCGCAGCTTTGCATTGAGTGCGATGCGTGCGTCGACATTTGCCCGACCGATTGCATCAACTTCATCGTCAATGGCGAGGAAGCCGAGTTGCGACAAAGGTTGCGCGCCCCCGCCCTGAACCTCGAGCAGGATCTGTATGTCGCCGAGGGCTTGAGGACCGGCCGCGCCATGGTCAAGGACGAGGATGTCTGTCTGCACTGCGGCCTGTGTGCCGAGCGCTGCCCCACCGGCGCGTGGGATATGCAGAAGTTTCTGCTAGATATGACTCAGGCCGGACGCGATTGCCGACCGCAGGCAGAAGGTGGCGGCATGAACGCACCCGAGAGAGCGGCCACCGTCTCCGGGACGCGCACGCGCATCAAAGCGATCAATGACTTTGTCGTCAAGTTTGCCAACGTCAACGGCTCCGGTTCCGCATCCGCGAACGAGCTGTTTGCGCGCAGCATTCTGCGCATGGGGGTTCCGGTCTCTCCCCGCAATATTTTTCCATCCAACATTCAGGGTCTGCCCACGTGGTACGAAGTGCGCGTCACCGAGCATGGCCATCTGGGCCGCCGTGGCGGTGTTGATCTGATGGTCGCGATGAATCCGCAGACGTGGGAAAAGGACATTGCGGAGATCGAGCCTGGCGGCTATCTGATGTACGACAGCACCAAGCCTATCGCGGCGACGAAGCTGCGCGCCGATATCAACCTGATCGGCGTGCCGCTGACCGACATTGCCGCAAGCAAGTACGTCGACGCCAAAGAGCGACAGCTGCTGAAGAACATCATGTACGTCGGCGTTCTGACCGAGCTGCTTGGAATCGAACCCGAAGTGATCGCGCAGCTGCTCGGCGAGCAATACAAAGGCAAGGATCGGTTGATCAAGCCGAATCTCGATTCGTTCATGACCGGGCTGCACCACGCGCGCGAGCGGCTGGAAGACGCGATCGACCTGCGCATCGAGCGGCGCGACGCGGTCGGTGAGCGCATCTTCATCGAGGGCAACGCCGCCGCAGCGCTCGGTTGCGTTTACGGCGGCGCGACGGTGTGCGCGTGGTATCCGATCACGCCATCGTCATCGCTGGCCGAGGCGTTTCAGAAGTACTGCAGCAGGTATCGGGTCGACAAGGCGACCGGCACCAACAAGTTCGCGATCGTGCAGGCCGAGGACGAACTGGCCTCGATCGGCATAGTGATCGGCGCCGGCTGGAACGGCGCGCGTTCGTTTACGGCGACTTCTGGCCCCGGTATCTCGTTGATGAGCGAGTTCATCGGGCTCGCATACTTCGCGGAGATTCCGGCGGTCATCATCGACGTGCAGCGCGGCGGACCGTCGACCGGCATGCCGACCCGCACGCAACAATCCGACTTGCTCGCGTGTGCCTATGCCTCGCATGGCGACACCAAGCACGTGCTGCTGTTTCCAGAAGACCCGTACGAGTGCTTCGAGTTCGCCGCCGCGTCACTCGATCTGGCAGAGCGTCTGCAGACGCCAATATTCCTGATGACCGATCTCGACATCGGCATGAATCACCGCTTGTGCGCCCCGTTGAAGTGGGACGACGCGCGCCGGTATGACCGCGGCAAAGTCATGAGCGCGGCCGAGCTCGAATCGGGACGCGACTTCGGGCGCTACCTGGACGCGGACGGCGACGGCATTCCTTCCCGCACGCTTCCCGGCACGCATGCCTCGCGCGGCGCGTATTTCACGCGCGGAACAACCAAGGATGCGTACGCGCGCTACTCGGAGGCGGGCCCCGACTACATCTACAACATGGAGCGGCTGCTGAAGAAATTCGCCACCGCAGCGAAGCTGGTGCCGCAGCCGGTGGTATCAAAATCCGCGCAGAAGACTTCGCATGGGGTCATTTACTACGGCTCTACCGGTCCATCGATGAACGAAGCGATCGGCGAACTCGAGCGCCAAGGCGTCCATCTCGACCGGCTGCGGGTGCGAGCATTCCCGTTCGCATCATCGGTCAAGAAGTTCATCATCGACCACGAATCTGTGTACGTCGTCGAACAGAACCGGGACGGGCAGTTGCGCTCGATGCTGATCAATGAATTGCAGATCGATCCGGCGCGGCTGGTGCCGGTGCTGCATTACGACGGCACGCCGATCACCGCACGCTTCATCGTCGACGCGATCGCGTCGCGTGTACGAGGTGCAAATGTGCTTCCGATCAAGTCGGGCAAAGCGGCATGAGCGCTTTCGCACGGCCGCTCCGAAGAAAGCGCTTCGTCCCTCTCGGAGGGACCGCGCGGAGCGCGAGGGAGCGCCATAAATGACATATCTCGCGAAACCGAAACTACGTCACCCCACTTTACCGACCAACCGTCTCGGGCTCACACGGCGCGACTACGAAGGAAAGATCTCAACCCTGTGCGCGGGATGCGGGCACGACGCGATTTCCGCCGCCATCGTGCAGGCGTGCTGGGAGCTGGCGGTCGAGCCGCATCGCGTCGCCAAGTTATCCGGCATCGGCTGCTCATCGAAGACGCCCGACTACTTTCTCGGCGCCTCGCACGGATTCAACTCGGTGCACGGTCGCATGCCGTCGGTGTTGACCGGCGCCAACCTGGCGAACCGCGACCTGCTTTACCTCGGCGTTTCGGGCGACGGCGACTCGGCTTCGATCGGGCTGGGCCAGTTTGCGCACTTGATTCGGCGCGGCGTCAACATGACGTACATCGTCGAGAACAACGGTGTGTACGGCCTCACCAAAGGGCAATTTTCGGCCACCGCCGATCAAGGCTCGAAATCGAAGCGCGGCGCGGTCAACCGTGACGCGCCGATCGACATGGTCGCGATCGCGCTGCAGCTCGGCGTCACCTATGTTGCGCGCAGCTTTTCCGGGGACAAGGAACAGTTGGTGCCACTGATCAGGGGCGCGCTCAGCCATCGCGGCGCCGCCCTGATTGACGTGCTCAGCCCGTGCGTGGCGTTCAACAACCATCCAGGCAGCACCAAAAGCTACGACTACGTGCGCGAGCACAACGATGCGGTCAATCGACTCGACTTCATGCCGCACCGCGAGGCGATCACGGCCGACTACGCGCCGGGGAAGTGATGGAGGTCACGCAGCACGACGGCAGCCGGCTGCGCTTGCGCAAGATCGATGCGGGATACGATGCTGCCGATCGACTGGCCGCTATCAATCACATACAACTGCACCAAGCGCGCGGCGAGATCGTGACCGGATTGCTTTATATAGACGCGGACGCCGATGACCTACACCAGCATCTGGCGACTCCTGCTACTCCGCTTAACAGACTGGCAGAAAACGAGCTTTGCCCGGGCGCCGCTGCTTTGCACGCGCTGAACGCCGAGTTGCGTTAGTTCACGTAGCTTTCATCGCGCATTCCGCGGTTTTTCACGCGGCTTCGTGACGATCGGACTTCCCTGCTCATCGGAGGTCCTCGTGCTCAAGTCGCTGCGCAACTCAATTCTGGCCAAGGCCCTCGTCATTGGCCTGCTTGCGGTGTTGATGCTGATTCCCCTCGGCATGATCGAAGGCCTCATCGCCGAGCGCGCATCGCGAAGGGCGGAGGCTGTCGCGAGTGTGCAGGCAAGCTTTGCCGGTCAGCAGACGCTGGCGTTGCCGTTTTTTGTCTGGCCATACGTCGAACACTGGACCGAGCAGAGTGTGGACGCGAGCAATCGTGTGCGCGTGACGCAGCTGAGCGAACCGAGGCAGCTGGTGTGGTTCGCCGACCAGTCGCACGCCAACGCCGGAGTGACCGTCAAGAACGATCGCTATCGCGGCATCCATCGCGTGCGGACGTTCGAATCAACGATTTCCATCAACGGCACCGCGACATGGCCGGATCGCAGTCAGGTCAAGCCGGCTGAGGGGCGGCGAGTCGTCTGGGGTGAGCCGCGTCTGGTACTGCCGATCGCCGACGTGCGCGGCCTGCGCGGATCGCCGGCAGCCAACATAGATGGCAAGGTCGTGCGGTTTCGCGAGGGCACGCAACTGCCGATGCTTGCCGCGGGCTTGCATGTTCAGCTGGCGGAATCGGCGGGCGGATCGTCCATGCGCTTCTCGATCAACCTCGAACTCGCCGGTACCGAGCGCCTTGCGTTCGCGCCGACCGCCACCGCGAGCACGGTGACAGTCAAATCGGCCTGGCCGGATCCGCACTTCGGCGGCCGCTATCTGCCGCGCGAACGCACCGTAAACGCCGACGGATTCTCCGCGGAGTGGGCAATCTCGGCACTTGCCTCTGATGTCCAGCAGCAGGTGCGAACCCTCGCGTCCGGCACATCGCCGCAACGGCCATCATCAGCACCGCATCTGCAAACACGTTTCGACACGTTCGAGATCGACTTCATCGAAGCGGTGAACACCTATTTGCTGGCAGAGCGGTCTGCCAAGCACGGCGCGCTGATCATCGTTCTGGTATTCGGCGCCATGTTCCTGTTCGATACGTTGCGCTCGCTAAACGCTCATCCTGTCCAGTACGGCTTCGTCGGACTGTCGCTCGTAATTTTTTTCCTGCTGTTACTCAGCTTGTCCGAGCACATCGCATTCGGGCTGGCGTATTCGATCGCAGCATCAGCGTGCACCGTGCTCATCGCTTACTACCTCAGTCATGTCCTCGCGAATCGAGCGCGGGCGCTTGGCTTCGGCGGCGCGCTGGTCTTGATGTACGCGACCATTTACGCGATCCTGATCGCCGAAGACACGGCACTGCTGATGGGAAGCGCGCTGCTGTTCGTGACGCTGGCCGCTGCGATGCTCGCCACACGCAAATTCGATTGGAGGCAAATCGGCGCAGGTATGCGGACCAGCTAGCGCCCGTAGAACTCGATCGGATCGCACTTGCCTGCCGCGCTAAAGTGCGGCGATGAAGAAGTTCGCCAGCAGCGCGAAGAAGGCGCTCCGCCATCCGCTCGACTTCGCGCTTGCGGTGCTCAAACAGTTCCGTGCGAATCAGGGACTGCTGCTCGCGGGTGCGGTCGCGTATTACGCGCTGTTGTCCATGGTGCCGCTGCTGATTCTGGTAGTGCTGGTGCTGACGCAAGTATTCGAGGAAGCGCAAGTGCTAAGCGCAATAGGCGCGTATCTGGAGTTCGTGGTTCCCGGGCAATCCGGCGCGTTGGTCGGTGAGCTACGGAATTTTCTGACCCATCGTGACGTGGTCGGATGGCTGCTGCTGATTCTGATGCTGTTCTTCAGCACATTGGCTTTCACGGTGCTGGAGAACGCAATGTCGGTGATTTTCTTTCACCGTGTAACCGTAAGGCGGCGGCACTTTCTGATGTCGGCCATCATGCCGTACCTGTTCATCCTGGCTCTGACGATCGGGTTCCTGATCATCACAGTCGTATCGGGCGCGCTGAGCCAATTGGGAACGCACGCTGTCGTCATACTCGGTGAGTCGCGCCCGCTCGAATTGTTTTCTGCGCGCCTGCTGTACGTAGTCGGGGTGGTGGGCGAGATTTTCCTATTGACGGCGATCTATCTTGTGATGCCGGTCGGCCGGCTGCGGCTGCGCCACGCGTTGATCGGCGGCACTGCGGCGGCGCTGTTGTGGGAGATCACGCGCCATGTGCTCGTCTGGTACTACTCGACGATTTCACAGATTCAGGTGGTTTACGGGTCGTTGACGACGTCGATCGCTGTCTTGATCAGCGTAGAAGTCGGGGCCATTGTCTTGCTGCTCGGCGCGCAGGTCATCGCCGAGTACGAGCGCATCGGCTACGAGCCGATCAACAAGAATCCGAAGCCATTGAAAGCCGAAAGCGCGCAATAGCGCACCGCGCCACGCACTAAACGCGCTCGGCTGCCCGCTTTTCTTGTTTGGCGCCGCGATTGGCGATCGGCGTGACGTCGCGACGCGTAGCGCCGACGTACAACTGCCGCGGCCGCCCGATCTTGTACTCGGGGTCTGCGATCATCTCGTTTAATTGCGCGATCCAGCCCACAGTGCGCGCGAGCGCAAAAATCGCAGTGAAAAGCTGCACCGGAATGCCGACCGCCTTCTGCACAATCCCCGAGTAGTAATCGACATTGGGGTACAGCTTGCGGCTGACGAAATACTCGTCTTCGAGTGCTATTTTTTCGAGCGCCATCGCCAGCTTGAACAGCGGATCATCCTGCAGCCCGAGCTCCTTCAACACCTCATGGCAGGTTTCTCGCATCAGCTTCGCGCGCGGATCGTAGTTCTTGTAAACGCGATGGCCGAAGCCCATCAACCTGACTTCGGAGTTTTTATCCTTCACCTTGTCGATGAACTCGCCGATCTTCGCTACACCGCCTTCGCGCTGGATCTGGTGCAGCATGCCCAATGCGGCTTCGTTCGCGCCACCGTGGGCCGGGCCCCACAGGCACGCAACGCCGGCGGCGATGGCCGCGAACGGATTCGTGCCCGACGATGCACACAGCCGGACCGTCGACGTTGAAGCGTTCTGTTCGTGATCGGCGTGCAGGATCAAAATGCGGTCCATCGCGCGCACCAGCACGTCGTTGACCTTGTATTCCTCGCACGGCGTCGCAAACATCATCCGCATGAAGTTCGCCGCGTACGAAAGATCGTTGCGCGGATAGACGTACGGCTGGCCGACCGTATATTTGTAGGCCATAGCCACCAGCGTCGGCATCTTGGCAATCAACCGGTGCGCAGAGATCTCGCGCTGCTGCGGGTCATTCAGATTCATTGAATCGGGGTAGAACGCCGACATCGCACCGACCAGACCCGTCATCACCGCCATCGGATGCGCATCGCGTCTGAAGCCGCGCAGAAAGAACTGCATCTGCTCGTTGACCATCGTGTGGTACGTCACCGTCCGGTCGAACTTCTTTTTTTGCTCGGCGTTCGGTAGCTCGCCGTAGAGCAGCAGGTAACACGTCTCCAGGTAGTCGCACTGAGTCGCCAGTTGCTCGATCGGGTAGCCGCGATAAAGCAGCTCTCCCTTGTCGCCGTCGATGTATGTGATCGACGAATCGCACGCCGCAGTCGACAGAAATCCCGGGTCATACGTGAACTTCGCGGTCTTGCCGTACAGCTGGCGGATGTCGATGACGTCGGGCCCGATCGTGCCGGCATGAATCGGCAAATCGAGTGACGGCGAACCGTCGGAAAACGTCAGCGTCGCTGTCTTGTTCGAGGATTCAAGCGCCATGGATTCGTCCTGGTAGTGATCAGGTCGCGCGTAGCTGGTTCAGCATCGCACGTACGCCCGCAACGTCGAGCGCGCGCGGCAACTCCGTGCGTGCCAACAGCAGATCGAGTAGTTCGTTTTCCGGCAGATCGAGCAGTGCCTCGATCGACACCATCTCGTCAGGCGTCAGCCGATCGCCATGCCGCTCGAAGAACCGCGAAACAATCAAATCGTTTTCGAGCAGGCCGCGGCGGGCACGCCACCGCAAGCGCCGGTGGGCCAAAGGCAGCGCGGCATCCCCTGCAATCACACCGCTCTCCGCACCAGCAACTCCTTGATCTTGCCGATCGCCAAGGTTGGATTCAGATTCTTCGGGCACACGTCCACGCAATTCATGATCGTGTGGCAGCGGAACAGGCGATACGGATCGTTCAAGTTATCGAGCCGCTCATTGGTCGCCTGATCTCGCGAATCGGCAATGAAGCGATAGGCCTGCAGCAGGCCGGCCGGCCCGACGAATTTATCGGGATTCCACCAGAACGACGGGCACGCGGTCGAGCAGCACGCGCACAGGATGCACTCATACAACCCATTCAGCTCTTCACGCTCCGCCGGTGACTGCAGGCGCTCCCTCTCGGGCGGCGGCGTGTCGTTGATCACATAAGGCTTGATCGATTCGTACTGCTTGAAAAATTGCGACATGTCGACGATCAGATCGCGGATCACCGGCAATCCGGGGATCGGTCGCAAGACGATCGGCTCCCTCAGATCGCGCAGGCTGGTAACGCACGCCAGCCCGTTCTTGCCGTTGATGTTCATCGCGTCGGAGCCGCATACGCCTTCGCGGCAGCTGCGCCGCAGTGACAGGCTGTCGTCGACTTCAGCTTTGATGCGAATAAGCGCATCCAACAGCATGCGGTCGTTAGGCTGCAGCGTGACCTGCAACTTTTGCATTCGGGGCTGCTGGTCCGCGTCCGGATCGTAGCGATAGATCTCGAACTGAACCGTGCGGGTCTTGACTGAGGCAACTGCGCTCGATGGCGCTTCAGCCGCGGTGCTGGTAGTCATCGTCTGGTCGGTTCCTAAAACGTTCTGCGCTTCGGTTCGAATGCGGCGACGCTCGAGGGCTTCATATTGACAGGCTTGTAGTCGAGGCGATTGCCGTCCGAGTAATACAACGAATGCTTCATCCAGTGCACGTCGTCACGCTCAGGAAAATCCTCGCGTGCGTGCGCGCCGCGGCTTTCAGTGCGTGCAGAAGCCGAGAAAATCGTTGCCTTTGCCGTTTCGACCAGGTTCTCGAGTTCGAGCGCTTCGACGCGCGCGGTGTTGAAGATTTTCGATTTATCGTCGATCGAAACACGCTTTGCACGCTCCTCCAGCGCCATGATCATGCGGACGCCTTCCTGCAACGTTGGCCCGGTGCGGAACACTCCGCAATGCGACTGCATCGTCTTGCGAATGGCGTTGGCAACATCCTGTACTCGCTCGCCACCTACCGCCGCGTCGAGCGCCGCAAGCCGCGCAACCGCCAGCTCGCCGCCGGCAGCGGGAAAAGTCTTATGGCCTTGCTGCGCCGTTTGTTGCGCGATGATTTGATTGCCGGCTGCGCGTCCAAACACGAGCAGGTCGAGCAGCGAATTAGTACCGAGGCGATTGGCGCCGTGAACGCTGACGCATGCACATTCACCAATGGCATACAGCCCCTCGACCACAGCGTTCGGGTCCTTACCGTTCGGCGCGACCACCTGGCCGTGGTAATTGGTCGGTATGCCGCCCATCTGATAATGAATCGTCGGCACCACCGGAATCGGCTCGCGGATCGGATCGACGTTCGCAAACTTGATCGCAATTTCGCGAATCGACGGCAGCCTTTTCATGATCGTTTCGGCGCCGAGGTGATCGAGTTTCAGCAAGACATAATCCTTGTTCGGACCGCAGCCCCGCCCTTCCTTGATCTCCTGGTCCATCGAACGTGAAACGAAATCGCGCGGCGCCAGGTCTTTCAGCGTCGGCGCATAGCGCTCCATGAACCTCTCGCCATTGCAATTGAGCAGAATGCCGCCCTCGCCGCGCACGCCCTCGGTAATCAGCACGCCAGCGCCGGCGACGCCGCTCGGATGAAACTGCCAGAACTCCATGTCTTCGAGCGGCAATCCGGCGCGCGCGGTCATGCCCATGCCGTCGCCGGTGCATATATAGGCATTGGTCGACGCGTCCCATATACGCCCGGCACCGCCGGTCGCCAGCACCACGACCTTCGACTCGAAGATCATCGGCTCGCCGGTTTCCATTTCAAGCGCGATTACGCCGACCACGTCGCCGTCGGCGTTGCGAATCAAGTCGAGCGCCATCCATTCGACAAAAAACTGCGTACGCGACGCGACGTTGCGCTGATACAGCGTATGCAGCATCGCGTGCCCAGTGCGGTCCGCCGCCGCGCACGCGCGCGGCACCGGCTTTTCGCCGAAGTGCGCAGAATGCCCGCCGAAGGGCCGCTGATAAATCGTGCCGTCCGGATTGCGATCGAACGGCATGCCGTAATGCTCGAGTTCGTAGACGACGTGCGGTGCCTCACGGCACATGAATTCGATTGCATCCTGGTCACCCAGGTAGTCCGATCCCTTGACGGTGTCGAACATGTGCCAAAGCCAACTGTCTTCGGTCATGTTGCCGAGCGCCGCGCCGATGCCGCCCTGCGCCGCCACTGTGTGAGACCGCGTCGGAAACACCTTCGACAACACCGCAACGTTCAGTCCCGCATTCGCAAGCTGCAATGAACACCGCATGCCGGCGCCGCCGGCGCCGACGATCACCGCATCGAAGCGGCGGCGGGTTAGCTTTGAAGTTGCTGACACCCTCAGACCCGCCACAGGATTTGCACAGACCACACGGCACATGCGATCAACCACAGAACAGTAACTGTCTGCAGCGACAGTCGCGCCCATACCGGCGTGACGTAATCCATCCAGATATTCCGCATCCCGATCCACGCGTGATACAGCAGTGAAAACAGCGCGATCAGCGTGATGACCTTCATCCATAGCGGGGCAAACAACGCGGCCCACGTGTCGTACGACAACGGGCCGAAGAGCACGCTGGCTCCGACCATCAACACCCACAACGTCAGAACCACGGACGTGATCCGCTGCCCGATAAAGCCCGCCAATCCATAGTGCGCGCCGACCACCACGCGCTTGGGACCGATGCCGATGGGCGGGTACGCCATCAGTCCAGTGATACCGTCAAATCGCACCCGAGCGGCCGTGCAGCGGCGTGCCGGGCTAGGCGCAAAGCACAGACATAGCGGGGACTATGGCGAGCATTTGCAACAACGTCCGGCGCGCTGAGGCACGGACGAGCGGGTGTGTATTTGGGCGGTTTCACTGGACTAAATCAGCCCGAAGACCTTCAACGCGGCGATAAAAGTCAGCGGAAGACTGACCGCATACACCGCGATCGAGGTGGCACGCGCAGATCCGAGGTCAATCCCGATGTGAAGATCGAGCAGCAGGTAGCGAATGCCAGCGACCAAGTGGTGAAAAAATGCCCAGATCAGCAACACGAGCAACAGCTTGAAGAAGAAGTTGGAGACAATCGTGCGCAGCCGTTCGAAGCTCAGTTCGGACATCAGGCTCAGGTCGAATAGCCAGAGCAGCAACGGCAACATCAGGAACAGCGCTGCTCCGCTGATTCGATGCATGATCGACACCAGGCCGGGCAACGGCAGGCGATAGGTCAGCAGCAGCGGAAAGTTAAGGTTTCGAAATCGCGGCCGCGGTTGTTTTTCTACGGTGAAGCTGCTCATCGAGGGCCGTTGGTTTTTTGAAGTACGTTGCGAGCACTATTCTGACCGAAATGCTGCACTGAACCAAATCGGTCACGCACAGTGAATGACAGCGGTCGACCGTCAGCTGAGCGTATTGCGATAGTGATATCGCTCCGTGACCGAAAGGCCGCGCCGGACCTCGACCGGCCGCTCGCCGTAGGTGTACGAGACGCGCTCCACCAATAGCAGCGGCGAGCCGACCGCGATCTTCAAATGCTTGGCAGCGTCAGCCGACGCCGCTACCGCTCTAATCCGCTCATCGGCGCGGATCATGCGCGTTCCAAATTCCGTTTCGAACAGTCCATACAGTGGACCGGTGTACTCGGCGAGGCGCTCAGCCGTCAGCTTCTTGAATAGATTTCCAGGCAGCCAGATTTCATCGAGGACCACCGGCGCGTTTTCGAAGCTCAAAAGCCGTCGCAGGTACACGACCGGATCGCTCGGCCTCACTGCCAGGTGGCGGGCAATGTCGCCGCTGGCACGGACTCGCCTGCAGTCGAGGTAGCGGCTCACGCCCGGTAGCGGCGCATGATCGTCCGGCACTACTCGCAGAAATCGAAACTGCGCGCGCGGCTCATGATGAGTCGCGACGAAAGTGCCCTTGCCCTGCCGACGCACCAGCAGATTTTCCGTGGAAAGCTCATCGACGGCCTTGCGGACCGTTCCCTGGCTCACCTGGAATCGCGCCGCCAGATCCATCTCGCTGGGGATCATGTCGCCGGGCTTCCACTCTCCCCGTTGCAGCCCCTGGACAATCAAGTCCTTGATCTGGCGGTACAAAGGCGCGTAGACAGCAGCCTGGGCGGCGCTGTCGACGTCTTTGGAGACCGAACTAGACATGGCGGCATTTCAACACAAACCGCAGTACAATATGTCATCTATCTTATATAAGACACGTGGTATCGAACGGGCCTTTTGCAGTAGACTGCTCGCTGTCTGAACGACGATTGCATCGGAGAACAAGATCATGAACAAAGCTCCCGTTCGCGTTGCCGTCACGGGCGCCGCCGGGCAGATCGGCTACTCGCTGCTGTTTCGCATCGCCTCCGGTGCAATGCTTGGAGACAAGCAGCCGATCGAGTTGCAGCTGCTCGAAATCCCGGACGAGAAGGCACAGAAGGCGCTGAAAGGCGTGATGATGGAGCTGGAAGACTGCGCGTTTCCGCTGTTGGCCGGATTACAGGCGCACAGCGAACCGGCGGCCGCATTCAAGGATACGGACATTGCGCTACTTGTCGGAGCACGCCCTCGTGGACCTGGGATGGAGCGCAAGGATTTGTTGGCCGCCAATGCGCAAATCTTCACCGCCCAGGGCAAGGCGCTCGATCAGTCGGCCAAGCGCAACGTCAAGGTGCTGGTTGTGGGCAATCCGGCGAACACGAACGCCTACATCGCGATGAAATCGGCGCCATCGCTGCCGAAGTCGAGTTTTACGGCGATGATGCGACTCGATCACAATCGCGCGCTGTCGCAGCTGGCGGCCAAGACGGGCAAGCCGGTGTCGTCAATCGAAAAGTTGATCGTGTGGGGCAATCACTCGCCGACCATGTACCCGGATATTCGCTTTGCGACGATCGACGGCAAGCCGCCCATGATCGATGACACGTGGTATCGCGACATCTACATCCCGACGGTGGGCAAGCGCGGAGCCGCGATCATCGAAGCGCGAGGGCTGTCATCGGCGGCGTCGGCCGCCAACGCCGCGATCGACCATGTACACGATTGGGTCTTTGGAACCGACGGACACTGGACGACGATGGGCGTGGTCTCCGACGGCAGCTACGGAATTCCGCAGGACATCATGTACGGCATGCCCTGCGTATGCACGAACGGCAAGTACGAAGTCGTCAAGGGCTTGGAGATCGACGATTTCTCGCGGCAGAGAATGGACGCGACGTTGAAAGAGTTGCTCGAGGAGCGCGATGGCGTTGCTCACCTGGTTAGCTAGGACCGCTCACCTATGACCGCCGGCATTTCAGCGGGTACCCGGTTTCGCGCAGCGCTACAGGCTGAACGGCCGCTGCAGATTGTCGGTGCGCTGATTGCGAATCATGCGTTGATGGCGCAGCAGGTCGGCTATCGCGCAATTTACCTGTCGGGCGGCGGCGTGGCAGCCGGATCGCTTGGCATGCCAGACCTCGGCATCAATACGCTCGACGACGTGCTGATTGACGTGCGTCGGATTACCGACGTTTGCAACCTTCCACTGCTGGTGGACATCGACACCGGCTTCGGACCGAGCGCTTTCAACGTCGCACGCACCGTCAAGGCGCTGATCAAGGCTGGTGCCGCCGCGTGCCATATTGAGGATCAGGCTGGCGCCAAGCGCTGTGGCCATCGGCCCGGCAAAGAAATCGTCAGCGCGGAGGAAATGGCCGACCGCGTCAAGGCCGCAGCCGACGCGAAAACAGACTCGGATTTCTTTCTGATCGCGCGCACGGATTCGATCGCTGTCGAGGGCGTCGAGCGCGCCATCGAGCGCGCGGTCCTCTGTGCAGAGGCCGGTGCCGATGGAATTTTTGCCGAAGCCGCCAAGGACCTGGCAACGTACCGACGCTTCGTTGATGCCGTCAAGGTGCCGGTGCTGGCCAACATCACCGAATTCGGCGCCACGCCTTTATTTACGCTTGGAAGAGCTGCGCAGCGTAAGGGTCGCGATGGCGCTTTATCCGCTCTCCGCGTTCCGCGCGATGAACAAGGCGGCATTGAACGTCTACACGGCGCTGCGACGCGAAGGTACGCAAAAGTCGGTTGTCGAGACCATGCAGACTCGGATGGAACTGTATGACGTCATCGGCTACCAGGCGTATGAAGATCGACTGGACCAGCTGTTCGCGAACAGGAAAGACTCGCAATGAGCGACGCTCCCGCAGTGGCTGCCGCAGTGGCTGCCTCAGTGGCTACATTAAAGCCAAAAAAATCGGTGGCACTGTCCGGTGTCGTCGCGGGCAACACCGCACTGTGCACGGTCGGCCGGACCGGCAACGACCTGCACTATCGCGGCTACGACATTCTCGATATGGCGGCCCGCTGCGAGTTCGAAGAAGTCGCTTTTCTGTTGGTGCACGGCAAGCTGCCGACGCTCGCCGAGTTGAGCGCCTACAAGCACAAGCTCAAGAGTCTGCGCGGGATCCCGGCTGCGGTGCAGCGTGTGCTCGAAGCGGTACCCGCCAATACGCATCCGATGGACGTCATGCGCACGGCGTGTTCGGTATTGGGCTCGGTGCTGCCGGAAGGGGCTGAGCACAAGCTCGCCGAAGCGCGCGACATCGCCGACCGGCTGATGGCGTCGTTCGGCTCGATGCTTCTCTACTGGTATCACTTCTCTCATTCGGGACGGCGCATCGACGTCGAGACCGACGATGACACGATCGGCGGCCACTTCCTGCATCTTCTTCATGGACGCGCGCCTTCCGAGTTGTGGACACGGTCGATGCATACGTCGCTCAATCTGTACGCCGAGCACGAGTTCAACGCCTCGACGTTTACCGCGCGTGTTGTCGCCGGGACGGGAAGCGACATGTATTCCGCGATCACCGCCGCGATCGGCGCACTGAAAGGTCCGAAGCACGGGGGCGCCAACGAGTTCGCGTTCGACACGATCGGCCGTTACGACAATCCCGACGAGGCCGAGGCCGACATCGTCAAGCGGGTCGCAGACAAGCAGGTGATCATCGGGTTCGGGCACCCCGTCTACACGATCGCCGATCCGCGCAACGAAGTCATCAAGGAAGTCGCGCGCGAGCTGTCAGTAGCCGCCGCCAACATGAAGCTCTTCGACATCTCGGCGCGCGTCGAGCAGGTGATGATGCGCGAGAAGAAAATGTTTCCGAACCTCGACTGGTACAGCGCCACCAGTTATCACATGATGGGCGTGCCCACCGCGATGTTTACTCCCCTGTTCGTCATCTCGCGCACCAGCGGCTGGAGCGCGCACGTGATCGAGCAGCGCGTCGATAACAAGATCATCCGGCCGAGCGCCAACTACGTTGGCCCCGAAGATCTGAAATTCGTACCGATTGAAAACCGGAAATGAGGCTGCTGGAGCTGCCGGCCGGCGATATCCGCGGAAAGAATCGCGAGGCCGTGGGCAGCAACGATTCGGCGAATGCGGCGGCATTCGAAGTGATCGAGGCGCATTCGTTCTATCGGCGCCTGGGATTTACTGCATCGCATGAAGGCTTCAGGCGCGTCATCGGGGAGGCAGCATGAAAGCAGAGCAAATGTATGCGTGGGTACTCTTGCTTTGTCTCGTTCTCCCTGCGGCGCATGCGAGCAACACGGCGCCGACGCGCAGTTTCACCACCGACTGGCTTTGTGACAACGGGCGGGTGCTGCGCTTCAACGCACATCCGCGCCGCCCGGATGGCGATGCGCAGCTCACTTACATCGGCAGCCGGGTTGCAGTGACCGCGACGCCTACCGATTCCGGTTCCCGCTATGTGAGCGAGGACGGCAAGGTCGTCTGGCACAGCAAGGGCGACGAGGGCCAGCTCACGTTTGATCCGCTGCTTTCCGAGCCGCTCACGTGCAGGCTGAAACCGCCGGCCCGTTCTGAGAGCAAAAGCCAAGCAAAGAAATAGATGAATTCAGTCGCATGAGCAGCCATATCAGCAACGTCCGTCCCGCACCCGACAAGGTCCTGGTCGACATCGTCGACTACGTGACCCGCTACAAGATCAAAAGCAAGGATGCCTACGAGACGGCGCGCTATTGCCTGATGGATACGCTCGGATGCGGGTTCGAGGCGCTCGAGTATCCCGCGTGTACCAAGATGCTTGGCCCGATCGTGCACGGCACCGTCGTGCCCAACGGAGCCAGAGTGCCGGGCACTCAGTTTCAGCTCGACCCGGTCAAAGCAGCATTTCGATATCGGCGCGATGATTCGCTGGCTGGACTTCAACGACACCTGGCTCGCAGCAGAATGGGGCCATCCCGTCGGACAACCTCGGCGGCATTCTTGCCACCGCCGATTGGCTATCGCGCAACGCTTCGGCGTCGGGCCGCCCACCGCTTTCGGTCAACGACGTACTGACCGCGATGATCAAGGCGCACGAGATCCAAGGGTGCATAGCGCTGGAGAATTCCTTTAACAAAGTCGGGCTCGATCACGTAGTTTTGGTCAAGGTCGCCTCGACCGCCGTCGTTGCGCAGATGCTGGGACTGACGCGCGACGAGATCACCAACGCGGTGTCGCTTGCGTGGGTCGATGGCCAATCGCTGCGTACGTATCGGCACTCACCGAATACCGGGTCGCGCAAGAGCTGGGCGGCGGGTGACGCAACCTCGCGCGCGGTACGCCTGGCGTTGATCGCCAAAACAGGCGAGATGGGCTACCCGTCGGTGCTGTCGGCCAAGACGTGGGGCTTCTACGACGTGTCGTTCAAGGGCAACGCGTTCAAGTTTCAGCGGGCCTACGGCTCGTACGTGATGGAACACGTGCTGTTCAAGATTTCCTTCCCGGCCGAGTTTCATTCGCAGACGGCGGTCGAAGCGGCAATGACGCTGCACGCACAACTGAACAAGCTCGGGAAGACCGCGGCGGACATCAAGAAGATCACGATTCGCACGCACGAAGCCTGCATTCGCATCATCGACAAAAAGGGCCCTCTTGATAACCCGGCCGATCGCGATCACTGCATTCAATACATGGTCGCTGTGCCGCTGATCTTCGGTCGCTTGACGGCGCAGGACTACGAAGACGAGGTTGCATCGGACCCGCGGATCGATGCGCTGCGCGAGAAGATCGTTTGCGTCGAAGACAAACAGTTCACGAAGGACTATCACGATCCAGGCAAGCGCTCGATCGCCAATGGCCTGACGGTTGAGCTCAGCGACGGCAAGAAACTGAAAGAAATCGTGGTCGAGTACCCGGTCGGCCACAAGCGGCGCCGCAAGGAAGGCATGCCGTTGCTGGTGCAAAAGTTCAAGACCAACCTGGCGCGCGTGTTTCCCGCCAAGCAGGCCGACACGATTCTAAATTTGTGCATGGACCCAAAACGCCTGGCCGCCACGCCAGTGCACGAGTTCGTGGACCTGATGATTATCTGAGGCAATTCATGGCGCATAACCTTTTCAACTCATTGCAAGAATTCAACGTCGGCCCGAAGCGCGGCAAGTTCTACAACCTCGCCGCGCTGGAGGCGGCGGGCATGGGCAAGGTGTCCCGCCTGCCGGTATCGATCCGCATCGTGCTGGAAGCGGTGCTGCGCAACTGTGACGGTGTCAAGGTCACCGAAGAGCACGTGCGCCAGCTTGCGGGCTGGAAGCCGAACGCCAGCCGGACCGACGAGATTCCGTTTGTCGTCGCGCGCGTAGTGCTGCAGGACTTCACCGGTGTGCCGCTGCTCGCGGATCTGGCAGCGATGCGCAACGTGGCCGACGCAATGGGCAAGAACGCGAAGACGATCGAACCGCTGGTGCCGGTCGACCTGGTGGTCGATCACTCGGTGATGATCGATCACTACGGCACCAAGGATGCGCTCGATCTCAACATGAAGCTCGAGTTCCAGCGCAACCGCGAGCGCTACGAGTTCATGAAGTGGGGCATGCAGGCGTTCGACACGTTCGGCGTCGTACCGCCCGGCTTCGGCATCGTGCATCAGATCAATCTCGAATATCTGGCGCGCGGCGTTTACAAGAAAGACGGCATTTACTACCCCGACACGCTGGTCGGCACCGACAGTCACACCACGATGATCAATGGCATCGGTGTCGTCGGCTGGGGAGTCGGCGGGATCGAAGCCGAAGCCGGCATGCTCGGCCAGCCGGTGTATCTGCTGACGCCCGACGTGGTCGGCGTGCATCTGAAGGGAAAGTTGCGCGAAGGTGTGACCGCCACTGACTTAGTGCTGTCGGTCACCGAATTGCTGCGCAAGGCCAAAGTGGTCGGCAAGTTCGTCGAATTTTTCGGCGAAGGCACCGCGAGTTTGGCAGTGCCGGACAGAGCCACTATCGGCAACATGGCGCCCGAGTACGGCGCAACGATGGGATTTTTTCCGGTCGACGAAAAAACGATCTCGTATTTCGAAGGCACCGGGCGCACACACGATGAGCTCGCCGCTTTCGAGGCGTACTTCCGCGCGCAGGGACTGTTCGGAATTCCTAAGGAAGGCGCGATAGATTATTCATCGGTGGTCTCCCTCGACCTGGGCACTGTCGCACCATCGCTGGCGGGGCCAAAGCGGCCGCAGGATCGGATCGAAATCGGCAACGTGAAGAAAGAATTCACGCGGCTGTTCTCCGCGCCAGTGCTTGAGAACGGTTTCAACATGCCGGGTGCGCGTCTTTCGCAACGGTTTGCGGTCGGCTCCGACAGTGGAGTACGGGCGGGCGCGGGACCGGCAACCCCGGACGGCGCGCCGCGAGACGTAGTGGAGATGAAAGGCAATCGCCCGCTGGTTCAGCCGGTGTCGAATAGGGATGGCGACGGCATTTCGCTCCGCGACGGCGACGTCCTGATTGCGGCAATCACGTCTTGCACCAACACGAGTAACCCGGGCGTGTTGCTCGCGGCCGGGCTGCTCGCAAGGAAAGCGGTCGAAGCTGGCTTGACGGTGCAAAAACATATCAAGACATCACTCGCGCCGGGCTCGCGGATCGTTACCGACTATCTACAGAAGACGGGACTGCTCCCCTACCTCGAGAAGCTCGGATTTTCATTGGCCGCGTATGGCTGCACGACGTGCATCGGCAACGCCGGCGATCTCGCGCCGGAAATCAACGAGACGATCATCGAGAACAACCTGGTATGCGCGGCGGTGCTGTCGGGCAACCGCAACTTCGAAGCGCGCATTCATCCGAATCTGAAAGCGAACTTTCTCGCGTCGCCGCCGCTGGTCGTCGCGTACGCGATCGCCGGCACGATGCTGAAAGACTTGATGACCGAGCCGCTCGGCAAGAACTCGCACGGCAAGGACGTTTGGTTGGGTGACGTGTGGCCAAGCTCCGACGAAATCTATGCACTGATGAAGTATGCGATGGACCCACAGGCGTACGAAGCCAACTATGCCAAAGTGAAGAGCGATCCTGGCGAGCTGTGGAAGAAAGTGGGCAGCGTCGCGGGGCAGGTCTACACGTGGCCGAAGTCGACTTACATCGCGAAGCCTCCGTTCTTCGACAGCTTCGCGATGCAGCCCGCCGCGATGTCGACCGGCGTCAAGGGAGCGCGCGCGCTTGGCATCTTCGGCGACTCGATCACCACCGACCACATCTCTCCCGCCGGCGCGATCAAGGACACTTCTCCGGCCGGCCAATGGCTGATCAGCAACAACGTGCTGAAGGCAGATTTCAATTCCTATGGCGCGCGCCGCGGCAACCATCAAGTGATGATGCGCGGAACGTTTGCGAACGTGCGCATCAAGAACCTGATGATTCCGCCGCAGGCTGACGGCTCGAGGATTGAAGGCGGCTTTACGCTACGTCAGCCGTCGGGCGAGCTGATGTCGATTTACGACGCAGCGATGAAGTACATCGACGAGGGCGTGCCGACGATCGTGTTCGGCGGCGAGGAATATGGCACCGGATCTTCGCGCGACTGGGCAGCGAAGGGCACGCAACTGCTGGGCGTGAAAGCGGTGATCGCGCGCAGCTTCGAGCGCATCCATCGCAGCAATCTGGTGGGCATGGGAGTGTTGCCGCTGCAATTCATCGGCAGCGACAGTGCACAGACGCTGAAGCTCGTCGGCAATGAAACGTTCGACATCGAAGGCCTTGAGAGCGGCATCAAACCGCAGCAGGACGCGACGCTGCTGATTCACCGGGCCGACGGCAAGACGCAAAAGGTGCGCGATCAAGCTGCGTATCGACACTCCGATCGAGGTCGAGTACTACAGGCACGGCGGGATCCTTCCGTTCGTGCTGCGGCAATTGCTGGCGGCGTAATACTTCGACCATGAACAAGGCCGCGCGCCGCAGGTCTTTACGAATGAGCAAGCAGGCGACAGAGTTGATGTTCGCCGCGCCACAAGTGGTAGTCCACCGGCTCGGCAGAATGAACACCGCGCGCCCGAGCGCTCGTGACCGGCGCGAGTTACAGCTTATGAGCAGTGAGAAAATCGCTGCGTTCGCCGAGTCATGGAATCGAATGGCTGTGCAGATGTTGAAAGCGAACCAACAAATGGCACAAGCATGGACGTCAGCTTGGTCCTTTCCGTTTGGAATCACTTCGAGCGCAGCGGCCCGCAAGTCCTTTTTGCGCGCGGCGGCGCAGATGCAAGGTGCGACGTTGCAGGTCCTGGCTAGCGGCCTCGCGCCCGTGCATCGGCGGGCGACCGCAAACGCCAGGCGCCTCGGCCGCGTGAAGGGGAAATAATTTGCGGTCCGCTCGCAACAAGCAGCGTCGCGAGCGCAATGCCTGAGGCTATAAAGCGCGCCGTAAGTGCTGCGCCAAATGCTGTCTTTGAAAGAGGGACAGCCCTTGCAACATTGCGTTTGACCGGCTCCTGGCGCCTGGCATCGCTCGCGCGCATCGCCGCGCAGCTCGAGGCGCTGCAATGGCCCGAGAAATTTGCCATCGATGGCAGTGGCATTACCGAAATCGATTCCGCCGGAGCCCTGGCACTCCTCACTCACGTCGACGCACATAGCCGATCGCAACCGCAGCTGACGGGATTTCAGGCGAACGAGCTGCGGATCGTCGAGCAGGTGCGGGGGCGATTGGAAGCCGCCCGTGCTCCCACCAGGCATCACCAAGAGCGCACGATTGAGATGATCGGCAGGCGCACGATAGAAGTGACTCTGAGCGTTCTGGGCGACATCAACTTTCTCGGCGCGACGGTCGTGGGGCTCGGCCGCAGCGTGATCCATCCGCACACGGTGCGCATCCGTGAGCTCACAGCGCAATTCGAGCAGGTGTGCCTGAACGCGATTCCCGTCGTTGCGTTGGTGACGCTGCTGATCGGCGTCGTTATCGCCTACCTGCTCGGCCTGCAAGCCGAGCAGTTCGGCGCCAATATTTTCGTCGTCGACGGGGTCGGTATCGGCGCGACGCGCGAGTTCGCACCGATCATCGTCGCTGTGATCGTCGCCGGCCGCTCCGGCGCCGCATTTACCGCTCAGCTCGGCTCGATGCGCCTGACTGAGGAGACCGACGCGATCCGCACACTGGGTTTATCTCCGATGGATGTGCTCGTACTGCCACGCGTGATCGCCTTGATGATCGCCATGCCTCTGCTGGTATTCGTCGGCGATGTAATGAGCCTGACGGGTGCGCTGCTGATCGCGGAACCGATGCTTGACATCACGCCGCCGACATTCATTGCACGCTTGCGCGACACGCTCGACATCTCGCATCCGCTGGTCGGCTTGGCAAAGGCGCCGGTGTTCGCGCTGGTGATCGCAGTGATCGGTTGCCGGATGGGGATGTCGGTCGAACGCGACACACGCGCCGTCGGCATGGCAACGACTTCAACGGTGGTGCAAAGCATCGTCGCGGTCATTTTGCTCGATGCTGCGTTCGCGGTGTTTTTTCAGGAGCTCGGGATCTAGTGGCTCAATCCGAAGCGATCCTGGAAGTCGATTCGATCGTGACGCGCTTCGGTGAACAAACCGTGCACGACGGCGTGAGCTTCACGCTGCAACGTGGAACGCTTACCGCCCTTATCGGTGGCAGCGGCACAGGCAAGTCCGTGCTGTTGCGCGAAATCATCGGCTTGCAGCGCCCCACTGAAGGAACAATCCGCTTGCTGGGTACCGATGTCTGGCAGGACTCGGAAGACGAGTTAAATGCGATGCGCCGCCGCTTCGGCATGATGTTCCAGGACGGTGCGCTGTTTTCGTCGATGACGGTGGCACAGAACGTTGCGGTGCCGTTGATCGAACACGCGGACGTGCCGGCCGCCCTGCTCGATCCGCTGATCAAGCTGCGGCTGGCGCAAGCCGGCCTCGGCGCAGATGCGGCAGAAAAAATGCCGAGCGAATTGTCGGGCGGGATGCGCAAACGCGCAGCGATTGCGCGCGCACTGGCGCTCGAACCCGAAGTTCTTTTCCTGGACGAGCCGACATCCGGGCTCGATCCGACCACGGCCCGCGCATTCGATCAGCTGGTGCGTTCGCTGGTCGACGATCTCGGCCTTACCGTGTTCCTCGTGACGCACGATCTCGACACGCTGCTGACGGTGGTCGACCGCATCATCGTGCTGGGCAGCGGCAAGGTTCTCGCCGACGGCAACATCGAGGAGATCCTGCGCAGTGACAATGACTGGATCAAGGCGTACTTCTCAGTGCGGACGATGGTCGATCAGCAAGGCGAAGCCGTCTCGTAGAATCCGCCGACGATGGAAGCCGAAGCCAAGTACACGTACGTCGGGATCGCACTGATTGCACTGGTGGCGGCGCTGGTTGGTGCCGTCATATGGCTGAGCCAGGCGGGTGGGCGCGGCGATTTCAAGTACTACACGATTTACTTCGAGCGGCAGCAGCTCGACGGATTGCAGATGGGCGCCGATGTCGACATGCGCGGCATCAAGATCGGCAGAGTGGAAGACTACGATCTGCTGGCCGAGAAGATCAATCGCGTGCGCGTCACGATCCGCACCGACCGCCGCGCACCGGTGCGCACGAACACGGTGGCGATCGTGATTCGCAACTTTGTCACCGGTATCGCGCGCATCAGCTTGATCACTCCGGAGCCTGCGGGTCCGCCGCTCACCGAGGTTCGCGAGGACCAGCCCTATCCGGTCATTGCCGAGGGCGAATCGAGTTTCGACGCGATCGCGGGCAAGGTTGGGCGCATCGGCGACATTGCGGCCGAAACGCTGGAAAGCATCAACCTGCTGTTGACCGCGGACAATCGCGCCGCGATTACTTCGTCATTGGCCAACATGCGAGAGTTGACGGCCGGACTCAATAAGCGCATGGCAGACCTGGACAAGACGCTGGTGACGTTCAACGCCGCCGCGGCAGAAGTAGGCCGCGCGGGAACTAAGTTTGCGCAGGTCGCGGAAACCACCGGCAGTCAGATCGCGCCGGCGCTCAAGCAGGCAGACCAAACGCTGAAAGACGTTTCGACGGCCGCGGTCGCGTTGGAAAAACAAACCTCCGCACTCGCGACAACGCTTTCCGACGCCGCATCATCGACCGATGAGCAACTGACGGTGGCCATCATCGAGCTGCGCAGTACGGTCGAGGCGATGACGCGCTTGCTCGATCAGTTGCGCGACCCGCGCGCCGC
The DNA here is from genome assembly GCA_963829995.1 of uncultured beta proteobacterium. Classification (GTDB taxonomy): domain Bacteria; phylum Pseudomonadota; class Gammaproteobacteria; order Burkholderiales; family Burkholderiaceae_F; genus JACCZX01. The sequence goes on along the minus strand of CAWHKW010000014.1, from coordinate 19,769 downwards.
GCTGCTGGGTCCCGGCAAAACGCAGCGCGGGCCCGGTGAATAAATGATGCAGATCGCCAGTCGGCTTCGCCTGCTGTTTGCTTCAGCTACGGCCGCGGTGATGGCAGGTTGCTTCAGCATCGGACTCGGCGGCGAGGGAACCGCGCTGGCGCAGTACCGGCTCGAAGATCTAGCGCCGAAGCAGCAGCCGCGTGCCACACCGATCGACCGCCGGCTATTGATATCGACACTGCCGTCGGAGTCGGTCGGCGACACCTACTCGATGGCGTACACCAAAGCTCCGCAACAGCGCCAGTTTTATCAGTTTGCGAGCTGGACCGATCGACCGTCGTCGCGCGTCGTCCAATTGCTGAGCGAGCGCCTCGAAGCGCGTGCGATGTTCGAGTCCGTCTCGCGCCTGGGCGCCGGCATCGGCGGCGGCTTGATTCTGAATATCGGCGTCAATGAATTCGTGCACGACGTTCCCGCGGGCAGCGCGCGCGTCGAAGTGACCGCCGAGCTGATCCAACGCCGGGGACGCGAGTTGATCGAGCGCAAGCGATTCACCGCTTCGGCACCCGTGGCGCAGGAGAACGCACCATCAGCGGTTGCTGCAATGAGCCAGGCGCTGACGACGCTGCTGAACGAACTCGTGCCTTGGCTGGAGCGTACGGCCGACGCGCTGCCGCCGCCCGAACCCCGCCCTCCACGCGACGGCAAGAGATAGGCGTGCGCGATCCGGACAAACCATCCTCCGCGCGCAACGTTTTGGGCAGCGAACTGACCGGCTGCTGCGATTCGCCCGCCACCGGGTTTTATCGCGATGGCTATTGCCACACGGGACCGCAGGACATCGGCTCGCACACCGTATGCGCGAAGGTCACGCGCGAATTTCTCGAATTCTCGCTTCAACGCGGTAACGATCTGGTGACACCGCATCCCGAGTTCGATTTTCCGGGACTAAAGCCAGGCGATCGCTGGTGCGTTTGCGTCGCACGCTGGAAGGAAGCGTTCGAAGCGAGTGCAGCGCCGCAGGTTGTGCTGACGGCCACGCACGAGAAAGCACTCGAAGTGGTGACGCTCGATCAACTGAAGCGGCACGCGGCGGACTTGCAGTAACTTTCTTACGTCGGCGATGCGAGTCATTCGCATCGAGCGCGCTTCTCGTCCGATCGGACGAGGCCGCCTACTCCGAAAGATTTCCTCCTCGCAACGATTAGCAGCCGCACGGCCATTGACTGCCGACAAGTGGCCCTGTTAGCTTGCTCCCATAAACGCGCTAAGAAATTAAACGATGCAGCGCGTGCGGGGATTGAAACGAAATGGCCGTTCAAAGCGTCAAGCCACACGCTGCGCCGCCTGCACAGGGTGACCTCGCACACCACGCAGTGCTTTGGGTGGTACCCGCTCTATGCGCCCTGTTTGCGCGGCCCGTTCCCGGCGCAAGCGCGATCCGCCATGCACAGTTAGACGCTGGCGACAACACTGCGCAACTGAAGCAACTGCTGGCGGCGGCTGACTTTACTGTTTCGGCGCGTGAGATTTCAGCCAAAGCGTTGGCACAGCAAGCTTTTCCCGTTGCGGTATTCCTGCGCGGCGATGATCGGGATGATGCGCAGCAAGCGGGTCTGGTTCTCGCCGCCACCGAAACGACTGTCCTGCTCGCTGAACGCGAGCACGCACCGCGTCAGGTTTCGCTCGCGGACTTTGCGGCCCGTTTCACCGGCCAAGCGCTATCAGTGGCCGATTCCGCACCTGCCGTCGCTGACCCGGACGCCATTGCTGCCACCGCTCGCGAGCGGCGCTTTGGCTTTCGCTGGTTCGTCCCGGAGCTGCTGAAGCACAAAGGCATCTGGCGCGAAGTGCTGATCGCGTCATTGGTGATTCAGCTGCTCGCACTCGCATTGCCGCTGTTCACGCAAGCGATCATCGACAAAGTTGTCGTGCACCGCACGCAATCGACGTTGATCACGCTGGCGGTCGCAATGGGTGTGTTCACTCTCTTCTCAGCCGCATTGAGCTGGGTGCGCCAGTACCTGATTCTGTTTACCGGCAACCGCGTTGACGCGGTGCTTGGCGGCGCGGTTTGGAATCATCTGCTGCGATTGCCGATGCCCTACTTCGCGCACCGACCCACCGGTGTCATTGCGGCACGGCTGCACGGTGTCGAAACGATCCGCGAATTCCTCGCCTCCGCAGCAGTCACGCTGATTCTTGACCTGCCGTTCCTGTTCATCTTCATCGCGATCATGTTCTGGTACTCGGTGACGCTGACCTTGGTCGTGCTCGCGATCCTGACCGTCATCGTCGCTTTGAGTCTGCTGGTAGCACCGATCTTTCAGCGCCGGCTTAACGAACAGTTCCTGCGCGGTGCCCGGCATCAGGCGTTCGTCACCGAGTACGTGGCTGGCATGGAAACCGTTAAATCGCTTCAACTCGAGCCTCAGCTGAACGACAAGTACGGATCACTGCTTGCGGCCACGCTCGAATCGGGGCTGCGGACCAAGCAGCTCGCTAATACGTACAACACGGTCGCCAATACGCTCGAACAAGGCATGACGCTGCTGATCCTGGCGCTCGGCGCATGGATCGTGATGACCACCGATATGACCACGAGTGGCGCCTTCACGATCGGCATGCTGGTCGCATTTCAGATGTTCGCGCAGCGCGTGTCGCAACCAATGCTGCGGCTGGTCGGCTTGTGGCAACAGTTTCAGCAGGCGCGGCTGTCGGTGGACCGCCTCGGCGATCTGATGAATGCGCCGGTTGAGCCATACACCGATCAGCCTCGACGCGATCTCGCGGCTCAAAGCGGCGACGTTGCCATTGAGCAGCTTGCGTTCCGATACGACGAGGACCGGCCACTGCTGTATGAAAAGCTCGCCTTCCGTATTCCGCCCGGCACGGTCACGGCGCTGATGGGCCCCTCGGGCTGCGGCAAGAGCACGCTCGCCAAGCTGCTGCAAGGTTTTTACTTGCCCACGCACGGCGCGATTCGTCTTGACGGCATCGACGCGCGGCACCTGTCGGCCAACGAGTTGCGCAGTTATTTCGGCGTCGTACCGCAGGACACGATTCTGTTTTCCGGAAGCGTGCGCGACAACTTGTTGCTCGCTAATCCTGGCGCGGACTTCGAAGAGATCACCGCCGCCTGCAAGGTTGCGCAGATTCATGAGGTGATCGAGCGGCTGCCGAACGGCTATGACACCGAGCTCGGCGAGCGCGGCACCGGACTGTCCGGCGGGCAGAAGCAACGTCTGGCTATCGCGCGCGCCCTGCTGAAGCGACCGAAGATCCTGATCTTCGACGAAGCGATCGCCAATCTCGATAACGCGACCGCCGAGGAATTCATCAAGACGGTCAATACGCTGCACGGCAAGGTGACGATTCTGTTTATCACGCACGCGCTGCCACGCAGCTTGAAGGTCGATCAGATCGTGCGGCTCGGGCCGAAGGTCGAGGTGTTAACCGCGGTTCCGAGCACCAAATCGGCTGCTGCAACAAATCCACCGGCGATTAACGATGCAAGTTCAAGCTAATACTGCGCCCGAGTCGCCGATCTCCCGGCTGGGCAACGCCCTCGCCTTCGTCGAGCGGCTGCCTCCATCGCGTGCGCCGCGCATCGTGCTGTGGACCGTATGCGCGTTGTTTGCTTTCGCACTGATCTGGGCGCTAGTCGCCAGGCTCGACATCGTCGCGGTGGCCGAAGGCCGATTGGTGCCCAGTACCTATTCAAAGATCGTGCAGCCGAGCTGAAAGCGGCATCGTGCGCGAAATATTGGTCCGCGACGGCGATTTGGTTGCTGCCGGGCAAGTGCTGGTGCGGCTCGATCCCACTCTGGCAGGCGCTGACAGCAAAAGCGTCGCCGGTGATATTGAGCTGCGCCGATTAACGCTTCGTCGCATCGATGCAGAACTTGCAAATCAAACACTCGCGCTCGGCAAGGGTGAAGACCCAACACTGTTTCTGCAGGTGCAGGCACAAGGCAGCGCACGGCGCCAATCGTATCTAGATAGTCTGGCGCAAGAGAACTCACAACGCGACCGTATCGCTGCTGAACTTCGAGCCGCTACCGAAACGTTGAACAAACTCACCGCGACCGCGCCGCTGGTTCAGCAGCAAGCCGACGCCTACGACAAGCTCGTCAAGGACGGTTTCTTCAGTCCGCTCGCCGTGCAAGACAAACGGCGCGAAGCCATCAACCTGCAACAGGATCTGAAGAGCCAGGAAGGCGCTGTCGCGAGCCTCAAAGCGCAAATGTCCGGGCAAGACAAGAAGATTGCCAACCTGACCAGCCAGTACCGCAGTCAATTGCAGAACGAGCGAGTGGAGACGCAAGCACAGTTGGCCAAGCTCGATCAGGAAGCAACCAAGCAGAGCTACCGACAGGCGATGCTGGAATTGAAAGCGCCACAAGGTGGCATCGTCAAAGACCTCGCCACCACAACGATCGGCGCTGTCGTAGCGCCTGGCACTGTGCTGCTAACCATCGTGCCCAAAGACGAGCCACTGATCGCAGAGATACGCATCGGCCACGACGACATCGGCTTCGTCGAACCGGGACAGCCGGTGAAGCTCAAGCTCGCTGCGTATCCGTTTCAGAAGTACGGAATGCTGGAAGGAACGGTAAAGACGATCGCCGCGGATGTGTCATCGGCAAACACAGCGGACGCAAAAGCATCTTCACCGGTTGATCTCGGCTTCAAGGCAATCGTTGCACTCAACAGTCAACAGCTAACCGCGCGCGGCCAGCCGTTTGTGCTGAATCCTGGCATGCAGGTGGTCGCCGAGATTCGGCAAGGCGAGCGCACGGTGATGGAGTACTTGCTGAGCCCGGTGACAGCGACGGTAACGCAGGCCGGAAGAGAGCGCTAATTAGTCGTCGCTTACAGGTATGCCAGACACCAACCACGCGTCTTACTCGAGCCGATTCGCAGCGCAGAGCAATTGCATAGCGTCAGCCTACCTTGTTAAGCACATATGCCGTTAAGTATGCGAGGCCACCTGATGACCAGGAAACCAGCAATGCCGACAAGAGTTTCCCGGGTTTGGTGTACGTGTTCTGCACCAATAGCACCACGGCAAAAAACGCTGCAACAGCAAAAGCCGCTGCGGGCAGCGACCATTTGGCAGTTGAACAGTTGATAGCACATTCGCCAGCGATGACCGTCACAACCACAAATAGGCCAACCAACAGCCCAAGGGCGCAGAAAACAGCCGCGGGCAAGCGGGAACAGAAGGTGGTTGCTGAAGATGCCGTTGATTTTGTTGGTCGTGACACAGTTAGCGCGATTTATCCATGGTCCGAGTGCATACGCATGCTGTGATGAAGGTGCACCGTCACAAACACCACGCTTATTTAGCTTGACCCTTCAAGGAGTGAACGCATGAATGCATCACTGTATCGCGACTTCGCCTGGTTGGCGCAGGCGTCCTACATCGCGTTCAATGACGCCGCGCGTAGCGATCGAGCAGCAATGGCGGCTCAGCTAAACGGTCCAAAGGAAGGTGAGTCGTCGGGCACCGTGTTTGCATTGACACAAGCGCGAGCTTTTACGGGTGCGGCACCTGTACCCGGCTATCCAACCTATGCTTACCTCGCGCGGCAGTCGCTAACCCCTAGCGGGCTAGCGGCTACGATTTTTCGTCGCGAGACAGACGGTGCAGCCATTCTTTCTGTTCGCGGGCTTGAGCCTATTTCAAACCCCATCGACCTAGTCAGCGCTGCCGGAATAGCCGTTGGTAGCCAAGCCAAGCAACAGATCGCCGATGCATACCGATTCTTCAAGCAGGTTACTACGCCTCAAGGCCTAGCAGTCACATACACGCAAGCTGAGCTGGCAGTCCTTGTTCAGTTCAACGCTACGTTCGTCACAGCGACTCTCGGTGGCTGGGCTGGTCCCTCAGATAGTGGATTACAGCTCTCCCAGGATGCTGGAAGACCACTTTACCTAACTGGGCTGTCTCTAGGTGGTCATGTTGCGGAAGCCTTGGGCGATCTGATCTTGCGCTACAGCGGAATTGGGTCGCGCCTGGCCCAGATCGTTACTTTCAATTCGCCGGGAATTGGGGGCAACACAACCTTAGTCGCGCCGAAGACAGTCAGTATTTATGGCGAAGGTGGAGTCGAGCTAATTGCAGGCTGGAACGGATTTACCGGTATCGCCTTACCCACCGTCATTGAAAACGGAATTGCGCCGGCGAACCACGCCACAGAGCTAATTAGCGACTCATTGACTATTCAAGCGAGCTTGACTGCACTCGATGCAAGCTTGACGGATTCAGACCTGACCTCACTAATTAAGGCCGGTGCAAATTCGGAAAGCGCAAGCCTTGAAAACGTGCTTGATCGTTTGGCAGCAACTTTTGGTCGCCCCGAGACTACGGGCATCGGTGACCGCGAGGACCTATTTTCTACGTTGTTTGCACTACAGCGCACCACGCAATATCAAGATCTGGTCGGCAAGATTCAACTCAGGGTGCTCGACTCGACAACTAATGTGGGCAGTGCCGCCAAGACCGATTTCGGTGAATTCATTGCACTCAGGACGCTCAGTCCCTTCGCGTTGAAACCCAAAGACGGCGTTGAAGGTGCGGCGGAAACGCTGAATGCTGTTTGGATCGGCGTGCATCGTGCCGCTTATATCGATTGGACCGCTGACACAGCGGCGCGCCCTGCCGGCAATGCAATCACTTTCACCGACAACTGGTACGCGGATCGTTCGGCGCTACTCAGTGAGATGCTCCATCGCAATCAGGTAAACCATAGCGATGGATTCCTGTCGCGCCCCAGCGATACATCGGGGATCGCCACCACGTATACCTACTTCGCTTCCGGCACACGAGTCGACTTAATCACTGCGGCTTCGCCCACTGTGCTCCTGGGTAGATCGGTGATGTTTGCCGACGATGCGGGTCGCACGCTGATTGGCAATAACAACACGGCGAGCGGACGGGTCATCGGCGACGGACTGTATGGCGGCGACGGCAACGACGTGTTACAGGGCCTAGGTGGCCACGACCATTTGGAAGGCGCAGGCGGCGCTGATCGCCTCGAGGGCGGCGATGGCAACGATTTTCTGATCGGTGGCGCCGGCTCTGACCTCCGCCTGGAAGGTGGTCCGGGGCGGGATTGGCTCGAAGGCGGCGCTGGTAGTTGACGACTACTACCTAAGTACGAGCGACAGACTCCCATGTCGACACGATCTCAGATTCTGAGAACGCCGGGCCGCTGTTTGTCGACGGCACGCTGCTCGATGGCTTTACGAGCATTCGTGATGGCCTATACGAAAGCACAGGCGGTTTGTATCGCATGGCGGTGCTCGATGACGGCGGCGGCACCCGCACCGCGTCTCTTTTTCGCAAGAGCGACGGGAAAACATTGCCAACATCGTCGCCATTCAAGGCAGTACCGTGCTGGGCTATACGCTGCAAGCGCCGGCCCTGCCCCCTGCGCCGGTCGCGACTTACATCCGCGGTACGCATTCCGATGTGTATCGCGCGTGGTACCTGCAGGGTAACGGTTCCATGCCCCCCGCTACGCCAGGCCGCTCGATCGCCGACGGCGGTGGCGCTAACGACTGGATCGACGCGTCTACGCACGCTGAAGCGGAAGTCATTGGCGGTGCGGGTAACGACATTTTGTACGACGTGAAAATTTTCGATGCGGTCGCCGAGGCGCAACAAACCGTGCGTTTGAGTGGCGGCATCGGTTCCGACTTCCTGTTCGGCCGCGGCGGCACGATGTACCTGGATGGTGGTGCCGACAACGACTTCATCTCTTCGGCGCGATATGACTCGGCGCCGCAATTTCAGCTTTACTCGCGCGCAGGTGGGGGAATTACCCAGGTGCTCGGCTACACGCCGTCAGCGTTGGCTGACATGGGCAGTCTGTTGACTCTGACTCCCGGCACGGTCAATGGCTCGCTCGGCATGTACAACCCATCGTTCAGTCGCTGGGAGTTCTACTACACGCCGTTCGTCAACGGCACAGTGGCGGCGGGCAGAAACCTGCTCGGTGATGGCATCACTATTCCTCACAGCGTATATGCGCAGACTAGTGCGGGCGGTCATCTTCAATGGCTGGGGCCAGGGCCGATTGCTCCGACCGATGTCGCTCCTAACGACGCGCTGGAAGTGGTTCAGTACCGAGCGACAGCACCCACAGGCCCGTTCGATGCGTTTTCGTCGGCCGACTTCGAATTCATTCGCTCGAATGGCACGATCACGCGAGGAGGGATCTCGTTTACGCGGTATCTGGGCTCGGGTGGAGTACCGCTGTCTGAAATGGTCAAGGACGGCAATACAAGCTCGTCAGCCATCGCCTTTATCAATGGCGGTACTGGTGACGACATCATTCAAGGGGGTGCGGGAAAGGACATCATCGACGGTGGCGCGGATAACGATCGCATCGACGGCGCCGGCGGGGAAGACTTCATCGAAGGCGGCAGCGGGACCGATTTATTGATCGGTGGCCGCTTCAACGACGTTCTCTCGGGTGGCGCCGACGCCGACACGTTGCACGGTGGTGGCGAGAGCGACTCGCTATACGGAGGCGCTGGTGACGATGTGCTCATGGGAGACCTGTACAAAGAAGAATTCGTGAATGGTGTGCTTACGTACCCAGAGCTCGAGCCTTCGGGGTCTGACTACCTGGACGGCGGCACCGGTGACGACTGGCTTGACGGCGGAGGCGGCGATGACGTGCTGTGGGGTGACGAGGGTCACGACACACTTGTCGGTGGACAGGGTAACGACACGCTGGTGGACGACGCCGCGACAACCGACGATATTTATGTCTACCGTCGTGGCGATGGGCTCGATACGATTAGCGACGCGGCGGTTCCGACACGATTCGTGTAGGCCCGGGCATCTTCACAACCGATTTGTCTTTCGTACGGGTCGGCTCAGACCTGCGCATCAAAGTTGACCGGTCAGAGACCGAAGGAATCATTGTCAAAGACGCTCTTGGGGCGTCGTCGGATACAGCGTCTATTGAGTATCTCGAACTTGACGACGGCACGCGGATCGCGATGTCGAGCATTCCGCTTTCCAATGGACAATCTGGCGGTACCGGCGTGTATGAACTCGCCGGACTGAATCGCGATGACGTAAGTTTTTTACGATCCGGCGGTAGCTTCGTGGTCGAGATCAAGGCATCGCAGCAGCAATTTCGAATCCCTTTCAGCTCACCGACGGACAGAATCGAATTTGCAAATGGCGAGACGCTGTATTTGAACAGCATCCAGCCCGAGAAAGTTCTCTTTGAAGGTAGCTCCGCGGCGAACGCGATATCCGCCGTGCCACCGAACGAATATGCCTTCGTGCCGGCTCTCGTAATCCCAGGACGCGGCGACGACACTATTCGCGATGGCCACGCGCCGACTTACCGGTTTAAGGCAGGCGACGGGAATGATCGGATAGTTTCGTTTTATCCGCTCGGAACCGGCACGTTCGAGTTCGGACCTGGCATCACAGCCAGCCAAATCGCGTTTTCGGTTGTCACGATAACGGGAGATCCCCATTTGCGGCTCGATTACGCGCCTGGCGATTCAATCTCGATTGACATACGTGCGCAGAGCAGCTTGGGCGCGACCCTGAAGTTTGACGATGGAACGGAGGTGAGTCTCGCTCACCTGATTCGGAACGCAGGCATCGCCGCCACCAGCATAACGGGCACCGCGGGATTTGATGAACTGATCGACGGCCTGGGCGCCGACACGATTTCCGCAGGAGCGGGCAATGACGTTATAAGCCTGCGTTTCGGAGACAACACCGTCGATGGCGGCGCCGGGAACGACTACATCCTCGACGGCGCTGGCGACGACACTCTGCTCTTTGCCGTGGGGATGGGCGCGGGATCGGGTGCAGATGGAATACCGTCAGGGTGGTGGTATTAACACCGTGCGCATGGCGCCCGGTATTTTGCCCACACACATTACGGTTACGAACCTCAACGGACTGAAGCTCGCGCATTCAAATGGGGTCGATAACCTATCGTTGTTGGGATGGGACGCGATAGTCGATAACCGTCAAGTCAACCGCAACGATTTGTTCGTGACCTTTGCCGATGGCACGGTCTGGAACGCCGATGACCTGCGGGCTCGAACGCTCGTCGCGACAGCCAACGCTGACACGCTATCCGGCACCTCTTCAATAGATGTCATCCGTGGTGGCGACGGCAACGACCACCTCATCGGCAGTCAGTCCCCCTACACGTTCTCCGCCGATTTGCTGTACGGAGAAAATGGGAATGACCGGCTTGACTGGGGTTCCGGTGCGCACCTCTCGGGTGGTCCAGGCGACGACCAATTGACAACGCGCAACGCGGGTGGCGTGATGGATGGCGGCGCCGGCAATGACGTGGTGACAGACGACTATGCGGCCGCGGGTGCCTCGGCGCTGACCGTCTACTTCGACCGCGGCTATGGGCAAGACAGTACGCTCAGCGGAAGCACGATTATTTTTGGCGAATCGATCCGCCCTGCAGATATTCAAGTCTACCGATCCAAAGGGCCAAATGCCTCCAATGTCATCGCCGACCTCTACCTGCGCATCCGGGACACGGGCGACACGATCATCGTGCGCAACAAACTTTCGATCGCGACAACTTCCACGGCGCCGCGATCTTGCCGATGGCACGATCTGGGATCTTGGTCAGGTGCGGAATCGCATTGAACTTGGAACGAGTCAGTTTGCTGAGATTTTGGACGGGACGTCCAGCGCCGATACGCTCGACTCCGGTGCGGGGAACGACACCCTGCACGGACTAGCTGGCGACGATCAACTCGATGGGGGCGCCGGCGATGACATCCTCAACGGCGGCGCGGGCAACGACACGTATTTGTTCAGGCGTGGCTCTGGCAACGACACATACGACCCTTGGCATGGAGACGGCGCTCAGGTTGCCGACCTGGACACCGTACAGGTAAGCGCTTTACCGAGCGAGGTAACGCTGTCGTTCGGCGGGATCACCTCTCCAGCAGTGCTCCGAATCAACGGAGTTCCGACTCGTTCACGCTTTATTGGCACGCATGGGGCCCGGGCTTGCCCAGTCGAACTCAGATTCGCTTTTCGAATGGAACGGTTTGGTCGAGTGCATACATCCAGTCGCTGGCTCCGCGCGGTGACCCGGCGACATGGGGCACCTCTGGCGACGATATTTTACGGCCAACTCTTTGAGCCAGAAAATCGAAGCCTTCGGAGGGAATGACACGATCGACAGCGGCGCCGGCAGCGATCGGTTGGTCGGCGGATTGGGTGACGACACCTATGTGTTCGGGTATGGCTACGGCCAGGACACGGTGGCAGAAAATGACTTCAGTCCCCCCCACGAATTCATGGGAAATGACACATTGCGATTTGCAACCGGCGTCCGGCCGCAGGACGTTCGGCTGACTGCCGATAACAATCGGCTTACCGTTACCTTGGTGGGTTCGACGGATACGCTGTTGATTCAGGATCACAGCATCAACGGTGTCGAACGTGCAGTCTTTAGCGATGGCACGATTTGGAATCTGGTGACCAACCCGAGCGCGCCATCGTTGGCACGAGTGGTAACGATGTGCTCCAAGCGACTTCGTTCCGAGACATTCTCCGAGGTGGCGACGGCAACGATACGTTGCGTGGGGCCCGCGATGATGTCCTCGAAGGCGGAGCTGGCGACGATACGTTTGTGATGAGCGTGAACGATAAAGTGGATGGAGGAGCTGGTAGCGACACTATTGGCTACAGCAACAGCGCCGGAAGCGGAACCATCCTGTTCGGTCGCGGGGACGGCGCCGATCTTAGCCGCACCCGGAGCATTCTCGCAAGCGACCATCTCTTTCAAAGCAGGTGTCTTGCCCAGCGATGTACGCGTTACGGCCAAGGCTTGGGGGGAACTGACATTCGCGATTATCGGAACTTCGGACGCTCTAATGATTCCCGAGGGTGCCAAGATCACCGGCGTTTCGTTTGCGAACGGAACTGTTTTGGATGTCGCAGAGATTGAGAGGCGCGTTAGCACGTTAGGCACCGCTGGTGCCGACACGCTGTATGCCGCACCCACCGGCTCGACGCTCGATGCTGGCGCAGGTGATGATGTGCTCTACGGCCGAGCCGGCGCTGATACGCTTTCGGGCGGCGATGGAAACGACTTCCTCTTGGGCGGCGACGGCGCGGATTCGTTGCGCGGAGGCTTGGGAGGCGACGATCTCTATGGCGACGCCGGTGACGACATATTGGATGGGGGTGCGGACGGTCTGGCCGGAACGGGCACCATTCCCTGGAACAACTCGAACGACAACTCCCGTGACTATTTAGTGGGCGGTACCGGATCAGATACGTACGTTTTTGATCGCGGTTATGGTTGGGATGTCGTCGGTGAGTCTCCGCTAGACCCAACGAGCATATCCCTTACCGACAATCAACGTAGCCAGATTCTCCTCGGGTCGACCATCGCGCCCAGCGACATCGAAGTGACGGGGACCATCAACATCTCGACGGGCAACGACATTGAGCTCCGTATTAGAAACTCTACTGACCGGCTTACTCTGCAAGGTGCTCTGACCTATACGCAGGACTATGTCGTCAGATTCGCCGATGGCACGATCTGGACATATACGGATGTTGCCAACAAATTGGCCGGTCAGACTGAGTTCTTTGTGCCCTCGACTCCCGGTGACGATGTGCGGCGCGGATCAGCGCATTCCAACTATGTATACGGTGGCGCCGGTAATGATGATCTCGACGGCGAAGCAGGCGATGACGTGCTCTATGGCGGATCCGGGGCCGATCTACTCAGTGATTCAACTGGTAATGACTTCCTGTCCGGAGAATCAGGTAACGATACCTACTTGTTTGGCCACGGATACGACCAAGACTTGGTAGTTGATTTCGATCACCTGACTGGTCAGGACACGGTCGCGTTTCTTCCTGGTATCACCCCAGCAGATTTGACGCTCACGCGCGACGACGTACACGTCATCATCGGGATCAAGTGCTCCGACGACGAGCTGCGCATTCGCTGGTATCCGGACGCGCACTATCGGATCGAACGCTTCACGTTCAGCGACGGTACGGTATGGACGGCGAGCGATGTCGAGGCGAACGTGGTCCGCGCGGTTACTCGTTTTGGGACTGCGGACGATGACGCTTTGGTAGGCACCGCGGCGATTGACCGTCTGGTTGGCCTAGGTGGAGCAGACACGTTGAGCGGTGGAGCGGGCGACGACTCTCTCGAAGGCAGCGCGGGCAACGATTACTTGGATGGAGGCGCCGGTCGCGATGACATGTGCGGGTGCGAAGGCGACGATACGTTCATCGTCGATAACTCCTCTGAAATCTTGCGTGAGCACGCGAACGAAGGCACGGATCACGCAATTTCATCTGTGACCTTTTCGCTTGCGGCGAACATCGAGAATCTGACCCTCACCGGAACAACTGCAATCACCGGCACCGGCAATGGTCTGGACAATGTGATCACCGGGAATGGCGCTGCAAACATACTGAACGGTGGCGCGGGCAACGACCGGCTCATCGGAGGAGCGGGCGTCGATACGCTGCAAGGCGGGACGGGCAATGACACCTATATCATCAATGTCGCGGGAGATCTGATTGTTGAGGCATCGAATGCCGGCATCGACCTCGTCAAATCAAACGTGTCCTACGTGTTGAGCGCCTTTGTTGAAAACCTCACGTTAACCGGAACCACTGCGACGAACGGCACGGGCAACCAGGAAAACAACATCTTGCTCGGGAATTCTGCAATCAACATACTCACTGGCGCGGGTGGCGCCAGCAGGCTCGATGGCGGTGGCGGCGCGGATACCTTGTTTGGCGGCGATGACAACGACGTTTATGTAGTCGATAACGCCGGTGACGTCATAACCGAAACAGTAAGCGGCGGTGTTGACACGGTCGAATCCAGTATCAACTACACGCTTGGCGTCAACGTCGAAAACATACTGTTGACTGGCAGCGCATCCATCAATGCAACGGGCAATACTGCGAACAACACGTTGACCGGCAACTCAGGCGCGAACCGCCTCAACGGGGGTGCAGGCGCCGACACGATGAGCGGAGGCGCGGGTAATGACATCTACGTTGTCGACAGCACGAGTGATGTCGTCATCGAAGCTGCGAGCGCGGGAATAGATACGGTCGAGTTGGGGTTTACCACACGCTTGGTGCCAACGTCGAAAACCTAACCCTAACAGGCTCCGCAGCCATCAACGGGACCGGCAATACGCTCAACAATGAGATCACAGGCAATGGTGCTGTCAACACCCTTTCAGGCGGGAGCGGCAACGACACGCTGAACGGTGGCGCCGGCGATGACTCTCTAGATGGTGGAACCGGGAATGATCAGTTACTTGGCGGAGATGGCAATGACAATCTGTTCGGGCGTGATGGCGCAGACACACTTGACGGCGGTACTGGCACCGACTTCCTGTATGGCGACGCCGGCGATGACACGCTTAACGCCGGCACCGGCATCAACGACACGCTTACCGGAGGCACGGGGAGCGACCTGCTGACGGCGCAAGGGGCTAACACCACATTCGTTTTTGGTCGTGGCGACGGCCAGGATGTAATCGACAATCACGCTGCGTCTGGGACTGCAACCGGAATCTTGAATTTTTCCGGCACCGGTATCTACACGACCGACGTAACCCTTGCGAGAGGTACCGGGGCGCAGGCCAACGACTTATTGATTGCCATCGTCGGAAGCAGCGACACCATCACGGTTAGGAATCATTTCCTCTTGACCGCCGGCCTGCGCTCGGACGGCCTGTCACGCGTCACATTTTCCGACGGATCGTTTTGGGACCGTCTGGCTATAGATGTGAACACTTCGGGCGGTGCCCTTCCGAACACGCCAACGCAAGGCAACGACACATTGGTTGAAACGCCCGGCAATGACTTCATCGATGCGTTGGGCGGCGATGACGTCGTCTTGGGAGGTGCGGGCGACGACCAGCTTCTCGGTGGTGCAGGCAATGATCAACTCAGTGGCGACGCTGGCAACGACACTCTAATTGGAGGCCTCGGCTCGGATACGGCTACGGGCGGACCGGGCAACGACACGTTCGTTGTGGACTCGGCGTCCGATGTTGTGAATGAAGCCGCTGCTGAGGGCATCGACACCGTTCAGTCGTCGGTCACTTGGACGCTGGGCGCCAATATTGAGAACCTGATGCTGACCGGCTCCGCGGCCATCGACGGCATTGGCAACTCTTTAAACAACACTCTCGGCGGTAATTCCGCAGCCGATCGCCTTGATGGAGGAGCAGGTGCCGATGCAATGCAAGGTGGCACCGGAGATGACACATACGTCGTCGACAACGCCAGTGACGTCATCACAGAAGCTGCGGGCGCAGGTACTGATGTCGTCGAGGCCAGTGTCAGCTACACGCTCAGTGCGAATGTCGAAAACGCCGTGCTGACAGGCACAGCCTCCATCAACGTGACGGGCAATGCTTCGAACAACACGTTGACCGGCAACTCGGGGGCGAATCGGATCGACGGCGGTACTGGGGCTGACGCGATGACTGGCGGCACCGGCAACGACGTCTACGTCGTCGACAATACGGGTGATGTCGTTAGCGAAGCTGCGACGGGCGGCACCGACACGGTCGAGTCTACCGTCTCCTATTCGTTAGCTACCAACGTCGAAAATCTAACGCTGACCGGAACCGGAGCCATAAATGCGTCTGGCAACACGCTCGCCAACACGCTCACCGGTAATGCAGCCGCTAATCTTCTCAACGGTGGGGCGAGCGCAGACACAATG
Source organism: uncultured beta proteobacterium (assembly GCA_963829995.1). Lineage (GTDB taxonomy): Bacteria > Pseudomonadota > Gammaproteobacteria > Burkholderiales > Burkholderiaceae_F > JACCZX01. The sequence continues at coordinate 4,014 of CAWHKW010000014.1, read as the reverse complement.
ATCGGCGGCGCGGGCAACGACATTTATGTCGTCGATAACGCCGGTGACGTCGTTACGGAAGCAGCGAGCGCCGGTACCGATGAGTGGATTCTTCGGTCGCCACCACACTTTCCGCAAACGTTGAAAATCTGACGCTCACGGGCACTACCGCGGTCAACGGCACCGGCAACACGCTCAACAATGTGCTAACCGGCAACAGCGCGGCCAATGTCCTAACGGGAAACTCCGCCGCCACCGACTCGACGGTGGGGCCGGAGCGGACACGATGATCGGTGGCGGCGGCGACGACATCTATGTAGTAGACAACGCCGCCGATACCGTCACCGACGGCCGCCGAGGGTACCGATCGCGTCGACTCGACAATCACTTGGACGCTAGGCGCCAACGTCGAAAACCTGACGCTGACCGGCACGGCTGCCATCAACGGCACCGGCAATACGCTGAACAACACGTTGATCGGCAACTCCGCGGCCAACAGGCTGAACGGCGGCGCCGGCATCGACACGATGAAAGGTGGCGCAGGACGATGCGTTGTCGGGCCGGCAACGACACCTACGTCGTCGACAACAGCGCAGACGATTGTCACCGAGGCCGCCAGCGCCGGCACCGATGTTGTCCAAGCCAGCGTGAGTTACACGCTCGGCGCGAATGTCGAGAACATCGACCTTACCGGCACGCGCAATCAACGCTACCGGCAATACTTCGAACAATACGCTGACCGGCAACGCAGGAGCCAATCGACTCAACGGCGGCGGCGGAACCGACACGATGATCGGTGGTGCGGGCAATGACACCTACGTCGTCGATGTGACGACAGACATCGTCACAGAAGCTGCGAGCGCCGGGACCGACACCGTCGAGTCGACCATCACCTACACGCTTGGCGCGAATGTAGAGAACTTAACGCTTACCGGCACCGCCGCGATCAACGCCACCGGCAATACCCTTGCAAACGTGTTGACCGGAAACAGCGCCGCCAACCAGCTCAACGGCGGCGCTGGTGCAGACACGATGGTCGGAGGCGCAGGCAACGATATCTATGTGGTCGATAACGTTGCCGACGTGGTGACCGAAGCCGCCAGTGCAGGAACCGATCGGATCGACTCGTCGGTCACCTTCACACTGGGCGCAAACGTCGAGAACCTGACGCTGACCGGCACTGCAGCGATTAACGGTACTGGTAACACCCTCAACAATGCATTGACCGGCAACGCCGGCGCCAATCGGCTGGACGGCGGCGCCGGCAACGACACGATGGCAGGCGGCTTGGGCGACGATGTCTACGTAGTCGACAGCGCCACCGACGTGGTTACTGAAGCCGCGAGCGCGGGTACTGATCGCGTCGAGTCGTCAGTGACTTACACGCTCGGCGCCAACCTCGAAAACCTGGTGCTGACAGGAACGGCGGCGATCAATGGCACCGGCAACACACTGGTCAATGCCCTGACCGGAAACGCCGCGGCCAATGTACTGAACGGTGGCGCTGGCGCCGACACTATGAGTGGAGGCCTTGGCGATGACATCTACGTGGTCGATAACGTCGCGGATGTGGTCACAGAAGCCGCCAGTGCAGGAACGGATCGGATCGACTCGTCGGTCACTACGACGCTCGGAGCGAACGTTGAGAACTTGACACTCACTGGAACGACTGCGATCAACGGCACCGGCAACACTCTCAATAACGTCATTACGGGCAATAGTGGCGCAAACGTGCTGAGCGGCGGTGCCGGTAACGACACCATAAGCGGCGGCGCCGGCATCGACACGATGATCGGTGGAACAGGCAATGACATTTTCGTTGTCGACAACATCGGAGACGTCACAACGGAACTGGTGGGCGAAGGCACGGATTCCGTTCAATCATCGATCACCTGGACACTCGCTAGCGAGGTCGAGAACCTGACCCTGACCGGGACCACGGCCATCAACGGCACCGGCAATACGCTCAACAACGCGCTGACCGGCAATGCGGCGGCCAACACGTTGACGGGTGGCGCGGGTAACGACACGCTTAATGGTGGAGCGGGGATCGACACCCTGATCGGAGGAATTGGGGACGACATTTATGTAGTCGATGTCGTCGGCGACATCGTGACCGAACTGGCCGCCGAGGGCACCGACACGATCCAGTCCGCAATCACCTGGACGCTCGGCACGAACGTTGAAAACCTGACGTTGACGGGCACCGCGGCGGTCAACGGCACTGGCAACACGCTGAACAACGTGCTGACGGGCAATGCCGCTGCCAACACGCTTTCGGGCGGTGCAGGCAACGACACGCTGAACGGTGGCGCCGGCATCGACACACTAATCGGTGGGACAGGTAACGACATCTTCGTCGTTGATAACGCCGGTGATGTCGTCACGGAACTGGTGAGCGAAGGCACCGACACCGTGCAAGCATCGATTAGCTGGACTCTCGGCGCCAATCTCGAAAACCTGACGCTGACCGGCACATCGCGCTCAACGGCACCGGCAACACGCTCAACAACGTGCTGACCGGCAATGCGGCGGCCAACACATTGACGGGTGGCGCGGGTAACGACACCTTGAATGGTGGCGCGGGAGCCGATACGTTGGTCGGAGGTCTCGGCGACGACACCTACGTCGTTGATGCCGCCGGCGATGTAATTACTGAACTTGCGGGCGAAGGAACAGATAGCGTTCAGTCGTCAATTACCTACGTCCTTGGTGCGACTCTCGAAAACCTTACCCTGACCGGAACTGCCGCGATCAACGGTACCGGCAACACGCTCAACAACGTCATTACGGGCAATAGCGGCGCCAACGTGCTGAACGGCGGTGCCGGTAACGACACGCTAACTGATTCGGCCGGCGCCAATGTGTTCATCGGTGGCGCAGGCAACGACACGCTTAACGTCACCAGCACCGGCATCGACCGCATCGCTATGGCTCGTGGTCATGGAGTCGACACCTTCAACAGCAGCGGCACGGCGGCCAACGATGTGCTGGAAGTATCGAATGGTATTGCCAAGTCCGCGATGGGGCTGATCAAGACTGGCAACGACCTGATCATCGATCTGGGAGCGAGCGAAACCATCACTCTGAAGAATTGGTATGCGACCACGACTGTGCGCAACGTCGGCACGCTGAAGATCATTGGCGACGCTGCATGGGTACCGGGCCAAGCCGGAACACCGACGCAAGTCGAGACGCTCAACATGGCGTCGCTGGTGAGCGCCTTTGATGCATGGCGCGTCGCTAATCCGACGCTCACGCGCTGGCCACTCGACTCGTTCGGTGCCAGCAGCCTCGCTGCTACCAGCGCCATGCACCTCGAAGTAGGCGATGCGGACCAGATCAATCCGCTGCGACCGATGCGCACAATGGCCGTTGATGATGGCGTCGCGCAGATGGTCGCTCTCGCTCCGATGCCCTACTCGCCCGATGTTTCTGCGTTGCAGACCGTCACGCAACGAAACCTCAAATCGTTCATGGGATTCTGGGAACAATCTAAATCCGAGTTGGCTGCTAGCACGAGTAGCAGCGAACCGAGCGCTGCGAGTGACGCGGTGAGTGACATGATCTTCGGCGCACCGCACGCGCTTGCGCTGGCGGGCGGGAGCGCGGCTAACTTCGGCGACGCGGCAGACGGATGGGCACGCACGCTACCTACGGCACGCAAGTCGATGCCCATTGACACTCTCAGCACAGACATGGCTCGCATCCAGCCGGTGGCGCGCAGTGCGCCGTGGTGGGAATCTTTGGATAGCGTGACTGAGCTGACGTCGCGCTTTGTCGGCGAAGTCGAGCGTCGTCCAAGGTCGAAACGCCGTTTATATGGGAGGCCGTGCATAGCGAACTCAAGCAGCAGTTGACTCATGCATCCGGAAGCGCAATGGGCGAACAGGCGCTTGACGATGGTTGGGCCTCGGCGGGAAGTTCCGGCGTGTTGATTAACGGCACGGAATTGCAGCATTCAGCAATCGTTGAAGACGCACAGCGCGTTGCCGGCCGGCTAGGTCAAAGACTGCTCTGATCGGGTGAAAGCGT